>CAVVII010000032.1:0-84910 GCA_963748055.1 uncultured Verrucomicrobiae bacterium | reverse complement strand
GCCAGCTTCAGTATCAGAAAAACGATGAACTGATCCGCAGCGAGCAGAATCTGGACGGCCTTTATCTGCTGCACACCGATCTCGAAGCGGCTCAATGCGCCAAAGAGCAGGTGCTGGGCAATTACAAGAACTTGCTGGCAGTCGAAGATGCTTTCTGCCAACTAAAGAGTTATATGGAGGTCCGCCCGGTCTTTCACTGGCGTCCAGACCGGGTCCGCAATCATGTGCGGCTCTGTTTCATCGCTTACTGGCTATGCGCTAAGCTAGCCAATGAATGGCGAGTCAAAGGCGAAAAAGGCGAAGTCCAACGACTGCTGCGCCGGTTGCAGGCCATTCGAGTCGGTACCTTGAAAATCGCAGCCCAAGACTCAAAGCGCCTACTGACACAAATCCCACCCGAACTCAATACGCTGCTGGGTCAACTCGGTCTGCTTCCGCTATTCTCCCAACCGCCCGCCTGGGCTGAAGTGTAGCCCGAAAAATTCAGGCTGCGCATCCTCTCACGAGGAGAATTTTTCTGAGGCTAAAGGAAGTTAAGCTAGTGTGGGCTTAAGGAGAATGCGGGGTCGACATGTTTGGGCAGCACCAAATGAAATGTCGTGCCTTTGCCGGTCTCGCTCTCGAGCCAGATTCGCCCGCCATGCGCGTCGACGGTTGATTTTGCGATCGCCATCCCAAGACCGGTGCCGTGTTCCTTGCCGTAAGTGACGAACGGCTCGAATATTCGACCTCGGATCGATTCAGGAATACCCGGCCCATTGTCGGAAATGGAAATGTTCAACTGCGATCCGCCGTCACGAATATTGATCGTGATCGTTCCTTCATCTCCAAGAGCCTCCTTCGCATTCTTAACGATATTCGCGAGACAACGAGTCAGACGCGTCTCGTCCAAAGTCAACGGGCCGGCTTTCTCAATCCGGATAACGAGCCTTATCTGACTAGTTCGCGACCTGCTTCAGGATCTCCTCCTCGAGCAGTTCCAGTAACCGCTTCACGGAGGTCGAGCGGGGTCGCAAGTTCACTTTCCCTCGCGCAAATCCGAGAAGCTCTTCGCTCATTTCGACCATCCGGAACGCCGACGCATGAATGATCTCAGCCAATTGCCGGACAGACTCCGAAGGTGCCGTCTTTTCCAGATAATCGACCGAGCACAAAATCGCCGACATCGGGTTCTTCAGATCATGGACGATCGAGCTTACCATTGAGCCAAGAATCGTCAGCCGCTCGCTTTGCAAAAGCTGCTCAATATATCGTGCATTCGTAAAACGAAGACGCTCGACAACAACTCGAGTGAACGTCAGCGGGAGAGTGTCGGGAGCGCTATGAAGAAGCCGGGTAAAAGCCTTGTGATCGACCTCGCCCACCAACGTCGGCTCCAAAGCAATCGCGCGCGCCGAACGCGGCCCATGGTCGATCACCGCCAATTCTCCGAAAAAATCGTTCCGCTCGATTGTCGCCAAAGTCTCCTGCTGCCCCTGCCGCCCGGTCTTCGAAATTTGCACCGCGCCGCGTCCGACAAGCATCAGGGTCGACCCCGCCGTGCCTTCATCAAAAATGACGTCTCCAGGATGATATTCTATCTCCTGGATGTCGACCGAACGGAGCGTCTCCGGTGAAAGCCCTTCAAAGAGCCGATTGGACAGAAATGCTTCGTTCATGACGGATTATCCTAAAGTCGACAATTCCATTCCGCAGCAGCGTATTTTTCTTTTGCGATGCGTGCCGCCTTTTCCACCAACACATCGGAGAGGGTAAAGACGTCGACTTGCTCGCTCAGCGCGCCGGCCAGCATTGCACCAAAACATTCCGGCAATTTTAAACGCTGAACGCTTCCTTGCAGTAACAAACCTTTGCGGTTGCGACGAATCGCAGCTCCTGCGATTTTCTCATCTTGAAGTTTCAAGTCAAACTCAACTGCTTTTTCAAAGCATGCACCGGACTGTACTTGATCGGGAAGTAGGGCCATTTCAACCGGGCATCCGCTTTTTCGCAGGAGTTTTTCGATCGCCTGGTGGACAAACATGATAAAATTCGCCCGTCGCCGGGAGAATTCCTCCGGCTGGAAAGACAAGCGAATAGGTAAAGTCTTTGCCGTGCTCTACTATTCCCCCGCCAGTCCAGCGGCGCACAAGATCTCGTCCGGAATACTGCGGAACCACCGCCTTCCATGGCGTGAAATAACCAAAGGAAATGGACGGACGAATCCACCGGTAGGATCTGAAAACGGGCTCGTCCGCGGTCAGAAACAGTGCTTCGTCGACGGCCATGTTTGCCGCCGCCGATCTTGGCTCGTTCTCCTGAATCAAACGCAACTTCTCAAACTTCATCTTAAAATTGGTTCAATCACTTTCCGAAGCACGGCCCTGTAAAGTTTGCAAATCCCGCAAAGCGCCGTGAGCCGAGGTTCTGGGGATAGAATGCGCGAAGATCGCGGCGCGCAGCGTCCCCGGCGTTTCTTCTCCGTTGCTTTCGCCCGTCCTGTCCGTTAGCTTCAAATTTCCTATGGCAAAGGTTGTTCTCGGCAAAGGTCTTGGCGCTTTGATCAGCGCCAACAAACCGGCGGCCCACGCGGTAGAACCGTGGGAACGCGTCGAAAGGGTTTCACTCACCGAAATCGTGCCCAGCCCTTTGCAACCAAGAAAGTCTTTTCGATCGGACCAGCTTCAGGAACTCGTCGAATCCATCCGCGAACACGGGATAATCCAACCGCTGATCGTTCGTAAGATCGAGGGTAAATGTGAACTCATCGCGGGAGAACGACGTTGGAGAGCCGCAAACCAACTCGGATTGAAAGAAGCACCCGTCATCGTACGCCAGGCTTCGGACCGAGACGTGCTTGAGTTGGCATTGATCGAGAACCTGCAGCGTGAAGACCTGAATGCGATCGAGGAGGCTCATGCCTACCAGCGACTGGCTCAGGATTTTTCTTTACGGCAAGAGGACATTGCGCAACGCGTCGGCAAAAGCCGGTCGGTCGTGGCAAACTCGTTGCGCTTGCTCGATCTGCATTCTCAGGTGCAAAGCTACCTCACTCAAGGACTCTTGACGGTAGGCCACGCAAAAGTTTTACTCGCACTGCAAAACCCAGACGAACACCTGATTGTTGCCGAACGCGCAATTCGAGAAGCTGCCACTGTTCGGATGACGGAAAGGCTCGTTGCAACACAGCTAGCCGGCCACGGGCACACGAAGAGTGGAAAAGCCGGGGTACGGCCAAGACACGACGGCCCGCCGATAGTCCACCACGCAGTCAGCCATTTGGAAAACCGCTTGCGCGAGCGGCTTGCCACACATGTCGCCATTCACCATGGCGAGAAAAAGGGGAAAATTGAGATCCAATATTATGGCAACGACGATCTCGATCGAATTCTCTCGCTGTTAGGAGTTTCGGCTCTGTGAGAAGGGCACGGAGTCGGCAGACACGAAAAATATCGCGCTTCGAAAGAGCAGATCAGTGCTCGTTCAGCCTTCGGCATGGTTTGGCTCTTCAGCCTGTTTTTTTTTGTCTCCAGTTGCAAGCCCGGCAACAACCCTAACACCGCTGACTCCCAAAAAACACCGGTAGATCCAAACCATCCACGCCCATCTCTCCCGGCCGATCTGCCGCCGCGCAGAGAAAAAATCTGGACTGAATTCGACGGTGCTCAGGCCTTGGCGGAAGCGAGAGTCCTGGCCGATTTCGGCGCCCGCCCTCCGGCACCGATGCAAACAAACAGGTTCGCCAGCACCTGATCGATCGCCTATCCAAGTTAGGCTGGCAGGCAACTGAACAGCGATTCACTGAGCACGCGTCTGACCGCAAGGACATCGAATTCTGCAATCTGATCGCACGGTTTAGCCGGTTCCCAGCCTCGCCGGAAAGAATTCTGATTGGTGCTCACTTCGATACGCCGGAGACCAGGGAATTTCGAAACGTGGGAGCTTCCGATGGCGCGGCGAACACCGCCGTTTTGATCGAGCTCGCGCGAGTTCTGGCCCTTGATCCCCAACTAGCCGGCCGTGTGGAGCTTCTTTTTCTTGATGGCGATGCTCCTTTTCAAGAGCTTAACTTGAACGACGGGTTATTCGGAAGCCGCTTCTACGTTCAAATGCTTCGCATTAATCAGCGTCCCGGCGATGTCCACGCCGCGATCCTCTTGGGCAACCTTGGGAGTGCGAATCTCCATTTTGCGCCAAACAGCGACCCCAAATTGGCGAGCGCGTTGAAGACCGCGGCACGCGTTCTCGGCATAAAGCTGGAGCCGGCAAACCGCTCACTTTTGGCGAATCACGTGCCATTCGCGCAGGCAGGCATTCCTAGTATCAGCCTCCTCGACGCTGAGTCGCCGTTCTTGCACACCGCGGATGATACCCCCGAGCGACTTGACGCCGATTCCCTTGCCAAAACCGGAAAATTGATACTTTATTTCGTCGCCACGCCGACAGACGGTCCAATGAGCTCAAAATCGATGATTTTATACGTTAAGGCCGGTTGTCCATGGTGCCGTCTGGCGGAGCAGTACCTGGATAAACGCGGATACAAATACGAACGGATAGACGTTCGCAGCGATCGTGCGGCATTCGACGAACTGAAGCGAATCTCGGGCCAGTCGTACGCGCCGACGCTTGTCATCGGAGATTTGGTTCTCCCAGATTTCGGGCCCGATGAGCTTGAAGATTTCCTAAAGCGGCATAACATCCTGCCGTAGCCGTTCCAGGCTCAGCATGCTCTCTTCCATTCTTCTAGTTTTAGGGATCGCCGTCCTCGGGATGGCATTTCGCACCTTCAACCAACCGGTTGCGCAAAGGCTGAGCATTCTCTGCGTCTTAGCTGTCTCGTTTTTGATTGGATACTTGCCGACCGGGAACTGGGTTGCTGGTCTGGTCGCCGCATCGCTCTGGATCTTCCTGCCTTGGCTCGAGATTCTGACCAAGATTCGAACGCTACGCATGCCTGTTGAGCGGGAACTTGAGCACAAGAGCCCGCCCGGGCGCGATCTGTTCCCGAATCTGGACGAATTGACGGAGGAAATCGAGCAAGCCGGCTTCGAACTGATCACTGACCTTGGCTGCGACTGGGATGCGCAACGCCAATTTCTCCGGCTATTTCACCGATCCAGTGACCAGACGCAGGTTGCCGTTTGCCTGATAGATCAGGGCAGCATTGCCTTTTATTACATCAGCCTGATGACACGGTCCCTCGATGGCCAGGTCTTTACCACCTGGAACTATCCCTTCGCTTACGCGTTAAAGTTTTCGCCGCAGACACACATCCAACGCGTTCGGCCCACCGTTTCTTTCCAGGCCATGTGTGACGTCGCATCGGACTTTGCTGGAAAGGAACGAAGTTACCGTGGATAAAATTCTGAAACTTGATCCCAAGCAAATCCAGGCACTGTTGCAGCAAGATTTAACCGCGCAGATCAGTCACAACGTAAGAGCCGGACTCCTGGCGCCGGTCGACGAACAGAAGGTTCGCTACACCTGGCGAGGGATGTTCTACATCTGGTTCAGGTTTCTTTGGGACTTCGTGCGGTTCTAAGCAGAGTCTGATACAGCAAGACATTGCTGGAGTGTTTAACTAGTCTGATTTCTACTAAAACTATTTCGCGATCCTGGTAGACGCCCGCAGGAACTCTTTTTGTTTCCTCACCGTCGATTGACGAATTTGACGTCCCCTACGACCTCGACGCCGGCCTCAAATCGGATCTTTCCATTAACAGTCAGAGCTTCGGCAGCGACGTAGCGATGGAACGCCAGCGGCAACCAGTTCTTCGAACTGGTCTACGAGTTTGTAGCTATCATCCAATTTGACGATCGGCGGCACGCCGTTCCGATCCGGGCTCAGCACCAGCCTGAATTCCTGATCCAATTCGTAGGCATCCGAGCGGACCCCTAAAAGATCGCCTGTCGTCTTGACTGGCGAAAAACGGCTGCGCGGCACCTCGATCGCTCCGGAGCCGTCAAAGCATTCGATCGCGGCACCCATCGCGGTCTCGAGTTGAAAGACTTTCGGCGTCGCCTTGTCGCGTGGATCGACCGTCTTCTCATTGCGAATCAAAGGGAGTGGAAGCAAACCTTGCCACGATCAAGTTCGGCGCGTAAAGCGTCCAAACGGATCCAGAGATTGTTAGTATTAAAGTAACGGTGGCGCTCAATATCCTGAAACATCGCTAAATCCTCCTCCGCGACATTGGGCGGATTCGCGCAGCAAAAAACGCTGATCGGCATTTCTGCGCGCCAGATGGCCGCCTTTCCTATCCGCCGCGGTCCGAGATGTGACTTCCATCAGGAACGGCGCACTCGATCGTGCAAAGAAGTCTAACAATCGAAGATCGAGCGTCGCTCCGAGGTTATCAGAATTTGAGACGAACAAGAAATTCTTTCTCGCCACTCAACAATTCGTCGAGCAACCCGGAGCCCAAAAGCGAGGGATAAATATCACCGTGTCCCGGCGGACACCATTCCAGAGATCGGATTTGGAGGCCAATCAATTGGCGCATGCGACTCCACATCAATCTTTGGCACTTTGTTCTGCATCAGTTCCAATAGCCTCGGATCGCCAAGCTGCGGATAGTTGCCCAGAGCCGCCGCGGTATCAGAACTCGTGCTAAAGCTGTTCATGAAAAGCAGCCCGAGCTTAGGCGCAACTGTCTCGCGGAGATGTAAGAACTGCCGGACGATAACATCCAGGAACGTAAGTTCACCGCGAACCCTGAGCAGGCTCTTGGCCTTCTCCAGGCCCATACTCGTGCCGAGACCGCCGTTCAGCTTCAACACGACGGTTTGAGCAACGAAGCCCGAGGTATCGGTAGGCAGCGGCTGTTCGCCAATAGACGGCAAACTTTCGACCGGGGCAATGGAGTCCTCGGGTATCAAGCCGGCCTCGTTCTGCCCCAGCTTCCGATACTGGTACAAGAAATGCCCGGATGGCCGCGGCATTGAGTCCCGCTGCTTCCATCTTGCTTTCGATGTGGCGGATTGCGTCTTGAGTATTCATTTCGGGATCGTCTGTCCTCGCTCTGGATCGATTCGCAGAACGAGACTTGAACCTCCGATCGGGTAAGTCTCGCCCGCGTAACTATTAGCTAACCTTCAAGAATCGAGTGCGACGGATCCGAGAACGATTGGGTCGTGACTCTGGCCACGCAATCCTCTTAGTATCGATAGAACTCAGGTTTATAAGGGCCTTCAACCGGGATGCCGAGATAGCCCGCCTGTTTGTCGGTGAGCAGAGTCAACTTCACTCCGAGCTTGTCCAGATGCAGACGCGCGACCTTCTCGTCGAGCTTCTTAGGCAGAACGTAAACCTTATTTTCGTAAGCCCCGTGGTTCGTGAACAACTCGATCTGCGCCATAACCTGGTTCGTAAAGGAAGCACTCATCACAAAAGACGGATGGCCGGTGGCACAGCCCAAGATTCATGAGGCGCCCTTCGGCGAGGATCGTCACTCGTTTCCCATTCGGCCATTCCACCTGGTCGACCTGCGGCTTGATGTTAATGCGTTTCAAGCATTTATCTTCGAACACGCTGGCGACATCTATCTCAAGATCGAAGTGTCCTATGTTAGCGACGATCGCCTGGTTTTTCATAGCGTCGAGATGCTCCCGTCGAATGATATCCCGACAGCCGGTTGCGGTAATGAAGATGTCCGCCTCTCCGACGACCTCCTCGAGGGTCGCGACCTTGTAACCTTCCATCGCAGCCTGAAGAGCGCAGATCGGGTCAATTTCCGTCACGATCACCCGTGCACCCTGGCCCTTCAGCGACTGGGCACATCCCTTGCCGACATCGCCATAGCCGCAGACGACTGCGATTTTCCCGGCAATCATCACGTCCGTGGCACGCTTCAAGCCGTCCAGCAGCGATTCGCGGCAGCCGTACAAATTGTCAAACTTCGATTTGGTACATGAATCGTTAACGTTGAACGCAGGACAGCCTAGTTCGCCGCGCTCCATCATCTGGTACAGCCGATGAACGCCGGTCGTAGTTTCCTCCGAAAGCCCGCGTATCTCCTTCAGCAGATGCGGATATTTCTGGTGAACAATCGAGGTAAGATCGCCGCCGTCATCCAGAATCATGTTGAGCGGCTGACCGTCCGGCCAGAAGATTGTTTGCTCGATGCACCAGTCGTATTCTTCGAGGGTCTCACCCTTCCATGCGAAGATCGGAATTCCATGCGCGGCCAGCGCAGCCGCCGCATGATCCTGAGTGGAGAAAATGTTGCAGCTTGACCAACGGACGGAGGCACCCAACTCAATCAGCGTTTCTATCAAAACAGCTGTTTGAATTGTCATGTGAAGGCACCCGGAGATACGAGCACCGGCAAGCGGTTTTGAAGTCCCAAACTCCGCGCGAAGCGCCATCAATCCAGGCATCTCCGTCTCGGCGATCTCAATTTCTTTTCGGCCGAACTCAGCTAATCCGAGGTCGGCGACTTTATAATCTGTGGCAGGTTTTATGGTGATGGTACTCATGGAAAAGAGCGACGGCAAGGAAGTTCAGGAGACAAACTGTTTGAGGAAGTCGGCCTTGTCAGTCCGTTCCCAGCGAAGGGCGTCCAAATCATCTTCCCGGCCGAAGTGCCCGTAGTTGGTTGTTTTACTGTAAATTGGACGGAGCAATTCGAGCTGCTTGATGATCGCCGCCGGTTTGAAATTGAAAACTTCGCGAATGGCTTGTTCGATTTTCGCTTCGTCCACCGTAGCAGTCCCGAAGGTGTCGACGGAGATGCTCACCGGATCCGGATATCCGATCGCGTAAGCAAATTGGACTTCGCATCGGTCAGCTAACCCAGCAGCGACAACGTTTTTTGCCACGTATCTTCCCATGTACGCCGCCGACCGGTCCACTTTGGACGGATCTTTCCCCGAGAACGCACCGCCGCCATGGCGGCCCATTCCACCGTAGGTGTCGACAATAATCTTGCGCCCGGTCAATCCCGAATCGCCCTCCGGACCGCCGATCACAAAACGCCCAGTCGGATTGATGAGATATCGGGTACGAGAGTCGATCCAATCCTGCGGGATGACCTTTTTAACGGCTCGCTCAATCAAGGTCTCGCGAATCTCTTTGTGCTTTACGTCAGCGGCATGCTGGGTGGAGATAACAACCGCATCGACCCGGATCGGACGATACCCTTCATACTCAATTGAAACCTGGGTCTTCGCGTCTGGACGCAACCAGGGGAGTTCGCCGGATTTACGCAACCGGGTCAACTCCCGGCCGAGCTGATGGCTCAATTGAATCGGGGCGGGCATCAACTCCGGCGTCTCACGGACGGCAAAGCCGAACATCAACCCCTGATCACCGGCTCCCTGTTCATCGGTTTCCTTTCCCTCAGCGGGCTTGGCATCGACGCCCTGTGCAATATCGCGCGACTGACGGCTCAAAGCCTGAACGATCACGCAAGTGTCAGCATGAAATAGGGAGCCTTCATGGACGTAGCCGATATCGCGTATAGCCGAACGGACCTCATCCAGATAATCGAACCGTGCATTGGTGGTGATTTCTCCGGCGATAACAACCAAATTGCCTTTGGCTAGAGTTTCGCAGGCCACCCGGCTATGTGGATCCTGAGTCAAACAGGCATCAAGGATTCGATCGGAGATGGTATCACAGACCTTATCTGGATGACCTTCGGTCACAGATTCGGAGGAAAAGATGTAACGTCGCGTCATAAGAGAGAATCAAGATCGGGCTGACATTAGAATCTACTATAGAACGCAAGCGGCGAATGAGGTAGAGTATATTGACCAATCATGATATCCTGATATATCGACCATATTTCCATGCCGTCAATGCTGAATTCGCTTCGAGCGTTATCCGATCCAACTCGCGCTCGACTGATGAATCTACTTCAAGCCGAAGAACTATCAGTCGCCGAGATCCAGGAAGTCCTCGGTATGGGTCAATCCCGGATCTCGACTCACCTTGCCCACCTCAAGCGCTCGCGGCTCTGGTCCAAGATCGGCGCGTCGGCAAAAACATTTACTACAGCTGGACTCCGGCCGGACCGATCAAGGAACCCGAACTGAGGAGCGTAATTCGATTGGCTGTCGCCGACATGCCTGAAGCGGCTTCGGATCGGTCCGGGCTAAAACATGTCATTGCCAAGCGGAGGGACCGTACACGCGAATATTTTAATAAGCTTGCGGGTAAATTCGGAAGAAGCTTTTGCCCGGGCAGATCGTGGCAAGCACTAGCGCATCTGTTGATAACGCTTATTCCTCCGATCGATGTTGCAGACCTCGGTGCGGGCGAAGGAACGCTCTCCCAGCTTCTTGCAAAACGGGCTCGAAAGGTCATCGCAATCGATATTTCTGAGCGCATGATCGAGGTTGGAACCCAACTAGCAAAAGATCATGGATTCACAAACCTGGAGTATCGATTGGGTGACCTTGAAGAACCGCCCATTGCGGACAGCTCCATCGACCTGGCAATTTTCAGCCAGGCGCTCCATCACGCAAACAGTCCGCACAAAGCAATCGCGGCGGCAGAGCGGATTTTGCGTCCCGGAGGGCGAGTTGTCATTCTGGACTTGCTTGCGCACAATTATCGAGCAGGCAAGAGAGTTATACGCAGATCTTTGGCTTGGGTTCAGCGAGGTCGAACTTCTTCATCTGCTGGAACAAACCGGATTCCGGGAAAACGAAGTGCAAAGGGTTTCGAGAGAACTGAACAGTCCGTATTTTCAAACGGTCCTGGCTACAGGAATTAAATGAGGGCGGCTATTGAAAGCTCTTTCTCCTGCTCGTTCCTTGCTCAGCCCAGGCTGGCTACACGCCGAGTGGAAGGTCACTCAGCGTCGCGACTCAGAAATTTCGGCCGGGAAAGTCATCGCGTCAGAATTGACCCTGAGTAATGGCACAAGCCAGGCAGAGGTTCAATTGCTCCGCTTCAGACCCGCAGATATCCGGTTCGAAGTAGTCACGAATCTGGACGGCAAAATTCAAGGTGTGCGAGACGCGGTCGACGAGCCACGGAGGTTTTGGCGGGATAAACGGCGGCTATTTTGAACAGAATCTCGATCCGATCGGGCTGTTGATTAGTAACAGCAGAATTGTGCACCCCACCCAAAAAGCGAAACTATTGTCCGGGATATTTTCGGTCAGGAACGGGCAACCCGAGCTAACAAGGAAGTCCGAATTTGCGGGAACCAAAGGTGTGCAACAAGCCATCCAATGCGGACCGTTCCTGGTGGATGGCGGACGAACCGTGGAAGGATTGAATAATCTGCGCGTCGCGCCAAGAACGTTTATCTTCAATTGCGGATCAAACGTGTGGGGCTTCGGCATTTGCCGCTCGGTCACCTTGAAAGAAATGGGCGATATACTCGCCCACGCAAACGTGATCCCTGGACATCGCATCGTCCGCGCATTGAATTTCGATGGTGGTTCGTCTACGGCGCTTTATCTCAGGCTGGATGGCCGGGAGATCTTCTCCGAGGGAAGGCCAGTCGTCAGCAATTACCTGGTCGTCCAACTAAAACACTAATATGGGATTTGTCCGGCCGCGCAAATTCAGCAGGCGATCCACCAAATTTTTGATTGATTCCCTGATGGCACTCAAACAATGTCCCGCATTCGCAGTAAGAAATGTCTATGAATCTGAAGTTTGCGGTTCCCCTCGGATTGATTCTTCTGGTTTTACGTCTCTCAGCGCTGGCGCTCGATCCAGAGAAACAGGCCGTCATCGATCGTTACAAACAGCCGTTTAGCATTTATCTCGAGGCAATCAAGGCCCTCGGATCGGCGCTCGACAACCCAACATCGGATTCGGACTTCATCAAGGCCGCCGACAAATTCTGTGACCAAGCCAATAAATTCGTAGACGAATTCAATCAGAATAAGGATCAATTCGCAGAATCGGAAGTTGCTAAATCGATGGATAGCGATCCAGACTCCAAAAAGGTGATGGAAGATTACATGGAATCTCTAAAGGAGAAGCTCGAAGACGCAAAACCGATATTCGACCATCTTATTAGCACGCTCAACAGGCAACCGACCTCGCCGGAAATCAATCGCGTCCGCGATCGAGTCGCCGCGACGTTTCAGCGGATACAGTTGATTTACATGTAGTTGGACTTTCGCACTCTCGACTACTGAACGTTTCGGCGACAAGAGAGCGGCGGTGACTTTGTTCTTCGTCGGAGAGCACTGTATCCATCCGCGAATCGGCGGGTGGTTGAGGCAGAGTTACCCAGGAGCGGCATCCACCAAACGAAGGATGGAGCGGAAACTCCCAGATCGGCGAAATCCGGTAAGCCCGCACAAAGGCAAGGTGCAGACCCTCTCGACCATCGTAATGAAACCGCTCTTCCAAAACCGACGACTGCAAAACATGTAACGGCTCCAGGGACTGGATCAGGGTCAAGTCGCGAACCATGGTCGTGAACTCGACCTGAACAAAAACGGAAATCGCCACAGGATCCCGCTGAGTTTTCAGGTCTCGTTCCGGACTCAGACGCGTTCGCTCGATCTGCCCATGAAAATAGGTTGGAAACAGGAAAAACCTCTGATGCTTGAATTGGAACCCGTCCCGACCTTCAGCGATCCCCCCTTTTCGAAAAATCAAGCTCGTCTCGCCACGCGCGATCGAATCACAGACAATGGCCCATTCCTTGAAGGCGGGGACGCCTGAATGGCGTTTCTCGCTTCTCGTTTCCTGCTGTCGTTAGGCTCAACATATCGGCTGGTCTCTCCATCCGAAGATTTGTCTAACACAATCTCCACCGATTGCATCGAAGAACTTTTTCGACGGTGAGAGCGCAAGGCCGCTTGGGATTTTTAGTTGGCGCGTTTCAATTCCTCTATAATCTCCACCTCATGCCGTTGAAGATTGATCTCCATTGCCATTCTTTCTTTTCTGGCGACGGGGTCAGCAGCCCGGAGCAACTGATCCAGTCAGCTCGCAAGAAGGGTCTGAACGGGTTCGTGATGACCGATCACAATACCTGCGACGCGATCACCTACCTACTGGACAAAGGCCTTATGCGGGAAGATGGAAAACCGGTCGACGATTTCCTGGTTGTTCCGGGAGTTGAGGTGACCACTGCGGAAGGTCACCTCCTCTGCATTGGAGTTGTCCTGCCGAATCTGAAAGGACGAACCGCCCTGGAAGTCTGCCACCTGGCGCACGAAGCCGGCGGACTAGCCATCCCTCCGCATCCATATGACCTTTTCCGAGCGGGAATCCGCGAGAACGTCCTTAACACCTCTGCCGATCGACGCCATAGAGGTCTTCAACGCCGCAACCACCCTGAAACGGTATAACCAATCTGCTTTTAACTATGCGAAGAGAGAGGTTTACCGATGACCGCCGCCAGTGACGCTCATCACCATGGTGCCATTGGCACAGCTTACACGATTCTGAAAACCGACGACTTTTCCGTTCGGGGGATTCTCGAGCAGATTCCGAAACAGAACGACCTGAACCAGGAATACATCTCCGTGAAGGACAATCTGCGCAAAACGTGGAACAATTGGCTGCGCCTCCGCAAGCGGAAATCGGTTGACGATTTGCTTTCCAGCGAAGAAAAGCCTGACCAGTAATCGCAGTCCATTACGCAAACAGAAGCGGCAGGACGGCTAAGCAGCCCGACTCTTGCATTTCCTGGAGCCTCGATCAAATCAAACGGACCGCTCGAGTCTTATCCAGCTTGAGCACTTCTCCAGGAGTGAAGCTGATGCGCGCCTTCGGATCGGTAACCTTTTCGCCGCGCCATTGGACACTTCCCTGCTCGACGAGCCGGCGAGCTTCACTCCTGGATTTCACAAGGCCAAAACCCTGCGAATAGGCTGTAACGACGGCCGAAATGACATCTTCACCGAGCCCGACGACCCGGACCTTCGGAAGTTCTGCCGACATCCAGATCGCGCTTCGCAAACCGTAGATTGAAATCCTCGAGCGAAGCCTGCGCAGCGGATCGATCATGGAACTGCTCCACGATTCTGAATGCCAGCTGTTTCTTCGCCTCCATCGGGTGGATCGCCGGCTGCTCTTCGCTGAGCAGGATCTGATAATAGCGAGCCATCAATTCGTCCGAGATGCTCATCATCTTTCCGAACATCTCCCTCGGCGCCTCACTGATCCCGATGTAGTTGTCGAGGCTTTTGCTCATCTTTTGCACTCCGTCGAGACCTTCAAGAATCGGTTGCAGACATGCGACTTGTTGCGGTTGACCCTGCTCTTTCTGCAAATCGCGGCCAACCATGATATTAAAGAGCTGATCCGTTCCTCCCAACTCCACGTCTGCGCGGACCACAACCGAATCCCAGCCCTGCATAATCGGGTATTGAAGTTCGTGCAGGAAAATGGGCAGCCCTTCTCCCAGCCTGGCTCTTGAAATCGTCGCGCTGCAGCATTTGCTGAAGGGTTACCCGGCTATTCAAATTGACGACATCAAGGAAGGTCATTTTTCCAAGCCAATCGCTGTTAAACACAATTTCCGTTCGGGCCGGATCGAGAATCTTGAATGCCTGGTTCTTGTAGGTTTCGGCATTGGCCATGACTTGTTCACGGGTCAGCATCGGCCGAGTTGAAGACCTGCCGCTCGGATCGCCTACCATCGAGGTGAAATCGCCGATTATTAAAACGCCGAGATGGCCCAGATCTTGAAATTGTCTGCAGCTTAAAAAGATTGACAGAATGCCCCAAATGCAAATCCGGCGACGTGGGATCAACGCCCAGTTTAACCCGAAGAGTGCGCCTCTCCTCCAGTTTGCTTTTCAGTTCGGCTTCGCTGATGAATTGGGAGCCGCCCCGTTTCAGTAGTTCCATTGTGCCGTCCGGTAATTCCATTTTGCGACTTTATAGCGGGCCGAACGCTGCCCCAGATTCTCGCGGAGCGCAATGTCGAGTTGTACAGCCAGTGGTCTCCCCTCGACGGTTGACAATTGCCGGCCTCTGATTAACCTTCCCGACTCCCGTGCTCCAGGATTTACATAAATGAAAAGAACCTATCAACCTTCGAAACGCACCCGGAAGCGCCAGTTTGGCTTCCGTGCCCGGATGAAAACCAAGGGTGGAAGAGCGATTTTGGCCCGGCGGCGTCAACGAGGCCGAAAACGTCTGATTCCCGTGGGCGTGGAATTGCAATACGCACGTCATACTCAGGCTTAGAAGGTATGGTCCGCCCTGGGCGGATACGGTTTAAGTTTCCCCGGTCGTCGCGGTTAAGTCGTGCCTCCGAGTTTAACTCGGTCAAAGGCGTCGGGCAAATCCTGGACCGGAAATACCTGGTGCTGGCAGCATTGGCGCGGGACACGGACGCACCGTCCAGGATTGGGATCGTGGCGACACGACGTCTGGGCAATGCGGTGACTCGAAACCAGGTTCGAAGAAAAATCCGCGAAATATTCAGACTGAACCAACATCGTATCCGAAAGGGCTTCTGGCTCGTTACGATCGCCCGGTTTTCGTCAGCCGCAGCCGCTTACGAAGAGCTCGAACGAGACTGGTTGCGACTGGCTGAGCGCGCCTCTATTTTAGCGCCTGGCTCACATGGCTCGCATACTGCGGATTTTACTTAAAGTGTACAAGGCTACGCTATCACCCTTCCTGGCGGCGCTAACGGGCGGTCCCGGAACGGGTTGTCGATTCAGTCCAACTTGTTCAGAGTATTTTATAGAGGCCGTCGAAGTGCATGGCTGGATAACCGGGAGCTGGATGGGAATCAAACGAATTTTCCGTTGCCACCCCTGGGGCACGTCGGGGTATGACCCGGTTCCAGCCAGGCAACCGAAATACAAAAAAATTTATTGATCGGATCGAAGAATGGATCGCACAGCTTGGATAGCAATCGCACTCGCCACCGATCGGCTTAATCGCATCGATCTATTGGGAGCAACGCCAGATGGCCGAAGCGCGGGTGAAATACCTGCAGCAACAGGCGGCTCTGGCTGCGCAGGCCACGCCTCCACCTGAACCTACTCAGGCACCAACCGCAGCAGCTCCATCCAAGGCAATGACCCAATCGACGGTCGAAGAACAAACGCATCCGGAAGTGCCCGAGAAAGACGAGACGCTTGAAGAGCGATGTCGCTGAACTCCACTTTTCTAACAACAGAGGCGGCCTTGCGACGGATCTCTCTGCTGAAACACAAGGCAGAAGAAGGCCAATTCGTGCAGCTCAACACGGATCGCACACCGGCGATCGGCGCGATCACTCAGAATCCGAATAGCTGGCACGATGGCGGTTACGATCTCTCAACGGATCCCGCCGCGGGAACTGCGACACTTAAACGCACCGGTACAGACGGCCTTGAGATCAAAAAAGTCTATACGCTCTCAAAGCAGGCGGGCTTACAGGACGATTACCAGGTCCGACTCGCGATTACTTTCAAGAACAACGGCTCCAACACGTTTGAAACACCCGGCTTTTTCATCAGCACAGGGGCCGCAGAACCGATTCATCGCACCGACAGGAGTTTCGCGACCCAGTTTGATTGGTATCGGGACGGTAAATTTAATTCGATCGCCGTCGATTACTTCGAGCCAGGCAAGCTTCTGGGGATGTTCCAAACGAACGGACCGAGAGATGTGTACTCCGCGACCGCAGACAAGATCCTCTGGGCGGCGGTAAGCGACCAGTATTTCGCGACAATTCTTGCGCCCCAGGAAGTCGACGGTAAGCAGGTCTGGTCCACTCCTGTAAGTTTTCCGACAAACGACGGCCTGCCGCCGATCAGGGCGATCCAGGGCGCAATGGAGATTCCAGGTTTCGCATTGCCTGCGGGAGAAACCAAGACGGTCGTCTTCAACATTTATGCAGGGCCAAAGGAGTTTAATCGTTTGGCTAAGCTCCCCAACGACCAGGCCGACATCATGAATTTTGGCTGGGCGAAATGGGTAAGCGAGATCTTGCTGACCGTGATGAATACGCTGCATGCGTGGGTTGGGAGCTATGCATTGGCGATCATCATCATGACCATCATCATCCGGTCACTGCTCTGGCCGCTCCAGAACGCGGCGACAAAGTCGATGCGCAAAATGGCGAAACTTTCGCCGATCATGAACGAGCTGCGCGAGAAGTACAAAGATGATCCTCAGCGGATGAATCAGGAGACAATGAAGCTATACAAGGAGTATGGCGTCAATCCGTTCGGCGGATGTCTGCCAATGCTAGTCCAGATCCCGATCTTTTTCGGATTCTATGGCATGCTTGACAAGTCTATCGAGCTTCGAAACAGCTCATTCCTTTGGGTACGTGATCTATCGCAGCCGGATACGGTTTTCCACATCGGCGGCATCCCGATTAATATACTCCCGCTGGTGATGGCAGCGACCCAGTTGTGGCAGATGAGTATTACACCAAAGACCGGTGACCCTGCCCAGCAGCGGATGTTTCTTTTCATGCCGCTGATTTTTCTATTCATCTGCTATAACTATGCGTCAGGATTGGCGTTGTATTGGACGGTCCAGAATCTGTTTTTCGTCGCCCAGATGTACCTGACAAGAAACCAGGCGGATGCCCCGCTGGTCAAGGTTCCGAAGAGTCCTCAAGTTGCCAAGAGAAAGAGTTATCGCTAAATCTTAATCATCTAACCCCCCGGAAAAAATGGAAGCCAAGGAGATATTGGATACGATGCTCGGCTACCTCGGCTTCGTGGCAGACATTCAGGAGAGTCGAGACTGAGAATGGACGCCAACTCCAGGTATTTACGGCGGAAAGCGAAGCTTTGATCGGTCACGAAGGCGAGACACTCGAAGACTTGCAGTTTCTTCTTAACCGCATTCTTCAAGCTCAAGATCGCAACGCACGCCGAGTTCAGGTCGATATCGGCCATTGGCGAGCGATGCGGGACGACAAGTTGCGACAACGTGTTCGGCAAATTGCCGAGACCGTCCGAATCTCCGGCCGTCCAGTCAAACTCGAGCCGATGAACTCATACGACCGGCGGATTGTTCACAACACCTTGAAGGAAGATCCGGACGTGATGACCTTCAGCCCAAGCGATGATGCGCGAATTAAACGGATTACGATTCAGCGAAGGCGCAGGTAATCATCGCGTGGTTAATCACCTCACACTATCCGGGATTTTCAATCGCGGCGATGGTCGCCAGCACCTGCTCGCTGATTCTTTGATAAGTTTCGCGGTTCTTGGTATCGAAATCTTCTTTCTTGAACCTGATCGGTTTGCCGACCACGACGGTGACCGGGCATGGCTTGATCTTCCCACCTTTTGGCCATGCTTGAAAGGATCCGAAAATCCGCATCGGAACAACTGGAGCGAGCGTTTTGGCAATGATCATGCCGATGCCCGGCCCGAGCCGGCTGTATTTCACCGGTCAAGGATCGGGTTCCTTCCGGGAAAATAACCGTTCGATGTCCTTGTTTGAGCAAATTGATGACCGTTCGAACGGCGGTAAGATCCGCTCCCGAGAGATCGACCGGAAACGCGTTGACTCCGGAAAGGATGGATCCAAATAGCATGTTCTTAAAAAGTGTTTTCCGTGCCAGGAAATAAAGTTCGGAACGGCAAGTAATCCCGACGAGTGGTGGATCGAGGTAACTCTGGTGGTTCGCGGCCATGATCGCGGGACCATCTTCAATGATGTTTTCCTGCCCAAATGCCCGGTATCGGAAGCCGATCTTAGCGATCGTTTTGCAAAGTGTGTACCCGCACCAGTAAAGTGGCTTCATGAGTCGAGGCGCAGAGCTTCCGGAAGTCGTTCAATTTTCAATCGTCCGATGATTTCGCCAACCACGCCGTCGATCGTCAAAGATGAACTGTCGATTACGTGCGCGTCCTCGGCTATCGTAAGGGGAGAGGCGCGCCGCGAAGAATCGGCGCGGTCTCTGAAAAACAGATCATCGCGTTGACCCTGAGCTGCTCTCCGTTGTGCCCGAACCTCGAGCGAGGCATCGATATAAAACTTATACGGTGTATCCGGAAACACCATGGAACCTATATCACGCCCCTCCATGACCAGGTTATCCCAGGTTTGAAATTCGCGAAGATGAGCAACAAGAAATTCGCGGACCTCGGCGATCGCAGAAATGGCGGAGACGGTTCTATTTACTCGTTCGTCGCGCAAATGCGTCTGAGGATTATTTCCGTCGATCAAAAAAGCCAACTCCTTGTTCTGAAGGGAAAAACTAAAAACCGACTTTCGCACCTGAGCGCAAACCGCAGACCAATCGTCAGACGGTATGTTATGCTCGTTGGCCAACCAGGCCACCGCACGATAGAGCGCTCCGCTATTGACGTAAGAGAAACCGAGCCGTTTGGCGAGCTTGCGAGCGACGGTGCTTTTCCCTGAAGCAGCAGGTCCATCGATGGCAACGACTGAATATTCGGAGTCGATGTCCGGGCTCAATTCTTCTCTAAGACTTCGGCGGGGTTTATTACCGGCGTAGGCGGATTCTCGTCTGGCGATCAAGAAGCTCTGCAGCTGCTCCTCAAATCCCGGATAGGAAGTGGCGATACATTCCGTGTCCTCTATTACCGTCTCACTATCCGCGAACATCCCGGCAATCGCGAAGGCCATTGCAATTCGATGGTCGCCATAGCTTTTCACGCGCGCTCCCAAAAGCGGAGTTCCGCCATATATTTCCAGGCCATCCTCCAACTCCACAACCTCGACTCCCATCGCCGTTAAATTTGTCGCAATAGCAGTGAGACGATCCGTTTCCTTCACTCGCAACTCTTTGGCGTCTCGAATTACGGTCTTACCTTGAGCGAGAGCGCCGGCCACCGCGAGAATCGGGATCTCATCGATGACATTCGGCACTTCGTCGCCCCCGATATTGGTTCCACGAAGCCGTCCCCCCTGAATCTGAACCTCGCCTCTCGGCTCAACCTGATCGCAATCCTCGACCACTTCCCGAACACTTGCTCCCATGCGCAAAAGCACCGACAGTATGCCTGTCCGGGTTTGGTTCAAACCTATATCGCGGACCAAAAGATTGGAATCTTCCTGCGCGGCGGCTGCCACCAGCCAAAATGCGGCACTCGAGATGTCGCCGGGAACCGCGAAGTCTCTCGACTCCGGAATCTGGCCGCCATATAATGAGATAGCGAAACCTTGGCCCACCTTCTCTCGTTGTGATCTGACGAGAAAATAAGACATCATCCTCTCGGTATGATCGCGCGTCGCGGAAGGCTCAACGACGATGGTCTTACCCGACGTCTTGAGCGACGCGAACAAGATGGCGCTTTTCACCTGAGCACTGGCCACTGGCAGCTCATAACGAATTGGGCGTAATTGACTGCCGCGAATGACCAAAGGGGCCGTACCTTTCGGCTCGGTCGCTCTAATCGAAGCGCCCATTTGGCTGAGCGGCTCGATGACTCGACGCATTGGCCTCGAAGAGAGTGAAGCATCACCGATCAACTTCGTTTCAAAAGTCTGCGCCGAAGCGAGACCGGAAAGCAACCGCATCAACGTTCCCGAATTGCCGCAATCGATCGCGCGTTTTGGGGGTTGAAAACTTCCTCGCTGTCCGTGGACCATCAATGTCGTTTCATCCGGCTGGTCTATCGCGATCCCAAACTCTCGCATCGCGTTAACCGTGCACTGGCAATCCTGACTCGGAAGGAAACCGCGAATGACGCAAGTGCCATTGGAAATGGCCGCGAGCAACACCGCGCGATGTGACATGCTCTTATCACCTGGAACTCGAATTTCTGCCTCGATCTTGGGCGCCCTGAAAACCAGTAATTCGGACATAAACTATTATGGCGATAACCTATCGCGATTCTGCTTCGCGTCGTCGAGCAAAGCTTGCAATTTTTTCGCGTCTTTCTCAGTCAACAGCCCCAGGGCCTCTTCCAACAGGTCTTTGAACGCCGTGAGATGCTGCCTGACGGCATCGGAATTCGATAACAGGATATCGGCCCATAGCTCGGGCGCACCCGACGCAATTCGTGTCGAATCACGAAACCCGGGACCGCACAGATCAAGTGCAGCGATATTCGTTGACGCAACGTGTCTGACCAGCAGAGCAGCAACCAGATGGGGGAGATGACTCATTGCGGCAACCATCTGGTCGTGCGCTGGAACACTCGCCATAACGACTCGCGTGCCTAACTCTTCCCAAAAAGCCTTTACCAACTGTACGCTGGCCGCGTCCTCGGCCAACTCAGGACACACCAGAGTCACCGCGCCGGCGAATAAATCGGCGCGCGCAGCCTCTGCACCAGACTTTTCCGATCCCGCCATGGGGTGCGCAGGCACATAGTCACATCGATTTCGCAAGGCCCTCGCGATGACTTTTGTAACCGGTTCCTTTACGCTCGCCACATCGGAAACTACCTGACCGGATCTCACGAGTTCGCCCAGAACCGCGACCAACCTCAGCAAGCGCCGCAATCGGCGTCGCCAAAATAATTAGCCGGCTATGCGAAGCGAGCTCTTCAAGGTCACCGACAACCACTGCCGGCTCAAATCTCGCTCCAGCCAGCTTGCCGAGAGCAAATCGATCGTACAGATAGACTCCATATCCGGCACGCAATGCGGCAAGCGCGATGGAACCGCCGATCAGACCGACACCCACAATACCCAAACTGCGCGCTTCCATAGGACGCGAAAGCAAAAAACGGGACGCGCTCAATCGCACGTCCCGCTGAAACTGAGTTTTTTCAACTCTCGAAAATTAAGGCACGAGAAAGATTTTCCCTGTGTACGGGATCCTTCACCTCCGCGCCGGGCGGATATCCTTCCACGTCAACTTCACCCGCGTTTGGTGCGTAGGGGCTGATCACGCGGCCGGACTTACCTTGGACCTTAGTTGCCACAGGATAGTTCTCGGGCTGCGCAGGCGGAGTCGGGGACGGAGTAGGAAATGCTTCCGGGGGTGGAGATTCCTCAGGAGCCGCCTCTGCGGTATGTTTAGGCACTGTGCTTACCGGGGACGGCCTTGGGCTTGGGGACGCACCGTAGCCATAGCGATTCCCTGCACCGGCCGTTTTCGGTCCGCCAGTTGTTTGACAGGAAACAAACGCCACGACAAAGAGCGGTCGGAGCCAGGAGGATGAGGTAACGAATCATAGGCAAATTGATGAATGAGCATTAATTCATTCATGTTCGATTGACAATCGAAATAAGGTTGGGGGCATTCGGTACCAGGTTCTTACCGTCAGTTTTCTCGCACCTGACTTCTCAAAAACTGGATCAACAATCGCAGCCGTTCGCAGACTTCGTACGCTTCCATGAGCTTCTGCCGCTGGAATGGCTCGCCCACAAACGCTGCTGCCACAACGTCGGAGAGTATTTCGGGAGAATCAATCTGCTTCAAATGATCCATGAGATTCGGAGGCAGCGGAACGCCGATTTGTTCGATCCGCGTACAAAACTCTTTCACCTTCTCGCTCAGCGCGTCGGCCTCGACGAGGTTTCCGGGAATCGATTTGACGAGCTCTATCCTCGCTACCCGAAACGAGTTCTTCTTGCGTCAAGTGGACGAGACGGACACGCGCCAATCCCTGAAGCACGAGATTGGAAGTGCCATTCTCATTTCCCACACAGGCACGTATCAGTCCGACGCCAGCAACCGGGCAAAGATCCTCAAGCCCGCTGGCCTCATCGATTCCCCTCCTCATCAACGCAATAGAAAACATCCGATCTCCATCAAGGCAATGCGCCAACAGATCGCGATAGCGCGGCTCGAAGATGTGCAAAGGCAACAATGAATGGGGAAAAAGCACCGCATTCGACAACGCCATGACCGGAACTTCTGTTGGAATCTCAATCACAGACAACCGGTTGGAGTCGCATCCTGGACGAATGAGTCTACTCCCCCGCGGAATTTCATCCGCCACAGATCCCGGCTCGCCCTGAGCAGCAATAAACTGGGCCACTTGCTGCACGTCCTTATCTCCGCGGCCGGACAGGTTGATCATGACGATCTGGTCACGAGACATTTCTCGCGCGTGTTTAATCACATAGGCAACGGCATGAGTCGACTCGAGCGCGGGAATAATGCCCTCCGTCTTCGATAACTCGAGAAATGCCTCCAGAACCGACATCGTCGGTGGCGTAGTCGTACTCCACTCTGCCTGAGTCGCGAAGATAACTATGCTCAGGACCGACCGCGGCATAATCCAGACCCGCGGAAACAGAATGAGTCAATTGAATCTGTCCATCGTCGTCGGCGAGCAGCCAGGTTTTGGTGCCTTGCAATATCCCAAGCCTTACCGGCCTGAAAGCGCGCCGCATGATCGCCGGGACGAATTCCCCGACCGCCAGCCTCTACGCCGACCATTCGGACTCCAGCGTCGCGCAGAAACGGGTAGAACAGACCGATCGCGTTGCTTCCGCCTCCGACACATGCCACAAGCAAATCCGGCAACCGGTCTTCCTGCTCAAGGATCTGTCGCCTCGCTTCCTCCCCAATGACCCGGTGAAAATCACGGACCATCATCGGATACGGATGGGGACCGTAGGCAGTCCCAAGTAGGTAATGGGTCGAACGAACATTTGTGACCCAATCGCGCATCGCCTCGTTGATCGCTTCTTTCAAGGTCGCCTGGCCTGCCGTAACCGGGACGACTTTGGCGCCGAGAAATTCCATTCGCGCGACGTTGAGCGCCTGACTTTCCATATCCACCTTCCCCATGTAAATGACGCATTCAAAACCAAACCGCGCCGCTACCGTCGCTGTCGCAACACCATGCTGGCCCGCTCCAGTTTCCGCAATGACCCGGGTCTTGCCCATCCGCCTGGCGAGCAGAATCTGGCCCATCGCATTATTTATTTTGTGAGCGCCGGTATGTAATAGGTCCTCTCTCTTTAGATAAATTCGAGGCCCGCGGAGCCTTTCGGTCAGTCGCTCGGCAAAGTAAAGCGGAGTCGGACGCCCACAGAACGAGCTTAGGAGGTGATCTAGCTCGAGTTTGAAAGTTGGATCCTTCCGAGCCTCTTCGTACTCTTCGGTAAGCTCCTGAATCGCAGGCATTAAAGTTTCCGGAGCGAACACGCCGCCGTAGAGTCCAAAATGGCCGCGAATATCTGGCATCTGATTGATCTCCACTGTAGCATTCATAGGGGTTGAGAGGACCATCGCTGCTTCGTGCCGGGGGAATCAAGGGAAAATCAGTCCGCTCTTCTGTAGCGCCATTCGCACGGCCCGGCGGTGCGGCGACGGCATCGGAAGACAGCCCATCGACTCCAATCCCTGCCATGCCTGCCCCTCTGCAACCGTATCCGGCGGATCTCCAGAAAAACATCCAGGCGTACCAGGAATCGCGTGATCGGATAGCTCAAGCTCAGAAAAGCGGCTCTGCGCATCATTGGATCCGGTCGCATCGAGACCGGGAGGCATGGACGGCAAAGTCCATAGACCTTGCCAGCGTCTTCCCGGATTCTGTTGCAACAAAATGCATCCATCTTTCAACGCAAAAAAATGAGATTCAGTTTTTCTCTCGATTTTTGGCCGCTCTCTTTTTCTCGGGAGAGACTCAGGATCCCTGGCTTGGCAAAAGGAACGCACCGGGCAGCGAACACAAAGCGGTTTTCGGGGCAGACAAATCATCGCTCCGAGCTCCATTAACGCAGAATTCAAAAGTCGCGGGTTGTTTCCCTGAACGTATCGAAAGGCCGAATCCCAAATGATCTGACTTCCGCGGGATTGATCCACCGGCTCCTGCAAGTTCAAGAGCCGGCTCACGGCTCGCGCAATATTTCCATCCACTATTGGAGCGGGCCGGTCGAAGGCAAAAGATACGATCGCACCGGCCGTGTATCTTCCGATCCCTGGTAACTTCAACAACTTGCCAACCGAAGAGGGAAACCGTCCGTTCAAGTCAGTCACAATAATCTTTGCGCATCTGTGAAGATTCCGGGCCCGATTGTAATACCCGAGACCTTGCCAGGCGTGAAGAACCTCGGATTCGTCCGCGTCGGCCAGTTTCTGGATCGTTGGGAATCTCTCAAACCAGCGCTGATAACAGACTCAGGACCGTTGTCACCTGCGTCTGTTGGAGCATCAGTTCCGAGACGAGGATCGCATACGGATCCGAGGTCGCGCGCCACGGCAATTTACGGCCCTCACGTCTAAACCAGGCGACCAACGCCGTGCGAAACTCCGTGCTTTCAACGAGATTCTGTTTCATCCTTTCGCACCGGTGAACTCCTACACGATAGCCATCACACCTCCGCAAGCGGAAGCCCTTAAAATCCTCCTGAAAGACCAAGGCTTTGAATTTGCCGATCGACCTTACACGATCTTCTTCGCGCAAAAAGCGAAACTATCGGTCGCCGTTTACGAAAAAGGACCAAAAGTAGTCCTGCAAGGGAAAGACACCGAAGAGTTTGTCCGGTTTTACCTCGAGCCGGAAATCTTGAAAGAGGCTCGAGTCGGGTATGAGGAGGTGCTCCAACCCGAGATGTTCGAACCGCATTTCGGCATCGACGAAAGCGGGAAAGGAGATTTCTTCGGCCCACTTGTCATCGCGGGCGTTTATGTCGAACGCGAAATCGCACGTCATCTGATTTCTCTGGGCGTAACGGACAGCAAGAAAATCGGGTCCGACAAGAGAATCCGGCAGCTCGCAGATGGAATTCTGAAAATCCCGGGTCTAGGCGGCCAATATTGTCCTGATTGGACCCGAGAAATATAACTCGCTCTACGAAAAATTCGCCAACCTCAATGATCTGTTAGCATGGGGACACGCCCGGGTCATAGAGAATCTCCTGACCCAGAAGCCGAACTGCAAAAGATCATTTCCGACAAGTTCGCGAACGAACGGGTGATCCAAAAAGCGCTTCTGAAACAAGGAAGACAAATCCAGATCGATCAACGCACCAAAGCAGAATCGGATATCGCCGTCGCGGCCGCATCAATCCTTGCGCGAGACAAATTTGTCCGATGGTTGGATACGCGAGGAAAACAGCTGGGAATAATGCTTCCGAAAGGGGTTTCAGGGGCCGTCAAATCCGCCGGCCGAGCCGTCGTGGAAAAGGTTGGCCGCGACGCTTTGCGGACTATTGCCAAGATGCATTTTCGGACCTCCGCCGAAGTGCTTGGCGAGAATGCGAAGGCTTCTTAGTGCAGCCGTCCGCCGATATTGTCCACTAAGTCCTTGCCTCGGTCGCATTCTCGCCGATAGTGCGGAAAAGTCTCAGCGTCGGGCGTTTGCTGCACCGTCGCTGACGGAAGTAGGCCACCCTTAGTGCCAGAAAAAAACGGATCTTTGAAAGGAGTCTTGATGGCTAACCTGACAAAACGGGACATTGTCGTAAAGATCAGTAACGACACCGGCCTCGTTCAACATCAAGTATTCGAGGTAGTCCAGAAAACACTCGATTTGATCACTGATAGCTTGGCGCGCGGAGAGGATGTTGAGCTACGGAATTTTGGGATATTTGAGGTTCGACTGACTAAGGAGCGGGTTGGCCGAAATCCAAATCAACCAGGGAGCAGTTTTAAGATCCCGCCGCGAGCAACCGTGAAGTTTAAGGCCGGTAAGGTGATGCGACAGAAAGTCTCAAAGCTTTCGCCGGCTCTCAAACAGGCTCAGACGCTCAAAAGCGCAATGATTTAGCGAAACCGAGACCGACGAGTTGCGAAGACTTGCATCGGGAGGAAGCTAACGAGATCCTTCCCGTCCGAAGTATTCGAGTTGGGCCAACAATCTACCAAGTTCTTTAGGTGCCAATTGACCCGCCGGGGCCAGCGGGCGTAACGCGAACTGCTCAAGGTGATTCGCCACCGTGGGACGTTTCAGCCTGCCTTTGGCCGCCCTGATTCGCTCAGCCTTAACCTCATGACGAGTTTTCTGGCTGGAGACGCGCCTCGAGTTCATCGGCCAAATTTCGACGTGCGAGAAACCTGTTCAAAGCCTGGCAATTTTGCTCAGAGCAGCGGATCCGGACTCCGGTCGGTCGATGACGCAATTCGACGCCGGAGCGCCGAAAGAAACTCTCCTCGATGTCTTTTTCTGAACATCGAAGGGCGTTAAGCCGCTCCCGCAATGCTCTCACCTTTCTTTCTGAAACCGGAAAAACAAGCACTCAACGGATATTACTAAGTGGGGAAAGGCGAAGTCAAGAACTCAACAATCCGAGAAATCACAGGAGTTCGGGAGGCAAAGTACGTGCTCCGCGCACTGCAATTCATGCCGCCGCTGCGGCCAACTTCCTCTTGATTTCTCGATTTCTCACCGCTGACACTCTTCTTGTCCTTAGTGACTTCCGTGGGTTAGAGTGCTTAAAGCCAGCTATGGAATCATCCGAACTCTTAACGACTAATCGCAAAGCCCTGACGATTAACCTCGACCAGGAAAAGTACGGCACGTTCGCTGAGATCGGCGCCGGCCAGGAAGTCGCTCGACACTTCTTCCAAGCAGGTGGAGCAGCAGGCACGGTCGCAAAGTCTATCTCTGCCTACGACATGAAATTCAGCGACGAGATCTACGGCAAAACGGCCCGTTACGTCTCCAAAGAGCGGTTGGGACTCATGCTTGACCATGAGTACAATTTGCTCCTGGAACGGCTGAAGGAGGCGCGTGGCGAGCGAACGGAATTCTTTGTCTTCTCCGACACTGTCGCGGCCAAAAGCTTCAAGGGAACCAACGAGGCCCACGGCTGGATGGGAGTCAGGTTCCAAGCGGAGCGGAATACGCCGCCAAGTGACGTTATTCTGCACGTCAGGATGCTCGATAAGGAGAATATCCTTCAGCAACAAGCATTAGGGATCATCGGCGTCAACCTGGTCTACGGTGCGTTTTATTACATCAACGACCAGGATCGGTTCATCATGTCGCTGGCCGACAATCTGGGCGTAGACCGGATCGAAGTGGACATGATCAATTTCTCCGGGCCGCTCTTCTGCAACGTCGACAATCGTTTGATGAGTTTAAAGCTGGTCGAATACGGACTGACGAATGCCGTCATGTTCGGTCCGAACGGAGAAGTTCTGCAGCCCTCAGAGGTGCTTCACAAAAAGGCGATCCTCGTCGAACGCGGGAGTTTCCGACCTGTCACGTTGGTCAACGAAGATATGATGCGGTGTGCGTTGGCCCAGTTTCTCCAGGAACCCGCTCTCAAAGGAGTGGACGTGGTGGTCTTGATGGAGATCACAATGCACAACCTGCTCTCTTCCGGAAATATCGATCACAAAGACTTTCTGGACCGGGTCGACACTCTCGCTGCGATCGGAAATAATGTGCTCATTTCAAATTACCTCGAGTTCTACCGACTTACTTCTTATTTCCGCCGCTATACGAAGCAAATGGTTGGAGTCGCCATGGGCATCAACAACTTACTCGAGGTATTCAATGAGAAATATTACGAAAATCTCGACGGCGGGATCCTCGAATCCTTCGGGCGGTTATTTAAGAACTTGATCAAGCTATACATCTACCCAATGCGGAAGACCGCCTACGACCGGTACTGTGCTGACCAACCCAAGCGCTTGCCCGATCCCTCTCCCCGGCACATCTCTACACCCCCTTACTACCGACGTCTGGATCAATGCACTCAACCTCCAGGTCGAGATGAATCTCCGGAACCTGTACGCGCATCTACTGGAAAATCATTATATTGCCGCGATCGTGGGATATGACGCTTCCATTATGGATATCTTTTCCCGAGACGTCCTTAACAAGATCCAAACCGGAGAGCACGGATGGGAACGAATGGTGCCCGAGAGAGCTGCGGCAACTATCAAAGAAAGGCACCTCTTCGGTTTCAGGGAGCCGGCGGCGGCAAAACTGGAAACCGTCGCATGATCGGTTGACAGAAGGCTGCAGTTGAGGTTTCTAGGCGGTCTACTCATGCACGGAGCATCGAGTCATTGTTCTTTCTTGTACCGTGACAGGATTCCAGGACAACTCATTGATGAACCCCCTAGAACAACGAATCGGATACAAATTCCGAAATTCGCTTCTCCTGGCCGAGGCTTTGACCCATCCGAGCCTCGGCCACGAGACGCAACGACATCATTTCGACAATCAACGTCTCGAGTTTCTCGGTGACGCGGTTCTCCAAGTCATCTTTACGGAACATCTTTTCCGCTTGTTCCCTCATTTTAGCGAAGGACAATTGACAAAATTGCGCTCACGACTCGTTTCCCGCGAAGGTTTGAAAGTTCACGCCATCAGTATCGGATTGGGCACCTACTTAATGATGGGACGAGGCGAAGAAGCAAGCGGCGGACGTCAACGTGCCTCCATTCTCGCCGACGCGTTCGAAGCTCTCGTCGGCGCGATGTATCTCGATAGCAATATCGAGGTGGTCCAGCGTTTTGTCCTGGACGAGGCCCTGCAGGATATTCAACGGCTCACCCATCAACCTCTTGAGGTCAATCCGAAAGGGCAGCTTCAGGAAATTCTCCAAGCGATCTCACCAAAAAGCCCCGTCTACGAAATAGTCTCCCAAACCGGTCCGGAGCATCAAAAATTGTTTGTTGCAAAAGTGATCTGGGACGGCCTTGAGCTCGGCTCTGGTGATGGCTCGAGCAAGAAACAGGCGGAAACAGCCGCAGCTCTCTCCGCGTTGAAGGCGAAGATTTGGGAAATCAAGCCCGCGCAAGCGCAGCAAGAAATCTCGGACTTGGCATCGTCGGAACCTGAAGTTGAGACAAAGCCACTGACCGCCAGGCGCCCACGACGAAAGAAGTCTCCCGACGAGACACCGGCCCCGCCTACCGAATGATGGCAGCGCTTTCCGTATTCACAGGAATTTCCCCGGATTCAAAATTCCGTCTGGATCCAGTGCTCGCTTGACGGTCTGGTGCAATTCGATTGATTCCCTCGAAACCGCTTGGGACCACCAGCGCTTCTTGGCCAATCCGATTCCGTGCTCGCCGGTGATCGCTCCACCCGCTGCGATCACATATTGAAACAGGTCATCCAGAGCTTGCTCCGTCTTCTGGCTAACTTCCGGATTTTTGGCGTCCGCTACCATGACATTTGCGTGGATATTTCCATCGCCGGCGTGTCCAAAACAGGCCACGGGAAAACCATACTTTTCCCGCAGATCTCCCGCAAACCGGATTAGCTCGACCAATTTCCCCCTCGGGACAGCAACGTCTTCGTTTAGCTTGGTTAATCCGGTCGCCTTTAGAGATTCAGAAAAGCCCCGCCTCAGATCCCAGAGCTTCTCACAGGGTCCTTCTCCATACGCACATTCGAGAGTCAACGCGCCGAGCGACTTTACCAGGTGCGAAAGTGTTTCGATTTCGGACTGCACCGACGTCTCCTGTCCGTCTAGGTCGATCAGGAGATGCGCTTCGCCGTCCGGTACGATACGGTGCCCTAAATGCCGGCGAGCAGCCTCCAGGGTAAAGCCGTCTGCAATCTCCAGCGCCGAAGGCAAGTAACCTCTTAGCAAGATCTCCTGAACAGCCGTCGCCGCGTCTTCAATCGAGCGAAAGCTTGAGGAAATGGAACCACGCGCTGGCGGAAAGGGTAGCAGGCGGAGCGTGGCTTCAGTGACAATCCCAAGCATCCCTTCGGACCCGACGAAGAGCCCGATGAGATCGAATCCGGTTTTGTTCTTATGAGTCCGTCCGCCGACTCGGACGACAGTGCCACTGGCCAAGACGACCTCAAGGCCCAGGACGTAATGGCGAGTCGCTCCGTATTTCAAGCAGCGCGGGCCGCCGGCATTGGTCGCAATGTTACCGCCGATCGAGCTATTCTTAAGGCTCGCCGGATCCGGCGGATAAAAGAGCCGATTATTCTTCACCTCGCGCTGCAGATCGCCCGTAATGACTCCCGGCTCGACCACCGCCACACCGTCCGCGGTCGCGATCTCTTTGATGCGGTCCATCCTGGCCAAAGAAAGGGCTATCCCGCCTCTTACGGGAACGCACCCCCCTACATAACCGTATCCGGCTCCCCGTGCGGTGACTGGAATCTGCCTTTGGCTCGCGAAACGCAGCAGGCGTGAAATCTGTTCAGTACAAGTTGGTTCGACGACAACGTCGGGCCAATGACTGGCAAACCACTTATCGTGACTGTTTTCCTCTAGCTTGGCCGGATCCCGGAAAGCAACATCCGGTCCGAGTAGCGAGACAATCTCAAGAAAAAGGTCCATAGCTTTCGGGTTTTGACTAGCCTTCTACAGCCGAATCAAAACCCAAAACGCAAAACTTCTCCCACTACATCCCCATGATCTGGTATCCGCCATCGACGTAGATGACTTGACCGGTAATTGCGGATGCACCGTCACTGGCCAAAAAGACTCCGGTCTGCCCGAGTTCAGCCGGATCGCAACTTCGTTTAAGAGGCGCATGTTCCTGATAGTGCTTTAACATGGTAGTAAAACCCGATATTCCACGGGCGGAAAGCGTCTGCACCGGTCCTGCACTGATGCAGTTCACGCGAATTTTTCTCGGTCCAAGATCATACGCGAGATACCGCGTTGTGGCTTCGAGACTAGCTTTCGCAACACCCATGACGTTGTAGTGCGGGACCACTTTTTCAGAGCCGTAATAGGTCATCGCAATGATACTCCCTCCGTTCGTCATCAATGATGAAGCCTCCCTGGCAAGCCCAACCAGAGAGTACGCACTAATGTTGTGAGCTAAGAGAAAGGCTTCACGCGAGGTGCTGAGAAAGTCCCCTTCCAGAGCTTCCTTCGGCGCAAAAGCGACCGAGTGTAACATGAGGTCAATCCGGTCGGTGTGATTGCGAACAAGCCGAAAAAAATCGGAGATCTCCGAATCGCTGGTAACATCGCAACTGTACAGAGGAATGTCCGACCCGAAAGTCGAGACCAGATCCTCAACGTTTTCTTTCAAGCGCTCGCCCTGATAATTGAAAATTAGCTTCGCGCCGGCGACCGCCCAGGCTTGGGCGATCGCCCAAGCTATACTGCGCTTGTTCGCAACGCCGAATACAACTCCAACCTTTCCTTCGAGGGGTTTTGAACTCATAGAGAATAATCACACAGAGGAAACTTTCCGACCGCACTGGATTGCGCGCCCGGCAAAAGCTTCCTCTGTGTGATAATTCTAAGCAATAGCTTTTTTCGAGCGGGCTGGCATTGCCTTGGAAAGTGGCACTTTGGCAAATTTCCCGAAGCTAGGGCAGATTGGGCCAAGTTCGCAGTTCGGACAATCCGGATTCCGGGCATAGCATCTTCGCCGTCCATGCCAGATCAACCAGTGGCTGAAGTTTGTCCACTGCGTCCGAGGTACCAGTCGCATGAGATCTGCCTCAATTTTTTCGGGCTCGTTCTTTGCCGTAATTTTGAAGCGTTTGGACAATCGAGCGACATGCGTATCAACGACAATCCCTTCTTCAATCGAAAATGCATTCCCGAGCACCACATTGGCCGTCTTCCGACCAACTCCGGCCAATTGCGTCAATTCCGCCATTGTACTCGGAACTTCTCCACCATATTTCTCCATCAGGTCCTTTGCCATCGCGCGAAGATTCTTCGCCTTGTTCCGATAAAACCCGGTCGATTTAATCGCCTGCTCAAGCTCGCTTTGGTTGACTTCGGCTAGTTCATGGGCATTTCGGTATTTCCGGAATAGGTCTCGCGTCACTATATTTACCCGCTTGTCCGTGCATTGAGCGGAAAGAATTGTGGCAACCAGAAGCTGAAAAGGCGACTCGAAGTCCAATTCACAATGCGCGCTTGGATAAACTTCTCGCAGCCGTTGAATAATACATTGGAGTCGCTCTTTGGTTCGCATCTTTTTCATTGCGGTTGTCGGAGCCCGGCGTCGTGACCGCCTCGAGCCGGCTTCGTGACCGGTAAAATCAACCTCCTTTAGCGATCGAGCAAAATAGGCGCATTGGCCTTCGGAGTAATATTTTTTGACATTTTCCAAATATTTTCGCGCCGTCTCTTTTTGGCCCCGTTTCAGAGCGATGGCAGCGCGAGCATAATAATATGCTGGCGTTTTGCCGGGAAACTTCATGACATCAACGATCGCGGCCGCCCTGCTCTCATCTCCGCCAAGTAACGCACAAAGCGTAAGCTTGAATTCCAATAGCTCGGAGTCTGGATCGAGCTGTTGCAGTTCCAGGTACAGTTGAGTCGCGTCGGAGTATTTCCCTTGCAACAAATCAACTTCGGCAAGATTAAGCTTTGCCGGCAAAAACTTTGGGTCCAGCGCAAGCGCCTGGTTAAACTGTTGAGCGGCTTCGTCGTATCGCTTTTGTTTGGTGAAAATCGCCCCACGCAGGTTTGGAATCTCGGGCCTTTTCGAGTTCACCTTTTCTGCGGCGTCTAATTGCCTCTCGGCGTCTGCGAACTTCCCCTGGTTGAAGGCCGTCGCGGCGCGTTCAAAAGCAGAGCTGGAACTCCCTGCTACGGCAGAGCCCGCCTGCAAGAGCATCAAAAGAAAGAAGATCGGTAGTTGTCTCAACAGCTCCTCAGAGTTCACGTCCAACGGCAACGGCAACACTTCGAACCCGTGCCACGAGATCCGCAAAATCAGCCGGGAGCAGCGCTTGCTCACCATCGCTCTTGGCCTGCTCCGGAGCATTGTGTACTTCAACCATGATCGAGTCCGCTCCCGCTGCGACGGCCGCAATTGCCATGGCCGGCACAAATTCGCGAACCCCGATCCCGTGCGTCGGATCTACGACAACGGGTAAATGGGTTTCAGATTTGAGCACCGGAACCGCATTTAGATCCAACGTGTTGCGAGTCATGCTCTCGAAGGTGCGTATGCCGCGCTCGCAAAGTAATACGTTGAAATTCCCTTCGCTCAAAATGTATTCTGCGCTCATGAGCAGGTCCTTGATCGTGGCTGCCATCCCTCGCTTGAGCATTACGGGGAGGTTCGTTCGCCCCACTTCCCGCAGAAGAGAGAAATTCTGCATGTTACGCGCTCCAACTTGCAGACAATCAGCGTATTCGCAGACCAACTCAAGGTCCTTGGTGTCCATCACCTCGGTAATAATGGGCATTCCCGTTGCCTGTCGGGCTTCCGCGAGGAACTGGAGCCCTAGTTTGCCGAGGCCCTGGAAACTGTACGGCGACGTCCTCGGCTTGAAAGCACCCCCGCGCAAGATTTTGGCCCCAGCCTTGCGGACTTCTTTTGCGATCGAAGTAATCTGATCCTCGCTTTCAACCGAGCATGGTCCCGCGATCACAACGACCTCTTTCGCCCCTACCGTCACATTCCCCACCTGGATGTGAGAACATCTCCCCCGGAATTCGTAAGATACGAGTTTATACGGTTTGAGCACGGGAGTTACTGATTCTACGCCCGGAAAGGCGCCGAGCGGCTTTTCCCGGATTTTATCCTCGGGTCCGATTACGCCGATGACGACACGCATTTCGCCACGGCTAACCTCTGCTTTCAGACCCCAGGAACTGATTCGACCGACGATGTGATCGATCTGTTCCTCAGTCGCATCGGGACGGGTAACAATGATCATTGTTAATGACTGGGTGTTAAATGCTGAATGTTCCCGCCGCAATTCATTTTCTCCGGATCAAGTTCATCCCGGTGTCGCGACACACCGAAAATCCGGCCTTCTTTTTCTAAGGTTGGAGGGAAAGTATTCTGCATAGGAAGCCGAAAATTTACGATCTGACCGGCGGAGACAACTCGAGGAGGGAAAGCTCAGAGGCTCAGTTAAAGCGCCAGTAAAGCGAAAAGTACCCAACAAAACCGAAGTCGGGAGCGAGAAAACAGATGCTGTAGAACGGTTTCATTGAATCGGGTAAGCCGTATCGCTACCTCAAGGGACCGAAATTGCCAAATGAAAATTTGGCCGAAACGGCGATCTACAACCCCAAGAGCTGCCTCTGCCAACGCATGAGGACCGCGCCGGCCGTTTCCGGTTCTCGAGAGATCCTCTCCAGCGCCTGCCTCGGAGCAACGACGCCTGGGTCGAGCTGCAGACCCTCAGCAACGCGATCCCGCCGATTTTTCAGCTGCTCCAAGCGTTGATCCTGCTCGCCGGTCGCCCGAATTCGAACCGGCGGAACGCGCTGGGGCCATTCCGATTCGGGTAGCTCCATCGCCTGCTGCAGAACGGAATGCAAACGCTTGCGCCTTGAACCCTGGACACCCTGCGGGATACGGGGACTGCCCTCTTCGGCCAGTTTCGCGAGCTCGATGAGCTCTTCGTTCCGTATATCTTGGAAACTCGGGCGATCTGCCTTTTGTGCTTCGGCATCTCGCCAGTACCACAAAACGCGCAAAACCGCGAGAGCCTTTCCACGAAGCGAATTGCTTCCCGGAACCTTCCAAACTCGCTCCGGATCTTTCTCTCTATCCTCACCGGCAGCCAGAACAGCCTTTTGACAGCTTTCCCGAAACCATTCCCATCGGCCCTTGGCATGCAACTCCTCAGAGAGACGTTCTGCCAGTTCGATCAGGTAAAGGGTGTCATTGATCGCGTACTCAATCATCGTCTGGCGTGAGCGGCCGCAGAGCCCAGTTTGCTTTTTGCGAGGATTTTGGCAGCTCAATGTTGAAAAACTCTTTCACCAGAGACGCCAGACCCACTTCCTTTAAGCCGACCAGCCTCGCGCCAAGATAAGTGTCGAAAACCTCACCCGGGGTAAACTTTGTTCCGCGCCGCAGCATACGCAGATCGTAATCGCAGCCGTGCAAAACAATCCTCTTCCCGGCAAGAATGGCGTTAAAGCGGGAAAAATCGATCGGCTACAAGAGGATCGATCAACACATTCTTGTCCAGGCAAGCCTATCTGAATCAGGCAAAGCTTTTCGAAATAGCAGTGAAGGCTGTCCCCTTCCGTGTCGAGGGCAATCGGATCGAACTTTCTCGAGCGTACCACACCAATCATCCAGCGCCTCGTTTTTGGTGATGATCAGCAAATCCGGGTTTGGCATGGTCTAGCGGAGTGCCGTCAAAAGGAGTTCCGCGTTGGTTCTAGTTGCCTTCAATGTATTCAAAAGTACTTCCATGGCCTCGAGGGCCGGCAATTGCGCGAGCTTTTTGCGGAGCAGCGTGACACGCTCGAATTCGTCCGGATGATACAGCAAATCATCGCGCCGGGTTCCTGACTTCAGAATATGAATCGCCGGATAGATGCTCTTCTCGACTAACGTCGCGATCCAAATGCAGCTCCATATTACCGGTTCCTTTGAATTCCTCGAAAATGACTTCGTCCATGCGACTCTCGGTATCGACGAGGGCAGTTGCTAAAATGGTCAGGCTACCTCCTTCCTCACAGTTCCGGGCGGCCCCGAAGAAACGCTTGGGCTTCAGCAGAGCCTTGGCCTCTACGCCGCCGGACATTATCCGGCCTTTCCCGGGCTGAAGCGCGTTATAACCTCGCGCCAGCCGGGTGATGCTGTCGAGAAGGATGACGACATCTTTCCTGAGTTCCACGAGACGTTTTGCCCGCTCACTGACTAGTTCCGCTACCTGAACGTGGCGCGTCGGACTTTCGTCAAACGTAGAGCTAAAAATTTCGCAATCCAGACATTGCCCAAGATCCGTGACCTCCTCCGGCCGTTCGTCCACCAGCAAAAGGATCAGGTGAACGTCGGGCGAATTCGCGCGGATCGCGAGCGCAATATCCTTCAATCAAAATCGTTTTTCCGGTGCGGGGCGCTGCGACGATCAATCCCCGCTGCCCGCGTCCCAAGGGCGCAATCAAATCAACCGCCCGCGCGCTTACACTTCGGGTCCTGGAGTTCTCGAGCAGGATGCGCTTGTCCGGAAAAAGCGCCGTCAATTGATCGAAAAGCTTTGGCTCGCTCCAGGACTCCAAAGGTATACCTTCGATGCTTATGACCTGCTCCATGGCCATAAACTTTTCCTTTTCCTTCGGCCCCCTGATGTAACCCCGGACTTTATTTCCGGGACGAATTCCCCATTTTTTCAGGATCGCCGCCGGCACATAAACATCCTCCGGACACGGCGTGAAATTGTAACGTTCCCAACGAAGGAATCCGTAGCTCTCATTCGCTATTTCGAGCATCCCTTCGCCGACCAGCTGGATTCCGCGGTTTGAGTAGGCCTTAAGAAGATCAAAAATCAACTGATGCCGGGTACGCTCGTGCGAGACGCGTAGGTTGAATTGGCGGGTCAACTCGAGCAGGACGGGATGGGTAAGTCGATGGAGCCTGTCTAATTCAAGAACAGTTCCGTTTTCACTAAAATATTCTGAACCTGGCAACACAGTCGGTTCAGCGCCTGGCTCCTCCATATCGTTCAATGACCTCTTGAGATATCAGATTAACTTGTTGAGCGGTAATTTGTGGCGAACAATCAGTCCACACGACCCAATCGGCCCGACGGATCTTCTCCTCGAGATCCATCTGCGCCTGAATGATCTGTTCCGCCAGTTCTTTCAATAAACGTCGTTCGACTATCATTCGTTCGACTTGCGAGGCACGACTGCAAGCGGTGACGATAATTCGATCAAAGTAAGCTTCGGCCCCGGTTTCATACAGTAATGGTATCTCCGCGAGGAGCAGCCTGTCTCCTCTGGTCCGGCTAATCCACGCCTCTCGGATCCGGGGATGGAGAATCGATTCCAGAGTCTTTCGCGCCGCTGCATCGTGGAACACCAACTCCCGCAACCGGTCTCGGGCGAGATTGCCTTCGGAGTCGAATACTTGAACTCCAAAGGCCGCTTTAATCTCCTCTTGTACAACTAAATCGCTATCCGTCAATGTTCTGGCTTCGAAATCTGAACTGAAAAGTTCGACCGGGACGCTCACTCTGCACCAGCTCGCAAAGACGACGGGCAACTGTCGATTTGCCGGTCGCAACACCTCCCGTGATTCCGATGCCGGCATCCGGTACCGTTTTTGAGTTTCGCGAAAAGTAATCAATGCCTTCATCTAAACTCAACCTCACTCCATCCCCAATTTCGTCCGGAAATAGTCGATCGTGACTCGAATTCCCTCGTCAAAATCAACTCTGGGTTCCCAGTCCAAGCAGAGTACGGGCACGCGTTATATCCGGCTGGCGAACCTTTGGATCATCGATTGGCAGCTCTCGGTACGCAACACCAGCTGTCGCGCCAGTGATCTCAAGAATCTTTTCGGCGAATTGTTTTATTGTCATTTCCACCGGATTCCCGATATTAACCGGCCCGTGACCTTCGCTCATCGCGAGGCGAAAGATCCCTTCGATAAGGTCCGAAACGTAACAGAAACTCCGCGTCTGGCTCCCGTCACCGAAGATCGTGAGCGGTTCGTTGTTCAAGGCCTGGCTAATGAATGCCGGGACAACGCGACCATCGCGCAGCCGCATCCTAGGGCCATAGGTGTTAAAGATACGAACGATCTTCGTGTCCATGCCATGAAAACGGTGGTAAGCCATCGTCATCGCCTCAGCGAACCGCTTAGCCTCATCGTAAACACCTCGCGGGCCGATCGGGTTGACATTCCCCCAATAATCCTCGTTTTGGGGGTGCACGAGTGGATCGCCATAGCACTCCGAGGTCGAAGCCAGCAAAAATTTCGCGTTTTTATCCTTGGCGAGTCCGAGCGAATTATGTGTCCCAAGCGCGCCAACTTTCAATGTCGGAATCGGATGTTCCAGGTAATCGATCGGACTCGCCGGAGAAGCAAAATGGAAAACGAAATCGACCGTGCCGGGCACGAAGATAAACTCAGAAACGTTTTGCCGGATAAACCGGAATTCTGGATTTCCGGCCAGATGAGCGACGTTATCGGGAGAACCGGTGATAAGATTGTCAATCGCAATGACGCGCCATCCTTCTGCCAGCAACCGATCGCAAAGATGCGAACCCAGAAATCCAGCACCTCCTGTTACGACCGCGGTATTCTTCGAAGCTTTCGATGCAAACATTTGAGAAACCCTACATTTTTTCGGGAACCTGAATGCCCAGTAGATCGAGGCCGGTCTGCAGGAGGCGCGCAAAAACGTCACACAACAATAGTCGGGTTTCGCGCTTCAAAGGCTCCGCAGACAATACGGGACAGGACTCATAGAATCCATGAAATTCAGCGGCTAACTCGTAGAGGTAGTTGGCTAAAATGTTCGGCTTGAACCCATCCAGGATCGCCGGCACGATATCCGGGAATTGAAGAATCTTTTTCGCAAGAGCCAGCTCTGATTCTTCCCGAAGTTCGACCGAGCTTGGAGCCATGAACGGAGCTTCTAACTTCCGAAAAATCGATCGGCTGCGGACGTAAGCGTTCTGAAGGTAGGGTGCAGTATTCCCTTGGAACGACAGCATCTTGTCCCAGGAAAAGACGTAATCGGTCATGCGATGCTGGGATAGGTCGGCGTATTTGATCGCGCCGATCCCAACGATCCTCCCGATGGCGTCCCGCTCTTGCTCGGGCAAGCCGGGATTCTTTTCGGCGACGATCGCGGTCGCGCGACTAATCGCTTCATCCAGTAAGGCATGAAGCGAAACCGATTCACCGGAACGCGAACGCATGAGTTTCCGGTCCTCTCCTAGTATGCTGCCAAATTCGATGTGTTCTACGTCGAGGTCGTATCCAAGCCGTCGGGACAGGCTGAACAACTGCTGGAAGTGTAGATGTTGTGGTGCACCAACGACATACCAAATGGAATCCGCATGCCATTGTTTGACCCGATATTCGATTGTCGCTAAGTCGGTCGTTGCATACCCAAATCCGCCGTCGGACTTCCGAATGATAAATGGATCCTCAGACAGCGCACGGTCCCAGACAACGATCGCTCCTTCGCTTATCTCAGCAAGGCCCCGATCCTGCAGCTCCTGGACAACTCGCGGCAATTCCGAATTATAGAAGCTTTCGCCCAACTGATAGTCAAAACGGATCCCCAGCAGATCGTAGATCTTCGAAAATTCCTGTGTTGAAAGATGAACACATTGTTGCCAAATCCTTCGGTTCTCAGGGTCCCCTTGCTGCAGCTTGACCAATTCCCGGCGGCACTCTTCCAGAACCTCGCGATCTTTTTCCGCCGCGGCATCGGCTTCGCGATAAATACGAACCAGCTCTGCCACCGGATCCGAATCGAGCCGCTGCCGATCTATCAAATGTTTCCAACCGTAAATCACCTTCCCGAATTGAGTACCCCAATCACCGAGGTGGTTGTCGGTGATCACGGCGTGCCCCAGGAACCGAGCAACTCTCGCCAATGCGTCCCCGAGAATCGTCGATCGGATGTGCCCGACGTGCATCGGCTTCGCTATATTCGGGGAACTGAAATCAATAACGATGGTTTGCGTCGGCGCGACTCGTTCGACGCCAAGATGGGTGTCGAGAGCCAATACATGGAAACGCTTCGCGACAAATTCCGGAGATAATCTGAAATTGATAAATCCCGGGCCGGCGACTTCCGATGAGCCGCCAAGGTCGTTGACCGACAGATTCGCTACGATTCGACTGGCGAGCCCTTTGGCATTTACCTTCAGCTTCTTAGCCAGCACCATGGCGACATTCGTCTGGTAGTCCCCATGCCGGCAGTCAGCCGTGGGGGCTATTTGCAGCGACGCATCGCCTGGGGCGCCGATTGCCTGAAGAGCCTTTTGCAAACGCTCCCGCAATATCTGGGAGACTGTCGACATCCCGTCACTTGACTTGCGGTACGGGAAGCCTTGTTGTCGAAGATGCTCAGAATCTCTTCGGACGACTCTGCCTTCGCCAACTGTTCGCGTATCGTCTTGTCGTTTAAGAACTTAGCGATGGCGGCCAAAGTACGCAGATGAACCTGAAACTGATCCTTCGGGACAACGAACAGAACGATGAATCGAACCGGAGAATTATCCAGGGAATCGAACTCGATCCCGGTGGAAGATCTGCCGAAAGCGGCAACCACGTCGTTGACACAATTTGAGGAGGCGTGGGGAATCGCGATTCCAAACCCGATTCCGGTGCTCATCGTCTCTTCGCGCTGGCGCAGCGCCGCTAGAACCGAATCTCGGTCAGAAGTCCGAACACGCCCTTTCCGCACCAACAAGTCGATCAATTCCACGATTGCTGCCCACCTTTCGGTTGCCTGCATTTCGGGGATGATTTGATCTACTGATAAAAGGGAGCCCAATGTCATAGCTCTCGATCGAGAATGCGGCACCTTAGCAAGTCACCGCCCTTTGACAAGAGCCTTTCACTTGAAAGATGCAAACGCTATTTATAAGGCGGAACACTAAAGCTGTCGTTTCGATTTGTTGTTGAAAATCGTCCGTGTTACCAACAACCACCTAACCTCTTGAGTCTATTGCATGAAGATTTTAATGGCAACCAGTGAGTTCTCCCCCCTCGGCTCGACCGGAGAATTGGGGGATCAAATCCGTATTATGGCCGTTGAACTGAAAAGACTTGGTCACGACGTCAGCGTCGTTATGCCATTCTATCGGTCCATTCGTGAAGGCACCTATACCATCAAGCCTACCGGTGTCGAATTTCAGGCGAATCTCGGAGGAAAAAGGGCATCGACCGACATTGTCGAAACAACGGGCCCGGAACAGATTCAGGTGTTCCTGGTTCGTCGGGACGAATACTTTGATCGAAGCGGTATTTACGGAGCGGACGGCAGAGCCTACGAGGACAACGCCGAGCGCTTTATCTTTTTCTCCAAGGCGACCATCGAACTCGCCCGAAGGCTTTCGCCGTCTCCGGAACTGATCCATTGCCACGATTGGACTACGTCTCTTATTCCGGTCTTCGTTCGAGATCGCCAGTTAGCGTTTCTTACTGTCCTGACAATCCATAACCTCGAACATCAGGGTTCATTCTGGAGCTTCGATTTTGGATTGACCGGTTTGCCTGGAAATTATTTCGGCCCGCGCGGTCTTGAGTTCTATGGCCGCCTGAACTTTTTGAAAGGCGGGATTCTGTATGCCGACGCAGTCACATTGCCTGGTGAAGCGGCTCTTTTCGAAGCTTTTACCCCTCAACACGGCTTCGGCCTGGATGCTGTCCTGCAAGAAAATCGCTTTCGAATGCACGGTATTCCTCACGGCGTCGATTACTCGCAAACTAACCCGCCACCCGATAAACTCCTCGATAAACGCCAAAAATCTGAAGAGGCCAATGCCAAATCGGCTTGTCGCAAAGCGCTTTTGGACCAACTCGAGCTTGAACAGGACTCGAATGGTATCCTTCTTTCCCTACCTATCGAGCCGCAGGACGAATCGGCATTCGCCGCCGCTAAGCCGATTCTGGACCTTATATTGACGGTCGATACCAGCCTGGTCGTCACCGGGAAGGCGCCGGAACAAGACCTGGCTGAGATTATCGTCGCAGAAAGAAAGTATCCGACTCGTTTTGCCTATCGCCCGGAGGCGGACACAAAATTGAGGCAACTAGCCCTGGCCGGTTCAGATGTGGCGCTGCTGCCCTCGTCACTTGGTTTCCGAGGTACGAACGTTCTGGCAGCGATGCGATACGGAACTCTGCCGGTCGTGCGCATTCGCGGCGGCGTGCGTCAACTGGTCGCCGATTATGATCCGGTCTCTGACTCCGGAGCTGGTTTCGTCATACGCCAACCATTCAAAAATGGCGCTTTGGGATTCGATCCGACGCGCGAAGCAGCTATTCCGCGAGCCGGAAGAATGGAAGAAAGTAGTCCGCCGTGCGCAGGCTGTCGATTTTTCCTGGACCGAGTCCGCGAAGGCGTTCGCCAAACTGTACGCCAACCTGCTGCGACATCGACAGCCCTCTCCGGCTTAAAATGTCGACTTGTGTTTAGTGTCGCCTGATGCTCCCCAAAATCGCTACCCCGATCCCCGGCCCGCGCTCGCGAGAATTAGCGTTCTTGCTTTCGAAATACGAAAATCGCAACGTGACCTGTATCGGTCCGGGTTTTCCGGTTTTCTGGGAACGAGCTTCGGGAGCGAATGTCTGGGATGTCGATGGAAATCGTTTTCTGGATCTCACCGGCGGCTTCGCTGTTGTAGCGCAGGGCCACAATCACCCCTCGATTCGAGCAGCGTTGGTCGATCAATCTGCCAAACTGCTGCACGCGATGGGGGACGTCCATCCCGGCGAGAACAAGGCGCTCCTCTGCCAAAGGTTGAGCCAGATCACCTTTGAGCGGTGGGGGCTCGGCAATGGAAAGACAACTCTGTGCAATTCCGGCTTCGAGGCAGTCGAAGTCGCAATCAAGACTTCTCTTCTTCATAGCGGGAAACCGGGCGTCATCGCGTTCAGCGGCGGCTATCACGGGCTTGGCTACGGCGCGTTAGAGGTAATGGGTATTCGTTGGTTTCGTGAACCGTTCCAGCAACATCTCCGCGATTTCACCACCTGGGTACCTTATCCGCACTGCTATCGGTGTCCGTTTGGAAGACAAGAGGGATATCGGTTGGACGGCTCCCGTTTCCCGAACTGTGCGAGCTCCTGTTTGGGAGCCATCGAGGACCAAATCGTCCTGGCCATCCGCCAGCGGCCAATCGGATGTCTGGTGGTAGAGCCGTGCCAGGGACGCGGCGGTGAAGTGGTGCCTCCACTCGATTTCCTTCGAATGCTTCGCCAGGTTTGCGATACCTACAAGATTCTCCTCGTGTTCGACGAGATTTACACTGGATTCAATCGTACCGGCGCCTTGTTCGCCAGTGATCAGTTCGGCGTTTATCCAGACCTTATCTGCCTGGGAAAGGGATTGACCTCGGGATTTCCCGCTCTCGGCCTGCGTCGGACGGGCCGAGATCATGGACGCATGGCCGCGCTCAGCCGGTGAGGCGCTACATACGACGACGTTCCTGGGAAACCCGATAGGCTGCGCGGTCGCGTTAGCCTCGATCGATCTCCACCTGGATAGCACCATCGGAAAACGTGTTCAGGAATTGGGAAAATACTTTCGCTCCCGGCTCAAAGCGCTCGGCGCACCTGCAATCGGTGATATCCGCGGCCTGGGCCTCATGATCGGCGCGGAACTAGTTCAGATGAACGGTTCGCCAGACTCAAAGCTTGCGTCGCAATTGGTTTTGTCGGCGCTCAAAGACGGCCTGCTTTTTCTTGGAGGCGGCCCGGATGGCAACGTCCTGTCCTTTACGCCTCCCTTTTGCATCGAGACAGAAGAAATCGATTACAGCTGCGACAAAATTTCTGCCTATTTGCGCTTGGGATCGGTATCGTAGTCCAAAACCAGCGCTTCTTGAGTATTCGGCTTGATAGTCTCTTCGACGAATTTGATGTAGATGGGATCCTCGCTGAACATTGCCATCCGCTCCTTCGAGTCAAACTCAACCGCCAGAAAGAACGGCCACTCATTCTGCTGGTCAATCCTCCGACCACATCGCACGTTCATCGCAACCGGAATCTTCAAAAGCTGCATTCGCGTTTGCATTAAGAGCTTTTCGACGTGTTCAGCTGTAGATCCCGGTTTGAGTTTGTACAATACGATATGGTGAATCATGTGCGCGTCCTCTTCTAGAAAGTCGTTATGCAGTAAGCAAGGAATATCGATTGCATGCTCGTCTGGAGAAAACTAAGCAGTGAAAAATGGGCCGATTCATGGCAGGAAAGGCTTGCCTTCCTTGGCGCGCAGCGCCTTGTGATCACGCAGATCACGAGTTCGCGTCGGATACGGCTGGAAATATTCGACATCACGGCAGACGAATCAATCCTGCTGTCAAAACAATTTGGAGGCGAGGTACGCGACCTCAACCATTCAACTGCAGATTGGGTTCGAAGTGTTGTTCTAAAGCGGCCGATATCAATTCGGGGACGGTTGCGGATCATTAACGACGAACCAGGATCGATGGCTCTCAGCGATCCGAAAACGATTTACATACCGGCCAACCTCGCCTTCGGAACTGGAGAGCACGCCACGACGGCTGGATGCCTTCGGCTGTTAACAGATATCGCTCCGAAAAAAGGCGACTGGGAATTCCTCGATGCAGGCACAGGAACCGGCATTCTGGCGATCGCTGCGGCACGACTCGGAGCCAAAAGGGTGCTTGGCTTCGATTCTGACGCCACCGCCATCCGGGTGGCGAAGGCAAATGCTCAGTTGAACAATGTTCGTGGTCTGAAGTTGTTTCGTGCGGATGTCCTCAAGTACCGGTCGGAGGGTAGCTTTGATATCGTAGCCGCCAACCTTTATAGCGATTTGTTCCGAAAAGCCGCATCCAGGCTATGGCCTGCCATCAGGCCGTGGGGCAGGCTGATTATTTCCGGCCTGATGCTCGACCAGGTCGAGCCGGTCACCGAAAAAGTGAACGAATTTTGCGGCCGCATCGAAGCGACAAGAGCCCGAGGAAAATGGGTGACTATGCTCGTGCAAAGGATGGGGAGCTAGAGGTGATCCCCGCGTGTCCGGCTCACGCTTGCCGGTGGTCCTCTTTCGAATTCATTGGTTGAAAAGACAGCGACGCACATGTAGTCCTGGAAATAGTTCCTATGCAACTTTCCTCTAGAGCCACCAGTTTAACTCCATCACTCACTCTTTCGATTGATAGCAAGGCCAAGGCCATGAAATCGGAAGGGATCGATGTTTGCAGCTTCGGAGCGGGTGAGCCGGACTTCGATACCCCTGAACATATCAAGACTGCCGCGATGGCGTCGCTGGAAGCCGGCTTCACCAAGTACACCCCCAGTTCCGGCATTCCAGAGCTTCGGCAGGCCATCGCCGACAAGTTCCTGACCGACAACGGCATCGATTACAAACCTTCGCAGATCATCATTAGCGACGGAGCAAAACATTCCTGTTACAACGCCATTCTCGCAACCTGTCAACCCGGCGACGAGGTCATAATTCCGGTTCCTTACTGGCTGAGTTACCCGGAGATGGTCCGCCTTGCCGGGGCTGATCCCGTCTTCGTTCACACCAAAGAAGAAGACGGCTGGAAGCTCACCGCGGAGGAGTTCGAAAACGCGATGACTCCTCGAACCAAGATGATCATCCTAAACAGCCCTGGTAACCCGACTGGATCGGTCTACACAAAAGAGGAATTGCAAGCTCTGGCAAACGTAGCCGCAGAAGAGGAAATCCTTATTCTCTCCGATGAAATCTACGAAAAACTCGTCTACGATGACAGCAAGCACGTCAGCATCGCATCGCTTGGCCAGGATTATTACGATCTCTCAATCACGGTCAACGGGTTCAGCAAAGCCTACGCGATGACCGGTTGGCGCCTCGGCTATCTGGGGGCACCTGAACCCATCGCCAAGGCAATTGACTCGATCCAGAGCCACAGCACTTCGAACGCCTGTTCGTTTGCCCAGAAGGGGGCGCTCGCCGCGCTGAGAGGTGATCAACAGAGCGTAACGGACATGCGAGATGAATTTAATCTTCGCCGCGAGTACATGCTCGACCGATTCTCCAAGATGCCCCACCTAAGTGTGGTTCGTCCGCATGGCGCATTTTACGTCCTGGTCAATGTCAGCAAGCTTGGGCTCACGTCGCAGAACTTCGCGGACAGGCTTCTTAGCAAAGCGAATGTCGCGGTGGTTCCAGGAATAGCATTCGGCGACGACCGGACACTGCGCTTCAGTTATGCCACGAGCCTGGATATCATCAAGAAGGGCATGGATCGTTTCGAAGAATTCTGTCGGACACTTTGATCGCCTTCTTCGAGTCTCTGTCAGGGTCGCTCGGGGCAAGCCAGGATTCTCCGTGACCTCGCATCCATCGCTGTGATCTTCTCGCTGTCCACGCTGAGGAAATACTGGGCCGTATATTCGGTCATGCTGCGCAATTCCCTCATCCGGGACATGAATTTCAAGCTCAACTTCCTCTTATGGCTGGTTGTTGAGTCGCTTTGGTTCGTCGGCCAGTTGGTCTTTATCAACGTAATTTTCAGTCACGTGGACCAAATCGGCGATTGGACCAAGTGGCAGATGGTTTTGCTCGTCGGAACGCACCAGATCGTCAGCCAGATCTTTCAAGGCTTCTTCTACGTCAATCTGATCAATCTGCCCGAGCTGGTTCGGACCGGGAAATTTGATTTCATCCTTCTGCAACCGATAGATGGACAGTTTACGACCTCCTTCCGGCACTTCGGCCTCGACAGCGTAGTCAACGCCTTGGTCGGCGTCGCGATCGTAACCTATTCATTGCACCGGTTGAACGTGGTGCCCAGTGTGGGGCAGGTCGCGCTCTATATGGCCACGATCTGTGTCGGGGTCACCATTCATTATGCAATCATGTTCGCCCTTTCAACGGTGAGCTTCTGGATCATCCGGACACAGGGGCTGATCTGGGGGTACTACAGCATCATGAACCTCGCTCGTTATCCAGATGTCGTGTTCAAGGGATTCATCAAATTCGTGTTCAGCTGGTTGATCCCCGTAATCGTCGTGACGAATGTTCCCGCGCGCCTGTTGATGAATTCTTCAGCGACACCCTGGTGGCTGATTTGCCATCTCCTGTTTGCCTCGGCTCTAATGCTTTTCGCTTCCAGAATCCTTTGGCGATTTGCCCTCAATCGGTACTCGAGCGCAAGTTCCTAAAACGCACATCTTTCCCCTTGCGCCGCTATTCAATTGCCAGTATATGTTCGCCCGCCTCGTTGGGAACGGTTGGCGGAAAATCAGAGTGTTCTGTTCAAGGTATGTCGAAATCAAAACCACAAAAGAAGGACGCGTTGTCCGAAAACGGGCAGGTCGATGGGACTGAAGTCGAAAAGCAGCCACTGACCTCGCCGAGCAAAGAGGATGGCGACGAAAAGCTTTCTCCGTTCCTGCGCAAGCAAAAGAGCAAGTTGCTTCAGCTTCGCGATAGCTTGCTGGACTCAATGATGGGTGTATCGCGGGACACACTCCGATCCCGGGCAGAGGGCAGCGAAGCCTCTGCATTCGGCATGCATCAGGCCGATGCAGGCAGCGACGCTTACGATCGCGATTTCGCTCTGAGCCTCCTTTCTCAGGAGCAAGACGCTCTGTACGAGATCGAAGAAGCGCTCAAGCGCGTCGATGCAGGTACCTATGGGATTTGCGAGATGTCGAGCAAACCGATTCCACACGCCCGCCTTGAGGCCATCCCATTCGCCAGGTTTACGGTCGAGTGCCAGACTCAGATTGAAAAACAGAAAAAGGCTCTGCGGGTCAGACAGCCGGTCACTTCCCTCTTTGGTTTAACCGACGAGGAAGGTGGCGAAGGCGAAGAAGAAGACACAATCACCGATTCGAAAGAGTAGCCATCATGCCAAGGGATATCATTACTCTCGAATGCACGGAGGCAAAGGCAGAAGGCAAGCCGGTTTCCCGCTACGTCAGCACGCGCAATAAAAAGAGCCCCAACACGCCCGGTCGTCTCGAGAAAAAGAAATATAATCCTTTCCTGAGACGGCGTACGCTGCATCGGGAGGTAAAGTAACCGATGGAGCCAAAAAACGCGAAGCGCAGATCAAATTTCCGGCGTGCAAACCGCATCATGCCACGCCGGCGCATCGATATCGCGACAGAGGCGATCGACTACAAAAATCCGGATCTGCTCAAGAAATTCGTGACTGAAAGCGGAAAAATCCTTCCTCGGCGGGTGACCGGAATGCCCGCCCATCTGCATCAGGAAAATCACTCGCGAGATCAAACGCGCTCGCTCGGTTCTCTTGATGAAATAGAGGGCCATTCGCGTAAAGGATCAGAGGCGACGGGATTCCGTCGCCTTTTACGTTTTGGGTGTTCGGTTTTGGGTTGAGGCGATTGAATCTCAAAAGCGCAAATCTCGACTCGTCCCTTGCGGAAGGCCGTTTTCTGGCTAAGTTCCGTTTCCCTCTGATTTCTTGAAGGCAACCAATTTGTTGGCGGTCCGGAGGTCAGATTAACTTGAGGCAACCGTGGTTTGTTTGTGTTTGTAAACGATATGACAGAAATGCAGGAGCTAATCGCGAAGTCCCTGCGCGATTTTAAAGAAGGCAGCATCGTTAAAGGCCGGATATTGGAGATCCGACCTCGCGAGGTTCTGGTGGACATTGGCTATAAATCCGAAGGCGTGATTCCCGCCTCCGAGTTCGACGACATGAACGAGGTCGAGGTCGGCGATGAAGTTGAAGTGCTGCTGGAAAAGCTCGAAAACGAGGATGGGATGGTCGTCCTTTCAAAGGAAAAGGCCGCTCACAAGCAGAACTGGGACAAAATTGTGAAGGTCTTCGAAGGCGATGGCCTGATCAAAGGCAAAGTGAAAGCCGTGGTCAAAGGGGGGTTGACCGTTAATATTGGCGTAGAAGCGTTCCTTCCCGGTTCTCAGATAGATATCGTTCCGCCGAAGGATTTACAGCAGTTCGTGGGCAATACCTACGACTTCAAAATCGTCAAGATTAACGACGAGCGCAAAAATGTCGTTCTCAGTCGCCGGGAGATTATCGAGCAGGAACGAGCCGAAAAACGGGCCAGATTCCTTGAAACCGTTAAGGTAGGCGATACCGTCAAGGGCGTCGTAAAAAACCTGACCGATTTCGGTGCGTTTATCGATCTGGACGGCATGGACGGCCTGCTTCACATCACCGATATGACCTGGGGCCGACTCACTCATCCGAGTGAACTTCTCAAGATCGGCCAGGAAATCGATGTCGTTGTCCTCGATATCAACAAAGAGAAAGAACGTGTTTCACTCGGCCTCAAACAAACTCAACGCAACCCATGGGATAAGATAGAAGAGCGATTCCCAGTCGGTGCAACAGTGCGAGGAAGGGTGACTAACCTTGTCCCGTACGGCGCGTTTGTAGAAATCGAAGAAGGTGTTGAAGGCCTGATTCATGTCTCCGAGCTGTCCTGGACCAAGCGGATCACACGCCCGTCAGATGTCCTTACTCAAGGCCAGGAGATCGAGGCGGTCGTCCTCGGTGTGAACAAAGAGGAACAGAAGATCTCCCTTGGTGTTCGCCAACTCGAGCCGAATCCATGGGACGCAATCGAGCACAAGTACGTCATCGGGTCGCGAGTCACAGGCAAGATCCGGAACATGACGGCCTATGGCGCGTTTGTTGAACTCGAAGAGGGCATCGACGGCATGATCCACGTTTCAGATCTTAGCTGGACACGCAAGATCAATCACCCGAGCGAGGTGCTAAAGAAGAGTGACGAAATCGAGGCCATTGTTCTCGATATCGATAAAGTCAATCAGCGTATCAGTCTTGGAGTTAAGCAGCTTGACTCGGATCCGTGGAAAGAAATCGACCAGAAGTACAAAATCGGCGATCTTGTGCAGCGGCAAAGTCACGAAATTGGCCAGCTTCGGCGCCTTTGTCCAATTGCAAGATGATATCGATGGCCTGGTGCACATTTCCCAACTCAGCGAGGAGCATGTTGCAAAGGTCAAGGATGTTTTGAAGGTCGGACAGGAAGTAGAAGCTCGAGTCATTAAGGTCGACAAAGCCGAGCGCCGCATCGGTCTTTCAATCAAGGCCGCTCACTATTCCGATGAAGAACTCCGGCGGGAAACTGAAGCATTTGACAGCCTGCGACCGGGCGAAGACATGGTTGGTTTGGAACAAGCGTTTCAGGCAGCCGAGGAGGAGTATCGGCCGAGTGACCGGCGCAAGTAGCTTTCTTGTTGGCAACAATCTGTTATCTTAAGATTATTCGATTCAAGCATTATGGATAAACCTCAAATCGTCGCCTATCTCAAAACCACCTGCGGCTGGAGCAACGGGGTTCGGGCAGTACTCAAAAAGTACGACCTGCCCTACGAAGAAAAGAACATCATTGAGAATCCGGCGTTCCGATGGGAAATGGAGCAAAAAAGTGGCCAGCCACTTTCGCCCTGCGTAGAGATCGACGGAGTCATGCTCGCCGATATCAGCGGCGAGGAAGTGGAGCATTACCTGCTTACAAACCATTTGGCACAGGCCAACGCGGCCCCGAGGATGTGCCTCTGAATGCTCCGTGCCCGCCAGAAGTGCACGAGGCAAACGTCCTTTTTCGGAGGTAACAGGGAGGAGGCGGGTCCGCTGGCCGGTTAGGCCGAACCGAGCGAACCACGAACGGACACGAGGGAATTGAATTGTAAAACAATTTCACTCGTGTCAATTCGTGCGCATTGGTGGTTCGCCTTTCCTTTAGTTTCAGTGTAAGACGCACGGGCGCGTCCATTGTGGTTTAGTCTTCGGAGCCGCTCTTCCTACTCGATGAACTGCAGTTCCAGCTTCTCCGGGATCAAGCCTTCCTGGCCGGCCCGGCCAAGAAATTCGAGGATGGCTCTTCTCCCTATGGGACCGTAGTCGAGTGTGAAATCGTTTACGTACATGCCAATAAAGCGATCGGTCTTCTCGTGGTCCAAACCGCGAGCCAGCGGCATCGAGTGTTCGATTCCGGCTTTTCGATGTTCGAGTCCGTAGCGGATGCTCTCCTTCAAAATTCCGCGAAACTTCTCTCTGCAATTCGAGCGGAATATCTTTCCGGATCACATTCCCGCCCAATGGAAGGGGCAATCCCGTGACCGACTTCCACCAGGACCCTAGATCAAGGGCCAATCGGAATCCCTGATCGGCATAGGTAATCTGGCCTTCATGAATGATCAGTCCGACGTCCGCCTTACCCGCCTTCACCGTATCAAAAATCTCATCGAATGGAGTCGTGATGGTCGGTACGGCTCCGGCGAACAAGCGCAGGGCCAGGTATGCGCTGGTTTTCAGCCCTGGTACTGCCACTGTTGTCGAGCGAAGCCATTCTCTCATCTCGTTTACGGTTGCTGGGAAATTCGCCAAGAGTCACCAGCATTGGACCGTAGCCGTCACCCATGCTCGCGCCACAGGGGAGCAACGCATATTTGTCGGCCAGATACGCGTAGGCATGGATCGAGACGGCTGAGATATGCAGTTCGCCGCGAAGCGCACGCTGATTCAGAGTTTCAATGTCTTGAAGGATATGTTCAAACCTGTGCCCGCGGGTATCGATTTTGTGCTGCCGCCAATGCATAAAACATAAAGGCGTCATCCGGGTCCGGCGAATGTCCGAGAAGGAAATCCATAGACCCCATGTTACTCCGGATGGTCCTTGGCCTCAATCGGAGTAACCATGCGCCCGGCGGACTTCGTCTTGCATTTCACGCCAGTGGGAATGTCGTTTCGGCGCATAGAATAAATAAGTAATTCCGCCCGCAATACCGAAAAGCACGAAGTAGGCGAATCCGAGGAGCGAAATCAAAACGCCGACCTCATTCGGCACACCACACAAATCCTTCAGCAGAATTTCCAGAAGGGATTCTCGGAATCCAATGCCGCCGGGTGTGATCGGCAGCGAGATGATCGAAGTTACGATCGGCATGATCGAGCTCATATCGAAAAACGAGACATTCGCTCGCAGCGCTCGCGCGGTGCAATAGAATGCTCCATAGAACGAAAAGAGGACCGGGAAAGAGAGCAAGAATGCAAACCAGAGGGATCTCTTCGCCCTTCGCGAATAGATGGTAAGCCTCGGCGGCTTCGACCAAACGATCGCGAAACGGGAAATGTTCCGGCAACCTGTTCAACAGCTTGAAACCAGTGACGAGGAAGGATCCCGCAGTGATAACGATGAATCCGATCAACATGCCAACCAGAACATATAAAAGGACCGCAGCTTGGGGCGTTCTCTGCAGCCACTGCCAGCGAAGGATGGTCGTCAAGGCGGCCGTCAACACCAGGGCAGCCATCCCGATGAGTCGATCCATGACAACCGTAAGGATCGCCTCTTTCTTCTTATCCGGAAACTCACGCATCAAATAGTACAGGCGCGCGAAATCTCCGCCGGTATACCCGGGCATGAAAAGGTTGAAAAATAGCCCGACGAAAAAAAGCATGGTCGCGCGGCGCCAGCTCATGTACATGCCCTGAACGCGCATCAAAATCTGCCAACGCACGATATTCGCAACCTCACCGACCAAAGCCACCGGCAGGCCAATCAGGAGCCACGCGCTGTCGGCTGTACTGATTGCATGCGCCATTTGGGCGCGCTTTTCCGGGCTGTGAAACAGCCAGATCAGGATAGCAATTGTAAAGACCGCCTGGAACGTGCGGATGATCGCTTTGTTCATCGAGGAGAATATGCTCAGGGGAAAAACACTTTAGGCTAACACCTCGTGGAGAGCATCCAGTCGTTTACCCCAAGCGAAAGGGAAATCAACGGAAGACTTCGCTGCGGCCGATCGGCATGTCCCGTTCTCATCGCCCCCTTGCAGACCCTCTTCGCGCGGTGCAAAGTGCGGCTCGCATGAAAGTCATCGATCTCCGTGACGACCAGGCCGGTCAATGGAAGAGCCTCTTCAGTCGCCGGTACGCGCCGGAGGCGAAGGTTGGTCAGCCAGGTATCAGCGATTCTTTCCGAAGTGCAGCTGCGCGGAGATCTGGCTCTGATTGAATATACACGGCGATTTGATCATGCCGACTTGAGTCCGCAAGAATTGGCGGTCACAGAAGCTGAAATTGAGACCGCGGCAGGGCTTATAAAACCGGAACTGGTTGATGCTTTGCAAGCGTCGCACAGGAATGTCCAGGATTTTGCGTTTCGGAGCCTGCGCGGTGATTGGGTGGTCAAAAATGAACAAGGCGCTGAAGTCGGCGAACGCTTTGATCCGCTCCGGAGAGTCGGGATTTACGTCCCCGCCGGCACGGCTCCTTTGGTTTCTACCGCGATTATGACAGTCTCGCTGGCGCGCGCAGCCGGTGTTTCCAATATCGTAGTCACGTCCCCGGTCGGTCCAGATAAAGCGATGAATCCCGGCGCTCCTGACCGCTCTCCGGACTCGCGGGCGCGGCCGAGATTTACAAGGTTGGCGGCGCTCAAGCAATCGCAGCGCTGGCCTTTGGCACTCAGTCGATCCAGCCTGTCTGCAAGGTCTTCGGCCCAGGAAACGCCTACGTCACAGAGGCCAAGAGACAAGTTTTTGGTTTTGTTGCAGTCGACTTGATTCCGGGGCCAAGCGAAATTCTCGTAATCGCGGATCACACGGCAAACCCGCGCTGGGTTGCCGCGGATCTCCTTGCGCAGGCCGAGCACGGCCACGGAAGCGTGATCTGCCTGATTGCCCTGGACAAGGAGGTTCTTGACAACGTGCAACGCGAGATCGCTCAACAGATCCAATCCCTGACGCGACGAAGATTTTTGAGTGAAGTCCTGGAGAACAACGCCTTCCTCCTGCTCACCAAAGACGAAGAGCAGGCGACAGAGATCGCTAACGAATTCGCGCCTGAGCACCTGTCACTGGTAACCCGGCACAACGAAAAGATGGCTAAAGCGATATTCACAGCCGGAGCCATTTTCATCGGCAATTATTCGCCGGTTGCCGCAGGCGATTTTCTGGCCGGACCCAGCCACGAGCTTCCAACGGGTGGTGCCGGCAAATCGTTTAGCGGATTGACGGTCGACCAGTTCCAGCGCCGGACAAGCATCGTCCGATACGATAAGGAGGCCCTTGGCAAATCCGTCTCGATCATCTCGCAATTCAGCGAAATTGAAAAATTAGACGCGCACGGAAGATCCGTCTCGATTCGTTTCGAATGAGGACAATGTCATGGCGCGGAAAACGCGGAAACGTCCAGGGTGGTTACGGGCGGGTATCTTGCTTATCATTATCATCGCCCTGATCCCCGTCCTGGAGGTTGTCTATGTCCGCTTTTTCAATCCGCCGATTACCCCGCTAATGATTATTCGCCGTGTCGAGGCAATGATGATGAAGCAATATCGAGGCGGCATTTACTATCGATGGATACCGCTCGACAAGGTTCCAGAGGACTTTCTCAATGGAGTCTGGCAAATGGAGGATAGCCGCTTTTTCAGCCACGATGGCTTTGACTGGATTGAGATGGAGGCGGCGATCCAGAGGGCTAAGCATAAGCATCAATCGGTGCGAGGTGTCTCCACCATCTCCAACCAATGCGCGCGCTCACTATTCCTCTGGCAAGGTAGATCCTGGGTCCGTAAGGGCTTGGAAGCCTACTTCACCTTCCTGATGGAGCACCTGTTGACCAAGCAGAGGATAATGGAACTCTACGTGAATGTCATTGAGCTTGGCGACGGGATCTACGGGATCGAAGGAGCGGCGGAACATTATTACCGGGTTTCGGCGAACAAGCTGAGCCGTTCCGAGTGCGCAATGTTAGCCGCCATGCTCCCTTTCCCAAGAGGTTGGGACCCTCACAATCCAAGTCCAAGGCTTCGAGCCCGCTACTCTCTGGTCATGCGCCGCATGAATGCCGGCGGCCCAATAGAAAAAAAGTTAGAAACGCGTTGAGAACAACGTCGGCGGGCCATCCCTTTCCTTCCTCAAGATCGGGACGAAGTGGACCGCTTTCAGAGTTTTTAGCGAGGGCGTCTGCGCCTCTTGAATCTCAATTGCGCCAACGAACGCGCGATCGCGCCTTCAATCTCCGAAACTTCTTCCGAATTCAGATCCTTGTCCCGGAACCCGCGCTTCCGCACGCTTCACTGCTTCTTCGGCCGCCGCTTCGTCGATCTCCGTGTCGGCCATCGCCATGTCTGTGAGTATCGAAACGTGGGTCTGCGAGAACCTCCACAAAACCGGTCCCGACGACCAACTCTGTTTGCTTTCCACCTTGCAAAATTCGAACTTCCCCTGGCAGAAGCCGCGTCATCAATGGCACGTGCAACGGCAAAATGCCCAACTCGCCCTCAACACCGGGAAGCACCACCATATCCACCTCTTCCGAGAAGGTCTTTGCTTCCGGAGTAACGATTTCAAGCTAGTAATTTTGCCATCTCAGACTATTCCTGGGCTTCCCGAATCTCTTCGATGCCGCCTTTCATGTAGAAATTCTGCTCAGAAACATCGTCATGTTTCCCCTCGAGAATCTCCTTGAATCCACGAATCGTGTCGGCGGTGGTTACGTACTTCCCGGGTTTGCCGGTAAACACTTCCGCGACATGGAACGGTTGGCTCAGGAAGCGTTGAATCTTCCGAGCGCGATAAACGGCCAGCTTGTCGTCCGGATTGAGCTCATCCATCCCCAGAATCGAAATGATATCCTGGAGATCTTTGTATCGCTGCAATACGCGCTGCACTCCCCGGGCAACGTTGTAGTGCTCCTGGCCAACGCACTTCCGGCGCAAGCGCCTTTGAAGTGGAACCCAACGGATCGACCGCGGGATAAATCCCAAGCTCAGCGATCGAACGTTCCAATACAATCGTCGAGTCCAGGTGTGCAAACGTGTTCGCCGGCGCCGGATCAGTCAAATCGTCCGCAGGAACGTAGACCGCCTGGAAGGAGGTAATTGACCCTTTATTGGTCGAGGTAATTCGCTCTTGAAGATCACCCATCTCGGACGCCAGCGTCGGTTGGTAGCCCACGGCTGAAGGAGTTCGCCCGAGAAGAGCCGAAACTTCCGAGCCGGCCTGAGAAAACCGGAAGATGTTATCAATGAAAAGCAGCACATCCTGATTCTTCTCGTCCCGGAAGTATTCGGTCATCGCTAACGCCGCCAACCCCACCCGCAGACGAGCGCCCGGAGGCTCATTCATTTGACCGTACACCAGCGCCACTTTTGACTTGCTCAAGTCCTTTTGATTGATGACCCCTGCTTCGGACATCTCAGTGTAAAGATCGTTTCCTTCTCTTGTCCTCTCACCCACTCCGGCAAAGAACGAATAACCACCGTGACCCTTGGCAATATTGTTGATCAGTTCCATGATGACCACCGTCTTACCCACCCCTGCACCCCCGAACGCGCCAACCTTTCCTCCCTTCGAGAACGGACAAATCAAGTCGATGACCTTGATGCCTGTTTCAAGGATGCTCGCGCTTGTATCCTGCTCCAGAGAGTCGGCGCCTTGCGGTGGATCGGATATCTCTTCTCGAATTGCACAGGTCCGCGTTCATCCACCGGATCTCCAGTCACATTGAATACCCGCCCGAGAATCCCTTCCCCAACCGGCACCGAAATCGGGGCTGCCGTATTGGTAATCGGCCATCCCGCGCTTGAGTCCATCGGTCGACGACATCGCAATCGCGCGCACCCAACCGCCTCCTAAATGCTGTTGTACCTCCAGGGTCAGCTTTTTCGTCGACGAACCGTCGATCTCAAAATCGATTTCCAACGCGTCATAAATACCGGGTAGCACGCCGGTTTCGCTGAAATCCGCATCCACAACGGGGCCAATGACTTGGACAATAGTACCTGTATTCATATGAGGGTTATCCAACAGCGAGCTGCGCCGTCGTAATTTCAAGGAGCTCTGTCGTGATGTTCGCCTGCCGCACCTTGTTGTATTCGAGAGTTAAGTCTTTGATCAATTCCTTGGCGTTGTCCGTCGCATTTTTCATCGCAACCATCCGAGCGCTGTGCTCGGATGCACGGGCATTAAGGGCCATTTGAAATAATTGGAACGCGACATAGTGAGGAAGTATCGCATCCAGAACGCTGTGCTCGTCGGGTTCGAACAAATACTCTCCTACAGTTTGCGGCCCCTCGATCCCAAGTTCCTCCACCGGGATAGGGAGCAAAGTTCTCAAAACAGATTCCTGGACGAGCGTATTGACAAACTTCGGGTATAACACTCGCACCTGGTCGACTTCGCCGGAAATAAACTTATCGGAAACGAACTTTGCGATCGGCCGAATTTCCGAAAAATGAATCGCATCCTTCAAAGCAAAGTCGGCGGTCAATTTCCGCCTCGTCCGTGTAATGTATTGGACCGCTTTTCTTCCACATAACGGCAAATTCACTCTTTTCTCGGTCGACTTCAGCTAAGCTCCCGAAAAAGATTCGCGTTCAAAGGACCGCATAGTCCTTTGTCGGTCGAAAAGATCAAAATCAACTCTCTGTTTGACCGGACGAATCGCCAGGAGTTGGTGGCTGGTCGGATCCACTCGGCCCTTCACGGCGGCCAAGACCCGCGCCAGCATTTCTTGATACGGTCTTCCGGCAATCGCAGCCGCCTGAGCCTTCCGCATCTTCGACGCGGCAACCATCTGCATGGCTTTGGTGATCTGAGCGGTGTTTTTGACCGACTTGATCCGTCGGCGAAGATCGAGCGTGCTGGGCATCGGAATTACCTACGGTCTATAAATACCTTTGAAGTCCTTGATCGCGCCGTGGAGTTTTTCCTCCAGCTCCTTGTCGATCGCGAGCTTTTCAAGAATGGCCGTCAAAATGTCTTCTTTCCGGGTCTGGAAATACTCGACCAACTTCTGCTGGCAATCCTTGATCTTATCGACAGGCACATCATCAAAATATCCCTTTTGCATCGCAAAAAGGATGTACCACCTCCATATCAACCGAGAACGGATTGTATTGCGCCTGTTTGAACAGCTCGACGATACGCTGGCCGCGCTCGAGCTTTTTCCGGGTACCCGCATCCACGTCCGAACCGAACTGAGCAAACGCCTGAAGGTCCCGGAATTGCGCCAGGTCCAGTTTCGTGGAGCCGGCCACTTGTTTGATTGCCTTGATTTGCGCAGCAGAGCCGACCCGACTCACTGAAATACCGACCGAAATCGCCGGGCGCACGCCCTGATAAAACAAATCCGTCTCGAGATAAATTTGTCCGTCTGTAATCGATATGACGTTGGTCGGAATATAGGCGGACACGTCCCCCGCCTGGGTCTCGATGATCGGAAGCGCGGTCAGTGATCCGCCGCCATTCTTCTCGTCAAGACGAGCGCTGCGCTCCAGCAAACGGGAGTGCAGATAAAATACGTCACCGGGATATGCTTCACGTCCGGAAGGCCGTTTCAGAACCAGCGACACCTGGCGGTAGGCTGCTGCGTGCTTGGTCAGATCGTCGAAGACGATCAATGCATCCATGCCGTTGTCCATGAACCATTCCCCCATCGCAGCTCCGGAGTACGGCGCAAGGTACAGATTGGTGGCGCTCTCAGAAGCCGGCGCCGAAACAACGATCGTATAAGGCAGCGCTCCGGCCTTATCCAGAATGTCAACCGTCCGCGCGATGCTCATGTTCTTCTGCCCAACGCCGACGTAGATGCAGTAGAGCGGCTTGTGGTTTTTGATCTTTCCTTCTTCGGCGGCTTTGTTCAGGCGAGCCTGATTGATGATCGTGTCAATGGCGACCGTCGTCTTTCCTGTCGCACGATCCCCGATGATCAATTCCCGCTGGCCGCGCCCGATCGGAATCATTGCGTCAATCGGCAGAATCCCGGTCTGGACGGGTACCGAAACGCTTTTGCGCTTGATGATGCCGGGAGCAATCTTTTCCACCGGATAAGTCAGGTCGGATTTCACAGGGCCTTTGCCGTCAATCGGCTGGCCCAAAGCGTTCACCACCCGGCCGAGCAACCCTTTGCCAACAGGAACAGAGAGCAATCTTCCGGTCGTCCGAACCTCGGTACCCTCTTTGACCTCGGTGTAGTCCCCAACGATAATGGCACCCACCTCAGTCTCTTCCAGGTTCAACGCGATTCCATAGAGACCGCCGGGAAACTCAATCATCTCGTTGAGCATCACGCCGCTTAACCCCTCGATCTTCGCGACGCCGTCCCCGCTTTCCCGAACTGTGCCAACGTTCGAACGAGTCGTGTCGGTTTTCAGCCCGGAGATCGTTGCTTCAAGTTCCTGCAGAATTGTATTCATGATTCGATCGTCAAAGTTGTTGTTGGAGCTGGCTCAGACGGCTCTTGACAGACCCATCCCAAACGTCATTCCCGATTTTGATCCGAAGACCGCCCAGGAGTTCGGGATTGGTTCGAAATTCAGTCGTCAGATCTTCTCCATACCGGGACCTCAAATTCGCGACGATTTGATCACCAACCGATCTATTCAGCGGAGTTGCACTTTCGATGACCGCGTGTCGTTTCTCCACTTCGAGGTGGAGCAAATGCTGGTAGTCCTTCAGCACGTCGACATAGTGACGCGGTTTCCTAGCTATGACAGATTGTACCATCTCCGTAATCTTCTCCTCATCCAATTTGCTTGAAGTAAAACTGTGACGAAACATCTCGCGGGAGATCTTCCGGGCTTCTTTACTGGTTTTCATTCGACTATGACGAGATCAGGCGGCGATCTCACGTACCGTCTCCTCGTTTATTCGCTGGTGGTCCTGCAGGGGTAAGCACCTTCCCCGTTACTCGGACCGTTGTGTCAACCACAAGGCGACCAAGTTCCTGCTTCAGTTCGGTCATGATACGTTCCCTCTCCAAAGCCATCGCTTCTTGTGCCTTCAAGGTGATCTGCTCGGCGGCAGCGATGGCTTCCTGACGCTTTTGCTCCGCCAGACCGGTCACCGCCCGCGCGTACCTCCTCGAGCAATCGCTGCGCCTCCGCGTTGGCTTTCGCCAGGATCTCCTCGTATTTTGCCTGGGCCTCGGCGAGTTGCTTTTTGATATTTTCAGCATTGATCTGGCCCTCTTCAATCCGGCGGCGCCGCTCTTCCAGCATCGCTATCACCGGCTTGAAAGCGTACGTCTTTAAAACCAAATAGACGATCGCGAACAGCACGACCTGAGCGATCAGATTAGGCCAGTACACTCCAAACTGGTGAGCTACATTACTCAACTGCGTCCATATATCAATTGAGTCGACGAGGTTTGTCTTATTCGGGGGCAGATGCGTGAAACTGCAAGGGCTTTCTTGCCTTGCAGTCTCAACAATCTTCGCCGTTATTTCGTGAAAGCAATAACCAATCCGTAAATTGCAATCGCTTCTGCCAGCGCCATACCGATGATGGCCATCGTCAGGATGCTACCAAATGCGCTGGGATTCCGGCCCACCGCTTCGGCAGCCTTGCCTCCGACGATGCCCACGCCCACGCCTGCACCTAACCCGGCAAAGGCCAAGGGCAAAAATGGACCGATATTTCCAGCTTCGGCAGCTAATATCGGAAGAGTTTCTAACATGCTATTTCCTTTCGTTTTCTCGTTTCTCCTTCCCGTCGCCCACGCGAAGCATGGTCTCGACGGGAAAATTTTCAGTGCGCTGCCCTCGCCCTCCTCATGCTCAGTTGAGAGCTTGATGTAAACAGAGCAAAGCATCGCAAAAACGAAAGCCTGGAGTAATCCTACCAACAGCTCGAGGAAGTAAAATGGAAGCGGAAACAGGATGGAACAGACCCAGTTGAGCGGGAATGGCAGACTGCCGCCCAGGTTCGACATCGTGTGCAAGAGCGTCTCTCCAGCGTACATATTTCCAAACAATCGGAAGGAGAGCGAAACAGGGCGGATGGCGATAGAGATCATCTCGATGACCCCGACGAAGAGGAAGAGCGGCAACAAAACGAGCCAGAGGACCCCTTTCAGACCGCCCTTTGGCGCAAAGTTGTGCTTCAGAAACCCGATCACCCCGACCTCCTGAATCGTCCAGACCAGCCACCAGACCATGAAGAAAAGGGCCATGCCGAGCGTCATGTTGAGGTCGGCGTTCGCCGGTCGCAGCAGAGGATCAGTCACCTCTTTCAAGAGCGAACGGAAATCGCCCCGGGTTCTCCAAATCCAATCGTACCGACGCCGGGAACCAATCCAAACCAATTGGCAGCAAGGATAAAGATAAACAGGCTCGCAATCAGGGGGAAGACCTTCGGAATCATATGTTTACCCACGATCCCCTCGAAGGTGATGTAAAGGGTCTCCACCAGCGCCTCAAAAAGATTCTGCACACCGTTCGGCATCAGGGTCATTTTCGCCGTAGATCGACGCGCCCAGAATACGACCAGTGCCGTCACAATGATCGTGACTAACACCGAGTTCGTGAACCACGTCATGTTCGGGAACAGCGGGTTAGCCGTAACCGTGAGTTGTTCCGCAGCCAGTAGGTATGTCAGTTCCATAGGCATTTCGCCCTACAGGCGATAAGGACACTTCTCCCGCACTCAAACGAGAGGAAGCAAGCCGGCCGAAGACTGGAGGGTGAACGCCCTATACAAGCAACGCATATTGCGACATGCAAGTTGATTTGTGAAATTTTTCACAAACTCAAGGCATCGCGACTGGGCGATTCAGAGTTTTGCGCTTTCCATTTGCGTCTCAAAGCGAAGCAAACCGACCGATCACGGACAGGCGCGCCGAACCTATTTCCATCTTGCTCTCTCCGGCCAGGTCGCGTATCGGCTCACAGTGGACCGGCAGTTGGGCTATCTCTTCGAACGATTCCCGGCATTTACCCAGACGTTTTGTGCCCGCGAACTCTCCGAACTCTATCGGCAAGGGACCACGCCTCCGATCTTTTCCGTCCGGCGCCCGGCCGAAGACCGGCCGTCGAACGTCGCGCTTGAAAAGCTTTTCGTCTATTACCTTCCAGACACGAACAGCCTGAAATTTAAAATCAGGACGAAACTTATCTCTCCCCGACTCAGAGGTCTCTGGTCGGGTTCCGGCGACATCAGGGACAAGACGCGTTTTCGCGAAGCGGTGTATCTGGGATCCAAGTTGAGGAAAGTCCGTATCTCACATTTGCACGTCCATTTCGCCGGCTTGGCTTCGCGGACCGCATTGTGGATCAAGCGTCTTTTCGGCATAACCTATAGTTTCACCGGGCATGCCAACGACATCTTCTGCCCTAAGCCCGACCAACGCGTCACCCTCAGCGATCTCATCAGTGAAGCCTCCTTCGTTGTCACTGTCAGTGATTTCAGCGCGAATCGGCTTCGGCACGACTTTCCCGAGGCTTCAGAAAAAATCTATCGAGTCTACAACGGCTTGGATTTATCGACTTTCAAACCGGCGGCTCCGGGATCCAATCCGGTGCGACTGCTTTCCGTCGGCCGTCTCATCGAAAAGAAAGGATTCATCTTTCTAGTCGAGGCTTGCCGCATACTTCGCGCTTCCGGCATCGAGTTCGTATGCGAGATCGTGGGCGAAGGCCCGGAACGAGGCCGCCTGGAGGAGTTGATAAAAGTCTATCAGCTCTCGGATCAGGTCCGGCTGACGGGTTCATTGCCTCAAACGAAATCGTGGATCTCCTGGCGCGGAGTTCCATCTTTGTCTTTCCAGCAATCCATGACAGTTCCGGAGATAGCGACAATCTGCCAACAGTTATCATTGAGGCGATGGCGAGCAGTCTCCCCGTGATCGCAACAGAAATCGCGGGTATTCCGGAAATTGTTCGGCACAACGAAAATGGCATCCTGGTCCAGGAGAAGGATGCCACTCAATTGGCGAACGCGATCCGCGTCCTGGCTTTCAACCAGAGTTTACTGGAAAAGTACGGAGGAACGTCGCGGACGATAGCTGCAGAAAAATTTGCCCTTTCGCAGACCGTCGGCGAATTAAAGAACCTTTTCAGTCGGTTTAATCTAGTGTCGTGAATCGTTTTTTTTGCTCTTTGCTATCAGACTATGCCGAATCTGAGAGAGGCCTATGAATGCGCTGATCTTGGCAGCGGGTTATGCGACCCGCCTGTATCCCCTGACACTGAACAAAGCAAAGCCTCTCCTGGAGGTAGCCGACAGACCGATCATCGAATGGATCGTTGATCGACTGGCAGCCATTCCGACGCTCCAGTCCGTTTACGTGGTAACCAACGAGAAGTTCGCTTCTGACTTTGCAGCCTGGACACAAACCTACCTGTCAAGGTGCGGCAAACCAAATATCCTGGTCGTCAATGACGGATCCACCTCCGACGCGGATAAGCGCGGTGCGATAGGCGATGTCTATTTTGTTCTTCGCAACGGAATTGTTCACAAAGAAGATCTTCTCATCGTTGCGGGTGATAATCTTTTCAGCGAGCCTCTGAACGACTTCGCGGAATTTTCCGTCGAACGTTCGGCCACCCTCGGTGTTTGCGACGTAAAAAGCCTCGATCAGGCAAAGAAATACAATCAACTGACAACAACATCGGTCGGCATCTTGACCGATTTCGAAGAAAAACCCGCCCATCCAACCAGCACCATTTGCGGAATCGCGCTCTATTATTATAAGCCCGAAGCCCTTCATTTGCTTCAATCGTACATTCAGGAGGGAAACAACCCGGACCAGCCTGGCCGTTTTGTCCAGTGGCTGCACAAGAAGCTGGATGTGTTCACCTTCCCAATACGTGGCACCTGGTACGATATCGGAAGTAGTGAGTCATTGAGAAAAGCAGACGAAGAATTCAGAAGCCGAGGTTTCAGCCAGTTCAACGCAAATCTGGCCTGATTACGCCCATGTCAGCTCGACGACAGCGACGCAAATTCGAAGCTTTCGCCTCGCAGCAACTCCGACCTGCTGCAATTCTGGCCTGGAATCTCACGAGGGCAAACCGCTCTGCTTCCCGTATTTTTGAATTCTTGGATTTTAGACCCCTTCCGCCCCCAAAACTTCCCCTTGCTCCTGGGCAATTTGTGGTTGATTTCCTCGAGAGTCGTTCTTTAATCCCTAGCTATGTCTAACGAAAACAAAGCAAAAAGCGCGTTCATGAAACCGGTCCAGCCGGATGATGCGCTTGCGAAGATTGTTGGTGCGAGTCCTATCCCCAGGACCGAACTCACCAAAAAGCTTTGGGAATACATCAAGAAAAATAACCTTCAGGAGAAAAAACTCATTAGGGCGGATGCAGCTCTTGAGGTGGTTTTTAACGGGAAAAAAGAAGTTGATATGTTCGAACTCACGCGGTTGGTGAACACGCATATTGTAAAATAATAACTCTCCACCGCGGATCTTGGCCTCGACCTGGAGATCGCGCATAAAAGCAGGTCGGCTTGTCAAGCAGTGGTGGCCTCATTAACTAAAAAGCTTACGTTGGCGCTCGCTTTCCTTATCGGATTAGGGATTGCTTCCTACTTTTTTCCGGTTGTCCCTGCGCTTCAAAATCTCTGCAGCTGGGTGGGCGGTCTTGGTCCGATAGGCGTTTTCCTGGTTGCCCTCTTTCTTGGTATCGGATCGTTATTCTTTCTGCCCGGCCAGCCCGTTTATTATTGCCGGGTCGGCAGTCTTTGGGTTTCCGCTCGGTGTTGTGGGGGCGCTCACAGGCGTCGCACTTGGAGCTGCCGGTGGTTTTTGTTTGTCGCGCTGGTTCCTGCGCAAGGAGATCTCCGCGCACTTCAGAAAGCATGCGACCTTTCGCGCAATTGATATGGCGATTGAAAAGGAAGGGTGGAAAATCGTAATTCTCCTTCGCCTCTGCCCGATTCCATTCGGATTGGCAAACTATCTCTACGGCCTCACCGCAGTCCATTTTCGCCCCTACCTGATCGCATCAATGTTGGGGGGCTTGCCAAGTATGTTGCTGTTTTGTCAGCTCGGTAGCGCGGGTAAGGCCGGCTTGGACGCCCTTTCCTCTGGTCACCTCGGTCACAGCACCGGCGAACTGGTGGTCCTTGGCCTCAGCATGGTTGCCACCGTTTTCGCAATCATTTTGATACCTCTGTTCGCTCGAAGAGCTGTCGCTAAGTATACGCAGGTATCGCTACCTTCATCGCCGTAAACAGAGCGGTTCCTGAGCTTTCGCCGAGACGCAGACACCTTCTTACCGTCAAAAATCGTATTCCTTTCCCGGTTCAGGGATGACCACCTGGGTACCGGGCAATCCCTCTGCGATTTTTGCCTTAAACCAACCGACCGCGGGCGGATCCCCATGCACCAGGATGACAACCCGGGGCGATAACTTCAGGATATATTCCAGGAGGAGTTCTCGCGGCGCGTGTGCGCTAAAATCAAACTCACGGACCTCACAGGCAAGCTTCTGACTCGGGAACCCGTCGTCGAGTTGAACTAAATCACCGGGACGCGCCGCTTTCAATCGACCACCCGGAGACTCCGGATCGGCATAACCCACGAAAAAAACCGACTGCCTGGCGTCGGACAGGAAGCGTTCTGCCAGTTGATTAGATAAAGTTTTTTCCGTCATCATTCCGCTGGAGAGAGCGTATATCCGCCTGCGGCTAATCTGCGTTGTTTGAATATCGCGGCCGCCGAGCACATGCGGCCCGATCGAATCCAGAATCTGTAAACCTTCGTATTGTCTTGGCGCTAGAGAAGCCAACTGATCGTGCATAATCGTGATCTTCGTGCTCAGACCACCGATGTAAATCGGGACATCCTTCAGTTCGCCTTGACGCCTGAATAGATGAAACATGGTCAGAATTTCCTGGGTCTTTCCAAGCGCAAAAACCGGGACCAGGACCGAGCCACCCTTGTCAAAGGCCTCTTCGATGGCCGTCAGGAATCGTTTCTCCTCATTTTGCCGGGTGTAAGCGGAGTCGAGGGCCCGATCGCCACGCGTTGTCTCGATAATGAGAACGTCGATGTCGCTTTCCGGAAAATCTGCGCTTCGCATCAGCGTTTGGTCCAGGAAGTTCACGTCACCGGTATAAAAGATCTTTTTCCCTTCCGCCCGGAAGAGAACGCCAGCTGATCCGAGGATGTGACCCGACTCATAGGTCTCGAAAGTCAGATCGTGATCAGGCTTTGGCACGCGTTCCCCTTCGACCGTCCAATGCTGGCCGAACCCGACGGTCTGCCAGAGCTCAGAAGCCCGATCTGCCTCGCGATGAGTAAAGAGAGGGTAAGTGCGGATCCCAAGTTCATCTCGCTGACGCGCCATTACATTCACCGAATTATGCAACATGATGTCCGACAGCTTTGCCGTCGCATGCGTCATGAAAACTCTCGCTTGTGGTTGCCGGCGCATCAGAACCGGCAGCGACCCGATATGATCTTGGTGAGCGTGGGAGATAACGATCGCGTCCAGCGAGCCATCCTTAACTAGCCTATACAATGGAAGCGCCTCCTCACCCTCATGCTTCGGATGCAATCCCGCATCAATCACTACCTTCTTTCCATCCAGCTCCAGGAAATAGGAATTCGCACCGATCTCCGTTTGCCGGGTCAAATTTATAAATCGCATTCTCTTCTCTGTCGGTGTCTAAATTCGCCGCGTCCCCGTGCTCGAGGCAACGTCCCCAAATCTAGTGCTTTCAGGCCGGAAACCAAATAGTACGTGAGCAGGTTTTAAGATGCTGCCTCCTTCTAATTCAATTCGCGCTTCCTGCCAACCCCGGAACTTCCCCGTGGTAGCCCGTCAATTCCATGTAGCCCACCCCGTCGACCGGCTTACCGGCGCGGCGTCCCTTGAGCCTGATACAACCTTCCCAGTAGACTACCGCAAGGTCCAACTCTTGATTCTTAACCGGTGGCGTTACTTCCAATTCAACGCTTAATTTCGGAATACTCAGTCTCCATTGTATTGGATAGGTCACCTTGCTCGCGGGACTCTCCCAGTATTTCTCAGGTGCCAATTTAAAATCGTTCGCCGAAAGATCAGTAGTTACGCCATCCGCCGCAATCCATTTTCCACTCGAATGTGAATCGGTACCGCCGTCTTTAAGACGCATTTGGTACAACATTAAATCGCTACCGTCGGACAATTGGATGGCAAACCAATTCCAGCCTGCCTGTTGCGGCGTAAGTTGGTTTGTGGCCCATTCTCGGTCAAACCAGGAACTACCCTCGACCACATAACTTTCGCTTCCGATTTTAACCGTTCCAGAGGTTCTCAACCGCGTCATCGAGTAATAGTAAGACGCATGGCCTTCGCCCTCAGCCTTTTGACTCAGACCATCTTCGCCCTGCAGCACTGGAGGTTTGTCGGATGTTAAATTCAGTTGGAGGGCATAACCGTTAGTCACAGCCTTCAATCGAAAATCGCCGTCATAGTCCATTTCCCAATCATCTATCCAGGCCAGCCTTTTTCCGTCTCCGAATCCAGCCTCACCGAATGCGCCTCGGCTGATACGGCTGTCAAAATGGAATTTGTCTGAACTGACATCCGTAACAGCGAAATGAGCGAATTTCACATCATTCATGACAAACCTCGAGGTAACAGCTTCCCGGTCGCGAGGCGGTCTGTAACCATGTCTGAAGAACGTGACTTGATAACCAAACGCCCGACCATCAGCCGCCTTTAGATTTCCAGTGAAATACCACCATTCCGTGCGGAACAGGTAGTGAGGAAAATGATCTCGCGGAAAAGCTATTTGATAACCTGGGACAGCGACGGCCCATCCCTGATCGTTTATATTCTCGGCCGAAACCGCTGCCACGTTTAAAAGCACGGCAAGACACCAGCATCCAACTTTCATCATGTATCCATCCTGACGGAGTCTATTATGTTGCGTCGCGAAGCCTGATTCGCGGGCAAGAGGCTGGCCAACGCCGCCGCAGACAGGAGCCAAATCGGAGTCACTAGAATCTGGACCCAGGGGATCCGGAGGGGAATGGTCCAACCGAAGAATGCCTTGTTGATCACTTCAGTTAACACGACCGAAAGCGCACCGCCCGTTACCAGACCGAGCAGGAGCGCCGCCGCTCCCACGAAAAGCGATTCCCAAACAATCAACCCACATATCTGACGGCGCGAAATACCTACCGCCTGCATCGTCCCAATTTCGCGTTCCCGTTCTTTGACCAGCACGGTAAAATTGAGCACAATCCCTATCACCGCGACGAGTACCGCGACCACTCGCAACACCTGAGTAACGGCGAAGGTCTGATTGAACAATTCCACCACCACGTCACGCAACGCTCGATTCGAATAGAAAGTGTAGTCCCGGGCGTTTGGATATCCGGTGCGAAAAGCGTCTATCATTTGTTTGACATCCGTTCCCGGCCGCAAATAGAGCGCGACAGAATTGACCCGGGGATCATGCCAAGACCTTTCAAAGTTCGACCGCTGCATTAACATTTGTCCCGCGTCCCGGCTGTAATCAAAGAAGACGCCGGCTACCTGGTACGTGCGCAATCCGAGCGGGGTAGCGATTGTCACTCTGTCACCCTCGTCTAACTTTAGACGGCGCGAAAGAGGTTCTGATATTGTGACTTTATCCGCCTGCCGGAAAGTCTCGTACTTCGATTTGCTATTTCCTCCGAGAAATTCCGGGATGTTGCGATCTGTTCCCAGGATGACCCCCAGAGAAACCGATTCACCGTTAACGATTGCCTTGAGGTCTCGGTAGGAATCTATCATCTCGACTTCAGGTCTGGATTGCAAGAAAGTTAAAAGTTCCTCGGGGATGAAATTTTCAAATCCAACTATTTCATTGGCGGTGGGAGCGACAAATACATCCGCCACCAGACGTCGTTCCACCCATCGGTCGATGGTTTTACGAAAAGAGTGAATCATGATTGAAATGCTGACCAGCATCGCCAATGCGGATCCCAATGCCGCAACTGTAATCGCATGCCGGTAAAGCGATCGGACGAGGTTCTGAGCCGCAAGTCGCGGCAGGAGCAGGTAACGAGAGATTCGCCCGATCCAGATGCCACTATGAAAGGTCAGGTGTGGAGCAAGGAGACAAAATCCCATCATGGTAAAGAACGCGGACGCAAATCCTGCCTGTCGGTAGCTGATCAAGGCAAGTTTACCCGCGCCTAGCGCAATGAGGAGAGCCCCGCTGCTTAATAACACCCAAAGCATACGAGGTCTCTGACTCCGCTCAATCAGGACCCCCATGTTCAATGCTTGGAGCGGTGGCAGGTTGGCGCCGGCGTTTGCAGGGATAAATGCGCCAACCAATACCGAGCCCATGCCGAACAGCAGCACCAACGGTAGCTGCCACACGGGCAGGTAGAAGTGATCGATGCTAACGAGCACGTAAAGATTAGTAACCGTCTTAGAAACGGCGCTTACAAGCAAGTTTGCCAAGAGCACTCCTCCGAAGCAACCGCTGATAGTCCCAATCGCTCCGTAAAGCGTTGCCTCCCCAAGAAAGAGCCATCGAACCTTTGCCCGCGCTGACGCCAAGCGCTCTCAGAATCCCAATTTCACTTCGCCTCCGCACAACCGAAGCGGTAATCGTATTGTAGATCAGAAAAACACCCACCAATAACGACACCATACTCAGCGCCGTGAGGTTTAGCTGAAAACCAGCTAACATTTTCTCAACTTGGCCACTGCGCTGTTCCGGTTCTTGTACGCTCACATCGGCCGGGACCAGATGGCGTATGCGCTCGCCTACGGGTCCGGGGTTCCCCGGATGGCGAATTCGAACCAACACGCAGCTCAATTTCCCCTGCATACCGAGCAATTCCTGCGCCCAGCCGATATCCATCGCCGCGAAGCGTGAGTCGCCGTCTTTGGCCTCCAAGAGGAAGTTCAACACAAGATCGATCTCTCGCTCACCGATTTTGATTCGAATTGAGTCCCCGCGCTTTAACCTGTGCGAGTCAGCAAAACTCGTTGTAACGGCAATAGACTTCGAGTTGCCGAACCATGCGCCGCCGTCGAACGTTTCCTTGGCCGATTTGCTGACCTTGAAGTTTTCGAATTCTGAGTTCGTAAAGGGATCGATCCCCAATAGATGAAGGTATTCGCCCGGGTAACCCGGCAAAGTGACTAGACCTTCTACCAAAGGAGTCGCGGCGGTCACACCCTCAACTTTTTGCAGTCTGGGAAACAGTTCATCATCAAACTTTCCTCTAATCTCAAGATTTGCACGCCCGGCCACCACATCGACACCTGCCCTGAAAGCCGCGGTAGCGCTCCGGTTCGCGATCTGGACGGCCAGATAGACCGCTACCCCAAGAGCGACGCTCAAGATATTGATCACAGCCAACGTCTTGTGCCTGAGCGCGTAGCGCGCGACGTGCTGGATAAAAAATCTCATCTGGAATGGAGCAGGCGGCCTCGTGAAGCCAAGCGTCCCGCTTTGCTTTTTCAAACCAGGCAAAGCGGGACGCTCCGAATAACAAATAGTCCGTCACTATAGTGTCCGGTCTCCTAAATGCATCTGTTTTGCCGGACGTCAGTTAACTGTTTTCAAGGCGCGAGGGAAGCGCCCCAATTTAAAATTGGCAAATCCTTCGGGTTAGATCTCTCGCGAGCCCTCGGACGACGGTAGGAAGGGAGCGCACGATCATGCTGTTGAAACGCGCGTCAAAAAGCCGCGCGATAGCTCCGAACGAACCGCTCACCCTGCGTGCAAGTCTGTTGCTGGGAATCAGCGACAACGATAGCTTGCCGGTAAATATGACCATCGCATCGATCGAAGAACAGGCACAAACGTTCCGTCAAACGTTCCAAAAGCTTCGTTCGGAGCTGGGCAAAGTTATCGTCGGCCAGGAAGAGATCATTCAGAATGTGTTGGCGGCATTTTTTGCGGGGGGCCACATCCTCCTCGAAGGAGTTCCCGGCCTCGGAAAGACTATCCTGGTCCGGACACTCGCCGACGCGGTGAACTTGAAATTCGCTCGTATCCAGTTCACTCCGGATCTCATGCCATCCGACATCATTGGCACGAATATCATCACGGAAGAAACCGGCGTACGCCTCTTCAAGTTTCAGCCGGGCCCGGTGTTCGCAAACGTACTGCTGGCCGATGAAATTAACCGGGCCACGCCAAAGACGCAAAGCGCTTTGCTCGAGGCGATGCAGGAGCAACACGTCACCGTTGCCGGAATTACCTATCCGGTTGACGACCCGTTTCTCGTGCTGGCGACTCAGAATCCGATCGAAATGGAAGGCACCTATCCCCTGCCGGAAGCACAATTGGACCGGTTTTTCTTTAAGCTCCGCGTGGAGTATCCCGCTGCAGAAGAGATCCACACCATCATCGAGCGAACAACGACCGGCGTCCAATTGAAAGCGGACAAGGTCATCGAGCGTTCTTCCGAGATTAACGCACTCCGGGATTTCGTCAGGCAAGTGCCGGTTGCGCGTGACGTCCAGGACCATGCCGTCAAATTGTTGCTTGCCACCCACCCTCAAAACGCCGGAGCGGGAACATTGGTGAAGAAATATGTCCGGTATGGCGCAAGTCCTCGCGGGGTCCAGGCAGTGATATTGGCTGCAAAAATCTACGCGTTGCTTGACGGTCGGTTTCACGTTGCCATCGATGACATCCGTAGAGCCGCGATCCCGGCGCTGCGGCATCGAATAATACTGAACTTTGAGGGCGAAGCTGCGGGCAAGACGGCCGAGGATGTGTTAGCGGAGATCCTAGGGACAGGACACTAGACTAGCCTAGCCCGTAAATGGGATCGGACGGTTGGTGGCGCGGCGATAAAGCAGGATGAGCCCGATCAGGAGAAAGGTTGCCGAAGGTGCCCATGCCGCAACAATGGGTGATATCCTCGAACCCTGGCCCAGCGCGAGAAAAACATTGCTCGATGCGAACAAGCCGACAAATAAGAAGAGCCCACCAGCTATTCCTCCCAACGCGCCCCGGCGTGAAAAGGCCATGCAAAGAGGACCCGCCACAAACACGACGACCAGAACGTTCCATGGCAACGCGAATCGATACCACATCTGAGTCCTGAATTCGGCGAGATTGGACTCAGGGAAATCACCATTTTCTGTCAGGTAATGTTCCAATTGCGGAACAGTCATGTATTTCCCCTTGAGAGAGGAACTCGACAGTCGCCACGGGGTTTCGCTCCAGTCGCTCACCTCTTTTTGCGCGAAGAATTCTTCGTTGCTGACATTTCCCTGCGGATCGATGTAAGCCATCTTACCGTTGTAAAAGACCCAAACCTTGCGCGAACCGTCGTAGGTAGCATTTTGCCCGTATATCTTCGACTGAATGACTCCCCGGCCATCCTGTTGGATCACCTGGACATTCCGCAATTGCTCGTTTTTGGCATCGAGTAGCTGAATAAACCAAATGCGATGATCCTTGCGATTTGGGAAAACATGAGCATCCAGGCGCGAGCTCTTCGATTTGCCTTTGACGATTTCGTCGAGCATGTATGCCCCTGCCCATTGTCCCTTCGGCCCGAGTTCGTAATTCAAGAGCGTGCAAGCCGCAGTTAGCAACAGTCCGAGCAGGATCAGCGGGAGCAGGACACGCGGAACGCTGACACCAGCCCCCAGCATCGATACGATTTCATTGCGGCGGGACATGCGCGTGAGCACGTACAAAAGGCCAAGAACGACGCATAGCGGCAGCCAGGTGACAACGACAAAAGGGATTTGGACCAGATAAAGCTTGCAGATCGATTCAAAACTGAGATGCGCCTCCTGGAACTCGTTCGCGTGCTCGCCGAGGTCATATACCAACCAAATCGCGATCATTCCGAACAACGAGTAAAAGAAAGGCACGAGAAAATTCTTGATGAGGTACCGGTCGAATATTCGAAACACGAGATTAAGGTCTTAGGTTTCTGTTCTGAGTGTTGGGCGTTTAATCGCAGCTTTTGGGCACGGTCCGCAAAGCCGTCAGCGCATACTTCGATCTGAGAGCTCTCAAAATCAAAACCCAATCCTCAAAGCCGTTTTCGGGGCACTTGCACAGGAGCCTACGTCTCTCCATGGTACTCAGCTCCAGATTATCATGGAAAAATCGTTAACACGGCTTTGAGCAAAGGACAACGATGATTGCGTTTCGCCAGGACTTCGACCACGGATTTGCCCAAAACGTTCGTGGAATGTTTGGGAAGGGAGGCTTGTTGTCCGGCGCAAAAAATTTCGAATACCGGCCCGAACAACAACAAATGGCTGGGGCGGTCGCGAGCGCTTTGGAAGGCAGTCGCCATCTTGTTGTCGAGGCGGGCACCGGCGTCGGGAAATCGTTGGCGTACCTCGTCCCAGCCGCGCTTTTCGCTCTGGAGCATAACCGCAAAGCGATTATCTCGACACATACGATCAACCTGCAGGAGCAATTGCTCCAGAAAGACATCCCGATCGTCCGCGGTCTGCTCGATCAACCTTTCGAAGCCGCCTTATTGAAAGGAAGACAAAACTATCTTTGCCCGAATCGACTGGATCGCGCACTACAGTTGCAGAACGACCTGTTCACCAGCTCTGAGCAACAAGAGTTGCTCAGAATCAAGGCCTGGTGTGAAAAGACAACCGAAGGCACTCTGAGCGATCTCGATATTGAACCGGACCCACCCGTCTGGGCACAAGTTTGCAGCGAACCTCACATCTGCACCCCGAAAACGTGCGGCACCACCGGCCGATGCTTTTATCAAAACGCCCGACAAAAATTGCTGACGGCAAACTTGATCGTGGTGAACCACACCCTGTTCTTTTTGGCCTTGGAAAGCATGGGCGATTCGGAAAACCGGACTCCCGGCTACCTCTTTCCGAATGACTTTGTTGTCCTGGACGAAGCGCACACCATCGAATCTGTCGCCGCCCGACAGATTGGTCTGGGCGTCTCCCAGTACGGGATCAAGCAGGCGCTTTACCGGCTCTACAATCCGAAAACACAGAAGGGCCTGTTCACCGTCTTGCGAGCTGCAGAATCGGTCAAAGAAACCGCTGAGAGCTGCGAAGTCGTGGACCGTTTTTTTCAGGCGTTGGAGCAAGCTGGAGATTTTCGGAAGGGGCGCGAGTGCCGCGTTCGCCAGCCGGACCTTGTGCCGGACAGCGTGACGCTCGGCCTGGCTCGAGTTCAAGCGGCGGTCGTCACCGCTGTCAAAGAGGTTAACGACGAAAAGCTCAAAAGTGAGCTCCAGGATTTGGGTCGACGCATTCGCGAAGCACGGCGCGGCGTCGTCGAATTTTTGCAGCAGACCCCGGAGAACCATGTTTACTGGATCGAGCGGACAGGAAAGACAGCGCAGAACCTGACTCTGCACGCGGCCCCGATCGATATCTCTTCGGTCCTGAATCGGATGCTATTCCCGGAGGATCGCACCTGCATTATGACGAGCGCGACCCTCTCTGTCGGCCAGGACGATCTCGCCTATTTTCGAAATCGAATCGGAGCATTCGAAGCCGATGCGCTTCAGATCGGCAGCCCGTTTGATTTTGAACGGCAGATGCGCCTTTACGTGGTTAAAAAAATGCCTGACCCGCGTGATGCGGACTACGAAGTCGCGCTCGAAAAATGGATCGCCCACTTTCTCAAAAAAACAAATGGGCGCGCCTTTGTTCTCTTCACGAGCTATAAAACCATGGCGACGCTTGCTCAACGGATGGAAGCCGAACTCGAGCGCGCTTACACCTTCATGGTGCAAGGCCAAGGCCCGTCCCGCACACGGATGCTGGAACGATTTAAGCACTCCGAAAACGGCGTGCTGTTCGGCACCGACAGCTTTTGGACGGGAGTCGACGTCCCGGGGCAAGCCCTATCCAATGTCATCATCACCCGGCTTCCATTCGCGGTTCCTGATCATCCGTTGATCGAGGCCAAGCTCGAGTTCATCAAGGCGAATGGTAGCGATCCCTTCACGGATTACTCGCTGCCGGAAGCAATCCTCAAATTACGACAGGGGGTCGGCCGCCTAATCCGAACAAAAACAGACGAAGGTATCATTGTTATTCTGGATAACCGGATTCTGAGCAAGGCCTACGGCAAAGCTTTCTTGCGTGCGTTACCCCATTGCCCGATGGAAATCGTCTGAGGCCGGAGTTTTGTGTTTTGAGGAGGAGAAAGTCTAAGCTCAACAGTCCAAGCATTCATAAAAAGCAAATATCCAATCACCCCGCCGTGGCGAACAAAGCAACGCAACATCCACAATTGAAAAGCCAAGACTGTCCCATGAGCGCGATTGATATATTTCTTTCAAGTTTTCAAGCGAGCCTGGAGAATGAAAGTTTCCGCAAGTTAACGCTCGGCAAATTTCGTAATCAGCTTAACGGGGTGGAACACGTTTATGTTCGGACCGTTGTCTTAAAGGACGGGATTCGTTTGAGCTTTGTGCACCGTTATCCGAACCGTGACCTGACGCAAAACTATCTCATTCCGGATGGAGTTGCGATGGTACGCGATTGGTTAGGCAAGGCTAGCTTGGCGGCCACCCTTTTTGCCGGCGACCAACGTTATCAGCTTCTATTCAACCGTCATGGTAAACCCAGACTGACCACCGGTCCGAGCGAAGTCGTCGAGGTTCAAGATCAACACGATCGGGAAAAAACCCGATTGTTGCAGGGCGAAACTTTTCTGAAATATCTCGGAGTCCTGGATCCAGCGGGTAAACCGAGGATGCAGATGTGCGACAAATATCGACAGATCCATCATTTCATCGAATTGGTGGCACCGGCCCTGCGAAAACTGCGCGTCGACAATCAACTACGAGTCGTCGATATGGGTTCGGGAAAAGGATATTTGACGTTCGCCATTTACGCTTTCTTGAAACAGGAAGGTTTCAAAGTCCATGTCACGGGCATTGAGAGGCGTAGGACTCTTGTCGACCTCGGTAACAGCGTGGCCGCACAGTGTGAATTCGGCGACCTGCGGTTTGAGGTCGGAGAGATCTCAACGGCGTCACTCGATGGCGCCGATATTGTGGTCGCGTTACACGCCTGCGACACAGCGACCGACGACGCCCTCTATCGAGCGATTTCCGCAAGTGCACAACTGATCTTCGTGGCGCCCTGTTGCCACAAAGAGTTGCGGCCGCAACTGGCTGCGCCTGAGGCTCTCGCGCCGCTGTTCATGCATGGAATACAATCCGATCGAATGGCGGAAGCGATTACCGATGCGCTCCGATGCATGTACCTTGAGGCCAGCGGATACCTGACCAGGATTCAGGAGTTTATCGCGCTGGAGCACACAGCAAAAAACCTGCTCATCGTCGCCACGAAGAATCCAAAAACCATTGACCGAGACCTGTTGTTTCGTAAGGCCGCAATATTCCAGGAGCAGTTCGGCATCACACGACAGCGACTGGGCGATCTCCTGCGGCCCAGGTAAAAATCTGGACCCGGCGCCGGCTAACTTAACCTCTCGCGTTTTATGGCAAAAAAGAAGATCGCATTCGCGGGTAGACCCCGCCAGAAACTAGCGGCCGCGCAGCTTCCGGCAACGTTGAGCGATGCGACGGGCACCTTCACCAAGCCCGCAGCTTGGTAGGATTAGGAGGCAGGTTTTTCGCTCCGGGCGGGAACGGAAGCGGCTAATTATCTTCCTCGTGGAGCATCGGGAACGCCGCCTTCAGCTTCCTCTCGGCCTTGATCTCGTGCAGCGTCTCTTCCATGACGTTGGTGGGGTTGAACGACGGCGGGAAGGAGCGCGGCGGGAAATCCTTGAACGTCGCCGCGAACTTGAAGACCTCGTCCATCATCCCGTAGGCGGCCCCGACGTGGTTGAGCTGCCAATCCCAGAAGGTGTTGGACGTGATGTCCGCCCGCTCGTAGGGGTCCTGGAACAGGTTGTAGATCTTCTGTAAGCGCAGCTTCGTGAACGGCTCGGCCCATATCTGCATCGTGCCGGGCGAGCGCTGCTCGGCGAAGACGTACTTGTAGTCGCCCTGGCGCAGGGCGACGAGCAGACCGTCGTCGTCGGAATAGAAGAACTTGTCGCGGGCGCTCTTGACGCCGTTGTTCTTGCCGACGGTGCCTTCGACCGATGTGAGAAACTTGCTCTGATCGTACCCGTCGAGGTGAACCTTATACGTGTGGCCATTGGCTTCGTAGCCCTTGAGACACTTGCCCACGATGTCCGGCTCGCCCGCAATCGCGCACAGCGTGGGGATCCAGTCATTGTGGCTCATCAGTTCGTTGGTGATCGTGCCGGGCTTGATATGTCCGGGCCAGCGAACGAGGCACGGCACGCGGAAGGCGCCTTCCCAGTTGGTGTCCTTCTCGGAGCGGAATGGCGTCATCGCGCCGTCCGGCCAGGAGTTCATGTGCGGGCCGTTGTCGCTGCTGTAGACGACGATCGTGTCATTGGCGATGCCCATGTCATCGAGGGCTTTGAGAAGCGTGCCGACCGTGTCATCGTGCTCGATCATGCCGTCGATGTACTCGCTGTCGCCGTGCGTGTAGCGGCCGCGGTGCTCGGGGCGGACGTGCGTGCGCAGGTGCATGCGGGTGGTGTTCATCCAGCAGAAGAACGGCTTGTTCGCGGCATGCTGGCGCTTCATGTAGTCGATGGCGGCGGAGGAGGTCTCGTCGTCGATAGTCTCCATCCGCTTCTTGGTGAGAGCGCCAGTGTCTTCGATGGTCTGTTTGCCAATTTTGCCGAAGCGCGGATCGACGGTAGGGTCGTCCATGTCGGTGGCTTTGCACTTGAGCACGCCGCGCGGGCCGAACTTGGCTCGGTAAGCCGGGTCCTTCGGATAGTCGGGCAGCTCGGGTTCTTCCTCGGCGTTGAGGTGATAGAGATTGCCGAAGAACTCGTCGAAGCCGTTGACGGTCGGCAGAGTCTCGTTGCGATCGCCGACGTGGTTCTTGCCGAACTGTCCCGTAGCGTATCCGAGGTTCTTAAGCAGGCCGCCGATCGACGGATCGAGCTGGCTCATCCCCATCGGCGCGCCCGGGAAGCCCACCTTGGTCAGCCCCGTGCGAATGCCGTGCTGTCCGGTGAGGAACGCGGCGCGACCGGCTGTGCAGGACTGTTCGCCGTAGTAATGAAGAAAGCGAATGCCTTCCTTCGCGATGCGATCGATGTTGGGCGTTTCGTATCCCATCAACCCATCACTGTACGCGCTGATGTTGCTGATGCCGATGTCGTCGCCCCAGATGACGAGGATATTCGGTTTTTTGGTCTGTTGCTGTTGCGAATAGACGACATTCGGTATGGCGGTTAGCAACAGTGCGAAAGCGGCCGTCCACCGCCATCGCACCACTCGACCAACATAGGCTGCTCTCGATGGGAATTTCATTTTTTCGAACGAGGAGGATTATTTTGCTGGCGCGCTCTGGATCCGCCAGCTTGAACAGGGTAGGGAAGTATTGCAGACAGAGATGCTTCCTGAAATTGGCCTTTGGTGCAAGACAGTATTGTCCTTTGGTGCAATGCCTTGAGCAAAGGGCGTGCTGTCGTACGACTAAGCGGCAAAGCTATCGTATTAACACGACGACCTGTGAATGTTACCTCCCGGCTCACACCTGCTGAATTGGTATGGGAGGGGGTGCTTTTGGGCGTGGGCAAAAGCACGCGCGCGTGCCGCTCTTCGAAGATTGGAAGAGGAACTCAGGGCGAAGGCTTTGCGGGAGTCTCAAGCGGTATCGGGGAGCCCTTTGTTTTCGTGCCGGTGTGTTTTAGCAGGGCAAATATTTCGCTCTCCGTGGAGAGCACCAGGGTGGAATCTTTGGTGAAGATTTTGTGATAAGTCTCCAGGGTCTTGAGGAAGGCGTAAAACTCGGCGGCCTGCGGATTCTGCGTATAGGCACGGGCGTAAATCTCCCGTAGCTTTGGCATCGGCCTCACCCCGGATCTGCTGCACCTGGCGGTAGGCGTTGGACTGGATTTCGTTCAGGTCGCGCTCGCGCTGGCCTGCAATGCGCGCGGATTCACCCTCACCCTCGGAACGAAAGCGCTGTGCGATCTCGAATCTAGGAGGAGGCGTTTGCTGGCGTCTGTAGGGTCATGTACTGCGGCCAAACCATGTTTAGAGACTTTCACTCACTAACGGGCTTTAAATTCCGTTTCGTGTCTTCTCCTCAGTTCGCGCGATCACACTCGCACGGAAGTAGCGAAAGCTGGCCATCTTTTTGCGCTTGCAATGCTACGGAAGGATGTTTGATCTAGGTCCGAACGCCTCCCTTTCGAGCGCTGCACTCGGACTCAACAGGTTCGCTCATGTGGTAGGAGGCTTTTCTATGACGAACGTCGGCCCTGATCACGCGTTTTTATGGCACGCAGGGAGCAGGATGCGAGATCTCAACGATCTGATTGATCCTCGATCTGGTTGGGTTCTAACCGTTGGCACGGCGATCAACGATCTCGGCCAGATCGCGGGCAACGGCGTTCATAATGGACTACGGCGCGCGTTCTTGTTGAATCCGTGTTACTAGCTCGCTAGGAAGTGGAGATCCACAATCGGCCCTAGATGCCGTCCGCTATTTGAGATGAGAACCCGGACAGATTGTTGAGGCAGAAACAATCAGGTACTCCCCAATTCCCATCAACGAGGCCCAAAGCCATGGAATCTAAGCTAACCTAGAGTCGAGTAGGTCTCCGCTGGCGAGACCGTGATTTCAGATTGGGGTTCCGACAGTAAGTGGACAAAAACCAACGTTAAGCCAGTGCGGAATCGGCCTGTATCAGCGGGCGAAGCGATGCTGCTTGGGAAGGCAGCGTCGATTAGTGCAAATTCGTCTCCCTGATGGGCGAGCGGGGTCGGTTCCTTTTATCGGAAGTGGATTTGCCTCGTTTCGGGGTGCTCGATCCACGCATTATCAGAAGTTTATCGTGGGTTAAACCTCCGATAACAAATATCAGAACCGAGAAGCTCTCTCGAAGCAGCTCGGTGTCTGCAACACATCCTGCTGGAGTTCTCGGGTGGAAGACTCCGCCATTAATGCGATATGTCGTTGACTATTTCGCCGTCGAAACGTTTTTTTAGCAATCCAGTGATCGCACCCATTAAAAAACAGCCCGCACAAAATCTACCCCTCTACGAGCTCAAAATTACTCTGCGTGGCAGCAAGCCAGCCATTTGGCGGCGTGTTCAGGTACCCGGCAGTATCAACCTCAATCGCCTGCACGATGTCTTTCAGGTTGTAATGGGATGGACTGACAGCCACCTGCATCAGTTCGTGGACGCTCCAATTGTTTACTCTGTGCCTTCAGGCGATGACTACCCCGGCGAGGAGCGGCTTGACGAACGGCGGTTTCGCTTGGCTGACGTTGCGCGACACGAAAAGGCGTCCTTTATTTACGAATACGATTTTGGCGACAGCTGGGCGCATGAAGTAGTGGTCGAGAAGATTCTTCCCGCTGACCCCAAAAAGAAGTATGCGGTTTGCCTGGATGGAAAGAACGCCTGTCCGCCGGAAGACTGTGGCGGCATCTGGGGCTACTACGAACTCTTGAAGGCTGTCAAAAATCCCAAGCACAAAGAACACCAGGAGATGCTCGACTGGCTCGGCGGCCCGTTTGATCCGGGTCACTTTGCTCTTCAAAAGATCAACGCTGAACTCAGCGGTTTGGGAAACCTAGCACGACCATCCCCGTTTTCGACGCACTAACGTTGGTTTTTTGTCCAGTTGCTATCGCAACCCCTATTCGGACTGACCACCACCTTTCTCCTCGCCATGGTTCAGATTTGCGGGGTGGGCAGCGGCGCTGGTGTTCTTTGCAGACCTCACTAAAATTCGGTCTGAGGGTGAAAATCAGTCGCAAGTCCAATTCCTTTACGAGCGGCTTCCCGCGCCTAAATCTGAGGGGCGCGAGCTTTAATCACTACTGGCGATGGAGAGTCTCAATTCGCTGCGATTAGCCAGACGCAGACGTAACCGCCGCCCGCTGCCGTCGGGCAATACGGGCTCTTTGGCGTTAAGTTCTGCCATCAGTTGGTTAATGATGCGCCGTACTCGTGGAGCGTAATTGACCCGCGGCATCAGATGGACCACGATTTCTTCCCGTACGACTTCCAAGACCCCGCTGCACTGGGTTAGCTGGCGGAACTGTTCATGATCGTCGCGGTAATTGTTATAGGCCTTCTTGAAGGGCTCTAGCGCGGTGTAGAATACGTTGCGTGCGATTACCCGCAATTTGTCCATCAAACGTTTCTTGTCCGCATCCAGCCGCAACATCTGCTCCTGGATCAGATGTTCCAGACGCGACTCGGTTTTTTGCGCTGTCTGGAGCCTGAGTTCCAACTGAGCCAGTTCTTCGCTCAAAGCTTCAATCTGTTGCTGGCGCTCCGGCTTTGCTGCTTTGCCAGCGGCTTTGGGCTTTGCATAAGCGGTCCAATTCCTTTTGCGCCTCATCAGTTGCCTGTGCTAGTTGGGTGCTTTTATGCGCTGTTCTACGCACTGTGGCTTGGTGCTCGTTCCTGGCCGAAGCAATAACAATTGTCCTTGCCGAGCCCGAAGCTGGCGGCGTTGCTCCTGCAAGGCTTTGACTTGGGCGCTGCGCACCTGTCGATCCTCCACCTGCTCGTGCAATTGTTCGTAACCGACTACGCCGTAGCTGGTGATCTGATTGATGCCAAAATGTTTATCCAGATATTTGAAATCGTTCTCCTGCACCCAACGGCAGAACATCAGCCGCAGGATTTCACTGGTCAGACGCTGGAGGTCGTCGGTTAAAACCGCCACTTGAATGCATCGGCCTTTGGGGTTTATCGCCTGCACCACGATTTGACGCAACCGCTGATCTTTGGGCCAGCGCCGGTCCCAATATTGCAGATGATAAGAACGAATGTCATCGGCACGATTACGCGCCTTCTCGATCACCATCGAGCCACTCAGTCCGCACGCGGGCGGCCAACTCTGCGCCTGGTAACCCTTTTCCCAGGTGATCAGGTGCATTGCAGGATCGCAGAGCACCTTGTCGAAAAACTCTCGCCCGAATACGGCCCGATCAACTACCCAGCTTAGCACCCGCTCCCGAGGCCACTTCAGCACTTGACGACAGCGTTCCACCACCCCGAAAAAGCGCTCCCGCAGATCGCTAAAATTATCGGTCGTCTCAAAATAAAGTGGCTCTCCGGCTACTGTGTGGATAAAATCGCTGTGCATCGCTTTGTCCGCGCACCGGATGGCCGGACACCATCCTTGAAGCACATTCTCCTGGCCGGTGTACTGCTTGGTGTGCGGATCAAAATAGAAGTCGCTCTGCTCGCCGGCTTTCAATTGCCGCCCATTGAAGCGGGCAATCCCTTCAAAGCTCGTCGGAGTCGCGAGTCGTTCCAATTCCTGGCGCTGGGGGTGCGGGAAGCGTACGACCGAGCCCAAAAGGTCGGTCAGGTCTTGCCAGTTCAGGAACTTGCTCTGTTCGATATTCAGTGCACCCAACAGCAAGCTGGCCAGCCACTGCGCGAAGCGCGGCTCCGGCGGATCGAGCACCTGTGCGATGGCCAATAAGATCGGAGCGAACACCAGCAACCCGGCGTGATCGCACCATTGGGGTGCTGCTTGCAGCGCCAGCGATGTCGAAGGCTCCGGCAGTTGCGCTGCATCGTGCGGCCGACAATCGCAATCGGTCTCCTCGTTCTCAGAGCTAACTCGTTGATTTTCAGGGAGGCTTTGCGCAGACTGCGGGAGATCGTCTGCGGTTGTTGTTGGCACGGCCTCCGACCCCTCCGGCGTTCCGCTCGCTTCTTGCCCGCTGCTCTGTGTGCCGGGCACTGCCTGACGCTTTAACTGGCCCACCAAGGGACGCATCGTTTCCTGGCAAAGCTTCACTGCGAGATCGAATTCGATTTCTTGACGTAGCCGTTTGCCAATCCCGTAGGTTCCCGATCGGCTCAAATCCGCCCATCGTGCTCGCACGTAGGCCTGGATCTGCGGCGTCAACTTGCGCGCGGCTTGGTGTCCCTCCATCACCCGTACCAGTTCTTCGGCATCCGAGCTGCGTAGCGCTGCTGCCCAGCCTTGGATGGTTTTTAAATCGATTCCGAAGGTCTCTTGCAGAATCCTGCGATTGACGCCGGCGTTGTAGAGCCGCCCAAGAGCATCTTAAAACTCGGTGCGTTCCGGTCCGCCGGAACCACCTCCAACAACTCTAAGCCGTAATAAACGTGTAACAGCTCCTCGCCGTCATCTTCCTCCCATCCATATACCGTGAAGAGTGGATTGCGTCTGTCGGCTCCCAAAATTAGCTGGCCAGTGACTATCGACATCATAGACTTGTGCCATCGGACCGTTCTCGTCCTGAAGACACACCCCAGCACACCGTAGCCACCTCTGGGCGCCCTTGGCAGTCATCAATTTCCCGGAATTAAACCTGCGCTTCCTTGTTGCCCAAAAGCCCCGTCTTTACTCGAGTTCTGTCTTTGGGGTTTAAAAAAACTAGGGGTGACGCGGATCACCAGTTTCTGGCATAACCCAGGGTTACAGATGACAAAAACTGAACTTCAAAGCGCACTTGCTGAAGCCACCCAGACCGACAAAAGAACCGCTGGAGTATTTCTCGATACGCTCAGCGACATCGCCTACAAAGAGATTAAAAAGAACGGCGAATTTGTCTTGCCCGGTTTTGGCAAGCTGGTGAAGCAGAAGAGGAAAGCGCGCACGGGTTTTATTCCAAAGACGCAACAGAGATCAAGATTCCAGCCAAGACCGTTGTCAAATTTCGGGTCGCCAAGGCCGCAAAGGACGCGGTTCTGGGGGTAAAGAAGTAGGTACGGAATGAGTGGCCGAGACAAACGGACGACGGTAAGAACGATGCGATCATAAATGGGGAAAATCGTAGCCTTGGACGAAAAGGCCGTTCATCCTGTCAGGTACTGTACCGCCGTCCAGTTTGGAAAAAGAGTTAAGGCGCTACGCGAGAGCGATATGAACGATGAACGACGCAGCTCCGGGCCGGAACAGCCAAGCGCGGAGACGGAATTATCCGCCGATCAGCACAGAGCCGAGAAGCTTGCATTTGAAAATCAAATGCTGCGTGCGGTGCTCGATTCAATGCCGGACAATATCTCCATTAAAGATCTGGAGGGGCGCTATATTTTCGACAACAGCTCGCACCGCCTGTTTCTCGGTGCAACGAATCCCGGGGATGTAGTCGGTAAGACTTTGTTTGATTTCCTTCCGCCTATAATTGCGGCGAAGTTTCATGCCGAGGATCTTCGCGTTTTGCGATCAGGTGAAGCAGTGGTTCAGTCTGTGACCGAGTCAATTGTTCCCACATTTTGAAACGCACCCATCTGTCGATCTTTGTATCGTCATTGTATCGATGGCCGACATTGCCAGAGGCGAACTGCACTGTGCAAATGCGGGACATCCGACCCCGCTCTTTGTTCACCGGGCGCGGCGAAGCGCTCAGCCGCTCCCTCTTAGCGGATCGAAGCCCGATTCGGTGCTCGGAATCTTTGATGACGCAGAATACCACAGCGTGTCCGCGCAGCTTTGCGCGGGAGACATATTGCTGCTCTTTACCGACGGGCTTTTCGAGGTCGAAGGAGCCGATGCGCAATACTACGATCAGCTCCGGCTATTGAAATCAGTGAGTCAACGAGTCGACCTTCGCGCTGAGGAGCTCTGCAAGCAGTTAGTCGCAGAGGTCCGAGAATTTTCTGCGTGAAAAGACTTTGGGGATGATGTCTGCCTGATCGCGATGGAGGTTGATCATTTGACGAAGGGCTGAGGGCGATTTCAACCGAATCATACAATACCGAAGGGAGACTGACTTGTAGTGTTTTTGCGAAGCGATTTTTTACTTCACTTCGGCCCTGGTTGCTCACTTCAAGACCCTAGTTCGGCCGTATCGTCGACATTCAAACCGAATTATTCACGTTTGATTCTTGCAAGATGGCAGGGGTTCAGGCGAATTCCAGTCTGATTTAAGTTCGGGCAGTTCCTCCACTCGGATCCAGTCACCTAAGACGCCGTTAGAGTAACTTACCCGGATAGCGTTTGCGCCCGGCAGGTGACGTCTCCAGGTTACCATACCTGTTGCCACGGTTGCCTTTTCGGTAGCTGTAGCACTCATGTTCTTTCCTTACTTCTTTTTTTGTGAGGGCTCCGGGTGATTCCTGAGCTTTCGAATGGAATATCGCACGGATTTCCGAAACGCGGCAACAAGTGTTTTTGCGTATGCACAAACAGTTTCGGGATCGTCCGGCCAAAGAACGACGCGCCTTCGATGCTTTGAA
>CAVVII010000031.1:0-35023 GCA_963748055.1 uncultured Verrucomicrobiae bacterium | reverse complement strand
GCGGCGCTTGGCGACAGGCTGCGGACACTTCCGGCTGGAAGAAATCCGTGTCGGGGCCGATCGGGCCGAATTTGGGGCATCATCTGGCATCACCCCGCCGACGCGCGCGCATCCGCGCAGAGCATCCGCAACGGCCGTCCCGATCTTGAAGGTCCGCTGGCTCAACTGCATATCGCACCGGACACCAGAGCCGTTGATCTCGAATGTGTCAGATACCGCCCACTGGATGGCGGCCGACCGGGCTGTTGAATTGGTGCGGCCTGATGCGCTGTTTAACGAGCGGCGGATTCTGGCGGTCGTCGCAACACGTCCTGTCGCGAGCGATTCGTTGGCGCTAGACCGGGTTTGCTGGAGATGCGGCCGCTACCAGCTGGACGAACTGAGCGAACCTGTCGTCGAATCGGGCGGCGAGCGTGTCGGCGGTCATCGCCTGCCAGTCGGTGTCGGGGCCGAAATCCTCGACCACCAGCAGCATGACCGCAGACCACGCCGCAACCGCGATCCGCACCCTGCGGTCGCCGGGACCGACCCCCATGTGCTTGGCCAGGGCCGCGGTCATCGCCCGGCGGTGAGTCCCGCCCGGCGGCGCCGCCGCCGTCGCCCTGATCATGTCCAGGTGCACGCGCCGCAGCGCCTCCAGCTCGCTCAACTCGCGTGGCTGGCGCGGCAGCTGCGCAGCGATCGCCTTGACCAGGACGGGGTCAGGGCCCAGGATCACATCCTCCTTGGTGGCAAAATAGCGGCTGAACGTGCGCGGCGACACGTCGGCTGCGGCCGCGATCCGTTCGACGGTGGTGTGCTCGAACCCCTGGCGGTCGCACAACTCGATCGCGGTGTCGACCAGCAACGCCCGGGTGTGCCACTTCTTGCGTTCCCGCAACCCCACAATCGCCGCCCCCGGCCACCCCCAGATGATCCTAGCGGTGAACGGTACGGCAGACGGGCTGTTCCGGCTGCGCCGCTTACCGCACTAGATGAGTGATTCCCGGGGGTCAGTGGTCGTAGGCGGTCAGTGAACGGCGGATGGTTTGGCCGAGGTTGTCGTTGTGCCAGATCGCGGCGGTCAGGGCGAGGATGCGTCCGGTGATGCGGGTGGCCACTCCGGCGATGGTGCGGCCGTGGTGGTGTTCGAGGTCGAGTTGGCCCTTGAGGGTGTCGTTGACCGATTCGATGATCTGCGCAGGGGTTTGAAGAAACGTTGGCCGCTGCGGGGTTTTTCGCCTCTGCGGGCCGGTCGCAGTAAGGTGATGCCCGCCTCGGCCAGGGTGGCTTCGAACGCGCGGCCGAAGTAGTTCTTGTCGCCGAGGATGGTGGGCGCGGTGTTCGAGTATGATGCTAAAGCTGGTGTGGTGGTGAGGATTTCGAGCAGGACGTCACGTTCGTCGGCTTTGGCGCCGGTCAACGCCCAGCCCACCGGCAGTCCGTGCACGGTGCACAGCAGGTGCAGCCGCAGTCCCCAGAAGTAGCGCGAATGCGAGGCGCAGTAGCCGTACTGGGCCCACCCGGCCAGATCGGAGCGTTTGACCGTCTCGGTGGAGCGGGCGCACTCCACCGGGGTGGAGTCGACCACCCACAGATCGTCGTCACCGATGCGGGTGTGCGCGCCGAGCACGCCGATCAGCCACGCCATGGTAGGGGCCAGCTTGCGCAGTCGCTTGTTGTAGCCGGACTGGCCGGGCAGCGTCGGGAACATCGCCGCCAAGTGGCGGCAGGCATAGCGCAGCCAGCGCCGCTCACTGGTGTAGCCCAACAGCGCCGACATCACCGCCAAGGTGATCAACTCGGCATCACTGATCACCGGATCAAACCCGCCCACCGGCCGATACGGCGCGCGTCCGGGATAGGTGTCGAGCAAGTCGTCGCAGGTCACATACAGTGCAGTGGCGAGGGTGTCCAGGTCGGTGTCCACGAAGGGCCCTTTCGGTTCAGCGTCGGTATTCCAACGCCGATCATGGCCACCCTCGCCCCAAAATCACAGCAGCCACACCAGTAACATCACCGGGAATCACTCATCTAGTGAGGCGTAGGCGCGGGTGCGGTCGGGGGTGGTGGCAGAGACGAAGACGTCTGCCCCCCGACACGCTTCGACGACTGCTGTTGCCAGGCCGCACTTGGACCCATCGCATGTGGAGGAAATTAAAGCTCCGGAACTTCGCGGTGCGTAGTCACCGGTGACTGTCGTCGGAATGGTGCCAGGCTGGAGCAGTTGAGAACTGCTGTCCAATCACTTCGGGAGGTGTTTCGTTCATGTCCGAGAATTTTCGCCTGGACCAGCCGCGAGCCAACGACCTGGTGGGCAACCCACTGCTGATCGCCGGGTCGGGCGGCGGTTTCGAGGCCACCATCGCGGTGCGGGTGCTCGACGGGAACGGTCATATTCTGGTCGAAACCTCCGTCACCAGTACGAATCTGACCTCAGCCTGGCAGGCCAGCGTCGCGTTGCCCGAGCCCCCGCCGACCAACCAAGGGGTCGTGCAAGTAGGCCCGAGCACCGGCGCCGAGGAGGCACCCCCAATGGTCTCCGTGCCGGTGTTCTACGGCACCGCCATAGCGCCCGGGTTCCGCAGCTACTTGCTCTACACCGTCCAACCCGGCGACACGCTATCCGGTATCGCCGTTTCGCAGGCGCCGCTGTACATCGGCGTGGGCTTCGGGCCGATCTTCGAGGCCAACCGGCACGTCATCGGTGACGATCCTGACCTCATCCATCCCGGCACGGTACTGCGCCTGCCCTCGAACTTCTAGGCCGGAATTCGTCCACATGTCTCCCTACCGGGTGTTCTTAGGACTCGCGCGGCAATTAAGTAGGTTTTATACTCCGGTTTGGTCACACTTGTGGTATGGCTCTGCCCGATGTGGACTCTGATTTGGTTGCTGCTCGTTTGTCGTTGATTCGCCCGCATCTGGATGAGCGGGCGTGGCGGTTGTTGCTGGGCGCGGAGGCCAAGGTGCTGGGTCGGGGCGGGATCAAGCTGGTCGCGGCCGCTGCTGGGGTGCATCCGGATACCGTGGCCCACGGTGTGCGCGAGTTGGAATGCGGCGAGCCGATTCCCGGGAAGGTGCGCCGGCCGGGTGCGGGTCGCCCGTCTACGGCGGTGACCGACCCTGATCTGGTGGCCGCGCTTGACGCGCTGGTGGATCCCATCTCGCGTGGCGATCCGGTCTCGCCGTTGCGGTGGACGACCAAATCGACGGCCAAGCTGGCCGGCGAGCTGACCGCGATCGGGCATCGGGTGTCGGCGCGCACGGTGGCCAAGCTGCTCAAGGGGGCTGGTTACAGTCTGCAGGCGAACTCGAAAACCCTTGAGGGTGGCCAGCATCCGGATAGGGATGCGCAGTTCGGTTACCTGAACACCCAAGTGAAGCGGTTCCAGGGGAACGGGGACCCGGTGATCAGTGTGGACACCAAGAAAAAGGAACTGGTCGGCAACTACAAAGCCGCCGGCCGTGAATGGGAGCCCGCGGGGTCACCGCGCCCGGTCAAGGTGCACGACTTCGCCGACAAGGCGTTGGGCAAGGTGGCCCCGTACGGGGTCTATGACATCGCCGCCAACACCGGCTGGGTCAACGTCGGCACCGACGCCGACACCGGCGCGTTCGCTGTGGAGTCGATCCGCCGTTGGTGGTCCACGATGGGAGCCGCCGCCTATCCCGGATCGGACAAGTTGCTGATCACCGCTGACTCCGGTGGCTCCAACGGATCCCGGCTGCGGCTATGGAAAACCGAACTCGCCGCCTTCGCAGCCGAGGCCGGACTCGACATCACCGTCTGCCACCTGCCGCCCGGCACCTCCAAATGGAATAAGGTGGAGCACCGGCTCTTCTCCGCGATCAGCCGCAACTGGCGCGGACGACCCCTGGAATCACATGAGGTCGTCATCGAAACACTCAGGGCGACAACCACATCCACCGGCCTGACCGTGAACGCGGAGCTCGACACCAGCACCTATGAGCGCGGCATCAAGATCACCGACAAGCAGATCGCCGCCCTCGAAGCCACCCAACTGCACCGACACGACTTCCATGGCGACTGGAATTACACACTCACCGCAGACCGCAACGCGACACGCCCTACAAAACCCACTTAATTACTGTGCGGATCCTTAGATTACTTTGTCCCCAGTTGTCTTTTCAGTTCTATGAGTTGGGTCTCGAGTTCAACCACGGCGTGTGCCACGACGCTGGTTGCCAGGGCTGCGCGCGCGGCTGGGGTGGTAGGACCGGCGGTGGTCGAATTATCGATGTCCTCGAGTCGCCGGAGCATGCGCCGGGAGATATCTGCTTGCGGCATGTCGTCAATATCAAAATCGTTGAATGCCTTGAATATTGGGTCGTTAAATGTCACTGTCGTCTGCTCCGAAGGTGTAATTATCGGCGGTGTGCGAAGCGGGCCGCCAGACGGGGGTAAATCTGCTCGCGCCGTCGTCGGCGCCGACGAGCTATCGCACGGCTCCGCCTTCAGAGTCCCAGCGTTCTTGCGCGGCAGCGCTCTGTGTACGGGATTCCCTATCTCCCAAGCTGATCATGAGCAGGCCATCGACGGTCGAGTCGTTGTCCGGCGCCGCCGCGGCCATCAGGGTGGCATGTGCGCGGTCCGGGTCGGTGTGGGGCGGAACTACCAGCAAAACGATCCTGTTGCGGTTGAGTCCGAGGACTTCGATGGTGTTTGGAGGCTGGAGTCGGTATCCGTCGAGTCGTACCGCGCGGCCGCCGGCGGCGAGTGTGGTGGGTGCTTTCGCCCAGTCGTTGAGCTTGTACAGCACGCGGTCGATGCCCCCGAGCCGCACCGAGAGCACCGCGAGCAGATCGGGAAGCTCTGTAGTCAGGTCATCACCGCCCGGCCACCATGCCCCATCGACATACCCGCAGTGGGGAGCCTTAGGTTTCAGCCGCAACCGCGGCGTGTGTTCGGGCGGTTCCTGGTCTCGACCGACGTCGGTTCGGTGCTGTCGTGGCGTCATGGCGACGCTCCTTTGTTGGCCTCGCTTCGTGGCGGCGTCGGTCGTGTGTGCGATCTTACCGACGCTCATCGCGGATTCCATCGTTTTCGCTGATCACAGACCCGCGACTGCGGGCTGCGATTTTGGCGCTACACCTCTAGTAAACGCCGTCCTTGACCGACACTCAACGGCGACAACGGACCGTGCGTGCCCACGCACGCGAACCTCGCAAGTTCGATTCCGGGACGCGCCGGACAGCTCGCCGCACCCGAGCCCGTGTCTTCGTCGCAGTCAGTCGACGTAAGTAATTGCTAGCGGGATGGTGGGACCGACCACGATCGTGAGCGCAAACCCATCACCCAACACGGTGAACACCTCGGCGCGCCCATCGCGGACGTGCTGCGCAATGCCCCTGAGTCGTTCCACATTGTCATCCGTCCACGGGACCGTGTAAGTACGCCCCGCGTACTCGATGTCGATCTGAGCCATAACGGGAAGCGTAGTTGTCAGTGACGACAAGCTTGGCGACCTGCGGGAACTCAGGCCGCGACGTCTCGCGCTTTCATCTCCACGTAGATACGGACCATCGACGGCAATCTGAACCATGATCGTTCTTGATATCTTGAGCGATTGGCGACAACGAGAGCGTTCGGCTCTTCGAGCGGGTTGCCGCTAGCGCTCTTCACCGTCTCCGCGTAATGCCTGGGCGATCCGAGTCGGATTCTCGGTCAGCTCGGCACCGCTGCTGAGTCCGGCTGCCGACGAGCAAGACGGCTATGTGCCCAATGTCGTCTACTCCTGCGGTGCACTCGTCCACGCCGACACCCTGGTGCTGCCGTGCGGCATCGGCGACGCCGCCATCGGTATCGCCACCGCACCGTTATCCGAACTTCTTGCCACTCGGCGGTTGAGACCGGGGACATCGCGTGATACAACGCTGTATGCCAACATCGTTGACACTGCATCTGGCAGGGTGTTTACTGGAGGCCTAGTCCGGAAACGGCGTCGGCGGTGGCCATACATTTCGGCCGTCGGGATCGACGTGTTTCCTGATCATCCCCGGAAATCGGGTCCAGACCGTTGCACGACCGCGACACGCGTCGGGACAATCCGAACACGTGGGTGGGTGTCCATTATCGAAGCCATAAGGAGAAAACGACCAGGATGAAAAAGTCTGACAACAGACAGCGGATTACTTTTCGCGGGAACGTGATCCACGTAGGCGCGGGTTTCGTAGCGAAGGAGCGCCCGCACGTGTTGGACGCGCTAGCGACGCTCGAGCCGCATCTGGGACGGTGGGATCCAATGATGTGGATATTGAAGTCACCCTGCAGGACCGCGGCGGCAGGGAGCAGCGCATCACATTGCGCACGACCCTACCCGGCCGTCCGCCGCTGGTGGCGGTCGCCGACAACCCGGACCTCACCCGTGCCCTCTGCGACGCAAAGCGTGAATTGATCCGGCAGCTTGAACACCAAAAGTCGGCGCGCGAACCCATGAATAACCGCCGGCTGCGGAACGCGACGATTCGGCATCCGGACACTTCCGCACCGCCCGAGATCGCCCAACTCGCAATGTAGACGCAGGTGTAGTCACATCGACACCCGGCATTACGAGACCCAACCAGAGCTCGCTTCGGCGGCAGATAGAGAGACAGTCATGACGCACATCACCGAAGAGCGTGTTATCGGCAACCATGCCGACATGGGCGGGTCGACCACGGTGGCGACTCGTACTTCGTTGACCGTCACGGACATACTCCGTGCGGGAGTACGCCGGAGGATCACACGCAAGGAAATGACTGCGGACCAGTCCACGTGGGATTCCGAAGGCGGGGCAGCAACCGGGCGAGGTGAGTCGCTGCGCAGTGGCGGGGCGAGGGGCCCGCGTCTCGTGGTCTTGGTCGCTGATTCAACCCCGGCTGGCATCGGCGCTATGAGGCGATGTGGGCGCAGAGCTCGAAGTCGAGATCACCGCGCCGACGACGTTGGAGTTCCAGATTGCTGTCGCGCCGCATCCCAATACTGAGGTGTCCGAGTCGTTGTTCTTCGTCTTGGACGGAAAACCTGTGCAGCCCTTGGAGATCAGCGGTGTGCACGGTAACCGCATCCACAGGCTCGGCGCGCCGGTGGGCAATCTGAGGGTGGACTACGCCGCGATGGATCGTGGGCCAGGCCGACCCGGCGCCGGTGACCGAATACGACCTATCCATGTAACCTGCGCTCCAGCCGCTACGCCGAGTGCCGACAAGTTCTACGGGCTTCGCTGCAACCGAATTCGGCAACTATATAGATTCCACCACTTTGTTGGGCCAAGGGCTGTGTCAGGTCGGCCCCCGTCTGCTTTTTTTTTTTTTTTTTTTTTTTTTTTTTTTTCACTTGTTCGCAGAGGGTGTGGACGTCTCGCACATTGTAGTACGTGTCGGCCCGCGTTGTTTCGGTGTACGCGCCGGGCCTGTACCCGATGGACTTTCATGCGGTCACCGAGGCGTTCGTCGATGGGCAATGGCGTGTGGTCGACGGGACGCTCCTGGCGCTGCGGCAGGCTGTGGTGCGCATCGCCACCGGGCGCGATTTGTTACGGCTGGGCAAGGCCGTCGACTTACGCATACGCGTCGAAGACGTCAAGAAGCTGACCGCCGGCGTCGGCGTGGATGCAGCGCTGAAGTTCGTGGGCACCAACGAAGCCATGCAGACCGCGCTGGCGATCTGCACAGCCGGAGCCATCGTCGGCAACGTCGGTCTACCCCATGGCGTCGAGATCCATGCGGAGCGCATCTTCTGACCGCAACGTCGGCGTGCATGGCGGCCAAGCGTGTGGGCATATCTGCCCCAACTGATCGAAGATGTGCTCGCCGAACGCATCAATCAACTCCGGTTAGAGCGCGCGAATAAATAACACGTAATGTTGACTACTTCGCGGCGTGTCGGCTTGTGTTGATTGCGTATTCCCTTGCGGCGGTTGCGGTGTCGAGTTTGATGCCGGTTGGTTCGGCTGCGCGTCCGGCCGTGGCGAGCAGGCTGCAGCAAAACCAGGTCGGCCTCAGAAGTATGAATTGCCTGCCCATCCTTCAAGTGAATTCTCAGAATTCCCGAACAGTGACTGGGACGTAAACATTGCAACGGCCGGAATCCCAACGCCTATTTCGAGGCCGATATCAAACCCATCAAAAATTACTGTTTTAGGCCCCGAATCGGCTAACTTGAGACGTTGAAGAACAATCTGCCCCAAACACTGGATCGATCGGGAGTGTGGATTACCTCTAAAAAGCAGTCGAATTTTCCGGCGTAGCCGGGGAATTCTGCTGCCTGAGCCTGCATCGATCACAAATCTCTAAGGATTTGTGAGCGATGCAGGCTAATCCCCTTCGCGCCCTGGAGACATTCTTCCACATTCAGCATTCGGAACGAGTTGCACACTCGGTCGCCTACTATATTACCTAGGAAGTTATGTTTTACACTGTCGAGCGGAAAAGAGCCTAATTTTTGTGTGACTTTTGCGCCGTATTGGCGTCACTTTTGGTCTACATGGCCCCGCGCAAAGTACATCTGCCGCGGAGGTGTAAGGTATGCGTGTAGCTAACCGCACCTAGTCAATCGGGAAGACCCCCTCGTCTACTACGTTAATAGGATTCCAATTTACGGGTGGTTCATCCGAATTTCACGCCTTGGTGAAAGCAATCGCGAAATCCGTCAGTCTCAGGATCTTTGGGTAGCGGCTGACGGCGTTGCGGTCGTAGTCCTGCCAGGTCTTGCGCTGGCCATGGTCGTCCGGCATGTCACGGAAGGGTCTAAGGCAAGGGTGCTTGAGATTTGCTTCGTCTTTCTCGAAGGGGACGACGCGTGAGGCAGAATCGTCGGACTTGACCCCTGGTTTCATTTTGAAGCCAAAGGTCCAGCCGTTCTCCTCGTGGAATTGAATCCAGAGGCGGTGTTCTTCCTCGGCGAGCACCTCGAGATGTTTTACAATGTGGTTGGAAACGGCTAGTTCTTCGGCGGTGAATTGATCGTCCAGCTTCAATTTCGACTCTCGCTTCTGGCGAGCTATGAGGCACAGTCCAGCCAGGGCGAGGATGTGGGGGATGCGGAGGGCGGCCGCGCGGTTGCTTTGCTGGAGGAATGGCTCGAGGTCTTTGAACGGCCTGTCCCCCCTGCGCGGTCGTAGTGGTTATAGACCTCATTGATGGCGTCGGCGAGGGCCTCAATGGCTTGGGGGGTGAGGAGGCGTTGCGTCTCCTGATAGATGTGCTCGAAGGCTTCGGCGGAAACGAGGTGCTGGGTGAGAACCTGTGGCGGCGGCAGGGCGGCGCGGCGGAATGGAGGACGAGAAAGGACGAGGTGTCGGGCGATTTTCTCTAAGCTGCGTACTCCGTGGCGATAGTGTGGAACCTGGAGGAAGGCGCGAAGCAGATCACGGTCAATGGCGAGAGAGTCCTCCGGTTCCTTGGCGCCGAGGAACTGCCGGAGCAGAAGGGCGCGGCGAATGGGGAACGTGATGTCGTGCCGATCGGGCGTGTCCCAGCTGCGCATGGCCCAATCATAACAGCGACGCTGATTAGGGCCGAGGACGTCGATATGTCCATCCAGGCGGGAGAGGAAATCGGGGCCTTTCTTGCGGCGGAAATCGTCGCTGGCGGCCTGATCGGCGACAATGCGGTCGTGGTTGTGCCTGTAAAACTCGACGAGTTGGGCGACCGCGCTATTGGGTTCCGGGGCTGGGTCAGCCGCAGCAGGGGCATCGCCTGACTTGCGCCTGAGATGCCTGAGAAAAGCCGGCTGCCAGCCTTCAGGCATGGGAGCAGGTCCGAAATGCTCGAAATCCCAACTGGTGCCGCCTGCAAAAACAAAGAGGCACTTGCCGATTGTGTGGGTGTGTCCGTTCTCTTCAAACGTGCCGTCCTGCATCGGGGCGAGGAGGTATTGCAACCAATGGTAATTCCGGGAATCGAATTCATCCCAGAAGACAACAGGGACGAAGCCCTTGAGCGCCTTGTCGCGAACCTGATGAAAGGCGCCGAATAGGTCGGACGCGGAATCGAACTGCGAGATGTTGAATTCGAGGATGGGAACATCCTTGCCGAGGACTTGGCGTGCGATTTCCTTGATGCCGAAGGATTTCCCGGCACCAGGAGGGCCGAATGCAGCAATGGAAAGGGGTTGCTTGGGCTGTTTTTCCCGTTCGTAGCGTTGAATCAACTGCGTGAGGCTGCGGAGAGTTTCGATCTCCAGGCGATCCACACTGAGCAGATCACCAAAATGCGCGTGCGGGATGTGGCTGAGTGCGGAGTGTCCGTAGAGGGCGACCCGGTGGGCGAGGCCATAAAGCGGGAGGTGCTGCTGGTCGGGCGGGTTTTCCGCAAGCGCGGCGAGGTTCCAAGTCGCTGCTGGGATGGAACCGTTCGCGCCGGAAGCGATGGACACGACTTCGAATCCAGAGGGGATAACGGGAGGGGAGAGCAACGTGGTAAGTTGGGGCGGCACGGGTTCGGGGGCTTGCACGCTTCCATGTCCCGAAAGCCGGAGCTGGCGGCAGGCTTTGATGCCGCGCTCGATGGCGGCATCGAGGTCCGCCGGAGTGCTCAGAGTCGCGTCACCGGCGGCAAACGCGATGGTGGCGGTAAAGGTATTAAGGTGGCCCCAGACGGCGTGGTCATCAGCAAGGAGCGTCTTCCAACCGCCTTCCGGAAGGGCGGGATCGTAAACCAGCCTGGCCCGTTTAAGGGCGCATTGCTTCGGATTGTAGGAATTGTCGAACCAGATGGTCCCAACGCAGCCGAAATTGACGATGAGCCGACCGGAGAAGCGCAGGAGCGGCTGGAAAACGGGATTTTCATCCAGTTCGAGGCAGAGTTCGGAGAGGGTGCGTTCCCAACTGAAGCCGCGACTGATGGCGGCACCGGCACGGCGGAGTTCGTCGGCGGAGACAATGACGATGAGATTGTTGCGACGGTCCGGGTTGGAGCCGCCGATGAGCTCGCGCCACAGATCGCCCTGGGCGATGGGGTTGGCCATTTTCTGGATGATCCAAGCGGGCTCCGGTTTATCGCTTCTCAAGATACCAGTCGGCCACGAAGTGGCAGCGGGTTGGGTGCGGAAGACCAGGCCTGCGTCATCGATGACGAGAACCGCATGGGGCTTTTCTGCGGCGGCAGACCGGCGCAGCGCTCCGAATTGGGCGCCACTCAAGGCGTAACCCAGCGGCTGGCCGACACGCCAGACCTTGACAGGTTTTTTGCCCTTGGCGGCATCCTCGTGCTCCTTCTTGGTTCCTCCTTCGCAGGCGGTCCAAAGCGTGTAAACGGGTTCGAGAGCTTCGAGAGAAGGCTCTTGCAAGCCCCAATCTACGTCGTCAGGCCGGGCTGCGTGGATCATTTCATACAGGCCTTTGGCGCCACCGGCCTTGTCGGACAAGTGCGGCGCGATCTTGCCATGCTGGGCGGGAAAAATACGGTCGCCCTGGTAGATGTAGATGTCCCGGACAACATCACCGGTGACAAGCATTCTGGCAGTGGCGCTGCTTAAGTCACTCATAACTCAATGAAGTTTTTCGCGCTGGAATGATTCGGCAGCCTGGTTGGAGGAATCGCCTTCGGTACGAAAAAAATGTTACAGTCGCTCGCTCTCTCGCACAATCAATTCTCGGGATTGAAATCGGGAGGCAGTCATGTAAAGCAATGGGCGCAGCAGACAAGTGGTGGCCACTAGTCGCAGGGAGGAGGGAGAGAGGCAGCTCAATCATTCGGGTGGGCCACCATTTCGAACTGCGTCTTCTCGCAAATCCGGCCGCTCAGCCGCGAGCGGCGCTCACGTTGCCGTGCGGGGGCTATCTGCGCTGTGCCGAGGGGGAGGGGCGCTGGCCGCCGCTTAACGGATCTTCCGCAAGCCGCGCTAATCGTTCCTTTTCGTCCTCCTTTCTCAACCGGACGTTCGTCGTCGTGTACCGCGGCATGGCGGTGTATCAGGTCCGGGCGGTCGCGTTCTCCAGCACCCGCAGGTTTTCATAGTTGGTCGGTGGGACGTATGCCGCCTCGCGAACACTTGCCAGCAGCCACTGCCCATCCTTCTTCACGAAGAAATTACTATAGCGGGCGCGAGGACTGCCGTCGTTCCGTCCTCCACGGCCGTGTCCGGGGTTGGAAATTTCAAGGAGGCTCCCCGTCCTGCGGGATCTCGATTTCGGCGGTGATCGTGAAGGATTTGTTGAGAATATTTGGTGCATTGCCCAATGGGATGCCCGGCATTTCACCCGAATAGGTGAAAACGGTCTGGCCGGCGATGGCGCTGGGCCTCGGCGCAATCGCGCGAGCGAATTGGGAATTGTCCAGCGGAAGGACGTTGTATTTTTCCGCCTCTTGCTGGAACACTCCCTGCAACTCCTTCAATTTGTCCGGCATCTTCGCCGCAAGGTCATTGGCCTGGGAGTAATCCTCTGCGAGATTGTAAAGTTCCCATTTATAGTCGGCCACCGGCGGCATCGGCGCGTTCAGCACCCATGGCGGCACTGGCGGAGTGGTGCAGGCGTACCAGCCGTCTTGATAAATCCCGCGATTGGCGATCATCTCGAAATACTGGGTTTTGCGCGCGGAGGGCGCGTCGGCGTTGGCTTTGTCCAAGCTGTACAACATGCTCACGCCTTCGATCGGCTTTTGCTTGATTCCATTGACCAGTTCGGGGGCCTTGACGCCGGTGGCTTCAAGGATCGTCGGCACAATATCAATGACATGGTGGAACTGAGAGCGGATGGCGCCGACATCCTTGATGTGACCGGGCCATGAGATCGCCAGGCCCTGCCGGGTGCCGCCGAAGTGGGAAGCCACCTGCTTGGTCCACCTGAACGGCGCGTCGAACGTCCACGACCAGGCAACGGCCATGTGGGGGTAGGTCGCCGATGAACCCCACACGTCGTAGAACTTCATCTGCTCGGCAATAGGGATATCAAGGATGCCGTTGTAAGCGGTGTATTGGTTGGGCGTACCAACCGTTGTGCCCCCCGGGCTGGTACCATTGTCACCGCAGATGTAGATAATCAGCGTGCTATCCAGCTTGCCCATGTCCTCGACAGCCTGGATCACCCGACCGATCTCATAGTCGGTATACGCCGTGTAGCCCGCGAAGACCTCGGCTTGGCGCGCGAAGAGTTTCTTGCTTTCGGCGGAAAGCGTATCCCATTTGGGCAGATCGTCCGGCCAAGGAGTGAGTTGTGCGTTGTCCGGGATGACGCCCAGGCGTGGCGCTTTCCTTGATGACGCCACCGAACGGTATGGGCGGTGACGGGATTTGCTTCCCGTCTATCGTTACGGTGGCGCCGGGCGAACCGGGTGTGCCGGTAATTTGCTGGGCTGGTGCTGGCAGGGGGCCGAACATTGCCGCCGTCGCCGCCAGCAAGGACATGCCGTGATCGATTAAATTTCGTTTCATTGTTTTCTGCCGGTCGTGTGTTGGTTTATCTGGGATAGGGAAAAGTCAGTTTCGTTTCATCGAGGCGCACGATCGGCGAGACAAAGCGGCGATTGGCGAGCGCTGCCAAAATGGTAGCCAGAAGGTCGGAAACGAGCCGACCCTTAATGAATAGCCAAGCCCGCCCGCACCGTGCGGCCTGGGCGAAGTCGGCGTCTTCTCAGGAACTTAACCCGCATATTTCATAAGCCGTCCGGGTAGTGAAATCTTAAATGTTGCTGGGGTTTTAAGACCAAGGATAAGCTAGCTATAAAGCTAGCTCATAGCCTGATTGGCTCCGGAAGTTGATCGGAGCGACTTTCCCGTCGGCTGTGGCGCCGTGGGAGCCCGAATTTCGATCGATTCCGGGCAAGCTCCGCCCTTTGGCGGCTTGGTGGCGACCCATTGATAGTGGTGAAGTTGGCGAGGTGGTGAAATTAACCCTCTTCGGGCACCAACCCTGCCAGAGCGCGATGAGCTTGAGCGAAGACGCTCTGAAGAGGAAATGCCGAAGCGAACCGAATGTAGACCCGGCGCGTGCTGACCGTGACCATGGCGCCGATCTTTAACAATCGTTGCCGGATCGTGCCGGCGGTCGCCTGAGCCAGTTCGGTGCCCTGCAAGCCCAAAGTGCGCAGTCTCTGGAAGAGCAACAGAGCAAAAGCGCTGAACCATAGCCGTAACTGATTACTCGCCATCCAGTGGGTGCTGGTGCGATCGGCGTCCAGATCCAGATACTGCTGCTTGATCTGGTTTTCCATGTTGCCGCGCGCACAGTAAAAGTCTTCATAACACTTTTGAGCGCAGAAGCGATCAGGGGACTGCTGGTCGTCGCCAAAACCTTCGACAGCCAGGTTGGTGACGATAAAACGCGGATTGTCTTTGTCCCCTAAGACCTCCGCTTTGCCGATCACCCGGCGACTGAGAGTCCAACTTTTGAGTGTCTGATATTGGAACTCTGTAAAGCCGCGCGCCACCCCGCCACACAAAATGGCCGACTCGCGGACCCGGGCAAATTTAACCTCCAACAATTCCCGAAGCCGGCTGTTGCGAGCCAGCCCCAGACAATAATAGACCTTTGGTGGCTGTGCCTCGCACCAGGCCATGATCTCCTCGCGACAAAAACCGCTATCGGCCCGGACAATGATCTGCGCTTTGGGGCAACGTTTACGGATCGCCGGAACGATTTTCTGAAGCGCCTCGACGGCCCCTCGGGCCGCATCCCCGTCGCTGGTGCGCAACTCGGCCCAGAGCGGGACCGAGCCGACAAAGGCAAAGAGAGGCAGATAGCAGTAACAGCCATAGTAGCCGTGAAAGAAACGTCCTTCCTGCTGGCCGTGGAGCGGATCGTCACTGGCATCCAGATCGATGACCACCTCTTTGCTATGCTTGGGCAAACAGCTCACCCCCTTGCGCAAAAGGGTGCCCTGGATCGCTTCGTGGTTGGCGCTGATCCTATGGTAACCTGTTTTTTTATTGTTTCCGAGTTCCAGCCGGTTGAGGGTCGAAGCGCTGGCCAGCGCCTTGCCTTGATCCTGGGGAGCGCGCCCAGTTCCCAGAGGATCCTCTTTACCGACGGCCACGGCAAAGAGAGGATCGAGCCGTAAAAGACTATGATCATTGAGATCCTCGTAGCCAGCGGCCAGCCCCAGCAAACGCTGGGCCACCAGTTCGCGAACGGAGTGTTCGATCAGGAGCGGGTTGCGCAGATCGCTAAAGCACCCGGCCAGGGAGCGAGAAATCCCCAGACCCTCATCGACCTGACGCAACAAGAGCATGCCGCCATCACTGCTGAGGTGTCCTGCGGAGAAGTCGGTGACCACCTGACGCGAACCCAGGCTGTTAAAGAGCAGGGGCTGAAAGTCGGTAGGAAGCTGAGGAGAAGAGGTTGCCATGTAGCTAGTCTATAGGCTAGCTTTATAAATTATGCAAACAAAATATCCACTTAAAATACAGGCCATCCGCTCCAAGAATCAGCAGGCGCGGCTCTATGTCTATTTTCCCTTGCCCTTGGCGGCGGCGATCGGTCTGGAAGCTAGTGAAGAAGTGCAGTGGGAACTGCTGGATCGCGGCGAATTACACCTGGTCCGAAACCAACTGCCTCAAGTCCAAGCCACTCAAAGAGCCACCCAACCCGCCGAAATCCCGCTGCCGTCCCAAAAACAGACTGCTAAAGGCAAACGGCGCCGTGTACCTGACCGAAGTGACTCATGATCGGCCGGTTAGCGAAAATTGAGCCCGCAATTTGGATCGGCCTATGAAATATTGGGGTTAGACGGTGAGCGGAGGAATTAGGCGGGAACGAGGGCGGTGGGTAGCAGCTTATAGCCGAGAGCCGCGGCTTGTTTTTGGATTTTGGCAAGGATGGTTTTTTGTACTTTGAGTTGGTAGGTGGCCGGGTCGGGTTCGCGGTATTGTTCTTTGTATTTAAGCAGATGGTAGACAAGGCAGGCTAGTTTGCGCGCGGTAGCTGTGGTGGCCTTGGCAGGCCCAAGATGGGCTTTCTTGCGTCTGTAGAATATGCCCAGCGCCGTATCGGTTCGGCCCACAGCTTGCGCCGCCAATCGCAAGGTGGTAGCGACACGATTGATCACCTTGCAGGTGCGAGTGTCGAGCACCTTACGGCCGCTGATTTTGTTGCGGGGACAAAGGCCAAGCCAGGCACAAAAGGCTTTGGCGCTACGCCATTTGCTCATGTCGACGCCGATCTCCGAGACAATGAGCAACACACTCAGGACATTGAGCCCGATAACCTGCGTCAGGTCCACTCCACAGATGCGCCGTAAGTAGTCGGCTAAATCGATCTTTGGCTCGTTGGCTTGAGGCTTGCGTTTTACTTTGCGTTTGGCAGGCTGCGGGTTCTGGGACTGCGCGTCGTTAAGAACTTCAGGCTGGGATAGCTCGGCTCCGAGTGCACTGGATGATTCGAAACGCTGGGCCAATTGTTGCAGGTGGCTCTCAATCTCAGCGTCGCACTCCTGGGTCCGAGCCTGGTAGAAGCGGTAGGCTTGGAGGCTTTGGCCCAACACGAAGAGATGCTCGGGCCGATAGTCGCCTACTAAGGCGGCTTCCATCTGTGCAAGGGTGCTCTTGTACACCCGATGGTCGCGCAGTTTGGCTAGTTGTCTGACGTCGCGCTGGCCTGCCAAAATCGCGTCGAGAATGCGCAAACCGCTCACCCCGGTAATGTCGCTGACGACGTGATGAAGATGCAGGTTCATTTGCTGCAAGGCCTTTTGCATATGCTGAATTTCGGCCCCAGCCGTCGAGATCAGATTGAGCCGATGGCGCTGCAAGCTTCGCAGCCGGCAGATGGCGTCCTCGGGCCGGAAAGAAGCGCTCAATAACCCGAAGCTGTGGAGCCGTTGGAGCCACTGGCAGTCCTTAACGTCAGTCTTGCGTCCGGGAACGTGGCGTACGTGCCGGGCATTGACCAGAAACACCTCGATGCCGGCAGCTTCCAGCTTCTGGCAGAGTGCTATCCAGTAGACCCCCGTTGACTCAATGGCCACGGTCGTGACCCCGCAAGCTTTTAACCACTCGACCAAAGCATCCAGTCCATCGGTGAAAGCGCTGAAGCAGCGCACAAAGGGCTCGCCTGACTCTACGGACTGAGGCGGCACAGCGACGTAATGTTCTTGGGCTCCGCAATCAATACCGCCCGCATGCGGATGGACTATCTCCATCCCTTCGGCTCCGCCCTGGGCGGCTATCTTAACGCCCCGTTTGGATGAATGACTGTGCTTGCCTTTTGCTTTACACGCTTTTGCTTTCATGTGGGAGATGCCTGTGGTTTAAAAGTTGGCGTGAGCCCCGGTCCGGCCTTCGGGCGAATCACTTCTCAAAACAATCTTCTCAACGGGATAGCCTCAGGGATCGGACCCGGGCCTCACCAATGCTCTCACCGCAAAACCAAAGGAACCGTGCTCTCCAACGGGCTTTTCAAGGCACCACTGCTGTGTCGGTCTCGGCTTCCGCCGGCGCTCTGCCGGGCGCCATTGCACCACAGACGCCACCCTGATGAAAAGTTCCTTCCCCTCAACAGATGGCGCAAGCCAAGTGAGGTGCTCTCCAGGAAAATGGTGTTCCGGTTGTATTTGATATCCCGGTAGAAGGCGCCTACTTCTCAAGTCCCTTCGTCCTTAATAACATAGACAAGACGCGCATCGCGGTCGCGGGCACGGCCGTCTATGTGACCCAAGACACGCTATCGGGCGCCAATGGTCCCGGGGCAACCCAGGTCAATCTCTCGCTCACCAAGCTCGGCGACACGAATAATAGAATCACCTCGATCGACTACGGCACGCGCAATAATCCTAGCGCGCTCCTTGCTGGCGGCGGCACAACTGGCAACCCGAACGGCACCCTCTATCTCAGCACAAATGCGGCGGCGGGTTCGCTGACCAATCTGCCGCGCTATTCGGGCCTCGCCCCGACATCGGTCAAATTCGACCTGCGAAGCGACCAGCGTCTCTTTGTGGTCGACAGCGCCCAGCTTTATGGGAGCGTCAACCAAGGTGCGAGCTTTCAGACACTGACGGGCAATCTCCCGGTGAATTTCATCCGCCCGACTTCGCTCGCCTTTATCGATACTAACGGCGTCGACGCGCTGCTGGTGGGCGGACTCAATAGCGCCGACAAGAGCGGCAATCCGCTCGCGGCCGCAGACAGCGATGCCAAGGGCGATCTTTCCGGTTGGCGGCGGTTAGGGTCGGGCTTACCCAACGCGACGATCTTCGCACTCTCCTATAACGAGAAGTCCGATACGCTGGCGGTCGGCACGGTCGGACGCGGTGCCTATCTGCTCTATGACGTCACCAGCAATTTCGCGAGCGCGAGCGTCTTGCAATTCGGTCTTGCGGACAATAATTCGAACCCGGATCCAGGAATCCTTTTCGGCAATCGCCCGCTGATAAAGTATGGCTCGGGCACACTGATTATCAACGGGGCGTCGACCTACAGCGGCGGGACTCTGATCGAGGCGGGCACCTTGGTCGCGGGTACGGACAATCCCGCTCAAACGACCTCCTTTGCGCTCGGTACCGGAAATGTCTTTCTAGCGAGGCCGCGCCTCAGACCAACGAGGTGTAGTGTGTTTTAAGTAGCGCTGGGACTGGCGTCGGTTGGGCTAAGCGGCCTCGCTGAACAGAGTCCTTGAAAATAAAAAAATAAAAAACGGCACCGGTTGAGCAGCACGGCATCGCTGCCGGATAATTGCCTCTCAAGGAGGCGGTATCTTCGTATGGTGGAGTTACAAAAGCCCAACCGGAGCCTTGCCATGAAATTAAGCAAGAGTGTCGCCGAACTCCAGCGCGAACATGTGGTCTTGGAACTGGAGTGCATTGACCGGATGTATCTGAACGCTTACGTACCCCAACTGACCACTGAGGGGGGCGTCGCAGCCTTTGTGCGCGGGTATCTGGGACATCGCTTTGCCTCGACCAAAGCAGTCGCGCAGATGACCGAGAGCTTTGTGGAGTCGATCATGCAGTTTGGGCTCGATCACAAAATCGATCTGGTCCGGTTTAAAAAGGGCCAGCGCAAGGACCATGTCATGCAGGCACGGCTGCGCGCTTTCAAAAAGAAATATAAAGAAGGAGTAGTCTTTATCGGCGTTGCCCAGGAAAAGGCGCGTGTGCCCCGAACGGTGCGAAAGGCCTTTGGCAATGGCGGTACGATCCCATGGATCAATTACAGCAGCGCCAATGTGAACTTCTACTATTTCTACTGTCTGGATGAAGACTTCGGACCGTTCTTTATCAAGTTCTGCTCCTATTTTCCCTATACGGCCAAGCTCTGTATCAATGGCCATGAGTATCTGAAGTGTCAGCTCGAGCGCCGGGGCATCGATTATGAAGCTTTGGACAATGGCATCTCGTGGTGTAAGGACGTGCCGGCTGCACAGCGCATCTGCGGCCGTTTCGACGAGCAGAAGATCGAAGCCTTTTTCCGCAAATGGCTGCGCCGGCTACCGCATCCCTTCAGTGCTCAAGACCGCCGGGCAGGTTACCGCTACGATCTATCCATCAGACCTCACTAAAATCGGCTCTGAGGGTGAAAATTAGTCGCAGATTTAATTCCTTTGGGAGCGGCTTGCGTTTCCTGGCAAAGCTCCACTGCGAAGATCGACTCGATTCTTGGCGCAGCCGTTTGCCAATCCCGTAGGTTCCCGCTCGGCTCAAATCCGGCCATCGTGCTCGCACGTAGTAGCCTCGATCTGCGGCGTTAACTTGCGCGCGGCTTGGTCCCCTCGGAGACACATACCAGCACACCCTAACCCTAGGTGTCGATGGGTGCCCTTGGCAGCCAACGCCGCGGAGGTGGAAGGCTAGGCTCTGGAGATTGCCCGGCATCTTGGGCCAGCAATCGCAATCAGTCTCCTCGCTCTCAGAGCTAACTCGTTGATTTCCAGGGAGGTTTTACCCAGAGTGCGGGAGACCGTCTGCGGTTGTTGTTGGTACCGACCCGACTCCTCCGGCGTCGTCCGCGTGCTGGGCACCGCTTGAAGCTTTAACTCCCCCAGCAAGGGGGCGCAGCGTTTCCTGGCAAAGCTTCACTGCGAAGATCGACTCGATTTCTTGGCGCAGCCGTTTGCCAATCCCGTAGATTTCCGCTCAGCTCAAAAATCCGCCCATCGTGCTCGCACGTGGCTTCAATCTGCGGCGTCAACTTGCGCGCGGCTTTTGCCCCCCGGAGGCACATACCAGCACACCATAAGCGTCTATAAGCCTCCTTGGCAGCCATCAATTTTCGCGGAATTAAACCTGCGCTTCCCTGTCGCTCAAAAAGCGCTTTTTACTGAGTTCTGACAATTGCAGGCGGAGTTTTCTCTCACGCAGATCTGGGACCAGGCAGTGAGCGGGCGCTGCTTTTTCGAGGAGGTTATTCGCGAGAATATCGATTTGGGCCGACCCGAACAGGTGCAGTTGATCTTCAGCCGTAAGATGAAGAAATCGACTGTGGCCGACGGCCGATGCCGCACACGCATAATCAATGAAGGAGTCATTCCTTCCCTGCACATCTACTACAAGAACACCCATTCGAAGCAATATCATAAAGTGGCAAAGAGACGCGCCGCACTGCGCACCGAGACGACCATTAACAACGCCTATGACTTCGGTGTTGGCCGGCGTCTGCGCAACCTCTCCGCCTTACGGCAGATTGGCTTCGGAGCTAATCGCCGCATACTGGAACTAGAGAAACTAACCCACGACTGTAGCATTGGGCAGCAAAGCTTCCAGCAACTGCAGCAACCGGCTGACATTGAGGGCCAACGTGTCTCGGCGCTGCGTTTTGGTGACCCACGAGTCCAAGCCCTCTTTGCCGTACTGGTGATCTTCAGTCTCCAACCCCAGGGATTCCGCAACAGAGAACTGCGGCCATTACTTGCGCAGGCTCTGGGCTTGGACAATGAGCAGATTACCCAAGGTAAAATGAGCTACGACCTGCGACGGCTGCGTCTACACGGAATAATCGAAAGAGTCGCCGGCACTCACCGCTACCAACTCACCGCGCTCGGACGAAGGATCGCGCTGTTCTATTCGCGCACCTTCAACCGCGTAGTCCGCCCTGGCCTCTCACACATTGCCCATCCTAACCTGCCCGCGGACACTTCCAACCTCACCGCCGCATTCCATCATCTCGAAGTCCAGCTAACCAACTACCTCGCGGAGAAAAAAGCCGCTTGAAAAAACTTGATTCATCGACATCAACTTCCACCTTTCAAGGACTCTAAGCACCGGAGAGGAACTCTGCGCACGCCGCGTCTGGATCCCTTGGTCGATCAACGTCGGAAACAACTATACGCAGGGTCCCGGCGGGACTCTTAGCCGCGTTTTCTTTTTTGTTTGCCATGCAACTAACTGTTTAAGAGGACTTTAAACAGATTTCAGATTTCGGGATTATGGCTACAAACGCACTTTGAGATAGTCGAGGATCGTTTGCTGGTCGGGTTCAGGCGTGGTGACTTTCTCGAACTCCACGGTGCCCATCGCGATCTTTTCGCGGCGGATCGCCGCCAGGCGCTCGATCACGTTGCGCACTGTCCACTGTCGATCTTTGTGGGTGCCGTCGGCGGCGAATAAAGGTTCAAGCCGCTGCTTGAGATGCCACTGCAAGTAGTAGGCAAGCGTGCAGAGAAACACGTGACTTCTGATTCGATCATCGGTCTTGTGGTAGACGGGCCGTACTTCGAGTTGCACGGTCTTGAGACTGCGGAACGCCTCCTCGACCAAGCCCAGCTTTTTGTAGGAGGCGACTACTTCGCTCGCAGCCATCTTCTCTTTGGGCACCTCACCACTGACAATGTAACAGCCGTCGAAGAGTTTTTCGGCCACGATCTTGTCTTGGTCAAAGCTCCAGGAGAGCCGTCCATCGAGCACATCCCAGCGGACGAATTTGCCCATCTTGGAACGCTCCAGCACCCGGCCTACGCGTGCTCCCAGCGTCTTTGCGCTCGCCCGACGTTTTGAGCCGGCGATTTTGTCAAGTTCTGCGCGGGTGCGCTCCAGAAGCCGCTCACGGGTCTTGCCTTCGCGTCCGGCAGTCTGCGGGTTGCGACATAGACAGTAGCGCCGCTTGGGCTCCTCGGGATCAATGACCTCAACGATCTGTTTCTCATCAAAGAGTTCCGCCGTGATGACCTTGCGTTCCAGCAGTTCGACCATCTGGCGATGGGTCAATGCCGAGATGGTGTGCAGACCTTCGATCCCCTTGATCTTTTCAGCCACCGCTTTGGTAATCATGCCTCGGTCACCGACAAAGATAATTTCTTTCAATCCGTATTGGCGCTGCAATTGGGCGATCTTCTCCGGCACCGTGGAGGCGTCCTGCGTGTTACCGGCAAAAACTTCGACTCCGACCGGACAACCCTCCGCGCTGCAGAGTAAAGCGATCACCATCTGTTCGTGACCCCGCTTGCCATCGCGATTATAGCCGAAGGTGACGATGTCGCTCTGGGTGTAGGCTCCTTCAAAGTAGCTGCTGGTAATATCGTAGAGCACCAAGTGACCATCCTGGAGATGACGAGCCGCCAAGGTGCGCTGAATGGCGCTCTGGCGCTCCAGGAGCCGATCCATCGGCAGATAACAATGGAGGTCCACATCGACTTTGCCTTCCACGCCCGACAGTTCCCACAGAGCGGTGTTTTTCCACTGGTTGGAGAGCGCCAGTTTGCTGCCGGCATAGACGATGCGTCCGACGATCATCGCCAGGCAATCCTGGACCCAGGCTTCTTTGCGCGAGTAAAGAGCACGGTCCAGTCCAAGTTCCTTGGCCAGCTCCAGCAGTGCATAGCTGGCCCCATATTCCTTGGAGGCGAGGATCTGGAAATCCTCTGCGGAGCCCTTGGGACGACATCGCCGCGGAAGGCAGCTTGCAACAATTTGAGTTGCTCTAAAGTCAGGCCGGTGATGCGGCCGTGGGTGGAATGTTTGACTTTGCCGTTCTCGCGATAGGAAGAGCGGATCAGGCCGACCGGATTACCGCGGTGGCGCTGAATTTCGAGATGAAGTGGAAGAGGTTTGCGCTTAATGGCCACTAAATAAGCACAATAATCAGCATATAATCAAGCATAAATGATATAATGTATGGCTACAAATGAAATGCAAATGGCTGCGGATCAAGTATTGAAGCGGTTCTCGCGTCAAATCAGAAAAGAAGATGCGTTTAGCGCTGGGCGTCGCCGGCGTCGCCGGTAAAAACTATGATCGCGTGCAGGTTCAAGGTAAGGCCGGCTTGAATGGAACCCTTGAGTTGAGTTCGCTCAATAATTTCCGGCCTTCCAGTGGTAACGGATTTGAAGTCCTCCTCGCTGGTGGGGTGCGGAGCGGGGGATTTGCTCGGGTGAGTGATTCATTGAATAACAACCCCAATCTGGCCCAGGTAGTGCTCTATGCGCCAAACGGAGTGGCCTTGATCTACGTCTCCTCCACGCCAAGGCCGCCTATCATCGACGTGACCCCTGTGCCGCTTCCGCCGGTTAATCCAGACGGGCCTTTACCGGTGCCGATCATTATTTCGCTTCTTTATCCGACTGCCGAACAGCTGACCTCAATCTACGAGATTAGCTTTTCAGGAGCAAACACCCAGAGGTTAAACCTCGAGGAGCGCCTGGCCGAAATTCAAGGAGGTTCAACGGGTTTTGTCTCAAACCTCAACCTCTACACACCGGCCACGTCCCACGAAGGAAAAAACAGCCTGAGCGAGGAGCAGTCCGGGAAATCCGCAGTCGAAAAACCCCAAGCGCTGCAGCCCACGCCGGAGAATCGGTGGGGTATCTGGGTGACGGGCTGGGGTGATTTTGTCAACGTCGGCGACGACAACTTTGTGAAGGGTTACGATTTCACCACCGGCGGGGTAACACTGGGGAGCGACTATCGGCTCACCGATCACCTGGCCATCGGCCTCTTTGGTAGTTACGCGCACAGCTGGACTGATCTTCAACCAGGGACCGTGGATGTGAACACCGGGCGAGTAGGACTTTATGCGACCTATTTCGGTCGCGGCTTTTCGGCGGGGCGCGAGGAGGCGGGGACGTTGTACCTCGACGCGGCGGTGTTTGGCGGATACAACAGCTACGACAGCAGTCGCCAGGGGTTGGCGGGATCAGCGACTGGCAACACCGACGGAGCAGAGTTCAGTACGCTTATCGGAGCCGGTTACGACTTTCACTTTGGCAATGTGATGTTCGGACCGCTCGCTTCGCTCCAATACACCTATGCCGGCTTTAACAGCTTTAACGAACGGGGTTCTCTCGTGCCCTTGCAAATCCATTCAGATTCCCAGAATTCGCTCCGAACGGACTTTGGCCTGCGGGCCTTTTGCAATTGGCGCGTCGGGAGCGTCAGGGTAACGCCATCCGTGACTGCCGCCTGGGAACATGAATACGGATATTCGGCTTTACCGCTAACGATCAGCGCTCCGGTTTTTGGCGGAGCGAGTACGACGTTGTTTGGTCCCAGCGAAGGGCACGATAGTGCGATCGTTACTGCTGGTGCCGGGGTTCAATGGACGCCAAGGATTTCGACCTATGTCAGTTACCAGGGACAGCTGGGTCGCGATCGTTATGACTCCAATGGCGTTACTGGCGGCGTAAGTCTCAGCTTTTAAATGGAGTGTTGGACCTATGAAAAGATGTCTCAATAGCCGAGGGAACAGCGAAACGACCTTTCAGAAATCTTCACTGCGTATCAGCCGGATTATTTTCTCGCTTGATTGTGCCGGGCCAGCTCTTGAGTGCGCCTTTTCCGAGTCACGTCCTGCTTGATACTCAGTCGGGGCTTATCCTCTGGCAGGCGGCAAGCCAGGAGTGGACACCGGAGGCGATCGGTGACCGGTTCGTCCTCATTAGTTCGAGTGAATTCAAAGCTTTTGGGCCGCCTCAGCGAAAAACATTCCTCTCGAACCCCTGGGGGAAAGAAGAGGTGATGTTTTTACGTTCGGGCTCCCTTAGCCTTGGCAGCGAGCGGACAAAGACGAGCCAGCCGATTTGCGCTCGGGTCGGAGTCCCCCTCCGGAAGGTGCCGGAAGGTGAGCCAAAAATATCGAAGCTCGTCATTCGGCAATTTCTTCATCTAAAATCAAATCCTCCCTACTGCTCTAGTCGATCCCAGTAGCGGCCGGGCCTCATAAAAATGAGTGGCCAAATCTTCATCAGTTACCGTCGCGAAGACAGTTTGGCGTCGGCCGGACGTTTGTCCGACCGTTTGAGCAACCACTTTCCTTCGAATCAAATTTTCATGGATGTCGATAGCATAGATCTGGGTGAGGACTTTGTTAAGACGATCGAGGAAAACCGTAGGATCCTGTGATGTGCTGATCACGGTAATCGGCAAAGGTTGGCTAACCTCATGTGATCAGGAAGGACAACGCCGGTTCGACAATCCAGAGGATTTCGTTCGAATAGAAATTGCAACCGCACTTAAGCGTGACATTCGAGTCATCCATGTGCTCGTGGAGGGTGCCTCGATGCCTCGGTCTGGCGATCTTCCCGATGACTTGAAAGCATTGGTTCGTCGCAATGCGCTTCAACTCAGTCACGAGCGTTTCCGCACCGACTCGGAGCGGCTCGAATCTGCAGTAGGGCGGGCTTTAGAGCAGAACTCAGTAAAAAGCGCCTTTTGAGCGACAGGGAAGCGCAGGTTTAATTCCGCGAAAATTGATGGCTGCCAAGGAGGCTTATAGACGCTTAGGGTGTGCTGGTATGTGCCTCCGGGGGGCCAAAAGCCGCGCGCAAGTTGACGCCGCAGATTGAAGCCACGTGCGAGCACGATGGGCGGATTTGAGCTGAGCGGAAATCTACGGGATTGGCAAACGGCTGCGCCAAGAAATCGAGTCGATCTTCGCAGTGAAGCTTTGCCAGGAAACGCTACGCCCCCTTGCTGGGGGAGTTAAATTAAAGCTTCAAGCGGTGCCCAGCACGCGGACGACGCCGGAGGAGTCCGGTGGGTACCGACAACAACCGCAGACGGTCTCCCGCACTCTGGGTAAAACCTCCCTGGAAATCAACGAGTTAGCTCTGAGAGCGAGGAGACCGATTGCGATTGCTGGCCCAAGATGCCGGGGCAATCTCCAGAGCCTAGCCTTCCACCTCCGCGGCGTTGGCTGCCAAGGGCACCCATCGACACCTAGGGTTAGGGTGTGCTGGTATGTGCCTCCGAGGGGACCAAGCCGCGCGCAAGTTAACGCCGCAGATCGAGGCCTACGTGCGAGCACGATGGCCGGATTTGAGCCGAGCGGGAACCTACGGGATTGGCAAACGGCTGCGCCAAGAATCGAGTCGATCTTCGCAGTGGAGCTTTGCCAGGAAACGCTGCGTCCCCTTGCTGGGGGAGTTAAAGCTTCAAGCGGTGCCCGCCACGCGGGCGAGGCTGGAGGAGTCGGAGTCGGTACCAACCAACAACAACCGCAGACGGTCTCCCGCACTCTGGGTAAAACCTCCCTGGAAATCAACGGGTTAGCTCTGAGAGCGAGGAGACCGATTGCGATTGTTGGCCCCAAGATGCCGGGCAACCGCCAGGGCCTTCCACCTCCGCAGGCTCCAACACCAAGAAGGACCCCAGTGGTGTGAATGAAGCCGGGTGCTATTCAGGCTTGAGGAAGCCGTCCCAAAGGAATTAAATCTGCGACTAATTTTCACCCTCAGACCCGATTTTAGTGAGGTCTGTTAGAGAAAGCGGCAGCGGAACGCCGTGGCGCGAGGAACAGGATCGGCTGGAGTTTGTGACCTTTTTACCGGCCCAGCAGAAGCCAGCCGTCGCGGCGCAGGGCGGCGGCGAAACCAAGGTCAAGGGTATTGATCTTGAGCTCTGGGACAGCGACGCCATGGTTGAGCCCATCGCGGGCGGGGACCAGCGCAAAGTGTGTCAAAGCATGGAAGTTTCGCCGCGCCGGTCTCTACTTTGTCGTAACGTGAGGCTGCATGCTTTCAATCAGGTCGCGAGCGATGTACATTTCTGGGCGCCCCGGGAGGTATCGATTGCCAGAGGAAGGTGTTGTTAGCCCTGATGAGTTGTTGAGCGCGCTGAAGCGATATCTCGAGGAGTCTCGCGACACGGAACAAGCGGTGGCGTCCCAAATCGGCGTGAATCACCACACTTTGCGCCGCTGGCTATCCGACAAGCAGAGCCCGAAAAGGGGAAAGCTGGCCCTGACCGCATCGTTTCTGAGGCGCGCGGGATATTTGTAATACGCAAAAGCAACCGTAGCACATCGAGAAGAGTATATGTGCGAGAGATCCAAGCGAACGACATTCATCGAGTGAAAGCCGTGAAAGCCAAACGCAAACGAGCTGCAGGCAATAACCAGTATACATATCAAGGGTCACTCGGACAGGTTGTTGATAACGGGCGATATTTCTTCGCCTGGAAGGACGGACTTCTGATCGGAACATACAACGCTCTCGAGGAGGCTATGGAGTCTCTGGAGTGGAGGGAAAAGCTAAAGTAGGGAGAGATGATCTTACGGCCTTCTGGCAGGGCCTTTTCGCTGATCGCCAGCGCCCGCCCATAAAGGGTTCTTTCCAACAAAGGTACGTAAAACGCCACGCGATTTACCACAACCCGGATATACACAACGAGATACGTCTTTTCGCTGCTCCCAGAATCAGACCGACTTCAGGCATCCAATTTTTGGGGGCTTGATAGCGACCGAATCCTGGAACCCTCCGTCGGAGAAATCGTATTCCAAAAGCGGGCTAATATCCTGCCAAGACACGACCGAGCCGTTTGCAAATAGCCTCGAATTAGTATCTCCCGCTCTTTCGCAGCCAGAGGCGCTGCCCAGAGTGGCTCCGGCGTGGAGGATGCCATTGATAACGTTATGGATCCGACGCCTCGTGTGAACGGGACCGCGTCAGTGGCGACAATCCCGTGGTGTTTTACGTACCTTTGTTGGAAGAACCCCAAGTTGCCGGAATGGTCGTAAAGCGTCAGACCAGCTGCATAGTTGATGAAGCGGCATCCAGGAAGTCAAGCCGGGCGCAAGCTCGCGACGCACTAACGTTGGTTTACCATCTGCTGTCGCAACCCCAATACGAGCGTTCCCAGCGAGCCCCAGATCGATGTTTGTTTGGCGCAGCTCCGCCGAAGGCGAGAAGAACCCGCTCAGCGCACGAGCGCGTTCCTCTCAAGTCGAGAAGAGAACGGTGAAGATCGGTGTTGGTCTGCTGCCCTACGTCTGGATCGGTTCCGTCTGGCAGAAGCGCCGGCCCGGCAAACCGATACTTTCGGTCACGGCCTTCGGAGGTGCGGCGCAAGAAGCGTTCGGAACGGAAAGTGCGCGGTTCGACGCGCTCTACGGCGGCCGCGTCACTAGAGACAGGTATGCTGGTATGTGCCTCCGGGGGGCCAAAAGCCGCGCGCAAGTTGACACCACAGATTGAAGCCACGTGCGAGCACGATGCAGATTTTTGAGCCGAGCGGAAATCTACGGGATTGGCAAACGGCTGCGCCAAGAAATCGAGTCGATCTTCGCAGTGAAGCTTTGCCAGGAAACGCTGCGTCCCCTTGCTCGCGGAGTTAAAGCTTCAAGCGGTGCCCAGCACGCGGACGACGCCGGAGGAGTCGGGGCGGTACCAACAACAACCGCAGACGGTCTCCCGCACTCTGGGTAAAACCTCCCTGGAAATCAACGAGTTAGCTCTGAGAGCGAGGAGACTGATTGCGATTGTTGGCCCAAGATGCCGGGCAAATCTCCAGAGCCTAGCCTTCCACCTCCGCGGCGTTGGCTGCCAAGGGCACCCATCGACGCCTGGGGTTAGGGTGTGCTGGTATGTGTCTCCGAGGGGACCAAGCCGCGCGCAAGTTAACGCCGCAGATCGAGGCCTACTACGTGCGAGCACGATGGCCGGATTTGAGCCGAGCGAATCTACGGGATTGGCAAACGGCTGCGCCAAGAATCGAGTCGATCTTCGCAGTGAAGCTTTGCCAGGAAACGCCAAGCCGCTCCCAAAGGAATTAAATCTGCGACTAATTTTCACCCTCAGAGCCGGACTACGCGATTCTGAACACGGCGCTCGAAGCGTTGGAGACACCGAATGCGTTCAGCCGATTGGCGGCGGGCGTGATCACGCTCGCCTCGAAAATCGTCTTGGGGAACAATGTCTTCGTCGTGATGTCTTTTCGCCAGGAGTCGGACGATACGTACCACACTATTGAACGAGTCTGCCGGGTTTACGGATTCGAGCCGGACCGGACCGACAAGAATGACGCCACCACCGATCGGATCTATAACCAAATTGTCCAGGGCATTCAACGCGCCGCTTTCGTCGTGGCGGATGTGACATTCGGGAGCGTGAACGTCTATTACGAGCTCGGCTTCGCCGAGGCTCTCCGCAAGGATGTGATTGTCGTGGCAAAGGAAGGAATCAATCTTCCGTTTGACACGAACGACATTCCGACTGCCTTCTTCCGCGATCAGACACGGCTCGAGGAAGCACTGCGTTCGCGCATCGGACGGCTCACCGGGCGACAGGCTCGAGGAGCATCTTAGAGAGGCAGGAATACATGTTCAACAGATCGCCAAGCGGTAACAGCCATGCGAATGGCAGAGGTTTCGCTTGAGCCCCGCACCTTTTACGCCAGAAAAGGAATGTTACACCGTTTTAATTTTGCAAATTTTTCGAAAGGCAGATATCAAGGAGCGCAGCGTGAGTGATACTTTGGGAACTAGAGAAGCCGGCCAGGAGTCCCTGGAAGAACTCGTTCAAATCCAAGCCCTTAGCGTTGACTTGAGGGAGGCTGTCATGGCTTGCCTCTGTGGGAGAGAGTCCCGTCGCTGGACTGTTTTGGAACTGGTCGAGCGGCTTAAGAACCTGGGCGTTTGCGCCTCACGCGCCAACGTGACGGCGGCGCTCGCCGAACTAGCGCTGGAGCTTGAGCTCTCGGGCTGGGCGCCCTGGCGCCTCCTCGAGCGAGGGACCGAATGGATCCTGGCGCCCAAATCAGAGCTCTTAGAGCTTCTTTCTGGCGTCAGAGAGCTCCCCTTAAAACGGATACTTTCACAGGAGCATAAGGCCGTGCTTCTGGTCGTCATGGGCCACCGCCGAAAAGGGGGCGTCTCCAAAAGAAGAGTGGGGGAGATTCTCGGGCTGGAGGCCTCTTCACTCCTGGACGATCTCTTGAGCCAGGGGTTGATCTACTCCGACCCGTGCAGGGAGTTAAATTTTTGGCGGCCGACGCCATCGACTTTGCTCGCTCTGGGTTTTCGGTCCTACACCGACATTCCCGCGCTCAAAGAATTGGAAGAGTGGTTCGAGACGCAGAAAGAAATTCCAGCGATAGCGAAACTGGATCCTTTCTTTGAGAAACAGCCAAAGGCTCGCTTCCCGGCGGCTTAAACGCGAATTAGAGCGGCGCGGAACCCTCGGGGAGCCCTTGCCCTGGAGCCGGTCCCTCCACTTAAGAGGATCCCGACAGAGGAAAGCGACTCTGATCTTTTCCGGAGTGATGGGCCGGATGCTGCCGCACTCTCCCCCCAGGTTGAGTCGCCGCAGAGCGTTGTGCAGGGCTGCTCGGCCCAAGGGAGCGCCGCTGGGTCCGGGGAATAGGAGTCTTGATTGGCTCCATTGGAGCGATTTGCGGTAGAGCCGCCGTTGGTCTGGCCGGGCCAGCCGCTCTCTCCAGGCGTGCCAGAAGCGCAAGGAGAGAGCGAAGCATGGTTCCTTGATTGCCACGTCCCACAGAAGCACTTCGCTTTCCGTGATTTTGAGGCAACTTTCCGGCCATTTTCGCGGAGTTCCTCTATCAGGCGCGGCGCATATCGCGACGATCAAGGCCATGTCTCGCCGGATTGCGATGGAGGGGTTTTTCACGAAACGCATCTGCTTTTCGATCGTTTGAATCACCCAGTTCTGCAGAGCCGCCCTTTCCTCATCCGATACCGATTTCTTGGACCGGCCGCCGTCTAAGAAATCCAGGAACGGCGAGATTCGTGCCCTCTTTTCGATGGGGGATTTTCCGATTGAGGCCAATATTTCGTTCGTAGAGGGGCTCTGCCAGAGCTCCAAGCTAGCGGCTCTGATGGCCGCTCTGGCACCCGCCACGTAGACCCGTCTTGTGGAGGGCCTATAGGTTCGAAGAGATTGTTCGAAATCCTTAACGACTTCGCTGATGGCCTTGGCTTGCGCGCTCACGCGATTCTCTCTCTCGGGAGGTACCTCAGAGAAATAGTGATGCGGGGAAAATGGTTTGTCTTTACAACTTGCGCCCAGTCTTTATCACGTAAAAACATCACTTTGAATAATCTAAGCCGAAAATGATGTCTCCGATTGGGGGAAGAAAAGGGGGCGGCGAGGCGAGTTGGTCCCCTCCAGCTCCAGGGCGCCTATGACGCAAGAGGATTTGCAGACAGAAACTGAAGAAGTGCTACTGGCTCCCTTTGATCTATTAGAGGGAATTTCAGAATCGGCCCGAGCCAAAACCGCGGAGACATTCCTTGAGCTCTTGGGAGCCCGGGTGCGCAATCCCAATACGCGAAGCGCTTATCGGGTCGCTTGGCGCTCATTTGTGGCTTTTTGTTCGGCCCGTCAGCTTGAGCTCGAACACGTAAAAGCCTATCACGTAGGGGCATGGTTGGATCAGCATCCGGGAAGCAGGTCGACGCAGAGGCAACACTTGGCGGCCGTCCGGTTGCTCTTCGATTCCCTGATGATGCGAGGGGTAGTTGAGTATAATCCAGCCGCCCGCGCCAGGCCGCCGAGGCTGGTTCGAGAATCCTCCCGTACTCCGGTCTTTGAAGAGGCCGAAATCGTAACGTTCTTGGACTCGATAAGCCCGAATTCGTTAAAAGACATTCGGGATAAGGCGATCTTCTGTGTTCTCCTCTATTCGTGGTGCCGGGTGTCTGCCCTGATCAACCTGACGGTTGCCGATTACTACGAACGTGGCGGCACGCGCTGGTTACGGTTCCAAGAAAAACGAGGGAAAGAACACGAGGTACCGGTGCACTCAAAGGCTAAAGAAGCGGTCGATCTTTGGCTTGAACGCTCTTACCTGGCATCAAATCCGAGTGCTCCTCTTTTTCCTTCCTTCGGCAAGAATCGTGAAACGATTGAATCGAGACGCCTGGATCGTCGGAGTGTGTTGAAGCTGGTTGAGAAACGGGCGAGGACAAGCGGGATCCTGAAACGAGTTTGTTGTCACAGCTTCCGAGCGACGGGCGTTACCGAATACATGAATTCGGGCGGCACCATCGAGATCGCGCAGCGGATCGCCGGACATACCAGTCCGTCGACCACCAGGATTTATGATCGATCTGGGGACCAGCTGACCCTTGAAGAGATTGAGAGAGTGCAGATCGGGAAGAAACAAGAGATTTGAATTTCGCGCCCGGCCTTTCCAAGACAGGAGGGCAGGAAACCGACGGTAGCTTTTTTGCGGAATGTCTGACCGACAGCAAGGGACCGGTCATGGCGCTGGAGTAGGCTTACTTTTTGCGGGCTCATGCTTTTGACCGCCCTGCGGCTGGTGCGGTTGTTGAGGTCGAGGAACCTTCTGAACCGGCGGCTGGGCAGGCGCGAACTCGCCATTGTCCTCTATTTCGTCTCAGCGGACGGTGCTGGAGTGATGTTATGAGTCGGCATTCGGATCTTCCAATCATCGCCCTCACGACGAGCACTCGACGACCAGCAGCCCTTAGCCCGCATATTTCATAAGCCGTCCGGGTAGTGAAATCTTAAATGTTGCTGGGGTTTTAAGACCAAGGATAAGCTAGCTATAAAGCTAGCTCATAGCCTGATTGGCTCCGGAAGTTGATCGGAGCGACTTTCCCGTCGGCTGTGGCGCCGTGGGAGCCCGAATTTCGATCGATTCCGGGCAAGCTCCGCCCTTTGGCGGCTTGGTGGCGACCCATTGATAGTGGTGAAGTTGGCGAGGTGGTGAAATTAACCCTCTTCGGGCACCAACCCTGCCAGAGCGCGATGAGCTTGAGCGAAGACGCTCTGAAGAGGAAATGCCGAAGCGAACCGAATGTAGACCCGGCGCGTGCTGACCGTGACCATGGCGCCGATCTTTAACAATCGTTGCCGGATCGTGCCGGCGGTCGCCTGAGCCAGTTCGGTGCCCTGCAAGCCCAAAGTGCGCAGTCTCTGGAAGAGCAACAGAGCAAAAGCGCTGAACCATAGCCGTAACTGATTACTCGCCATCCAGTGGGTGCTGGTGCGATCGGCGTCCAGATCCAGATACTGCTGCTTGATCTGGTTTTCCATGTTGCCGCGCGCACAGTAAAAGTCTTCATAACACTTTTGAGCGCAGAAGCGATCAGGGGACTGCTGGTCGTCGCCAAAACCTTCGACAGCCAGGTTGGTGACGATAAAACGCGGATTGTCTTTGTCCCCTAAGACCTCCGCTTTGCCGATCACCCGGCGACTGAGAGTCCAACTTTTGAGTGTCTGATATTGGAACTCTGTAAAGCCGCGCGCCACCCCGCCACACAAAATGGCCGACTCGCGGACCCGGGCAAATTTAACCTCCAACAATTCCCGAAGCCGGCTGTTGCGAGCCAGCCCCAGACAATAATAGACCTTTGGTGGCTGTGCCTCGCACCAGGCCATGATCTCCTCGCGACAAAAACCGCTATCGGCCCGGACAATGATCTGCGCTTTGGGGCAACGTTTACGGATCGCCGGAACGATTTTCTGAAGCGCCTCGACGGCCCCTCGGGCCGCATCCCCGTCGCTGGTGCGCAACTCGGCCCAGAGCGGGACCGAGCCGACAAAGGCAAAGAGAGGCAGATAGCAGTAACAGCCATAGTAGCCGTGAAAGAAACGTCCTTCCTGCTGGCCTGTGGAGCGGATCGTCACTGGCATCCAGATCGATGACCACCTCTTTGCTATGCTTGGGCAAACAGCTCACCCCCTTGCGCAAAAGGGTGCCCTGGATCGCTTCGTGGTTGGCGCTGATCCTATGGTAACCTGTTTTTTTATTGTTTCCGAGTTCCAGCCGGTTGAGGGTCGAAGCGCTGGCCAGCGCCTTGCCTTGATCCTGGGGAGCGCGCCCAGTTCCCAGAGGATCCTCTTTACCGACGGCCACGGCAAAGAGAGGATCGAGCCGTAAAAGACTATGATCATTGAGATCCTCGTAGCCAGCGGCCAGCCCCAGCAAACGCTGGGCCACCAGTTCGCGAACGGAGTGTTCGATCAGGAGCGGGTTGCGCAGATCGCTAAAGCACCCGGCCAGGAGCGAGAAATCCCCAGACCCTCATCGACCTGACGCAACAAGAGCATGCCGCCATCACTGCTGAGGTGTCCTGCGGAGAAGTCGGTGACCACCTGACGCGAACCCAGGCTGTTAAAGAGCAGGGGCTGAAAGTCGGTAGGAAGCTGAGGAGAAGAGGTTGCCATGTAGCTAGTCTATAGGCTAGCTTTATAAATTATGCAAACAAAATATCCACTTAAAATACAGGCCATCCGCTCCAAGAATCAGCAGGCGCGGCTCTATGTCTATTTTCCCTTGCCCTTGGCGGCGGCGATCGGTCTGGAAGCTAGTGAAGAAGTGCAGTGGGAACTGCTGGATCGCGGCGAATTACACCTGGTCCGAAACCAACTGCCTCAAGTCCAAGCCACTCAAAGAGCCACCCAACCCGCCGAAATCCGCTGCCGTCCCAAAAACAGACTGCTAAAGGCAAACGGCGCCGTGTACCTGACCGAAGTGACTCATGATCGGCCGGTTAGCGAAAATTGAGCCCGCAATTTGGATCGGCCTATGAAAATGTGGGTTAGTTTTATAAGATCGCCGCTCTCGAATTGAATAGTCTCACTCAGACGATCGCCCTCTTAGCTTAATCGACTTTATGAGGTTGTTTGGAAGATTATCTTCCTTTTTTCGTAATAGCGGCAGTCGAGGCGGGAGCGAATGTAACGTCATGCCGACCTACTCAGAATCCGTTGCAAGTATTGCCTGTGCATGGTTCACCGGACCGTGTCTCTCTAAAGATCTTCGATCACGATGTGAGGTCCCATGACCCAACCATTCGCGTTGATTTGGCGAGGATGCCCACATTGTCATGCGCCTGCTACGGACTGCGCAATTGGCAAACCATTAAATGTCACTTTCGGAAGCAGCCTAATCAGAGCGCTAAATGTTCCACTTGCTAGCAGAAAAGTGGCGGCCGGCAATGTATTTGCCGGCTGCTCATTCGCGGGAATAACGA
>CAVVII010000030.1:0-26126 GCA_963748055.1 uncultured Verrucomicrobiae bacterium | reverse complement strand
TGCTGATCTACGCCATCGCCATGTTGGGACTCAATATCCTGACGGGCTTCAACGGCCAGATCTCGTTGGGCCAGGGCGCGTTCTACGCGATCGGCGCCTACACGACGGCGATCCTGCTCGACAAGACCGGCACTCCTTATTGGTACCCGTGCCGATCGCCGGTGCGATCTGTTTGGGTACCGGTTTTCTGTTCGGGTTGCCGGCGCTGCGGCTCGAAGGTCTATACCTCGCCCTTGCCACCTTTGCTCTCGCCGTCGCGATTCCGCAGATCCTCAAATTCAAGGGCTTCGATCGGTGGACGGGCGGCGTCCAGGGTATCCAGGTCGGCCCGCCTGCGGTGCCCTTTGGGCTGCCGCTCGACACCGACCGGTGGATCGATCATTCTGCCCGATCTGGACGATCGCGCTCTTGATCATCGCGGCAACCTTCGACGGGGACGCACCGGCCGCGCGATCATCGCGATCCGCGACCATCCTCTGGCGGCGGCGACGATGGGCGTCGACACCGCGCTTTACAAGTCGCTGACCTTTGGCGTCAGTGCGATGTACACCGGCATTGCCGGCGCATTGGGCGCGTTGCTGTCGGCCTATGTCTCGCCGGACAGCTTCCCCGTCTCCGCTTTCGATCAAATTCCTGGTCGGCAGCGTCGTCGGCGGGATCGTCTCGATTTCGGGCGCCTTCATCGGGGCACTTTTCATCGAGTTCACGCCCAATTTCGCGGATCAGATATCGAAGGCGGCGCCCGATGCCATTTTCGGCATGTTCCTGATCGCGTTGATGTATCTCATGCCGAAGGGGGCCATCGGCATCCTCGACTTCATCGGAGTCCGGCTTCGGCGAGTGGCGGTCGCCAAACGGCAAAACGAGATAGAACCGCCGGATAAACAATTATGACAGGAGAGGGAAATGCTAGAAAAAAGTTCATTGTTGGCAACGGTTCTTTTTGCACTCACGGCCGCGGCGCCGGCCGTCGCAGACGATATGCCGGGCGTGACCGCGACCGAAATCAAGATCGGCAACACGAATCCCTATAGCGGACCGGCCTCGGCCTATAGCGTGGTCGGCAAGCTGGAGACCGCGTTCTTCAAGATGGTCAACGACCAAGGCGGAGTCGCCGGTCGCAAGATTAACTTCATCTCGCTCGATGACGGCTACAGTCCGCCGAAGACACTGGAACAGGTACGCCGGCTGATCGAGGAGGACCAGGTTGCGTTGCTGTTCAACAACCTGGGCACCCCGACCAATTCGGCTATCCAGCGCTATGTCAACCAGAAGCAGGTGCCGCATCTGTTCATAGGGGCCAGCGCGGACAAATGGGGCGACTATCAGCACTTCCCGTGGACGATGGGCTTCCAGCCAAGCTCTCGGACCGAAGCTCAGATCTACGCCAAATACATTCTGAAAGAGAAGCCGAACCCGAAGATCGCTATCCTCTATCAAAACGATGATCTCGGTAAGGACTACCTTGCTGGCGTGAAGGACGTGCTGGGCGACAAGTTCGACAAGATGGTGGTCACCGCAAGCTATGAGACCACCGATCCCACAATCGACAGCCAAATCACCAGTCTGCAGGCCTCTGACGCCAACGTGCTGCTGGTGGCGGCGATCCCGAAATTCGCCGCCCAGGCGATCCGCAAGGTGCATGACCTGGACTGGAAGCCATTGTTTTTCATGTCCAACCTGTCGGCCTCTATCGGCGCAGTGATAAATCCGGCGGGACCGGAGAACGCCATCGGCATGATCACCGCCGGCTCCAGAAGGATCCGAACGATCCCACCTGGAAGAACGATGCCGGCATGAACGAATGGCGCGACTTCATGGCCAAGTATATGCCCGGCGCCGACACCGCCGACGGCGACTATGTGTTCGCCTACGTCGTCAGCAAGGCAATGTTGCAAGTGTTGAAGCAGTGCGAGGGTAATTTCACGCGTGAGAACATCATGAAGCAGGCAGCCAATCTGCACGACCTGGAGCTTCCGACGCTGCTGCCCGGCATCAAAGTGAACACCAGCCCGACCAACTACCACCCGATCCGGCAGATGCACCTGGGAAAATTCGACGGTACCCATTGGGTCCTTCGGCGACGTGATCACGGCGCCGGTAACTGACCGACGGATCGACGGATCGCAAAGTCGCGTTTGAGGATCGGCACGGGCTGCGACGAGCGAAAAGAGGCGGCGTTTTTCAGATCAGTCGCAAAGAGGCAGTCGAAACCTGGGTTCGCGGTCCGCTCTCGCCTTTTCGTAGTTATATTGCGAGGAGGTCGCTTCCGCGCGTTTTGCCAGCGAAATCGAATTCTGTTTCCTAGCCGTACTAATGGCAGCGCGAAAGGCTGCTTCAATCTCTGCCTCGTCGCCGCCAATCGTCGCAAGAAACACACCCCGCAGCCGGTGCAGTTCCGCAGAGCACCAACGCTCCTCCTGTCTTTCGGCCAGCACCTCCGCCTCCCGTATTACCTGAAGCCCCTCGGAGAGTACGATGCGCCAAGTGCAAGGCCTCCAGCCTTCAGTAGTAGGCACACGCCGCCCCTCACGCCGGTTACCTGGAAGTGCTCTAATCCCTCCTCTATCTAAGGATGCCTCCCGCGCTATCCCCGGAAGCGCTGCGAGCCCAGCCGCGGAAAGTGGTTCCTACAGCCAACCAATACGCAAAATGGTGGCGCGTTGACAGTTCGATTAAGTCAGATGCCAAGCGTTCTCACTTCAACGGGATTTCGCTCACAATAACGTAGAACCGCTGCCCAATTTATTGTGTTGGCCAACGCAGGCATATCGTTCAGTTCTTTTGCTACTGATATCGCTTCTTTGCGATGCTCGCGTGGCAAGAGACTATCTCTCCCAAATGCCATTCGGAGATAGCTTTGTAGCACAGGCAAGTAGCGACCGGCGCGTGGACCTCTTCCGGAGGAGACTGGACATTTCCTGAGCGCCAAAGCTCACCACCCCGTGTCGCGTTTTCTCGGGAGGCTTCAAAATCGCCCAGAAGGTAGAACGTGGCCGCCAAAGCTCGGTAAGCGCCTACCATGAGCCCCGCGTCGTTCTGCGCCGCGCCAGCGAGTAAACCCGCTTGGCTATGTCCAACGTCGTACTCAGCTTGCCTGTGAGGAGAGAATAGCGCCACTGACCTATTAGTGCCACATATAGGAGCATTGGGCGATTTAGGAAACGAGACAGGGTTTCCGCGCGCTCATAACAGATACGCGCCTCCGCCGATGCCAATCCTCGGGTGGTGGTTAGATGCAACCCCGCCTGCATGAGGATGAATAGCCGATCCTCTGCAGTAAGATTTTGCCCCTCGACCCCAATTTCCACCAGCGATCCCCAGCGTCCATTTTCAAAGAAACGCGCTAGAATTGTGAGCAGCGCCTCCCCGGCTCTGAGGACGTTAGCAGCGAATGAGGCATTCCCTCGCTGGATCCGTGGAATATAAACTTCGTGAAGCACTTCGCAAAACAAACCGGCATTGCATCCACAGATCACCGCTAATAGAAGCGGCTCCATCTCCCCGAAATTTCGGGCAACTGCGGCGCAAGGGTTCGATAATAATGGTAGAGCCGCCTATTGCATTCCTTCCAAGCCTCAGTTTGTTGATTCCGTAGCTGTTCACCGAAGTATTCGCGAACGAGAGGATGCGTATCCAGTTGCCCAGGATTATGCGCATCGTCGCCAGCCAGGAGTCTCGCTCTTCTTAGTCTGCCAAGGATGCTTCGCCATGCGGTCGGGTTCAAATCGATTAATGACTCGGTCAGTCCCGTGATTGCTGGTGACTCTAACAGCACGCCAAGCGCGCGGGGGTCTGCGGGACGATCGAATAGACCCAAGATGCGCAGAACCGACAGCTCGGGACCCTCGCCAAACCAAGTTTGGTAAGATTCCATGACGTTCCGAGCGTGGGATCCCTGTCGGACGTCGCCCGCGAGGCGGGTTGATATTTCTTTGCGACAACGAATATCCCCGTTGTAAGCATCTGTTAGATAGCTGCCCAGCAGGGTCAGAGCAAGACAATGGCCGCTGAACTCGTCGCTGGCACTTCGTAATTTTTCTTCATCCCCCTCAACGCCAAGCGCTCGGAGCAGGTTCGCACCAGCATTGCTGGATAAATGCTCCAGGTCGCGACGCTGGGCTGAGGTGCGCTGGTGATCTGCGATATCAGCAACTGGCAGCCGCGTGGTAATCACGCATAGTCCTGTATTGAAAGCAGCGAGCTGGCGCAGAAGCGCTTGAAGGGAAGGCTCTCGCACCCGCCCTTCCTGTGGGCCAGGCGGATTTTGGAGCGGTTCTAGGCCATCCAGGATCAATAGGGTTCGACGATATGCGATGAGCTTCGCCAATCTTTCGCCCTTCTCCCACGCTGTTCCGATCCGCCGATCTGGATCACCAAACCAATTGAGAGCCGCGTCGAGAAATTCATCTGCGGATGAAGAGCCTCCACTGGTGCCCTGTCTGTAGAAGGACCAACCAAATACAAGCTCCGCGGAACGGTAATGTTCGGCTGCCATCCGCCGTAGCCAATGGTTGACCAGCGTGGACTTCCCGACACCACCCCAGGCGACGATTGTAACAACATTTACCTGCTGATTTGCCCATGCATTATCCAGGAAAGCGATATCCTCCTCTCGACCAAAAATATCGCTTCCTGTAACTGGTAATCTGGCTACGGAAATCTTCTTCGGTGCAAGTCTTGCTGGCGGCTTGCGAGTTCCGACACGCGAAGCGGTAGAGAGCGTCTTGTGTAGGATGTGACGAGTGATTCTACGCCGTATGTCGATAGCGCCTGTTATCGTCGGTATCGCCTTCAGAAGTTCGGCCGGGTTCTGAAAACGCCGCCCGGGGTCCTTCTCGAGGAGTACCTCGATGAGAACAACGACCGGCTGCGGGACATGTTCGAGTTCTTCGAGCGGTAAGGACGCGTGCTGATGCTGATACATCACCTCAGCCGGGGAACCCCTGAACACCGCATGGCCGGTCACCATCTCCCAGAGCACCACGCCCAATGAGTACAGGTCCGAGCGGATGTCCACGCCTACTCCGGCGAACTGCTCCGGACTAGCGAACTCCGGTGTACCAGCAAAAGCTCCGGGAGTTGAAATCGCAGCTTCAGCGGGTGCGTCGGGCGCGGGCTTGGCCAGCCCAAGGTCAATGATTTTGGCTGTTACAGTGCTCCCCTCCTCGACACTCACCATGATGTTGCTTGGTTTGATGTCCCGATGAACGAGCTTCTGCTTGTGGATCGCAGCCAAACCGGCGGCGACCTGAGTCGCGATTTCGAGCGTCAACTTTAACTCAAGCCGCCCGGAGCGTTTGATAAGGTTCTCCAGCGTTTCCCCCTCCACAAACTCCATCGCGTAAAAGTAATTCTGACCGGTTCTGCCCAAATGCAATACCGAGGCTACGTTTGTATGCCGCAGCCTCGCCGCCGCGCGGGCTTCGCGCAAAAAACGAAGCCGCGCCGACTCATCACCGAGATATCGTTCGCTGATGACTTTCAGTGTCACGGGGCAGTGCAGATCGACGTCGAACGCCTTGTAAGTGACACCCATCGCACCCCGACCCAATTCGACCGGTTTCCCGTCTTCGCCCGTCACCAGCTCATAATGCTCGAATCGTTGCGCTGCCTGTTCCGCTGTAGACTTGACCGTATCCTCGGAAGCAGAAGACTCGCCCGATTCAACCCCACCAGCAAGACCCTTGCGAAGCATGCATACTGGACAAAATTCCATCGCTCCAGAAACCTCGTTACCGCAACTCGGGCAGGTGCGTTGGGGCTCCGTGCTCATGGACTAACCCGTCCTTTGGCCGCAATCTGAGCCGACGGCGCGCTCCATCGAGTGGTGCGAAATCGTCCAGTGGCATCCGCTGGCGAATGTTGGTCCGGCTTCAATTGCGAGCCTCTTATTGAGCCAAGGCTATCAGATTCGAGCGCGTATTAAAATTAGAGATTTCGAAGTGCAGGAATTCACTTCGCTCGCGGCAAGTCCGGGGTCCGGACCTGAGCCAAACGCGAAAAGGGCTTGGCCCGATAACATCAGCCAACGCATTCTAATCTAAAATAGCGGGTGACCCAAGAAGTTCAGTTGCCGGTCCCCCACTTTCGCACGGCCCGCCGGGTCGCTCACTCTTCAACAATTTTGGCCGCCTGTATCGCGTCCTGGAAAACAAATTTGGTCAATCTCGGCACTCCCCCTGGCCAGTTGTGAGCTTGGGCTGCGTCGAAACCTTCGCCGTCGCTATCGTAACGACGTAAGCCAGTCCTCAAACTGGCCCAATAGACACGAACTGAAACTATCCAAGGATCTCCTCTTAATGCGAAGTTATGCATCGCTTTTCGTACCTTGGTTCGATTTCCATTCTCCTGATACCGCCGGCGGTTCTAATTGCGATCCGTTTTCCCATGTAGTTGTTATTTTAACCAAGGAACTAACCAAGGAACAATGTGAGACGGGGTACAAAGCGAAGTCGCAGCTTCTTGGCAAACCGGAAGCAGTTAGCGGCAGCTGGCGAGACCTTTCACCACAGCGTTTACGTGATTCTCCTCGACTCATCCGTACTTCGGCATCCATCGAACCTGCGCCTGAACCCGAATCGCGCAGCCGACAAAACCATGCGTTTACGTCGGCATGACAGGACTACCGGTCGAACAGCGCTTCGAGAATCACAAGAAAGGACAAAAATCGGCCTGGGTCGTAAGAAAGTACGGCCTCCGCTTGTCCCAACAGGAAGGCTCGCTCTATCTGGCCGGGGAATTGGGACTGGCGCTCCAGGCGCTTAGTCGGCAGGAAATGAGGCGCCTCTTTAAGCGCCCCGCTGGTCATGGACGTGTTTGAACGAGCCGTTCAAAATTGGTCGACTCTTCCATCGCTGCATCACTCCGATCGAGGCGTTCAATACGCTTCAAGCGACTTCCGCCGGCTCCTGAATAGCTATGAGGTTGAGCCCAGCATGAGCCGGAAAGGCAATTGTTACGATAACGCCGTCATGGAAAGTTTTTGGGCGACTCTCAAGAGCGAATGTTTCCACGACCAGATCCCGCTAAATCGCGATCATGCCCAGGCGCTGCTTTTTGATTACATTGAAACCTTTTACAATCCTAAGCGCCTCAAAAAACTCCGGGCTACCTGTCTCCACTGGAGTTTGAAAAGCAATTTTTCACCGCAAAATTGGCAGTTACTCCTCTCGTAACGAGCAGCGTAGATCAAGCTAATAAACGGAATAAATGGGGGCTAGCCCGTAGGGGGGCACCGTTTATGCCGGATTGCGACCTTGAGCGCAGCGAATCGTTACGGAATTGAAACACACCAAAAGGGCGAAAAATAACAAAAACCAACTAAGTGTGACCAACCCCTTACCGAAAAAGTAACCAAAATTGAGCAACTGCCTGTACGCGTTTTCGGGGCCAGATCAGGCCGTGAAATTTTTTGAATTCGGCGAGCTACTCCTGTGAGAGGGTCGCCATTTCTGAGACTTCGGTAGCCTGTCCAGACAAACTGCAAACCCAGTCATCGACGCTTTTCGCTACTCGCCACATATCGGCGAAGAAGTTCCCCATGTTGGGATCATTTCGCAAAGTTCTGATAATGGCAGTCGGTTAAATTCTTGACTTGAGGGAAGGTCACGGGGCCAAGCTCCCGAAAGACCGGAGTCACTTCTTTTCGGATGCTTCGCTGGGGCGCAGCGACAGAAGCGGCACGCTACCAATGCCTTCGAGCAAAGTCAGCGGTAACGCACCATTCCAACGGTCCGCTTTTGCCAGATCGACCACGAGGGGGCTCGTTTTCAGAATTTCCGCATTCATGCGGAGCACTGCTGCACGTGATTCACCCTCAAGTCGTATTCCTTCGGCCCTGCCCTGAGCGCTCAAAATTGTCGATTGACGGTCGGCATCAGCCAATTTGAGTTTCGCTTCGGCCTCGCCGTTCGCCCGCTCGACTGCTTGCTGAGCTTCGAATCGGATCCGATTCACCGTATTCTCGGCGGCAACCGCCTCATTCTTTGCCTTGACTGCAGCCTCAACTGAAGCTCGGAAACTGTCTGAATAGAGAATGCCGGCAATCTGAAAATCCACGACGTCGATGTGGTAGAGGGTCCCGAGATCTTTCGAGAGCAGGGACTTGAGGGCGTTAACAATTTGGTCGCGGTTTTCGCTGATTCGAGTGGTATTCTGCTGAGCAAAAATTTTCGCGGTTCGGTCCGCGACGATCCGCCGGAAATTCTCTGTAATATCAAAATTGCCCGCGCGGCCAACCTCATAGAGAAGCGGCAGCACGGCTTGGGGAGGAATGCGATAAGTAAGACCGACGGTCACGGCGATCGGCTGATTATCGATCGTGTTCACGGTAAGGCCGTCGATCTTGAAAGTGTCCAGAGACACTTGTAGCCGATCTACCTGGTCGAGGAAGGGCAACTTGAAATGCGGGCCGGGTCCGAGGGGCTTTTGGGTAATGACTTGCCCGAGGCGTCGCACGCCCGCCATCTCGGTGGGTTCGACAACGAAATACGAATCGAGGGCGAAGAGAGCAACGAGGATCACAGCGACGAGGCCAACGATCAGGCTAAACAGGAAGGATGGGCGAATGATCGGCGGTCCCTGGCGCTGCAGAACAAATTCTGGTGGTGGTCGATCGCTCATCTGGAAACTATTTTAGCAGTCCGTACCGTTTGCAAAGTTCCAAGTATACTTCCAGCACCTTAACAAACTTACGACGGATGCTGATCGCCCGAGGAGTGCTGCAATTGTGGTTGCAGAGCTTTTCTCGTGCCAAGCTAATATGCTTTTCTACAGAAGAGTTTCTGCGAGAGACGACGTCACATTACATTAACAGCAGCCTTAGTAAGCACTCGCAGAATGCGAGGTTCGCTCAGGTATACTCTCGCAAAACGCGAGCGTCTATCGCGTTTAAGAAATGCCGTGCTAAGCAACGGTTTACATTGCATGTGAACTGCTGGGAGGCCTCCTTCGAACAAGAACCTCTGGACCGGAGCTCGAGGCGTTGGTCCGAAATCTTTTCCGGCCCAGCTACGGGAGAAACCGAAACTTTACTTCTTTTTTGATATACACCCCTCGGCGCGTTCATGATAAGTGCCGATGACGATATGCGACCCTATGCACTCGGTGGGGGTACCCAGAGTCATTGGGTCATGATGAAATTTGCAGTCGCCGCCTACAGAAGGTGGGGCCAATGGTTACCTGTAGAAGTTATGAACTGCTTACTTCCTTTAAGGATGTATAATACCAGGAAAACGCGTTCGCGAGGTTTCCTGGCAACTATGAATCTGGTGAGCTGCTTCGGGATACGGGGATGGATCTGGAAGCCAATGTTTCCATCGAGTTCACGACTGAGAATTCGCTGTTGCTGCAGGCGGGACCTGTTTCAAAGAGCGCGGTCATAAAAAATCGCGCAGGCCTTTCTACCGGGACAAATGATATCGACGCTTTAGACTACGTTTTCATGTAGCTGGGGCTTTCGCTTACACTCGCAAAATGCGAGTCGTTTTTCGATGAAAACTCGCGAGCTGCGAGTCACGCTAATTCTGCGATTGCCATGGATTTTGTGTAAGTGACTGATCTTCTGGATCTTATCAATTTTCGATTTTGTGGCACGTCAACTGCGTTAGAAAACGACCGCAAGAGCGGCAACGATGAAGAAGCGAATCCTTCTCTGGCTTTTTCCGATCCTGATTCTCTTTCTCGGGGTCGGTTTGTACGCCGTCTGGCTGTTCAATCAACTCGGTGGTTCGATCGATGTGATCCTGCGGGAAAATTATCAGAGCGTACTCGCCGGGCAGCAGATGAAAGAAAGCTCTGAGCGAATGGACTCCGGTCTTGCCTTTGCCCTTGCCGGTGAAGAGCAAAGAGGGCGCGAACTGTTCAATGCCAACGTTCCAATCTTCCAGGAAAGCCTTAAGAAGGAACTGAACAACATTACGCTCCCCGGGGAAGCGGAACTGGCCGAGGGCATCAAACGTTCCGAAGAGCGCTACCAGGTGCTGGCGAAAAGTTTCTGGGGCACATCCGACCTTGAGGCTCGGCGTAAAATGTATTTCTCGGAGCTCTTGCCGCTATTTACTGAAATCAAAAACAAGGCTCAGGAAATCATTCGCGTAAATCAGGAGAACATGGTGCAAGCGAACCGTCGTGCTCGGTCTCTGAGCGCTGATTCTACTCGCGCCATGGTGATCCTGCTGATCTTCGGCGTCGCCTTAGCAATCTCGCTCGCCTACGGATTACAGCGAGCCATTCTCAAGCCGATCGAAACCTTGACCACCGTCTCGAAGGAATTGGGTGAGGGGAAGCTTGATCAAGTGGTTCCTGTGCAGTCCAAGGATGAACTCGGACAGCTCGCCGACGCGTTCAATAAGCTCGCAGCAAAATTGCGGGCTTACCGCCAAATCACGACGGATCAGATTTTGCAGGCGCGTCAGATGACGGAGATCACTTTTTCGGCATTCCCTGATCCGATCCTGGCTCTCTCGCTGGATGGAAAGATCAATTTTGCCAATCCGGCGGCCGGGAAGCTTCTCCAAAGGCTCAACGTTGAGTACGGGCTTCCCCTCGCCATCCAGGAAGAGGTCGGAAACGTTCTGAAAGGCGGCCCGGATAACGTGCCCACCAGCTTCGAAAACGCGGTTCCGGTGCGGCTGGACGATCATGAAGCGTTCTTGCTGCCCAAAGTCATCGGGATGCGCGATGAGTCCGGGAACCTGTTTGGAGCGGCGGTAGTTCTGCAAGATGTGACGCGGTTCCGTCTTATGGATGAGGTCAAGACGAACCTGGTCTCGACAGTCAGCCACGAGCTTAAGACCCCGCTGACCAGCATTCGTATGGGACTTCACCTGTTGCTCGAGGAGAAAATCGGCCCACTTACCGCCAAGCAGCTCGAACTGCTGCTTGCCGCACGGGAAGACTCTGAACGTCTTTTGCGGATTATCAATGATCTACTTGATCTTGCTCGCCTGGAGTCTGGTCAGACACGACAGCGGCTTGAGGTCGTCTCGCCGCAAACGCTGATCGACGACGCGTTGCCGAATCTGAGATCGCTGTTGGAAGCCCAAGACTCTCGGTTGGTGGTCGGATGTTGCACCGGACCTTCCAGAGGTAACGGTCGATTCGCGCCAGATAGGTCACGTATTTTCCAATTTTGTTTCGAATGCCGCAAGATTTTCGAAGCCCGGCGAAGAGGTAGTTTTGTCGGTGAAACAGATTGGGAATACGGTTCGTTTCTCGGTGTTGGATCACGGGCCGGGCATTGCAAAGGAGTTTCAGCCCCACATTTTTCAAAGGTTCTTCCGGATACCCGGGACCGAAGAAAGGAATAGCGTCGGACTTGGTCTCGCCATTGCCAAGGAAATCGTGGCTTCCCATGGCGGAAACATTGGGCTTCGGAGCACACCCGGCAAAGGTAGCGAGTTCTACTTCGATCTTCCTGCAACCAGTAAGAACAGAAACGGAGTGAAGTTATGAGGCCAAGAATTTTAATCGTCGATGATGAGACGAACGTGCGTCTGAACTACCGGGTCACACTCGAAACCGAGGGTTACGAAATCTTCGAAGCCGCTTCTGCTGCGGTCGCGTTAGAAGAACTGCTCCAACGTTCGTTTGCCGTCGCGATCCTGGATATGCGGATGCCCGGAATGGACGGCTTGGAGTTGCTGGCGAAGATGCGGGAGGTCGGAATCACAGTGCCGGCGATGATTGTCACAGCCTACAGCGACGTGCCGCACGCGGTGAAAGCGATGAAGCTGGGAGCAATCGACTTTTTGCAGAAGCCTCTCCGGCCCGAGGATCTCCGCCGGATTGTCGCCGAAATCGTGAAACGTCACGCACCGCAAAAGGATCACCAGGCAGAGAGTTTCAATTCGCACATTGTTGCCGCTAAGCGTTGTTTAAATTTGCGATCGTTCGCGCTGGCCAGGATTCATTTGGTCAAGGCGTTGGAGTTAAATACCAAATCAGTTGAAGCTTTCAACCTGGCCGGCGTACTCGCTGAAATGCTCGATGACGAAGACAAAGCCAAGAAGTATTACGGCCAGGCTATCAAGTTAGATAAGAACTACGAACCGGCGCAACAGAATATGCGTCGGCTTTTTGAACTGCAAAACTTCGGCTCCAGCTCGGAGCCTATCAATTTGGGAGGAACAGAACGGTCGTGAGGGCAATGTCTAAGTTGGGCTGAATGCGAATGTCTCTCCAACAAGATTGCAGGTCAAAATGAACAAGCAATTCATCAACGGGCTCATCTACCAAAAGTCGAATCATATGACTGACATCATATATATTGTAGTAAGCATCCTCGCCTGCGGGATATTGATCTTATTTACCTGGTCCTGCAGCAAAATCTAAGAGCACCCTGAAATATGGAAACCATCATTGTCGGCATTGTATCCATCGGCCTCATTATTTATCTCCTGGTTACTATCTTGCGACCGGAAAAGTTCTAACTCCTATTTATTAACTATTAAAATACAACAATGAACATTTCAGGTTGGCTTCAATTGGCACTCTTTCTGGTGGTGCTCGTTCTGATCACCAAACCCCTTGGTATTCACCTTTTCCAGGTGCTTGATGCCAACGGGAAGACATTCCTGGATCCGGTAATCAAGCCATTCGAACGGTTAACTTACCGTATTTTCGGCGTGAATCCGGAAAAAGAGCAAGGTTGGATCCTTTACACGATCGCCATGCTGATTTTCGAGGTCGTTACAATGCTTCTGACCTACTTAATCCTGCGCTTTCAGAACTTCCTCCCTTGAATCCGCAGGGTCAGGCCGGAGTGACGGATCACCTCGCTTTTAACACGGCTTGGAGTTTCACGACCAACACCAACTGGCAAAGCTATGGTGGCGAATCGACGATGAGTTATCTCTCGCAAATGCTGGCCCTGGCGTCGCATAACTTTTTCTCGGCGGCGGTCGGAATTGCCATTGCCGCTGCGGTGGTCCGGGGGATCGCTCGGCACTCCACCAAAACGGTCGGTAATTTCTGGGTGGATCTGGTGCGTATCAACTATTATCTGCTTCTTCCGATCAGTATCGTTTACGCGATCTTTCTGGTCGCTCAGGGTGTTCCGCAGAACTTCAAGCCATATGACACCGCAAAAGTGGTGGAGGTGCAGACCGTGCAGGTTCCCAAGAAAGATGACGCGGGAAATCCGGTCAAAGATCAAAAAGGGAATCCGGTGATGGTCGACCAAAAAGTAGATTCTCAGAGCATCGTGGAGGGGCCGATCGCCTCGCAGATCGCGATCAAGATGCTTGGAACCAATGGTGGAGGATATACCAACGCGAATGCAGCTCATCCCTTTGAAAATCCCACGCCGCTTTCAAACTTTATCCAGATGCTCTCAATCTTTGCGATCCCGAGCGCCTTAACCTACTACCTCGGTAAGATGGTGAAGAACCAGAAGCACGGGTGGACGGTCTGGATAGCGATGGCGATCCTTTTCGTGGCCGGAGCCTTGGTCTGTTGGAAAGCCGAGGCGGCCGGGAATCCGATCGTGCATCATCTGGGAGTTGATCCAGCCGGCGGAAACATGGAAGGCAAAGAGGTGCGATTCGGCATCTTCAACTCGGCGTTGTTCGCGACGGTCACCACGGACGCTTCATGCGGCGCTGTCAACTCGATGCACGACTCCTTTACGCCGCTCGGCGGATTCGTCCCGCTCTTCAACATCCAATTGGGAGAAATCGTCTTTGGCGGGGTCGGTTCCGGTCTTTACGGAATGGTCCTATTTATCGTGCTGGCGGTCTTTATTGCCGGGCTGATGGTCGGTCGAACGCCTGAGTATCTCGGCAAGAAGATTGAATCCTATGATGTCAAGGTCGCTTCAATCGCGATCCTGCTGATGGCATTTTCGATTTTGGGTTTTTCCGGTTGGGCTGCCTTAACCCCTTGGGGCCAGGCGGGAACTAACAACAGCGGTCCCCATGGTCTGAGTGAGATCTTTTACGCCTATAGTTCGTGCACGGGTAACAACGGCAGCGCATTTGCCGGTCTGACGGCGAACCCGGCGAATGGCGACCCCCATTACGATATTACTCTGGCCTTCGCAACGATCGTTGGCCGGTTTGGAATGATCGTGCCGGTGATGGCGCTGGCCGGTTCACTCGGGCGGAAAAAGCTAGTCGCAACGGGTGCCGGAACATTTCCTGTCACCGGGGCGTTGTTTGTGACTCTGCTCATTGGAACGATCCTGCTGGTAGGTGCACTAACCTTCCTGCCCGCATTAACACTGACGCCGATTCTGGAGCATTTCCTGATGCTAAACGGAAAGCTTTTCTAGTGTCTCAAAGACGAACCACTGACTTTGATTAATCTTTATGGCTGCTAAATCTCATTCAATTTTTGATCCGGCGATTATTGTGCCGGCCATCGGGGATTCGTTCAAAAAGTTGAACCCCCTCACGCTGGCCAGGAACCCGGTGATGTTCGTGACCGAAGTTGGAGCTCTGATCACCACTGTGCTTCTGGTCACGGGGCATGGGGCTCATTTCGGATTCCAACTCCAAATCTCGCTTTGGCTCTGGTTTACGGTGCTATTTGCGAACTTTGCCGAAGCGATGGCCGAGGGACGAGGCAAGGCCCAGGCCAAAGCGTTGCGGGCGACGCGCACAGAAACCTTTGCCAATCGCCTGAAAGCGGACGGAACCGTCGAGAAAATTGCGGCTAACCTTTTGCGTAAAGGCGATGTCGTCGTGGTTGCAGCCGGCGAACTTATTCCGGGTGACGGCGAAGTGATCGAGGGAGCGGCGACAGTCGACGAGTCGGCGATTACGGGTGAATCCGCACCGGTGATCCGCGAGTCCGGGGGCGATCGGAGCGCGGTGACCGGCGGTACAAAGGTCTTGTCTGACATCATAAAGATTGAGATTACCTCAAACCCGGGTGAGACGTTTCTGGATCGCATGATCACCCTGGTCGAAGGGGCCTCGCGCCAGAAGACTCCCAACGAGATCGCTCTAACCATCCTGCTCTCGGCGCTGACACTGATCTTCCTGATTGCGATGATGTCGCTGAAAGCCTTTGGCATCGCCTCCTCGGTGGATTTTACGATCCCGGTCCTGGTTGCCCTTTTGGTCTGCTTAATACCTACGACGATCGGCGGATTGCTTAGCGCGATCGGTATCGCCGGGATCGATCGTCTCGTTCAAAAAAATGTTCTCGCCATGAGCGGGCGTTCGGTGGAAGCGGCCGGAGATGTCGATGTCCTGTTCCTCGACAAGACGGGTACGATCACGATCGGCAACCGTCAGGCAACCGATTTTCTGGCTGCTCCTGGAGTGACCAAAGAGCAATTGGCGGATGCTGCTCAGTTAGCGTCCCTGGCCGACGAAACTCCCGAAGGTCGATCCGTGGTCGTTCTGGCGAAAAACTTTGGAATCAGGGCTCGAGAATTTAGCGAAATGCCCAAGGTGACCTTTGTCCCATTCACGGCTCAAACGCGGATGAGTGGTGTCGACATGGATGGGTTGAGCTACCGAAAAGGATCCGCGGACGCAATTCGTGGCTATGTCGGCGGGAAAATGCCAGAACCCGTCGAGAAGGACGTTAAGACAATTTCTAATTCCGGCGGCACACCTCTAGTGGTCGCAACGAGGGAAAAGGTCTTAGGCACGATCCAGCTCAAGGATATCGTGAAGGGCGGCCTGGCAGACCGGTTTGAGCGATTTCGCGCCATGGGAATCCGAACCGTGATGATTACGGGAGACAACCCGTTAACCGCCGCGGCTATCGCGAAAGAGGCGGGGGTCGATGACTTCCTGGCCGAAGCGAAGCCGGAAGACAAGCTTGCCCTGTGTCGAAAAGAACAACTAACCGGCCACCTTGTCGCCATGACCGGTGACGGTACCAACGATGCTCCTGCCCTGGCGCAAGCCGACGTCGGTGTCGCGATGAACACGGGCACTCAAGCGGCCAAAGAAGCCGGCAACATGGTGGATCTGGACTCGAATCCGACCAAGCTGATCGAAATCGTTGAGATCGGTAAGCAATTGCTCATCACGCGCGGTGCGCTCACCACCTTCAGCATCGCCAATGACGTGGCGAAATACTTTGCCATTTTACCCGCGATGTTGGTGGGCACTTTCCCGGAGATTGCGCCGCTGAACATCATGTTCCTGAAGTCGCCGGAGAGCGCCATTTTAAGCGCGGTCATCTTTAATGCACTGATCATTATCGCGCTGATTCCTCTCGCGCTGAGAGGAGTTAAATTCCGGCCGCTCGGCGCCTCGAAAATTCTGGCCCGTAACCTCCTTATCTATGGTTTGGGAGGAATCCTCCTGCCGTTTATCGGGATTAAGCTGATTGACATGCTTATCACAACCATCGGTCTGGCCTAACCAAGCACACTCTATTTATGAAAACGTTTCTTAAAGAACTCTGGACATCGATCGTTGCCACCGTGGTCCTTTGCGTCGTGGTCAGCGGTGTATATCCGGTATTAATCTGGGGAGTCGGGCAGCTTTTGTTTTCCCGCCAGGCGAACGGTAGCCTGGTTGAAAAGAATGGACAAATTGTCGGCTCCGAATTGTTAGCACAAGGATTCAGCGGGGCGAAGTACTTCCATCCCAGACCATCCGCAGCCGGAACCGGATATGATCCAACCAGTTCCGGCGGCTCAAACCTGGGGCCGACCTCGCAGAAGTTGATCGACGGAATCAAAGCGAACGTCGCCCAGTATCGGCAGGAAAATGGTCTGGCCGCGGAGGCGGTCGTTCCTGCCGACGCAGTGACGGCGTCAGGGAGCGGATTGGATCCTCATATCAGTCTTCAAAACGCCCAGTTCCAGGCTCCGCGTGTTGCCAAGGAGCGAGGTCTACGCGAAGAGGCGGTTCGCGGCGAAGTTGCCAAAGCGACGGATCGTCCTCTGCTGGGTATCGGCGGTGATCCCGGGGTAAACGTATTGAAACTTAATCTGGCTCTCGACGCGCTCACTCCGAACGGCGCGCTGGCAGAAAAGAAGCCGTAATTTTCGCACATGCGGGTGCGATCGGTCTGCCGGTCCGGCGGTTTCCGGATCGGCGGGCCGAACTTTTTTGCTCGCTCACTTTGTATGAAGACTGCTGAAACCGTATTTGTCGTTCCGACTTATCGCCTGCGCGACATAACAGAGACCATTGAAACTTATGACGAGCATTTCTGGAGCAACGGCCACTCGGTAAAAATGATCGTGTTCGATGACTCGAGCCTGGCCAACCACGAGAAGTATTTCAGCCGGCTCGAGCACACAAAGACGACAAGCGAACTTTCTTACGTTGGTCCGCGCGAAAAGGAACAATTTCTGAGCTTTCTGAACAAAAAGCTTCGGGACAGTAAACTGGAGCCGCTGGTTCGGAACCTTTTCCGGCCGAGTTATGGCGGGAATCGTAATTTCACGTTGATGTACACGTTGGGCGCTTTCATGGTCAGTGCCGACGACGATATGCGTCCCTATGCACTCGTGGAGGGTAGCCCGGAATCATTGGCTCACGATGAAGTCTGTCGAGGTCGTTTGCACAAAGCCGGAACGAATGGCTACCTGCAAAAATCTTATGACCTTCTAACCGCCTTTGAAGATGTACTTGGGAAGCGCGTTCGCGAAGTCCCTGGCAACTACGAATCCGGCGAGCTGTTGCGTGACACATCGATGGACCTGGAAACGAATGTCACCACGGAGTTCGCCACGGAAAACTCGCTTCTTTTGAAGGAAGGACCCCTTCCCAGAAACGCGGTGATCAAAATTGCGCAAACCTTTCGAACTGGAACAAACGACATCGACGCTCTGGATTACGTATTCATGTATCTCAATGACGAGAAACAGAGTCATTCTGACCTCCACCATTTTAACGATGTTTACGTTCTGGATAATTTTCGTCCGGTAGTAACAGACAAGAATTGGCGCATCGATTGCGGGGTTGCCGGGTACGACAACCGGCTCGGTCTTCCGCCGTTTTTCCCTACGAGATTGCGTTTCGAAGACTACATTTATCGACTTTGGATCCAGCAAGAAGGCGTAGTGTCAGCCCACGTGGATGCGGTGCAGACGCATATCAAAAACAATTACATGCGGAACCCTCTTGCGATGGATGTTTTCAACGAAGAGATCTGCACCCTGCTTGAAGAAGAAGATCAAAGCGAGTCTTGTCGCCATGGATGACTTATCGATCCGGTTCAGCTACCAGGGCGAAGTCAGTTTGCAGGACAGTGAGGAGATACTCGAAAAGATTACGGCTGTGCATGCCAGGGTACTCAAGGCTGCATCTGCGACAAAAAATGAGGGACGTAGAAAGACGTTGGAACTTTTTGCTGAGAATCTCGCGCGCTCTTTTTATGGATTCGAACCCGATTTTTTTCAGCAGAACGTCTCCCGGATAGTCGACGACGTGGTGAGCCAGATCCATGCCGCTCTGGAGATCTGGCCGACTCTGATCGAAATCTGTTACTTTCATAAGGACAAACGCGAGTTTCCGCAGCAAAGGATCGATAACAAGAAACCGAAGGACCCGACTGAGGGTCGGAACTCGGCGTAAGACACCGCTAAAAAACTTTGCGTCTCCTATCAAAGACCTGGCTCAGGGGGAAAGGCTGTCCCGCAACATGTGAGAACCATCGTTTCCTCGTGCCTTCAGTGGAGTCGAAGCATGCGAAAGATTGGGCTCGTTGTGACATCTGTAGTACAATCACCGGATCTTATGACGGCTGCCGAAAATCCTAACCTGAAGCCGACGCCGGACGATTTTCTAACGATCATCCGCCGGCAGCAGCTTGGTAAGCTGAAGATCTATCTAGGGCCGTCTCCCGGAGTTGGCAAGACCTACCAAATGTTGGTCGAAGGAAACCGCCTTCGAAGGCAGGGCGTGGATGTCGTGATCGGCTATGTCGAGCCTCATGACCGCGCCCGAGACGACTGCGCAGATTGGCGACTTGGAGATTGTTCCGCCTCTTGTTGCGAAATACCATGGGATTAACTTGAAAGAGATGGACCTTGACGCCGTTCTGGCCAGGAAACCGACGATCGCACTGGTCGACGAGCTGGCGCATACGAACGCCCCGCAAAGCCGGAACCGTAAGCGCTACGAAGATGTCCAGGATCTGCTGCGTGCGGGGATCAACGTTATTGCGACGGTAAATATTCAGCACTTTGAGTCGCTCTATAACATCGTCGAAGACGTGACTGGTGTTAAGGTGAAGGAGCGTGTACCCGACGAGATTATTACGCAGGCGGACCAGATCGTGAACATAGATTTGCCGGCGGAAGATCTTCTCGAGCGGCTCCAGGCCGGTAAGATTTATCCCAAAGAGAGGGTTGAAGCAGCACTGGCCAATTTCTTCACCTCCAAGAACCTGACTCGGCTCCGGGAAATGACGCTGAGTGAAACTGCGAATATTCTTGACCGCAGAGAACCGCGAAGGCGCCGAACTCGAGAGCAACGTCGGCGGCCTGGGTCAGGTCATGGTCGCGATCAGCAGTCAGGGACCGGATCCCGGCCGATTGCTCCGAAAGACCGCCCGTCTGGCCACGCAATTGAATGCGCAATGGTACGCAGTCTACGTCCGCACTCCGAACGAATCAGCGGTTAAGATTGATGCAACGGTCCAACGCCAGGTCGCTGATACTCTGGAAGCGGCGCAAAAAATGGGTGGGTTGGTGATTTCTCTCAAACATGAAAACGTGGCACAAGCGTTGATCTCTTTCGCCAAGGAGTACGGCATCACGCATGTTGTGTTGGGACGTCCAGGCAAGAAATCCCTTCGATTGTTCAACCGACCGCTTCACGATGAATTGATCCGTGAGTTACCCGAGGTAGATCTGGTCATTATCTGATCAAAGTTCCCAATGTCCCCGTGGAGCGCAGCCGCGAAGCCTGATTCGAAACAGAGCTATCAAAACTTGTATCCAACGCTGTTAAACTTGCGAACGAGGTCAGCTGAGGGGTGACTTCTCTATGACGGTTGTCGCCTGGATTCTTTTCGTGATTGGCGCTCTGCTTGAAGTGGGGGGCGACGCTGTCATTCGTATGGGGTTGCGAGGCGGCGGTACTATTTTGATTCACTGCTGTCCAAGATAATTGTTAGTAGGACAGGTTAGTCTCGATTTTAAGCCATTCGGCGGGCGTGGTAGGTGATTTTTCAAAAAAGACCCCCCTTTGTTAGGTTTGGCTCCCAAAATGCTGTCCAAATCGAAGAACTCGCCCTGAATTGCCAGAGATTCGGGCGGGGTGTCAAAGGGACGGTTAATCCACTCCCATAAGTCACGGTAGCTGAACAGATTCCAGCGCAGCAGGGCCACCAGATTACTCAACGCCCAACCGAAGGTGCTCTTAAACTGCAGGATCTTGAGCAACAGGATGGTGATTAATGCTGTCCAAATCTGGATGCGGACCGCATTGGCGCTCGTTCCAACGAAGGTCTTGATCTTCAGGTTCTGCTTGAGGGCTTTGAAAAACAGTTCGATCTGCCAGCGTTCCCGGTAAATGTCGGCAATCGTGCTGGCGGCGAACTGCAGTTGGTTGGTGAGCAGCCGCACTTCACATTGGTTGCGTTCATCCCAGACCGTCACCAGACGCAGGTCTTCCTGACAGGGCGCTCCGGCCGTGACCGGATTAAGCCGGATCAGCTGATCCTTCAGAACGTTGCCACCTCTTGGGCAGCGGCCGATCTTCGAAGTCCCAGTAATCGGCGTTCTCTTTGAGGCGGGTGACGAAAAAGATCCCGGCTTGGTCCAGCGGGCAAAGAGCTTGTAGTCGATATAGCCCCGATCCATCACCACAACGGTACCCTTGGCAAAATTCAAGCTCTTGGCCACGACCATCTCATGGACATTTCCCTCGGTCAGATGAGCGAAGACCGGCAGATAACCGTCGTGATCGAGAAGCAAATGCAATTTCACTGCTCCCTTGGTTTGGCGAAAGGTCGCCCAATTGTACATGCTCAGACACAGATCAATCACGCTGGCATCCAGGCTCAGGAGCTTATTCTTGAAGCGCAGCTTCTTTTTTGGCGCCAGGCTCTGTGCTAAGCCAAGCTGATCGTAGAAGACTTGCTCGAAGAGTTGCCAGGGCCGCTTGGCGTTGGCGTAGGACAAGGTCGAACGTTTCGGACCCTCTTGCAGGCCCAGATGATTAAGTTTGCCTTCACAACAGGCTAGGCCATCGCTGATTTCGCGCAGCGACTTGGCTTGCGCCAGTTGGCAGAACATCATGGCCACGAATTGACTCCAGCAGCTGAAGCCCTTGGCCGCTTTCTCCGCACAGCATTCTTTGACTCGCCGGGCGAATTGGTGTCGGTTGACCAGCAAAAGCACTTGGCTAAAAAGGCTTGTGTGTCCTACCATCTCGCCAGCCTCCGTTGACGGTTTTTTCGCTTGTTTTTCATACCAACGATTTAACCAAAAACGGAGGTCTTTTCGTTAGTTCTTTTTTAGAATGCTTCTTGGACAGGAGTGATTTTGATTCTGGTCGGTTTCGCCGTCCTCGGTTCTTACGGCTTGATCGTCAATACGGTCGAATGGGATTTTTCTAGGCTATTCGGTGTTTACGTTTGTGTGTTTGCGCTGGTCAGTGTTCTTTTTGGCAAATTTGTTTTCCGAGAAAGCATACCCGGCACGACTTGGTTCGGGCTGGGCGTCATTTTGGTAGGTGGGCTGATTATACAGTTTGGACCGCATCGATAGTAGATCGGACCGCATCGATAGTAGAGCTGATGATCGGGTCGGGTCACGGTGATTGCGCGCCGTGACCCTCCCACACCACCGGACATGCGGTTTTGGGGTTTGAGTAGCAATCGGACGGAAAACCGGGTTAAGCCGGATCGCGGCAGTCATTTTTTCTTACCGCTCCGTATCTTTCCTCCTTCAACTACCTTCAGCCCATCCTTGCGCAGCGTCCCATCTGGCATGACATGCCGGTAGAGCGTTTGCCGGGTAATAGCCAGTTCGCTGCATAAATCCGTCACTTTGGTTTCCTTTTGTTCCCATGGCGGCCATCGCGAGGCGCACTTTTGCCGCTGTCATCTTGAAGGGCGCACCGCCTTTGCGTCCGCGCGCACGGGCCGATGCAAGGCCGGCTTTGGTTCGTTTGGAGATCAGGTCGCGCTCAAATTCAGCTTTTTGCGGAGCACCGCAAAAAGCTGATGATGCGGAGCGCGCGATTATGCAAAGCCACACCGCCGAGGTCGCGGTATGGCCTGCTGTTAGTTGAAATGAAACTCCGCATTATTCCGGCTCGAACAGTGAAGCAATCAACGCATCTCGTGCTTTAAACGCGCTTTCTTTTTTGTTTGCCGTGTAACTATACGGCCGCGGGCTTACCTTCTATACGTGGACCTCTGACCAGTTCTCTCAATATGGGAGCAAGCCCATCCCCTCCACGATCCGCGATGCGACCTACGTGCTCGACGGCATCCTCGACAATGAAACCGAGCTGCCGATTGCGGAGCACACTTCCGACACGGCTGGCTACACGGATCTGGTTTTCAGTTTGTTCGACCTGTTGGGTTTGCAGTTCTCTCCGCGCTTGCGCGACTTGGGAGACCAGAAGCTCTTTGAGATCCGAAGGCTATAACGTCGATGACGTCGATGTGGTGCATCTGTCGCCGGCACGCTACGCGCACATCAACCCCTATGGGAAATACCGCTTTAACGTCGAAGGGGAATTCCATCGCAAAAGCCTTCGCCCTGCGGGCCTACCTGATCCTAATGATAGTTCTCTGCTTCTATCATGTGATCGACCTCGCAACTCACATTCTAAGTAAGTAGGAACTCATGCGTTTACACTTCGCGTGGTGCGGCTCTGATTCACGTTGAATCGGAGCAGTAGCTGCACATCGCGGAGCCTGGCTAAAACCATACCAAAGGGAATCGCCATCCGGCTGCGTTTTGCTTCCGCAAACTTCAGCTGCACGGTTTTTAAAGTTTTTTAAGGCTGCTGCAGACCTGCATCGCATGGTCGACACTTGTCCAATTCTCTGCGAAATGTACGTGCCCGATCTGAACTGGAGTTGAAACATGCGAATACTCCTTGCTGACGACGATACCAGAATTGGAAAGCATATACGCCAGGCTCTGATCGCAGAGGGCTATGCGGTCGACTACGCCCAGGATGGGGATGAGGCGCTCTGGCTTGCGGAAAACAACACCTACGATGCTATCATATTGGACGTAATGATGCCGGTCCGGGACGGATTTACGATAGCGCGTTCTCTGCGACGGAAAGACAATCAGACACCTGTTCTGTTTCTCACTGCTAAAGCGGAGGTTGAAGACAAGGTTCGCGGGCTGGATGTCGGCGGTGACGATTACATGATCAAACCCTTTTCGGTCGTAGAACTATTGGCTCGCTTGCGTGCGCTTCTGCGCCGGCAACGCCCGCAAGCTTCCAACTTACTTCGTTTCGAAGATCTCGAGCTTGACATAGTGGCACGTCAGGCACGGCGTGCCGGTAAGATAATTGAACTTACCAATCGGGAGTTTGCGCTGCTGGAGCTCTTGATGATGACGGCACCCAGGCCGGTGAGCAAAGCGGTAATCATCGAACGTGTCTGGAACCAGTACTTCGACTCTCAAACCAACGTCGTGAACGTGTACGTAAATCATCTGCGATCGAAGATAGATCTGCCCGGTTTGGTTCCGATTGTTCAAACCGTTCGCGGTGTCGGATTTGCTCTTCGGAAGGCCGATCCATGAAAGCCTTCTGGTTTCGAATTCTTTCGTGGTTTTTCTTAACCTTTCTCGGAGTCCCCCTTTGCTTCTTCAGTACGGCTTATTTCATCCAATCCCGCACTCTCTCTTTGGCACCGGCATTGGAGCGAGGTGAGGAACATCAAGGTACCAGCCACCAGGGCACAAGGGGGGCCCCGCAAAGAATTGTGCTCTCAGCAAATCTTCTGGCTTTATACAGCGCGACGATGGCCGCCGCGTTTGCTGTTACCGGGTGGCTCGTCGTTCGAAAAACGTTTACTCCGATTGTTTCCCTGAACGATCAATTGGACGCCGTCGATCCAAACAATTTCCAGGTTCAAATCAGAATCGAAACGGACGAAAGTGAGTTTCGGGAACTCCAGGAGCATATCAATGGCCTGCTCTCGCGAATCAGCCTGACGTTTCACCAATTGCAAAGCTACTCGGCCCAGGTGGCGCATGAACTCCGGGCACCATTGACCATCATCCGACTAAAAATCGAAGAAGCCGCCGATAAGATTGAACCCTCCCTGGCAGAAGAGATCCAAACCGAACTCTTGCGGCTCACAATGCATGTCGAACAAGCGCTCCTGATCGCGCGCGCCGAACAAGGGCATCTGCACCCCAATCGGGTCAGATTCGATCTGGCGGCGCTACTTGACGACGTTGCTCAAGATTTTCGTCTGCTGGCGAGGGATCAGATCGTCAGATCGAAGTCACTACGCAGGAATCCGTTATCAGTGCCGACCCGGGGTACATGAAGCAGATTCTCTACAGTTTGCTGACGAATAGTCTTCGGCATGGACGCGGAACGATTTACGCCAACTTGCGGACCGAACCAAAGGGGACGGCTCTCTCAATTAAAAACCAAATTAAGGCGGAGGACCACGACGAGACGCTTGATCTCGGTTTGGGCCGTCGCATCGTGGCCGCGCTGGCGGCTCTGCAACAAAACATGGAAATACACACTGATCGGAAAGAGGGTTGGTATGAAGTGCGCTTGTCGATTTCGGACGTTGCACCGGCCGAACACCAAGTAACTATCAGCGAAACAAACGATCGTCAGTGAATCAATCGTCAATCAAAGTAACTAGGCCCAAAATGGCTGGCCCGAGCGCGAAATCTATCCCGCTTTCGCCAAAAATTCGTCCACAAACACTCGATGCGGCTTACGCGACTTCCGAAGAACTGCTTGCGTCCTTAAAAACTTCAGACTCCGGACTCACCGATCGGGAAGCTAGCGATCGTCTAGCTGAACATGGATTCAACGAAGTTGCTTACCACCGAGCAGCGTCGATTCTATGCCAGGTATTCCGGAATTTTGGGAATCCATTTGTCGGGCTTTTGTCGGCACTGAGCGTGATCTCTTTTCTGGTAGGCGCCATTGAAGCCGGCTCTCTGATCTCGTTTATGGTCGTAGTCAGCGTCCTGCTTCGATTCATTCAGGAGTTCCGCTCGACCCGGACGATGGCGCGTCTGCGAGCCCTCGTCGGAACGAACGTGACAGTTACGAGAATCAGCGATTCAGGTGATCCTCACCGGCGTGAAATCCCACTTAGGGAGGTCGTGCCCGGGGACATAATCCGTCTCGCCGCGGGTGACATGATTCCGGCCGATATCCGACTCCTGTCGACACGCGATCTCTTCGTTAGTCAGTCCGTTTTGAGCGGGGAGGCACTTCCGGTCGAAAAATTTGAGACGCTACAGCCCAATCTTCGCGGCGAACAAGGATTTTCGCAACAGAGCTCCCAAACCCCGCCGATCTGCCAAATCTATGCTTCATGGGGACAAATGTGATCAGCGGGACCGCGACCGCGGTTGTCGTTGCCACGGGCGAAGACACCTTGTTCGCCTCGCTCGCGCGAAGAGCGGCCGCCCAGCGTTCTTTCACGAGTTTCGACCGCGGCATTAACAGCGTTAGCTGGCTCTTCATCCGATTCGTGCTTCTGCTAGTGCCGGTCGTTCTTCTGTTGAACGGCTTCACTAAAGGCGATTGGGCTTCTGCATTTCTTTTCGCTCTTTCCGTCGCCGTTGGCTTGACACCGGAAATGCTGCCTGTGGTCATCGCTGCAAATCTCACTCGCGGCGCCATCTCGATGGTTCGAAACAAGGTCATCGTCAAGCGACTCAACTCGATCGAGGACCTGGGCGCATGAACATTCTTTGCATCGATAAAACTGGAACTTTAACGATTGATCGGATCATTCTCGAGCGCCATCTAGACATACTCGGCAACGCCGATGACGCGGCTCTCCGATACGCTTATCTCAACAGCTATTTTCAAACCGGACTAAAAAACTTGCTCGATGCCGCGATCCTTGAGCATGGCGAATTCCACGAGGCACTTCACATCGGCGAGAGTTATCGCAAAGTTGATGAACTACCATTTGATTCGGCCGGCGCCGGATGTCCGTCATTGTAGAAGAGGAGCGCCAACAGCACGAACTGATTTGCAAAGGTGCTGTCGAAGAAGTGCTGG
>CAVVII010000029.1:0-148213 GCA_963748055.1 uncultured Verrucomicrobiae bacterium | reverse complement strand
GGAGCTGGTGCGTAAGGACGGCAGCCTCGTACCGGTGGAGGTGCGCACCCGGGTCATGCGGGATGCCCAAGGGCATCCGGCGGGCTTTGAAGGCGTCTACCGCGACCTGACGCACCGCAAACGGGCGGAGGACGCGCTCCAGCAGAGCCAGCGCTTCAACGCCCAGATTGCCGATACGATCCCCGATATTCTCTACCTGTATGACCTGGAGCTGCGTCGCATCGTGTATATCAACCGCCAAGTGGAGGTCATCCTCGGTATCCACCGCAGCAGATGCTCAAGAAAAGTGCGGCGGCGTTGCAACACCTCATCCATCCCGACGATCCGCTGAAAGTGGTCCCGGCCGCGGGGCGTTGGATGACGAGACCGGAAGGGCAACCGGTGGAGACGAAATTCCGGGTCAAACACGCCGATGGGGAGTGGCGATGGCTATGCAGCCGCGAGACCGTGTTTACCCAGACCACGTACGGCGCGCCGCGCCAAGTCTTGGGGACGGCGCAAAATATTACCCACCGCAAGCGGTTGGAAGAACTCGTAGGGGAAGCGTCATCAACCGCCAGATGGTGGCCGCGCGCTTACGCCAGTTCCGGGAACGCCTGGCGCTCTCGCAGGCCGAATTTGGGCAGATGTTCGGAGACTATGGGCAACGCCAGATCAGCTTCTATGAACGGGGCAAATTCATGCGCCCTTAGATCTCCTATTAGCCATCCGCAATAAAGGCTATCCGCTGGAAGTCGTGCTGGGAGCCGGCACCACCGCCGTCATTGACCAGACAATGAGCTATCTCTCTACCGCCCATGGGCTGCGCCAGGTGGCGCGCACGTTCGCGCAAACGTTAGAGCAGATCCTGGAGCGGGACGCGCAGACGGTGGCCACGTTGCTCAAAGGCTTGGGGATTCCACCGGCGACGCTCTCGCGGGTCGCCCGGGAACAGCAGCAATTGCTGAGCCAGGTCATGGAGTTGGAGAAGGAGGAGGATGGGGAAGAGGAAGAGGAGTGAGGCCGTCCCCCGGCTGGCCCTTCCGCGTCGTACACGGGTCATGGCTGACGATAATGCCGGTCCGGATGGCCAGGCGCCGATCTGCAGGCGTGATCCGGGCGACGATCCGTCGATCAGTCGTGGGCGTGATCATCCCCTGATTCCGTAGCGTCCGCCTCCCTTCCTCCGCTCTCCTCTGCCTTGGTCCTGGTCATGTCAGAGTGTACGCTGCCGGGTAACAATCGTGTCGCGAGCACGTCCCGAGCATGAGCCACGAGGTGTCGCGCGATGTCCAGATCGGCCACGGCGGCCTCGTACTCTGCGGGTGTCAGCTCCACCCAGACGAATCCTTCCGGCATGGGCACGCCGATCACCGGCAGCGTGGGCGGAATCTTGTCTGCAGCAAAAAAAATGTAGCGTTCCATCAGGTGACTCCAACACTCCGGTTCTCTGCCGGTGCTCCCCGGCTTTCGTCTCTATTGTGGCGTTTTTTTGCAGGCACGCAAGCCGAGAAGAACGAGGCTTCGCCGCCTCGGCGGGCGTGCACAGACACGAGTGAGGGAGACGCTTGGCCGGGAGGCGGGTAGGGCGGATCCTGATGAGGTGAGCCTATGCGTCCTTTGCCCGCCGCTGTTTCTTCAAGCGTGCGCGTTCGTCTCGTCTCATCCAAAACATTGCGTCGATCTCCGCCTCCGTGACTGGTGGTGAGGGCGACTGCGGACGGCCCTGTTCGTGTCCCAGCGCTTTCCAGAGTCGCTCTTGATTCCTCCAGCTTCTGCGCGTTCTCATAAATGTTTCCTCCTTCTTTGTGTGGCAGGCCGGAGCCTGTCAGGGTTGGTGTTGTGTGCGGACGCTGTCCCTGTCCGCTCGACTGGGTGCGGCGCGTGCGGAAGGGCAGGGGACCTATGCCTCCGCACGCCTGTTCTTCCTTACAGCGCCTTCAACCGCTCAATCAGTTTCGACGCTTCGCGAAACGTCAGGTCATCAATCGCCTTCTGGTACTGCCCTTTCACCCACGTCTTGACCTCGGTCGTGCTGTAGCCTTTGGCTTTGCCAATGCCGAAGATGGCTTTGATCTGATTGGTGGTGGCCGCGTCCTTGCGCTGACCGGTGCTCTGCCCCGCTGGCGGCGGTACGGGCGGGGTGGCCGGTGGCTCCGTCGCCGCAGGCGGAAGCACGGGTATGGCGCTCGGTCGTGCGCCGTCGCCGTTCCGTTCGGACGCGTCGGGTGGCGGTAGGGGGGCGCTCGGGGTAGCGGGTGCTGGCGCAGTGAGTGGCGCGGCGGACGGCGGCAGAACATCCGGCGACAGTGGACACGGCGCGGGCGTCAGGCCACGCCACACCCACTGTTCCACCAGCTCGGCCAGTGTCAGCCAGTCATCGATCGTCGCGGGGGTCGCGCCGTGCGTGAGACCAAGAAATGTCACCGCGGAATTGAGCGCGGCTAACCGCGTGATGAGGGTTTGTTTCATTGCTTCGGGAAATTCGTGCAGCATGACGGAGTCTCCTGTGAAAGAATGGCCCCGCGGTCGGGGCCGGGTTGTGAGTGGGTCTATTAGCCGTTGACGGCGACGGCAAGAGATGGCTGGGTGAAGTCGTTGTCCGTAGCTCCGCTTGCTCAGCCAGCACGGCTTTGTAGCGCTGGAAGGTCGCAGTGAAGGTGGCCTTTTCTCGTTTCGTCCAGCGCTCGTGCTGCTCCAGTTGCGCGAAGACGACTTCGAGCCGCTGCTTCTCCGCCTCCAAGGTCAGGTACTGCTGATGCTGGTCTTGCAGCGGTTGGAGCTGACGCGGATGGACGGTGTACGAGGGGCACCCCGTGTGCGCCTGGCCGAACACGGTCGAGCCCACCCAGGAGCGGAGAATGAGCAGCGCGTCAGGAAAATGGGCAGCCTCGTAGCTCCAGTGCCAGCGGTGCGGATATGCGGGATGACGTGGGGCGGTCTGACAGGAGGTGAAGAACGCACAGGTCTCGCAGCTTGGCCAGAAGTTCGCGTGGACGAGTTGGTTGTCTAAATTGCCGTGTGACATCGATGCCTCCTTGACGGAGAGAACAGTCAATGACTATCCTCTCCATCGGTAATGCCCTCTAGAAGGGCGCGTTACTGGTATTGAGGTCAGCGGTTAGCTTCCCGGCGTCGCTGGCCTCGCCTTCCATCTCCGCCATCCAGCGGTCATGGTCATTCTGGCTGTCCATGTCCCGCTCGTAGGCGAGCCACTCTTCCCGTGACACGCCCCAAACTTTTGCAAATGGGACAGCGGCGAGACTGCTCCGCCCTGTCGCTTGATCTTCCGCTCATGCTGTTTGCCTCCTTCCCAGGTGCGCGCTAGCGTCCAGGTGATGCCGGCGGCATGAACGACTGCCAGGAGCCGGGCTCCCTGCCCTTTGGCATGTTGGTCCAGTCGTTTGGTGAGGTTGTTCGTGGACCCGGTGTAATGCGCAGCGTGCCGGTAGCGTTGACTGAAGTGCAGCAAGTAGACCGTGTCCATAGTCCATCGGTGGTCCTCCTTTTAATACTCGGAAGGGAGTAACAGGGTGGTGGCCGAGCGATCCGCCTCCGTGATGATCCACATCTTTTCTCCAGTGGTGAGGTGATACGCGGAGAGCAGCCGGAAGCCTTCGCGGAGCGAGAGTTCATTCTCGCGACGGTCGTCTGCATCAAGCTCGCCCCATTCCCCGGGCGCGTGCTTGTGAGAAACTCGTGCGCCGATTGTCCGGCCTGCTCCAGCGCCGCAAGCGCGCCGGGCGTGGCGACGATCTGGCCTAAGGGAAACAGTTGCACTGTCTGTGACATTGTGATTCCTCCTCAGTGTGATGGTGTTGCCGTTACCGTGGGTTTGATTGACGCCCCCACGTTCAAAGCCTACTGACGTCGCTTTCGGCTTGGGCTATCGGCGGCCCGCGCTCACTGTTTACGGTTAGTGTTTCCGATCAGTGAGCTATGTTGTTGCTGACAGGTGGTGCGCGTGCGTGTGGCATATAGACTCCGCCTTAAAAAAAGGCGTCTTTCTTTGAGCCCCTCTTCACTGGGGGCAGAGAGGGGCGAAAAGAAAAAGGGATGCGCAGCCACCGCTGACGTGGGGGCGCAGGCCGACCGGATGCAGGCCAGTGCCAGGCGCGGGAGCCGTTGAGGTGGAGAGCTGTGCGCCTGGCGCGCCCGCCTGCAGGGCGGACCAGCGAAGTGGCGGGGACGCTCGGAGCGAGTGTGAGCGAGGTCGGAGCGGTGAGACTGGCCGGGGCGAAGCGTGGCGTGGGCGTACCGAGACGAAGCGGAGGCGTGTCCGGAGCGGAGCGAGGTCGTCCCGTCGCCGAGCAAGTCCGGGCCTGTGGACTGCTACCTTATTTGAGGGTGGGGAACGTGTTCGGGCGCGCTGAGCGCCTGATCACGTGCGGGGAAAGAGATGTGATGGCTGCCGTCTTCTGCCTGCCAAGGGCAGAGGACGGCCACCGCTGACGTGGGGGCGCAGACTGGACGGATCGCAGGCAAGTGACGGCTTTGCCAGTGCGCCGCCTGCCGGACGGACAAGCGTCGGGGAGCTTCTGAAGGAAACGGAGAATTGGAGATAAGTGTTAAAACAGGAAAGGCTGTTCTTTCTATTGATCCTAGAGAATCGCGAACCGATTGATAGTTTCATGGATCAGGGCGAGCCATGTCATCCTGTACGGCTACTACCTCGTCGATAGAGATTGCTTCCCATCCGGTGCTGGTTCTTCTTTTGACCGTCATTGCGAAGGGATCTTTTTCTGGCGGGAGATACACATCGGCGTGCAGTAGTCCCGCGAGTTTGTAGAGATACTCTTCACCAAGAGGATGCATGGTGCGCTCCTGACGCTCCTTCAGGCCGATCCCGTAGTTGCGAAAGACAGGTCTTCCTCCCTCTGCATCCGAACCAGCCGAAGTTGAGAGCCTTTTTTTCAGGACCAGATTTGAGTCATCACTGCGCATGTTCCGGAACGCTCAGGAGGGGAAAGTACGAGTCCCTGTGCTTCAGCTTTTTCAAGGAGAGATTTGAGACGAAAGGTGAACGCAGCCTTCTCTAGATCTATTTCGTTGCTCAGTTTAGCCAATGCTTTGTGAGTGTTCTCGGAACGCAGCGGTTGGGTCATCAGTCTCACTCCTGTGTTGCTTCTGTCCGAGAGAGATCGGCGTCAGGAAGGGAATCTCCAGCAGCAAAGGGGAGGTCGGGAACATCGTACGCTCAGGAGAATCCAGAGCGTTTTTAGCGTCTTTTCTTGAGGTCTTCGGGCGCTGAGCGAGCAACGCGAACTCTGCGCCTAAATCTTGCCTCGGCGCGCAGCGCGGAGGCCTTGGTGAGAACGGAGTGAACCACCGCTGGGATTTCTGGGCGCTAGGCAAGCGGAGCGCAGCGTTGCGCCTGCCATACGCCTTGGTGCAGCGCACGAAGGCACTGATGGGAGCGGAGCGACCCACCGCGAGGTCTTGGGGTTTTAGGGGCGAAGCCCATAGGAGAAGAGGGTGAGCCGAAGACCGCCATGCGGGCTGAGGCCAGGGGAAAGCGTCTCCCCTCACTCCACGAAGGAGGAGGATAGACGACGCTGCAGACACGGATTAAGGTCTGCAGCCTATCTCCCCGATGCGCCTCTAGACGAAGTGATGCCTGGCGAATGTTTGGGAGACTGTCATGGGGAACAACCTCTTTTCTACCTACAAGACCGGTGAGAACCGTGTTACCTCTTCGATCCTCGCCGTCGTGCGGTCGCTCTCCCTCGGGCGCATCGAGCGGATTCTTGGCGCCTTGATGGAGCAGTCCGCTTTCGAATTGGTGCGGTTTCAGAACCAGCCGTCGCGCGGCGCAGAGGGCGTGCCGGATGCAGAAATCGTGGGCAGTTGTCGGCTCTTGGTCGAAACAAAAATGGAACGGGATGCCGTGCGCGCGATCAGCTCACGCGGCATCTCCAACGGCTTGATCACAGCAAGGAAGCCGTGCAGTGCTTGCTCGTCGTGACGCCGGATGACACGCGCCCGGCTGTGGTCAGTGCGATTGCCGATCAACGGCTTATATGGGCACCCTTTGCGGCGCTCGATCAAGCTATTGAGGAACTGCTGGCGGACAAAACCGAGGTGGTCTCCGAGCGCGAGGCGTTTCTCTTACGCGAACTGCAAGCGATGCTGTGGGAGGAAAAACTTGTGGGCGCTGCCAAGGACACCGTGGTGGTGGCGGCGCGGAACGCCTGGCCAGAGTATCACAGGTATCATGCCTATATCTGTCAGCCGGGGCGGACGTTTCAACCCGTGCAGTACCTGGCGTTTTATGCCGCAAGTCAGATTTATCCTGTCGTGGCTCGCATCCGTGAGGTCACAGATAATATTCTGTTTGCATATGGCCGCTACGCAGGGCGTCTAGACACCTTGTGGAGCACGTACTCAGGCAGGAGCAGAGAGAAGAGGGCACAGTGTCAAAAATCTTTCTGCTCTCCCTCCCGATGATGCGGACACTATCCACCTCGATGGTCCGATATGGAACGACGTACGCTCTGCTAGTGGTCGCCCCAGCGCATTCACGCAGGGACAGCGGTATGTAAGACTCGCTGACCTCGTCAAGGCCAAGCATACGTCCGAGCTGGTCAACAATTGAGCGGGCTCTAGGACGTTGCGCCTTGGCGCTCTGGCTGACCAGAGGCTTGTAAGATTTCTACAACAGAGTCCAATATTGCTGGTGTGGATATTATGGGCGATTGTTTCCGTGGAGTGACTACTATGTTCCCGAGCAGACCTGACGTAGAGGTCTGTTCTGGTTCATGTCCCCGTCCGAACTACATCCACATTCGTCTCAAGACAGGGGCGCAGGTCGAGGTCATTAGCGCCGACTTGGAGCCAGTCGTCAGGGCGTTGGTAAATATCGAAGCCGCGGCCGATTTTGATGCTCCAGCCATTGCTGAGCCGGATCTCACGGTCGTGAAGATTATTATTCTCTTTAATCTCTAAGACAACGTCGAACTGTTTTAGACTGTCACCAATTGTTAATAACTTTGGCAGGGCTTCGTCTTTCTCGAAGGGAGTCTCAAATCGAGTGACCAGTTTAATGCTTTTGGGTTTGCTGACACGAACAGTGGTTTCGCAGAAGCGAAGAAAGTTGACAATCTGGTGGTGCTGGCGGATATAGGGGTCTTCAATCACGATCTCCTCGGCGCCAGGAAGATAATCGCCGAATATGGTTTCATAGGAATAGCCGGTTGCGCCGAAGTGGATGCGATAATGTCGCTCTTTGGGTTCGCGATGCGGCTCACCGACAATGGCTTCGGTCTCAGTAGCCGTTCTCTGTGTCTCGACTGCAGGCTGTGTTTTAGGTTCAGACGTAGGCTCTTGTTTCAACGCGGCGGTAGCAGGCTGCGTGGCATGTTCTTCCCCCGTGGTCCGAGTTCGCACGGGATTTTGCGTCGCGGCGACATCCTTTGATTCAGGGCAGAAGATAGTAATCAGCTTCCCGGTCGAGTCCACATAGCCAAGATTGATGTTGGCAAATTCATCGTCGGGCTTTTTCTTATTGAGCTGTTCTTTGACCCGTCGTCGTCCTTCGATAGCGTATGCGAGATACTCGTTAATTTCTTCTTGGGTCGGATCATCGCCTGGGTGTAACAGCTTCACAAACGCGCAAACCGTCTTGAGGACGGCTGTTTGATCTCGCTGATCATACCCCGGGCCGAGTTTACAGGCGGCCTTTACCTGGGTGAAACGGTTGGTTTTTCGGGCGAGGTGGTGAAAGGCTTCCGCCAGGTACTCGATGATCAGCCCGTACCCACGCGTCAGGTTTTCGTCCCTGTTCTTCGGGATTTCCCACCCTGGAACAAAGGTGTGAAAACGATCAAGGATCGCCAGGTCAAACACCGGGTGGAGCGGCTTGAATAAGGTATGTTCAGTCGAATGTACAATCGCCTCAATCGAGTCGTCGATATTGCCAACGAAGGCGAGGCTTGCATTGGCCGTCACAGTCGAGGTGGACCGGGTGAAGTTCCCGTTGGCCATGTATTGCTTCATCACCTGGAAGGTCTCTTTGTCACGGACTGTGATTCCCTCCCCCACTTCATCGAACGCTACGACGTCCCAGAACCCGATGATGCCGACCTGCTTCCGTCCATTGTTCCACCATAGCGAGGCAGCGGTGGTGGGCGCACCGAGCAGCGTTGAATAGGGCGAGAACTCACTGAAGGTGTAGGACTTGCCATTGCCGCGCGGTCCCAGTTCGATAAAGTTAAAATTCGCTTCCACCAACGGCGCCAGCCGGGCTAGGTAGTGGAACTTGAGTCGCCGACTCATCCAACCCGGTTCCAAACCAAAAGACCGAATCAAGACATCGAGCCACTCGTCAGCGGTGAACTGCCGATGCCCCGCAACAAAACCCTCAAAGTCAAATTTCGATAGCTGGATCGGCTTCAGTTGCTCAATGTAAAACGCGTAATCATCATCCTCGACGTCGTTGTGGGCCACAGTACATTCGGCCCAGATGCCGCCTTCAATGATCCGGTCATTCTCGCTCTTGTAATATCGCTCATTGATGGCGATACGGGAAGAGGCGAAGTTCTCCATGCGCGCCCAGGTGCGTTTTTCTCTTTCTGCATACTTCACGTGGATCTTGTCGATGAAGGTGTGCTTGCCCTTCTGCTGCACGGTGATTTGCGCTTTGTTACTTTCATCGGGGCGTACGTAATTTCTCTGGAGGGTCTCCAGCACCGCCGCCATGCCTTCCTGAATCTCACGCGGATCATCACTGGCGCAGTAGCGAGCAAGAAGGAATTCCAGCACGAAGGACGGCACGTTGGTGCCCTTTTTCACCTGCAAGAGCAGGTCCTTCCGCACCACCTTGCCAGCGAATACTTCGTTTAACTTCGCATCAAGAGGATCGGAGTTCATTCGAGGTACCCTGTTTTCAACTTTAGTTCGGCGAGCAAGACGTTGGATTGATTCAACACCCGGACGGTAAATGCACCCGAGAACTCATCGTCCATTTTGAGGCCGATCGCGAGCGCCGCGCCAGGCTTAATCCGTACACCGCCGGTAGCCGGATTCACAGACTGGCCGGCACTCAGAGGCTATCCGGGAACTCTAGTTGGCGAAAGTCGAGAATTCCTGGATAGTTAGCGTATAGCCTGGACAAGAGGAGTGCGCGAACATGGCGAAGCACGGACAAGCACGCAAGCGATATCTGTCGGATCTGACCGACGAACAATGGGGAATTCTGGAGCCACTGCTGCCCCCACCACGCACCCAACACGGAGGCGCACCCCGCCGCGTGGACCTGCGTGCCGTGCTCGACACGTTGCTGTATCAGAATCGGACCGGTTGTCAGTGGGAGATGTTACCGCACGACTTGCTCCCCAAGAGTACCGTGTACGAATACTTTGCGCAGTGGCGGGATGACGGGACCTGGGTCAAGATCGTCAGTCGGTTGCGGACCCGCGTGCGGGTTCAAGAAGGGCGCGAGTCGACTCCGAGTGCCGCCTGCATCGACAGTCAATCAGTCAAAACGACAGAAGTGGGAGGCCCAGAACGGGGCTATGACGGGGGCAAGAAAATTAACGGGCGTAAACGCCATGTGCTAGTTGACACGATTGGGTTGCTGCTCGTCGTCTTGATCACGAGCGCCGCGCTGGATGATGGGGCCGCCGCCGTAAAACTCCTCGCCCAAATCAGCGCGGAGGAGTTTCCGCGGCTCACCGTCATCTTTGGCGATAGCAAATATCACAATCATGCCTTGGACGCGTGGCTTAGAGAGAATCGGCCCGGCTGGCGGATCGAAGTGAAGACACGGCCGGTGGGCAGCACAGGCTTTATCCCGCTTCCTAAACGCTGGGTGGTGGAACGTACCAACGCTTGGAATGGACGCTCCCGCCGCAACAGCAAAGATTATGAACGCAACCCCGAATCCAGTGCCGCGCGGATCCATTTGAGTAACATCCAGTTAATGCTCCATCGCCTGAGCCCGGTGCCCCACCCTGACTTCCATTACCGAAAAGAGGCCGCCTAAAGCCGCAGAAAGTTTTCGGATAGCCTCTAAGAGCTCGGCGGCTTTGCGGGCTGCCCGGTACGCCGTCAGCCCCGCATCGGCATACGGCGCCACGGTTTTGGGCGCCAGATTGGCGGGGAGTTTAATCAACGACCGTTCTTTGGTGTGCAGAAACTGGGCAAACCCGCCGTTATGGCTGATCCCGGGAAACCAGCTATTCTGGCAGTGCATGTCCTCGCCGCGCCGACAGGCCGGACAGGTCCCATCCGTCACCAACGGGTGAACAATCACCGGATCGCCGGGGTTGACCGTCTTCACGCTCGTGCCTACCTCATGGACCCACCCGGCGTTCTCGTGGCCGAGAATATAGGGGAGGGGGCGGTCGACTTTTGCGCGCCAGATGCCTTCGACGATATGCAGATCCGTCCGACACAGTCCGGCTCCGCCCACGCGCACGATGACATCGTCGGGTGCCTGAATTTGCGGATTCGGCAGCTCTTCTAGTTGCAGCAGCTGTTCGCGTGTGAGCGTTTCATCGAAGGCATGCAGTCGTGCGGCTTTCATGGCGTCTCCCTTCACTGCGATATGTTTCTTGCGGTTGTCCTTGCGGGCCTCATACACCATAGGCGAGGTGGACGGCAACGGAGTAACATGAGGGCGATTGCTGACACAACCAGCTCTCTGCCTTATATCTCTATCCATCGCTGTTTCACTGCTGACTGCACGAGCGCATCGAGCACTTCCTGCGACTTCACTTGTTCCCTGAGCCAGAGCGTTCTATTCCCCCTTATCGCCATACCGTACGATCTTGTCGTCTCCCTGTCAAAAGGAATAGCGCCTCTCCAAAAACTGCAGGTCTCGACTTGCTTTGGCATCACTAGACTGCTCAACGATAACGACTGGTGACACCCATCGGGACTCTTGCACGATTTTTCCAGACAACTTGACCATGCCAGTTCGAGGCCTGCGAGGATGTTCGTTCCGAAACGGCGCGTGTCGGAGAGGAGCCTTTCGAGCATTCGCCAACGCGACCGCAGAGGCTTTACGGCGTGGCGCTACCGATGCTATGAGTCTAAGGGAGCCGCGAGAAGGTGGCACCACGCGCAAGGATCGACGCCTCCCGGAAGATTATCCGCAGTGCAAAAGGAGCACCGATCGCAGACGTGGAGTAGCAACCTGAGTCGAGCGCGAGCATGCGTTGTCGAAGGCCGCAAACGTATGCCGGAGCTGAACCACATCAATCGAAGGACACCCAGATGCAAATCGGATATTTCACCGAACGGCCATATCGCTGGGTGCCGGAAGAGGTCATCTTGAAAAACCGCGCGTTCTTTGCCGTCTCGAACCAGCATTTTGACCGCGAGAAGGCAGCCGAGGATTACCACTACTTCCTGGACGAATATTGCTATGCCGAGGACCTGGGCTTCGACGCCCTCACGCTGAATGAGCATCATGGCAACCCCTTCTGCATGGGTGGGTGATGAACGTCGAGGCGGCAATTCTTGCCGATCACCAGGTGTGCGCGTTTGGTGCTGATCGGCAATCCGCTGCCAGTCATCAAGCATCCCCTGCGGATGGCCGAAGAGCTGGCCGAGATTGATTTGATCTCTCGCGGACGACTGGTCACCGGCTGGGTGCGCGGAGCGGGCAGCGAGCAGTTCTTCAACAACGCCAATCCCGCCTACAACCGCGAATTGTTCAACGAAGCGCACGACTTCATCATTCAGGCCTGGACGCGACCCGGGCCGTGGCGCTACGAGGGCAAACATTTCCATTATCGGCATGTGAATCCGTGGGCGCTGCCCTACCAAAAACCCCATCCGCCGATGTGGATTCCCGGGACCCTCAGCCCCGAGACCGTCCAGTGGTGCGCCGCGCATCGCTACCCGTATATCGGGCTGGGCACGGCGCTGGCGCCCACCTGCGATCTGTGGGACTTCTACGCGGACGAAGCGGCCAAGCACGGCTATCAGGCCGGGCCGGAGCACTTCGGCTATATGGTCGCGACGGCCTTGGGGGAGACCGAGGAAAAAGCGCAGCAAGCCGCTGCAGGGTTCGTCTACGGCGGCGGGCAGAATGCGTTCTCGGCGGCAGAATTCATGATGCCGCCTGGCTACAACTCGAAAGCGGCCATTCGTACTTTGGCGAAGACCCAAACCAGCGCCTGGCTCGGGATCAGCGGTGAGAAGCTGAAGGAGCAGATGCAGGGCGCTGCGGCCGAGATCGATTACACCGAAGTCCGCGCAAGCTGCAGGCGGCGTTGATGCGCGGTCAGCAGAACATGCAGGTGATCGTCGGCACGCCCACGACCGTCATCCCCAAAATCAAGGCGATTATGAGCACACTACGCGTTGGCATCTTCATTATCCTAAGCCTCCAGGGGCCGCATAGTGATGAGGAGCGACGCACCAGCATGCGCTTATTCGCGGAAGAGGTGATTCCGGCGCTCAAGGAGTACGCACGGGCGATCGATCTGCCGGACCCGTTTGAACGTACGCCCGGCTCGATCCAATTAAGGGCCGGGACAAAGCGCGCACCAGTCGTCGATCGCAGCCCACTAACCGCGCTGGGTTTCTAGTTGAAGCCTTACCTTTTCTGCGTGCCACTGGCGGCTTGTCCGCCAGTGCGATCGGACAGCACGGTTCGCTCGTTACGCGTGCCGCCCCAAATCTAAAACTTGGGGTGTTCCACATAGAGGTTCGGGCGGGGGTGAGGACTCACGTTCGCCTTTCATCTCCGACAATACCCCCACAATCTCCGCACCCTCCTGGCTTCCTCCACCGCTTGCTTACCGATACATGACGACGCAGCGGACCTCGATGCTCCAGCGGGCTGGTGCATCGGGCGGGGTCGACGCATCATCGAAGGAGGTATGAAAACTGAACGTGCACGGCGCGTGCGGATCGGTGCTGTCGGGCTTCTGCCCTTTGGATTGCGCAGGGGGCCAGCCGAGTCCCATTGCTTGATAAGGAGAGCCTCGTCGCGCGTCATGGCTGGATAGTAGTACCACGCGTGTCCTGGGGCCTGTTTCGAAAAATAGTTTTCGCCCACTCGGTCGGCATAATGCAACTCAAATACGCTGAGATCTGCTGGGGTCACCGTCTGTGCGTCGCACAGGGCCAGGGCATGGTCGCGACTGGCTCCTCTGCAATATTGCGCCATACGTTTATGATAACGAAGCGCCCGTGCTCTCCGATCGCTTGCTCTACCTCCACCGGGTCGAGCAAGGACGCTCCGCGGGAGAGAGTCGAACGTCGCGTATCATTCTCGCATGGTTCTTGCGCCAGGCGTTGCAACCGCTCAGGCGCGCTGGTGAGGGTGTAATCGCCATGCGCAATGCGAGCCGGGCCTTGCACTCCTGCCCGCCACGAATGCGCTGCTTGCGCTGTTTCCCGTCTGTAGACCGGACATTGTGGTCGAACGCCACCACTGTTGCGGCGCTCTGACCTCTTGGACTAATTCTTCACATTCACGATAGTACTTGTGCACGACGTCGTGGTGGTCGAGAAGTCGAGGTCCGGATGCGTAAGGGGACGAAAAAGCAGCTCAAATCCGTTTTTCTCGACCGTGCGTCGCTGCGTCCCCTCGAGCAGTCGGGCGTTCCGGACCGTGACCGGACGCTCGTCGTAGACGCCGAGGCGGGTCCAGGAACCAGCCAAATTTCTCAGCGTAATCAATATTGCGGGCCAGCCATTTTCGGGCATCCAAATATTTGGACCAGAATGAATTATCCACCCTATACTGGAGCCGAATGCGCTCAAGCTCTCGCTGGTCAAGCTGTGCCAGCAACTCCTCAACGCGCAGCTTCCGCTTCCGTTCGACAAACTGGGAACGCGCGACCGGATCAAGATAGGTTTTGCGCAGCGTCCGGAGATAGCCGGGCAAATTTTGCATATTCCACTTGAGCCGATTCACATTTCTGACCGCGGCATCGAGCGAATAGGTTCGGGGAAAAAGGCCCTTTTGATTCGGTGTGAAAGATCCATTGCCGTGCTGAACCACTCCAGACTTGACGCTTCTATTTCCACAAATCCGCTCATCGTCAAGAGTCGATTCCCTGGTAACCGGGACGCTGCGTCTCCGTCAAGGGCGACAGATGCCTCTGTCGATGGCACCAGAATGCGCTCCATTTTGGGAGCAGAAACTTGGAGAAACGCCTGATTTCGCGGTTTTATCCGACGTCAAAAAAAATTGGACTCAAGGTTAATACCTTCAGCTCAAGAGGTTTATCTACCCCGAGGTGGAAGTCCGTAGCACAATATTTGTGTTTCTATGTTCTATTCGCTACAATATACGGTCATGATCCCCTTTGTCATCCGTAAGTGGCTCGAGGGTGCTCGACACTAAGATGTTAAAGCGAGTTGTAACTCTGCAATGATCGGTTCCGCTGGCGGCCCTGAAGTGTCCGAGGCTTTTGCTCGGCAGAGCGCGCTTAAGGCCCATCGGCTCCATCTCGAATGCGACCAACGCTGAACATGACACGGGTCGCGTGGCGCCTGGCCGGGAGCTATTGGACATCAGAAGAGAGATGGTCAGGCTGGGGACTCCTCATTGCTGTGTTGGCGTTAAACCTCTGGCCGGAACGTCTACATCAGCGTCCAGATCAATGAGTGGAACAAGTCCTTTTATAATGCCCTCCAGGCATTCAATCGGGACGAGATGCTCCGGCAGGAGTACGTTGCTGCGGGCGATTGCAGGGATTTGGCCGTTCGGTAATGGTGAAGTCCGGCTCGGACGCGGACGTGTGCTCTTCGTTCCGCAGCGGCCCTATCTGCCACTCGGCACTCTCGCCAGCGCACTGCTCTATCCACGCAGCGACGAGATCGGAATTCCAAGGACGCGTCTTGCTGCCGTGCTTGAGGAAGTAGACCTTGGCGCTCTCAAGACGCATCTTCTTTTCTGATTTGACGCGAGAACCGCTTCAATACTTGATCCGCAGTCATTTTTGATTTCATTTGTAGCCATACATTACGTCATTTATACTTGATTATTGCTAACTATTGTGCTTATTTGGTGGCCATTAAGCGCAAACCTCTGCCACTTCATCTCGAAATTCAGCGCCACCGCGGTAATCCGGTTGGCCTGATCCGCTCTTCCTATCGCCAGAACGGCAAAGTCCGACATTCCACCCACGGCCGCATCACCGGCCTGACTTTGGAGCAACTCAAATTGTTGCAGGCTGCCTTCCGCGGCGATGTCGTCCCTAAGGGCTCAGCCGAGGATTTCCAGATCCTTGCCTCCAAGGAATATGGAGCTAGCTATGCACTGCTGGAACTAGCCAAGGAACTTGGACTAGACCATGCTCTTTACTCGCGCAAAGAAGCCTGGGTCCAGGATTGCCTTGCGATGATCGTCGGACGCATCGTCTATGCCGGCAGCAAACTGGCGCTCTCCAACCAGTGGAAAAACACCGCTTTGTGGGAACTGTCGGGCGTGGAAGGCAAAGTCGATGTGGACCTCCATTGTTATCTGCCGATGGATCGGCTTCTGGAGCGCCAGAGCGCGATTCAGCGCACCTTGGCAGCTCGTCATCTAAAGGATGGTCACTTGGTGCTCTACGATATTACCAGCAGCTACTTTGAAGGAGCCTACACCCAGAGCGACATCGTCACCTTCGGCTACAATCGCGATGGCAAGCGGGGTCACGAACAGATGGTGATCGCTTTACTGTGCAGCGCAGAGGGTTGTCCGGTCGGAGTCGAAGTTTTTGCCGGCAACACCCAGGACGCCTCCACCGTGCCGGAGAAAATCGCCCAATTGCAGCGCCAATACGGATTGAAAGAAATTATCTTTGTCGGTGACCGAGGCATGATTACCAAAACGGTCGCTGAAAAGATCCAGGGGATCGAAGGTCTGCACACCATCTCAGCATTGACCCATCGCCAGATTGTCGGACTGCTGGAACGCAAGGTCATCACGGCGGAACTCTTTGATGAAAAACAGATCGTTGAGGTCATTGATCCCGAGGAGCCCAAGCGGCGCTACTGTCTATGTCGCAACCCGCAGACTGCTGGACGCGAAGGCAAGACGCGTGAGCGGCTTCTGGAGCGCACCCGCGCAGAACTCGACAAAATAGCCGGCTCAAAACGTCGGGCGAGCGCAAAGACGCTGGGAGCACGTGTAGGCCGGGTGCTGGAGCGTTCCAAGATGGGTAAATTTGTCCGCTGGGATGTGATCGATGGACGGCTCTCCTGGAGCTTTGACCAAGACAAGATCGTGGCCGAAAAACTCTTCGACGGCTGTTACATTGTCAGTGGTGAGGTGCCCAAAGAGAAGATGGCTGCGAGCGAAGTAGTCGCCTCCTACAAAAAGCTGGGCTTGGTCGAGGAGGCGTTCCGCAGTTTCAAGACCGTGCAACTCGAAGTACGGCCCGTCTACCACAAGACCGATGATCGAATCAGAAGTCACGTGTTCCTCTGCACGCTTGCCTACTACTTGCAGTGGCATCTCAAGCAGCGGCTTGAACCTTTATTCGCCGCCGACGGCACCAACAAAGATCGACAGTGGACAGTGCGCAGCGTGATCGAGCGCCTGGGGGCGATCCGCCGCGAAAAGATCGCGATGGGCGCCGTCCAGTTCGAGAAAGTCACCACGCCTGAACCCGACCAGCAAACGATCCTCGACTATCTCAAAGTGCGTTTGTAGCCATATTCCTGAAAAATGAAATCTGTTTAAGCTCTTCTTAAACAGTCAGTTGCATGGCAAACAAAAAAGAAAACGCGTCAAGACGCGCAGAGTGCTTCTGTGGCTGACACTGACCAGCGTTGGCTGCCATGACGAAGTGCGCAACCTGCGATAGAGCTCTGCCTCGGTTGCTTCATCCAGCGCCGAAGTTGGTTCGTCCATGAATATAATCGCGGGTTCGAGGAGGAAAAATGCGGGCGAAGGCGAGTCGCGAAGTTATTCGACGGTGATCTTTTCGCGCGCCGCACCGTTTTGGCCGATCGCCTGCAGTTCCCACTCGCCGGGCGCAAGCTGCCAGAAAAAGCGCCCATCTCGTTGGGGGAAGACGGGCGCGCCGTTCACATGCCAGCGCACGTCGTTCCCGATCGTAGCCGTCAACTCGATCATTTGCTGAGTCCGCGGTAACTCCGGGTCAATTTCATACCTTGAATTCGGCAGCGGGTTGATGATTCTCGGCTCCGGAACAATCGAGGCGCCAACCGTATTGTCGCGGCCCGTACACCAGGCGGCGTATTCGCCGGGCAACAGCAATTTTCCTTCCGCCCGAAAACCAGGAAATAGAGTCTTCCGTCGGCTCTGTTCCGCGCAAAAAGAGTTCGGACATTTTTCCGGGGCTGAAGCGTGATGGGAGCCGCCCTGTGGCCATGCAGATCTCGCGGCGCGCGAGGTCGGCGCTCGGGCGGATCGACCGGGTGATCCTTCTTCAGCAACTCGCTGCATGACGCTCACCCAGAGGGGTGTCGCCGTGCGTATCGCGAGCGTATCGCGCATCGGGCGTCCATCAAAATTTCCCGCCCAGACAGCCACGGTATGTTCCTTGTCAAAGCCAACCGTCCACGCGTCACGAAAGCCGCTACTTGTTCCTGTTTTTGCAGCTACGCGTTCCTCGAATGCGAGGGGGGAATTCAGGCCGAAGCTTTTCCGGCGCGCCGCATTGTCACACAAGATGTCGGTGATGATCTCCGTCGCCTCCGCCGATACGATACGGGCGATTGGGGGATATTCGGAGGCGAGAAGTTTCGCCGGCATCGCCAGTCCTCCACGGGCAAGGCCGGCGTAAGCCGCAGCGAGATCGATCAACCGGATCTCGGCATTGCCGAGAATGAATCCAGCCCCGTAGTCGTCGAGATTCTCTGGAAAATTGAAACCCCATTTTCGCAATTCATAAAAGGAGGAGCGCGCACCGACGTCGGCTAAGCGCCACGATCGCCGGGACGTTCAGCGAACAACCGAGAGCCTCGCGTACGCGAACCGGACCGAGATAATGATGACTGAAGTTCTGCGGATCGTAATCACTGTATTCGCTCCGAATCGCATCGGGAGTATCGGGCAGAAGGGACGCCGCGGTGAGCACGCGACGGTCGATCGCCGCCAGGTAGACGAATGGTTTGAGGGTCGAGCCACAACTTCGCGGGCGAATCGCGCCGTTGATCTGGCTCGTCTCGTACCTTGACGAGCCTACCATCGCCCGCACGGCGCCGGTGGCGTTGTCCAGTATGACGAGAGCCGCCTCGGTGACGTCGCTGCGGTTTAACGCGTCGAGATGGGCACGAAGCATACGTTCGGCCCTCGTCTGCAGGCTCAAGATCGAGAGTTGTTCTCACCTTGCCGCGCATCGTGGGATGCAGAGAACGCAAGGTGTCGACGAAATGCTGGGCGAGCTGAGGCGGATCAAACCGTTTCGGAATCGCGGGAGATTGGCTCAGAAGTGCTCGCTGTACCTGCGTAATCGTGCCCAGATTGGCAAGTCGCTCCAGCGAGCGGGCGAATTTCCGTTGTGCCGCATCCGGGTAACGCCAGGGGTTCAGCCTTGTCGGTGCTTGAGGCAAACCCGCCAGGAAGACTGCCTCGGAGAACGTCAGATTCCGTGCCGGCTTACCGAAGTAAGCGCGAGCCGCCGCTTCCGGTCCCAGACGGCGATTGCCGAAATGACACCGGTTTAGATACTCTGCGAGAATGCGATCCTTGCTCCATGTCTGATCGAGTTTCCATGCGAAAATTGCTTCGTAAAACTTGCCGAGCCAACTACGGCGCTTTCGGTTCGAGGCCAGCTTTGACGAGTTGCTGCGTGATCGTCGAGCCGCCCGAGACAACCCGGCCGGATTTTAGATTGCGCAAACAGGCGGCGGCGGTGGCTCGCCAGTCAATACCGGAGTGTTCGTAAAAACGATGATCCTCGAGGGCGACCGTCACCCGGGGCAGCCATTCCCCCATTTCGACTGAGTTTAACCGGAATCTGCACGCGGGCCTCCGGAGAGGCAATCTCTGCAATCTCGCGCCCTTGGATGTCGAGCAGAGTAAGCGTACCGACGACGGACGTCTGCAATTCGCGCGGTAACGGCAGCCACCAGATCACCAGAACGGCTGTAGCCGCAGCGATCGCGATCCCAACGAACAGCTATTCGCCCGAGACGACGCATACGCTCGAGGGAGAGAGACCGGAAAAGCGGCTGTCATACATTGGTACAATCTGCGTAGCCGGCCAATGGAAAGTCCCAGCCGCTGTCGCGCGCGCTAATACCGAATAGGTACCAGACCCCGGTTCAACGGTATCAAAATAGAGACGAGTCGAACGGTCTCGGAGCTCTGAATGCGAAAGCGACAGTAAATTGTCGCCCGCCGCCTGAGGAGGGATCTCAAAAAACTTGCCGATCATTGCCAGGTCCGGATTCACGGTCTCCAGTCCGGCGGGAAGCGCGTCTTCCAGCGCAACGTAATTCTGAAGCTTTCGGGTGTTGACCCGGTAGGTGATGAGAATTTGATCACCCAGTTTGAATGGAATTTCAACATCTCCCCTGCGCTTCGGATCAGTGAGATCGCGGACGACCCGTTCGATCCGAAATCCTCGGTCCACGCGATCTGTTTCGACCTCATCTCTCGCGTACTCTGCCTTCATCAAATAAGGTGAGACCGCCCTCATTCAGGCCCTCGACAAGCGGAAAGCCATTCAGGGGCGATCAAGCCAGGACGCGGAACAACCATTCCTCGAAACGAGACATTTGATGTCTGAAACTTTTAGAGCCTCGGGTTTTCCGCACCCAGCATCGACTTGAACGCCAGCAACAGCCATAAGTTTTCCTGCGTCGAAAGTGACCCGAATGAACTCATCAACCCGAGCAAGCGGTCACGAACGCGCTTCTGTCTTTGCGGGGTCCAGATCTTCGGGGCGATCGCCTTTAACGCGAGTACGCAGATCGCTTCCGCGCGCGTGGTAGATGTCAACGTCAGCGCGTTGAAGGCACGTTCCTTGACAGGCGCGTCGATTTCGCGAAGCAATTGTTCCTGCTCCTTCGCCATGATATTAAGGCGATTCAGAGCCATTGCCAGCAATGCCCGGCCTTCATCGTCGATCTCGTTACGCCGAAGATACATCTCCTGGGCGCTGTCAGTGAAGTCCTCCGTCGTCGCTCTCTGGCTCAACACGAACAGGGCAAAAATTCTGTCAAACCCGGAAGCGGGCGCACGCCCCTGGACGATTTTGGAAAGCGCTCCCCGCAATTGTGACGCCAGGCGTTCGGGCACGACAAACCCCGCGTCAGCTGCTTCGTTCACTGCCCAGAACGCCTGAGCGGTAACAAACGCGTGCCCGACTGCGCCACCGGGCCAATACGGGAGCATCCCGTTTCCCAGCAACGATCCGTCGAATTGCTGCATACCTCGCTCCATGACCGCCCGATACTCCGCATCGCGAGCTGCAGAGTTCGGCAGATATTCGAGCAAGTTCCCCAGCAAGGCGTATCCGAGAAGACGGGTCGAGATTTGTTCGAAGCAGCCGTGCGGATAATCAAGAATCGATCGGCAGACCGGCGATATCCGGCAGCCATCTCGAGGTGGAAACTGTCACGTCAAGAGTACCGCGTCCATCTTTCCATTGCTTGGGCATCGCGGATTGAACGTCAAAATTTGGTCCCGCGAATGTTCCCGCGACACTCTCGGTGCGTATAATCGTGGGCGGCTCTACAGGAAGCGTCAACTGCGACGGAGTCTGCCAGGTCGGGGTTCGATCGGGCCGTCGCATCAAAACGAATCTTGGTCGGCAGCAGCTCGCTATCGGCTACCTTGGCTCGGAAGCGAAATACCACCGGAACGTCGCGTCGCGCCGTCTGCGTCGACTTGCCGGGCACCACCAATTTGCAACTGGCGTCGGTCACGCATCGCAAGTCGATTTCATCCGAATCCGCAATACTCTGGCGCACCACGGCTCGCAACTCGACCTCGTCTCCGTCGCGTAGAAAACGGGGCAAAGACGCATCGACGAGAACCGGCTTGGAAATCTTCAGCGTTGTGCTCGCGTCACCTCCGAATTGGCTCTCTCTTCGTCTCTCCCACCGCAACGACCCGATAAGTCGTCAGGTTGTCGGGGGCAGTGAACTCGAACGAAGCGCTCCCCTGATCGTCCGTTTTCAGACGGCCTTGCCAGAATGCCAAGGTCCGGAATTCTCTCCGGACGCTTGTAACATTGCCAATATTTTCCTCGCCGCCATCACCGATCACGAAACCCTTCTGGGTGAGGCTCCGGCGAGGAATCGCTTCCTCGTAAGAAGCCAGAGATTCGAAGCTCCTGACTCCAAACTCGCGTTGAGAATAGAATGAAGCAACCAGGTCAGGCAAATGCCAATCGCCAAGCTGCAATACCGCATCGTCAACCACGAATACGGCGAGGTCCGCATTCGGCGCAGGTTTTCCATCGCAGGCGACGTGCACATCGCCGTGAATTGTTTCTCCGGGACGCGCGGTCACGGTGGTAAGGCGCGACTCGATCTTTAGTTCACGGTCAGGCCTTCGGACCGCAATTTCTGTGAACGCGAAACGCTCGCGCGGTAGTTTGTCCTCGCCGCCCGGGCGAGTCAGGTAGACCGACACGAATGCATTCGGAGCGTATTCCTTTTTGATCGGCAGTTCGATGCGGCCTGCATTGCCTGAAAGCGGTACAAGCAGCGTGTCGAGAATTTCGTCAGTCTCAACCGAAACCCAGGCGAGGCCGGCCGATGGCGCCTTGGTCGTCAGCACTGCCGTCTCGCCGGGCGCGAATGGTTCGACGCGGTGATCAATTTGGAAACCTGTTTCATTTTCGACCGGCAGTTCCGCTGTCTCTTCACCCGTCACCGTCGTTTCATCACTGACGAGTGGCGTATTTAGCCCGGGCGCACTGATCGCAACGACGTAGCGGCCTGTTTCCGCAACCGGGAAAACCAATTCGCCCGGCGTCTTTGCCTCTTGCGAGGCTACTCTCGTGAAAAGTTCGGTATTTCGGAAACGGTAAACAAACGGCCCAACTTGTTCCTTGGCGGTTTTGGTCACCACATGGAAAAGATCGGCGCGCACCTGCGATGTCGCCGACTTTTCCGTCATCCGGATCGAGCGCTTCAATCTTGACATTCACGCCACTCTTCGCTCCGACGTGTTCGCTTGCCACCACGCCCAGTCGGGCAGCGGCGGAAAAGGTTCCGGCCACAGTTCCGCCGATAATTGTCTGACCGTCGACGGACGTGATCTCGGCGCGCCACGAAACTGTACAACGCCCGATCGCAGCGTTCGCTATGAAGGGCGATTCACATTCAAGCGTGGCGAAACCGCGCTCGTCGAGCTTTGTGTCGCCTTCGATCGTTTTGGTTTGCTCGACCTCGGGGTCGAGCCGCGGACCGACCTCACCAAAGGCGTTGTAGCACTTGAAATCCTCCTTCTGAATTTCGGCGGAAGCTGTCCAGATCGCTTTCCAATGGACCCGCGCCCCGACATTCGGTGCGCCATGAAAATAGGCGGACGAAACCCGCGCGTGCGCCACGGTACCGATCTCCTGGACCGGCTCTCGAGGATGACGGAGAAAAGAGGGACCCGATATTCCTCGACGTCGATTGTCTGCGAATCCGGCGTATTCGGCGCTGCCAACTTTGCAACGGATCTGGTAGTGCCCGGTGCGAGCTTTGTCCGGCACATCCCAGGTCGCCTCCCAACCGCCATCGTCGGAAAGGGTTGGATTTGCCTCCCCGACGACGCGATCCCTGTCGCCCTCCACCACGCTTACGTGAACGTCGCGCCCGAGTGGAATCGCAAGTCCGGTTTCCGTCGTGTCGCGGATCATTCCTTTCATTTTTACGACCTGCCCGGGACGATAGAGGTTGCGATCCGTAATGATCACGGCACGGTGATTTGCCGCGGGTCGAGTCTCCTCATTTCCTGACGCATACCCGTCACCGGCCCCTGCAGGGCGCACTGCGGGGCCATTCAGCTGTGTCTGCGATGAAAAGGCCGGCGTGCGGCTGTTTTGCGGGGAAAATCTGGCTGCGCGAAAAAATCGCGATCCCGTTTTTGTCGGTTGTCGAGCGACCCAATTCGATGTTGTCGTCCGTGACCGCACGCACTGTCACGTTCTGCGACCGGCTGCGCATCGGACATTTTCGCGACTCTTACGGCCGCGGTTGTTCGCGTCCGTTTCTCCGAAAGGATGAAATCGCTGACAAAGACGATCGATCGGTTGCCGACGACGTGCCCGTCGCTGAGCAACGCACTGGCCTCAAGCAGGTATGCCCCGGAAAGCGGCTTCCTATCCTCGGCTACGCACCTGATCTCCCGCACAGCCTCCGCGTCTCCACTCGAAGCATCCAGGGTGCCGCTACTCACCACCTCGAGAGCAAATGCATCGACGAGCAAATCGGTTGGATGCGCCTTCGAGAAGCCTGTCCGAGGATCCACGATCGGTTTGCCGGTCAGGGGATTGAGCTCCTCCTGCTCAAACTCCGACACCCGCGCCTTTGACCGCACCGAGCTTTTCCAATGGGATTCGCGCCAGCTTCCATGTCACTCGGGGAGTATTGATTTGCAGAAATGAAAAGCGCAGCTCTTCGCGCGCACGCATGAAAAGCTGCGAGGACGGAAATACGATACACGGCTCTTTCGGGTGAAAAGTCGCGCCCCATCGGGACTCCGCCGAAAGACCGTATCCGCGCTCCCCCTTTAAGTCGGCCGAAACGCCCACACGATAACGCTGGGCCAGATCGAAATCACCTTTCACAACCACGTCCAGGCCATTTGCGAGCAAGTCGCATGTTTGGCACGGCCGGTTCGACGAGAATCTTTCCGGACGTTGCCTCGGCCGGGTCAATTCCATCATTAAATTTGATCCTGATCTCGGGTTCCTCGAGCGGATGATTGAATGCACCGACCCACTCTACTTTCAGGGGCACCGTCGTGCCTGCCGCGAAGACCTTCAGATAGGGAAGCGGCTGACGGCTCTTTGCCTCGAGCAGGCCATCAATGACGAGGTCGTATGTCCGGTCTACCGGCAACGGTTCGCGTGGTTCGACCCGGAATTCGCGCCCTTCGGTCGAGCTCTCGCGGGCTGAATCACCTCGGCCGGAAAACGCTGACGCGAGTCTCGATCCTGGAAATAACTATGCTCGGCCACCTCCGCAAAACGCACGGCGTAGGTCGACTCGAGAGCGATTTGCTGGCGGGCGCGCAGATGGATGCTTTCCTCAAAATCAGTCGTGACGGAAAACTGAGGCGTTGTGTATTCGGCGCTCCAATCCTGGGCTTCCAGTGGATTGTTGCCGGCGTCGGCTAGTTGCGGCGCGAGAGTGAGACGGTAGGCAGTCCCGGGAATTACTCCCCGGACCGTAAAGACGCCCTCGGTCGGACTTTTCCATAAGAAACCGCCTTGCAGCTGTGGCATGCTCACAAACGGAAGCGCCTGATCAGCTACATCGATGCGATCCGCACCGACCATAGCCGTCGGAAAAGTGAACGTGAGCGTTGTCCCCGGCTCGATCTCGCCTTCGCGCGGCTCGATGAGCACACCTCCCGCATCCGGTTTCGTTTTTGGTTCCGTCTCGGCGGCTCGACCAAGCCAAGTAGCGAAACACAGGAAAAATAGAATCGCGTATCTCATTGCTGCGGCGTAGGGAGCTGATTCCTGCGTGCCGCGTCGGCGTCCGCCTCCGCGATACGCCCCGTGCGGCGCTCGCATTTCTCGCGTTCGAGCAAAGCCACCGAAGACTCGCGAATGGCGATCGACCGGCTTTGAGATTGAATGGCCGCGGCATAATCCGCGCGCTGTGCCTCAAGCAGGCCGCGATAATACCAAATCATCGGTTCATAGGGGTCGATATCCGTGGCTTTTCTGATGTGAGACATCGCTTCCTTCTTGTGACCTAAAGCGTCCAGGGCGTATGCCACCTGGAAATGAGCCGCCGGCCAAGTTGGGATCGAGATCCAGAGCAGCCCGGGCGTCCGCAAGCGCAAGCACATTCTGGTTGAGGCGGAACAGAATTTGCAGCGCGTTCGAGAAGCGGTTCAGTCTCGCCGGCATTTTTCAATACCTCGCGCGTCGCAAGCGCCGAGTGCGCGCAACGATTCCTCATTCACATGCTTGCTCGCGTCGCGCGCATCAGGTTATAGCTTACGTTCAGCCGCGCGGCATCTTCTACCCGGCCAAGATCCAGCAATGCCTCGGCCGTCTGAATCCTTGCCCGCATCATCCGCGGTTCCAGCTTCATCGCCTGCCGGCAGTCCGCAAGCGCCAGATCCGATCGATTGGCGAGCGTGAAAAGGCGCGCCCGATCCAGCCAGAGAATGGCCCCGCCGTGGGACTTCCGGATCTGTCCATCCAAAGCCTTGATCCGCGGCAGGAACTTTGCCAGGAGTTCAAACTGAGGCAGCCATTCTTTAACTGCAGCGTTCGAAGGATCGAGTCCGCATTCGCTTTGTCGGAATCCGCAAGTGCCTTGTCCCACTCGTGCAGCTCCAAATAGATCTTCGCGCGGCGAATCCGGCCGACCGCGGTCTCTTCCAGGGCGAGCGCGCGGGTTCTAAAATCCAGGGCGTCACGCCATCTCTTCTCGTCCGCGCATAGGTCGGCGAGTTTCTCGAAGCTGTCAACCGCCTCCGGACGGGCTGCGATGTACAAACGCCAGTACCGCTCGGCGGTTTTGTTATCTTTGTGCCGCTTCGGCCACGTCGCCGCGCAGATCATCGAGAACCGCAGGGCGCGGTTTGACTGCTTCTTCCCAGGCATTAAGGGCGGCGGTGCACCGATCATAATCCGCGAGTTCGAACTGGGTTCGAGCGAGTAATTCCCATGTCTCCGAATCTCGGGGTTCGGCTTCCAGGATGCGCCAGCTCAATTCAATGATCGCGGGCTTGTCAGTCTTTTCCCGTGCCGCCGCGAGCTGCTGGCGCACTTCCAAAGAATCCGTACCCGCACTGTGCAGCATGCTGCCAGCGCTCACAAACACCCCGAGAACCAGAATGCGAAGCCACACAAAGATCTTGCTGAACCTCTCTTCGCGCAGGCTCGAGTCAATGCGTATCTTGCTCGCGAATTATTCGTTATACCGTTGAGAATCAGGAAGTTGCCCAAGTTCGCATTTCTTTGAAATGATCTTCTCTCTGTCACAGAATTGCGACGCTTGTTAGCCTGCAGAGTTCTCGGCCGGGCCGGTCGAACGGATGTCCGATGGGAAAGAATTGTCGTCAATCACCTCGAAAGCGTTCTCAACTCGTCTGGGATTGAGTCAAGGAGGCGGGGTCAGTAAGACTATTTCGAGAAAGCGATTGCCCGATCCGCCCAAATCTCAACGAGGCGATGCCTTTACCCGCGCCATAGCTGCTTCTTGCTGCGCACCGGCAAAGATGAAAAAAGCGATAAAAATCAACATCGGATTAACGAAAATCCCAAAGATTCCAAAGACGACGGCCAGCCCCTGGCCAATCCAAGCCGCAATCTGGGTCGCCCGGCGTACGGCATCGCCATAGCCAGCAGCGCACGCAGAACTCGGCCGCCGTCCATCGGAAATGCCGGAATCAGGTTGAACAAAACCAGCATCATGTTTATCGTAAACCAGTTTGGCCAACAACTCGATTCTTGGACTTTCCAGGTACTCAAGTTGATCAAGCGCGGCGCTTTTGCGAACCACCAAGATCAGCACCGCGGCAATGACCACGTTCACCAGTGGCCCGGCGATGGCGACGATAAGCTCCTGCCAAGGCTTGTCCGGGATGCGATTAAGTCGCGCCACACCACCTATCGGCAACAAAGTGATGTCGGGGGTTTGTATTCCAAATGCCCGCGCCGCGAAGGCGTGGCCGAACTCATGCAAGAGTACGCAGAAGAACAGGGCCAGGATAAAGAGCACGCCTTGGACCGCGCCCGTGACCCCACCCACCTGATAGTAGCTGAACCATATCCAGACGAGGAAGAGCAGGAAGGTTACGTGAATTCGCACCTCAATCCCGAAAATAGAGGCAACTTTTAGGGATGAGCGCATGCGTTACCGCTGATTCTGTCGTCTACGGCTGCCACCTGCAAGAGAAACGATGCAGCGGCCCGTGGAGAAGTTCTATTCGTTAGCCTTTTTTGCGGTTGTCTTTTTCGTCGATCGCCTGGTCGCCTTGGCCGGAGTTTGAACAAGCGCGGAACTGCTCTTTTTTCCAGCACCACCGGAGTCGGAAGCGGCAGCGGCCTTGGGCATTTCGGTATAGATCATGCGAAACCCCTCGGCGGTCGCGGCGTTTGCGGCATCGACCAGCGAGCGCAAAACACCATCGTCATCCGTCAGGACACGGAAACCTGCCATGATCTCGGAATGCTGCTGTGAAACGGCCGCCAGCAAAGAAGTTCGCGGGGAATTCGCAGTGATCATCTCCGCATACGATCGCTGGATCAGGCCCTGGACGACATGGGTCAGCATCGCCGAGTTCGCCGCTGCAAAGAGATCCTTGTAAGCTCTATGTCCTAAACCGATTATGTCCTGCTGCCGCCCCTTGAAGGCTTCCAGAGCTAGCCCAATCTGCGCGATGAGATCCGCCATGCTCCCAATCCCTACCGGGACCATGCCCGATTGTCAGTCATATTCGGAGCGGATGAACCGCTCGCTTCAAGCTCTCTACATCAAAGCGGGGACACACAGGGAGGGGTCGTATCTAAAAATGTAAATATTGGGCCGATGGCCTTCATGGGCTTTGCCGTGAATTTCCACGCAACCCGGAGAGGTCTCGGGCGCATGCGCTGTAGATTTGGAGCTAGATCTTCGCCGGTTCCGGTAACGGTTCGATCGGGGGCAAAGGATTAGGCGTCGGCGACGGAGGTGTGGGCATAGGCGCGTCGGGCGGCGGCTCGACGGGCGGCGGCACCGGCCCGGGCGGCGTTGGTTGAGGATCGCCGGGAGGGAAAGGAATACCGGGAGTTTGAGCGAAAGTGGACATCACCCTGGTTCGGGATTGCGGGCGGCTACGGATGTATAGATCTGGCAACTCCGAATTCCTCGCGCCAAAGTCACCGGCTAGAGTTTTAACTAACTATGAAAATGGAATTCTGCGTCGTCGGAGCGACGCGCGGGACTGGCCTGCTGATCGCTCAACAATTGTTGCAATCCGGGTCAGGGGTCCGGGTCCTCGCGCGCAATCCCGATAAAGCCAGGCGACTCCTGGGTGATCGCGTGGATGTTTGCCACGGAGACGTGACTGATGCCGGATCGGTACATGACGCCATGACCAAAGGGCTCCGAGCGATATTCTTTACCGTCTCTGCGACGGGTGGGATCGATGGACGCGGTTTGTTCGCGCCAACCGACGCAATCCGCAAGGTGACCTACCAGGGGCTGCTGAACCTGGTCTCTGCAGCTCGTTCGACAGGTTTCCCGGGACGCATTGTTCTCCCATCGGTTATAGGCGCGGACCGGTCGTCGGTGATGATTCGTATTCTCGATCGGATGAAACCCGGTCTGCAGCGGAACCTGATTGAAAGAGAACTCTACCTGAGAGCTAGTGGGCTGGACTATACGATCGTGCGCGCTCCGATCCTCACAAACGCTCGTGCAGGCGACGCCAATATCTGGATCTCTAGAACAATAAATAAGTTAACCGCCGGACCTAAGATCTCGCGCGGCGATCTTGCCCGGGTACTGATCCTGGTTTCTCAACAGCCTGCGGCTTCGCGCAAAACGTTTGATCTCCTTAGCGCGAGAGGAGGCGTCCCGTCCGACCAGGAACTCCTCGATCAAATCCAGCATATCCCGGCAGACATTGAACCACGTTGAAGGAGGTCTCAAGGGACGTCGTAAGCGCCAATGCCGTAAGGATCGACATTTGCGAGTCGTGTCAACGTCTGTGGACGGAATAGATCGGCTCTATTTCCCTCTGACAAAGTATGACTAGAACATCCAGAGCAATGATCGTCGGCGCAGCGATGACTGGCCTGTTAACCGGATCTCTCGCGGTCCGCACTTACGCAGCGAGCACGAGTTCTAAAGTGGGCGTTTCCATGCAGACCGTGGCGGATGACCAGAAAGGTAAGCACGGGTGCAAAGGTCAAAACGAATGCAAAGGCCAGGGTGGCTGCAAAACCGGTGACAACGGTTGCAAGGGAAAGAACTCCTGCAAAGGCAAGGGCGGTTGTAAAGCGTCCGAAAGCAGCTGCAAAGGCAAGAACGGCTGTTCGCTGCAGCGCCTTTAAGAGCTCGGCTATCGTGGCCCGCCGTGTAATAGCCAAGCGGCCAGGGACGCGTCCAGGTACCGAAGCGGCCCTGATCAAGGGCCATCGGATTTGTCCGTCGATTCGCCGGTCAAACCTGCGGTCGTGCGACCGACGCAGCCGAGACATTCGCGAAAGGCGAACTTGTCCCCATTCGCGTGTCTACTCGCGGCGACCAAAATTTAGATGGTTCAATAAATTTATGCCTTGCGAAATAACATTAGCCTTAGCTAAATTGAGGCGATGGATATGCAATCTCTGCAAAGGTCATGAACGAATCCGTAAGCACAACCGAAACAATCCAACCTGAGCGGGGTTGGCGGTACCGTCGGACTGCTCCTTCGCTGCCGGAGGTACACCGTTCCGTCCGAATACCGAGGGTCGACCAGAATTGGCTAGGTATTTTACGCAAACTGCTCGCGTTCTCCGGCCCGGGGTACCTGGTAGCGGTCGGTTATATGGATCCGGGCAACTGGGCAACCGACTTGGCTGGAGGCTCCCAGTTCTACTACACGCTGCTATCGGTTGTCATCATCTCCAGCCTCATGGCCATGTTCCTGCAGCATTTGGCCTTGAAGTTAGGTGTCGCTACCGGGCGCGATTTGGCTCAGGCGTGCCGAGACCATTTTCCTCCCGCGGTAAACTATTTCCTGTGGGCGGGATGTGAGGTCGCCATAGCTGCCTGCGATTTAGCGGAAGTTGTGGGGTCGGCTATCGCTCTGAACCTTCTTTTCGGAATACCTTTAATCTGGGGCGTATGTCTGACGGCGTGCGACGTACTGGCGATTCTTTATCTACAGAATAAGGGCTTCCGGCTGATCGAGGCGCTCGTAATCACACTTATCGCCATCATCGGGGTGTGTTTCGGCATCCAAGTTTTCTTGTCCAAGCCCGACCTCGGTGCCTTGGCGTGGGGCTGCTTTCCGTCCCCCGAAATCCTGCACAATCCCGCCATGTTCTATGTGGCGATCGGGATTCTGGGCGCGACGGTCATGCCGCACAATCTTTATCTTCACTCATCGATCGCTCAGACACGCCATTTCGAGCTGACGCCCAAAGGAAAACGAGAAGCGATCTTTTTCGGTACGATCGATTCCACGGTGGCGCTCTTTTTCGCGCTTTTCATCAATGCGGCGATACTCGTCGTCGCGGCTGCGACTTTTTATCGCACGGGACATCATGGCGTGGCAGAGATACAAGATGCCTACAAGCTGCTTAGTCCCCTTCTTGGGGTCGCGGGCGCAAGCACACTGTTTGCAGTCGCCTTGTTGGCGTCGGGCCAAAACTCAACGCTGACCGGCACCCTGGCGGGACAAATCGTGATGGAGGGGTTCCTACGCCTGCGGTTGCCTCCCGTACTGCGACGCATGATTACCCGACTTTTGGCTATCATTCCCGCTGTGATTGTCACGGCGCTGATGGGAGAAAGCGGCACGGTGCAACTATTAATCCTCAGTCAAGTGATCTTGAGCATGCAACTCAGCTTCGCGGTCATTCCCCTGGTAATGTTTACAAGCGAAAAATCAAAGATGGGTGAGTTTGTGAATCCGTCCTGGATGAAGACGAGCGGGTGGCTGCTGGGCTTCATTATCGCGGCGTTAAACGCTTTTCTTCTCTGGCAAACATTCACCGGATCAGGCCCGAAATAACACAATCGAATCGAAACGGATTTCGACGCGAGCCGTGAGCGAGGATGCTTATTATTCCGGGTACTGTGCGGCAGCTACTTGCTTAGCTTTTCCTGCTCCCGGACAACTGGGGTTCTCCCGCATTTTTTAATATTTTCATGACTGGTAATAAATTAGTTTTTTCACTGGTGAAATTTCGCCGTTTCGACGGGTCAGTATATTTGGTAGGCTTAAATCTGTGAAAGCCCGCGTATTCGTCGGCACTGTGAGACAGACTCCCGTCAGGCACGAAAAGGGCGGCTGGGTGCAGGCTTACGAGAGGCAGATGCGAAGATTCAACCTGGCCGTTATCTCGGCTGCTTTGATCGCCCTGACGCTATTGATCGCGTGTTGGTCTTTTCTAAAATAGATCCCTGAACTGGCTGCCACCGCAGTGTGGGCAGGAACAGAGTTGGACTTCAAGGTGCTCATCGGCCTCATCGGGTTTTTGTCGGCAAGCGCCCGGATGTCCGCGTTTGCGCCCAGGCCGCTTGGGCGCCACGGAGCCCCGCGGCGCCGCCGCAGCCCAGGTAGTGATGCTGCCCCAGATGCCAAACAAAGGCGCTGGCTTGGGTAGTGCGCGGCTCAACAGCGATGACCTCCAGCGGCTGCAGAGTCCATGTGGACCCTGGATCAAGTCCCCGCCTCCCGCACTCAGAGTAAAGAGTTCGGGCTCCCAGAGCGCACGCAGAACCCGCCGTCCGCCCCCGCGCTGCCGAGGCGGCAACTCGATGAACCCGCGTTCGGCTAGTTAAGATTCATGCGGCTTTCTTTAGCCCTCTTTTCGGTTTTCTGCATCCTGGAGAGATTTTCTCTAACCGCTAACGACACCTTTCAATCTTTGCCAAGATGTCCTCCGCTTTGGCTGTCCAGACGAATGGCCTCGGCTCTTCATTCCATTGTGCAATGAAGTCGAAGATAGCTTCAATTAAGTCAGGCACACTGGCAAAGCTGCCTCGCCGTACGGCCCTGCCGCTGAGTTCAGCAAACCAGCGTTCCACCAAGTTGAGCCAACTCGAACTCGTTGGGATGTAATGAACTTTAAAGCGCCGATGGCGATCCAGAAAGCGGCGCACCTTCTCATGTTTGTGTGTGCCGTAGTTGTCCATGATCAAGTGTAATTCCAGATCCGGCTCAAATTCGTTATCCAGCCGGCGCAAGAATTTGATGAACTCCTGATGGCGATGACGCGGATAACATTCACCGCTTACCTTACCGCTGGCTGCGTTGAGCGCAGCAAACAAGGTCGTTGTTCCGTGTCGGACGTAGTCGTGCGTCCAGGTGCCGCAGCGACCCTTCTTGAGCGGCAGGCCGGGCTGAGTGCGATCCAGGGCTTGAATCTGACATTTTTCATCGACACAGAGCACGATGGCGTGTTGCGGAGGATCGAGATAGACCCCCACGACGTCGAGGAGCTTTTCGACGAACTTTGCGTCACGTGAGAGTTTGAAGGTCTTTTGCCGATGCGGTTTCAGTTCGTGTTCCTGCCAGATTCGCGCCACAGTGCTGGCATGAACTCCCTGCTCCTTGGCCAGTTTTCGCGTGGTCCAATGTGTTTGCCCTGCAGGCTTGGAGTGAAGAGTGGCTTCGACGATTCTCTGAGCTAAACCAGCCTGCACTTTGCGCCCCCGACCGGCTTCTACATCCCACAGGCAGTCAACTCCGCACTCAACAAAGCGCTCTCTCCAGAGCCGACAGGTGTGCCAGTTGAGGTCCAACTCCATGGCAATCGCTTGATCTGACTTTCCGCCGGCGCTTTGCAGAATGATTCGGCAGCGCTTGACTACTTGCTGAGGCGTACTGTGAGCGCGCACCCATTGTTCCAGTAGTTGCCGTTGCGGTTCTTCCAGATTGACGCACTGGCGCGACGTCTTCATTGAAAAACGCAGTCTCGCGCCTGGCCATTATGTCTATTACTTGTTCAACAGCAGGCGGGCCGACATGTCTTTGAGCTGTCCACTCGCGGTGCGCCAGTTGAGCACCTCGCACAGCGCGATCGAGAGCCGCCGTCGACTCCAGTTCGGATGCTTGGCGATCAGCCCTCGGAGCGCTTCGAGATCTTCCGCACCCAGCCAACGCCCTTGAAAGGCCATTTGTCGACTTGAAAAACAGCTTGCGATCGTGATCTTCAACGTCGAATAGAGTCGTCCATCACGAGGATTTGAACCCTTGGTTGGCCGCAGGATTTAGAAAATAAACACAGAGAGAAAATAAAAACCATATGAGCACTTTAGTCGTGGTCGGTTACGATGACCCATATAAGGCAGAAGAGGTTCGCCTTAAGCTACGGAAGCTCCAAAGCGAATACCTGTTGGATCTTGAAGACGCGGTAGTCGTCGTCAAAGACGACAAGGGCAAGATCAAGTTGCACCAAGCGATTAACCTGACGGCTGCCGGCGCGGTCAGCGGCGGCTTCTGGGGATCGCTCATCGGCCTGATCTTCTTGAATCCCCTTGTGGGTATGGCGGTGGGCGCCGCAGCCGGCGCGGCTTCCGGCGCCCTCACCGATGTGGGGGTGAACGATAACTTCATGAAGGAATTGGCCGCTACGATGACGCCAGGCAGCTCGACACTCTTTGTCCTGGTCAGAAAAGTCACGCCGGACAAGGTGCTGGAAGAGCTGACAGGAACAGGCGGGAAGATCTTGAAGACCTCGCTTTCGCACGAGGACGAAGCCAAATTGCAGGCTGCGTTGGACGCTGGGAAATCGTAGGCCTTTTGACGCCATTTCCCACGCGACAGCCGATTGAGAGGATGTACCGGCCCTAGCCACATCGATGTGCCGCGTACGCAAAGGCTGGGCCTTTGCTTACGCAGAGGAGCAGTCCGTACGAGTTCAAGTCGGATTGCGGCTTATCAGATCGAAGGACTTGTTCTCGCTGTCGAAGGCGTGCAAGAGCACAGTCGAAGTAAGACTGGTCGAGTGCGGATCGTGGAGGAAGGATTTCGTCTGAGTGCTGGGAACCAGGATGTAGCGAGCTTGCGGCGGGAGATCGGGCAAGCGACGAAAATACCGCACGTTGGGCTCAAGATAGTACCAAAACGGCCTATATTGATCCTCCAGGACCCACAGCTGGACGGCGGGCGGCAGAGCGTTGCGGATAGCGGCCGCCAATTCGCGCGGACGATTCGTATTCGCAGAGTTAATGCGAGGCATAATAACCATGGCAAACTGCATCATTGCCAGCGCCGTTGCGGCTGCGGTGGTAATCGCAAGGCTCGATATCTGATTGCTAAGTTGGGCTGGAATAGATCCGGGGCGACGAGGAGTGTTTGCGAGCGCGAAAAACCAAACGCCGCCCGCTAGTATCGCCAGAAGACAGGTCCACAGCAAAATCCACCGGTCGTCTCGAGCAGCGAACGGCATCGCGACGATACCGACTGAGACAATCGTCAAGAGGAGAAGGTTGACCCTGCTCCAGATCGCTTGCAGCCAGCGCGGGCTCCCGGACCCTCCATCCACAGTCAACGCCCGGCCCAACAACAGACAAGGAACGACGATCAAAGGGTAAATATAACGAGGCGAACCATGCGGCATGAGAATCATGAAGATGGAGGTCGCAACCATTCCCCATCTTGCTCCGCGGAACAGTGCCAGTTCACGGGGTCCTGAGTCAACCGAACCCGCAAGCTGCGCCACTGTCTCCTTCCGCCATAGAAGGGGCAGCAGCAGGGTCCAGGGCAGAAAATTCTTTAGAGTCTGTGGGCCGTTTAGCAACCAATTCGAGAGACGAAAATGTTCGCTCGATTCCGCAGACGCGCGTGAAGCGAGTTCGGTCCACCAAAAACGCCAGACCCCTACGGGATTGTGGCTGCTGACTGCGAGTGAACACGGGATAGCCCAGCAGAGCAGTGCGCCCACGATGAGGAGCACGGAGAGGAAATGAGCGGGATGGCGCAGCGACCGCGTGTCCCGAGCCGAACACGAGAACCGGCAGAATAATCCCGTAATAAAAGATCAGGTGAGTCGGGCCTTTAGTCAGCATACCCAACGCTAGAAACGGCGCCGGCAAAAGCCAGAGTTGCCAGAGGGCGGCTCCCTGGCGCCAGGCGGTCATCCACAACACTAAGGCGATTCCGGTCAATGATATGTACAGGGCCTCCAGCTCTGCAAGCCGGCCAGTTTCGATGATGGTGATGTTGGTCAAAAAAAAGATGGCGGCGACCAGCGCACCTTCCAAGCCGAGCCAACGGCCTCCTCCGACTCCGACGATCGTGATGGTCAATGCGAGAGTGGCCAGCACTGACGGCAGGCGAACGGCCCATTCGCTCGTGCCGCCGGAAAATTTGCAGCTTAAGGCGATCGCCCAGTTGAGCAATGGAGGCTTTCGCAAAGACGGCTCCGAACCGACCCGCGGCACCAACCAGTCGCCCGAAGCAAGCATGTGCAGGCCGGCAACGCGCGCCTCGGTTCTTCGTGCTGAAGTTGGAGAGAACCAAGACCGGGCAGGTAAATGCCGGCCCACAGGCATATGGCGATGACAAGGGGCCAGAAGGGTTTCTGCCATCGAGGATGAGTCAGGGCCCTGGGTGTCACTGAAGAGTTCACCTCGCAGAATTGGCCTTTTCGGCAGATCTGGACCGCCGGCAAACGAAGAGGTAGAACCGGTTCACCTTGCGTCCGTCCTGGGTGCTGTAGATCGTGCCGGCGGGTTCTATGTAGGGGAAGTCGGCCTTGAGAGACGACGGTAAGTGATTTGAATCGGACACAAAAATGGCGTCATCGGCCGGGTGCTTTTCGCGGTAGGTCGGCCAAAGCACGAGTTGGTTGAAGGGCGGGCTGTCAACCGGCATAAAAGTGTCAGGTTGTCCGGGAAGATAAAAGGACAACAAGGATGCGGTCATATATTTGTTAGCGATAACGACCTTGACGCCAGTGCTGGTTTGCAATCGAATGATCTGGGCCGCAAGGTCGCGCGAACCGCGGACACGATCGAGCGGGTCAAGGCGGCGAGGTAAATGCAGCCAGGAAGTCTCGTGCAGGAGTGCGGTCTCCAGGAACGCCAATACTAGCCCGGCCGTCACAACCGACCTGGCCCAGGGGCGGACGCGCACAGCTTCGTCCCATTTTGCGGCAACAAGGATCAAACCTCCGACATAGGATGCAGCCGCCCAATTGGCCTGACTAGCATGCTGAAAGCTGAGGAGAGCGTAGAGCAAAAAGAGCGGGAGGAAGAGCGCCAACAGATAGCCGGTTTGCACCCGCGGAGTCCGAGCCAGGCCGGGCCAGCAGACGGCGGCGAGCAAGCCGAGAAACAACAATGGCGAGATCACGCCGGCCTGCTGCACGAGGAAGGAAAGCACTTCAAGGGGGCGAAACCGCGCCTTCTCATCCAGGGCGCCGCGGTGCACCAGGAACTGACTGGTTGGAAAACCGTGTTGCCAGTTCCAAACGAGGACCGGAACCAGAAATAAAGCGACAACGAGCAGCATCACGGGGAAGTTGATTCGCCGGAAGTGCTGCCGGCTCGGGGAATGCCAAGCGCAGAATACGGCGAACGAGAGCAGTTCGATCGCGCCGGTGTATTTCGAAAGCAGACTCAAACCAACCAGCACGCCGGTCAGAACCCACCAACGTAGCCGGGTCTCGTCCTTGGCCTGCCAAAAGGTCAGGGCGGCAAATGTCCAGAAGAAGATATAGACGGTATCGATGGTCATCAGCGTCGCACCCACCGCGAAGAGGGGTGTTAAAGCTGCCAGTACGACCGCCCAGAACGCGACCCGATCAGAAAAAAGCCTGCGGCCCAGCAGAAAAATTCCTACTCCGGTTCCGAGTGCAAGCATGGTGGCAAAAAAGCGAATCCCCAGCACGGTTTGACCGAAAAGCGCCGTTCCAGCCGAGATGAACCAGGCAATTACGGGACCTTTGTCCAGATAGCAAAAGTCCGGGTGCCGAGACCAGAGCCAATAATAGGCCTCGTCTCCGACGAGTTCGAGGTGGGTGCTATACCAGAGGCGAAAGATTGTTCCAACGACCAGTATAGCGAGAGCCCAGCGAGCATATCGCGAAGAAACCAGCGCAATCATGTCCCCTCGCTCGCGAAAGCAGCCAGTCTCTTTTCCCGTTGCCGGTCCAGATAGGCTTTGCACGCGACATTGAAGACCTGATCGACAGTGATCGATTTCATGCAGACGTTATCTCGGCAGGGACTTTGCCGATTGTTATAGGCATTGACGCAAGGACTGCACGGTAACTGCATCCAGATCGGGATGGCGCGCGGCGTCAGCGCGCGAAACAAAAATGGCGTTTCCGGTCCGAACAGCGTGATCACAGTGATCGGCGTCATAGATGCGAAATGTGCCGGACCACTGTCATTTGTTACCAGCAGCTCAGACAACGTGTATAGCACTAGAAGCTGCGGCAGCGTGGTCTTGCCAGCCAGCGAAAAACAGCGCGGAGATCCGATCTCTTCCCCCACCCGATCGATCCTCGCGGCCTCGTCCGGAGCACCGGTCAACGTGATGCAAACTTCGGGAAATCTCTCCAGCAAACGCTTTGCAAGCTCGACGTACCGATCCGTGGGCCACTTTCGCAGCGGCAATAAATCACTCGCATTCGGATTTAATAGAATCAGGAGCGGCTCGATCTCCTGACCACTTTCACGCCGTATGATCGCACGTACCTCTTCCCGGTCAGCCGCTGGAGCGACGAATTGCGGCGAGACGGCGTTTTCAGACGGCACAACGCCCTCAAACGTCGGGAGCCTGTCAGGTACTCTCTCTAATGCCTCCACCATTAGCTGAAAGTTCTGGCTTGTATGAATGTAAGGATTGTAGAGCAACCGATGCGTCATCAAGTCTCCGCGGTAAGGGCCCTCGCCGAAAAAGGTATGAAAACCGACCCGGGATTTTGCGCCGGATAGAAATGTCAATGCCGCCGATGAGCGCGAAAAAAATTCCAGGTCGATCGCCGAATCGATCTCGAGTTGGCGGATCCGGCTTAGCGCTCGCAATGCATTCAAACCGGCATCAAAGAGATTCTTGTGGCTGACAGTGATGACATTCTCTTTTGGAATAAGGTTCATCAAATCGAGAATAAAACGGTTCTCCTGGAAAACGAGGAAGTAGATATTCTCTCTCCCTACCATCTCGACTGCGCGGGAAATCGCCTGATAGGCGAGCACCGTCGAACCTTGCTCGGCAAATTTAACGAACAAAATCCTGGTCGGCTTGCGTGGGAGGTTCTCACTAGAACGAACGCTCACCAGAAGCCGCACCAGACTTAACACGCCGCATACAAGCATGCCAATCCACCGGTCGATGAATTGCAACGTCCGGGTATCGAGTGGAAGTCCCATAGTGTAACAGCTGCTGTCAGCCGGCTTGCCTTGGGGTTATCAACAAGCAGGAAAGACCTTTAAGTTCATTCACCGGCTTGGGCAACCCTCTTTTTCGCGCCCGACATTTCCTCTGGCGTCGCTTCGAAAAGCAGGGTAATCCGAACTCCGTGAGCTGGAAACTTGGGCTTTAAATCTGGCAGCTCTGACCTTATGGCAGCAACGATCCGATCCTCTTGGACCGAGAATTTGAAGACGGCTGGCTTTTGGAATACCGGCGCCTGCATTGTTTGGACGGTGGCGCTGCTAGTCGTATTCGTGCGCACCTTGCTTCTTTCGCACCGCGGCACTTCCTTCGGCACCTACAACTTGGCGGGACTGCATTGGATCCATGGCGAAAGTGTTTACACCCAATGGATGGGCTTCGTTTATAGTCCCGCAGTCGCGGTGTTTTTCGCGCCGTTCACCTGCTTTCCATTCGCCCTCGGAAGCATTCTTTGGCTACTTCTGAATGCGGCGGTATTGCTCGGGGGTCTGGCGGCGGTTCTGAGGGCAGATCTTTTCCCTGGCATTAACCAGCGGAATTTCGGCATCAGCTATCTTCTTCTGGCACCTCTGGCCCTCGGCAACCTGGATATCAGCCAAGCGAATCCTCTCGTTGCAGGTCTCCTCATGTTGGCGATCGCCGCCGCTCGCGTTGAGCGCTGGAACAGCGCGGCGCTGTGCATTGCAATCGCAACAATCTTTAAAGTCTATCCGATTGCTGTCGGACTACTGGTGTGCGTTATCGCGCCTCGGCGTTTCGGATGGCGGTTGGTCACTGCTCTTCTGTTGCTGAGTATCGCTCCGTTTCTCTTTCAGCACTGGTCTTACGTAGCTGACCAATACCACGCTTGGATCTCAACTCGGACGTCCGATGACCGTAGAAATTGGCCGATCGAAAAGCTGCCCTTGGATCTCTGGTTTCTGGTTCGACGGTTTGGCCATGTGCCGGCGGCACCAACGATCTACCGTTTGATCCAATTGGGAACAGCAGCTGCCTTGGCCTTATTCTGTGCCATTCAGACTGCCAAAGGCTGGGCAACACATCGCGTGCTGGTCGGCCTGTTCTGTCTCGCCTCGATCTGGATGACTCTTTGTGGCCCAGCGACAGAATCATACACTTATATCCTTCTGGCCGCGCCCACCATTCTCGCGCTGGTCCAATCGTTTAGCGCTTATCAGCCGGCGTGGCTTCGTGCCTGGGTTGTGGCCGCGTTTGCTCTGCAGCTGTTGGCCGTGATGCGATCGAGCTTCATGCCTCATTGCAAAACATTCCTGGCACTTTCAATTCAACCGCTTTCAGCGCTTGTCTTCCTGGGTTACTGTCTTTTCTGGCTACTGAACGATTCATTGTGGACGCCAAGGCGTGCGAGCTCAAATTTGGGCACTCCGGGTCCGCTTTCAGCCGGAGGCTACGGACGCGGTGCTCCTTGAGGGAGCCGCCCGCGCAGAGAGTACCGGAAATCAGGCTACCCATGAGACAACGCATTGAACCGAAAAACCGGAGCTTGCTTTCCGCCGTCGTGATCGGGCTGTGGGTGGCGGTCCTGCTAGTCATTTGTCTCCGGGTCGGCTTGATGTTCCGTTCCCATGACGTTTTCGTGACTTACTACGACGCCGGGCGAAAGTGGATCGAGTCCCAACCGCTCTATTCCTATACCCGGGGCTTTGTCTACAGTCCCTTGATCGCCGCGTTCTTTGTCCTGTTTTCCTGGTTGCCGCTGTCGCTGGGCGCGCTGCTCTGGCGGTTGATCAATGCTGCTGTTTTCGTCGGCGCGATTTTCTGGTGGCTAAGGGCGGAAATACTCGAACGGATGCCAAAATCATCCACCTGGCTGGTTTTTCTGCTTATCCTCCCGCTCTCCCTCGGTAACTTTAACAACGGTCAGATCAATCCATTGACTATCGGATTATCGATGATCGCGATCCTTGGTGCGTTCTACAGGCGATGGACGCTCTCAGCCATTTGCCTGGGAGTTTCCGCCTACCTTAAGATTTATCCGCTCTCCATTGGATTGTTGCTAGTGTTAGTCTATCCCCGCGCACTGGGTTGGCGTCTCGCCCTGACACTGATCCTGATGGGAGCACTACCATTTATTCTCCAGCACCCTAACTATGTCCTCGAACAATATCAACGCTGGTTCAGCTCCAGAGCTGCCGATGATCGCCGGATGAATATGGATATTGCGCCACGCGATTTCGCCATGATTTTAAAGATGTTCCAGATCAATCTGAGTTCTTCCGTGTTTCTAGTGGTACAAATTCTGGCCGGCGCCGCAACGGCCGCCACATGTCTGATCGGACGCCTCCGGCACTGGTCTGAAGAGCGCCTGCTCATTTGCGTCTTCACGTTAGGAACCTGCTGGATGCTTCTTTTCGGACCTGCTACGGAGGATGCTACGTATGCCATGATCGCGCCGGCGTTATCGTTCGCTTTGGTGCAAGCTTTTTCCCAAATCACCCCTTCGTGGATGCGCGTTTTGATCTGTCTCTCTTACGGCTTGCTGCTCGCGGGCCTCATCCTGAACGCGTTCTTCGGTCTTAAGAAGAATCCGTATTCCATGTCGGTGCAGCCGCTCGGAGCGCTCATCTTCGCGGCTTATTCGGTCATTTGGATTTTTTGTTCGTCGCTGTGGAAGAGGACGCCTGACGTAACGCCCGACGTTATGGTTTAGAACTTTTATATGCGAACTCTCGGATTTCTCCTGACGATCATTCTGTTTGGCGGCCACATTGAGCCTGCTTGTGCTGCCTCCGCTCCCGATGCGGCTCATGCCGAGCTGAGTTTTCCGAAACCACTCGAAGACTATCACGACGATCAGATACCCAGACTTGTGCAGAAGCTGGCTTACCGCGCCGGCGTTGACCCTTTTAACCTGGTCGGAACGATCATTTTCTTTTGCGCAATTCTCCATACGTTCCTGACCGCGAGATTCATGCATATCGCTCATGCCTGTCGACGTGAATTTGAATCTTTGGAAAGTCAGGAGAAGGCCACGGATCCATCAATCGCGCGGCGTCGTGATGTTTTGCAATTCCGCGCGCAGTTCTTTCATTTCATGGGGGAGGTCGAGGCGGTCTTTGGCATCTGGTTAGTACCACTTTTTATCGCCGCGGTTCTGATGAAGGGATGGCCGGCGCTGGTCGGGTACGTTACAAGCTTGAATGCTGCCGAACCCGTTTTCGTCGTTGTAATTATGGCGATTGCGAGTTCCAGACCGATCCTGCGTTTAACGGAAAACTGGTTGGCAAAGCTGGCGGCCTTGGGCGGTTCGACGCCAGGAGCGTGGTGGCTTTCCATTCTAACATTGGGACCCTTGCTAGGTTCTTTCATCACGGAGCCTGCCGCGATGACAATTTGCGCACTCGTTCTTCGACAGAAATTCTACGCGCTCAAGCCGAGCAAAGCCCTCGCTTACGCGACCCTGGGACTTCTGTTCGTCAATATCTCAGTTGGCGGAACTCTTACTCATTTTGCAGCGCCGCCGGTGGTCATGGTCGCGACAAAGTGGAATTGGGACTTGCATTTCATGCTCGTCAATTTTGGCTGGAAGGCGGCTTTGGGTATTATTGCGGCGAACATTGTCTATTACCTGCGGTTCCGGAAGGAGTTTTCGCAACTGAAGCCTCCGCATACGGAGGACAAAGAAAAGCGGAGGCCTGTCCCGGTACAGATCACGATCGTGCACATTCTTTTTCTCATTTGGACGGTCTATACGGCCCATCACGCTGCGTTCGTGGTCCTGGGTTTTCTGTTCTTCCTGGCCTTTGTGGAAGCAACCAGCCGTCACCAGGGCGTAATCCGTTTGCGCGGGCCGATGCTGGTCGGGTTCTTTCTCGCATCGCTGGTCATCCATGGCGGTTGCCAAAAGTGGTGGATCGCTCCCGTCCTGAGCGGATTGACGGAATGGCCATTAATGATCGGCGCAATTGTCCTGACTGCATTCAACGACAATGCAGCGATCACTTATCTAGCGTCGCTGGTGCCGGGTTTCTCTCCGTCGTTGAAATACGCGGTCGTAGCCGGAGCCGTGTCCGGCGGAGGGTTGACGGTGATTGCGAACGCGCCGAATCCGGCTGGTCAATCGATCCTGGCGTCGTCTTTTGGCAAGGACGGGATTTCTCCTGCGGCGCTCGCGCTAGCAGCAATTATCCCGACGATTATCATGGCAGCAGCCTTTATGTTGCTGCCGTAACCGAGGCGAGAAGCCAGAAGCTGGGAGTCGGGGGCCAGAAGTCAGAATCTAGGAATCAGAAGGCGCAAGGCACCGTCCGAACATCGTAACACTGTTGCGGCTGCGCGCCAATAGGCCCCTCCCACCGGGCGGCCCTCCTCCGTTGGGTTCGTGGGGTCGTATCTAAAAAGATAAATATTGCGGCTCCAAACAGAACTGACAAGGTCGCCAATCGGTTTCAACTATTATATTTATATTTTGATTCTGCTGAAAAAGCATATTTATAGAATGTTATGCTGTAAAGCCGGCGGGGACTTTTCTAAACTCCGGGGCATCGATCACCGGATCGGCAGGCCGCCGAGTTGGTAAAATATCATCTGCGTCGCCCGCTGGGGGTCGTATCTAAAAACATAAATATTGCACCTCCAGCAAGGTCACGAAGCGTTTTCAATTATTATATTTTTAGATACGACCCCTCAGGCGTGGCTCGACCCCTCAGGCGTGGTAAAGTCCTGACTGCGCCCTGGGCCATCCTGACTCCTGGCTCTTGCTCCTGACTTGCTATTATAGCTCAGGGTCGCCTTGCGGGATTCGAGCAACCCGCGGCAGATAAAGGCGTTGAACTCCGCGTTCCGACGAACGCTCGCTACTCTTCGCAGATAATTTTTGAAATCATCCGGGTCAAGCGCGGCTCCTTCAACGGATGTGAATGCCAAGCTATCGTCTGTGCCGCGGGCATGAATTCTCCGCCAGCTGAAAACGTAAAGATTCCGAAAGGCGATGCCTTCCGCCTCCAGCGGCAACAAGAGAAGTTCCCGAAAACTTGCTTTTGCCAACCAAGCCGGTTCAATACCGTTTCCCGTCAGGTGGCGCAACAACAGCTCCTGCCGCCGTTGGTAGGCTTTCCCTAGAAATTTTTGCCGGATGGCGCTGAGGTCGCCATCGGTCTCGCCAGGGAAGGCGTCGCGGAAGTCCTGCCTCAGGGCGACACCGCGATTGATCAAGTCGGCGCTGAAGTGATCGAGTAACTCAACATTTACGTTCCGCACCCAGGAGATTTCAGCCACCGCATCCCGCATATCGCTGGCCATGAGGAAAGCAAAATTTGGGGCGCACCAATAGGTCGGCAGCCTGAACGCTATGTGAACGCTGTCGCCGGGCCGGATTTCTACCGAAGTGACGAATTCAAGCGACGTTACAGACTCATCAAGCTCAGGGTCGGTCACTGTGTTGAGCGCCGACCAGACCTCCTGCGTTCGATCACCGCTAGCCATCCGATTCCAGGGATTGAATTTCAACTACGCTACGGCAGCCATTGCCTCTACCTTTTGCGGCACCGCAAGTCCGAGTTCTCTGGAACGTTCAGCGATATCGATGCCATAGAGTCGAGCAGCGTTCTCGCCCATGATCTTTCTTCTGACATCAATCGTAAGAGTCTGGCCGGTTTCCGCCGTAACATCCGCCGGCAAATCATAGTTCATAAATTTCTCAACAATCCATTTCGGGCTCCAGATCCCGTAGTCGCTGCCGTACAGAATGCGATCGGCTCCTAACCAAAATAGCAATTCACCGAGTATCTCCCCAAAATAGTGGGGACGCTTGTGAATCAATGCCGTAACGACCGCAAGACCGGCGTAAACGTTCGGCTCCTGTGCCGCGATGTAACAAAAGTCTTCGAGCCGCGGCAGACCTACATGTTCAACGATAAAGTTGAGATCAGTGAAGCTAGTCGCCGCCTCGTCCACGTCCGCAACGTCAAAGGCATCCTTGTTGAGCGGCCGAATGGTCGGCCCCTTGTGCACGTGGATATTCTTAATGCCCAGCTCCCGGCATTTCTCCAAGTATTGAATTGCCCAAGGATCGGTAAGTTTCCAACCCTTGGAATCACCGTGCCATTCGGCGGTGTATAGCTTTACACCCTTCCAGTTATAGGTTTTGGCGTCTTTCTCGAGCAGCTCCAGACCATTTTCTCCGTTCCGCGGATCCCAAAAACCGTTTGCGATGATGCGATCCGGATGTTGTTGTCTGAACGCCTCATTTCTCTTCAGGTTTGAAAATCCATCGTAATAGAAGTCGCCAAGATATTGTGGATTAAAAATCGCAACATCGGCGTAGCCTTCTTCGAAGACGTCCTTGACATAATCCTCTTCGGTATAACGTTCGAATTTCTCTTTCGGCCAGATATAAGAATCCGGGCCCAAATGATGATAGTCGTAAAAGCAGTCGATGAACTGCTTTCCGTGAATGTTTTTCTGGTTAGCAGGGGTACCGTCCCACAGATGGGTGTGGGCGTCGACGACAAATATTTTCTCTCCGGATTTTGTAGTAAACATAATGGTCTGTTTGAGTTGCTAAGTTAAGGTATCAAAACGGCGCGGCCCCTGACCTTGCCATTGTTCAGATCGTGCAACGCCTGGTTAGCTTCATCGAGCTTGTAATATTTTGTGGCCAGATGGACCTTCCCCCGATTGGCTAACTCCATGAGTTCCACTAACTCTGCATAGTTCCCGACGAGATTCCCGATTATTCTTCGCTCCGTGGTTATCATATCAAGCGCGGATATCCTGATCTCACCCCCGTAACCCACTATGTAATAGGCTCCGTTGTTCCGCGTCATCGCCAGCCCGTTTGCGATCGCGTTCCCTTCTCCGACAAAGTCGATGACCGCTTCCGCACCTTTTCCCTCAGTCAACGCCAAGACTGCTTCCACCTGGTTTTCATCGGCCTTGACGATGTGCTGAGCCCCACATTCTCTCGCCAAGGCGAGCGCGATATCCGACCGGTCTAAAGCGATAATGTCGGCGGAGCAAAGGGCGCTCAGAACCTGGATTCCGATATGACCGAGCCCGCCCACGCCAATTACTACCACACGTTCCCCGGGAAGAAGATGACCGGCGGCTTTCTTGGCTACATGATAAGCAGTCAAGCCCGCATCTGCCTGGGGAGCAACATCCTTGGGAGCCAGAGTCTTTGGCAACCTTACCAGGGAACTCGCCCCGGTCCGCAACAGTTCCGCGTAGCCGCCGTTGGTATTGATGCCAGGGAACTCGCTGCCTTCCACGTGCATATCATGCCCGCGTCTGGCCTCCAACGCGTGGCAGTTTGAAATCAAAAGATGACAAATGACTGGATCCCCTTTTTTAAAGCCATCGACCCCTTTACCCAGTTCCTCCACCCATCCGGCATTTTCGTGTCCCAAGACGTAGGGGAGTTTCACATCCACTTTTTGGCGCCGTTAGACTGGCTTGTACCGCCACGCGTCGAGGGGTATTCCGGTTGACGTGCCCGCATCGAGCACGTTGCCGGACATCAAATCGCGATAGTAGTCAGTCCACCCGGAAACTCGGGATTGGGTATATCCATGTCGTGCGCCACCGTCCGCGTCTCCATCGGGCATCATATAACCCTGGCCGGCGAAGAAGGCGCAAGCACCATGAAGCCACTCATGGAGCCATACTTCGCCGACAATCGGAACCCGCCATCTCCACGATTCCGTGTTTCCAACGGTGGCGTATGTCGCACCGTTTGACCAAGCGGAAGCAGCCATACCCAACCCCCAACCCGCAGTTCGGACAGAAGTCCCATCCTTTAAATTCTGCTGCGGCCAAAGAACGAAGATTGACTCAAAGGAACCCGGCGCAGCCAAACGGTCGATCTCCTCCCGCGTATCGGTTGGCGACGGCCAGTACATGCCTTCGCTCATATGCGTCAAAGAAGTGAGGCATCTTTCAGCTCTGTGGATGTCATACCGGACGCTCGCTCTCCCGGAAGTAAGTTCTTCAACCAACGAAGGAAACGCTTGAAAGGAACTGACCCCATCGCTCACTTCTGTATCGGTCAAGAAATGAATAAAGGGCTGTGAACTTCCCCGTTGAAAGCGTAGCCGGACATCGATCGCCCCGTAGATGAGAAGCAAAGAACGCCAAATAGTCGGCCCCTCACGAAGATCGTTCAGAACTTTCATTACGGAATAGCACGTGCGATTTGCCGGCTCATCTCCGCGATTTCCTCGTTGAGCAACCGAACCAAACCCGGATAATCTCCAGGTTTCCAGCCATGCTGCCGCAGGTCGACTGTCCGGCTGGCAATCGGCGCCGAGCTGTCCGCCGTTGAAACTATCCAGTGGGCGCGGAGAATGACCTGTCCGTCATCTGTTCCTTCGAAACGTTCGAGTCGAATCCACACGTTATAGTTCTGGTCCGCCGGAGGCGCCCCCGGCGAAAATCCATAAGCTCTGATCCGGGAATTCCGACTAAGATCCTCTGCCACAGCTCTAGCTACACCTTGATCCAATGGTTCCGCCCAGCGCGCTGTAGCCGCATAGTCCACTTGAATTCCTCCCTTCATCATCACCAAGCGGCCCTTTTCAAGATACGCGGGTACATCAACGCGGCGGACAAAGACGACGGTGCCCCCGGACTGACCGGAGCGGCTTTTCCTCGCAGATGCATTGCTCAGTAAAAAGTAGCTAGGCAATGGCTCGACCGCCGCGCAACTGACAAACAACATGCTTATCAATGCAGTGACAGTAGTTCTGAAGGTGGAATAGCGGTTCAAGGTTGATTGGCGTTAGCTGGTTTTCGACCAAATAGAATGGAGTTCGGGTGACGCTGCAAAAAATCGGATAAGTTGCTGGATAGAGGCAGCAGCCGCGTTGATCCCGGAGAGCAGACTATCGAGCTGATACCGAAGACTGGAGTCGGGTTTGAGTATTTGATTCAGCTCCGCCGTACTCTTTTGCAGATTTGAAAGCGCGCCCTTTGCCCGCTCAAGCGTCGGTTTCAGATCGGCGATCGCAGGATTAAGGCTCTTCAGAGTTGCCGTTAGTTGATCGAAGGATTCGTGGACGCTGGCAAGCGCGCTTTTCACTTGATCTCCGTTAAACAGATTCGATACCGAATCGGACGCTTTGTTCAACGAGGTTCCCAACTGCTCCAGGTGCATCGAATCAATTCCGCTCTGAGCACTGACCACAAGCGATTGAACATCCGTCGCCAAGGTCGCGAAATCGACCTTCCCCATATTTCCGATCGCTTTGGTCAGGTCAGCAAGAATCGCATCGATATCGGACGGCTGAGGCGGGATTTCAAACGGACCTGAATCTTCCCTCTTCGTGTAGATCCGCGGACGCGGCATCCTTAAAAAAGTCCAAGGCGATAAATAATTGGCCGCTGATCAAACTCTCGAAATCCAACTTCGCTCGAAACCCATCCGCGACCGCCTTATCATGAGTTTTCCGGTCGGATAATATTGATTGATAGTCCATATTTGTTCAACAGATTATCCGTGTTGATCTCGTACAAGCACTTTTACAATTGGCGGCTTCACTCGACGCCCTGAAATTTAACTTGAACCTTGGTCACCTTGCCGACCGTAACGCCCTTATATTTGACGTTCGAACCTACACCCAGTCCGTTGACCGATTGATTAAAATAAGTGACGAATGATTGTTTTTTTGCGAAAAGATTGGCCGAGCCAAAAAATAGGACCGCCCCGATTGCTATAACAATTGCACCAAAAACAAAGGCGCCAATCAAGGTGGGATTCGCTTTTTGACTCATTGGAATATTTGTCTTGAACTTGGTCTAACCATGTCCGCCAGATTCGCGGCTTTCGCAGGTTGTTTCTCCCTGGGCAGACCGATGGCGTTTTGTCGGGATCACCACGCAACAGAAATTCCCGAACCTTCGGATCGCTCTTTCCCTCTTTGACTAACTCTCTGGGATTGCCATGGGCAATCACTGTTTTAGTTTCCGCGTCGAGGAAAATCGATGTATCCGCGATGGTGAAAATCGAAGGTAGTTCATGGGTAACCACGACGATTGTGGTTCCGAGACTGTCCCGGAGTCGCAAAATCAGCTCGTCCAACCGACGGGAGGTGATCGGATCCAAGCCGGCGGAAGGTTCGTCAAAGAAAGAGCAGTGCCGGGTCAAGCGCCATCGCCCTTGCGAGCCCTGCTCGCTTACGCATGCCGCCGCTGATCTCCGAAGGATAAAATTCTTCGAATCCTTTCAAGCCCACCAGCGCGAGCTTCATGGAAACTATCTCCATCAATTCTTTGGGAGAAAGGTCTGTGTACTGCTCCAAAGGGAGAGCAACATTCTCTGCGAGGGTGAGCGAACTCCATAAGGCGCCGCCCTGGTACAAGCACACCAAAGGTTCTTTGCATCTCTTCCTTTTCCTCCGCGAGAGCCTTCGAAAAGCTTCGTCCCCGAGTAGAAAATCTCCCCTTTTTCCACCTCCTTCGAGTCCGATGAGATATTTGAGAAGAGTGCTCTTCCCGCAGCCGCTGCCTCCCATGATGACCATGATTTCGCCGCGTGCAACTGTGAAATTGATGTCCCGCATGAGAACATACGAGCCGTAGGCCATTTCAAGCCCCTCACCTCGATTGCTGGCGGGAGGCTGATTCTCCTGGGAATCGGCGCCAGCGGGCCGCTGGCGCTTCTGTCGTTGGTTTTTCGTCGGGAATCACGAAAATGAGATCTCCGATAGTTAACCGGACTACTACAGTTTCAATACTTCCTGGATCACATCTATGATTGCATCCGAAGCCACGATCCAGGTGATCCCTAAAACGACGGCCGATGTTGCCGCGTTGCCGACCGCGGCAGCGTCATTTCCGCATTTCATTCCCCTTTCGCATCCGGCTATGGCGACGATAACACCGAATACAGCGCCTTTTACCAGGCCGGTTGCAATGTCAACCAGGCCCATGGAACCGACTGTCTGGCCCAGTACTGTGTCCATGTAGATTCCCAAAAAGCTTAATCCGACAAATGCGCCTCCCAGGATTCCGACGAAATCGGAGTAAAGCACCAGCAAAGGCATCATCATGAAAGAGCGCCAGCAGTCGCGGGCATGACCAGAAAATCCATGGGCGAGATCGCCAGCGTTCGGAGTGCATCGATCTCTTCGGAGACCTTCATGCTGCCGATCTGGGCGGCAAATGCCGCGCCTGTGCGGCCGGCCATGATTATCCCGGTCATAATTGCACCCATTTCGCGCGCCATAGCCACCGCGACCAAATTGGCGACGTAGATCCCTGCGCCAAATTGACGAAGTTGAAGAGCGCCCACGAAGGCAAAGATGAGTCCGGTGAGGAAACTGATCATCCCGACGATCGGCAATGCTTGAGCACTGCACTCCTGCATGGTGAGCCAGAACAGCCGCCAGTCGAAGGCTGCCTTTCCGCGCAGAATTCGTCCAAGACTGAGAACGGTCTCGCCGGTAAATTGCAGGGCCGACTCAATTCCTTCAAAGGCGGCAATCGTCTTGCTTCCGAGGATTGCGAAAAAGGACGACAGATTTTTTGCTTCCTCGTCCCGTCTTCTGCTCCGGGACCTCTTCGGAATGGCAACCAAACTTGCAACATTTGCCGGAAGCGATTCGTGCACAAATTTTACTTTGTGTTTCCGGCACCATTCTTCTGCACGAGCGACAACGATCAAGAGGCTGGTATCCCAGGAACCGACATGGGACATGTCAATCTGGAGTGCCTCGGCCGGACCTTCCCGATCAAGTTCCGAGAACACGCTTTCAATTTCGCCATGCCGGGTATCGACGGATATTCCAGTCTCCTTCGAATCTTAAAATCAGATTCTGGCCGCTTCGGCCGAGGCTGACCTTCTGGGCTGCCGTTGAAATCGCTGAATTCGTTGTACCCATCCTAGTGTACCGTCTCGCATATTAGGTGACGTCGCCGCAAGTCAGTTGGCTGTTGTTTCCTGGCTACATCAACGTTTAGTCGAGACTGTGCGCTACCATGTTTCGCAAGGCCAGAGGCCGATTCTCGCCTGACGAATCTAGAAGGCGCGGCCACGCATGCAACTTTAAAACGGCAACCCTTGCGGTGCATCAGCAGTACGGCGTTCTGACGCCGAATGCCTCCGGATCAAAAAAATCCTGGCGCAATCCGAAGATAAAAGCTTTTTCCTTGCGCATCCGCCGATTTGTCGCCGAGGGAACAAACCTGATTCCTAGTTTCCAATGAATGCTACACTGCAACCGGCTCCGCATCACGAGAAGAACCGAATATTCGATTGTGATCCCGGTCTACAATGAGGAAGACGTTGTCGGGAGCCTGCTGGATGAGCTTGAGCGAATTTGCTGAAAACCTGGCGCAGCTGACTATGAGCTTCTCATGGTGGACGACGGGAGCTCGGATCGCACGGCGGAAATCATCGAGCAACCAGTTTGAAAATTGGAGTGCAGGGCCAGTTGATCCGGCTTTCCCGAAATTGCGGTCAGGCAGCTGCTCTCTATTACGGTATGAAGCGCGCCTCGCGGACAGGTCGTGATTCTATTGGACGGCGACGGCCAGAATGATCCGCAGGATATACCGAAGGTCCTCGCGCCGCTCAGACGAAGTCGACATGGTCGTCGGCATCCGTGTGGAGCGCCGGGACACATTTGCCCGTCGGGTATGTCCCGGCTTGCCAATGCGGCGCGAAGCCGAATCCTGGGAGACGGTGTCGCCGACAGCGGGTGCGGCATCAAAGCGTTCCATCGGCGCGTTATCGACGCGTTTATCCCGATGCGAACGCTTTATTCGTTTATCCCGGCCCTGGCAATTAGTGCGGGATTTACACTCCGCCAGGTTCCGGTCCATCATCGGCCAAGGAGCGGAGGAAAATCAAAATATGGAGTTCGGCAATTTTTATGGAAGCCGTTGCTCGACCTCATGGGCGTCTGGTGGTTTGCCCGCCGCCGCTGTCCGTTGGCCACGGAAAAATTCATCTTGCGGCCAATGCAGGAGTCAGATATTGCAGAATGAGCCGGCGATGCCAAGGTGAATTATCCGGGTACGCAGGCTCAGGAGCAGATTCCGGCCGCCGAAGAGGATTGCTAGGCAAGCAATCGACTCAGGCCTGCGATTGTTTGCGACTTCTGCAACTCCTGACATCTCAGCTGACCACTTCTTCCTTTTTTTCTTCCTCTTTCTCCATCTCTTTTTCCGGTCTGGTGACCATCTCGGTGTTCGCATCGTAGTCCATCAGACCGGCATATCTTCCCCATGCGATCATGGTCTGGAGTACTTTTTCGGGGTTCTCGTAGGGCAGAGCAGTCGAGATATCTTTCATCACAGTTTCGCGATCGATTTCCTCCTGCACCTCCAGATAGGCGAGAATGATGTGGAACAAGCGGAGTTTTTGAACTTGTTCAGAGAACATCTGTTTGCGCGTGTCGCTGTCGGCATCGATGAACTTCTTGCCAAGCTCGGTAAAACGCACCTCGTCCTTAGGCGTATCGACGAACTCGAGAATCTCCGCCGCCTTGACGAGTGAAATGGTCTCGCCGTAGTCTTTTCCGATCTCGTTCGCGATATCGTAAATATTATCCAGTTCCGGATGATCCTGCAGAATGCTCAGCAAGCCAAGAATCCGTCCTACAGGAACGGTTGGTATTGATTCCATCCGGGCTCGCGCTCGAGAGATGGGTCTGCCGGAAACCGGCGGCGGCTCCGGCGGATGATCCGGCAAGGCCTGCATTGTGATCGTTTCGTGGATCACGTTGACCAACCGCTCAAATTCCGGATCATGCGGGTTTCGCGGATACGCAAGGTTGTTTTCCATGACCAGACCGAGACGGCCCGGATGCGGAAACAGGACGCAAATGCGGGTGGCCATTTCAACAGCTTCTTCAATGTTGTGCGTCACCATGAAGATGCTCTTCAGCGAGGTCGCCTGCTCCTTCCAAAGCGTCACCACTTCGTTGCGGAGGTTTTCGGCGGTGAGAACATCCAAAGCGCTGAAGGCTTCATCCAGGCAAAGAATTTTTGGCTCGGCCACCAGGGCCCGGGCAATACCCACTCGCTGCCGCATGCCTCCCGAGATTTCGCGCGGATAGGCGTCGTGATAGTTGTTGAGTCCGATCAGATCGATCGCCTTTTCGACCGCCGCCTCTTTTTCCGCCCGGCTAAGCAGTTTCGACATCAACCCGACGGCAACGTTCTGCTCCACCGTAAGCCACGGGTAGAGGGCAAAAGTCTGGAAAACAATCGAAGCGTATGGATTGATGCCATCCAGAACCTTGTCATAAGCCATTACGCGACCACTCGTCGGCGCCGTCAAACCGGTCAGACAACGCAGCAACGTCGATTTTCCCGAACCAGATTGGCCGAGCAGCGCCAACAATTCTCCTTCGTGGATTGCCAGGTCGATCTGATCCAGCACCTTGAGTTCACGGCTACCTCCGACGGAGAACGTTTTCGTGATATTACAAAGTTCGGCGATCACGGGCCGTTGGGCAGCCAGTCGCTCGCCGAGTTTGGTTTAAGTGCTGTTGTCATGCCCTTCAATCCAGATGGAAACGTTTCTCGGCATACCCGTAAAGCCTGCGCCAAACCAGTTTGTTGGTAGTTGCGACAAAAATGCACATCACCGCGATGCTGCAGATGATCATCGGCGTATCCCCCTTCTGTGTGACCTCGGCGATATAGGCGCCGAGACCGTCCGCCTTCAGTGTCGTGTTACCCCATGTGGCGATTTCGGCGACAATACTGGCGTTCCATGCCCCTCCGGCTGCCGTGCAGGCACCAGTGACCCAGAACGGGAAAATCGCCGGCAAAATCAAGGTGCGCCATATTGCCCAGCCACTTAATCTGTACGTTCTGGCCGCCTCCTTGAGGTCATTTGGGATCGCCATGGCACCGGCGATGACATTAAAGAGAATATACCACTGAGTGCCCATCGCGATCAGGAGAATGCTGCCCCAATTGATTCCAATGTGCGCCGCGACGAAAAAACCAACCACAAAGGGAAATGTCATATTGACCGGGAATGAAGCAGCTATTTGGGCAAACGGCTGAGCAATGCGCGCGATATCAGGTTTAGAGCCGATCCACACCCCGATCGGAGTCCAGATCAAAGTCGCCAAAATGGTCATCAAGGTGACTCGCCCCATGGTTAACGATCCCAGGAAACAGAGATGACCGAATTGACCCAGGCTAACGTGATTGTAAACCGCGTCGATGGCCGCAATCACTCCGAGAACGACCTGTTAAGCAAGCCACAATCCAGCGATCGCCGCCCAAGTATTCGCGGAATCCATCGGACGGCCATTTTCCTCGGATTTTCGGGTATGACCTCTATCGTGCCTGTCTTTTTTTTAAGCCGAATGAAAGCGTCCGCGACGGGTTGCAGAATTTTTTCTTCGATCCACGGGAAAGATGATAGGCACGTCGAAGGAAGCTGTAGAGCCAGGACTCAGGCGCCTGGCCAGACTCGACCAGCTCCATCTTGAACTTGTCCGCCCATGCCAGGAGAGGTCGCCAGACGAGCTGATCCGAAGCCAGAATGACCGCGAGCATGGCAACGATCGCCCAGACGGCGGCGGTGTTGTCTCCCTTTTCGACCGCCGTTGCCATGTAGGAGCCGAGCCCCGGCAGCTTGATATTCTTGTTCAAAACCGTGATCGCCTCGCTTTGAGCCACAAAGAACCAACCGCCTCCAAAAGACATCATGGAATTCCAGATCAGGCTATGCATCGACGAAGGCACTTCGAGCGTTCCGAACCGCTGCCAAGGCGAAAGCCGAAAGTTGGTTGCAGCCTCCTGCAGATCATTCGGAATCGTGACCATCGAATGATAAAAGCCAAAGGTCATGTTCCATACCTGGCCCGTAAAAATCGCAAAGATGCTCGCACATTCTACTCCGAGCAAACTCCCCGGAAAGAGAGCCATAAAGCCAGTAACCGTTATCGACAAAAACCCGAGGACAGGGACGGATTGTAAGATGTCAAGCGCCGGCAGAATTATAGAGCGCGCGATGCGGTTTTTCGCGGCAGCATAGCCAACGGAGAATGTGAACAGGAACGAGAATCCGAACGCGATCCACATCCTTAGGACTGTCCGTCCCGCATAGTAAGGAATGTTTCGAATATCGGTCGAGATTGCGGGAGACTGACTTTCGTCGAAATGAACAACCATCCCATGACCAAAATGGAGAATAGTCCAGGCAAGACCGAAGACGCCGAGCAGGACGACGATGTCCACCCAGGAAAAGGTGCGCCTGATTTCCGCAGCGCCGAGCTGTGTCGCAGTTATTTTCATCTCGATCGGCAACCCGAAATATTTCAAAGCCAGTGAAGCCGAGGAAGTCAAGCTAATCTGAGATTCAAGAAACAGTTTCGAAGACTTGGCGTATAGATCCGGTTGAGAATGTCGATAGAATCCAACGCGCGTATGCCCGGTTTCGACGTACGCCTGAGCGGCCGATTGCTTCGGCATTACGGCTTCACGATCCGTAAATCGTCCGGCCGCTTGAACTTCTTGACTCCCTGAATTTCGCTTACTTGCCGACGAGAATAATTTGGCCCTCCGGCTTGGGAGCGCCGCCTGTTTTCTCGACGCTGATGGCAAATGCATCCGCAGACTCGACCGGAGCAGCGGGATGGAAACTTGTCCGGATGAGTCCGTCGTTGGGAACCGACAGGATCCCGGCGCTGACGGGTTGCGGGATTTTTCGGGTCGATCACCCATAGTTGATAATCTTTTCCCGGTGCGGGCGGAGGCAATTTTTCCAATTGGAGTACCCCGTTCTTTTGATTCTTGTCCCACACCACGACAGCAGTTGCCTCCCTTGTAGGCCGCGACTTGCGCTTTTAATGTCGCAATCTTGAGTTCTGACAGCACATTCTTTCTCCTTCAGCATCGCCAAGTCCCTTTCGGACCTGAGTCGTTCTTCTGTTGAAGCGCCAGCGAGTGCCTGTGCTTCCGGACTTTCTCCTGCAGGGAAAGTAGATCTTTTCTTCAGTCGCGTCCGCTCCAGACTAAGAACGGCGCACGCAATGGCGAAAGCGGCTGCCAACGCCCAGGGCACGGCCAACCAGATGATCTTGGGTCGGGACGCTGGCGGAGAGTCTCGGCGGCGTTTCGCGTTCCGCCTGAAGAATTCGTTGAGGGAGCCCGGCAGGCGGAGCCATCGGCGGAGCCGCGTAGGCCATCGATGCAAACGCTTCCTCCATTTCGTGCGCAAACTCCCGAAGCTCTACGTCGCGCTTCGAGTTCGGCGCGAACCTTGTCGGCCATCGACGGATCCAACTCGCCGAGGAGGTATTGGACAAGCAAATCTTGTTTGGGCTCGTCGATCATAGCCCCTCCTTCAAACAGTCACGCAATCGAAGAAGACCCCGTCGAATTCGCGCTTTGATCGTGCCCAGCGGCGTCGCAAGACGATCAGCGATCTGTTCGTGAGTCAGTCCGCCGAAAAAAGAGAGCTCCAAGGCTTGTCGCTGCTCCTGCGGAATCTGTTGGAGAGCGGAACGAACGAGTACACCTCGTTCGCGAAGAGTCGGTTCATTTGCTGAAGTCTCATCTTTGTCCTGATAGAAAGGATCCTTCAGCAGTGACTTTGTCGCGGAGCCGTTCCAACCGCTGGCGAACCCGGAGCCGGTCAATCGCCTTATTGCGGACGATCATTACGGCCCAGGCAAACGGGCTGCTTCGACTCGAATCGTAGGAGGCCGCTTTGCGCCAGATGTAAGTGAATCCCTCCTGTAAAACATCCTCTGCCTCTTTGGCGTCATTCATCATTCGGTACGCCATTCCATAAAGAGACGCGGAGAAGCGCTCGTAGAGCGCGGTAAACGCAGAATCATCGCCCTCGGCAATTCGGTTAATCAACCTTGCCTCAAACTCGTTCTCGGATACCTGCGACGGCCTGGTCATACCGCATGTCCGCCTCGCACGCTACCTCCTGCGGTTGTCTGGAGCCGACTTTATCAAATTGCTCCAGTCAACCGCGGGACGTTGCGTTTGAGCCGCGGCCATAGATCAAGGCCCGGGAACCGAGGCATAATCAAGCGAATTCCGAAAATCGATGACAGGTTTGAGTGGCTGGATCATTTCTTGTCGTTTTTTAACTTGTTATCGAAGTTGGATACGATCGTTCATTTCGAACTGGTTCCCTGCCGATAGTGCGCCGATTCGAGGGCTTTGGATGCGGCCGGAATCCGCCTATTTCCAAGCGAGCACGATTGCGCCCAGAACGATCAGTCCGGCACCGATCCCTTCGCGCAAGTTCAGTTTTTCTCCGAGGAACGCGATCGCCAGCGCCATCGCAACGACCACGCTGAGCTTATCGATTGGAGCAACCTTGGAAACCTCGCCCAACCTGAAGTGCCCGAAAGTAACAGAGCCAGGAGAGGCCAGTACCGAGGCCGGATAGAATCAGAAAAATCCAGGTCTTCTTTCCCAATGACCAAAGCTCGCTGTCTTTTGGTGGTTGCCAGTGCAATGATCCAGCTGAAAAGGAGAATCACCGTCGTGCGAATTGCTGTGGCCAGATTTGAGTTGACGCCGACCACTCCGATTTTTGCCAGGATCGGCGGTCGCACCGGCAAACAACGCTGAAAGCACCGCCCAAAACAGCCATTCCATGAACAGTAGTCAGTTGTCGGTTCAGTTGTCAGTACGAACCGCTCTAAGTGAGTGCACGGTTCTCCAAGAGAGGCAGCATGCTGCGCCTCGCAAGAGGTGAATCTCAAATTTACCTCATACTGGTTGCGCCGCGCGTCTGGAGATCAGTCTTTGCAAGACGATGAATGTCAACAGAAGGCCCCGATGACAATTTTTGTCCACCAGCTATTCAGCGTGCCGTTGAACGTGATCATCGTTTGAATCAGGCCGAGAATAAGGATACCCATCAGCGTTCCCGGGACATATCCGACACCGCCGGTGAGCAGCGTTCCCCCGATGACAACGGCGGCAATGGCATCCAGCTCCAGACCGACAAACGAGGCGGGATTTCCCGACTGCATATAAAATGTCGAAACGACTCCTCCGCAGGCGGAAAAAAATCCGGCGAGCGCATAGGTCGTGATTTTCGTCCGCCCGATCGGCACACCCATTAATCGAGCGGAACTTTCGCTCGATCCGATCGCGTAAACATTCCGTCCGAATCGGGTGAAACCGGCGATAAAAGTTCCAACGATGACCGATGCCAGGAAACACATGGCGGTAAACGGCAGCACCGCCTTCGGAGCGACTAAGATCGAAAGCTGCGGCAAGACCTGCGGCGTAGAACGGATGGTCGATTCCAATCGATTCGGGGTGAATCACAAAGCCGAGGCCGCGCAGACAGAAAAGGCCGGCGAGAGTGACCAGAAAGGGAGGCATTTCGAAATAGTGGATCAGGCAGCCCATGAGAGCTCCGGCGACGGTTCCAAAAAAAAGCGCAATCCCTATGGCCAAGAACGGGTCGCATCCAGCTCTGCAAAAGCCGGGCAATGAGTATGCCGACAAAGGCCACCATCGAACCTACCGAAAGATCGATGCCGCCTGACAGAATCACGAATGACTCTCCTACGGCCGCGACGCCGACGAATGCATTATCGCCTAACAGGTTCACGATCACGCGGGGCGTGCCGAAATTAGGATAGAGCAAAGAGCCGGTGACAAAGACCGAAATCAATACAGCGGCCGTCGCGAGGAGCGGAATATATTTAGGGTTTAGGCGAATCATGCCTCGGAGCGGTAAAGAGTTTATGCGGTAGTCGGGAGCTAAGCGGTTTGAGAATCCTTCCTAATGGCCGAAAGAGCTGGCCGTTCGCGCGCGGAACACATCACTTTCGAAAAGACAAACGGCAATGATCACCAGGGCCTTGGGCACGGGAGAGACATCAGAACTTACATTTCGGGCATATAACGTTGTGGTCAGAGTCTGGATAAAGAGCGCACCGACAACGGCACCCACGAGATAAAATCGACCTCCCTGCAACGAAGTGCCACCGACAACGACAGCCAGGATCGCATCCAACTCCAGATACAGGCCGATATTGTTTGCGTCCGCACTCTTGATATTTGAGCACGCCACCAAGCCGGCGAGTCCCGCGCAGAACCCGGAAAAAGTATAGACCAAAAACTTTACCTGTTTGGCGTTAATCCCGGAATAACGACTGGCCTCGTAGTTGTCGCCCACCGATTCGATAAACAGTCCGAGGGCGGTACGCCGGACCAGCTAAAACGGTGAGCAAAAGCATCACGAGGACGAGCGTCAGAGTAAATGGCAAAGCGAAGAGGTGACCGTTCCCGAGATAGACCATCGTCGGATCGAGGAAGTTAATGATCTGTCCTTCCGTGATCAGTTGTGCGATGCCGCGCCCTGCAACCATCAGACACCAGTGTGGCAATGATTGGTTGGATTCCGAACCCCGCGACCAGCAAGCCGTTCCAGGCACCAGCCACCAGACGCAGATGCCCAGAGCAACGGCAATGGCGACGCCTGCGGGCTGATGCTCGGTGACCAGCAACCGGGATGACACCGCCGCGGAGATCGCCATCACGGCACCGACCGAAAGATCGACGCCGCCGGTAGCGATCACCAGTACCATGCCAAGCGACAAAAGCATTACTTTCGCTCCCTGGTTGAGCACATCGATCCGTGAACCGTAGAAATGCCCGTTCAGCAGTTGGATATTAAAGAAGCCGGGAGTGAAAAACTGATTGAAAAGCAGGAGCAGCCCAAGCGCACCAACCGTCCAGAAAATTCTTTGGTGGCGCAACGAATACAAAATTGCGGCAAAAAATAACCAGAATAGCAGGTCGGAAATCCAATTAATCATGCAGCCGGCCGCTCCATATCTGCAGTTGCGATGGACTGCATAATCGCTTCTTCTGAGATCTCTGCCTCCGTCAATTCCCCAACCTTTCGACGATCGCGCAAAATCACCACGCGCTGACTTTGCCGGACAATCTCTTCCAGCTCCGAGCTGATAAAGAGCACGGCCAGACCCTCTTGCCGAAGGGATTGGATCAGCTTTTCGATCTCGCCTTTCGCACCCACATCTATTCCGCGGGTAGGTTCGTCGAGAATAAACAACTTCGGTTCCGTCGCAAGCCACCGGGCAAGCAAAACCTTTTGCTGATTTCCGCCGCTGAGATTCCGCAATAGCTGCTCCCGATTGGGAGTCCTGATATCAAGCGATTGAATAAAGCGATCAGCGAGTTTTTCCTGCTCGAGAACCGATAAACGCCGCCAGGTTCCGCGGCTGGCCTGTAACGCTAAAACAATATTCTCCCGCACAGTGAGGTTGGGAATGATCCCGGCCACTTTCCGGTCTTCCGGAGTCAAGGCAATTCGGTAACGGATCGCGGCACGCGGCGAATTAAATCTCACGGCTCGACGATTGATCAAGAGCGTGCCCTGATCTGGCCGGTCGACGCCGAAAAGCAGGCGCGCCGTTTCGGTCCTTCCAGAACCGAGAAGACCCGCGAGCCCGAGCACCTCGCCCGGCCTGATTTCGAGATCAAGCGGATGGATGAACCCTTTCCGACCCAGACCTTTCGCTTCGAGCATCGGCTGGTCGGAGCGGATCGTCGCGGTGCTCGCCCGCTTCTGCTCCAACGCCTCGACCTCGTGCACGTCCTTCCCGATCATATGGGAAACAAGCTTGATCCGGGGGAGCTCCCTGGTTGCGAAACAACCGACTCGCCGACCGTTTCGTAACACGGTGATCAAGTCGGAAATTTCGTAAACCTGCTCGAGAAAGTGGGTGATGAAAATAATTCCGAGACCGCCTTCCCGAAGTTTCCGCAGTTTTTTGAACAGCTCTCCGACCTCCGTCTTATCGAGACTTGAAGTCGGCTCGTCCAAGATCAGCAATTTGGCGGAAATATCGAGCGCGCGAGCGATGGCCACCATCTGCTGGATGGCGATCGAATACGAAGAGAGTTGGCGCTTAAGATCCAGAGTGAGGTCGAGCCGGGCAAGAGCAGCCCGCGCTCGCCTGGCAATTGCGCCCCACCGAATGACGCCGAACCAGGTCGGCTGGCGGCCAAGGCAAATATTTTCGGCGACCGACAAGTGAGGGATCAGGTTAACCTCCTGATAGACCGTGCTGATCCCGAGCGCTTCCGCCTCGCGCGGCGACTTTGGCGCAATGACTCCGCCCCTCCAAACGCGTTTCTCCGGCGTCTCGAGGGAAAACTCCGGTTAATACTTTAATTAGCGTGCTTTTACCAGCACCGTTTTCACCCATCAACGCGTGTATTTCACCAGCCTGGACCGTCAGATCGACCGCATCCAGTGCCTTGACGCCGGGAAACCCTTTGCTGAGAGCCGTTACCTCTAAGAGTGGAATAGCCACGTCACGATATAACAATAAAATTCGGGCGCTCGTCCATTTGGTTCGAGCGCCCGCTTTGAGAACTTCAGTATGAAATCTTAGTATTGTCTTTTTGGCAACTCAGCGGCGGCCTGGGATTGCTCAAAGACGCCCTCTTGCGAGACGACGCGCTTTGGCACTTCCTTTTTGGCGGCAACCGACTCGATCAGGTCAAAGAGCTGCGGTCCCAGAAGTGGGTTACACTCCACCGTGACGTTCAGTTTGCCGTCTTTCATCGCCTCGAAGGCTCCTTTGACGCCGTCGATCGATACAATTTTGATATCTACGCCGGGTTTGATACCAGCCTCTTCCATGGCCTGGATCGCTCCCAACGCCATATCGTCATTGTGCGCGAACAACAGGTTAATATCTTTGGCATTGGGCGCTTTCAAAAACGCTTCCATCACTTCTTTGCCCTTAGCCCGGGTAAAGTCGCCGCTTTGAGACATTATGATCTTCATGTCCGGATTGCTCTTCAATACTTCCTCGAAGCCTTTCTTACGATCAATGGCCGGTGCGGATCCGACGGTACCCACCAACTCAGCGATGTTCGCCTTCCCGCCGGTAAGCTTTTTGGCCGCGTCACCTGCACGCTTGCCTTCCTCTACGAAATCGGAACCCAGGAAGCACATATACAGCGATGGGTCCGAAACCTTTACGGCTCGATCCGACAGCACGACAGGGATTCCGGCTTTCTTCGCTTCCTGCAGCACCGGCTCGAATCCGGTTTCGACGACGGGCGAGAACGCAATCACGTCAACGCCTTGAGCAATGAAGGAACGGATGGCCTTAATCTGGTTTTCCTGCTTCTGCTGGGCGTCCGAAAACCGAAGGTCAACCCCTCGCTTGGCCGCTTCAGCTTTAATCGACTCCGTGTTGGCCGTACGCCAACCGCTTTCGGCGCCGACTTGAGAAAACCCAACGACGAGTTTTTTTCCTGGTTTGGTGTCTTCGGCTGATGCTCCTGTCACTGAGACCGCGAGCAACCCAGAGAGACCGAGCAGGCCGACAAAACAACTAATTTTAGTGAATAATTTCATAATATACCGGGGGATCATTTCGCTCAAATGCCATTAGCACAGCGGCAAAGTTGAGTTAGAGTCAATACGGTAGTTTAGTGAAAATATCAATAGCTACTTTTTGCGGCTTCGGAAACCTGCCAGTTAATTTAGCCTGCGAAGTAAAGGGGCCGGAGGTTGGCCAATGGCGTGCATTGCCCGGCGCCAAGTTAGGTGACACGGCATGCAGTAGCCGACCATAGGCGGTGGCCAATGCCGGTGAATAGCCGATCGAGGCCGATCCGCTCTGTGACTTGAATCGCGGGGCCCAGTGGGCCTGAGCATTCGCCGACATCCCCTCCCGATGACGGAGAGAACGTTAAAAACGCGTTCGAAATGTGAGCGATCCCAAAAATTAGATAGCTCGGGGCAAGGCTTCCCTCTGCGGCTGAATTGCGAACCGAGTGGGCCGGCAGCTTTCGCCGGCGAGTCAATCCTTATGACCAGGAAAACGTCAAAAAAAGCCCCAAAATGTGAGCGGTCCCAAAAAACAGATAGCCAAAGGACAAAGCTTTTGCTTTGCTTGTTAAATTCGAACAAGCGTGGCGCGTTTCCGCCTACAAGCTATCTGTTTTTTGGGATGACTTGGTAAGCTAAAGGCATTTTAAGCATGGGAGAGACTTGGCAGCGGGTGGACCCATCGGCAGACCGTAGGTCGGAACTATTTGAAATCTCGGCTTCCTGGCTCCTTCCTCTCAAGAAGTTGACCCAGCCCGAACCTTTGCATAAAAGTGCCGTGCACGATGGCTTCCCGAGTCCTGATTCTTTTTGCCCATCCCGCCCTCGAAAAATCCAGGGTCAACCGGAGGCTTATCGCTGCCGTTCAAAACCTGGAGAATGTCACGGTCAATGATCTCTATGAAGAGTATCCGGACTTCTACATCAATGTGAAACGCGAACAGGAGTTGTTGCTGAACCATGACGTCGTTGTTTTCCAGCACCCGTTTTATTGGTACAGCTGCCCGGCCCTCCTGAAACAGTGGGAAGATCTCGTCCTGCAATACGGTTTTGCCTACGGTGCTCAAGGAACGAAGCTGCAAGGAAAATGGGCCTTGACGGCAATAACCGCGGGCGGCACGGAATCGGCCTACGGTCGAGGAGGCTATAACTTTTTTACGATTCGGGAACTGCTGACTCCGTTCGAACAGACCATGCGCCTGTGTGGAATGATCTATCTGCCGCCGTTCGTGGTGAGCGGGACCCTGCAGATAACCAGCGAGACCGAGGTTGCTAAATACGCCAACCTCTACCGGGAAGCGGTAGAAGGATTGCGGGACGGCCGATTCAATGCCGCCGATTTTCAGAACGCGAGATATTTGAATGAAATTCTGCAACCGGCGCCGAACCCTGTGTAGCGAGTCGACTAGTATCCAGGTTTTTTCGAAAGCAAAGCGGGATGCTTCGTTTACGTTAATCCGAGCACAAGAAACAGACGTTTTATGGAAACCGAAGGACTGCTCTTTCAGGCGTTCATCTATCTTTTGGCAGCGGTGGCGACTGTGCCGATCGCAAAGCAATTTGGCCTGGGCTCGGTCCTCGGCTACCTGCTCGCCGGGGTCATTATCGGCCCGCATCTGCTGGGCCTGGTGGGTCAGGGCAGCGGAGGGGTGATGCACGTGGCCGAATTCGGTGTGGTCATGATGTTATTCCTGGTTGGCCTGGAGGTCCGTCCAGACCTGCTGTGGCGTCTCCGGGGACCGATCGTCGGGACCGGAGGTTCTCAAGTAGTGCTTACCACCTTAGTCTTCGCGGGTCTGGCATCGGTCGTCGGCATTCGCATCGAACAGGGCCTGGCCATCGGGATGATTTTTTCAGCCTCCTCGACGGCGATCGCGCTCCAAACACTGAACGAAAAGGGATTGATGAAGCAGCAAGGGAGGCCAGACTTCCTTTTCGGTTCTGTTGTTTCAGGACATCGCGGTGATTCCCATCCTGGCTATCATGCCCTTCCTCGCTGTTTCGAACGGCGCCGTTTTAACCTCATCCGGCCACGACACGGAAGTTGCCCCATGGCAGCGCGCTCTCCTCGTGCTGGGGATCATGGTAGCGATCGTTGTTGGAGGCCGATTCCTCATCCGACCTGTTTTTCGTTACCTCGCCAGCATCCGGCTTCATGAGATTTTTACCGTGGCCGCCTTGCTGCTTGTCGTTGGAACCGCCTTAGCGATGCAAAAGGTTGGATTGTCCCCGGCGCTTGGCACCTTTCTGGCCGGGGTTGTTCTGGCCGAGAGCGAGTACCGACACGAACTCGAGTCGGATATTGAGCCGTTTAAAGGGCTTTTGCTCGGACTCTTTTTTATCTCGGTGGGCGCCAGTATTGATCTTCCGCTGATCAAGTCTCAGCCACTGGTTGATCATCGGTCTGGTTCTTGAGTTTGCTGGTCGTGAAGTTTATCCTTCTTCTCTGCATTGGAAAGTTCAGCAAACTGGAAAAGAGTCAGAATTTCACTTTCGCCTTCGCTTTGGCTCAAGGCGGGGAGTTTGCCTTCGTGTTGATCTCGTTCGCCGCACAAACCAATGCGCTCGACCAAGGGATCGGTAACCTGCTCGTCGCGACGGTGGCTCTGTCGATGGTCGCGGCGCCATTTCTCTTCACGATTAACGAACGCCTCGTTCAGCCACGGTTTTCGAGTCGGCTGCAAGAACGGGAAGCTGATGAGATCGATGAAAAGGATAACCCGGTCATTTTGGCGGGATTTGGCCGGTTCGGCCACATCGTCGGACGCGTTTTGCATTTGCAGGGAATAAAGTCAACGGTTCTCGACCTTGACGCCGAACAGGTTGAGCTGGTCCGAAAGCTGGGGGTCAAAGTATTCTACGGAGACGCCTCGCGCCTTGAGCTGCTCAGGGCTGCAGGCGCAGAAAAGGCCAAGCTCATCATTATCGCAATTGATGACGAGGAGAAGGGTATACTCATCGTTGAAACCGTGCGTAAGCATTTTCCTCAATCTGAAAATCCTGGCTCGAGCCGCAGGACGCGATCACGCCTATCGCCTGATAGGCCTTGGCGTTGAACACTTCTTCAGGGAAACGCTAGGCAGCTCCCTCGAGCTTAAGCGTCACCGCGCTTCGGATGCTCGGTTTCCGGGCATACGAAGCTCAACGGGCTGCCAGATCGTTTCGCTATTACGACGAACAGACGGTCAAGGAGCTCGCTCAATACACGGAAGACGAATCGCAATTAATGGCGATCGCCCGGGAAAGGATCCGTAACCTGGACGATCTCTTCAAAGCGGAAAGGCTTCGTGTGCGCCATTCGGACACGGGATGGGATCCGCCCAAGGCCGGAGGCAGCGTCCAGAAGCAAGCTAGCCCAGCTAGCCTGCAAAAATCGGACGGCAACCCCAGCGGCGAGCTCACTGCGGGCTAGTGCTTGTGTCCAGCACCAGTTTGACGGCTCGCCGAGTGAAAAACAGGTCGCTACCAACGTCAAACTGGTGCGGGGCAAGACACTAACTAAATGCTGTCAGCATGGCTAACCAAAGCGCGATAATGGTGCAAGATCTGTTTCACGCTGAAGGCAATCGCCGAGATTTGGTTCTCGAACGGCGCGTGCCGCGGAGTACGAATCATAAGGCTGAACGGTCCCGGGCGCGAGTGACCAAGGCTAAACAAGGAAGACCCGATTATTTTCGAGCCGAGGAAATATCTGAATCGGCTCACTCGCCAACGGAACGAGTCTTTGGGCAAGCTCGAGAGCCGGCCAAAGAACTTCAGTCGCAATCACCCGACTCGAGACCTGAATCTGGAAGCCGGATATCGGCTCGTTCCCCTTGATGGCGATCACCCCGTCCAATTCATTCTCGGTGAGCTCCTGCTCAAAATATCGAACAACCGGATCGGAAGCGCCCGTCCAAAAGTCTGACGTAAAGTCGGGAGAACGAAGCGAAGTCCGCTGAGGATTGGCTACCGGATAAGCGAAGAGCGCGAAGTCTTGCGCCAATAGCGGAGCCAAGTCCAACTCTACCAACAACTTAACGATAGCATTGGTGCTGAGCAGATCTTCGGAGTGAATCCCGCCCAGTAACGCAAGGCGGACCGGTACACTTCCGCCTCGGGGACCGATGAACACGTAACTTGGGATAACGCGTCCCTCGACGGCGATGCTGCGCCATTTCGCCAGACCCGGTGATTCTGCGGCGAGCATATCGAGCGGATGCCAGATCTGCGCGCAGGATCAATATCGGCCAGATGGGTTGGGAGTTCGTGGCAGGCTGAGACCGACAACGCTGTGTCCATAAAATAGTCACTCTTTTCGCAATCTCGATCGGAACAAGAGAGAGATTAGCAGAAGAAAAGGTAATGTCTATCTAAATAATAGGGATTAAAATTTGGCGCGTTGATTGGGTCTTTGCTCCCGTGGCTGCGGACGAAAAAATGCGTTTCGATCCTTGCGCAAACCCCAAAGACGGATTAACCGAGGAAGTCGTTACGAAACTTGCAACGAGTGCAGTTGTTTGATGAATTAGAGCCTTGACCAGGTTGCTGCTCGCCCACAGCGGCCACTTAACCAATACATCTATGTCCATGGAGTCCAGTAGCGCCCAACGGGCGTGCCTAACGCCATTTGCTTTTAACCTAATTCTTGAATCCAACCGCACGGCAGATAGCTTGGTTCGCTAATTGGTGAATTGAAATATGCGTTTTCCATTGGCGCTAACGATGAAAATTGCCGGTCACATCTTGCGGCACAAGCTGCGAGGGACCAAAAGATTCGCGACGGTTCTTCAGCTTGAACCGCTCCATACCTGTAATCTGACGTGCACCGGCTGCGGTAGAATCCGAGAGTATTCAACGTCCCTGAAAGACGTCATGCCGCTTGAAGATTGCCTTGGGGCGGCAATAGAGTGCAATGCACCCATGGTTTCCGTCTGTGGCGGGGAGCCGTTGATCTATCCACAGATCGAGGCGTTGGTCACCGGCTTGCTGCAACAGGGCAGGATCGTCTATATTTGCACGAACGGGATGTGGATGCGGCGGAAGATGAGGGACTACCTGGCCGTTTCTTATGCCAGACAGCCTGATTCGGTTTTGGCTCAGGTGGATCGTCTCGCTGCCGAGAAAGTTGCTCACCCCGAGCGAAATAGAACAGATCAAGAAAGGTCCGAAGGATCCTGCCAAGCCGGTTATCGCTCCGAATGGATGGATGTATTGGAATGTGCACCTGGATGGACTGGAGAAAACCCATGACATTATCGTCGAACGGGAGGGAGTCTTCCAGGAATGCGTTCTGGCCATGCGGATGGCTAAGATTCTCGGTTACCAGGTGGCGACGAATACCACCGTCTATCGTGAAACCGATGTTGCTGAAATCGAGCATTTGTTCGATTTCCTGGCAACGCTCGGCGTCGACGGTCATACGATTTCACCCGGCTACGACTATGATGCGGCCAAAAAAGATATGGCCAAACGCCTGGGTCTGGATCCGGCCAATTTCTTCCTGACACGGCGGGCGACCGTCGAGAAATTTTCGAGAGCGACGATCTGGGGTAAGAAATATCCGCTTTTCGGGACACCCGTCTATTTAGAATTCGTGGCCGGGCTTCGAGACCTGACTTGCTCCGCCTGGGCGATTCCGACCCGCAACATGATGGGCTGGAAAGCTCCGTGCTATTTCATGACCGACGGCCATTTCGCCACCTATAAGGAACTCCAGACGAAAGTCGATTGGAGTAAATATGGAGTGGTCGATGGCGTCGCCAATGACCCTCGATGCGAAAATTGCATGGTCCAGTGTGGCTATGAACCCTCCGCGACGCTAGGTCTGCAGGGTAAGCCCGGTGATACCTGGAAAAACATTTGGTTTAACTTTGGTCCGCGCCCCCGGCCGAAGAATCATCCAGATCCCAAGATCGTGTTTAATGGGATCTCGGCTGCCGCGAGCAAGCCGAAGCAGAAGGCAACCGTTGTGAGCGGCTCACATTAATTGATCAACGGGAGGACATGGTGAATCACGACGAAGGAGCGCACGCGCTCCTAGAACAAGCAATTACCAGGGCGCAACAGCATTTATTCAGTCTTCAACATCCGGAGGGGTATTGGATCGGAGAGTTGATCGTCGATTCGACGCTGTGCTCCGACTACGTCACATTTATGCACTGGTCGGGGGACATCGACCTCGATCTCCAGCAGAAATGCATCGATCATATCCTGTCCAGACAATTGCCGGACGGAGGTTGGAACATCTACCATGAGGGTCCCTCGGAAGTAAACGCGTCGGTCAAAGCCTACCTCGCCCTGAAGCTGGCCGGGTTCTCTCAAGATGCCAGGATCCTGACCCTGGCACGGGCTAAGATCCACGAACTCGGCGGTATCGAGAAAACGAACACCTACGCAAGACTCTACCTGGCTTTGCTCGGTCAAATCCCCTGGGACGCCGTACCCACTATTCCGGTCGAATTCCTGCTGCTGCCGAGATGGTTGCCGGTAAACCTGTATGCGGTCTCATCGTGGACGCGGGCGATGGTGGTTCCCCTGGCAATCATCAACCACTACAAACCAACGCGCGCCCTGCCCGAAGAACGCGGCATTCGCGAATTGTACCTCGACCCAACGAGAGTACCGCATCATAAGACCTCGGGTATGAAGCAGTTTTTCATCCTGATCGACCGCTGCCTGAAATTGGTTGAACGGAACGGATATCTTCCGTTCGTCAGGCGGCGTTGAACGTTGCCGAGCGTTGGATGTTAGAACGCATTGGAGATGGATGCGACGGGCTAGCAGCGATATTTCCCGCAATGCTTAACTCGATGATTGCATTGCGATGTATTGGTTATCCTGCCAGAGTCATCCTATCTATCGAAAAGCAGATTCCGATTTCCGGGAACTCTTTGTCGATGACGAACAGGGTTTCAGAATTCAACCCTGCTTTTCGCCCATCTGGGATACTGCCATCACTCTTGTCTCTCTCGCGCGTTCCGGCATCAGCGAGAACCATCCCTCCTCGCAAAAAGCCGTTCAATGGCTCTTGTCGCAAGAGGTGCAGAATCGCGGGTGACTGGGCGGTCAATAATCCCGAGCCCGAACCGACAGGTTGGTGTTTCGAATTCAATAACCCCTACTGTCCGGATGTCGACGACACTGCCATGGTTTTGCTGGCACTCCATACCGCGGGTTACCAAGCTGATCCTTCTCTTTATGATCGCGTGGTTCGGTGGCTTTTGAGCTTTCAAAACAGGGACGGCGGCTGGGCGGCATTTGATAAAGACGTGCAAAACCCGCTGCTCGAAAATGTGCCGTTTGCGGACCATAACGCGATTCTGGATCCGAGTTGCTGCGATGTAACTGCCCGTGTGCTCGAGATTCTTGGAAACCTCGGATATCGCCCGAGACACCCTGCGATCCGGCATGCAACAAGATTTCTGAAGGAGAAGCAGGAACCGGATGGCGCGTGGTATGGCCGTTGGGGCGTGAACTACATTTACGGTACCTCCCAAGTGTTACGCGGGCTGCTCGCGATCGGAGTGGATATGAACGAGCCGTGGATAGAGCGCGGACGGGACTGGCTGGAAGCTCGTCAAAATGAAGACGGTGGCTGGGGAGAAACGCGTGGCCTCTTATGATGACCCGAGCTTGCGTGGTCAAGGTGTCGAGCACTCCATCTCAAAGCGCTTGGGCCTTGCTCGGTTTATGTGCTTTTCCACAGGTCAATCGCAAGAGCGTCGAACGCGCTGTACGACTATCTTGTCTCTACACAAAACCCGGATGGTTCATGGAGTGAGACCTTGATTACCGGAACTGGTTTTCCCCGCGTGTTTTTATCTCAAGTACGACATGTACCGGAACAATTGGCCGCTCATGGCCCTTGCCCGGTACGCCAGCGCCGTCTCGGCCTATCGATCGGAATCCGGCTTGATCTCGGGAATACTTAGCGACGTAGACCGCAGCGAGGAACTGGAACCGAGCACCGAAGCAGCGTTTTCTTCGTTGATCTCGGGATTTGCTTCTCTGCCGGTATTCGTGCTGTTGAAAGATTTCCTCACGAAGTAAAGATGCATAAGCCCAAAGTCTTAGTGGCAGACTTGATCTCGCCGAAGGGTGTCGAATTGCTGGAGAACGGAGGACAGCTGCTCGTCGACGTCAAAACGGGACTGAAGGAGAGCGAGTTGCTGGCTATTGTCGGGGAATATTCGGCGGTCGTGGTGCGTTCGCAGACAAAGATCACGGCCAAGGTCATTGATGCAGCAAAACGGTTGAAGGCTGTCGGCACGGGCAGGAGTCGGCGTCGACAATGTGGATGTAGACGCGGCAACACGCCGCGGGGTGATCGTAATGAATACCCCCGGAGGAAATACCATCTCCACGGCGGAGCATGCTTTCTCTCTTCTGGTTTCGATTGCGCGCAATATTCCACAGGCCCACGTCAGCGTTAAGGCGGGCCAATGGGATCGAAAGAGCTACGAAGGCGTCGAACTCCATGGCAAAACGATCGGTATCGTTGGGATGGGACGGATCGGAACGGAGATCGCTCGACGGGCAATCGCATTCGGCATGCGTCCTGTCGCCTACGATCCATATCTATCTTCGAGTCGGGCGCGATCTCTTCAGGTCGAGTTGTTTGAGGATCTCGACCAAGTGCTTGCCCAAGCCGACTTCGTTACTCTGCACATGCCATTGACCGCAGAGACGAAGCATTTAATCAACGCGACCCGTATTGAGAAGATGAAGCCGGGTGCGAGAATTGTGAATTGCGCGCGAGGCGGCCTGATCGATGAGCAGGCACTATTCGAAGCGCTCAAATCCGGTCAAATCGCTGCGGCGGCGCTGGATGTTTACGAAACCGAACCGCCTCCGCCTGAATTTCCGCTACGAACTCTCCCGAACATTGTTTTCACCCCGCACCTGGGAGCTTCTACGGCCGAAGCGCAAGAGAGCGTCGGCATTGAAATTGCCGAGGCGATCCGGTCAGTCCTGCTGGAAGGCGTGATCAGAAATGCGGTCAATGTCCCCAACATTGATGCCAAGACGCTTGCCGTGATAGCGCCTTACCTGACGTTTGGCGAAAAGCTTGGGCGCTTTCTGCGGCAGGTCGGGCCGAAGCGCTGCGAGACCCTTTCCATCAACTACAGCGGTAAGGTGAACGATTTCGAAACAAGCCCGATCTCTCGCTATGTTTTGAAGGGATTTCTGGAAGAGGCCGGAGGCGGAGAAGTGAATGCGGTCAACGCCACGTCTCTGGCTGATACCCTGGGATTGAGGACGGTCGAGACCAAAAATAGTGCGACCGGCGAATTCACCGATCTCGTGGAGCTCCAGGCGGTCGGCCAGGGAGAAACCGTCTCGGTGGCAGGAACTTTCATTGGGTCGTCGCCGAGAATTGTGCGGATTAATGGCCTTCATGTGGAGGCCCGCTCAGTCGGCGTTCTACTTCTCTTAGAGAACCATGACGTCCCGGGAATCGTCGGCCAGATCGGTACGGTTCTGGGCGCGCATGCCGTCAATATCGCGAACATGTCCTTAAGCAGAGACCACCGCGGCGGCGAAGTTCTCACCGTCCTGAACCTTGACTCGGCGCCCGACGCGGCGATCATCGAGTCCATTCTGGCCAATCCGAATATCAGAAGCGCAAAGGTCGTGCGGCTGTAGTCGCCGAGGAAAACTCCCGGTTCCCCATTTACAGTGGGTGATACGGCAACTTGTGGGCTTCAGCGACCGCCTTGTTGCGGATAAGTCCGTCCATCACGTTAACGCCGCTCGCAAGGGATGGTTCCTTCCGGATGGCGCCTTCGACGCCACCCTCCGCCAAAAACTCAACGAACCTGGCAGTCACATTCGTCAGCGCTTGCGTCGCGGTCCGAGCATAGGCGCCCGGCATATTGGCGACACAGTAATGTGTGATTCCTTCCTCCACGTAGACGGGGTCATGGTGAGTCGTCGGGCGCGAGGTTTCGCAGCAACCTCCTTGATCGATCGCTATATCGACGAGTACGCTGCCCGGTTTCATCAGCCGCAGCATCGCTCTGGTTATCAATCGCGGCGCCCTCGCTCCGGGAACAAGTACCGCGCCGATCAAAAGATCGGTGCGCGGCAACATTTCCAGAAGATGGGCCTCACTTGAATAGAGCGTGTGCGCCGTGTGCATCGTGATATCGAGAAACCTCATGCGTTCCACGTCCACTTCCAGAATCGTAACATTGGCTCCAAGCCCGGTCGCCATCCGAGCCGCATTGATTCCGGAGTTTCCGCCTCCGATCACGATCACATTGCCGGGAAGAACGCCCGGAACGCCACCCAGGAGGACGCCGGTCCCTCCGCTGTGTTTCGCCAAGAAATATCCGCCGACGATGATCGACATACGCCCCGCTATCTCGCTCATCGGCTCCAGCAGCGGCAGTCGCCGATTAATTTCAACCGTCTCGTATGCAATGGCCGTGATGCAGGATTTCATCAGTGCCTCTGTCAGTTGCCTGGTGGCAGCAAGATGAAGATAGGTAAATAAAATCTGTCCCTTTCGAAGGAGGGGATACTCAGAAGGAAGCGGTTCTTTGACCTTCACAACCAGGTCCCCTTCGCGAAAAATCTCTGCGTGATCGGGCGACATGATCGCGCCTGCCTGCTCGTACTCCCAATCGGGATATCCAGCACCCGCGCCCGCGTCTCGCTCGACGTAAAGTTGGTGCCCCAGTTTGGTCAGCAGATAAACGACCGACGGCAGAACAGCAACCCTATGTTCTTGTTCCTTGATCTCCTTGGGAACACCAATTTTCATGCAGAGTTCAGTTCAGCGAGGGATCATCCGGGGCAATCGCAAGAAGATGATAGGCCGGGCCCAGGCTTTTCATGAGTTCTAGCCATGTCTCATCATTCGCGATCCCAGCCAGGATCGATTCAGTCGCCGCATGAATGACCCAGGCACTCTGCTGCAACTCGGATTCAAGCTGACCGCCCGCCCAACCCGCGTATCCAACAAAAGCTCGAAGCGTCTTCGAACCGCTCCCTGCCAGGCTCTCCGCTTGATCCAAAGAGAGCTGGGAGTGAAAAGTCATTCTGGCTTCGCCGGCGATCCAGTCGAATGATACAATGGTGAGTTCATGCACACCCACTGGTCCTCCAAGATAAACAGGAACTTCTCCCAGAGCATCAAGGTTGTGGTCGGGAAGGAAATCGATCAAGCTCTTGTTCGTCGGGCGGTTAATGATAAGCCCGTGGGCTCCATCCTGGGGGTCGTGCGCTGAAAGAAACAACACCGTTTTGCGGAAATTTGGATCGCGAAGGGTAGGATGTGCCACCAGAAGCTGCCCAGTGAGATTCGGAGTTTCTCTACCAGATGGTCGCACACCCAGAATCTAGGAAGCGATCACTTGCTGTTCAAGGACGGAGTCAGTAATTGTCCTTGAGGTTTCCTTTTCATGAATAATCCACCGCCCAAATTGAAGATCGCGGATCGCGAATTCGAATCCCGGCTGCTGGTTGGCACGGGAAAATTCGCGAGCAATTTCCTGATGAGAGATGCGCTGGAGGCAAGCGGCACTCAGATCGTTACCGTGGCGTTGCGTCGGGCGGATCTTTCTGGAAGGCACGATCCTTTTGCAGATATCCTGGACTATATCGATCCGACCCGGTACCTGATCCTGCCCAATACGAGCGGCGCAATGACCGCAGAAGAAGCGATCCGCCTGGCCCGGCTCGCTGCTTCAGCGGGCCTCCCAAAATGGGTTAAGCTGGAAATTCATCCTGATCCGCACTATCTGCTGCCCGACCCGATCGAGACCTTAAAGTCCGCCGAGCAACTGGTTCGTGAAGGGTTTGTCGTACTCCCTTATATCAACGCAGACCCTGTTTTGGCCAAGAGGTTACAGGAAGTCGGTACTGCGACAGTGATGCCTTTAGGATCGCCGATCGGAAGTAATCGAGGGCTTCAGACCAGAGACCAGATTCGGATTATCATCGACCAGGCGACAGTGCCGGTGGTGGTCGACGCAGGAATCGGAGTACCGAGCCACGCGGCTGAGGCGATGGAGCTCGGCGCGGATGCGGTACTTGTGAATACGGCGATTGCGATTGCGTCGGACCCGGTGCGGATGGCGGCGGCGTTCGCGAAAGCGGTGGATGCCGGGCGCGCGGCGTACGAGACAGGCCTCCCGGAGTCTACGCCGCAAGCGGTTCCCACAAGTCCACTTGCCGCATATTTTGCGCGTTCTACGTGAATATCCTGGAGGTTCGAAATCTTAGGGTCTGGTTTCCGCGGAAGTCGTCATGGTTGCGCCGCACAATCGGTCATACCAAGGCCGTCACCGACGTTTCGTTCGTGATCCCGGTCGGCAAGACGGTAGGTCTGGTCGGGGAAAGCGGCAGCGGAAAAACTACCGTTGGGTTGGCGATAATGAATCTCGTTGCTGCGACTGGAGGGAACATCTTGTTTCGCGGACGGGAAATTACCAACCTACCGGAAAAAGAATTCCGTCCGTTGCGACGGCAAATTCAGATCATCTTCCAGGACCCGTTCGGATCGCTCAATCCGCGTTGGGACATTTTGCGAATCGTCACTGAACCATTTCAAGTCCATTTCCCTTCCCTGATCGCCTCCGAACGGAGGGAAAGAGCGGCGGAGCTGTTGACGAAGGGTCGGCTTGAAACCAGACTTGCTGCAAAGGTTCCCGCACGAATTCAGCGGCGGACAACGGCAACGGATTGGAATTGCACGCGCGTTAGCGGTAGAACCCGCGCTGATCGTGTGCGACGAGCCGGTTAGTGCTCTTGACGTGAGTGTCCAGGCTCAGATTGTGAATCTGCTGGAGGATCTACAGCAGGAACTGGGCATCTCTTATCTGTTCATTGCGCACGACCTGGCTGTCGTCGAGCATATCAGTGACGACGTCGTCGTTATGTATCGGGGAGAAGTCGTCGAAGCAGCAGCGGCCGAAAGCCTCTACCGCGAACCTAAGCACGAATACACTCGAAACTTGCTCGCCAGCGTTCCCACCTTGGACTAGTAACGGTTAAGGCGCATGAATTCGATACTGCGGAAATTGCTCGGCCTGAACTGGCTGCTGGTTGCTTTGGTTATAGGGCTATCCGTATTCGGCATGATGGCAATCTACAGTGCCACTTATATGCGAGAGGAGGTTTACCTGACCGAAATGTGGCGGCGCCAAATCGTGTGGCTGGCGATTGGTATTCTGGTCTTCTTCGTCGCCGCCTTGATTGACTACCGCGCCTGGCTGAACCATGTCTCGTTTCCTCTGATCATGTACCTGGGCGGATTGGGATTTCTGGCCCTTACTCATTTTATCGGAAGGACGACGTATGGTGCCCGGAGCTGGCTGGATATCGGGCCAATCAGCTTTCAACCGGCTCAGCTGGCCGTCATTTCAACATTGCTCCTCGTCGCATGGTTGCTCGCCAACACAGAGAACTGGGTCGGATTTTGGCCGACGATTGGCAGAATTTTGAGCTGTGGGGCAATTATTGCCCCGCCCTGGATCCTCATTTTGGTACAGCCCGACCTTGGAGAGTGCCTTGTATGGATCCCGGCCGTGTTGGCGATTCTTTATGTCGGTCGGGTACCGAAGCGGTACCTGCTTGTGATGATCATTGCCGGAATCGCGCTCGTCCCGGTAGTCGCGAACTTTGGGTTGAAGCCGTACCAGCGCGAACGTTTGACGACCTTTCTGAACCCGGACTATGACCCCCAAGGCGCCGGCTGGACTATTAATCAGTCTTTGATCGCGATCGGATCCGGCGGGTTCTATGGCAAAGGCTTCACGGCTCCAAACACCCAAGTGCAGCTAGGGTTCTTGCCTTCGACGATTGTGCACACTGATTTTATCTTTGCGGCAATTGGAGAACAGCTCGGTTTTGCCGGGGCCGTCACCATTGTTGCAGCATTCGGCGCCCTGTTGCTGACAGGTCTATTGATCGCGGCTTCCGCGACGGACGAACTCGGCCGCCTCGTGGCGGTTGGAATTGTCACCCTGCTATTTACTCACGTTTACATGAATATCGGCATGACGATCTCGATTACGCCCATTACCGGCGTCCCTCTGCCGATGGTCAGCTACGGTGGTTCGTTTCTTGTCCTTGTGCTTTTCGCCCTGGGCGTCCTGGAAAGCATCTGGATTCACCGCAAAATGCACAACGGGAAAGCACGCGCAGCGCGCCAAGCGCCTCAGTGACGTCCAGCGCGCGATCTGCGCGCTGGACGGTCGGGTCGTCCGCGCGCGCGTTCGTCCTTGATCAGGGTCCAGACTGTATTGATATAGTCTTTATAGTTTCTGGAGGATTTTGTATCCGATTTTTCGGTTAAAGAGGAGCGGAATTGTGCCGCAAAGTAGATTCAATAAGTGCCTGACGTTCTAGAATGGCCCCTAAAATTCGAGTCGCGCGAGTGACAGTGATGCAGCCGTTGAGCGTTGGCGGGAGGATTATCTCACTACTGGAAAGGCGAAATGATCCGTTGTGAAGAAGGCCAATGAGCCCTAAAGAACTGTTAATCGCTTCCTGCAAGCAATGCGAAGACCATTGTCAGTTATCCTTTGTACGCGTAATCCACGGCCGGACTATCTGAGCCGAGTGCTTGCATCACTCCGTGGGCAGACTCTTCCGGCTGAACAATGGGAATTTTTGCTGGTCGACAACGCTTCCACGCAACCGTTGGCGGAAACCTGGGATATCTCTTGGCATTCGTGCGGAAGACACATCCGCGAAGACGAGCTTGGACTTACCCCCGCGCGACTGCGTGGTATCCAGGAGTCCAGTGGTGAGCTTTTGATCTTTGTCGATGATGACAACCTGCTCGCTCCAGATTTTCTAGATCAGGCTGGAGCGATCTCCGCACAGTGTCCTGTTTTGGGTGTGTTCGGAGCGGGAATTTTGAAACCGGAGTTCGAGGTTCAGCCGGCGGTGAAACTTCGTCCTCACTTGCATCTACTCGCGCTGAGGAGTGCGCCGTCGGCGCTCTGGAGTAATAACGCCCAAGACGCCCAATGCAAACCGTGGGGAGCTGGACTGTGCGTAACCCGTCGCATGGCGAACTTCTATCGGCAATTCGTAGCAGATCTAGGCATCACCGCCGTACTCGATCGAAGAGGTGACCGATTGTTCTCCGGCGGAGACGACTTTTTTTCACGAGTCGCCGCTGAACTCGGCTTGGGCTTCGGTGTGTTTCCTGAACTTCGGATTACTCATTTGATCTCGGGAGGTCGACTAAACGAGCGCTATCTTCTTCGACTCATTCACGATCATGCTTTATCACATGGCGTTTTGGCCTATATGTTGGATGGGGTTCAACAGGGGACGATCGATTTCGTCCAGTATGTGCACTTACTCCTGCACGCGATGAAGAACGGTCCGTTCTCAATGAGATGCCGGTGGGCCGAGTCGCGAGGGAGAGATGGCGCAGCTCAGTTCATCGCAGCAAACCGCTTAAAACCGCTTAGGTCAAGTCGAAGCGTTTTACGGCAGGGGGCGAGGAGTGCCTTTCCCTTCTGGCCTTTAACGCGCTTGGGTTATTCCGATTTTAGAGGGCGGCGTTAAATGTGTTCGCCGAAATGGACTTATAGGAATTACGTATAAATGCATTTAAAAACATTGGTTCTGTTCTCCCTAAAGGAATTCTTGTTTTGGGGGATACCTTTCGCTGATAACCGGGCAGCCTGGCCTGGTAGTTAGTTAGTTAGTTAGAGGAACTTGGAATGGAGAACTCGGATAAGGCACTAGTGTAGTGCTGCACAAATAACTAGACATAATGGCCCTGGCGCGATACTGTGATTTTCAATGAAGACGTGGCGCCAGTGCGTCAATCTGGAAGAACCGCAACGGCAATTACTGGAACAATGGGTGCGCGCTCACAGTACGCCTCAGCAAGTAGCCAAGCGCTGCCAAATCATTCTGCAAAGCGCCGGCGGAAAGTCCGATCAAGCGATTGCCATGGAGTTGGACCTCAACCGGCACACCTGTCGGCTCTGGAGAGAGCGCTTTGTTGAGTGCGGGGTTGACTGCCTATGGGATGTAGAAGCCGGTCGGGGACGCAAAGTGCAGGCTGGTTTAGCTCAGCGAATTGTCGAAGCCACTCTTCACTCCAAGCCTGCAGGGCAAACACATTGGACCACGCGAAAACTGGCCAAGGAGCAGGGAGTTCATGCCAGCACTGTGGCGCGAATCTGGCAGGAGCACGAACTCAAACCGCATCGGCAAAAGACCTTCAAACTCTCACGTGACGCAAAGTTCGTCGAAAAGCTCCTCGACGTCGTGGGGGTCTATCTCGATCCTCCCCAACACGCCATCGTGCTCTGTGTCGATGAAAAGTGTCAGATTCAAGCCCTGGATCGCACTCAGCCTGGCCTGCCGCTCAAGAAGGGTCGCTGCGGCACCTGGACGCACGACTACGTCCGACACGGAACAACGACCTTGTTTGCTGCGCTCAACGCAGCCAGCGGTAAGGTAAGCGGCGAATGTTATCCGCGTCATCGCCATCAGGAGTTCATCAAATTCTTGCGCCGGCTGGATAACGAATTTGAGCCGGATCTGGAATTACACTTGATCATGGACAACTACGGCACACACAAACATGAGAAGGTGCGCCGCTTTCTGGATCGCCATCGGCGCTTCAAAGTTCATTACATCCCAACCAGTTCGAGTTGGCTCAACTTGGTGGAACGCTGGTTTGCCGAACTCAGCGGCAAGGCCGTACGGCGAGGCAGCTTTGCCAGTGTGCCTGACTTAATTGAAGCTATCTTCGACTTCATTGCACAATGGAATGAAGAGCCGAGGCCATTCGTCTGGACAGCCAAAGCGGAGGACATCTTGGCAAAGATTGAAAGGTGTCGTCAGCGGTTAGAGAAAATCTCTCCAGGATGCACAAAACCGAAAAGAGGGTTAAAGAAAGCCGCATGAATCTATGTATAGTTATTTATGCGACATAACACTAGTGTCAGTCATTATTCCAGCATTTGACGCCGCAGAACACATTCGGCAGGCGCTCAATTCCGCCCTCTCTCAAACCCATGAGGCGATCGAAGTAATTGTCGTTGATGATGGTTCCTCGGATGACACGAGTACCATCGTTGAGGAATTCATAAAAAGAGATGCCAGAGTTCAGGTCGTCCGGCAGAGCAACGCGGGAGTGGGCGCCGCACGGAACTCAGCGATAGGGAAAGCCCGCGGAAAATATATCGCACCATTGGATGCAGATGACTTTTGGTTTCCGGAGAAGGTGGAGAAGCAGGTTTCCTGTATGGAACAATTCGGGAGCGAAACAGGTTTGGTATATTGCTGGTCCAGATTGATTGATGAGTTCGGCGATATTGTGGATGACGGACATCCACATACGGTTGAAGGTCGCTTGCGCTACGCCCTGGTCTTGAGGAACATCCTCGGCAATGGCAGTGTGCCACTATTCCGTGCGACCGCTCTTGAAAAAGTCGGGCTTTACCTCACACGAGCCGAGCAAGGAGGAGCGCAGGGGTGCGAAGATTGGGATCTCTCCCTTCGAATTGCCGAAGTCTTTAGCGTCCGCGTCGTTCCCGAATTTCAAGTTGCGTATCGGCAGACCAACTCGAACATGAGTGCCCGGACCGAAGTCATGGCGGCATCCTTCGCCGTCGTCATGCGTCGAGCGCGTGAGCGAAATTGCGATTTGCCGTCTGCCGCGTTTCGTTGGTCAGCCGGTAATTTTTATCTACACCTCGCCCAGACATGTTTTCAGTGGGGTCATTATTCCTGTTGCCCCAGGTACTTGAAAGAAGCGATCCGCGCCGATCCGGTCTCGTTGCTGAAGACTTGGATTTACAGGGCATTTTTGAAAAGTCTGCTCAAGGTCATCATAGACTCGAGCGGGAATTATGTCGCCGGGCGGGTCCGACCATGGCCCCAGAGGAAGGGACAAAGTGCCGACTGGGATTCTCAGAAAGAAAGGAAACGCGCCTTCATTTCAAATAGGATCTTCGAACACATCGAACTCAGACGCTGGTCTGCCGCGCTGAAAAACGGACATTGACTGATGGGTGTTCTTTTGCGTGCATTGAGAGCGCTTTTTCCCCTGCTGCGTCTGCGGCCTTGGGTGCTATCGGCTATGATCATTCTCGGCGCTCTTACCGCGCTCTCAGAGGGTCTCTCCATTTCACTCTTCATCCCGCTTCTACAAAGTCAGATGGGGGCGGGAAGCGCCGGCATTGTTGGGAGCATGACCGCGCTCTTCGATAGGGTTCCGGCCGATAGGCGGCTCTTGTGGGTAGGCATGAGCCTTCTTTTGTGTGTGGTGCTAAAGAACGCGCTCAGTTATAGCTATTCACTGCTCTCGCAGTGGGTTAACGCTTCTATCAGCCACCGGCTCCGCTGCGGAATTTTGAAACAGTTGCTCAATGTTAGCCAGAGCTATTTAGACGCCCATGATTCCGGAAAATTGCTGAATACCCTGGCCAGCGAAACCTGGCGGGTCGCCTCCGCTTTCGAAGTGTTCGCCAGCGTGATCATTAACGTTTGTATCACGCTGATTTTGAGCATGATGTTATTGTTGATTTCTTGGAAGCTGACCCTGATCGTCGGCTGCCTGCTGCTGCTGATCTCTCGAATAATACGATTCCTCACCCACAGTGTGAAGCGGCTTAGTGTCCAGGCAACGACATCAAACGCAATCCTCGGTCAGCGAATGCTCGAGACGTTTGAAGGCCTGCGGCTTATTCGAGCGTTTGGACGTGAAAGTCACGAGCAGCACCGGTTCAATGTGGCCTCGCGTGAGGTGAGCAAGGTCTTCTTTAAGCTGGATAGAATTTCCGGACTTGTCCACCCGTTGTCCGAAGCGCTCACGGCGCCGTTGTTGCTCGGCATCCTGGCGGTGATGGCCACGGGCGCTCCCGGACAAATGGCAGTTTCGTTGACTTTTCTTATTCTGCTGTATCGACTGCAGCCGCGCATTAAGCAGTTCGACGCCAACAGTGTTGCGCTTGATGCCCTGTCAGCGTCTGTGGAGGAAGTCCGGTCCCTCCTCGATGAGACCGATAAACCTTATCTACAGAACGGTACCCGGGTGCTTGTCTCCATCGATAAAGGAATCGTTTTCGAGAATGTCTCACTTCATTACGACTTTGGAAAAAATGCGGCGCTGGAGCAGGTTACGTGCTCGATCAACAGGGGCGAAACCACTGCTTTTGTCGGTCCATCCGGTGCAGGCAAGTCCAGCCTGATAAGTTTGATCTGTCGTTTTTACGATCCTTCATCAGGACGTTTGCTGATTGACGGGATCCCAATGCAGGAACTTGACCTCAGTTGGTGGCGCAAACAGATCGCGATAGTAAGCCAGGATGTCTACCTCTTCAATGCAAGCGTAGCCGAGAACATAGCCTACGGAAAGCTCGACGCCACCGGGGAAGAGCTCATGGAGGCCGCTCACAAAGCGCACGCATTGGAGTTCATCGAAGATCTGCCAGATGGCTTCGAAACGGTGCTTGGGGATCGGGGCGTTCGGCTCTCGGGCGGCCAGCGGCAGAGACTGGCCCTCGCTCGCGCGTTTATTCGTGATCCGCAGATCCTGATTTTGGACGAGGCGACAAACTCGCTTGACCTCATCTCGGAGAAAGTGATTCAAGATGCCCTTGAGGAATTCGGACGGAACCGAACTGTATTGATAATCGCCCACCGGATCAGCACCATTGAGCATGCCGACAAAGTTATTGTGCTCGACACCGGGCGGGTGGTCGAGAGCGGAGCTGTAGTTGATCTCTTGGCAACGGATGGCCTTTTCTCGCGTTTCTACGCGCTTCAACTTCTTAAAAAACATTTAGGAGATAAGTCGCGCAGCCATGCATTACCGGCTTAGTGAGATTGAAGTGACTCGGCCTCTCGCGGCCATAGAATTTGCAGCCGGAGAGACAGGGGCGGCACTTCTGCTGCGGTGCCAAGGGCGACCGATCGGCTTTCTCATGCTGGAAAACGGGAGCGAACGGATGTGGCCTCCTGAGGAGCTGAGTCCGTGGATCGGCAGTGAGGTGAAAACGAAAATCGTCGAAGAGCTAATTCGTTGTGAGCTTGCCTCGGCGCGGGCAAACGTTCCCTTTCCATCCCTCTCAGTCGCCATCTGCACGAGAGATCGCGCTTCGAACCTCGGTCGTTGTCTCCATTCGGTTCTACCCCTGCAGAAGAAGAACGGCTTCGAACTTCTCGTTATCGACAACGCACCTTCTGACGATGCGACCGCGAACCTTGTAAAGAAGTCCTCGGGGGTGAGCTACGTTTTGGAACCACGGCCGGGTCTGGATTTCGCGCGGAACCGAGCCTGGATGGAAGCGACCGGCGACTTGATCGCCTATCTCGACGACGACGTTGTGGTGGACCCAGGTTGGCTCTCGGGCTTGCAGGAGGCGTGGGCGGAGAATTCGGATGCGGCTGCCTTCACCGGGTTGGTGATGCCGCTTGCGCTAGATGCCTCAGCACAGGTGCTGTTTGAGAAAAGGGATGGGTTCCGGCGTGGATTCGACAAAAAAAGATTTACGAAGCATATGCGCGACAATCCCCTTTATCCCTGCGGCGCCGGCATCTTCGGCGCGGGTTGCAACATGGCGTTCCGTCGCCAGGTGCTGCGTGCTATCGGCGGTTTCGATGAAGCCCTAGATACCGGCGGACCTCTTTCCGGCGGTGGCGATCTCGACATTTTTTATCGAATCATTCGCACTGGACACGTGCTGGTCTACGAGCCCAGTTACATGGTTTTCCATGAACATCGCGCGTCGGAATCCGCGTTGCGACACCAGTACTACACTTGGGGTCTGGGGTTCATGGCCTTCGTGGAGAAGAGTTACCGCAACGACCCTCCACAGCGCGCACAATTCCGCCGCTTGGTTACCTGGTGGATCGGTGATCAATTTTCGCAGCTGATCAAGGCTTTGCGCCAGAAGCACGTGCTGCCGTTCTCGATGGTATGTGCCGAATTCTTCGGGGGAATTATCGGTATTTCTGGAGAATACTCCCGCTCCCTGAGACGGGTTGCAAAGATTCGAAAGAAGTTCGCATGAGCACATGAAAAATGAATGAAACCATCACGACCGCGCTGTTCAATTTCCCGGCGGATATCGGGGCCGCGGGCAGGAGGGACGTTTCGGTCATTATCCCTGCACACAACGCCGTGGCGACCCTCGAGGCGACCCTGAATTCGGTGGTTCATCAGACCCATGCGCTTTGGGAGCTGGTCCTTGTCGATGACGGTTCCACCGACGGCACTCGCGCCATGGCAGAGCACTGGGCCCGAAAGGACAAGCGCTTCCGTGTACTGCACCAGGAAAGATCAGGCGTCAGCGCGGCACGCAATCGCGGACTGTGGGAAGCTCGATGCCCATTGGTTCTGTTTCTGGACGCTGACGATCGGATTGCGCCCACGCACCTGGAGCGCATGGTCGGCAAGCTGGCCGCCGATGCCACCCTGCACGCCGTGCACTGTGGTTCGCAACACGTTCTACCGTCGGGTGCCACTGGGCGCCCCCGTCTGGGTTCCGATGAGGCGGATCTATTTCGGTATCTCGCGTTCCAGTGCGTTTTTGATATTCACGCGTGTGTTCTCCGCCGCGACCTAGCAATGGCTGTCGGCGGTTTCGACCTCGCACTCACTACCTGTGAGGATTGGGACTTTTTTCAGCGCGTCGCCCGTACAGGCGCGCGCTTCGGACGCGTGCCGGAGATATTGGCCTTTTACCACATCCGGCCGGGCTCTGCCAGTCAGAACAGCCGGCGCTGCGTGACCGATGCGCGAGTGGTCGTGAATCGTGGGCATGGGCCGGATCCGCGCATACGAATTGCAGCCGAAGTCCATGCGGAAGGAGAGACCCCTACTTATCGGGATCTCGCGTTCTATTATACGCTAACGGCTTTCGCAGCCCAGGATATCGGCGCGGGGAGCGATGGTCTGGATTTGATAGACGCCGATCTTCCCCCGGCACCGGACCTTTCGGCCGCTGCGATCGCCGGTACTATTGAAGAACTATTACCCATAGCTGCGAACCGTTCGGAGGGGGACTGGCTCGTTCTCTGGCGCCGGGTTAGCGCTCCGCTCGCCGCATTTCTTACCAAATTGGAAGCTCAGGCTCGCGCGCCAGCGGTGGCGTTCGCAACGCTGCGACATTTGGAAAAGAAGATCCTGCTGGCCGATCCTGGCGACACCCCGCTCCTGCTGGGGAGCGCGTACAGGGTGAACGTGGAATTGACGAGAAAGATCCGTGACGTTTTTCTCCCCCCAGAGGCTGACCGGGTCATCTGTCGGCTGACGCTGAAGGGCGAGCCGATCGGAGCGCTGGAATTGCCCGGCGCAGGTGTGGTCACCGGCTGGAGGATCGCGGATGCGGCATTGGAAGGACGGGGACGTCTGGTGCTCGGTAGGGCGCTAACGCCCGGCCGAGGCCTCCGCCTTGGCCTGCGGACGGTACGCGGCCTGCTGCGGAGCCGGACATCGGGGCTGCTTTACCGCCTCATGGCCGCAAAGCCTATGGAAAGGTCGGCCGCAGTATTGCGACTCAAACACGAAGTCGCCGACATGGTAAAAGCCAATCTGTCGCAGATCCTCGCCACACGACCCGGCATCGCCGCCCAACAGGCCGACCGTCGATGGCGTGAGCACCTCGAGGCAACGGCGGCCGCAGGCCGGGCGCAGGTGCGAGGACAGCTCGGAACAGAACGGGCTCGGATCGCGACGGTTGCCAGGGAGCCTGCCAGATCGCCCAACCGGCCGCCAGCCAAGCTCGTTGCCCAACGGACATGCTCCGTGCCAATCCTCATGTACCATCGGATTGCGACCGACGGTCCGATCGCACTGGAACGATATCGCCTGTCGCCCGATCTCTTTGCCCTCCAAATGACGGCCCTGCACCGGGCCGGGTACCATACGATCAGTCTTAGGGATTGGGCCAGCGCCATTGTCCGACTCGAACCCTTGCCCGGAAAACCGGCCATAATAACCTTCGACGACGGATATCGGGACTTCCTTTCGGCAGCCGTGCCCGTCCTGTATGCGCATGACTTTTCTGCGACGGTCTTTCTTGTGGCGGAGCAGATCGGGGGTTCAGCCGATTGGGATACAGCCTACGGCGAGACCGCCCCGCTGCTGTCATGGGAGGAGGTGCGCGCTCTGCAGGAGACCGGAATTGAGTTCGGTTGCCACTCGTCGGTACACCGGCCTATGACCGGGATGCATCTAAAGGAGTTGGCGGAGGATACTGTGCGGGCTCGTGCGATACTGGAGGAAGGGCTCGCAGCGCCTGTGACAACCCTTGCCTATCCTCACGGCGCAGTGAACGATTTTTTCCGTGGCGTCATCGCGGACCTGGACTTCCGAGCAGCCGTCAGTTGTGAGTCGGGCATCAGCCAATTTGGAGATGACGTATTGCGGCTGCGCCGCATCGAGATTCCAGGAGGTTGTACGGCTGGACACTTGCTCGCTCTGATCGATCATACTTCGAACAACGGATGAACCCGCAGCCAGATCGATGGGAGGTCATCCAGGTGAGGCTCGACAAAGCGCTGGGCCCGATGGGCACGCTCGAGAACGCCGCGGGCGCATACCTTGTGTTCTGGTGGAAAGATATCCCGCTTGGCCATGCCATAATTCCTGCCAGGGAGTTTCCGCTAAACGAAGCAGATCTTCAGCGCAGAATCTCGCGCGCGATTGCTCCCGCGGTCGGGAACTACTTATTGGAAAAGGTTTTAAGGCACCCCTGCCTACTCTTGGCGCCGCATGCGACAGCACCCAGTCCTACGTATTCCTACTCCCGCTCGAATCGCTCGCTGCTCTCCGTCGGCCACTGGAGAGTCTGGCGACCAAAGTTCTGCGAAGCGAGCCGGGAGACCGCAGTCTCGGTGCTCGTGTGCACCCGCCGGCGCCCTGAGCGGTTGAGGCGCTGCCTGGACGCTCTCCGGCAACTGGATCCGCACCCGGTGGAGATTATTGTGGTGGATAACGCGCCGGAAGAACACCGTAGCCGCGATGTGGTCGAAGCATTCAGTGGGGTCATTTACTTGCACGGAACCCGTCGCCGGGATCAGCCGGGCACGGAACAGAGGCATTTTGCGTTCTTCCGGTGAAATTTTGGCGTTTACAGACGATGACGTCGTGGTCCATCCACGTTGGTTGCTTGGCGTCCGACAAGCATTCTCTCAGCGCAACGTCTTCGGGATGACAGGATTGGTGCTCGCGGCGGAATTGGAAACCGCATCACAAATTCGATTCGAGTTTGACTTCGGCGGATTCAACCGTGGGTTATCGTCCGATCACTTTCGACTCGTTTTTCTTTAACAGCATGCTGAGCCGCGGGGTGCCAGTTTGGCGTATCGGAGCGGGTGCGAACATGGCTTTCCGTCGGGAAGTATTCAATCGGATTGGGCTTTTTGATGAACGCCTTGGCGCAGGCGCTTCTGGCTGCAGCGAAGACTCCGAATTTTGGTATCGGATGCTCGCAGCCGGGATGTCGATTGCCTACGAGCCGCGCGCCGTTGTTTGGCATTCACACCGTGTCGATCACAACGCCCTACGAAGCCAGATGAAGCACTATATGCGGGGCCATGTCGCCGCACTGTTGGTCCAGTTTGAAAAACACCGGCATCTTGGAAATATCCGGAGACTGTTCATTGCCCTTCCCTATCACTACTGCCAACGGCTGAAACGGATGCCGCTCCATGGCGACTGGAGCCTTCCTTTTCGCCGAACTGGTCGGATATGCTTCGGGGATTTCTCACGTTATGTCCGAACATCCCTGCCGGCGCGCTTTGATCACCTCGCGTCGCGTCCATCTTTATGACCCCACATCCATCTACTCTATCAGGTCTCACAAGTACAAACGCAGGCTTGCCGATTTTCTGCGCGACAATCCTTATCCAAATCCGTACACGGAAGGTTTGTTTTATCGCGAAAAAATGCGAGCGATCCATCGAATTGCGCCCGATGTTCCCATGAAAAGAATTCTGGAGGTAGGTGGCGGCCGCAGCGGACTCACGTCACTGCTCTATCCAGATGCTCAGATCGTAAATATCGACCTTAATGGCGAATACGCATCGGCCCCGTGTAATCAGCGACCCGTTGTCCGCTTTGTCTGCGGAGATGCGACCAATTTCCATTCGAAGCTGAAAGTTTTGATGCTGTTACGATGTTTGATCTGCTGGAACATGTACCCGACGACCGCAAGGCGGTGCTGGAAGCATTTCGCGTCTTGCGCCCCGGCGGATTTCTGCTGGTCAGCACGCCCAACGAAAACTGGCGATTTCCCTATTACGGATTTATGAGAGCGTATTGTCCTCCCGAGGAGAAGCTGATTCGCCGAATGGGGGCATGTTCGCCGAGGCTATTCGCGCACGCGAAATTGAGAAGCTCGTCGGGTACCCAGCCAACCGGACCGCCAGCTTTATCAACCCGCTGACGGTCGTTTGCCACGACCTTGGCTTCTCGAACCTGACGGTCGCGCGCAAAGCGGGTCTGCTGGGCTCTGCTCAGCCCAATCACGCTTAGCCGGTTATACCTTGCATCACGCAGCAAGCAAAGGGACAGAAACGGCATATGGATGGATCAAACCCTACGTCGTGCGTCGACCCGAGCAGCGGCAAATCACCCCAGGGGAACCGGTGCAGACCGGTCGTTAGGCGGCACGTTGCGCTGCTTCCTTGGGGTCACACCCTCGAGGATTTTCTTGATGGATTGGGCGTGTCTTTTGATCAATTCTGCAGTGAGATGAGCGGTGGCTGGCTTTTCGGCTATGTTCAGGCGCTTCAGCTTGCGAGTATCCAAGTCACCATTTTTTGTTTCTCAAGCCAGACCCGCATCACCGCTTCGAGGCGGCATCAACCCACAGGCGCGGAGATCTGCCTGATTCCCGCAAACAGGTCCTACCGTTGGATGCGGCGGTTTTTTTCAAATCCGTATGCCTGGGAAACCGATAAAATGTTTTCAGGCAGCAAATTGCCGAAGGCCGCCAAAAGATTGCTTCGTCACCTCCTCCCTTACCTCGCCACGCCGTGGAGTCTCGGAGGAGAACTCCGCCGGAGGGGTGTAGACATCATCCTTTGCCAAGAATACGAATACGCACGCTTCGACGTTCGTGACGGCCCTCGGCAGGCTTCTCCGCCTTCCCGTTTTTGCCACTTTTCAAGGCGGTAACTGGCAGAGCAGCCGCTTTGAAAAAATAACGCGCCCGTGGGCGGTGAGACATTGTGCAGGGCTTATCATTGGTCCCGGCAGCGAAGCCACGAGAGTGGAGGCCGAATACCGGGTTGCGCCTGCCAAAATCGCGCGCTTACCCAACCCTCTTGATCTCACCAAATGGCAGCCGATGCCCCGGGCAGAAGCCCGGGAAACGCTGGGTCTGCCACTCACTTCTCGAATTGCCATCTCGCACGGGCGGATCGACATCTTCCGAAAAGGTTTGGATTCGTTACTCGATGCCTGGTCCACACTCAAGGAGGCGAATCCCGTTCCCGACTGGCGGCTCGTCCTGATCGGCTCCGGCGACGACGCTTCCAAATTCCGGAGCATGTTGGATTGTCGGGGTGATTCGTCCGTTCTCTGGATTGACCGTTACCTATGCGACCAACCGCTTATGCGCACGTGGCTTTCCGCTGCCGACGTTTATGTGATGGCGTCGCGGCACGAGGGCTTTCCCGTTGCGCCCCTGGAAGGTATGGCTTGCGGACTGCCGGTTATTGCGACAACGGTCCCGGGTATCGTCGAAATAATGGGCGACAAAGTGCCGCTGCCGGGCATCACAGTCCCAATTGCGGACGTACCTGCGCTGGCGGGTGCGTTGGAAACCTTGCTGGGCGATATTGCTATATCACGTGATTTGGGACTTCGCGCTAAAAGGCGGTCTCAGGATTTCTCCCTGGCGTCAGTCGGCGCAAATTTGCGAGATTTCCTGCTGGCGAACCTGAATTCGTTCGATGACCGGATCGTTCATGACAGAGCAGCATAACAATCGAGATACCGCCCTGTTAATCTGCTTGGAAACCGAGTCGGGATCGGTCCTTTTCAGAGCGCGGAACAACGACAATGTCAAAGGCCCTCTGCGATAGATAGGAATCGTGGGTTTGGGTGCGGATATGACCTTTGCCCAGCGGCAGACCCGGCTGGCTACGTTGACAAAGACAAAGAACGGCACCAATTCCTAGCAATTTGCGAGAGCGGAGAGGGATTTGCACAGGTAGGCTTATCCGCCGACAGCCTGGTATCGTTTCAGGCCACGCTGCCACAGCATATTGGCGCTGAATGCAATGATCAGGACCCAGCAAAATTGAATCAATAAACCTTCCCAGAGAGCCGCGCCTTCCACTTGGCCCATAAAGATCGAGATCGGGAAATAGAGTTCGTAGGGAAACGGTAACAGTCTCAAAACTTGCTGAAAAGCGACCGGCATGAAGCCGAGCGGGAACATATGCCCACTCAGGAAGTACTCGAACGAATAGATGATGAACACAACCGTTGAAATCTCCAGCATCCAGAACGCGAGCATCGCCACCGAATAGGAGATCAGGAACTGCAACAATGCCGCCATTAAGACGCTTATCATGGCCAAGATCCAGGTTGTCCACGAGGACGGCCACACCAGATAGTGCTGGAAAAAAACGAAAACCACAACCACGACAGGAACCGTCACTATGGTGTAGAGCAGGCGGTTACTGATATAAAGAGCCATGCGGTAGACGAGGTAGTTCATCGGCTTGACCAGGAATGCATTCATCTGGCCGTCTCGGTATATCGGCTGCCACCTGCCACTCGTCCTCTCCCGGCGTGATCAGACTATCGAGCACCAGGACCAGGAGGAAATAGAATACGACCGAAGCGTAATCGAAGTTATTAATCTCACCGCCCTTAGCCTCGAAAATCGCTCTCCAAATGAAAACGGTACCCAGGAGCGGAAATAACCCAAAGAGGGATCGAAGGAAAAAGTTCCAACGATACACGAAGGTGTTCTGCAAACCGATATCGAACACCTTGAGATACTTTTGCAACCTAATAGATCTTTATGAATGCCTTTTCTCGAAGGCTATCGATCCATTTCCGGGTGGCCTTTTGGCGCTGGACCTGTTCCAACTTCTTCTCAATCCCGTCACGAACTTCCGTGATCGGAACAAAGCTGGAGCTCTTCTTGGATTCGCAATAGAGGATGTAAAAAGAATCTCCGATTTGAACCACTTGACTGGTCTGACCGGGCGAAAGATTGAACGCGACATCCGTCAACTGCTGGTTCAGCGTCTTACGGTCAATGGATCCCCAGTCGCCCCCGGATTCAGCCGTGCCGTCCATCGAGTAGGTCTTGGCCATTGTTGCGAAATCGGCGCCACCCTTGACCTTTTCACGGATCTCTTCGGCCATTTTTCTGGTTGAATCCGCTGAATTGGCGTCGAGAGGATCGGCATTCAGAACGATCATGCGAAGCTTCAGTTGCTCGGGCGTGACAAATTCCTGCTTGTTTGCTTCGTAGAAAGCCTGAATCTCCTGGGGCGTGGCGGTAAAATTCCCTTTGACGTTATTCTGGCGCATCGCACCAACGATCACTTTGTCCCTTTGGACCTCACGAAACTTGCTCAGGGTGTAACCTTGAGCGTTCAACGTTCGCAGGAACGCGTGGCGATCGCCGGCGAAATCCTCCTTGATGATGTTCTGGATCTGGTCATCCACTACATATTCGGGGAGGGATAACTGCTTCTTTTTGAATTCCTGGACGATCAATTGTCGATCGATCAGATCGCTTAAGGCGGCCAACCGAGCCTCTTTGATTTTATCGACCAGTTCCTGTCCGGTGTATTGTTCGCGCAGCGTTCGTTCGCGCGGTCCGGACACTTCCTGGACCTGAGAAAAAGTAATCACGTCTCCATTCACGACGGCCGCAACTCCGTCGATAACTTCAGGTTCCGCAGCCCGGATCTGAGGTATGAAGAACGAGATGGCGAGTAACAAAGGGAACAACAGCTTTGAGGCCATGGGTATTGTCAAGAAAGTCGACTTAAGAGCGATAACAAAGTTGCTAGATTATTTTCGGCCCCGCTGGAAGTCAAGCGGGGAAACCGATCGCCGATCAGCAGGTAATCCCCGCCCCTGGTCAGCATGACTTTAGAGTCCTTTACCTCGATGGCAACGACTTTCGTCCGGGTTGCCGCCAGTTTTATCTCATTCAAAGTGAGGAGATTACGGACAGCGACAGGATGCGGTCCGAAACGGTCTCGCCAGTCGCGGCCCAAGCTTTTGGAGAGAGTCCTTCGAAGTTGACACTCGGCGAGTTTTTTGTAGGCCTGGATGCGCGATTGCGGTTGGGCGATATAATCGGCCGGAATAAACGCGGGTTCGAGATGAGCCTGGGAACTGATATACTCGGCTTCATTGGTACAAACGAAATCCAGCCGCATCATGACATCGGTACGCGCCGGAGATCGACGTCCCTTCAATTTCTCCACAGCCTGTTGCAGTATTTGGCAATACAAATCAAACCCAATGTTAATGATATGCCCGCTTTGCGCTGTGCCGAGGATATTTCCGGCACCTCGGATCTCTAGATCTCGCATCGCAATTTTAAATCCTGCTCCGAGACCGGAATGCTGTTTAATGGCATTGATTCGCCGCCGGGCTGAGCCGACCGTCATCATGTCGCGCGGGAGCAAGAGGTAGGCGTAGGCCTTGTGTTCGGCTCTCCCGACTCGGCCTCGCAATTGGTACAGATCTGCTAAGCCGAACCGATCCGCCCTGTCGATGATGATGGTGTTCGCGTTCGGGATGTCCAGGCCGCTCTCGATGATCGTCGTCGAGACGAGCACATCGGTCTTGCCGCCCACGAACTGGTGCATTACCTCTTCCAACTCGTGTTCGTGCATCTGGCCATGCCCAACGTCAACTCGCGCGTCTGGACAAAGCAGCCGGATTCGCTCTCGAACGCGATCGATTGTTTCCACTCGATTGTGAAGGAAGTAGACTTGCCCGTTGCGATGAAGTTCGCGTTGGATCGCGTCGCGAATGACCCGTTCATCGTAGGCACAAATCACCGTCTCGACAGGAAGCCGATTCGGTGGCGGCGTTTCAATCACGGACATATCCTTGGCGCCAACGAGCGACAAATAGAGCGTTCTCGGAATCGGGGTAGCGGAAAGCGTCAAGACGTCGATCAACTTGAATTGCTCTTTGAACCGCTCTTTATGCTTCACCCCGAAGCGCTGTTCCTCGTCGATGACGACGAGTCCGAGATTCTTGAACTCAACATCGCCCATGATCAGTCGATGGGTGCCGATCACGATATCGATTGAACCGTCTCGCAACCCCTGCATGGTCGCTCGCTGTTCGCGATCGGACAAGAAACGGCTTAACATTCCCACGCGGATCGGGTAGTCGGACATCCGCTCGCGAAAGGTGTTGTAGTGCTGCTGGGCTAACACGGTCGTTGGCACCAGCATGGCAACTTGTTTTCCGTTTAGCACCGCCTTGAACGCAGCACGGATCGCCACCTCGGTCTTCCCAAAGCCAACGTCGCCGCAGATCAACCGGTCCATCGGCCTTTGGCTCTCCATATCGGCCTTCGTCTCCCCGATCGCGCGCATCTGATCCTTTGTCTCTTTGTAAAGAAACGACGACTCAAATTCGCTCTGCCACTTCGTGTCCGCGGGGTAGGCAAAGCCCGTGAGCGCGTCCCGCTCGGCCTGGATGGTGAGAAGCCTCGACGCATAGTCGAAGACCGCGGTTTCCGCCGCTTTTTTTGCTCTGCTCCAACGGCTATCACCGAGCGCGCTTAACTGCGGAAACCGTCTTCCGATGCCGACATAGCGAGAGACTAAAAACGCCTGTTCAAATGGAACATACAAGCGGCCTTCATTCGCGAACTCCAGGACCACAACTTCCTGCTCGAAGCCATTTAACTGCAACTTCTGAATGCCGCGATACTTGGCGATCCCGTGCTCGAGATGAACAACAAGATCTCCCTCCACGATTTCGGCGAAGTCGATCGGCGACCGTCCTCCTCTGAGTCGCGACCGCCGAAGGGCGAGGCGGCGAGCGCTCGGACTCTGGTAACGACCGAAGATTTCCGCATCGGACAGAACCGCCAGTTTCGCCTCCGGATAGACGAAGCCACGAGTCAGCGATCCGAGAACAAAGCGGATTTCTTCAACGTTCACCTCGTTGTCGCGAAGCACATCTCGCAAGCGCTCCATTTCGCCCTCGTTGTGGCAGATCGCAAATAGGCGCCAATGCGCTCCAATCCAGGCCCGAAGCTGTTCCAACGCCGCCTCGCGTTTAGTCTCCTCGACTAAAAAATCGCCGGCTTCAAACTCCTCAAAACCGGTGCCGAAGAACGCCGTCCGATAGTCTTCGATTCCATCGGCAGCGCGCGCGCCCGAGATAATCTTGATCTTCGCCCCGTCCAGGTCAGACTCGATGCCGATCAAGAGGTCTGCTTTCCGCACGTACTCGCGAAGACCGACGGTCACATGCTCCGTTTCGCCGACGAGCAATTCGCATCGTTCTATCGTCTGAATGGAGGTTTGATCATCGAGCTCAAACTCTCTGATTGAATCGATATCCTCACCAAAAAGCTCAATTCGAACGGGAACGGAATGTTGCCACGAAAAGACATCCAGAATGCCGCCCCGCACGGCGAATTGGCCGCGAGCCGTCACCTGCGGGACTTGCTCATACCCACTTCTTATTAATGCTTCGATCAGACTTTCCCTGTTCAGGCGATCGCCCCGCCGCAGAACAACCGACTGCTTCTGGAGCGCCTCAGCGGGCGGAACCTTGTCTTCCAGCGACGACGCGGTGAGCACAACCATCGCACGTTTGCCCTCAGCAATTTTCTGCAGGACTTCCAGACGCTCAGCAACAATCTCCGGGTCGGGGAGCGCCCCTTCGAACGCCGGAAGTTCGAGCTCCGGGAAGAACAAAGCCTCAACCTCCCAGTTTAAAAGTCCGTTAAATAGATCTTCCTGCCGGCGGACATCCGGACAAAGAATCCAACAAGATCTGGAAGCATGGTGGCGGATAACGCAGGCGGCGACAAAAGCCTGAGCACCCTCGCTGACGTGGTCCAACGTGACAGTGCCCTTTACCTGCAACCGTTCGAGAAAAGGTTCCGAATTGCGAATCGAATCAACTATCTTTGCTAACTGCTCTGTCATTGCCGCACAAGGATCGGGATGGCTAGAAAAACGTCTCAGCCGATCATGTCCTGCATCTCTTCGAACCTATTCTGGTATTGGCCTCCCGTCGGTGCACGAGAAGGAAGCCATCTACTGGAAATTCAGCTCCTTGGTGATCCCATAGCGCTCGATTCGCTTTCGCAGGGTCGCGCGAGTCACTCCCAGAAGCTTCGCAGCCTTGACCTGGTTACCTTTCGTTCGTTTCATCGCGAACAGGGTAAACTCCCGTTCCAACCAGGGAAGCAACTGGAGAGACCGATCGGTAGAAGCTGCGTCGAGAAGGATCTCCACGGCAGTCTCCAGAGTTGGTTTGCCGGAGTTCGTACTCACAGCGACCGTCTGATTCTCCAATCCATCGTCGGACCGCTGCGTAACGACGCCCAGCGGGATGTCCTTCGGAAGAAGCACATCGCTCGTAGCGAGGACGCACGCCCGTTGGATCGTGTTCTCCAATTCACGCACGTTACCGGGCCACGGATACTCCTCCATCAGCTTTACCCCTTCCTCCGACAGCTTGAGCTGGGGCAGATGCTTTAGCGTCGCGATCTTCTTCAGGAAGTACTCGGCTAGCAGCCTGACATCTTCTCGTCTCTGCCGAAGCGGCGGTAAATGAATCCGCACGACATTCAGACGGTAAAAAAGATCTTCGCGAAACAGCTTTTTTGCAACCTCTTGTTCCAGTGTTTTGTTGGTGGCAGCGATGATTCGAACATCGGTCTTTATGGTCGCATTTCCACCCACACGAGAAAACTCCCCCTCTTGCAATACTCTCAAAATTTTGCTCTGTACGGCCAGCGGCATGTCGCCGATCTCGTCCAGGAACAGCGTCCCACTATTGCCCTGCTCAAACCGCCCGATTCTCTGAGAGGAAGCGCCGGTAAAGGCTCCTTTCTCGTGTCCGAAGAGCTCGCTTTCCAGCAAGTTTTCCGGAATTGCAGCGCAATTGATGGCTATGAAATGGCTGGATACTTCGATTGCCGTAATGGTGGATCGCTCGGGCGACCAACTCCTTGCCCGAACCGCTTTCACCGGTGATCATCACCGGCGCATCGCTGTGCGAAACCCGTCCGATCATTTTGAAAACTTGCTGCATCGGCTGAGATTTGCCGACCAAACTGTCTTGATATTGTTCAACGGTCAGTTGAGGCTTGAATGCGGTGGCCGAACGCATTTCAGCCTGAGCGGTCAAAGCCGCATCAACGACTGGCTTCAGGTTGAAAGGGAGCGACTCTTTCCGGAGGTAATCGAAGGCCCCCAATTTCATCGATTCAATCACGGATTGTGTCGTGCCAAACGCGCTCATCAGAATGACGAGGGCATTGGAATCTCGTTGCCTGATTCTGGCCAATAGCTCCAGTCCGCTGAAAGGCATCAAATGCGTCTCTGAAATCAGCAAATCGGGATTCTCCGCTATATAGATCTTGTAGGCCTCATCAGCCGTTGTCGAGGTTACCACGCGAGTAATGGGCGTCTCGAGCTGATTCTGCGCCCACTCCAGGAAGTCGGTTTCGGGATCAACTAACAAGATCGTCTGCATCAATATCTGTGCCCGCTGGGGTACATGGAACCCTTGTAAAAGGCCCATCATCCAGGAGCAAAAGCATATAATTTGCGCATCCAGATGATTGCGCAAGTTACATGCTCATTTTTGTACACGAGGATCGGGCCTTTTTCGGGCAGTTCATCAAAGATGCGAATAAAGAGACATCTTATGTTCATCAGGAGAGTCACCATATTTTTACCCGAATCGCGTTCAATCTGCCGCACGACCCATCCGTCCTTGGACTTATACTCCTCCGTATCTTCTATTACGCCGCCCGAATTCCTTCACCGCCTCCAGCAGATCATCTCGGCGGAAGTCCGGCCAAAGCTTCTGGGTGACATAAATTTCAGTATAGCTCAATTGCCAGAGCAGAAAATTTGAGATCCTCATTTCTCCCGAGGTTCGAATGAATAGATCCGGATCCGGCCAATTATGGGTGTACAGGTTTTGCCGGAAAACTTCGGCGTCTATTTGATCCTTGGCCAGCCGCCCAGCGACGACTTCTTCGACGATCTTTTTGACTGCGTCGACAATCTCCGCCCGGCCGCTGTAATTCACCGCCAGGATGGTCGTAAGATTTTTTCCCGCCGTTGTCGCCTCAATCGATTCGCGAATCTGCCTTTGAACACCCGGAGGCATTTCCTCTAACCGACCGATTGCCTGCAGCTTGACGCTCCTTTTGCGCAAATCACCGGTATAGTCTTTCAGAAACTTCTGTAGAAGACCCATCAAGGTATCGACTTCCTCTTTCGGGCGCCGCCAGTTTTCAGTGGAGAAAGTGTAAAGGGTCAGGTATTCGACACCCAGGTCGAGGCACGCCTCTACGCATTCCTTGGCTGAGTTCGCTCCTTCGAGATGACCTCGGCTCCTCGGCCAACCTCGTTGGCGGGCCCAACGACCGTTGCCGTCCATGATCACCGCAATATGTTTCGGAGCTATCGTGGACATTCTTCAAACCCAGTGTCCTGCGAATGACACTACACCAGAATAGTCTGGGCGCGACTTTGTCCCACACCAACTAGTTTTAGTTTGGCTCCGGTCAGATCGCAAATCCTTTGCAAGTACTCCCTGGCCAGCGGCGGGAGTTCGTCATACGATTGAGCTCCGGTGGTCGGTTGTTGCCAGCCGGAGAATTCCACATAGACGGGGACACACTTCGCCAGTTGCCTCACGCAGGTCGGGGGAATCTCTATCTTTTTCCCATCCAATTTATAGGCTACACAGACCTTCAGCCGGGGAACGGTATCCAACCCATCGAGGTTTGTCACCGCCAATTCGTCGATGCCGTTGAGAATCTGGGCATATCGCGTTGCAACGGCGTCAAACCACCCGCACCGCCGCGCCCGCCCCGTGACCGCGCCGTATTCACGCCCCATCGAATGCATCAGGTCCGCGATCCCGGCATCTTCTGTGGGAAACGGACCTTCGCCCACACGGGTGGTGTAGGCCTTCATAGCGCCCACAACGCGGTCGATCCGGTTCGGCGGCACGCCGGATCCAGTGCACGCGCCGCCTGCGGTGGTGTTCGAGGATGTGACGTACGGATAGGTCCCGTGATCGACATCCAGAAATGTCCCTTGAGCGCCTTCAAAAAGGATCTCTTTCCCGGCCTCCATCGCCTTATGAATTGTCAGAACGGTGTTCGTGATCAGCGGCCGGATTTTCTGCCCAACCTCCAAATATTCACGCAAAAGCGTTTGAAACCTTACCGGCTTCAAACCGAGATCCCGAAGCAGAGAATTGACGTCCTTAAGCCTTGTCTTAAGCTTCTCTGTGAATATTTCGGGCTGCAAAAGATCCCCTACGCGAATCCCCACCCTGGCGATCTTATCGCCATAAGCCGGCCCGATTCCGCGCTTTGTCGTGCCAATCCTCTGGGTCCCCTTTGAAGCTTCCCGCTGCACGTCGAGAATCTTGTGGTAAGGGAAAACTAGGTGCGCGCACTCGCTGATTAGCAAATTTTTCGAATTGATCTTAACGCCGTGTGTCGCCAGTTCAGAAATCTCTTCCCATAGCGACACTGGATCGAGCACGACCCCGCTACCGATCACACAAAGTTTCCCTTTCCGCAGAATCCCGGACGGGATCAAACGAAGGATATATTTCTTGTCGCCCACAACGACCGTGTGTCCCGCATTATTTCCACCCTGACTCCGCACCACGACGTCTACTTTATCGGTGAGATAATCAATCACCTTGCCTTTGCCTTCGTCTCCCCATTGGGCGCCGACTAACACGATGTTGGCCATAAAATCTACTGGACAAGAAATGGTCCCGGAACGCCGTAAGGCGTGCACGGGACGAACTTCATTACTAGGTCAAGCCATCACGGTTCGCAAGCGAGAACGGCAAGCATAGTCGCCGTCGTTCGAAGTAGATCGAAGAGTGACGTTCATTGGGTTTTCACCCTGATTACCGCGACAACAGGCCGATGATCGCTGGCCAAATACCAATCGCTTGATCGATACACACACGATTTCGTTTGGTCAATCTGTGGCAAGAGCGCCTGGTCCGTCAGAATATAATCAATCCGATCGTAGGTGTCGGTGAGTTGCCGGTAATACGTCCAATGGTCTCCCTGCGTGTCCGCCAGCAAGATATCATTCAGACGATTCGGACTCTGACGCCGACCTAAAATCTCCTGAATGGCCGGTTGGTCCTTGGTATCATTGAGATCCCCATAGACGAGCAAGTTGACATTCGGATCCTTGCTCAACACCCCGTCAATATGCTGCCTGAGCAGACGTGCCTCGTTTCGCCGCAGGAGCGCCTCTCCTGACGGCACCGCTAGTTTGGACTTCAGATGGGCGCCTATCAGGCGCACTCGACAAGACGGGCCAATTGCGATCGTGACGTCCAGAAATCCCCGTTCGACGGGTTCCCGCTGTCCGTTCAGGTCAAAGAATAATGCCTTTTCTGAGTGACGTTCAACAATTTCGAACCGGCTGAGCAAAGCCAGATGCCTCTCCGGATCGGCCGCATTCACGTACTCGGAAAACGGAAGATTAAGGCCAGCTTCTTTGAGGCGATTTTGAAATTCCTCGAATTGATCCGGGGGTCCCATCTCAGCGACACCAAGGATATCCGGGTGAATCTCTTTGATGATCCGAACCAGCGCATTCTTCTCGCCTTCGGGTTTGGGTGCAATCCCGATTCGTCCGCCCTGTCGGCGATTCATTTCGAGATAGTTCTCGACGTTGTAGTGGACGAATATTACCTCTTGCTGCCCGAACGCGCTCTGGCACAGAAGAACAAACAGCATTATCCGGGCTTTGCGGATGAACCTGCCGTGGGCCCGGAACGACTGCATCAAACCAAGCATCCCGGTTTGCATCTCTTGAGAACTATGCAAACCGGGAACTGTTAAATCCTACCTAGGAAGGCTGAACCGGCTGTTGGGCGGGGGGCTGGCTCTCAGCGGTTTGAACCGGAACAGCTTGCGCTGTCTGAACCGGTTGTGCCGGTTGTATTTGCTGAACCGGCTGCCCTGGTTGAAAAGGCTGAGTATTTTGCGGTGCCGTTTTCAGATCTTGCCCGGCTTGGTGGAGTTCCTTGTCAAACTCCTCACGGGCCTTCCGAAACTCGTTCATACTCTGACCTAAACTCCGCGCCAACTCGGGAAGCTTCTTTGCGCCGAACAAAACGAGCACGATCACAAGGATCAACACCCATTCCGTCGGTCCTGGCGTCACGAGAGCGAACGTATGCATAGATTTAAACCCTATCGCAGGCTGCTGGAAGTTTCATCCAAAACCTGCGCCAATCGGCAATTAATTTATTTTAAAGCGTTCAGGCGCGAAATCAGGTCCGCTTTGCTTGTTAGGCCCACGACCTGGTCTTTGACCTCGCCACCTTTAAAAAACAACATCGTCGGAATATTTCGGATCCCAAAACGGTTCGAGAGCGCAGGGTTATTATCAACGTCCACCTTCACGATGCGAACGGCGGTCCCCTGCTCTTTGGCAATCTCGTCTAGAACCGGTGCGATCATGCGGCATGGACCGCACCAGGTCGCCCAGAAATCAACGAGTACTGGGACAGTTGAATCGCTAACGGACTGATCAAAAGACGCTTCGTCCAGATGAGTAACGGATGCAGTAGACATAATCGGTTAAATTTGAGCCGTGCATCTCAGCCTACGGACACAACCTCAGCTAAATGCAATCAGCAATTGCATAATAAGCGAAATCACAGAAAAAGCGAGCAACAAGCCGACCAAAGGCACGACCAACGGATCGCGTTTGGCTTCAACCGCGTTCGACATCAACATGTGCACTCCCGGTGACGCGGGATCGTCGCGGCGTTGTTCTGTTTGGCTGGCTTCCTTGTGGCCCGCACCCTCCCCCTTGGACTGTGCCCTCGGGGGTACTGGGATTCTCGCCACTCCCTTCTTCGCTTCAGCCATTGACCTATATACCGTTCCAAAACAGCGAGATGTCAACTGATGAATTTCCTCCTTGCACTCATCAGGTTTTCCTCCCAGTTTCGGAACCTCCGTATATGAAGATCATGGTCACCGGAGGTGCCGGATTCATAGGTTCTCACCTGGTGGAGGCCATGTTGGCCAAGGGGCACACGGTCAGCGTCGTCGACGATTTTAACAACTTTTACGATCCGCTCATCAAAAGGCAGAATCTAAATCCATTTATTTCAGACATCCGCCTCCATACGACCGATATCCGGGACAAAAATGCCATTTTGGACAGTGTGTCTGCGGAAAAGCCGGACGCCATCGTACACCTCGCTGCCCGGGCAGGCGTCAGGCCTTCGATCGCCAAGCCTGAACTTTATATCGAAACCAACATCGTTGGAACCTTCCACCTTCTGGAAGCCTCTAAAGCCTGCGGAGTCGAATGTTTCATCTTCGCATCGAGTTCCTCGGTTTACGGCGCATCGCGAATAACGCCTTTTCGGGAAGACCAGGTTCTCACTCAGACATTTAGCCCTTATGCCGCCACAAAAGTCGCGGGCGAACACCTATGTTCAAATTATTCTCACCTCTTTGGCATTCGTGCGATTTGCTTGCGCTTTTTTACCGTCTACGGGCCACGTCAGCGGCCAGACCTGGCGATTCACAAATTCACCGATCTAATTCACCGGGGGGAACCCATCGACGTCTACGGTGACGGTACCGCGAGACGAGACTTTACCTACATCGATGACATCATCCAGGGCGTGCTCGCTTCGATCGACTATCGCGATGCGCCTTTCGATATCTTTAACCTGGGCGAAAACGAAACGACCGAACTACGCCAGGTAATCACCGAGATCGAATCTGCACTCGGAAAAAGCTCTTTGATCAACTGGATGCCTCCAATCCCGGGCGACATGCCTATAACCTGCGCAGACATATCGAAGGCTCAGGCCCTGCTGGACTATGCGCCGACGACTAGAATCCAATCAGGTGTGCGGAGATTCGTTGAATGGTATCTTGGCGCGCGATGTCCATGAAGGTCTCGTGTATCCAGAGCGTCGTCGATCTTTGCCAGGCCCTTGTGCAGATCCCAAGTGAAAATCCGTCAGGTTCCACCGTAAGCCACGGAGAGGAGGCCATCGCCCGGTTCGTCGGCGAGTTCCTTGAGAGTCTGGGCGCCCAGGTCGAATACGAGGAGATTGCACCGGGGAGGCCGAACGTCTACGGACTCTGGCCTGCTCCACCCGGCACCAACCGACGTATCTTATTCGCTCCGCATTTAGATACGGTGACCGTTGAGGGCATGACCGTTGATCCGTTTTTAGCCAAGCGTGTCGACGGACGCCTCTACGGACGCGGAACCTCTGACACCAAGGGATCCATGGCCGCTATGCTCTGGGCGCTGAAGTCGGTCGATCTCTCAAAAATAAGCGTCGCCGTGGGATTCGCGGGACTTGCCGATGAAGAGTTCGAGCAATTCGGCGCCAAGGTCTGTGCCGAGCGAAAAATGGCCGACTTTGCGATCGTTGGCGAGCCGACGAACCTCGACGTGGTCTACACTCACAAGGGTACCGCTTGGATCGAGATTGAGACGCAGGGAAAATCGGCACACGCTTCAATCCCGCAAACCGGGGTGAATGCCATCGATCGCATGGTTGACGCATTGAAAATCCTCCATGAGCATTTTCCGCAGATTTGTCCTGTCCAGGGCGATCCTGTCTTGGGGGAAGCCACAATCAGCACCGGCCGCATCCGGGGTGGTGCGAAAATCAACGTTGTTCCTGATCGATGTTATGCCGAGGTCGACATCCGCACGTTACCGGGCCAGGAGTCGATGGCCGCTGCGATCGCCGATTTCTTTCAAAAGCAGCAGGTCCCCGCAAAGGTTAAGCCGATCAAGGTCTCCGCTCCCCTTTACACCGCGCCTGATCACCCGTTTATCGAGAAGTTTGTCGCTCTCGGATCACGCCTCACCGGAGCCGGCTGGTTTTGCGATGCGGCGTGTTTCGCACTGCAAGGCACGCCCGCCATCGCGATCGGGCCGGGATCGATCGCTCAAGCTCATACCGCGGATGAGTTTATTGAAATTGCCGAACTCGAGCGCGGCGCGCAATTTTTCGCCAAATTCCTAAACTCTTTCAGCAATGGCTGACTCAACGCCTAAAACCGCTATCACGCCCACTCGAGTCGACGATTTTCCCGAGTGGTATCAGCAAGTCGTTCGTTCCGCAGACCTCGCCGAGAACTCGGACGTCCGCGGTTGCATGGTCATCAAGCCATGGGGATACGGCATCTGGGAAAATATTCAGCGCCAACTGGACTCCATGTTCAAGGCCACCGGACACAAAAATGCCTACTTCCCCTTGTTTATTCCGCTCAGCTATTTTGAGACGGAGGCGGCTCACGTCGAAGGGTTCGCAAAGGAATGCGCCGTCGTCACTCACCACCGGCTCGAAATCGGCTCCGACGGAAAAATGCGACCCGCGCCATCCGCCGAATTAGCCGAACCCCTCGTGGTAAGACCCACATCGGAGACCATCATCGGTGCGACCTTTGCCAAATGGGTTCAATCGTATCGCGATCTACCCATTCTGATCAACCAGTGGGCGAACGTCGTCCGCTGGGAGTTGCGCCCGCGTCTGTTTTTGCGCACCACCGAGTTCTTGTGGCAAGAGGGTCATACGGCCCACGAAACGGAACGCGAGGCAATCGAGGAAGCTGTCCAGATGTTAGAGCTGTATGCGACATTCGCCCGCGACCATCTCGCGTTGCCCGTTTATCACGGCGAAAAGACCGAAAGCGAACGGTTTCCCGGCGCCGTTCAAACACTCTGTATCGAGGCGATGGTGCAGGACCGAAAAGCGATTCAGGCCGGCACCTCTCATTTTCTCGGCCAGAATTTCGCAAAGGCATCCAACATTAGATTTGTTTCGCGTAAGGGCGACCAGGAATACGCCTGGACGACGAGTTGGGGCACGAGCACTCGCCTGGTCGGTACGGTCATCATGGCGCACTCGGACGATGACGGCGCGGTATTGCCCCCCAGAATTGCGCCCACCCACGTTGTCATTCTTCCGATCACACCGAAGGAGGAGACAAAACGAGCGGTCCTTGAGGCGGCCGCAACTCTGCGGGACCAGATCGCAGCCCAAAACTATGCGGATGAATCGATCCGCGCAGAAATTGATCAACGTGATATCGGCGGCGGGCTAAGGAACTGGGAGTGGATTAAACGCGGGGTACCCATCCGGATCGAAATCGGACCGCGTGATCTTGCCGCCGGAACCGTGGCCGTCTCCCGGCGGGACCAGGCGGTCAAAGAGAAGGCGTTCAGGCCGTCCGCCGAAGTTGTTGCTCAGATCCCTGCAATCCTGAAAGACATGCAGAAGAACCTCTATGATCGCGCGAAAAAGTTTCGAGATGCAAATACCGTGCGGATCGATTCAAAAGATGAGTTCTACGATTTTTTTACGCCAAGGAATAAAGAGAAGCCGGAGATTCACGGCGGATTTGCTCTGGCACACTGGTCGGGAAGTTCCGAGGTTGAAGCCCAAATCAAAGAGGAACTGAAGGTGACGATTCGCTGTATACCGTTCGATCCAGAGGTCCGTGATGATCAACCAGGGAAATGCGTCATCTCCGGAAATCCCAGTCCGAGACGTGTTTTGTATGCCAAATCCTACTAACCCGCAAAAATCATACGCTACAGCGATCGACGGGCACGTTGCGGGCTAGCTTCTCACCCGTCTTTGACTCCCGACGCGATGGAATCCCCATCAAGGCACGCGCTGTCTGACTACCAGGTTTTTATTTATTGTTCAGGCGGCCTCGCCATGAACCTGACCAATCTCGTGCTGTCACAATGGCTCTATGAGCGATACGTCGTCGGCGGTGTCATCGGGACGGCCGCCTTCTCCGTGATCCTCCTCGCCGGACGAATAACAGACAGCGTTTCAGACCCATTCATTGCCTTCTGGACAGACAACAACTGGACGCGTTGGGGTCGACGGATGCCGTTTCTGGTCCTGGCTACACTCCCTTTGGCTGTGGTTTGCTTTTTTCTGTGGTGTCCTCCGGTTCATGCATCGCATTCCGTCAGGATCTTTTACGCCACCTTCATCTGCCAATGTTATTTCCTGCTCTACGGGCTGGTTGTCACTCCTTACCTGGCCTTGCTGCCTGAAATTTCGAGTTCACGAAGTGAACGGCTGAATTTGACGACGGGTCAAGGCTTTGCGTCGCTCGCGGGAACAATGCTCTTCGCACTTTCTGGACTGGTCATCCAGAGATTTGGCTATCCAGCACTCGGACTCATGCTGGCCATCGCCGTTCTTCTATCTTTCTATCCGATGACCTTGGTCATCTCCGAACCACCTCATCCAGAACATCTGAAAAGCTCTTTAGGAGATCTATTTCGTTGGATCTGGGAAGTGCTAACCAACCGGGATTTTCTGCCGTTGCTGATTTCCACTTCCCTTTATTGGTTTGCGCTAAATCTTTTGTTGATGTTGGTGCCACGCTGGGTGGAAGCCCGCCTTGGAATGTCCAAAGAGGCGGTGACATGGCTTATGCTCCCGTTCATCGGCGTCAATTTAGTTGGCTTCTTCTTTTTTAACTGGTTCGCGAAGAAAGCAGGTAAGTTCCTGGCGCTCGTTTGCGTTTTTCTAGGTTCGGCACTTGCGTTCGCACTCTTCGGCTGGTCGGACCGTTTCGGGCTCCCAGGCGGACCATTGGTGTGTGCTCAGGTCATGACAGGTTTGGCGGGATTGCCGGTGGCCGGTTTCGGCGTCGTGGCATTCGCCCTGCTGGCGGATGTCATTGATGCGGACACCGCGCGGACGGGGATTCGCAGGGAGGCGATTTATTTTGGCGTACAAGCCATCCTTCAGAAATCGATGATCGGGCTTTCGGTCGTCACATTCGCTCTTTTACAGCGCGCCCCTGGAACGAGCGGCCTGGAATGGACTTCGCTGCTCGCCGGTGCATTCTGTCTCTCCGGTCTCGTCTTCTTTTTGCGCTACCGCTTGCGCAATTGAAAAAAAAGACCTTGCAACCTGAAGCGGAATTAATTACGGACTCTGGCTGGATATTGTGTCATTAGTAGAATCCGGTACGGGGAGCGCCGCCCCCTTACCTGGATAACCCCCCAATTTGCGGCTTTTTGATAGCAAGATAACCCCCATGAAACTCTTCAGTTCCTTCTCCAACCGGCGCATTTTTGTCGGTTTGCTCGCAGCAATCTCCACCGCCGGGATGATTCAAATAGCCCCGGCTGCGGATGAGAAACCGACCATTCCGATTATCGTCAAAGACACAACGTCGAACTATTGGCAGATCGTGCTCGCAGGCGCCCGCAAGGCCGGCAAGGACCTTAATGTCAACGTTCCGGAGCTCGGCGCCCAGTCCGAATCCGATATCAACGGCCAGATCTCGATCCTCGAGAACGCGGTCTCCGGCAAACCGGCGGCCATCGTCATCTCCGCCGACCCAATTTGCAGCGCTCGGCAAGCCGATCGACGAAGCCGCCAAGAAAGCCATCATTATTGGCATTGACTCAGCGGCCGACTCAAAGGCCTTCACTTCCTTCCTCACCACCGACAACGTGCAGGGCGGCCGCATCGCCGCCGACGGTCTCGCAGCCGCGATTGCGGCGAAATACGGCAAGGCCGAAGGCGACGTGGCGCTCATCACCTCGATCGCCGGCGTCGGTTCGCTGGACCAGCGCGCCAAGGGCTTCAAGGAGCAGCTCGCTGCCAAATATCCGGGCTTGAAACTCGTTGCCGACAAGGTTGCCGACGGCATGGCGACGACCGGCCTGAATATCATGACCGACCTGATCACCGCCAATCCTAACCTGCGCGGTGTATTCGCGTCGAACCTGATCATGGCGCAGGGCGCCGGCCAGGCGATCGCCGAAAACAAGGTCGCCGACAAAATCAAACTCGTCGGCTTCGACTCTGACGACAAGCTCATCAAGTTGCTGACCGACGGCAGCATCGCGGCGCTGGTCGTTCAAGACCCCTACCGCATGGGCTATGACGGCATCAAGACCGCGCTTGCCGCGTCCAAGGGCGAGAAGGTCGAGGCGAACGTAGACACGGGCGCGAATCTCATCACCAAGGAGAACATGAACGAACCTCGTTCGCAGGAGCTCTTGTACCCGAAGGTAAAGTAAGTCGGACGTCAAACCGCCGCACTGCCTCTTCACGAACCGAGCCTTCGATGAACCAGACCCAGCAGGGTGCAGTTCCGGGTGGAAGCGACAACAAGACCGGCGCGGCCGGCTCCGCCGCGCCTCTTCTGGTCCTTAAGGGGCTCGACAAGCGCTTCGGCGCCACTCACGCTCTAAAGGCCGTCGATCTCACCTTCGAGGCAGGCGAAATCCACGCGATCGTCGGCGAAAACGGCGCCGGCAAATCGACGCTGATCAAGCTGCTCACTGGCGTCTATGTGCGCTCAAGCGGCGAAGTCTATTGGGAAGGCAAACCGGTCGCGCTCGCCACGCCGCATGAGGCAATCGAACACGGCATCAACGCGGTGCATCAGGAAGTTGTGCTGTGCCCGCATCTCTCCGTCGCCGCCAATCTCTTTCTCGGCGACGAAAAAGTGCGCTTTGGGCTGCTGCAGCATGGTGCGATGGTGCGCGAGGCCCAGAAGATTCTCGACGACATCGGTTTCAAGTTGCCGGCCGGGCGCGATCCTTTCCGCGCTCACCATCGGCCAGCAGCAATTGGTGGCGACCGCGCGCGCCTCGACTCGCGGCACGCGGTTCCTGATCTTCGACGAACCGACGGCCTATCTTACCCGCCAGGAGGCCGCGCAGCTCTTCGCGCTGATCCGTCGGCTGAAGGCCAAGGGCGTCACGATTGTCTATATCTCCCATCGGTTGGAAGAAGTGTTCCAGCTGGCGGACCGCGTCTCGATCCTGCGCGACGGCCAGTTGGTGTCGACCCAGCGTGTCGCCGAAACCAACGAGCAGGCGCTCATCACCGGCATGATCAACCGCACAATCGAGCAGTTGCATTATAAGGAGACGATTCCCTTCGGCGCCGAGATTCTGCGCACCGAGCATCTTACCGGCAAGGGATTCGAGGACGTCTCCGTGCGGGTCCGGGCGGGCGAGGTCATAGGGCTTTACGGACTGATCGGCGCAGGGCGCAGCGAGTTCGTTATGAGTCTGTTCGGCCGTTTCCCGAAGACCGGCGGGCAGATTTTCTGGAACGGCCAGCCGATCGATGTCCGCAAAGAAAAGGATGCGATCTCACGGGGCATCGCGCTCGTGCCAGAAAGCCGCCGCGATCAGGGTCTTTGCCTGAACCTCGGCGTGGGACTCAACATCAACCTGCCGATCTACAAGCGCCTGACGAAAGGCATGGTGATCAACCCGTTCGCCGAAGCCGCCGCCGCCGATCGGCAGATCAAAGATGTGCAAATCAAGACGGCCTCGCGCGACGCTCTCGCATCAAGCCTTTCCGGCGGCAACCAGCAGAAGATAGTCGTTGGCAAATGGCTGAACCATGGCGCCCAGCTCTTCATCTTCGACGAGCCAACCGTAGGCGTCGACGTCGGCACCAAGACCGAAATCTACAAGCTCTTCGCCAAACTGTTGAAGGCCGGAGCGGGTATCATCCTTATCTCCTCCTATCTGCCGGAGGTTTATGATCTCTCCGACACGCTCCACGTGTTTCGCCGTGGGCGGCTCGTCGCGAGCCATGACAGCGCCCATATCAGCGAGAAAGCATTGCATCAGACCATTTTGACGGAAGCGCTCGGCGTCTGACGCCGGGAAACAACAAACAATAAATAGCGTTGCGGAGATAAGGCAAGATGAGTGTTGAAAGCAAGACCCGCATTGAAACACCAGATGCAGCGGCGCTCGCCGCCGCGACGAAAAACAGGGCGCGAATAGGCACGCTGCTTAGCCTGACTCTGCTGGGCCTTCTCGCGCTCATGTGGGTGGCGCTGGCGTTCAGCACAACTAGCTTCTGGACACCCAACAACATCGCCAACCTGCTGCGCCAGGGCTCCATGACGGCCATCCTTGCCATAGGCGAGACTTTCGTCATTATCACTGCGGGGATCGATCTGTCGGTCGGCGCAGTCGTCGGATTCGCCAGCGTCATCATCGCCTGGTTGCTGACGCATGATTTCCCGGTTTGGGCATCGATTCTCATCACCCTGGCCTTCGGCGTCTTCATCGGCACTTTTCATGCCTTTGGAGTCAGCCGCCTTGGTTTGCCTCCGTTCATCATGACACTGGCAACGCTGACCGCGCTGCGCGGCGTCGGCCTGCTCATTACCAACGGTGCCACCATCTCCATTACCAACGACGCATTCACCGGCTTCTCGCGCGGCGACTTTCTCGGCGTGCCGAATCTTTTCTGGATGGTGGTGGTGGTCGCGGTTCCCGCCTACGTATTCCTGCATCAAAGCCGTTTCGGTCGCTACCTCTTCGCTATTGGCTCCAACATGGAAGCGGCACGGCTTTCGGGCGTCAACACGACACGGATGCTCTATATCGCCTACATTCTCTCGGCGTTCTGCGCCGCCTTCGTCGGCATTCTGCTTGCCGCGCGCATCGGCATCGGAAACGCGACTCAGGCGGAAGGATGGGAATTGCAGGCCATCGCATCGTCTGTCATCGGTGGCACCAGTCTTTTTGGCGCCGTCGGCTCCGTGCATGGGCCGCTGCTCGGTTCGTTCATTCTGACGACGATCAACAACGGCGCCAACCTGTCTGAACGTTAATTCATTCTGGCAACGCATCATCACCGGCGGCCTGATCATTGTGATCGTTTACTTTGACGGATTGCGGCGTAAGAAACGCTAGTGCACTAGTACTAGTCTCCTGTGCCTGGAGTTTTGCATTTCCACGGCCGGAAGAGCCGTGGGAGAGCATGACGCCTTACTTACTTCCAATCGCCTAGCTAAGCGCGGCCGCGTCTTCATCGAGGCCCTGGTCAAGAGAGCCGTGTGTCAGGAAACAGTTCCTATGGACAGCGAAGTGGGCTGCTATTTAACGATCTCAGCGTTCTCAATCATATTGACGCCGTCTCGCGATACTCCCTTTCCTTTTACCGTGATTGTCTTAGCCGCATACTCTACCAGTTCCTTATTCATTGGTTTATGATCGCCAATCAGGATGTATACCTTGCCGTCTTCGCCCTTCAGACCGACAGGCAAACCCTCGGAGATGCAGGTCTTCGCGCAGTCCGCATGATCTTTTCCGCTCGCGCCGCTGTCAGTGTAGCAGACCATGTCTACGACCTCACCTTTGACCGTAACGTTTTGATCGCTCGCTGAGTCGGCAGCGGTGACGATGACCGGCGCAACGCCGGCGAATGCTCCCGCCAGGAGCAGGATGATGCTTCGAGTTTTCATTGGATTGTTTTGTGGTTGTAAAATTGTGTGGATCGATCAAGTTTTAGTGACTCCCCAAGACGGTCAACAGGTCCTGTGCCTGTTTGTCGGTCGATGCTTTAGTGTCAAGCCATACCAGCTTCCCGTCCTTAAATAAGTAAGCCTGCCGTGTAGCAAAAGAGTTCTGGATCAGCGGAACTCCGAAGGCAGAAGTGACCTGCTTGTCCTTGTCGGACAAAAGTTCGAAGGGCAAGTGATCAATATCCTGAAATTTTTTCTGAGTTTCCACGGTATCAAGGCTGACCCCGAAGATCTTCACTCCCTTCTCTTGCAACTCAGTGTAGGAATCCCGGAGGCTGCAAGCCTGAGCGGTGCATCCCGGCGTCATCGCCTTCGGATAGAAGTAAACAAGAGTGTAACCGGTTTTGCCTACCTCCGCGAGATTGACCGGTTTCCCATCCTGATCCGGTGCCGTCACCGCAGGAAGGGCATCACCAATTTTAATCTTGCCGTTATCCTGCGCGGAGGACACGGCGAAGGCGCATGCCACTAAGCCAAAAATTCCCAGAGCTATTGTGCTGATGATTTTCATATGTGGAAACTACGATTCGTCTCCGTAAGACAATTCGAAGTCCCGATTTATTCCTTCCTAAATCGTTGGCGGAGCAAATGACCGGGTCGCCTATTCAGTCGTCTTGCGCCTAATTGGGATGGCGTAGCGTCCAAAATGGGCTGTCGACAGGGCGGTTCGAGCCGGAAGGGGCCGTAAATGGAGGCATCTCGCACCAGTTTTACGCTTGTCCTGATCCGGTCCCAAACTCGCGCGGTGCATCGGCGAAAAAGCAAGCCGTCGCCGTTGCCATTTTCAACACCCCCGGGGCCGCGGCCCATTTGGCTGTTTTTCCGTCCGGCGGCCGCCGGACTTGCTTGACCCGCAGATACAAAAAACCAACACGGCAGGTTGCATTTAAGTATTGGACAACACTAGCCATTCTTGTTCATTCAGATATACCTGGAAAATATTACATATTATAACAAAAACTTCACTCGATCGATTCCTCTATCTGCCGGTGACACCGTCATTCTTAGGCCTAGCCTGGACTAAGTTGTTCACTCGACGTCGCAAGCCCCGCCGCCCGCACCGTAGCGAAGCTTCGTCCAGATCTTTTCCAAAACGCCAACGACTCAAGTAATTCGAATGAAAACGCCTCATCTCACAATCACCGCACCCGAAAGCACTCCTGGAGCACAGAAATCACTCAGGGATACCTTTCGCGCTCACCTTAAAACTCCAGTTGCTTTCACCCGTTCTTCCCTTGGCCAGGTTGGTCAATTTGGGACGCAAATCATTAAATCTCCCATTTTGAAAACCTAATATGTATGCACGGATTTCGCTGCTTTGGTTAACTCTGAGAAAATCACCCGTCGTGGCAGGACTGGCGGGCGTTCTGCTTGCTGGCAATGCATCGGCGGTGGGGACGATACCACACTATGTCCAGGGAAATAGCGCGGTGCCGCAGACGCCGCAAACGACTGTGGCGGTGAAATACCTGACCGCGCAGACTGTCGGTAATGTGAACGTTGTGATCGTGGGATGGTGCGACGCGAAAGCGCAGATTACTTCGCTGACGGACTCCCTAAATAACGCTTATCTCTTGGCGGTGGGCCCAACGGTGCTCACCGGTGCTGCTCCCTTCTCGCAAGCTATTTATTACGCCAAGAAAATTTGGAGTGCAACCGCCGGCGCGAACGTAGTCACGGTCAAGTTCAACGTGGCAGCGACTTACGCGGATGTTCGCGTCCTGGAATACAGCGGCATTGATCCGGTCAACTCAGTGGATACAAGCTCGAGCGCGACGGGCAACAGCGCGACGAGCAGCAGTGGCACCCTGATCACCAAGAATGCCACGGATCTGTTGGTGGGAGCCAACATTGTATGGACAAGAACGACTGGGCCCGGCGCCGGCTTCACCCAGCGGCTGCTCACCTTCCCCAACGGCTCCATCGCCGAAGATCGCTATGTGACCGCTGTCGGATCCTACAGTGCCGATGCAACCCTCGGCACACCGGGTGCATGGATGATGCACCTGGTGGCTTTCCGTGCCTTAGACTCTCCCGCGCCAGCTGCTGCCCCTGTTCCAGCCGCTACCCCGGTCACGACGCCGCCCAGCAATTCATCACCCGTTCCTATCGTTACAACTAGTCCAACACCAACGCCAACCCCGACCCCCATCAACTATATCCAAGGCAACTATTCGGTGCCACAGTCGCCCGTAGCACTAGTGACAGTACCTTATGTGACAGCGCAGACCGCCGGCAACCTGAACGTAGTCGTGGCAGGATGGAATGACTCCACCGCCCAGGTCACTTCAATCACGGACGTTACGGGTAACGTCTATACATTGGCCGCCGGCCCAACGGTCTTGACGGGACCTCCCTCCTTTTCGCAATCTATTTATTACGCGAAGAACATCGTGGCCGCCACCGCCGGCACGAATAAGGTAACCGTAAGGTTTAATGCGGCCGCAACCTACCCGGACATCCGGATCATGGAATATAGCGGCATTGATAATACCACCCCAGTGGATGTGGCCGTGGGTGCAACGGGTAACAGCGACACGAGCAACAGCGGCGCTGTAATGACCAAGAATGCCAGGAACCTCCTGCTGGGAGCCAATGTCGTATGGACATGCACGACTAGTCCCGGTACCGGAATGACGCAACGAATGATCACCACCCCCGACGGCGACATTGTGCAAGATCGCGTGGTAACAGCGGTCGGCTCCTACAGCTCCACTGCGCCCCTCCGCATTTCGAGCCCATGGATGATGCACATGGTGGCTTTCCGCGCGGCGGGTTCTCCTTCAGCGACGGGCCAACGCCCACTCCGACGCCAACGCCGACGCCAACGCCCACTCCGACGCCAACGCCCACTCCGACACCAACGCCCACTCCGACACCAACGCCCACTCCGACACCAACGCCTACTCCGACACCAACGCCTACTCTGATACCGGCCCCACCCTCCACTGTCTCGCTGGCATGGACTCCCGATACGGCTACAAGCAACCCTAATACGAATGCGGTGGGATACAGACTGCATATCGGAAGTGTCAGCGGCACCTACACGCAAACAACCGATCTCGGAAATACAGCGGCAGTGACAGTCCCGATACCCAACAAGGGATCCAAGTACTTCTTCGTTGTGACCGCGTACAATGCTGCCGGAATCGAAAGCGTGGCGTCTAACGAAGTGACGACCACGGCTCCTTAATCCCTCGAGCAGCGTTCCTAAAAAGAACTGACAAGCAAGCCTCCGTCTCTGGTTAAGTCGTTTGCTAAGAATCAAACGGATCAGCTTCGGAACGGGCCACGCCGGTCACGCGTAACCCGTCGGAGGAAACCCGGACCCCGACCGAAAGCGGTTCTTCAGACCGATAAAATTTTCACTTTTCAATTCGTCTCGCATCGCCTACTCTAACGGCGGCAATGGAGTTTGCCTTTCCGCGAGGGTGGAAAAACTGCCCTGGGGCTAATGACTCCTACCAACCCAATTAATTTGGCAAGGTAGTGATGAAGCTCCTTTACTCGGGTCACTTTGTTATCGATTTGCTTCCGGTCACCCGCGTTGACGCGAAGGCAGCAACGTCCACTCGGACGTCGCGACTGCGCATTGCCGCGCTACCGGATTTCCAACCTGACATCCTCCTCTTTCCAACGCGGGTCGCGATGTTCACGGTCCGGTATACTATGTCGATCTGTCTTCTCCAACTCGGAGCCTTTTGGATACGCTACCTCCTCCGAAAGCCGTGGCGCCCAGAGAGGACCGCCTGGTCATGATCTTCCACAGCATCCTGTTTCAAAAGATTGAAGACGGTACGGAAAGCGTCAAACTTAAGCCACCCGACTTTTTTGCAGATCTAAATCTTGATCAGATAGTAGACGCCATCACGGCGGGCAAGGAAGAATACAATTTGAAGCCGTTTTTTTACACCTCCCTGCGCGAAACTGACGCGATCCAGTATCGGCATGAAATCATGCGGGATCTGGAAAATAAGATTCTGTTTGATCATATCAGTTCCTTCGCGCAGCGAATGCGCTCAATGCGAGAACACCTTGTTCAAGCCCGCAAGCTTCACTACAAATACCAAAAGCAGGGTTGGTTTTTGGACGCGGTAGAAATTTATTGCGACAGCCTTCTTTGCCTGGTCCATGATTTGTCACGCGCAGATATAAAATCGGCCGGACTTTGGGCCTTCCGCGAGTATCTCATCAGCTATGCCGAATCGAGCCGTTTCAGGTCGCTTCTGGCAGAAACGAAAAAGCTTAGGGCCGATTTGGCCGCTGTTAAATATTGCGTTCTGATCAAGGGCGGCGTCGTCAAGGTTCGCAAGTACGAATCTGAAATTGATTACAGCGCGAGCGTTGAGACAACATTTCAAAAATTCAAACAGGGAGCCGTAAAAGATTACCAGGTTAAATTTCCCAACCGATTGGACATGAACAATATCGAGGAGCGAATACTTGATTTCGTGGCCCGGTTGTATCCCGACTTATTTTCAGATCTTACTAACTACTGTGCCAACAACGGAGAGTATATTGATCCCTCGATAAACGCTTTTGACCGGGAAATACAATTCTACATCTCCTATCTGGACTACGTCGGGAGATTCAAACGAGCTGGATTGAAGTTCTGCTTTCCGAAAGTATCGGACCAAGACAAGGAGGTTTTTGACTATGAAGGCTTTGATTTAGCCCTCGCTCAAAAGCTCATTGCCGATAAGTCATCCCTCGTCAGCAATGATTTCTACCTGAAAGAGAAGGAACGGATCTTTGTTGTGTCCGGTCCGAACCAGGGCGGCAAAACGACCTTCGCCCGCGCTTTCGGACAACTGCACCATCTGGCCAGCATAGGCTGCCCCGTCCCTGGCAAGCAATCGCAGCTCTTTCTCTGCGACAGGATTTTTACGCATTTTGAAAAGCAAGAAAACTTCCAGAATCGCCGCGGTAAACTGGAGGATGACTTGGTCAGAGTTCACGATATTCTGAATCAGATTACCTCGCGTAGCATTATCATTATGAATGAAAGCTTTACTTCCACAACATTGAAGGACGCGATCTTTTTGAGCAAAAAGGTTCTGGAGAAACTGCTGCGATTGGATTTGCTGTGCGTTTGCGTGACGTTCATCGATGAATTGGCTTCTCTGAGCGAAAAGACGGTCAGCATGGTCAGCACCGTCGTTCCCAATAACCCGGCCACGCGAACCTTTAAGATTGTAAGAAGGCCTGCCGATGGACTTTCGTACGCGATCTCCATTGCCGAAAGACACCGGGTTACCTACGATTGTTTGAAGGAGCGAATTCAATCATGAAAGCCTTTCTGATGTATAGAGATCATGATTTCGATCTCCGGCAGAACCTTCCCCCGAATGAACAAGCGCTCACCCAAGACCTCGAACTAAACACGTTGTTCAACGCCATGGCGTTGGGTGACAAATTTTTGTTTGAAGTGGCAAAAACGGCCGTTTTATCAAGTTTGGATGAACTGGATACGATACTTTATCGCCAGGATATTCTTAGGGATTGCCTGAATAATCCTTCCATTGTGATGGACATCTACAGTATCGCGCTGGAATCCATCGAAAGAGAGAAAAAGGGCTATTGGAGCATTCTCCACGACTATCCCGACTCGATCCTGCGTCGATCGATTGAAGTGCTGCAAATGTTCGTTGGCACGCTGATCAAACTTCGAACTATCGCCGATGAGAATGCCGACGAATTTGAGTCTGAGGGCTTCAAAGTATTTTTCGCGATGCTCAGGAAGGAACTTGATGATGAATATTTTGCCAGGATCCAAAAGCATCTGAGGCAGCTAAAATTCCGCGGCGGGGTGTTGATCAGCGCCGAACTTGGGAAAGGCAATAAAGGGAGCAATTACATCCTCCGTAAATCGCAGGACCGAAAGCAGAGTTGGATGGAGCGGATCCTTGAAGAAAGGCCGCCCGTCTACACCTTTTATCTTCATCCTCGCGATGAAAGCGGCGCCCGGGCCCTCTCCGAAATGAACGACCGCGGAATCAATCTTGTCGCCAACGCACTCGCCCAGTCAACTGATCATATACTCAGTTTTTTCAGCATGTTGCGGACTGAATTGGCGTTTTACGTGGGTTGTTTGAATTTGCAGGGGAAGCTTCAGCAAAAGGGGGAACCGATGTCATTTCCCCATCCCGTCCCGGCCGGCGAACGCAGACATTCCTTCAGCGGTTTATACGACCTATGTCTGGCTTTAAATACGAAAGATAGAATTGTCAGCAACAAGGTGAATGCAGATCAGATGGAGCTGGTGATAATCACAGGCGCCAATCAAGGCGGTAAATCGACCTTTTTGCGAAGCATTGGTGTATCTCAATTAATGATGCAATGCGGCATGTTCGTGCCGGCGAAGTCTTTCTGCTCTAACCTCTGTCGCGGGCTTTTCACGCATTACAAACGGGGAGAAGACACGACCATGAAAAGCGGCAAATTTGATGAAGAACTCAGCAGGATGAGCGAAATCGTGGACAATATTACGCCGCATTCGATGCTGCTTTTCAGTGAATCGTTTGCCGCGACAAACGAAAGAGAAGGTTCGGAGATTGCAAGACAGATAATTCGCGCTTTATTGGAAAAGCGCATCAAGATTTTCTTCGTTACTCATCTGTATGAATTTGCGCATGGCCTTTTTGACAAGAAAGCGGAGAACTCCATTTTTCTGCGGGCTGAACGGCAACCGGACGGAGATCGAACTTTTCGATTGATCGAGGGGGAACCATTGCAAACGAGTTTCGGTGAAGATTTGTATAACCGGGTATTTGCGTGCGAAGGAGACTGGGAGGCGGGATAGCGAGACCGGAAATCGGTGATACTGTTGCCCTTGGTACCAGTTAATCCAAAATGCGTTATGGCCTCGCCGATCCCAAAAGGCTTCCCTGGGGAGCCGTCTTCCGTCCCAAAAACCAGGGATCTGCCGGAAGAATGTACTCTCTTGCGAATATTCTTCGGGGAAGCCGATGAATACATGCACCGGCCACTTTACCGGGCGATCGTGCTGAGAGCACGGGAACTCCACCTCGCCGGTGCTACGGTTCTGCGGGGCCCGATGGGCTTCGGCCGGTCGAGTCACCTCCATAACGCTAACATCCTGCGGCTTTCGTTGGATTTGCCGATCGTAGTGGAAATCGTGGATGAGACCCAAAAGATAACAGCCTTCTTGCCGGAATTGGAGAAGATGATGCGAGGCGGGCTCATCACGATGGAGCGGGCGCAGGTCTTCCGTTATCGCCACTAGTAAGTTCGGCTTACGCTTGATTCTGCTTTCGACTTCGAGCTCTCGGCGCTTTTCCTTTGTAGAAAACCGCTTGCACCTTTTCCAAGGTGATCAGCCCGGCACCCACCATGGATTCCACCGAACTCAGAAACTCTTGAATCTTCTCCTCCGTATCAACAATCTCGATGACAATCGGCAAGTCCATCGAAAGACGGAAGACGGTGCTCGAGTGCAGATGGCTTGATCTTCCGAATCCTAGGGGACCACGAAGGACGGTGGCTCCCGCCAAATTCATCTCACGAGCTTTGCACACGATCTTGCGGAAGACCGGTTCCCCCTCCTGCTCATCGGCTTCTCCGATAAAAATTCTCAAAAGTAAGGCCTCACTCGGTAGTTCCATATAACGCTATTTGGAAGTCAAAACTTTATCTTCTGAGTAATCTGCCAACCTAGCGCAAGACACCCAAAGCATAGCCCTGTTGAGAAAATGATATAAGACAGCGCCGATAGCCACCTGCGATCCACGATTAAGTTATAGGTTTGCAAGCCAAAGGACGAGAACGTGGTTAGCCCCCCGCAAATCCCGACGATCAACAATTGCTCTAGAGCAGTTCCGATAACCCTATTCGAAACGTGCACGAGTAAACCGGCAACGGCGCCAGCAATCGTGGAACCCACGATATTTACTACGAGAGTCCCAAATGGAAATGTTTCACCAAACCGTTGAGCAACAAAGCCGGACCACCAATAACGCCACATGCTTCCCACCGCTCCACCTAAAAACACCAGTACGATCGCCCATTCCATACTGCGATACGAAGTTAACTGCGCAGGGCGCGCAAGGCGACTCGGAGCGCGTGAGGAAATGGCGCCGCCACGACGGCCCCGACCCAAATGCCGAGCAGGCATAGGATATGGGACAGGACGACATTGAGCAGCACGTCCGCGAATGCTCCATGGCGAGCCTCAACAAAAGAAATAAGGGTAAACCCACTAAAGGTGGTGTAGCCGCCACAAACACCGACCAGAAGGAATAGACGGCTGCGCGGACCTAAATAAATGTCTCCCGACGGATCTGAGACGAAGTTTAAGAACGAGATGGCAAAGCAACCGCTGACGTTAATAATAAGAATCGAAAGTGGTGCCCACAAAGTCATAGGAAAGATGCCCTGACTTATCCCGAAGCGCATCAGGCTGCCAATTCCTCCACCGATTGCGACCAAAAAGTACCTACTCATTAGAACGGACAGATTTTCGCAGAGGCTCGTGTCGATAGTGAATGACCTGCGCTCGCTCAAGAGTGACCAAGCCACCACCCATCATTTGCTCCAGGTGAGGAAGGAAAACATCAATCTTTTCCTGGGTATCGACGATCTCGATCACCATCGGCAGATCTGTCGAAAGTCGAAGAATCTTTGCGCTATGCATACGACTTGACCTGCCAAAACCGAGAAGACCTCGAAACACCGTGGCACCCGCCAAGTGCAGCTCGCGCGCTTTCAAAACGATCGCTTCGTAGAGCGGCAGATGTTTTTGGCGATCATCCTCGCCAATAAAAATCCGTAACAAGAGTGCTTCTTCAGGAAGCTCCGGCGAATGGGATGGTGATCCGGCGCCGCGCGATTCAGTATCGGAAAGGGTCCGGTCAAAATTGGGCATAATCGCGTCCAAAACCAATGAGATTGGTGGGAGTTGTCAGCGCTGACCCCGTCAGTGCGGTTTTCTCCCATTCATCGGGGAGTTGGCAAACTCCATTGCCCATCTGAGAAGCTACTAGGGCCGTATTTTCACTTCAACCAAAACTTGAACTTGATTCGAAGGACTTCTTGCAGCCGCCGCAGACCGGCTCCCCTCGATGACGAGTCAATCGAGTGGTGATAGGGCCCGCGAACTAGAACTAGAACAGGTCTTGACTGCAAACGATTGCAAATTCAAACTCAGCCATCGTCGCTCAAAAATACTCATCCCTTCTCGGAAAAAATCCATTTCATACCGTGCAGCCACACTCGTTCAGCAAAGGTCGTAATAAATCTAAAGAGAGACCATGACTGGAAATGGCGGAAAATCTTCATTTCGTATTGCGGCGGATGGCGTCGATCCAAAACAAATTCCGAAGAAAATTTTGCACACCGGAGCGGCAATCCCGAGTATCGGACTCGGGACTTTTGGCTCGGATCGCGTTTCGGGGAGGGCAGTCGCCGAAGCGGTCTTAAGCGCGGCGGCGGTAGGTTACCGACACTTCGACTGTGCGGCCATTTACAGCAATGAAGATCTGATTGGGCACTCTTTCAGGTCGATCTTGGATAACGGAATCGAGAGGAAGGAGCTATGGATCACCTCCAAGCTCTGGAACGACAAGCACTCCGAGGGAGATGTAATTCCTTCTTGCGAGAAATCATTGGCAGATCTCCAACTCGGATTTCTCGATTTGTACCTGGTTCATTGGCCCTTTCCAAACCATCATCCTCCCGGGTGCGACGTAAAAACCCGCAGTCCGGATGCGAAGCCGTACCTTCATGAAAATTTCATGAAGACCTGGAGACAGTTGGAGCGCCTGGTGCGGCTTGGCCTGGTGCGGCATATCGGCACGTCGAACATGACGATCCCAAAACTCGAATTGCTACTTCGCGACGCCGAGATTAAGCCTGCCTGCAACGAAATGGAATTGCACCCTCATTTTCAGCAGCCCGAGCTGTTCAAGTATGTGATCGAAAATGGAATGGTCGCAATCGGTTACAGCCCGATTGGCTCCCCGGCCCGGCCGGATCGCGACCGATCGGATAGCGACACCGTTGACATCGAGGATCCGGTAATCGTCGCGATTGCTAAACGGCGGGGCGTTCATCCGGCAGTGGTTTGCGTCAAGTGGGCCGTGCAGCGTGGTCAAATTCCCATCCCGTTTTCGGTTCGCCGTGAAAGTTTTCTTGGCAACCTGCGATCGCTCATCGAAGAACCACTTACGGAGGAGGAAATGCGCCAAATTTCTACCATCGACCGCGATTGCCGGTTGATTAAAGGACAGGTCTTTCTTTGGAAGGAGGGCCAGAGTTGGGAAGACCTCTGGGATCCGAGCGGACAAATCACTCCACCCTAGACTTAGCGCTCTATGTCAGTTGGAACAACAAATATGAAAGGCGTTGTGCTGCCGGGAAACAGCACTGCTGAATATCGCGAACTTCCTGTGCCCACACCCGGGCACGGCCAAGTGCTGGTGCAAATGAAAGCCAGTTCAATCTGCGGAAGCGACATTCGAGCAATTTACCGCGCCCATCTTGGCAAGGGCCCGGAAGGCTACCAACCCGGCACGATCGCCGGTCACGAACCATGCGGGCAGATCGTTGAGGTCGGTCCTGGTTGCAAGGAGTTCAAGGTCGGAGACCGGGTCATCCTCTACCACATTAGCGGCTGTGGCGTCTGTGACGATTGCAAAGCGGGTTACATGATCTCTTGCCACAACGAAAATCGAGCGGCGTATGGATGGCAGCGCGACGGCGGCCACGCGCCATATCTGCTTGCTGAAGAGAACACCTGTGTTCGATTGCCGGACAACCTGTCTTACGTGGATGGAGCATTGATCGCGTGCGGGTTCGGTACCGTTTGGGAAGCGCTCACACGCATGCGCGTCAATGGTCGGGACCGAATGCTGGTAACGGGCCTGGGCCCTGTTGGGTTGGCGGCGGCAATGTTGGGACGAGCTCTCGGAGTAGACGAGGTAATCGGGGTCGACACAAGCTTGGAGCGAATGCAACTTGCCCGCAAACTTGGACTCGTAGATCACGCTCTTCTGAGTGATTCGGAGACGCTGGAAAAAATCCGAGTGCTGACCGATGCAAAAGGTTGCGAAGTTAGCATCGATTGTTCGGGAGCGGCTCCGGCGCGGCTCCTCGCGCTGCAAGGCACCCGCCAATGGGGGCGTTGCGCCTATGTCGGTGAAGGAAACGACGTTCGATTTGAGGTTTCGCCACTACTCATTCATCCGCAAATTACGCTCTATGGTTCGTGGGTTACCAGCCTGGCTCATATGTCCGAGCTGACGCAGCGGTTATCTCGCTGGAATTTGCACCCCGAAAAAACTGTAACGCACCGATTCAGCCTGGAAGAGGCAGCCGAGGCCTATCGCGTTGCCGACCAGGGACGATCTGGAAAAGTAACGATCGTTTTTCCGTAAGTGATCTCTGGACGGGCCGCTTCGCGACGGACCGACTGCCAACCGTCTTAGCTAGCGCACCGTCTGGGATAGAATGGTGATGGCATTGCGGCGCCGCACTATTCTGCGCGAGGGTGCATTAACCGGGTTCCTGTGCAGCAACGGTTCGCGCCGGCCCTTTTACTTCTTTCGGACGCCACCAACTACGCCACCCTTCCTTCATTTCGAGCCAGCCCCATCTAAAAAGCATCTTGAAAATGAGCCGAATATCGCCCCGGCTGAGGGTAAAGCCGTTGGAGAGAAAACGTTGGGCACGATTCGATCTTCCGAGCAGGCCTAAGCGGCGTCGTCGACGCGCGATCTGGGTGAATCGGCGGTTGTAAGTACTCATCAGTCTGAATACGACGCGCGAAAGTTTGTTGGAAAACGGCGGTGTTTCCAAGCCCTTGATTCCCATCTTGAACGGTTGCGAAACGATGCCTAGATAGTACAAACCGAGATCAAGCAGGAAGGCCAGTCGCATCAGGTCGAACTCACCCATGTATTCGTACTTGTCCTTGTAGACCGCCTGAAACCACCTGTGATAGCTCAGGGTAAAAACGCTGTTATAATGCTCTACCGGTCCGGCTAGAGGTTCGCCCCTTCGCTGCGCAGTGATCAGTTCCGCTCCGCTGGTAGCAGTAAAAGAAATCCAATCCATACCGGGGCTGTAAAAAGGATCAATGAACCCGGCGGCATCACCTACCAACACAAAGCCGTCCCCGGCGAACCGGGTGCTATAGTATGCGAGGTCTTTGCGCCAGTGCACGTCGCCTTCGATCAAAGTTGCATCGGTGAGCATCTCGCGCGCCACCGGGTGTTGCATCAGAAAGTCTTTCAGCCGGGCTCCAAGCGTTCCACCGTCCCGTGGCCAGCGAACAAGGCGCTGGTCGAAAACGACCCCCACACTCACGTCCCCGCCCTTCAATGGAATCCACCAACTCCACCACCCGTTTCCGACCACATGATTTGTGGCCGTGCCGCGAATCCCATATGGAGCGGCAGCCCATTCGGGGAATTTCTGGGCAAGTTCGTAGGCATCCCAATCTTTAACGCCCTTCCAGCGTCCCCACGCGGCGGAAATAGGATGAGCGCTGTTTAACTGCCACCACCCTTGCTGTCGCGCAAGCAGCGCGGCGACGCCTGAAGCATCGACTACCCAACGTCCGCGAACCGTTTCCAGTGCTTCCGCCGTTCGCAGCGTCACGGTCTGCTCGCCACCGGGCGAAAGATGCACCTTTGTCACGGTGGCAGGACGAAGCAGCTTGGCGCCGGAAGCGCAGGCGCGGCGGAGAACCTCCTCGTCGAACACCGCCCGATCCAATTGATAGGACGGCAGACGTACCTGGTATCGACCGCCCAGTTCGCTCGCCTGGTCAAGCGATGCGACTTCATCGTTAGTAAACCAAAATCGCATTCCCTGCTTCACGAGATGCGAATCATTGAGATGCTGGGTCATTCCCAAGATCCGGCCGAGAAAAAATGCGCTAACCTCCACGGTAGCCTCGCCAACGCGACGAGTGAAATGCGTCGATTTTTCAATAATCAGGACTTTTAATGCCGGGTTTTTCCGAAGCAGTAAGGTCGCAGTTGCCGCTCCGGAAAGCGAACCTCCAACAACGATGACGTCGTACATCGAAGAACCCTGGTTCGGCGCGGAATTCATAGGTGCCTGATTCCCGGTCAACATCAGAAGCTCAATCCTTCCTGTATTATCCGCAATCCCACGAGATTTCCGATGCCGTTTTCGGTCATCAACAACTACTTGGGCTGAAGGTTCATGCGTGGCGCAACCAGGGCAAACCGCTTTTGCAAAAACACCAGGAAGTCAAAAACCCACAGGCGCCAACGAACTTCCGGCATGTTCTGCTCACTGCCCGCAAGCACCGAATTCACGGCCGGAACAAGTTGGAAAAATTCCTTCGGATGTAAAAACACCTCGGCAAACTCCTGGGTGTACCACGCAGTTACAAACTTTAAGTAAAGGTCCATCACGCGGCCAAGCTGACGCTCGTAACGCGCGAATTCGGCCGCGCGTCGCTGTGGTTGACGCAATGTTCGGTCGAGCATGTCGGCGGCTTTCTCGCCAGAGAGGACTGCGATGAAAACTCCGCTGCTCCATACCGGATCGATGAATCCGGCGGCATCTCCGGCCAGGACCCAACGTTCACCCGTAAAGCGCTTGTTCCGGAAAGAGAAATCGCCGGTAGCGTGGACTTCCGTCACCCGCCGCGCTCGCGACATCTGTTCGAATACTTTAGGGTTCTCCCGCAGGATCCGGGTATAAGCCTCTTCCGGATCCAGTTTCATTCGCTTGAATGTTTGTGCGTCAAGGACAACCCCAATGCTGGTTTTCTTCGCCGTGATAGGGATGATCCAAATCCAACGGTCCTTACCGCGGACCATTTTCGTCAGAGTACCGTCGATGCCGGGTTCACGATCGATGTCTTCAAAGTGAGCATAGAGGGAGAACTTTCGAAGATGAGCATAATTCTCGCGCAACTTGAATCGCGAGCCGACCAGACTGTTGCGACCGGAACAATCGATGAGGTATCTCGCGCGAAATTCATTCTCCAAGGTGCGAAGTGTCACACCGTCCCTGTCAAAGGCCACGTCGGTTACATGAGTGCCTTGCCACACGTGACAGCCGCTTTCGGCAGCATGATCCAGAAGGATTTTGTCGAACGTAGAGCGTTCGACCTGGTATGCAGTCGGGTATTTGCACCGAAAGACGTCACTGAAGAGAAAGCGGTTGCTCCGGGTACCGCACGCGGAAACGAGCTTCCCACCATGTTTTACGACGACATCGGCTTGCTCAATTTTCTCTTTGACCCCCATCCGCTCGAACGTGGAAAGGCTGCCAGGTAAGAGGGATTCTCCGATTTTGAAGCGAGGAAACTTCTCCTTCTCGAAAATCGCGACATTCCAGCCGTGTTTTGCCAGCAAAGTTCCCGCAGTGCTGCCTGCCGGACCGCCGCCCACGATAACGATGTCGAAGAACTCAGCCATATTTGCGCGTCACCCCCATAGTTAACCACGTTGCAAGGCTCCGCCAGCTCGAACATTACGCCAGCGCCCTCGCCTGAGAGGCATCTTAACACCCGAGAATTTTGCGGCGTATTGAACCTCAGCGACAAAGAGCTGGCTGAATGAAGCCAAACCTGAAAACAGGTACTAAAGTGGGCGATTTTCTGCGCTGGCTGCCAGTGACGGGTTCCGTGACCCTATGGTGATAAGCTGTTTTGACAGGCGCTGGAGGCTTTTCTCAGAAAGGGGAAAATTCTCGATTGCTGATCTAGAGTGGCGGCATCGTCGATGTCCACCAGCGGCTTGAGGAGACAAACCGACAATCTTTGCACGCGGGCCGCCGCGAGAGTCCGATCGAGAACGGCCGGGGTGCTCCATGAGATGTCCCTGAAGAGAGCCCCATGAGGACGTTTGAGGCCAAGCAAAACATACCCGCCATCCTGGGCCGGGCCGATCACAATATCGTCGCCCTTCAAAGCCCTGTCAGCCTCGTAGAAATAATCGCGGGAAAGACCAGGACAATCGGCCCCGATCAAATACACGCGGTGGCTGCCCTTTTCGAATTCCGCGCCTGCGGCATCCGCGAGCCGGCGGCCAAGATCGCCATCACATTGAGGCTCGAAGCGGGTCCCTTCCGGCAGTTGAGGTCCAAGCCAGATCTTCATTTCCTCCCCTGCGTACGCCGGCGCGAAATAGACGGTCACTCGCCAATCGACGGGTATTTCTTCCGCTTGATGCTCCACCAGGGCACGATAGATCGTAGTCGCCCGCGCTGGGCCGACGCCACGAGCGAGACGGGTCTTTGCTTCTCCCGCGCTCGGCGATTTCAGCATGATGCAGATCGTCTTTACCATCGCTCGCACAGAAAAGCGCTTGCTCGCATTACGCCTATTTGCGCCGACGTTCGATGTCAGGCAAGCTTATAGTGTGTCTGTCCACGCACAAAGCCCGGAGATTACCGTTGAAGGCGGGCGGCAAGCGCGTCCTTTGGTCAGCTTGATCGTTCCGGTCTGGAACGATGACGAGCGCGTCGTTGAACTCGTGAACGGTCTGCAAGTCTCACCTGACCTTGTCGAGTGGGTCGTGGCCGCGGTTAGGCCCAGCTTAACCCTTTGCGAGTTGCACCGTCGGAGCATTGTCCATCTGATCTCATGCGACAAACCCTCGCGCGGCGGACAAATGAACGCCGGAGCCGCCGAAGCTCGCGGATCGCTCCTGTGCTTTCACCACGCCGATTCCGAATTGCGTCCGGAGCATTTGAGCGCATTGATGCAGACCGCAAGGAACAGTGCGATCTCGGGCGGCGCATTCTACCGCCGCTTCGACGATCGGCGCGCCATGATTGTCTTTTGGGAGGGCCTGGTACGACGCGTCAATTCGTTTGCTGGCCCTCTGTTCGGCGACCAGTCCATCTTCGTCAGATCAGCTGTTTTTGAGAGATTGGGCGGTTTCGCCGACATTCCCCTGATGGAAGACGTCGACTTTTCCCGCAGGCTCCGGCGGCTGGGAGGCATCGTCCTGCTGGATCCGCCGCTCTGGTCATCGCCACGGCGATTCCGTCGCCTCGGCACTTGGCGTACGACACTTCTTAACCTCGTCTTTATCGGGCTCTTCTATCTTGGCGCCGATCCTGACACATTACATCGATGGTACTATCAAACCGTGCGAGGATTCTCGGAGCGCGATGTTGGCGCCTAGGAGCTACCGCAGAGAGTTCGCGGCAAATAAATTCCCGTGCTTGACTTTTCACAGATGCTAACCCAACCGAAATTTGACCCTTCAGTCAGTCAGCTTTTTTGCCGAACTCTGTCTGACCACAAGTTGTCTTGCCGTCGCAAACGGACAGATGTGCTTCAGCTCAATCTTGGCAGGCTCTGCAATCTCACCTGCAACCATTGCCACGTGAACGCAGGTCCGAAGCGCAGGGAGCTTATGACCCGGGAGACAATCGACCGGATCCTTGGGTGGCTGGCCGCCGCCGATATTCATACCGTCGACGTTACCGGAGGCGCGCCCGAGATGATGCCGGACTTCCGGTATCTGATCCGGCTGCTCCGGAAAATGTCTAAGGTCGAAACCATTATTGACCGATGTAACCTCACGATCCTCCTTGAACCGGGCTATGAGTGGCTGGCCGACTTTCTCACCAACCATCGGGTGAAAATTGTCGCTTCGATGCCGTGCTACGAACTCGAAAACGTCGATGCCCAAAGGGGCGATGGCGTCTTCAACTCAAGCATCCGCGCCCTCCAACTCCTGAACCGGCTCGGTTATGGTCGAACGGATGACCTTATTCTCGATCTCGTGTACAACCCCAATGGCGACTTTCTTCCGCCTCGCCAGACGGAACTAGAGGCGGACTATAAGCGGGAGCTGAAGAAGCACTTCGACATCGAATTCCACAGCCTCTACACTCTTACGAATATGCCCATCGGGCGCTATGCCTCCTGGCTCAAACATAGCGGGAAGCTCGACGCTTACATGCGACTGCTGATCGAGGCGTTCAATCCCGCGTCGGTCGCCGGCCTCATGTGCCAGAATACCCTGAGTGTCGGTTGGCGAGGCGAAGTCTATGACTGCGACTTTAACCAGCAGCTCGGAATGCAGTGGAAAAACGTGGAACCGCTTTTCCTATGGGACCTCGATCCTGAACGGCTCGAAGGCCGCCCGATTGCCCTGGACAAACACTGCTTCGGCTGCACGGCCGGCTCCGGCTCATCCTGCGGCGGCGCGCTCGTATAGAACATTTCCAGATGAAAGGTCTCCCGGCGCCGCTGATTCCCGTCGCAATATTTGCGCTGCTGTTCATCCTGGAGCGCTTTTTCCCGCTCCGCAAAGCCACGCGATCGCTCCTCGCACGGCTCGCCGCGAACCTCGCGATTTCAGTATTCACCTTCATGGCGGCCGTCGGCTTGCTCCAACCTGCTGTGCAAACGGCACTGCGATGGTCTGCGGTCAAGCCCCTTGGAATTGTTCATCTGGTTCCGCTGCCGTCGCCGTTTTTATTCGTGCTTAGCCTTTTGCTGATGGATCTGACGTTCTACTATTGGCATTTGGCTAACCACCGGGTCCCTTTTCTCTGGCGTTTTCATAACGTCCACCACATCGACCCGGATTTGGATGTGTCCACCGCTTTCCGCTTCCATTTCGGTGAGATCGCGCTCTCAGCCGGATTCACTCTTCTCCAAGTGACTCTCATCGGACCATCGGCATGGGCATTTGCCGTTTATCAGCTCGTCTTTCAAGCAGAGGTGCTGTTCCACCACAGCAATGTCCGACTGCCGATCAGCGTTGAACGGGTCATCAATTGGGTGCTCGTTACGCCGCGCATGCACGGCATCCACCACTCCCAGGTCCAACGGGAGAACAATTCGAATTTCGGCACCGTGTTTCCATGGTGGGATCGGCTCCATCGCACGCTGGGCGTCAATATCCCGCAAGAAGAGGTCGTGGTCGGCATCCCCGCCTATACCCTGCGCGAGGATAACAGCTTCTGGAACGTTCTGCTTATGCCATTCCGCAAACAGCGCGACTACTGGCGGCGACCGGACGGCACACTCGTGCGAAGACAAGATTTGCCAACGGAAGGAGATCCCGCGCGGCTCGCAAAATAGCTTTTGCTTATTCGGTTACCGGGCACCGCTGCACCGGAGCTTCGATGGACTTCAGGGTTTTAGGACAAACCAGAATTGATCCCCGGAAATAACGAACTCTCGCGCTGCCGCCAATGAGTTCGGTCTCTCGAGTCCGTGAGATTGGGTAATAAACTGTTTTGTTAGACGTGCGCATGATCATAGGGATGTAACTTTCCAAATTAATTGTTGTTAGCCGCCTGCGTTCCTTCTGTTCCCGGCCGGGCAAGGCCTTGGCTCACAAGCAACTCTCCCGCGTCCACGACAGGATCAAAGCATTCCGAACAGAAACGACCCTGAAGCCCGTCGTCCCACATTTCTAGCTTTGTCCACTGTCCGCACACCGAGCAATGCCCGAGGCCCGTATACGCGGCTTTGCTGATGGAAGTTTTCATAGGGAGGTACTCTTGGTCTTGCAGATTTGTTGGTTGTTTTTTTTGAAATGGAACGGATCACCAAGCAGCATTTCGGATGCCACACATTGCACACAATTTTAAGATGCTCATACCAAGCAGCTTACGATCAATGGACTCGCCGCGCCCAATATGTTGCCCTCCGGCTTTTATTCCTGATAGAGGGATCCTCTATCCCATATTCGAGATTCGACACGGGGTGTTCCGGAAAGGTCGTGATTAAAATGCAGCCGGCAACGACCAAGCGGATCGCACTGCCTCTTGCTGCGCCGGAGGCGCATCGTTATTTTTCAGCCATGATCAAAAGGCTTATTCATCTAGTGGCCATTGGCAGCTTATGCTGGTTTCCATTTTTGTCAGGCGAGTCCTATGCTCGCGGCCCCCAGGTCAAAGTGGAACAACTGCTTCAGACGACTCGTTCCTGGGATGGAACCCGATACACTGGCTATCTGAGTGGTCAACCTCAGGTTACAGTACTCAAGATCACCATTCCGCGAAATACGGTCCTGGATTGGCATGAGCATCCAATGATCAACGCGGGGTATCTTTTGTCCGGACAACTGATTCTGGAAAGGAAGGACACAGGTCAGCGTAAGACGATCCATGCGGGGCAAGCGCTAACGGAGTGCGTCAATATAATTCACCGCGGCTATACGACGGACCAACCGGCCGAGTTAATTGTGTTTTACGCCGGCGCCCCTGGCGTCCCCCTCAGCATCAAAGCGAAGTGAGGGGTCGTATCTAAAAATATAATAATTGAATAATCGTTCGTGACCCAGGCGGTCGGGTGGCCGTCCCAATATTTATTTTTTTAGATACGACCCCAAAAGGCGGAGCCCGAAACCAAAAGGCAAAATCAATCCAGAGTACGAGTACGCCCGCTGCGATCCCAAAGGGAGTGCGGACCCACCACTTCCAAAAAACGGAACTCCTTGGAGTCGTCTAGACGGATGAAGCCAACGACCGTTACATATAACCATACATCAATATTCTAGCTGGATGCCACGCTCGAAATCCGCGCTGAATATCCAAACTTTGCGCAATGTACGCCAACGGGCGGTCAGCAGACAGGGAAAGAACCGCGTACTTTAAGGTCAAGAAAGGAGAAATCAATATGAAGCAAGTTATCGAAACGTTAACAACCTCGGAGAATTCGGCGGCGCAATCGTCCGGTCGCCCGAAATTTAACTTCAATCACATCGTGGCCCCAACCGATTTTTCTCCAAATTCTGAAAGGGCAATCGGTTACGCGGTGCAGCTCGCACGGCGTTTGAGAGCTCAGCTTACGCTGCTGCACGTGGTTCCCGAGCCATCAGCGCTCGATTATACCATGGAAGGGGTTTCGATTCAGGAGCTTCAGGAGTGGGAAGAGGAAGCTAAGACAAAACTGACGGAGCAACTCACGCGGGCACAACTCGAGTACAAAGAAGTCGAAGCCTTGCAGACGTTCGCGCTTCACCCACGTGAAGAAATCATCAGAGCGGCGACCGATCTATCAGCTGATCTCTTGGTGATATCGACGCACGGCTATACCGGCTGGAAGCACGTCTTGTTTGGAAGTGACGCCGAGAAGATTCTCGAGCATGCTCCGTGTCCGGTCTTGGTGGTCCGCTAGAAGCATTCTTGATTATTCCCCTTTTGGGCCTCAGGGCCACGCAGTTGTCAAAACGACTCGCCGGTCACGCGACACGTTCCCACGACGCCTTAGGGGTCGTATCTAAAAATATAATAATTCAAAAACCGTTCCTGACTTTGGCCTTCGCGTTGGCCTCGCGATATTTATGTTTTTAGATACGACCCCAACACCGCCCCCCAACACCGCGCGACGCCAACACCGCGCAGGCGGTTTCCTTACAGGGACAGTGTGAAACAAAGACTGGCGGCGAGAAAGAAGACTTCGCTGAATACGAGCAACCCGGTCGACCAGCGCTTGCTCCTCATCGCCTGCTGCCGATGTTCTTCGATCCCTTTTTCCCGATCGGTCAGGTCGGGGTAGGAACGGAGCTCCCAGAAACTCGACCACTCTTGAGTCGTTCGCCTGATGAATAGGCCCGCGAAAATGGCCGTAAAGACTCCGAGACAAAAGAGTGTAATCGTCAGAAGGGCCGCCGACTTACTCGGGCCCGCAGCGATATGGGCTCCGTAGTAGGACAGAACAGCGGCGACTGCACCGCCATTGATGATTACGAGACTTTGAACAAGCATTCTGTTGGTAGCAACGGTTTGTCTCGCTTCCTCATGACTGCGTTCGCGCGCCAGGACTAGATAAGGGTCTTCCACGAATTGCTTCTCCATAGATCAACAGTTTATCCAACGATCAGAAACACCGAACGCAGAAAATATTTAGCTTTCATTACACGTGTTCGGCTCAATCCCGGCCATTGGATCCCAGCGCGGCGGGAAGATCGAACTGAGTATCGCCGTACCCGCGGCTTTAGCCACCAATGGTGGGCCGTCCAATTTTTGAAGGCCGCCGGGTCCACCTGGCGCGAATAGAAGTGCAATTAGAAGTTACAAATCCGATTGGGTCGACTCAGGCAGATGAGGAAAAGTCAATTAGACGAGCAGGCTCCACCGAAACCGAGGGGGCGAACGCGTGAAGCAGTCGGCACTACCGTCGAACGAATCAAAGACGAGATTCGGAGCCTGAAGCCGATCGAGAGAATCGAACTCTACAAATGGCTGGACGACGATGTCGCGACAGATTTGTGTTTGAGAATAGGAGCCGAGAGGTCGATTGAGATCCGCCGCACAAGCGGTTCACGGGTCATCCTTTCAACCCGGTAGATCAAATCGAAGGCCCGATCTGCGAACGGGGCGATAAGGGGTCAAGCACTCCCGCCCAGCCGGCGCGGCCGTCTGGAAGGCGTATTGAGCGCCTGTCTCGCGCTGACCAGAAGTCCGAAGGCTGACGCGTCAGCATGCCCCCGCACGCAAAAATTCCTTTTCCGAACTGGAATAAAAAAAAGTGCTAAAGTCATCCGCCGACGCGCCGATGATGGATATTGTTGACGGTCTCATGACCCCGAGCCATGTAAAGTTGCGCCGCACATCGTAACTCCGCGCGACTCGGATCAACACCGCTTAACTCATCGTGGACCCGCCTCGGATCAATTCCGCGGCGGGTTCGGTGGTTTTGAGAGGGCGCCCCCTTTCAACCGGGAACGAGTTTTTGATGGACTGTCAAATCCGAAGATGGATGGGTACGAAGCGACACGGGCCATCCGCAAACGCGAGCAAAGCGTAAACCAATGCGGTCCGGGGAAACGGCCGGTCTACATTGTCGCCATGACTGCCAGTGCCGCGGTGGGCGAGAGGGGAAACTGCCTCGCCGTAGGTATGGACTACTATATCAGCAAACCGGTGCGGGGTCCTGAACTTCAAGCTGCACTCGAACGCTGGAAACGCGTTTAAGTTCGTTCCTGTTGCCATTCCGCCGCCGCGATTGGCTCTTGAATGTTCCGGTTTCGCCTATATTAAACATGGGCCCATTCCATTCTACGGAGTCCTTTCCGGTCTCGTTTAGGGACCAGTCGCACGAGACCGGTTAGCCCTAAAGAGCTATTGTATGGTTGCTAATTTCATGGACGAAGACGCAGACGCGACGACGGCGGCTATAAAGTCGAATGTGGGTGAGTTCACGAGACCAACCCGAGACTGGTTTCTGATCCTCTTGACCGGTTCTGCGGGTTCCGTTGATGCAGCGATTTTCCTGAAGAGCCATGTATTCACGGCCAACATGACCGGAAATACGGTGATTCTTGGTTTGGCATTGGCACGGCTAGAACCCGGTAGCGTTGCCATGACTCTGTTCGCCCTCTGCGGATTTTGCGTCGGCGCGGCACTCGCCGCGTGGATTGTTAAAACGCCTGAAATCGGTTGGTCGCGCCGCCTGAATCGCGCCCTGAGCACGGCAGCGGCGCTTTTATTGGTTGGAGGTGTAGCGGTGTCTACCCCTGGTTGTTTCGGGATTCCAGTTGCGGTCTCCCTGGTAGCCGCAGCCATGGGTATCCAGAGTGCCTCGGTCCAGCATTTGGCTGTCGGCGGTATTTCTACGAACGTGATTACATCAACGCTCACCACCGCGGTCACGCGCCTGGTCAGCGTACTGCCGCTTTCCAGACAGAGCGGAGCTAAGTTCGAAGACCCGCAACTGCACATTTCCTGTTGGTGCTCGTACCTTCTTGGAGCGGTGGTTGGCGGGGTCACTTCACCCATCAGCCTCTGGGTGACTTTTGGTTTCTCGGTGTTTCTGATGCTCGCGATCGTCACCGTCAGTCGGTACGCAATCAAAAGAGCCCGGTGAACCCTCCCGCCAGCGGCGTTATTTTTCTTGCCAGCAAAGGGAGGGCCTTGAACGGAAGGTTCGTCCGCTTGACGAGTAAGATAATTGTGTTAAAAGGAACCTCTTGATTAAGCTCGCGACGCTCTTTCAATAACCCCCCAAAGAAACCAACTACCGTGAAATCAATGTTTGCGACTTTCATTTTGGCAGCCGGCTTGGCGCTGGCGTCCATCGCCGCCTTTGCGGCCGGATCCGACGTTTCAGCTAATCTCCGGCTGATGGCCTTTGGCAGCGCCGCTCAGCTTAAAGTCGGTAACCAATGCCGTCGCACGCTTCAATCAGAAGTATCCGAATGTAAAGGTCGAGATTGCGATCGATCCGATATCAAACGGCTGGGGCGACTACGTCACCCGCGTTCTCTCGCAGTTCAACGCCAACAACGCCTATGACGTCTACGGAACAGCCATCGAAACGTTCAGGACATTCGAAACGCGCAACCTGTTCATCCCGCTGGACGACTTATATCGCCAGCCATGCGAGTTACTCCGATTTCGATCCGGCCCTTTTCAAGTACGCATCCTACAAGGATAAGACGTACTTTATCCCGATCGGATGGAATAACATCATGATCAACTACAACCGGAAACTGTTCAAAGACGCCGGTGTAGAGTTTCCAAAAACAGGCTGGACCTGGGATGAGTTTCGTGAGGACGCGAAGAAACTGACCGTCCGCGACGCGGCGGGCAATGTGACCCAATTTGGTTACGAGGTTCCCAATCAGTTCTTCTTCGTGCAGCCCTGGTTCTTCTCGAATGGAACGTCGATCGCTGAACGAAGACTGGACCGCGTCCAACATGCTCGACCCGAAGGTGTCCGAGTCGCTGCAGTTCCTCTACGACCTGATCCACGTGGACAAAGTGTCGCCGATTCCCGGTAAGGACACGATGGACAACCAATTCATGCGCTGGACAGGTGGCGATGATTTCGCGCGGTCATTGGATCGTCGAGAACGCAATGGCCGCCAAGCTTGATCTGGACATCGCCATCCCGCCGTCCAAAGTGAATGATTACACTGTCATCGGGTTCGGCGGCTATGGGATCTCGAAGACTTCGAAATATCCAGACCTCGCCAAGGAACTTGTCGGCGAACTCACAAGCTTCGAAACGCAAAAGGAAGAGGGCGAAGGCGGTGGCGGCGTGCCCGGGCGGAAATCGGCCGCCGAGACGCCTTCCTTCCTCGCCTATCCGCCAAGCGCAGCGCTCTACTATCAGACCCTGCCGCACACTCTGCCGGTGCCGTCCCCGGCAAATTTCCAGGAGGTCGAGAAGATCTTCATCCGCAACTACATCGCGATGATGTCGGGAGAGATTTCGATCGCCGGACGGCGTTAAACGCGCCGATCAGGAATTGAACGAGTCGTTCAAGCGTCTCGCCGCCCAGCAGGGTAAGTAGAAACCGAACCTTAGTTGGGGGCCAAGGCCGCCGCGTCTACACTACTGTCCTCGAAATATCATATGAATGCTATTTCGAGGACAGGACACTGACGCAAATCCGATGCAGCCTCCGGCCAGGCGAACCAGATCCGATCTCGAGAGGGCGCAAACGCGCGCCGGCTATCTTTTCATACTGCCGTCCTTCGCGCTCTACGCCGTTTTTGTGCTGGCGCCGGTGATCGTTACCTTCGTGCTCAGCTTCACCTATTACGATCCGATGGCCGGCTCGCGCTGGGTAGGACTGGAGAATTTCCAGCGGTTCTTTACCGGCGATCGATCGCTGCAGATCTTCTGGAATACGCTCTGCTTTGCGATCTTTGCAGTGGCGGGAAACGTCACCGTCGGACTTCTGCTCGCGCTCGCCCTCAACCGCGCGATGCCCTCGTTCCTCCTCTATCTGTTCCGACTCGCCTATTTCCTGCCGGTCATCATCGCCGCCGCCTTTGTCTCGATCGTATGGGGTTATTTTTACGGCGACGATCTCGGCGTCATCAATTACTACCTGATCAGGCTCGGATTCGCCCCGGTCCATTGGCTGACATCGAGCCGTACGGCCATGATGTCGATCATCATCATGGATGTTTGGAAGAATGCCGGCTTCTTCATGATCATCTTCATCGCTGCGCTGCAGGGTGTGCCAAAAGCGATCATGGACGCCGCGACCATGGATGAATCCTCCTATTGGCGCCGGTTTTTCCGCATCGTTTTGCCGTGGATCTCGCCGGTCGTCTTTTTTGCCATCGTCTATGCCTCAATCGGCGCGCTGCAGGTCTACGAGTCGATCGTCATCCTGACCCAGGGCGGCCCTGGCGACGCCACACGCTCCATGTCCATCCACATCGTTGAAGAAGCTTTCGGCAGTTTTGAGATTGGCTACGGCGCTTCCGTCTCTGTCATTATGACCCTGGTTATCCTGATCATTACGTCAATTCAACTTCTCGCCTCGCGGCGATGGGTCCGGTATTGAGCATGCAGACCAAAGCCGCCAAGCGTTGGATCGACCGAGCGATCATCGCTGTGATGGCGGTGCTCGGCGTGTTCATGCTCCTGCCCTTCGCCTGGCTGTTCAGCATGTCGTTCCGACCACCTGCGGAAGCCTACAAGATGCCGCCGAGTTTCCTGCCGCCCACTCTGGACTTCAAAAACTATTGGGCCGTCCTCGCATTCCAGCGTCCCTTTCCTGCAGATCTACTGGAATAGCGTCGAAGTCGCCGTTCTCGTCACCCTCGGGCAGCTCGTCACCTGCACCCTTGCCGCTTTCGCCTTTGCGCGCCTGACTTTCCCCGGCCGCGACAGCATTTTTTTCGTGATGCTCGTCGGGCTGATGTTCCCGGCGCAAGTGACTATCATTCCAATCTATCTGGGTTTCGCTCAGGTCGGGCTGCTCAATCATCCGATCGGCCTGGTGCTCATGTATCTGACGTCCAGCTTTGGTGTTTTTCTTGTCCGCCAGTTCATGCGCTCGCAGCCAAAGGCGCTGGAAGAGGCGGCGTTGATGGATGGGGCCGGCTATTTCAAGATATTCTATCGAATTTCGCTGCCTCAGTTGAGACCCGCTCTCTCAGCGCTGGGAATCATCACCTTTACCCAGACTTGGAACTACTATTTCCAAGCACGCGTACTGCTTGAGCCGCAAAAGTCAATGACATTGCCGGTCGCGATGGATCTCCTCCGCGGCTATCTCGCCTCCGGCAATCTCTCCGTGGTCATGGCCGCCATGAGCATGGCCGTGCTGCCCGTGATCCTGATCTTCCTCCTTGCGCAGAAGCTGGTGATTGAAGGCGTAACCATGAGCGGCATCAAGAACTAGAAAAAAGACATAGAAAAGGAAATCTAGCCGAATGTTGCAAAATACCAAAGACCATCGACGACCGCTTCGTCTATACCGGCAAACAGGCGGAAATACGTCTCTTTTCCGCTTGGCGGCATCGGGACCGGCAGCGTGTCGTTGACAGGCAGCGGCCGACTGATCGATTGGAGCATCCGTAACCGGCCCGCGATCGGTCAGTTCAACGGCTACAGCCACTTCGCCATCAAGGCGGAGCAGGACGGCAAACTGCTTGGCGCTCGCGTTCTGAACGGACCCTATGAGGGAACGCCGACCGGTTCGCCGAGTGCGCGCAAATTTGACGGATTTGGTTTTGGCGCCAATCGCGATTCGATGGCAGGAGTCCCCCACTTTGACGATGTCACGTTCATCGGCCGCTTTCCGGTCGCCGAGCTCGAGTTCCACCAGGCGAGCTTTCCGGGCCAAGTGCGAATGACGGCCTTCAGCCCATTCATCCCGCACAACGACCGCGACTCGTCGATGCCGGTCGCGCTTTTCACATTCTCGGTTGAAAACGACACGAACGCACCGATCGACTACACGATCGCCTCGACCCTCGGAAACTACGGCTGCGACAGCGGAATCCACACCTTTACCCAGAAAAACGGGCTCAGCATCCTCCACTTCACCTCTGCCGACACGGGAAGTCCGGAAGACAGCGCGGCGATCTGGCAATCATCGCGGATGGAGACGAGGTCGAGCACGTCGACTACCATTTCCGCGGTCAGTGGTTCGACAGTCTCAGTCTCTACTGGCGAGAATTCGCGCGCGCAGGCCGCCTCCGCGAGCGGCGCTATGACAAGCCGCGCGCGACAAGGAACATGTTTCAGCAGCCCGAGCACGGCACGCTTGCGGTGCGGCTACGCGTCGCGCCTGGCGAGACGCGGCAGGTGCGCTTTGCGATCAGCTGGAACTATCCGCTCGGCAGCATCTACTGGTTCAACCGCGAACAGCCCGGCAGCCCGCCGTTTGAGGGCAGGCCTCCAACCTGGAAGAATTACTACGCGACCCAATGGGCGGATTCGGCGGCCAGCGGGGCGGAGGCTTTCAGGTCGTTGGGAGAGCTCGAGACGCAAGACGATCGCCTTCCGCGATTCGATCTTTGGCTCCTCGCTGCCGCCGGAGATCATCGACGCGGTCAACGGCACGCTCGGCATCCTCCGCTCCGCGACCCTCATCCGGCTGGAGGGCGGTGAGATCTGGGGATGGGAGGGCCAGCACATCCATGAAGGTTCCTGCGAGGGGAGCTGCACCCATGTCTGGAACTATCAGCAGGCGCTCGCCAACCTTTTCCCAGCACTTGAGCGAACGCTTCGCGAAACAGAGTTCACCTACAATCAGTTACCGAGCGGCGGCCTGACCTTCCGCCAGAGGCTTCCTCTCGGTTCCGGTTTCGACATCATAGGCCCATGTGCCGACGGACACTTCGGCGCGATCGTCAAAGCTTATCGCGAGTGGAAAAATCTGCGGCGACGACGCGTGGCTGAATCGGTATTGGCCGAACATAAAACGGGCGATCGAGTACGCCTGGTCGCCGGACAACCCGGACAAATGGGACCCGGACAAAACCGGCGTGCTCTGGGGCCGTCAGCACCACACCCTCGACATGGAGCTGTTCGGCCCAAACTCCTGGCTGACCACCATGTATCTTGCGGCGCTCACGGCGGCTTCGATCATGGCGGACGCAATGGGCGACCCGGCTTTCGCCAAGGAGTGCCGCGAGATGGCGGCAAAAGGCAGCGCCTATGTCGATCGCGAGCTCTTCAATGGCCGCTACTACGCCCAGAAGCTCGATCTGTCCGATCGTTCGGTGCTCACCCCTTTTGACCAAAGGCCGCAAGGCCGGCGTGCTAAGTGACTCCTTCATGGAGGCGTACTGGTCTGACGAGTACGGTCAGATCAAATACCAGATCGGTGAGGGCTGCCTCATCGATCAGATCCTCGGCCAATGGCACGCCGATATCGCCGGACTTGGCGACCTGCTCGCCCCGGAAAATGTGCGGACTGCGCTGAAATCGGTCTTCAACGAAAACTACCGGCCGACCCTCCGTGATCACTTTAATCCGTGCCGAGTTTACGCCTATGAGGACGAGGCCGGACTTCTCCTCTGCACCTGGCCTGACGGGACAACCAAACCGGCGCTGCCGGCTCCCTATGCAGAGGAAGTGTGGACCGGGCTGGAATACATGATGGCCTCGCACCTTATTCAGCGCGGCCTGGTCGATGAAGGCCTCACAGTCGTCCGAGCAGCGCGCGCTCGTCACGACGGTTCGCGGCGCAACCCGTGGAACGATATCGAGTGCGGCAGCTACTACGTCCGGGCGCTGTCGAGTTACGCGCTGGTCAATGCCTACTCCGGCCTTTCGTTCGACCAACGATGCGGCGAGATCGGCTTCAAACCCGCCCGCGCTGGCGACGGCATCTATTTTTGGTCGGCCGGGCGAGGTTGGGGCGTGGTCGAACTGAAAGGATCGAACGTGACGCTGACTGTGAAGGGCGGCGAACTGGCGGTGTCAAGGCTCCGGCTGCCAGGACGCCTCGGGCGCAGCCACCGTGGAAGGTCAGGCTGCCGAGCGGACTGGTGACGTGATCCTGCTTGGAAGTGATCACACGCTGAAGGCGGGTGATTGCCTGGTCGTGGAAGTGGACGCATATGGCCAAGCTTGAGCTAAAAGGCGTCCGCAAGAGCTTCCAATCACTGGAAGTGATCCACGGCATCGATCTGACGGTCGAAGATGGATCGTTCACGGTGTTCGTAGGACCCTCCGGGTGCGGGAAATCGACCCTTTTGCGGATGATTGCCGGGCTTGAAGAGTTGAGCTCCGGCGAAGTGCACATCGGCGGCATACGCTGCGATCATCTCCTGCCGTCGGCGCGAGGCATGGCGATGGTGTTCCAATCGTACGCTCTTTATCCGCATATGAGCGTGTACGAGAATCTTCGTTTTGGCCTGGTCAATCAGAAGATACCAAAGCCCGAAATCGAAGCTCGCATCCGACGTGCGGCCGAGATCCTCCAGATTTCCGAGCTTCTCGGCGCGGCGGCCTTCCCAGCTCTCAGGCGGCCAGAGCCAACGAGTTGCGATCGGTCGGGCCATCGTCAAGGAGCCGCAGGCATTCCTATTCGACGAACCGCTGTCCAACCTCGACGCGGAGTTGCGCGTCAAGATGCGGAGCGAGATTGTCAGCCTGCATCGCCGACTGAAGTCGACGATGGTGTATGTTACCCACGATCAGGTCGAGGCCATGACGATGGCCGACACGATCGTCGTTCTGCACGACGGCACCGTCGAACAGGTAGGCACCCCGATTGAACTCTATGCCCGGCCGCGGAACCAATTTGTCGCCGGTTTCCTCGGCACCCCGAAAATGAATTTCCTGAAAGCAAAAGCACGAATGGGTAGCCGGAGACGGAATGAGCTTATCCGTCGACGGCGCGCAGGGCGCTATCCATGCCACCGTCGACGGAACGGGGAGTCCCGTAGGCGCGGATTGCATCGTAGGGATTCGGCCCGAACATATCGCACTTTCCGACAGCGGCGCGATTGCGGGAACCGTGATCGCTACCGAGATGCTCGGCGCAGAGACGATCGTTTTCGCAAGCCTGCAATCCGGCGAAAACGTCACCGCCTCGATCCCCGGAATTCGCAGCCTTCGGCCGGGAGCGATCGTTCGATTTCTCGGTCGACGGCCGGTTCGTTCATGTATTCGATGATAAAGGCCTTACACTTCCTCCGCTTCGGTCGTGGCGCGAGGACTATCTTATTGGCTGATCACCCGGCGGCATCGGCCGGGACTCGACTCGAAGGATAAGTCGGCGCGGTCCAGTCATGTTCCAGGTACCTCCAGCTGCCGCGGACCACAAATCCATGGACGGGGGCGGGATGCCGATGGCGAGTCAGCACCCCGGATCGACGAACTCGCAGGAGATTAACGCAGTAGCCTTGTGACGCGTTCAGGCACAAGGGTCGAAACCATACGTTTTCCATTTGCGGCACCCGGACCCGCTCATCGTCGGGAAGGACCGCAGACGCCACGATTTCTGTTTGGGCCTCTGCCGGAATGGGCAGCTGGTACGGCGTCCGGCTTTCGTCGTCCGTATTGGGTTTTTCTTTGCTGGCGGCCATTTTCGGGAGCTGCAGTCGCTGTTCTGGCGCGAAATGAAGAGAAGAACCAACGCGTCATCGACGAGCTTCGGGCATTTGCCGTCCCCGCTTTCGCTGTGGAAGTAGATATCGCCCACGTGAGCAACTGCAGCCGGCCCTGAAAAAGGTTGAAGAGACGTTGGGGTCGGTCAGCATTTTGGTCAACAATCCGGCCGTAGCCCTCATCCGGAGCGTCCTCGACGAATGCGCCGGAACCGCTGTTTTTTGGCTTCCCGCGCTTCCGACTTTGTCACCGGTGCCACCATCATTGTCGATGGCGGTTACGCCATCCGGTGAATGCCGCCTCTGCGACACACAAGCACGCGGGTACGCTCTTCAGACGTGCCACGCCGGTCACGCGGGAGCGGGACCCTACCATCGGAGGCTTGCCTCCGATCACGCCGATACGCCGAACCGCCGATACGCCGACCCGTTCCCCCACTATCCCCAGCCAATATATCGCGCGATGTAAGGGCCAAACCGTGCCACACCTCCGCGCGGAGGAGTATCAACGGACACGTAACCTTGATTACTAACGAATCGTCCCTCTTTCGTGTCGTAAATCATGATGCCATGCAGATCCAGCTCGCTATAGCTTCCCTTGTGCTCTCCGTGGCTCAAGAAACTGGCCGTAGTCTCTGAATAAATGAGTTTCGAATAAAGGTCTTGAATTTCACCAGGAAACAACTTTGACGTGTCCACAGCCAAAAACCTGGGCTCCGCGGCATAGCACGACGAGTGTTTCGCCCAATAGGATTTGGCGCGCCCCTCAGCCAGCTGAAGTTCATTTTGAGAAGGAAAACAAGTATCGATCGCGAAATTACGATTATCGACTTTCTCAGCGTGAACTGCCGGAAGCACCGTGAGAAAGAAAGCAAAAAGGAAAGAGTGAGTTTGATTCATAAATCCATGCCGAACGATTGTGTGTCGTCGGGATATCAATTAGATACCACTCGCGCTCCTCTATTCCAAAACCATTGTCGCCTCTTTCTATGCGGGAACGACGCGAAGCTGCGCCATCATGCCAAGGCCGTCCATGAGGATACAACTGTCTACTACCGTTCAACAAACGATCGGCAGGCAGGCTACGTCAAGCGAGACGATTTCGGAATTTGATGATCTCTTTTTGGTTGTGTCCTCCGGCCGCCACAATCGCCGTCATCCGTTCTCGACTACAACCGGCTGCAGTTGATCACCGGACAAAGCTGGCTTTTCAGTAAAACTTGCTAGAAAATTAACAGGAGAGCGTCATGAACGAGTTACCTGAAATCGATGTTCTCGCTGTTGGTGTAAACGTGGTCGACATGTTTGTGCGTTTGCCCGAGCATTTGTCACACGGAGAGAAGCACGAGGTCCACGAGATGGTCGTGCAAGGCGGCGGACCGGCCGCCACCGCTGCGTGCACGCTCTCCTGTTTAGGGTGGCGCGCAGGTTTTGTCGCGCGCATGGGCGAAAACGCGTTCAGCGTTATCGCGCGTGAGGACTTCAGACGGTACGGCATACTGGCCGACTTTTTTATTCCCGACGCTTCTGCTTCGCCGGTCGTCGCAATAGTGCAAGCCGACTCACAAACCGGCGAGCGCACCATCCTTTACACTCGCAAAGACTATCACCTTACCAAGGCTTCCGACATTCCAGTCGAAGCCGTGTATCGTGCCAGGATTGTGCTCGTCGATGGTTACGAGCCAGAGGCCGCGCTTGCGACGTTGGAGGCGGCCTCCAAAGCCGGTTGCCGCTCCGTGCTCGACGTTGAGAGCGGCGATCGGGAGACTTCGATTAAACTGCTCAAACTCAGCACTGATTGCATCCTACCGCTTGGTGCCGCGCGCGCCCTGGCCGGCGAAGAAACACCTGAAATCGTTCTGCGTCACCTCGCGCAGTGGACTAACGCGCAGCTTGTCGTGACCGATGGCACTCGCGGCAGTTGGGCACTCACACCGGAGGGTCCGATTCATCAGCCTGCCATTGCTGTCGATGCGGTGGACACAACCGGTTGCGGCGACGCTTTTCACGGCGCTTACGCCGCCGCATTACTGGATGGCCTGCCATTGCACCTATGCATGGAATTCGCTGCGTGGGTTGGCGCGCAGGTGGCACTCAAGCTCGGCGGGCGCACCAACCTGCCGACCCGCGAATCAATCCGCAAAAGCGATCTCTCGATGCTTTCGGCAGCTTTGCGCACCCATCTTTTAAAGCCTCTATAAGCCTGCCCTGGCCGCCGACCCATTTTGAACGCAACGCCATCACCATTATTTGCGAGGCGGTACACATGTCCGATCCCCGAAATAACACATGCGATTTGGGAGACCGGACACCAGGATCGCCGCGACGGTCACAAGGAAATCCCGCGGATAGACGCGTCGAGCAATTCGATGCTATGGCGAACCGGCAATTGTCGACCGGCGCGCGCGAGAGCGGACTGGAGCTGCAGCAGGCAGCCGGGGTTACCCGACACAACCATATCCGCGTCCAGCGCGACGACGTGGCTCGCCTTCCGATCGCCTAGTTGCGTCGCGGCTTCCGGTTGCACCATATTGTAGATTCCGGCGGAGCCGCAACAGACCGCGGCTTCGGGAATCTCCAGCAATTGGAGCTGCGGGATGCGCCCTAGCACCGCGCGCGGCTGCGCGCGGACACCCTGCGCGTGCTGCAAATGGCAGGCATCGTGGTAGGCTACGCGCAGACGCAGTGGATGGCAATTGGCACGCGGCTCAAGCTCGGCAAGGAATTCGGTGACGTCGCGGCACTTCGCCGCAAACGCCTTCGCACGCCCGGCGTATTGCGGGTCGTCGCGGAGCAGGTGGCCGTATTCTTTCACGTTCGAGCCGCAGCCCGCGGCGTTGATGATCACCGCGTCCACCGGGGCTTTTTCGAAGGCGTCAATTGTCTGGCGCGCAAGGCGCACGGCCTGCTCCTCTTCTCCGGCGTGAACAAGGAGGGCCCCGCAGCACGGTTGCGCCGCCGGAATCACGACCTCGCATCCCTCCGCGGCCAGCACGCGTGCAGTGGCCACATTGACATGCGGAAAAAGCACGCGCTGCACGCAGCCCAGCAGCAGACCGACACGGCGCCTTCGCTCGCCCTGCGCCGGGATCAACTCAGGAAGTTTCTCCTGCGCCGGAACCTGCGGGAGCAGAGCCTCCATGGATTGCAGCCGGGCCGGAAGCAGTTTAGTGATGCCCATGCTTCGCACGAGTGCCTCGAGTCCGACCTTCTGATACAACCGCAGCGGTAAGAGCAGCGCACGCAGCCGAGCCGGGTGCGTGAAAATGCTGAACAAAAATCGGCGAAACCTCTGCTCCGAGGCCGGTCTCGTGTAGCGGCGTTCGATCTGCGCCCGGGTGGCTTCGATCAGTTTCGCGTAGTCGACGCCGGAAGGACAGGCCGGCATGCAAGCCATGCAGCCCAGGCACGCATCGAAATGGCCCACCCATGTTTTATTGATAGTCGCAGTACCTTCAGCGACCATCTTCATCAGGTAAATCCGGCCGCGCGGTGAATCCATCTCCTCGTTCCACAGCACGTAGGTTGGGCACACGGGCAGGCAGAAGCCGCAGTGCACGCATTTGTCGATCAGTTCGATCGATGGCGGATGGTGTGCGTCGTAGCCATTCGCGCCCGCAGGATGGATGCTTTGTCGCTGCGTCATCAGATCCCCCCGACGAAGCGACCAGGATTTAGTGTGCCCATCGGATCAAATTGATGCTTCAGGCTCAGCATCAATGGAAATGCATCACCCGCGTCGCCCCATGCGTCGATCGCCGCCATATCCGTGGGTCGATGCATCACGCCCAGCGAACCTCCCGCGTGTTCAAGTTCGAGCCGCAATGCGTGTAGAAACTGATGGGTGGCAAGCGCACTCGACGCCTCCAGGCGCAGCCAGCCCAGCCCTGTTCCTTGCACGATTGCCCGCCACCCTACATTCAGGGAATCGGCCAACTGGCGAACGCGGCCGCATGTGTCGGCGATCGACGCCGGTAGCACGCTGAATTTCGCAATCGCTGCCGACCCCCCTGACAACCAAAGCTCTTCCCGTGCCTGCCATACAGCGTCGCCGTTTGCAGTTTCGGTCGCCGGGGCGGCCACTTTGCGCAGTGTTACCATCTGGGCCGCAAGCCCGGCATCGGTGCCTTCAAAGCGAACGTCCACTGCAGGCGACTGCCCCGCGGTAAATCGAGCCTGCAAGCCGATTGGCGTCAGCCCGGCTTCCTGGATCGCCAGCATCAAACGGTTGGAGTCGCCCAGATCGCGCGCCATGAAGGTCAGTGACGCCGTGTTCCGGGGCAAGGGATGCAGCCGGAAGTTGGCGCGAGTGATGATGCCAAGTGTTCCCAGCGCTCCCGTGACCAGTTTCGGCAGGTCGTAGCCCGCCACATTTTTCACGACTTTACCGCCGCTCGAAGCCAGTGTGCCATCGGGCAGCGCAATCGTTACACCGATAATCAGGTCGCGCAAAGCGCCATACCGAATACGCACCGAGCCGCTGTCGTTCGTCGACAGGATTCCGCCGACGGTAGCCCGTTTCGGCCAGAGCGGATCCACGGCAATGCGCTGGCCGTGTTCCGCGAGCACGTTTTGCAGATTCTGGATCGTGCAACCGGCCTCCACGCTCACCGTCAAATCCTCCCAGGCGTGTTCGATCACTCGGTTCAGACGCGCCGTCGAAATGACCAAGTCGGTGCGCACTGGTGGATTGCCCCATCCGGCCTTCGTGCCGCCGCCGCGTGGCACAACGCCGAACCCGGCGACGTCCGCGCACCGCAACGCGGCGGCCAGTTCGGTCTCACTGTCTGGCTCGAAGACCATCTGCGGTTGCACTCCAGCGACTCCATCGCCCGCACCCGCCGCGCGCAGGCGTTCGGGACCCACGGTTGCCCGTAGATCGTCCCACCCAGCCGCGAGTCTCGCCCCTGTCCTCGTTACTGAGGTTGACGCGGTCATCTTAAAACCGCTCTGCGATTCCGGCGATTTCCAAGGGATGAGGTCTATATTCCCCTGGCACCTCGCCGCACAGCCGCGGCCGTGGGAAAACCTTCGTCGGATTGGAAAGGTTTTCCGGGTCAAACGCGCAGCGCACGCGCTGCATTGTTTCCAGATCGGGCTCCGCAAACATCTTTGACATCATCATTTTCTTTTCTTCGCCCACTCCATGCTCGCCGGTGATGGAACCGCCGGCGTCGATGCACAGTTCAAGGATGCGGTTGGCCAGGGTCTCAGCGGCATGCTCCTGCCCTTCGATCCGGCGGTCATAAAGGACCAGTGGATGCAGGTTGCCGTCGCCCGCGTGAAACACATTGGCCACTCTGATTCCCGCCGCCGCGCCGAGCCGCTCGATCTCAACCATGATGCGGGGCAGAGCCGTGCGCGGGATCACGCCGTCCTGCACAATGTAGTTTGGCGAAATACGACCGACGGCGGCAAACGCCGCCTTGCGTCCCTTCCATACCAAAGCGCGCTCCGCTTCCGTCTGCGCCACCCGGATTTCCCAGGCGCCGCACTTCCGGCAGATCTCGTCCACATGACGCATCAGCACTTCGACTTCCGCCGCAGGCCCGTCGAGCTCCACCAGCAACAGGCCGCCGCAATCGGGATAGTTCGCGTGCACAGCCGCTTCAGCAGCTTGGATGGCCAGGTTATCCATCATCTCAATCGCTGCCGGCAGTATCCCTGCGGCGATGATCCCGCTCACCGCGGTCCCCGCGCCGCTGGTGGAAACAAACGCTGCGAGCAGCGTCTGGATGCATTCGGGTCGTTTCACGATGCGAAGAATTACCTTGGTTGCGATACCAAGCGTTCCCTCGGAGCCCACGAACACGCCCGGCAGGTCGTAGCCCGGTGCGTCGAGCGTTTTGCTGCCCAGATGCGCCAGCGAACCGTCCGGCAGCACCACCTCGAGACCCAGCACATGGGTAGTAGTAAATCCGTATTTCAGACAATGCGCGCCGCCGGAGTTTTCCGCAACGTTTCCGCCAATGCTGCAGATAGATTGAGACGATGGATCCGGCGCGTAAAAGAAGCCATAGGGTGCAACCCGCGCGGTCACCTCCAGGTTGATCACGCCAGGCTCCACCACTACCCGTGCGTTCGGCAAGTCTACTTCCAGGATTCGGTTCATGCGCGCCAGGCTGATCACCACTCCATCTTTCACCGGCAGAGCTCCTCCGCTTAGTCCCGTACCGGAACCGCGAGCCACAAATGGAATTCGCTCTCGGTGGCATACACGAACTATCCCTTGGACCTGCTCCGTAGACCGGGGCAGAAGCACAGCCTCCGGAAGAACGCGGAAATTCGTCAGCCCGTCACACTCGTAAGTCTTCAATTCTTCCTGCAATGTGATCAAGCCGCGGTCCCCGGTGATGGCACGGAAATCCTGGAGGATGCGGGCGTCCACGAGTATTCGGTTTGGTCCGCTGCTTCGCGGGGAGCGGTGCCCCAAGAAATAAGGGTAGTTCTTCAACGCGCAAACGTCAAACCGCGCGGGTTAAGCGGGAGTGCGTCCCTACCGCGCTCGCGGCGACCATCGGACTTGCGAATAGGATCATAGAATCGGTTGAGTTGTGAAAAGCGATGGTGCAGCCACGAAGCTCCCCGGGAGGAGCGTGAAGGTCGAATTGAATTCGCCTTACCGTGTGTAGAGGTTGGAAACGGCCTCGAAGCCTTAAGCGCTTCGCGGTGGCGGCACGGCAGGCTCTGGATGCCACGCTTTCAGAATGCTGGGCAGAGGTGGCGTACCTCGCTTCAACCCAACCCTGATGAACTTGGAAACGATTCCAAGAGGTTAAATAGTCCCTTTTCAGTTCCGCCTGCAGCAGCGGTGCCTTTTTCCCTTCTTGCTTCTTGCCGTCCTGGATGACTTTACAGGCCGAGCATGGATGCTCGCCGTCGAAGGTTTGAGTGAGTCCGGCGCTTAAACCGTCTCTCTGAGCCGTACTGGTACTAACATGCCAATCCAGGCGCTTGTTTGCAGCAAGGGCCTTGACCAGTTCAGACATGGCGCCGACCGTATCTTCAATCGGTACATTGATGTCGACTCGATGCTGGTAAAAGAGGTCGATCACGTCGAGGCCCAACCGGCTAAGGCACCGTAAGCGAAAGACATCCCCATACAGCCTAGTCCAAGCGCTGAAACCCTGATGCCGGAACCACCGAGAGACCGGAATGGAATAGATTTATCTGCCATCGCAAAATATCATCAAGGTCGTCAGGTCGAACAAGAGGTCATTCTCAACTTTCCGCAATTTCTGAACGCGCTACCCCAAAACCGAAGCTTCCGCCTCGACGATCGCTTCGATAGATTCGACGGTACGGCCCCCTGCGTGCAAAGCCTCAGCTTTCAGCGCCAGCAAATAGGGCATGTCCAACACCCGAAGAGGTTGCCCGGTAGTCTCTCAGTGCGCGTTCGATTTTGCAAATGCCTCCAATGACGTCACCGGAAGCGGTTTGAGCGGGTAAAGCAGGCTGCCGGCAGAACCATGAGAGTTCGCTTCTGAACAAGTGCTGAAGCGGGCCTGTTGCGCATAAGGAGCCGATCCGCTCATCGATTCTGTAACTCCTGCAGGGTCCTTGACGTAAATTAAATTCGATCCGGTCGAGACGAAAAGCATGATCGCGCAGACGGTGAGGAACCTCTGCTTGTTCCCTCTGAGCTTGACGTCGACGAGGGAGACGAAGCAAAGCACGAAGAAACCGACCTGCCGCCGGCGATGCCTCCCAAAGTTTAAATTTAAACCTCTGGAACATTGGCAGCGTACTCGATTTGCCGTTTCCGCACCGGGGGCAGTTCGTTTGCTTTTCAGTTTCTGTGTGCGCGCATGTTTCCGCAGATCGCAGTCGTAGTCCCGATGGTGGTGCAGCTGCTTTCCATGCTGCGGCTCACCGACACTCATCTCGGCCTGATCCTGGCCTACACTGCGTTCACGCTTCCCTTCAGTATTTGGATGATTCGGAGCTTCATCGAAGAGATCCCTGCGGACCTGGAAGAAATCGCCCGAGTCCACGGCATGGGCCAGTTTGAAGCCTTTGTTAAAGTCACTCTCCCGCTCATCCGCGCCGGGCTGTTGGCGACAGCGCTCTTTGTTTTCATCCTTAATTGGTCGGAGTTTCTGTTCGCTTTGACGCTGACATCCGGTCACGTCGTAACCGTCACTCTCCAAGTGGCTAACTACGTTTCTGCCAGTTTGGGCCAGTTTACTGGCGTCCAGGCGGCGATGGGCACCATCTCCACGATCCCGGTGATCGCTTTGCTTTCGATCCAGAGCCATCTGTTCGGGGCCTGACTCTTGGCGCAGTGAGGGGTTAGCGATGACCAGCAAGTTGGCCCTGCAGAAGATCGGAAAGATCTACGATAGCCGCTGGGTCGTAAAGGACTTCTCCCTGACGGTATCGGATGGCGAGTTCGTAGCGCTTCTGGGCCCCTCGGGCTGTGGCAAATCGACCATCCTTTCGATGATCGCAGGTTTCGTGCGGCCGGACACGGGAACTGTTTCGATCGATGGCAAAAAGGTCGATGATCTGCCGCCTCAGCGCCGCAACCTGGGCCTTGTGATGCAGGATTACGCCGTCTTTTCCAGAATGACAGTCCGGCGCAATCTGTGAGTTCGGATTGGAAGATGCGGTCCATCTCGGGCAGAGAGAGACGCGGGGGATCGTCGCCGAGTTCGCAGAGCGTTTGGCCCTCGACGCTTCCGTCCGAAGTCGCTTTACTCGATGAGCCGCTGTCGAATCTCGACGCGAGAATGCGGCTGGAACTGCGTATCGAATTCCGACGCCTGCACAGGACGCTCGGCCAGACGGTAATCTACGTCACCCATGATCAGGTCGAAGCATTGAGCCTCGCCGACCGCGTCGCGATCCTGCATGAAGGTCGCTTGCAGCAAACGGACCGACCGGAACGACTCTATGATTTGCCCGCGAATCGATTCGTCGCGGAGTTCATCGGCTCGCCGCCGATGAATCTCATCCCAGCTTGGCTGCGGATCGAAGACGGTCGGATGAGACTGACCGGGTCGGGCTTCGCACTTGATGCGCCGAATGGCTTTTCCCAGACGCTCGTGGAAAAAGAGTTATGGATCGGGGTCCGGGCGGAAGCTG
>CAVVII010000028.1:0-106197 GCA_963748055.1 uncultured Verrucomicrobiae bacterium | reverse complement strand
CCATGGGGCTCACAATCGACATGCTCGGCGCGAGCACCAGCCGCGACATTGATGCGGCATTCGCGACCATGGCGGAAAAACGTACGGAGGCGCTCCTGGTCAATCCGAGCCCGGTGTACATGAGCCGCCGCGTTCAGATTGTCTCACTGGCGATGCGCGACCGGCTTCCTGCGATCTATCCATTGCGCGAGTTTGCCGAAGTCGGCGGTGACGAACTGATGGAACGAGCCAACGTGACGAGTATCGCAAAATGGGGGTCTGGCCGCTGGTCGCATCCTCAACGGGGGCGAAGCCGGCCGATCCCCCCGGTGGAAGCAGCCGACGAAGTTCGAGTTCGTCATCAACCAACAAACAGCCAAGGCGCTCGGCCTCGAAGTGCCGGCGACGCTCGCTCGCCCGTGCCGACGAGGTGATCGAGTGAAGCGCCGCGAGTTCATCACGCTGTTCGGCGGCGCGGCGGCGGCGTGGCCGCTCGCGGCGCGGGCGCAGCAGCGAAGAGACATTCGTCGGATTGGCGCCCTCATGGGTACCGCCGCAACCGATCCAGTGGCGAAGGGGCGGATCGCTTCAATCGAGAAGCCTTTGCGGGAATTGGGCTGGGTTTTTGGTCGTGACATTGAGATCTACTATCGCTGGAGCGGCGGCGATACCGATCTCTCGCGAACCTATGCGAAAGAATTGATAGGCATGCAGCCGGACCTCATCCTTGCGCACACCAACACCGCAATGGCTGCACTGCACCGCGAAGCCTCCGCTACTCCAATCGTCTTTCTTATGGTTAGCGACCCGGTTGGGATGCATTACGTCGACAGCATGGCGCGGCCGGGCGGCAACGTAACTGGCTTCACGCCCTTTGAGCCCTCGTTAGGTAGCAAATGGCTGTCGCTGCTGAAAGAGATCGCACCAAACGTCGAGCATATCGGTCTGCTGTTCAATCCAGAGACGGGCAACAACGCTGCTGCTTTTGTGCGACCAATCGAGCTTGCTGCTTCGTCATTTGGGGTTAAGTCGATCGTCAGCCCGCAAAAGGACAGCGCTGAAATCGACCATATAATTTTGGTTCAAAGCCAAATGCCAAAACAGCGGGTTGATTTTCCTTCCTGATGCCTTTACGGCCGCGCATCGGCAAAGGCTCGTTGCGCTGATAGCCAAACATCGCGTCCCAGCGATTTATCCGTTACGTATGTTTAGCGTTGCGGGTGGTCTCGTATCTTATGGTATCGACATCGATCACTTGTTTCAGCAGGCGGCTTCCTATGTTGATCGCATATTGCGCGGTGCCCCGGCCGGGTGACCTTCCAGTGCAGGCGCCGACCAAATTTGATCTCGTTATCAACCTGATCACCGCTAAGGCGCTCGGTCTCACCGTTCCATCGTCGCTGCTCTCCGTCGCCGACGAGGTGATTGAATGAAGCGGCGCGAGTTCATAACACTGCTCGGCGGCGCAGCTGCCGCCTGGCCGCTCGCACTGGGCAGCGTGGTTTCCGTTCTTCGCGTCGAACTTCCTCAACGAACGCAAAATTGACCTTGCCTGGTCTAGCCTGGCGTAAGCAATAAACTCGGGAACAGTATGGATCGGTATCGCTGGATTGCGAGGCACCTTCGGTGACCGTCGCTCACCCAACCGCGCACTCCGTGAAGAGGCTCAGCGGCTCCTGCGCGTCGCTCGCTGCAATGTTGAAATGTATTCGACCAATGCCAAGATACGCCGTCGGACAATTGCTTCGTTCCATTCCTTCGACACGTAATCTCGGGACTCTGGGGCTTATCATTTCCCGCATATATCGATCACCCCACACGGGCATATCCCGCGTGCCATGGACCAATCTTTCTATCCTGCCGTCGATAACCTCGTGGACGCGCGAGACGGGAAAAACGCCGTTGTTTGCCTCCGAAAGCCTGGTCAAATCGGATGGAGGGGGGCTGAGCGACTTCGCAACGGGTCCATCTCCCTTTCCCGATACCCCGTGGCAGGAGGCGCAGGATCGAAGAAACTCGTTCCGCCCAGGATTTTCTTCTGGCTGCGCGTGCAGAACATCAATCGTTCCTATCATTGCCGAAGCGGCGATTAAGATCACGCACCACGTCGTTCGCATGTCGTTATGCCCCTTCGTGTTTGCCCGTTCAAATCGCGCTCGCGCGCTGCCAAGAAACACGAATCCGGCGCGCCGACTGCTATCGGTGCAACCGCTACAAGACAGGCGGTTGAATAGCAAACTGCCGCGCGCTCACGCGTTTTGCGGTGCGTCGGCAAGAGGCTGTGCTGCGGCATCACGATGACGAGAAGCATGCGGGCCAAGCGACATCTGGTGCGTCGCAAGCGAGGCATCGCCCAGGCAAACGCCATCACCGACCCAGGCTCATGAAGCCGAAGACCACCGCCAAAATCAGATGAAACAGAATTGGCACCGATCGCATGCCGATAAATGTAGAGTTCTGACGTTTCCGATTGCAATGGACCCGTTATGCAAGAACCGTCATCTCCTTTGCAGCGCAGCTGACATCGAGTTGACCTAGATCAATGATCGCCATTGCCTTCGTGAGCTTACGAGCTTCTGTTTGACGACTTCGCGCGCGGTTGAACACTTGGGCCGTGGTCCATCGAGGACCTATCGCCAAGTCGGAATTTATACCGGCCGCATCCTCAAGGGAGAGAAGCCCGCCGACCTACCGGTGCAGCAATCGATTTGGTCATCAACCTGAAGACTGCCAAGGCGCTCGGCGTCACCGTTCCGGTCCCACTGCTCGCCCGCGCCGACGAGGTGATCGAATGAAGCGGCGCGAGTTCATCACGCGGCTCGGCAGCGCGGCGGCCTACTCTTCGGAGAGGCTTTGAACCGTGGTTTTTGGCGCCTCTTGTGGCTCCGCCTCAGGCGTAGTGCGTGTTTCCGCCTCGGGCGTGCTGCGATTTTCTAACTGGCTCTTGCGGGCCGTTGGATGTGTCGGTGTATTTGCTCGAAGAATGTCTTCAACCCTGGTGCTGCCGGAACAAGCAGCAAGCAGGGCTCCGAAAACAGATACGACAATAATGCGCATCATGACGGGTCCTCGGGATTAGATGCGCGCCCAGTCAAGATAAATTAGGACACTGGGATTTTCAAACCGTAATGGCCAGCAGGACGGCTCTGGTTTGAGCGTTTGGTAAGGGCATCGTCTCGAAGCGCAAAGATTTCTATCTAAACCGTGCGTGTCTGCATCTCGTTCCTACTAGTTGGTCTGGCGTTTCATCCACGTTGACTGAGGTGCCATCGCTGAAATTGACTTCGGTGTGGTCGTTTTGCCCCCGCATATTTGTGACAATCGACAGGTTGATGTAAACCTCGCGACCGGGACTGCCGCTATCGAAAAGCGTCGCAACTACCGAGTTTTCCTATCTCCACCCTCCATATTATGACGCGATCCTACGCACTGCCAAGAACTCGCGCCAGCGTCTCCTCTTGCGGTCGTGCCGGGGATAGGCCCACACTTGCTGGCGAACGGGTGCACTCTACAGCCGCCCCGGCAATGACCTGACCGGGCGCTTTATCGAGGCGGTGGCCCGTCTGCGCTCGCGCTCCTGCATCATCGACGGCGAGGCCGTGTGCTGCGACGACGACAGCAGGCCAACGCTGCCATTGTCAGCATTCAAAAAATCAAATGACGGAGTAACGAAGATGAAAACGACAATGATGATAGCCGCAGTGCTGGCCGCGTTGATTGTGCCAGCAAGCGCAGAGAGCAGGGTATACAGCGAGATGCCCACGACCCTCTTGGGCACGTGGTGCTTCGTCAGCGATGACGAAAACGGCACCACCTAAAAGCGCGGCCAGTGCCCTGCCGATGAGCGGCTGACAATCCGCAATGGCAGCTACGAAGCAGTCAAGCGGGGGTGTCGGTGGAGTTGCGGCTCAGTCAACCGACTTGGCAAGTTCCTGGCAGGCGCGAAGTGCCAGGGCGATGGCCATCCCTACGACGCCAACATCGGTCTGATAGAGATAGAAGACGGCGAGCTGTTCGTGCAAGAAATAAAATGCAGCGGCAACAACTGTTGGGGAGATAACGCGTAGCTGGGTGCAGGCGGGTGGACATCCGGAACCCGGTTCTCGCTGTTGCGACTGAGTGATGGCGAGCCTCAGTCGAACAGCGTGACAACGATCTGTGGAAAGAACTCAGTGAACGCTCGCTGCCGAACGACCTGCGACTTTGTGGAGAACGGTGGGATGGGCTCGCCGCTCGAAAGATCGACCGAGAGGTAAAAGTCTGTCGGGCGCAAGTCCGTGTTCGCGATCTCAAATACATCATCAAACTTGGCGCGGTCACATGGAACGCCAATGGCGCGCGCATGGCCGAAGGAGATGTTCGTCGTGATCACGTTCTCCGTCCCGCGAAAGTTGGCATCGGGGCGTTGGCGTTGCTTGATAAGGAACGCTCGGTTGAAGCCCTTGTGCTGATGTCGGCCGGAACAGTGGTAACTGCTGTGGCCGTCCCACTTTGGTCCGAAGTGCCTGTGGGGATGGTGGACATACACATCGCCTTTGCGGCTACGGCGGACGATGACGATCAGGAAAAGATCGGTGCCGTCTCGAACCGCGACTGCATACGCCCGCCTTGGGAACGAGGCTGACTGGCACTTCATCCGACTTCCCTCGCTCGGGCACAACTTGCTTTCGGCGTGTTCGAACCGCCCTCAAGCGCGCCGCGCAATGACGCTCATCTGCATTGCTTGGGCGTGTCCCGCTGCTCTATCGCTTTCCACTGTATCGCCAAGCGAAGGAGAGCAGCTGCGCCGCGCGGCGAAGCCTCCGACGTCTGGCTTCCGTCCTCGTCGTTGCGCTGTATGTCAGGCGAGGCGTGGAGCTTTGGCTCTGGATCGCCGGCACGTCTAGGCCAGATCAGCTGATCGCAGACCCAGAGACACATCTCGTTGCAGTTAAAGCAGTAGGAGATCGAGACGTTCTGAACATCACGGCTCCTGAACTGGCGATGCACTTCAAGAAATGGGCGGCCGCTGGCCATCCGCTCAGCCCACTTCAGCCTGCGGTCATGCTCGGCCTCCTCGACGGCGCCAAACGTCAGCGCCTTGACTGTCTCGGCGGTCGCCACCTCGGGCTTCTCATCCGCTTTTAGTGGATCCGCATGGACAAGAACCAGAACTGCCTCGTAAGTGCATTGCAGTGCGGGCAGTTGAAAGCAAGCTGATCAATGCCGGGAGAAATGTGCTTTCCGCGAACCTCTTCCATGTCTTCCTCAGGGCACGGTTTCATGCACCGCTTCGCTGCGAATAATCCGGAGCAATGCTCGGGGCTAGCTTCAGCGAATTCGGACATGCGCAATAGCGTGCCGCAGCATGGTTTATAGATGGTTAAGGAGCCAAGTTCTCTGCCGCCGACCCCACTTCCAACTAGTCAAATTGAGCTATCCCGCAGACAGGTCGACCTCGCTTGAATTTCGTTGGTCTTATTGACGATGCAAGATCATGCGCGTGCTTAGCGGGGTCTGAGTTGCCGTTTCAAGGCCGCCGCGCAACGCCGATCGGCGCAAACGGCTTGTGACCGAGGGGGGTTGCCTTGGCCATTCACCAAAATTCAAGAAGCTGGCCAACAATAAACCGTTCGAGTGCCGTTCGGCTGTCTTTCTGTCGCCATCCTTCCGGCAAATGCTTGAGGGCTTACTTGTGGTGCGGGCCCTCCTTTTTATTGCGGCAAAGGGGAAACCGCGGGTGAAAAAATTGGAGGAAGCATGGCAACCGTAGATCTTGCCGCCGTACGGCCCAACAGAGACACTGAGGACAGGCCGGGCCCGCCAGCCGGGCTTTGGGCGGCGCCCCCTCTGGCCCCATTGGGGACGAGGATGCCTTCCACCATCCTGAGCCAAGTACTCTATCCGAAACGTTGGGATCCCGACCAAAGCTGATTGCCGGCACTGCAATCGTTGCGGCATTAGGCGCAGCTGGGCTCGCATACTTCTTGCTGGCCTCGCCAGGGGCGAAAGGACCCGCGGAGACCGCGCAAGTCTCTGCATAGGGTTGGAACAGGAGGAGAAAAGGTTCGTCATCTTATTTTGTTACAGGCGCTTCTTCCTGTTCCAGCCAGCTCCCCAAACGTCCGGTGTGGTTCCTTCGCCCGATGTTTCGCTCACCGCCAAGGATTCATCCCAACTTGTTCCAAGTGCCGTGACGCCCGAACCCAACTCCGCGGCGCAGAGCCCGGATCTCGTCTTTTTGCAGCGCCCCGGTGTAAACATCAGGTCTGCCCCCTCCGGGAACGCGCCCGTTCTTGGGACTGCCCCCAGGGGCACGCAGTTCACAGCTACAAGCCGGGAGGGGGACTGGGTCCAGGTCGAGAACACCCGCCTGAAGGGCTGGATCAATTCCCAATTTCTGACGCCTAACAAGCCCCAATAAGGGCCTAGGCCCATCACGCGAAAAAGCCCGCATCACAGCCCCATGCTGCTCCGTCGGCAGCGAGCAATCGCCGATCAACATCCGCGAGCCCATTAAGGCGCAGCTCGGCCCTGAACATGACCTGGGCAAACAACGCCGAGAGCATCGTCAACAATGGCCAAACAATTCAGCTGAAGACTTGGGCAAAGACTATCCGAACCGCCATTATGTGGATTTTGGTACACCTAGCTTCGATTCTCCTGCTCGCAGTCGTCTGCTGCCGCACTCCGCGAGCCGATGAATACTCCTATACACCACCCGACGTGATCGGAAGCCGAGCAAGCGCAACAGTTGAGGATCAAACGGCGAGACTCACGCCGGCCCAAAAGGATCACGATGAGCAGCACGCGATCAACGCATCAGAGCCCCGATCGGGGCGACGAGCGAGCTCTCGGCGAAATGGGCGGATTCTCAGTCCCGTATCGAATCGGAGCAAGAGATGCTTGCGGCGTGCCGCGCTGGTGCCACCAACTGTCCCGCAGCCGCACGCCGGTTCTTGCAGATTGTTGAACTTGGCCGGCAGCGCAAAGGGCGCGCTCGGTTGGCCGAGATCAATCGCGCGGTGAATTTCAGCATCAGGCCCGTAAGCGATTCGGCCCAGTACGGCGTTCCCGATTTCTGGTCGGCGCCACTAGTTACGCTGGGCGCAGGGGCAGGTGATTGCGAGGATTACGCAGTCCTCAAATACGTGGCACTTCGCGAAGCAGGGATCGCCCCCGATGACCTGCGTCTTTTGAGTGTATATTATCCCAGACGCAGGACAAATCATGTCGTGGTCGCTGTCCATCTCGGTGAGGAATGGCTTATATTGGACAATCTGACCTTGATTATGATCAATAGCAGCGACGCAAGACACTATCGTCCTCTCTTTGTGTTAGATCACCGGGGCGTCGGTGTCGTTGGTTTTGGTGGGGTGGGTGACGATTTACAGACGCGGCCCGCTGACTTTGACCTGTCGCAACCGACGGCATCAAGCGGCGGTGTCTACCAGAAGCCCTAACGCTGATTTCGGTCATCCATAGGTTTGCCACTGGTAAGCGGCGCTAAAGATTTGTCTTCCCCCGGAACGGCCCTGGCGGGGGCCTTGCTCTAGTCGCCGTCACCTCCTGACTGATCCTGGCTAATTCGATATGCTGCAGTTCGGCCCCGGCTGACGGGGACTGAATGCAACTCGATCAACTGAAACGGCGCGAGTTCATATCGCTGCTCGGCGGTGCGGCGGTCACGTGGCCGCTTTAGCGCGCGCTCAGCAGTCGGCGATGCCAGTAATCAGGTTCCTCGCACTCGATCGCCTGAGCCGACTACGGACCGTCTGTGCGCATTTCGCCAAGGCTTGAAAGAGACCGGCTATGTCGAGGGCGAGAACGTGGCGATTGTATTCCGCTGGGCCGAGAATCAACTTGGTCGACTGCCTGAGCTGGCGGCCGATCTTGTTCGCCGCCAGGTTGCCGTGATCACTTCGGCCGCTGCATCTTCCATATTGGCGGCCAAGGCGGCAACGTCGAGATCCCCATCGTCTTCGTAACTGGTGATGACCCGGTCGGCCTTGGTCTCGTTGCGAGCCTCGCCCGGCCGGGCGGCAATCTGACCGGCATCGGGTTTTTCACGACCGAGTTGGCGGCAAAGCGGTTGGAACTCCTGCGCGAGCTGCTGCCCACAGCCGCGCGTGTCGCGGTGCTCGTCAATCCGGCCAGTGCGGCGACTACCGAGGCGACACTGCGAGGGGTGGAACCTGCTGCTCGCACTACGGGCCTGCAAATCCAGGTTTTCAACGCTAACACCAGCCTTGAGATCGATGCCGCCTTCGAAAGTATGGGGCGCGAGCGGCCCGATGCCCTCTTCGTCGCGACCACCCCTTTCTTGAACGTCCGGGGTGTCCAACTGGCCCAACTGGCTGCGTTCCACAGGCTACCCGCGATATATGGGTTGCGTGAATATGCGGAAGTCGGCGGGCTAATAAGCTACGGAACCAACATTGCGGATGCGTTTCGTCAGGCTGGCGTCTACACTGGCCGCATCCTCAAGGGTGCCAAGCCCGCGGACCTTCCGGTTGTACTGGCGTCGAAGTTCGAGCTGGTCATCAACGCTCCGACCGCCAGGATGCTTCGTCTCACTGTGCCCGACAAGCTACTCGCAGCCGCCGACGAGGTGATCGAATGAGCAATCGGCGCGAGTTCATCGTGCGGTTCTGTTAGGATTGACAGGCTCGATCCTTGGATAGACCCGGCCGGAAAAGCCGGTGACTGTGCCGACGAGGTGACCTTGTCTCGCAAGGGGGCGAAGAGCGGAACGCGCGGCCGCAAGCTTCGTTCGACCGGAACGAAGGCGAGAGCGCGCGCTGCCCGTAGCCGCGAGTCCCAGGCTAGGCCGCAACAGAACTTCGAGGCATACGCTCACGAGCTGGAAAAGAAGCTCGAAGCGCGCGAGCGCGAGCTTTCCGAGGCGCTGGAGCAGCAGACGGCCACCGCCGAGGTGCTGAGAGTTATCTCCAGTTCGCCCGGCGACCTGGAGCCCGTGTTTCAGGCCATGCTCACGAACGCGACCCGAATCTGCGAGGCGAAATTCGGCGCGCTCTATTTGAGCGAGGGCGATGCAGTCCGCATGGTGGCGACCAGCGGCGTATCGCGGCAGGTGGACGAGGAATTGCGGAGCGCCGGACTGCGACGGCCGGGGCCGAGGACCGCCCGGGCCGGGCCATCGCCACGAAGCACACCGCGCACGTAGCCGATGCGCTCAACGAGCCTGGCTTTTTCGACGTGAAACCTGGCTTCAGCAACCCGCAACTCTCCTTGGTGGCCGGTGCCAGAACGCTGGTGGCCGTACCGATGCTCAAGGAGGGGGCGCTGCTCGGCGCTATCGTCATCTACCGCCAGGAGGTGCGGCCCTTTAGCGACCGAGAGATCGAGCTGCTGGCGAACTTCGCCGCCCAGGCCGTCATCGCCATCGAGAACACGCGGCTGCTCAACGAGCTACGCCAGCGCAAGGACGATCTGAGCGAGTCGCTGGAGCAGCAGACGGCGACCTCGGAGGTGCTGCAAGTCATATCAAGCTCGCCTGGCGAGCTGGAGCCGGTCTTCCGCGCAATGCTGGAGAACGCGGTCCGCGTCTGCGACGCCAAGTTCGGCACCCTGTTCCGTTACGACGGCGAGCTGTTGCATCTGGCAGCCGGAACCGGCACGCCTCCCGCACTTGCCGAATTCCAAAGGCGGCGCGGGCCGTTCCGCACGGAAGCGGGGACCCTCCACGATCGCGTCTTGCAGACGAGGCAGGTAGCCCACAGCGCCGACTACGCGGCCGAGCCGAACCCCGGCATGGCGGCCAAGCTCGGCGGCGCACGGTCGACGATCGTCGTGCCGATGCTCAAAGATGACCGGCTGGTCGGGACGATCGTGATCTATCGCCAAGAGGTGCGGCCGTTCACGGACAAGCAGATCGAGCTGATCCAGAATTTTGCGCGTCAGGCCGTCATCGCCATCGAGAACACGCGGCTGCTCAACGAGCTGCGCGAAGCCCTGCAGCAGCAGACCGCCACCGCCGACGTGCTCAAGGTCATCAGCCGCACGGCGTTCGAGCTGCAGCCCATCTTCGACACACTGGTTGAGAACGCCGTCAGGCTATGCGAGGCCGAGAGGGCGTTCCTTTTTCGGTTCGACGGTAAACTTCTGCGCTCGGTGGCGTCCTACAACGTATCGCCTGAGCTCAGGGAGTTTGTAGATAAGAACCCGATCGCTCCGGGACGCCACAGCATCTCGGCGCGTGCTGCCCTCGAGCGGCGGACGGTACACGTCCCTGACATCCAGGTCGATCCCGAGTATGCCTATGCAGTGCGAGATGAGCGGCCGATCCGGACGACGCTCGCCGTCCCGATGCTGAAAGGGGACGAGCTGGTTGGAACCATCACCATCTACAGACTGGAACTCAAGCCGTTCACTGACAAGCAGATCGCACTCGTGGAGACATTCGCCGACCAGGCGGTGATCGCAATCGAGACGCGCGGCTGTTCAACGAAATCCAGGACAAGAACCGCCAGCTCGAACTGGCGAGCCAGAATAAGTCTCAGTTCCTCTCCAGCATGAGCCACGAGCTGCGCACGCCCTCAACGCCATCATCGGGCTGACCGAGATGATGGTCGCCAGCGCGGCGAAGTTCGGCACGGAAAAGGCAGCCGAACCGCTGCGCCGGGTGAATGCCGCCGGCACTCACCTCCTTAGCCTCATCAACGAGGTGCTGGACCTCTCGAAGATTGAAGCCGGCAAGCTCGAACTCAATCCCGAGCCTGTGAATTTGGCACGGCTGATCGATGAGGTTATCGGCACCGCAGGACAGCTCGCCGAGAAAAACCAGAACCGTCTCATTGTTGAAGCGCAAGAGAACCTGGGTGCGCTCAACGCGGACTCCATGAGGCTCAAGCAGATTTTGCTCAATCTCCTGAGCAATGCCTGTAAGTTCACGAAAGAGGGCGAAGTCGCCCTGCGGGTGCGCAAGGTGGCGGACGGACGCGACTGGGTCGAGCTTGCCGTCGCGGATACCGGCATCGGCCTATCCGCCGAACAGCAGGCGAAACTGTGGGATAACAGCAGTTCGTTATGCCCCATGCCATAGAAATCACCGGTATCGAGGAGGTTAATTCCGGCATCCAAAGCAGCATGGACAGTGGCAACGCTTTCGGACTCGTTGGCCGGTCCGTAGAAATCGGACATTCCCATGCACCCGAGGCCAAGGGCCGAGACCGTCGGCCCGTCAGTGCCAAGCGTGCGTGTAGGAATGGTGGATTGAATGGGATTAGTGCTCACGAGGGCCAATCAACCCCCAGATTGACAATTGTCAATTATTGTCATTTGTAAATCGTCCGACAGCCTTGCGCCGGCCGCCTATCTCGATTAGGTGCTTCCGCATTTCCTGGTTCCAAGGCCATGTCCCTTACGATTTTGTCGATTCAGTCCAGCGTTGCGTATGGGCACGTCGGGAACAGCGCGGCGGTCTTTCCGCTCCAGCGGATCGGCGTGGAGGTCTGGCCCGTCAATACGGTCCATTTTTCGAATCATACCGGGTATGGATCCTGGCGAGGAATGGTTCTTCCCGTCGATGGAGTAGCCGAGGTGATCCTTGGGATCGAAGAGCGCGGGGTCTTGCACGAATGTAACGGAGTATTGAGCGGATACATGGGCGATGCCTCGCTTGGGGAAGTGATCCTTGACGCCTTTCAGAGGGTTAAGAGGGCTAACCCGAACGCCATCTATTGTTGCGATCCCGTGATGGGCGATGTCGGCCGAGGTTTTTTCGTGCGTCCCGGGATCCCGGAACTACTGCGGAATAAGGCCATGCCCGCGGCGACGATCATCACGCCGAACCAGTTTGAACTGGAATTTCTGGCCGATCGCCCAATTACCGATCTCGAATCGGCGCTTGCGGCGGTGGAGTTAGTCATGGCCGAGGGACCCAGAGTCGTGCTCCTGACAAGTCTTCGGCGGGCTGATGTAAACAGCGATCGGATCGAAATGCTGGCCGTGGAAGCAAGCCGGGCGTACGTGGTCGACACACCGCTCTTGCCGCTCGCTGTCAACGGCGCAGGAGATATGACCGCGGCGCTGTTCTTTGCGCATTGGCTTAAATCCGGATCGATTAAGGACGCTCTGGAAATGACCGCGGCCGCCGTTTTCGCGGTGCTCGAAGCCACGGTAAGATCGGGCACGAGGGAGATTCAACTGGTCGAAGCACAGGAGTCGATCGCGAATCCGGAGCGCCGTTTTCTGGCGGTGCAGGTTCGGTAGCGGAAAGCTGCATCCGGCCCAAATCAACCCTCCAGCGACCCCAACTAGCCCGCAAAAATCACGCAAAGGTCGAAGCGATGAGCTCATTGCGGGCTAGGAAGCTCTTAAACAGACGCTGCGCGTCTGTTTAAGAGCCTGTTTTAATAGGTAAATGAATTGAGACAAACTGTTGCATAACTATTCTCAAAAAGCAGTCGAATTTTCCGGCGTAGCCGGGGAATTCTGCTGCCTGAGCCTGCATCGCTCACAAATCTCTAAGGATTTGTGAGCGATGCAGGCTAGAGGTTCGTCAGCGCCTGCAGCGCCGGTCTCGCGAAAGGGATGGCGCGCGACGCGCGCTACCGCGCCCTGAAATGCACGACGATCTGACCCTTCTCGACGCGGATCGATTCCAGGCGCGAAAGGAAAGTGTCACCGTCTGGTAAACGGGTACGAATTCCCTGTTCCAAGGATTGCTGAACCGTATCCCGATATCCCTGTCCCGTGAATAACCAAGGCAGTCTGTGACCGTTCCCCTCGATATCGAGACCATTGATCTTCAATTCGTTCTTTTCGATCGTTAGCCGGGCAGCAATTTTGCCATCGAAGAAACGATTCCGCATCGACGGCAGCATCGGGATCTCAGCCATGAAAGTTAATGGAACGCTCACCTCGGCAACGATCCATTCTTCGGTCGTCCGGAAACGGAGATGAGGAACGAGATCGGCGTTCTTCCCGTCTCCGAAAAACCAAGCGTTCAAATCGTCCGCGGAAAAATTGAATTCCGCCTCCTCGCCTTTTTGCAAGAGCGTCCACGAGAACTCGCCATTTCAAAAGAACCGCATTTTGCTCGGCGACGGATGGGATCGGTTCAAAGGAGCGGGGCTGCGGCGACGTCATCTGGTAAACCCCTTGATAGGTAGAGGACGCCCCCCAAAGCACCGCTCCGACGATTAACACGATGGCGGCTATAAGGACCAGGCAGCCGCCAAGACAGTAGCCCCCATCAGCACGAGACCTTCGTGGCAATCATTGGCCTTGCGAAAATTTTCTTTGAACGAACTCCCGGACGGCATCTCTCCACGGGCGCGGAGACAGATCCGTTGTTTTTGAAAATCTCTCAGTGGTCATCACCGTGTAAACGGGACGCCGGGCAACGAAGTTCGTCATGGAGTCGAGGCTGATCGGCCGCACTTGGTGGGCCTTGAGGGGAACGTTCTGCTGGCGGGCTGCATCGACCGCGCATTGAGCGTACTCGCGCCAACTGCATCCCCCTGAATTGCAGAGATGAAGAAGCCCGCCGATGGGACGCTCAAACAAGAGCGGTCGAATCCATTGAGCGAAATCCAGCGTGTAAGTTGGCGCGGAAAATTTATCGTCAATAGCCGCAATTTCTTCCTCGCCCATGGCTCGATCGAGCAGCAAGTCGATGAAACCCGGCTTATCCGGTCCAAAAACCCAGGACACACGAATTGCCAGGTGGCCGGCGCTGGACTGCAGCAGCAGTTCTTCACCGAGTCGCTTCGTCTTTCCGTAAATACTGATCGGATTGGCTGCGTCTTCCTCACGATAGGGACGTGAAGCCAATCCGTCGAAAACGTAATCTGTGCTGATGTGCAAACACCGAACACCTCTTTCGGCGCAAAGCGCGCCGAGCTCGGACACCGAGCGAGCATTGATCAGGCTTGCCTGGGCCGCGTTTTGCTCGCACCAGTCAACGTTCGTCGCAGCTGCGGCATTGATCAGCAGATCGAACTCGACGTCTTCCCAACGGTTCGCGAATCGACTTCGCCAAGTCCAACTCCGCACGGCCGAAAGCGAAGAACGTCATAATGATCGGCGAGATCGCGGCAAAGGGCGGCGCCAAGCCGCCCGTTTTTTCCAACAACGGCAATCCTGCTTTTCATCGTGACCGCCGAGCCTCACGCCACCAAGACTCGTTCTCGCGGTACCATTCAATAGTTTCCGCGAGACCTTTCTCGAAATCGTGCAGCGGTTTCCAACCGATTTCGGCCCGGAGTTTCGTTGAGTCGATGGCATACCTGCGATCGTGCCCGGGTCTATCAGCCACGAACTGAATCAGGTCCTCACTTTTGCCCAAATGAGATAAAATCGATCGAACCAGGTCCAGATTCCTACGCTCACAGTCCGCTCCCACGTTGTAGATTTCACCGGCGCGTCCTTGCATTAAAACGTCAAACACCGCCGCACAATGGTCTTCGACATGAATCCAGTCTCGTACATTCAATCCGTCTCCGTAGACCGGAAGCGCCTGGTTTGCCATCGCCTGCAAGATCATGAGGGGCATCAGCTTCTCCGGGAACTGAAATGGCCCGTAATTATTTGAACAACGGGTTACCACAACATCCTGAGCATAGGTTTTGTGGGCCGCAAGGACCAGGAGATCAGCCGCCGCTTTGCTGGCCGAATAGGGCGAACTCGGGTTGAGGGGGCTTTGCTCCGTAAATCGGCCCTTCCTCGCCGAGAGAGCCATAGACTTCGTCGGTTGAAACCTGGACGAACCTCTTGACGCCGTGGCGTCGGGCGGCGTCGAGCAGGCTACTTGTCCCGACGATATTGGTGTGAATGAAGTTCTCGGGAGACGCTATACTGCGGTCAACGTGGCTTTCTGCGGCAAAGTTAACGATCGCAAAATAACTGTGATTTGCCAGGACCTTGTCAATTGCTTCCGAGTTTGCGATATCGGCACGCAAGAACTCATAGCGATTGCCGAATTCGTGCGCAAAATCGGCGGCTGACGCCAACGAGCCGGCATAGGTCAGCGCGTCAACGTTGCTGATCATCTCGGGCTGGTAGTGCTCCAGAACATACCGAATAAAATTGCTCCCGATAAATCCGCAGCCGCCAGTTACTAAAAGACGCATCGTCCGCCTTCTATCATGGCCCGATGATTTTCCACAAGGAAGTTGTCAGCGCCAGGGTCAGTCTTCACACGCGTTTCCCTCACCTCATGACCAACCGCTCGGTCATCGCTTCTTCTACTCGTTTCCGTTCATTTTCGAACTCCGCCTCCGATTGAGTCGACCCGACCAAAATCAATGGCAAAAGGGTGACCGTCACTTTGGAAAATGGCTTTGGAACGGCGAATCCGTCCCAGGAATTAAACCGCCAACAGGCGGAATACTCGATCAGCAACGGCAAGAGGGGGACTTGGCATCTTTGCGACAAAATGACGGCGCCGGGGCCGAGTACATACCTTGGGCCCCTGGGTCCATCCGGTGTGATACAAAGATCAAACCCGTCTTCCAGGCTTCGGACCAGGTCGAGCAGGGCCGCAGCGCCACGACGAGAACTCGAGCCTCGGACCGCGCCCATCCCAAAACAGCGTACGAACTCGGAGAGATAGGCCCCATCGCGACTGGCGCTAGTCAGAACGAGCAAACCCTTCCGCTTCGGATAGTGCCGGCGAAACACGGCCGGCATAGCCAGGATGCGGTTGTGCCATATTAAGACAACGATCGGCCCGGGGCACGTTCCATCAAAAAAGCCCGCATCGTCGACCACTTTGTACCGCAAAGTTCGGCACAAGAGATTCACCAGAGCCGACCCAAGCCGAATCAGGCTGCGCGTTAGAAACGGAAGCTGATATACTTTCGTCGAACCTGCCAGAGCGGACATCCCGCCCCTATCGCCGCGTGAAGTTGGGAGGTCAAACTCAAATCGTCAGATCCTGGTCCGAGGAATCTTCACCTTCATCCACCGGCAGGACCGCATCAGTCATCCAACAGTTGTTGAATTCCCCCTCGTTCTGCCTTGAGAGAACAAAAACGTAAGTCACCTGTCGGCCGGTGGCGGCAAGAATCTTCACCGCGACCCTTGCTCGATCTCCCTTCAGGTCGGATCCGACGATCGATGAAGAGACGTTGTTGAGCATTGGGGCATACGGGTTGCTCTTCACGATCCGAGCGAATTTTTCCAAGGGCCCGATCGCCGTCTTATTGGAGGGTGAGGCAAAACGAAACGCCCGCTCAATTCCAGCGTCGGCCTGCGGATCGTCATTACGCTGCAGCGCGTTAAGCTGAAATTGGACAACCTGTTCCGGACTCATCTCGGGGCCAGGCGTGATATCTGCGAGCGGCGCTACGCCAGCCACTAACGGCGAGGCTATCGCAACCAGAAGAAGTTTTCGGAAGAATCGCACCTATAAGTAGATTCGCAGCAGCACTATGTCGCAGATGCAAACTGAGAAGTAAAATTGGTTTTAAGTTCATTTCCCTTGATGTCCATAGGCGGTTTTCTGATTTTGCCCAGGCTCACGCGTCACGTGATTGTAACAATTGAAAGATTGCCGAAGTAAAGGATTTTGCGGAGTTGAAGCGTAGCTACTCCCTATGAAAACATCGAAAGTATTGTTTCTCTGCCTGGGCGCCTTGGTAACCCAGCTTTTTTCGTGGTCGGCCGCGGCTGCTATGCAATTACAGGGCGCGGGCGCAACCTTCCCCGCCCCGCTTTATCAGCGCTGGATCGCCGAGTACACCAAGGCCAACCCGGACTTGCAGATTAACTATCAAGGGGTCGGTAGCGGCGCAGGGATCAAACAGTTCTCACAGAACCTGGTCAGTTTTGGTGCGAGCGATGCGGCAATGACGGACAAGGAGATTGCGGCCGTCAAGCAGGGCGTGGTTTTGATCCCCGCTACCGCGGGTAGTATTGTATTGGCTTACAATCTTCCGGGCATCGACAACCTCAAGCTTTCCAGGGAAGCCTATGCCGGTATTTTCCTTGGCAAGATCACCAAGTGGAATGACCCCGTCATCGCCAAGTCAAACGAAGGGGTGAAGTTACCGGATTACACAATCACGGTATGCGAACGTTCGGACGGCAGCGGAACGACTTTTGTTTTCACGAAACATCTCAGCGCAATCAGCCCGGAATTTAAGGATAAGGTTGGCGAGGGTACGAGCGTCACGTGGACAACGGGCGTTGCCGGAAAAGGGAATGACGGTGTGACAGCTCTGATCAAGCAGAACAAAGGGGCGATCGGCTATGTCGAGTACGGATACGCCAAAAATAACAAGCTCACTTTCGCGGCATTGGAGAACAAGGCCGGCAAATTTGTGACGGCCACGACCGCATCCGGTGCAGCCACTTTGGCGACCACTCAGTTTCCGGCGAATTTGCTCCGCGCATGGCCTTCTGACCCGGAGGGAAAAGATTGTTACCCGATCTCCACTTTCACGTGGTTGCTGCTTTACAAGAAGTACGACAATGCCCAGGTCGCTGAAGCCGTAAAGAAATTTGTCAGCTGGGGTCTCGCTGACGGGCAGAAATTCGCCGAGGAACTTGGCTACATCCCGTTACCCAAGGAAGTTGTCGACAAAAATGTGGAAGCGCTAAAGACGGTCCAATAAGCTGCCCGCAAAGGAGGCGTTCATATTATGGCGATTGGCGTGAAATCGAGCCCGGGTCACGAAATGAAAAGGACCCGCCGTCGACTTGACCTTTTCATGGTTCTCACCTGGGTAGCCTCGGTGGCGGCCGTGGTCACCCTGCTCTGGATTTTAGAAAGCATCGTCGTGCCGGCCTGGCCGGCGATCCAGAAGACTGGACTGGGCTTCTTCACCGGCACGGTCTGGGATGTCAACAGGGACCAGTACGGCGCCCTTCCCTTTCTGATCGGAACAACCGTGAGCTCCCTCATTGCTCTTTGTATCGCGCTCCCTCTGGGGGTCTTTATTGCCCTCTTTCTGAGCGAAAATTTCCTTCCTCTTGGAATCCGGCAAGTGATCAGATTTGTTGTCGAGTTGTTGGCAGCGATTCCAAGCGTTGTTTACGGACTTTGGGGTATCGCGGTGGTCATCCCGATCGTGCAACAGTTTGGCGGATACCTAACTGATTATCTGGGGTTTATCCCGTTGTTTAAAGGGCCCGCCACGGGGAACAGCATGCTCACGGCCAGCCTGGTCCTTGCGCTCATGGTTCTCCCCACAATTACTGCAATCTCACGCACGGCCCTGGTCGCCGTTCCGCACACCCTGCGCGAAGGCTCCTACGCCGTCGGGGCAACCCGTTGGGAAACGATCTTTCGCGTACTGATCCCGACTGCCGCGCCGGGGATTGTAGCGGCGACGATTCTGGCCTTTGGACGCGCGATGGGCGAAACCATGGCGGTGGCGATGCTGATCGGCAACAGCTCTCGTTTGAGCTGGTCCCTGCTTTCGCCGGCCGGAACGCTGGCGGGACTTCTTGCCAACCAATTCGGCGAAGCGCAAGGACTGCAGATCAGCGCCCTCATGTACGCCGCGCTGGCCCTCGTTCTGCTGACTTTACTGGTTAACATGGCTGGTGAGGCCGTCCTCCGCCGTGCCGAAAAAGCCACCGCCGGAATTCGCTAATGCCCATGACAACCGCATCTCCTTCAATCGAGCTCGCCACCCGCTCTCTCAAAGCGGTCGACCGTCATTCGAGGGCCAGAATTCTAAGCAACAACGCTTGGACGGTTCTGTGCGTAACGCTTTCGTTCTTGACCCTCATTCCATTGTTCTCGATCGTTTTTTTGCTTCTGCAGAAGGGCCTTCCCTTGCTGGTGCCATCTGTATTCACGCAATTGCCTCCGGCTCCCGGTTTAACAGGAGGAGGATTCGGCAACGCGATTCAGGGAACTGCTGTGATGGTTGGGATTGCGCTGCTGTTTTCGACCCCGCTCGGCGTTCTGTCCGCAATCTATCTGAATGAGTACAGTCCGAAATCCCGTCTGGCGAACGCCGTCCGCTTTGTGGCCAAGCTTTTAACCGGTATTCCGTCGATCATTTGCGGCGTCTTCGCGTTTTCGGTCATCGTTCTTTCGACCGGGACGGCCTCAGCAATCGCCGGCGGAGTGGCCCTGGCCGTACTGACGCTTCCGACGATCCTCCTGACTACTGAACAAGCGCTGCTCGGAGTTCCGAAAGCACTGCGCGAGGCCTCCTACGGCCTGGGTGCCACCAAGTTCCAAACCATCTTCCGAATCGTTTTACCTGAGGCTCTTCCGGCCATCATGACCGGGATCATGCTCGCGGTGGCGCGCGCGGCAGGCGAGACCGCGCCCGTTCTTTTCACAGCCGCCTTCAACCAATACTGGTTGAAGTCGCTCATGGAACCGACCGGCTCAATGTCCGTCCTGATCTATAATTTCTCGACGCTCCCGTATGATTACCAGATTCAGATGGCCTGGACCGCGTCTTTGGTCCTGGTCGCCCTGGTGACGATGACAAACATCGCCGCTCAACTGGCCTTCCGTCAGAGAAAGCGCTAAGATCGGTCGGGTTACAGTGATTGCGCACCGTGAGCCCTCCCACACCACCGGACATGCGGTTTTCCGCATCCGGCGGTTGAACTGCACCTCGCTGGCTGCAGGCGGAACGCGGCGCTTGAGCCTATTCGCCGGGCTCGTCATGCTCTTCCGCTAGGTTGCATTAATTGCATTCCTTTCGATTTCTTTACCTCTTTTGCGGGTTTACTCAGGTTTGAGTCGTTTAAGTGAGACGCGGCATGAAGAGGTAAGGCGGGACGCCTTACTTACTCATTTCCTGTAGCCGACGGTCTCTTTGCCTGCTGGCTCAGACATCGGTTGCGGAGCTTCTTTTGGGCCGCCCCACCGAAGGGTGACCGACGCACCAACAATGTCGATCGCGGCGTCGAACTGTCCCCGGAGGTTGTGACCCTGGCTGTCGGTCACATTCACCAGCGGGTCGGGAACGAACAGATGCGCATATCCGACATCTATATCCATAAAGCGGAACGGTGACCAACGGAGACCCGCCGACAAAAAATACTTGTTGTTGTCCGGAATCCGCGGAGTCCGAAAATCGGCGCTTGGAATCGGTGTCTCGTCATACGCGAATCCAAGCCGCAGGGTCAAATTCTTCGTCGCGTACCACTCAAACCCGACGGCGTATCGTACCGTGTCCTGATAGTTTAATTGGAGCGTTTCTACCGGAGTGCCGGCATTTTGGAAAACGATCGGGACACTCTGCAACGTGCTCCAACGCGTCCATGCGATGTCGCCCATCATTGCGAAATGTCGCGCAAAACGCTGGTAGAGGCTGAAATGGTAGATCTCCGGGAGATTGAGTTGCGCTGACGCGTTCTGGTTGAAGAAGACGTCCTGGAAAGCGTTCGGTTGCGGGAATTGAACGGGCGCCCCGGCAGCGGTAATCGCCGGCACGTCGCGAAATTCTGCGGTCCCTTTCAGCTTGTGGCTGATCCCTGACCGGTAGCTCACGCCAAACCGGCCATCCTGGAGGAAAGAGTTTTCATCACCCTTCCAATATTCAAAAATTGCTCCGAGGGTAAACCCGACACTCCAGTCGTTGCCGGTGACTTCCAATACGCCATCGCGACCGCCGGGCACAAATCCCGCATTGTTGAAGGCTCGATTGGTCGCACTGACGACCCCGGGAATTGCCGCGGCCGGAACGCCGCGAGCCGCCAGCAAAGCTGGCAACGCCTGTTCGAACTGACCAAGCACCTGGGCCCCGGCGAGGCCAAAATCGATCGCTTCGGTGAATCGTCCCGAGGCATACCGGATATCCAGGCTCGCCCCAAGCGAGAGTCTGTCGAAAAGACGGTAAGCGATTGTCGGCTGAAGATCGAAGGTGGTGAGTTTCGTCCGCAGACCAACATACCTTCCTACCCAACCCGGGCTATAGTTTGTCTCCAACCCAAACGGAACGCTCAAACCGATGCCGACCGTAAGATCACCGTATTGAGAGCTTCGAAAGACCGGCTGCGAGAGATAAATATTGGGCAACACGTGATTAACGCCGCCGTTTCCATCGTTCCCGCCGCTCAACGGCAATCCATTGATCGGCGTATTCGGCAAATTGTAGCGCGATCCCTGGTTCGTAAAATTCGACCGCGGCATGATCAATTGGCCTCCAAACTGCAGTTCACCCTGATGCAGCAGCGCTATCCCCGCAGGGTTGAAAAAGATGGTGGAAGCATCTTCAGCCGCGGCGGCACCACCTGCGTAAGCGACGCCGAGGCCGCTCACGCTTTGCTCATTGAGAGCGAAGCCGCCTCCCTTGGAGGGGCAAGAGTTAAAAACTAAGAAAGCAACCGCCACAGTGACAATCGCCCTTCGCCAGAATCGATTCAGGTACATATAACGGTGGTGTCGTAGCGTAAAAAAGAGGGCCGTCCGGAAACTGGCAGGGGAATTGGTTTTGCTCGATCAAAACCCACGTATGGTTTTGTTAGTAAAGGCTACTTATCTGGAGAATAGAACTCAATCCTAAAACCTCTTGAAAATGACTAGTTCAGATTGAGTGTGCCTACATAGAGCATCTCTGTTTAAAATGCGCTCGGTCGGTCCTTCCCCACGATGGAGACGAGAAAGGCCTTTTGCCCGGTGCGCGTTTTTCATTAACACGCCCTACCGCGAAGCCTCCGCTGACTTTAGCTGTCCCGGATTCGCTTCTCGGAGCACGCGTGCCGTATTTTCGGACCCTGTCACTGCTCTGGAGAGGCATTTAAAATGCAGACCCCCCGCCGAGTTTTTGATCTGCTCCAAAACCAGCTGGACCAATCTCCCAAGGCTGACGCATTCGCCCAAAAGTCGGGTAGCGAATGGAAGGCCTATTCAACAGCCGAATCGCTCGAAACCATCGCGGCGCTGGCCTGGGGATTGCACAACTTAGGCATTCGCAAAGGCGATCGGGTGGCGAACGTCGCGGAAACCAATCGCGCCGAATGGATTTTTATCGATGGCGCGGTCATGAGTCTTGGCGCCATTCATCTTCCGATCTACCCAAACATTGCCGCCGAAGAATACGAATTTCTCCTTAGTCATTCTGAAGCAAAGCTGCTCTTTGTGTCGAGCGAACGTCTCTATCAATTGATAGATCCACTTCGAAAAAAGCTCCCTGCCTTGCAGGATATCTACACCTACGATCCGGTCAAAGGCGCACGACCATGGACCCAGATCAAGGCTTCGGGCCAGGAAGGTCTTTGCGACCGCCATCACAAAATCGTGCTGGAGAAAATCAAGGCGGCGGTTAGTCCGGAAGATATCGCGACATTGATTTATACCTCCGGGACGACCGGCAATCCAAAGGGCGTTATGCTTTCCCATGCAAATCTGGTCACGAACTGCATCAACTGCACGCCGCTCGTTCAGAGCGCGCCGCACGACCGTGCTTTGTCCTTTCTCCCTTTGTGTCACATTTATGAGCGCACGGTTATGAATCTCTATGTGTACTGTGGAACTTCGGTCTATTTCGCAGAAAGCCTCGACGCCATCGGGGAAAATCTTCGTGAGGTGCGGCCGCAGATCTTCTCGACCGTGCCCCGGCTTCTGGAGAAAATTTACGAAGGGTTTGTGGTCCGAGGCTCCCAGTTGCCGAGATTTAAAAAGGCCTTGTATTTTTGGGCGCTTCGGCTCGCATCCGAATTCGAACCGGCTGCCCCAATCAACTGGGTCAAGCGTTTGCAGCTTGGGATTGCGGATCGGCTCGTCTTTGCGCGGTGGAGAGAAGCGGTGGGAGGTCGTCTTCGAGCCATCATATCGGGTTCAGCGGCTTTGCAACCACGTCTGGCTCGAATATTCTGGGCGGCGCGAATGCAGGTTTTTGAGGGCTACGGACCTACGGAAGCTTCCCCGGTAATTTCCGTCAACAGTCCGGTGAAAGGACTATGCAAGATCGGCACCGTGGGTCCCGTTATTCAGGGCGGCGCGGTTAAAATTGCGGAGGATGGAGAAATTCTCTACCGCGGCCCCAACGTGATGATGGGTTATTACCACCGACCCGACCTGACGTCGGAAACGATCGATGCCGACGGTTGGTTACATACGGGCGATGTCGGCGAGTGCGACGGCATCTTTCTAAGAATAACGGACCGGAAGAAGGAAATATTCAAAACCGCCGGTGGCAAATACATCGCGCCGCAACAGGTCGAGAACAAAATGAAAGAATCGCGATACATCGCCCAGATCATGGTTGTCGGTGAAAATCGTAAGTTCCCTGCGGCACTGATCGTGCCGGCATTCAACGCCATCTTAGACCATTTCAAGCAAACAGGTGTTCACTTAACCTCGAATAGCGAGGTCGTTTCTCACCCTCGAAGTGAACGCCCTGATCGAAACCGATATCCAGCGGTTGAATCAAAATTTTGGCCGATTTTCGCAGATCAAGAAATTCGCCCTTCTCCCGGAAGAATGGTCTATCGCCGGTGGCGAGCTGACACCAACTCTCAAGCTGAAGCGAAGACAACTGCTTGAAAAGTATGCCAGAGAAATTGAATCCCTCTACAGCGGAGAGGCACAGATTGAGAACGCCAGCGGCGCAAAAAGGCTGCAACCCGACTGATAAGCACAGGAATCCCAATATCGTTCAGGGCGCGGTTTTCTTCGCACCAGTGCGACGCGCGACGTCATTTGAATCAGAACCGAAAAGACTCCATGGTTCGGCACACGAATGGTATCGTCAACTTTTCTCCTGCTCGGATTCGCGCAGCGAATGAAGCGATATTTATTTTGAGCGGGTGTTTATGAAAGAACCGATTTACATCGTTGATGGTGTCCGAACCCCGTTCGCCAAAGCAGGTACCATTTTGGCGGATACCGAGGCGGTGGAGCTGGGTAAGACTGCGGTCAGGCTCCTGGTAGCCCGCAGCGGGATCGATCCGTCAAGAATTGAAGAGGTCATATTTGGATGTGTGGGCCAGCCGGCCGACGCGGCAAACATCAGTCGAGTGATCGCGCTTCGAGCCGGTATGCCGGAGTCTGTCCCGGCTATTACTGTCCATCGCAATTGCGCATCTGGCTTCGAAGCGATTACTCAAGCCGCGGAAAAGATGCTCGTAGGACGCGGCGACATTTTTGTCGCCGGCGGGGTCGAGAGCATGTCCCAGATTCCCTTGTTCTATTCCTACGAAGCCGCCAAGAAGTTCGGGGCGTTCGCACGAGCCAAGAACCTTTCCCAGAAGCTAAGCGTTCTGAGCAGTTTTCGCCCGACTGATTTCCAACCGCGGATTGGTCTTCAGCTTGGACTCTCCGACCCGGTTTGCGGGTGCAATATGGGTCAAACAGCGGAAAATCTTAGCCGAGACTTTAGCATATCGCGGGAAGAGCAGGACGCTTTCGCAATGAAGTCCCATCACAAGGCGGTCGCAGCCCGGGAAAAGCTGAAAGAGGAGATTACGCCCGTCTATTTGCCGAAAGCGAAAAATGACCGGACGTTCATGGAACAGGACAATGGTCCACGCGAAAACCAGACCATGGAGGCTTTGGCTAAACTGAAACCGTACTTTGAACCAAATACCGGAACGGTAACAGCTGGTAATTCCTCCCAGGTCACGGATGGTGCCGCGGCTTTGCTCTTAATGACGGAACGTGCACTCCAGGAATTCGGACTAACACCTCTCGGTCGGTTGGAGGGTTACGCCTATGCCGGACTGGACCCGTCACGCATGGGGCTCGGCCCGGTCTACGCAATTCATCGCGCGGAACAGAAGACCGGCCTTAGCCTCAAAGATGCGGAAATCATCGAAATCAATGAGGCCTTTGCTGCCCAGGTGATTGCCTGTCAGAAGGCGGCTAAATTGGAAGACTATTCACGGGTGCATCTGCAACGCGAAACGGCGCTCGGTGAAATTCCGGATGAAATCCTGAATGTCAACGGAGGCGCAATAGCGCTCGGACACCCGGTTGGAGCGACCGGAGCCCGTTTGGTATTAACCGCGCTCAAAGAACTCCAGCGACGAAATGCCGGTCGGGCGCTGGTCTCGCTATGCGTCGGAGGCGGGCAAGGCGGCGCGCTCTGGCTAAATCGGAATTGAGAGGAAGTTGTGGTCGTGAATCAAAATATTCAATGCGAAGTCTCGGGCTCCCGGACTGCGATCCTCACTTTCGATCGAACCGACTCAACCGCCAATATCTTCGACGAACGGACCTTCGACGAACTGAATGAACACTTAAATTTTCTTGAGTCGGAAAAAGGCTTGAAAGGTCTGATCATTCGAAGCGCAAAGCCGAAGATTTTCATCGCAGGCGCAGATCTCAAAGGCTTTACCCAGGACATCAGTGCGGAGCGAATCGCGGTACTAGTCGAACGAGGTCAAAAGACCTTTGACCGAATCGCGGGTCTCCCCTACCCGACGGTTGCCACGATTCACGGCGTCGCTCTGGGAGGCGGGTTTGAGGTCGCGTTAGCGTGCGATTACCGCGTCGCCTCGTCCGATTCGGTGACGAAAGTCGGGCTGCCAGAAACGAACCTTGGGATTTTGCCGGCATGGGGAGGCTCAACGCGGCTGCCGAAACTGATCGGTTTGCCGAATGCGCTGGAAGCGATTCTGACCGGTCGTCAGTACGCCGCGCAACAAGCCCTTGAACTTGGGATGGTGGATTCGGTCGTCCTCCTGGAACAGTTACCGGGCGTTGCCAACAGGATGATTCAGGAAAGCGACGGCAAAAAGAGGCCTCATAAATTGCATATCGCAAATCGACCGCCCGTGTCCCAATTAATCAAATCTCAGGTAGAGAAAAAGACTTTAGCGAGGACGCGAGGCCATTACCCGGCACCGCTCAAGGCTCTTGAGGTGGTGTGCGCCAGCATGAGCGTCTCTCACGAGCAATCGCTAGCCAATGAGAAGAACTGCCTTATTGAATTAGCTCGCACCGAGACCGCCCAAAATCTAATCGGGGTCTTTTTCCTTCAGGAGCGAGCCAAGAAGCTGAGGCCCCCGGCTGACCTTCTACCAGCAGCGGCGCCGGCCAAAGCGATAAGGAAAGGTTTGGTCATCGGTGCCGGACTGATGGGCGCCGGCATCGCCCAGTGGCTCAGCAGTCGCGGCATTCGCGTGCTGCTTAAGGATGTCGGGCCGGCTCCACTAGGCAAGGGAATGCAGGCCATAGCAAAAATCTACCGGGACGCGGTTAAACGCCATCGGTTTTCGGAAACAGAGGCTCGAAATGCCTACGACCGGATCCTTCCGTTTTTTGAGGAGATTCCGCTCCGAGAGGTGGATGTCGTGATTGAGGCCGCGATGGAAAAACTCGAGCTCAAACAAGAGATATTCGCCGATCTGGAGCCGCGAGTTTCATCCGGAACCGTGCTGGCCACGAACACTTCGGCTCTCTCGATCGATGCAATCGCCGGCCCCCTCGAACATCCTGAACGGGTGGTCGGGATCCATTTTTTTAACCCGGTTCACCGGATGCAGCTCGTCGAGCTCGTTCGGGGCAAAAAGACAGACGCGGCGACTCTCAATATCGCGATAAGGTTCGTAAGGGAAATCGGCAAACTACCGGTTCTGGTCAAGGACAGTCCAGGTTTCCTCGTCAACCGGATTCTGTTACCATACATGGTGGAGGCGGTGCGTTTATTCAGTGAAGGCCATCGAGTTGAAACAGTCGACCGGGTGATGCTCGATTTCGGAATGCCCATGGGCCCGTTGCGCCTGGCTGACGAGGTCGGTTTAGACGTCTCCGAGCACGTGGCCAAGGATCTCGAGCAGCGCGTTAAGCATCTGGCACCGCTTAAAGACACTCTCGGCAAGATGATGCAGAAAGGATGGCTCGGGCGAAAATCCGGGAAGGGCTTCTACGAGTATGGAACCGGCGGCGACGAGAAGACTAACCCCCAATTGGGCGGTTTTCAGCCCGCCGAACCGACGACGGTGAATGAGGGTGATCTGCGGGACCGGTTGGTTCTCCTAATGGTCAACGAGGCGGCGCGCACGCTCGAAGAGGGAGTGGTTGACGCTCCCGAGGACGTGGATTTTGGTATGATCATGGGAACCGGCTGGGCGCCTTTCCGTGGAGGTCCCCTTCGATTTGCAGATCATCTCGGCCTTCCGACGGTGCTGAGCCGGCTAAATAATCTTCGAGAACGCGTAGGAGATTATTTCCAACCTTGTTCGCTTCTCTCCGACAAGGCGACCGGCGGCGGAAGTTTTTATCCGCGAAGGAAACCGGCTTTTCCGGCCCAATCCGAAACACAAACTCCAAAGGGCGAAGAGGAACCAGATGCTCGAGAAGCCCAAGCCGGCCAATAAGATAACTCCCCAGACGGTCGCTGAGCCGGCGTATCCGCCTATCGAAAGACGGGCTGCGACATTCGATTCCAAGGCTTTGCAGCGCCTTTTGGACGGCGACAATGCCGAAATCCGAAATGCGGTCAAGGAACTCATCACTCGACCTGAGTTCCGGTACTACGACGGGAGCGACGTGGCGGTGCAGCGGAGACAAGTTTTAGCATGGACCAGGCAAATTGCCGACGCCGGCATCGGTCGAATTGTTATGCCCCGTTCCGTCGGTGGCGAAGAGGACCTTCCAAAATTCATTGCGGCGTTCGAAACGCTCGCTTTTCACGATATCAATCTGGTCATCAAGCTGGGCGTCCAGTTTGGCTTGTTCGTCGGAAGCATTCAACGGCTTGGCACCGAATACCATCGCCGGAAATATCTGCCGGACGCCGGCGCAGCTAGATTGATGGGGTGTTTCGCGATGACCGAGATCGGTCATGGGTCCAATGTGTATGGGCTGGAAACGACTGCCGTTTTTGATACCGATGGTGATTGTTTCGTCATCAATAGCCCAACCCGCTCCGCGGGTAAGAATTACATCGGAAACGCCGCCGAAGACGGGCGGTTTGCGACGGTGTTCGCTCAACTGGAGGTAAGTGGTCACAAACACGGTGTGCACGCCTTTGTCGTCCCGATTCGAGACGAAAATGGAAATCTGCTCCCGGGAATTGTGGTTGAAGATAACGGACTAAAAATGGGACTAAACGGCGTGGATAACGGCCGGATCTGGTTCGACCACGTTCGAGTTCCGCGAGTCGAAATGCTGAATCGATTCGCGAGCGTAACCGCCGACGGTCAATATCGGAGCGATATTCAAAACCAGGGTGCGCGCTTTTTTACGATGATTGGAACGCTCGTCAGCGGTCGGATCACCATCGCGGTCACCGCCAACAGCGCGGCAAAGAGTGCGCTAACGATCGCAATCCGCTATTCCGCCCGGCGGCGGCAGTTCGGTCCGCCGAAGGCGAGCCAGGAGACCCTGCTCCTGGATTATCCCGCACACCAGCGCCGGCTCTGCCCACTTCTCGCGAACGCCTTTGCGCTCGATTTCGCCCTGAAGCAATTGATCGAGCAGAATGAAACAGTTCACGCCGGCACTTCGCGTCCGCTAGAGACATTGGCGGCGGGACTGAAGGCTTTCACGACATGGAATACCACTCAGACGATTCAGACTTGTCGTGAAGCCTGCGGCGGCGAGGGATACCTGGCTGTGAACAGGATCAGCGCATTGAAAGCTGACACGGATATTTACACGACGTTCGAGGGGGACAACACAGTCCTGATGCAATTGGCTGCGAAGAACCTGCTTAGCGGGTTCAAGGAAAAGCTTGAAGGCATGCGACCCGCACAGATGGCGAGGTTTTTTGTCGCAGAAAGCCTCACCGCGATCGCCAAACGCAGTCCGGCGATCACTTTGAACCTCTGGAAGCGCCATCTTCGTGATACCGGTTTTCATCTCATGATGCTCCGCCTCCGGGAATCGGCTACTCTGTTCTCTGCGGCTCAGGAATTCCGGCGTTTGACCGTGAGGAAGAAATTGGACTCCTATGCCGCCTTCACCCACATGCAACGCGAACTCCTCGAACTCGCGGGCGCTCATGTCGAACGGGTTATCCTCGAGCGCTTCGCCCAGACGATTGGTACGGTTCAGGCGCAATCTGTCAAACAGACGCTCCAGCTGCTTTGCGACCTGTTCGCTTTATCGCGAATCGAGCTGCATAAGGGCTGGTATCTCGAACACGGCTCGCTCACGGCTTTGAAATCAAAGGCTATTAGCCGACTGGTCGATAAGCTATGCCTGGAGGTCCGGCAAGAAGCAGTGCAACTGGTCGATTCGTTTGGGATTCCGGATACCTGCCTGGCCGCGCCTATTGCGCTGTGAACGGGAGGCGGAAGAAAGTATCGGCGGCGTTCGCGAGTTGCTCCCTCACGAACCGATAGCACTCGATAAATCCGGAGGCGAAATCGTTCGGGCGTCGCTCGATCCACACATCGATCATTTCGAGCTCAAAAAATCCACCGGTTTCGATTTCGTGCTGGTTCCACGAGAAGGGACCATCATGAATTCCGAAAAAGATCTCGATAAATTCATTGCCAGTCACCTCGGAGGCTGGAATCCTGCCCAAATCTGCTAGCGCAATTGTTACGCCGAGTTCTTCCTTCAATTCACGTATCGCGCAGTCCCGATACGCTTCGCCGGTATTCACGTGACCAGCAGCACTCGAATCCCAACATCGCGGGAATTTGTCCTTCCGATAGGAGCGTTTCTGCAAAAGCAGCTCCCCGCGCCGGTTCAGGATAAAAATATGTACCGCGCGGTGGAGCAGATTCTCGCGATGAATCGTCGCTCGATCGAGAGGGCGGAGGGGTTGATCATTTTGATCCACCGCGGCCAGGAGTTCCAGGGGATCGCATGGATAGACGCTGGCTGGCTCCAAGATGTTGACGATCCTGAGCCACTGGTTAAGTGAAACGTCCTCGGCCCTGGCTGTTAATGGCAGATCAACTGCGCGAAGAGCCGCTCCGATCCTCTCAGGATCGCCGAATCGACCGAGTAACTTTCTCATTTGTTTTCTGCGTTCGGAGAATCCCGCTTTCACCAATTCGGAAAACAGGATTGGATCAGTTCTTCCATCTCACCAGGCTCCCGACGCATCAGCAAAACAACAACTGAATCTACTTGCGGCTGGGGAAGAAAGACTGAAGGAGCCAGCGTCTTCAACTTGCTTATCTGCCAATTTCTTTGCATGACGACACTGAGACTACCGTAGGTTTTGTTCCCTGGCCCTGCACTCAGTCGGTCGGCCATCTCCTTTTGCACGGTAAGAACCATCCGCTTGAAGGGACAAGGATCCGCGCTGAAGTGAAACAGAAGTGGAGATGACAAGTAATAGGGCAGATTTCCGATGACTTTGACCGGTTGACGTAGAAACTCGATCCGGGTGTCGTACTTTAAGGCGTCCCCTTCGATCACTTCGACATTCGCGTTGGCAAACCTTTCGCGAAGGTATTTCGCGAACGCCCGATCCTTTTCAAGCAAAGTTGCCGACACCCCACAACGCATTATTTCTTCGCTCAAAGCACCAAGGCCCGGACCTATCTCCACGACGCGATCGCCCACCTCCAGCTCCAGTCTCTCAACGATCCACGAAGCCAGGTTCTTATCATGTAAAAAGTTTTGCCCCAAAGACTTACGCGGAGAAGCCCCTAGCGTATCCAGTGTTGACATGATTTCAGAGATTTTCACCCGACGAATTTTCGGTTCCGGGAGGTTACACCCAACCTTTTCTCGGGAATGCGAGAGTTCTTGACACGTTATTCACAAGCGGGATTCCCTTGCTCACGAGTCGACATTCCCCATTGCAATTGAGTTTTGACTAGGAGTCTTTTGGCAAATTCTTGCGACGGAAAAGCTTCCGTGCCTCTGCCATTGAGATCCCCTCGATGAAATAGCCGATTGCGGTTCGACCGATCGCATAGGTTCCCGCCGCCGCCACCCCGCCGGAGATCGCGTTACCCCACCCCGGCAGCAATTTAACCGCGGCGCGCGCACCCTCCCGAAAGACCATGCCGGCCCCGATGTTTAGTCCCAAGGCTCCGAAGAACTCCGCTGCAGCCCGCAAGCCCAGCTCGCGGCCACTGACCTGCATAATTCCTGAGACCATCGCAAATTGAAGGGCGGTAAGGACCGGAAGGTCGGCAAATGGGATAGGTTGCACGCCGATTGCAGTGCATATGGCTGTCATCGAGCGGACCAACCGCTGCGCGATTTCCATTTGAATGTTTTTCGCAGAGACCAGTCGCGCCATTTCAACCTGCGCCTCCCCGGGAAGTTCGCGGGCGAGCAACTCGCCTAATACATCGAAGTTACGCCGCTCGTCGCGTTCAGGATCGATCGATCCGTCCACCCTGAATCGAACAAAAGAACAAACCGCCAAACTTTTGACGAAATGTCCCGCCAGTTTGTCGGTACGGCTTAACCAGGCCTGCAGTTCGAGGCGTCGGGCTTCAACTTCACTCGGTGCGGTGCCGCTCGGAAAATCAATGACCCCGATAAGGCCGGCCTTGGACTGATGACGGTCTTTGGCCAGCTCGAGCAAGCGGATTGCTTGCTCGCACTCAAGGTTCAAATCGAGCGGCTTGCTCCCATCGACGAGAAAGACAAACAGGTCAGGGCTTTCTTCGGAAATGGCACCCGCCAAGGCACTCCAGCTCAGGCTCGCCTCATTCAGCCGGCGCGCATCCAAAACGCGAAATCCACCCCTGCCACGCAGCTCATAGGTAACCCAACCTGCGGTTTGTGACGGCTCGATCATTTGCAGATCGTTGCCAACCAGCCCCGAAAACAGGGCAGAAGCGTCAGCACCGGGACTACCCACCAAAACGATACGAGCGAGCCTCTGCGAAAGAAAAATCTGCTTGATCGGCCTCAATTCCGTTAAAACGGCATTCTGTAACGGGCCGGGCAGCTTGGAGATTATAGCCTCGAGTTTTTCGTAAATGGCGAGAAGAGTTTGATGATTCATCGGGAGGGTAGCCGGGGAGAAAATCCCGCTGGGGTGCAACAAAAGCCGGAATCTCCGTGTCCCGGTCACGTGTGTCTTCCGGTCTACGAAGCGAGTGCCTTCAGCAGTAACGTTACATGTTCGGCAGGCTTCACCTTCTTCAGGATGGTCTTTATCCTCTGTTCGGGGCCGATGATGTAGGTGGTCCTCTCAGTGCCCATGTATTTCTTCCCGTACATGCTCTTCTCAACCCAGACCTGATACGCTTTCACCATTGCCTCATCCGGATCACTCAACAGTGGAAAGGGAAGACCATGCTTCTTGATGAATTTCTGGTGACTTTCGACGCTATCGGTGCTGACGCCGAAAAGCTCCAACTTAGATTGAAGTTCACGCCAGGAATCGCGCAGGTCGCAGGCTTGAGCTGTGCAGCCCGGTGTATCATCCTTCGGGTAGAAATACAAAGCCAGTGTCGAGCCCGCAAAGTCAGCGAGCTTGACCTCCTGGCCGCCTCCGTAGATACCACCGACCGCGGTTGCTTTGAAATCAGGAGCCCGATCACCAATATTAAGTTCCATCATAATAATGTTCGCGCCGACAAACTGTCACGTCTAACGGACCTTCGCAATCCACTTCGCCGCACCCTCGCCGGCAATCGTAGCCGTCACAAAGCAGCCTTGCAGAAGATATCCGCCGGTCGGAGCCTCCCAATCAATCATTTCACCGGCACAGAACACACCGGGAACGGAGCGGAGCATCAGGTCTTCGGTGAGTTGATCCCATGGTACACCGCCCGCACTCGATATTGCCTCTTCAATGGGCCTGGGACGCTCCAAGACAACCCTGCATTGCTTCACAGCGTCCATCCATTGATTCAGAGATTGCGGCTGGGTTGCTTCCTCGATCAGGGCGGCAGCCGCGGCACTCAGCCGCCAAAGTTTTATTGCCCCTTCTTTCAGATCAATTCCGTCACGCCAACGTTCTGCCAACTGCGCTCGGCTGAGACCCGGTCGAAAATCGATATCTATCTGCGAACACTTTCGTAGTTCACGGGTTAACTGGTAAAGCGCGCCCCCCTCCAGCCCATATTCGGTGACCATCAGCTCGCCTTTGACGGTCCTGCCTGAACAAGTGACCTCGAGATTCTTGAGCGGCTTTCCGTCCGCGACACCGCAGAAACGAGTCTGACCATACTCGCTCCCAACCAACGTTGGCAGGAACAAACCCATTCACCGGCACTCCTAGCCGGCGAAACTCCTCGACCCAGAGGGCGTCCGATCCCGTCTGAGGCCACGAAGCGCCGCCAAGCGCAAAGACTACGGCGTCTGCGCTCACCAAGTGATATTTGGAACCACGCTGAAACACCAGATCGTAGGGACCGCTGCCGAGCATTTGATGAAAGCGGCGACCGACCTGGAAATCAACCCCTAGCCCATCGAGCCGCTCCAGCCAAAGCTCGAGAATCATCGGGGTACGAAAATTGCGGGGGAATACCCGTCCGCTGGTTCCGACAAACGTTTCCACGCCAAGCTTTTCGAACCAGTCGCGAAGATCCTCCGGCGAGAATCGCTTAAGCAACTCTTGCCATCGCACCGGAAGATCATACCGGTTGGCAAAATCGTCGACCGGCTCCGAATGGGTGATGTTCAAGCCGCCTCTACCGGCAACGAGAAATTTTCGCCCTGGCGAAGCCTTTTGATCAAAAATGGTCGTGCGAATCCCATGCCGGGCAATTACTTCCGCGGCTCGCAATCCGGCCGGCCCAGCACCAATGACAACGGCAGAGACTTTGTTCAACGGCTAAGTTCTAGCATTCGCCTGATAGGCAACTCTGCCCGTTTTCGCAACGCCTCGGTCATCCGAATCTCTGGCGAAAGATTTGCCAGCGCGTCTCGCAGCTTTTCCAATGTGTTTTTCTTCATGAATCGACAATCGGCGCATGAACACCTGTCCGTCGGCCCCGGAATAAAAATTTTCCCAGGGAGTTCCTTCTTTAAACGATGGAGCATACCCGATTCGGTCACGATAATGAACGCTTCGGCATGCGACTCCCGGCAATACTTAACCATCTTCTCCGTTGAACAGACCTCGTCCGCTAACATTCTCACCGCAAAGGTGCACTCCGGATGAGCGACAACCGGCGCCGCCGGATATCGCTCATGGATCGCGCTGATGCTATCGCGTGTAAATTCCACGTGGACATAACAGGCCCCTCGCCAAAGGTCCATTTTCCGGCCTGTCTTTTCCATCACCCAGGCTCCCAGGTTTTGATCCGGGACGAACAGAATATTCCTGTCCGCAGGGGCATTCTCGACCACCTGCACCGCATTCCCGCTCGTGCAGATAATATCGGAGAGCGCTTTCACTCCGGCGCTGCAATTGATGTAGGCAATCACGTAATAATTCTTGTCAGCGTGCAGTTGCAGGAACTCGGCAAGACTTTCGGCCGGGCAAGACTCTGAAAGTGAGCAGCCTGCTTCCAAATCCGGCAATATCACCGTCTTTGACGGATTGACGATTTTCGCAGTCTCTGCCATGAAGTGCACGCCACAGAAAACAATGACATCCGCATCCGTTTCTTTGGCCTTGAAACTGAGGCCTAGTGAGTCGCCGACGAAGTCGGCTACATCCTGGATCTCCGGCACTTGATAGTTATGAGCCAGGATAACTGCGTTACGCTGTCGCTTCAGGCGTAAAACCTCCGCAGCCAAATCGTATCCCTCTTTTAACGCAACCATTTTCTAGTAAAATATCATTCCGCCCCGTGCTCTTAGCAAATACGTTTTAGCGCGGCGGCTTTTCGGCAAGCCATAGGGGCGTCCTAGAGTTAGAAAAGTGGAATCACTCCAACAATCGAGCCTGCGGCAATGATCTGATCCGGTTCCAGCCGGCAAAGGGCATTTGCCTGAGACAAGGCAAACAACGCGTGTGATTCTTGTCTGCCGACAGGCTTGAAGATCCCCTCCTTATAAATACCTCTCAAATAGTGAGGCCGCTCGCCGCGGTTCACAAGGTCCTCCGCCAGGCGTGCACGCGCTTGGGGCAGATCCAGCGAGGAACGGCCGCCGAGCTTCCAGAGGGCGGGCCGAGCAAAAAGCAAAAAGGTCACAAATGCGGAAACCGGATTTCCAGGCAACCCGAAAACGAGCGTGCTTCCCAACCGCCCAAACATGAAGGGCTTGCCGGGCTTCACCGCAACCCTCCAGAGATCCAACTCGGCACCGAGCTTTTGCAAGACAGGTTTGACCAAATCCTTTTCGCCAACTGAGACGCCACCGGCAACCACCATCACGTCGCAGGTTCGCGCCTGTTCGAAGCTCTTTAAGTGAGCTTCCTCCGTATCCGGCACAATATCGAAAATCCGAATGTCAGATCCGGAGCCGGCCACAAGATCCGCGAGCATGATCCGATTTGTTTCGTATATTTCTCCCGCACCGATTGGATCGCCTTGCGACCGCAGTTCGCTCCCGGTCGCGAGAATGGCAACACGCGGACGCCGAAAGACCAGCAATTCGTCCATGCCCTGCGAGGCGATCGCGGCTAGTTGCGGCCCCCGGAGAACACTCCCTACGCACACTATCTTTTGGCCTTCGCAAAGGTCGCCACCTCGTACCCGGATGTTCTCCCCGACGGTTACGCTCTCACGCACCAGGATAGCTCCATCCCGGATATCCGCGTCCTCCTGCATGAGCACAGCATTGGCACGTCGAGGTATGGGTGCGCCAGTATAGATGCGAATCGCCCGGCCCGACGCGACGTCCAACCCAAGATCCGGGCCGGCAGCTTGCTCTCCGGCGACTATCGAGCCGTGCGCCTCGAACCGCTTCCTCAGCCCGAACCGCATAGCCGTCCATGGTGGAGTTGTCGAACCGAGGCAGGGCCACAGTAGCAACAACGTCCTGCGCAAGAACCCTGTCTCGACATTCCCAAATCGGTACACTTTCGAAAGCCGGTGATGGCACCGACTCTAACACCCGTTTCAAAGTCTCTCGTTCGCTCAGGAGCATAGCCAACCAAAACGCAGTCCTGCAGAAGAAGCAAAGCCTTAGCCCGTCCCACCCCGGTTTGACGGCTCACCGAGCGAACCAGTTCGCTACTACAAACGTCAAACTGGTGCTGGAAGCTCCCACCTCGCGCCTTGCCGGCGGCCCATTTTGTCCGCAACACTATACCTGCTATTTCGACAGGACACTAAGGCGAAAGTTTCAGAACTTGCTTGATTCGCAGATCCCTGGAGGACGCTCCGACGGCGATCCCGTATTCTCCCGGATCGGTCCTCCAGTGACCGGATGCAGAGTCGAAGCAGGCAAAGGATAGTCGATTGAGCCTGACGGTTATCTCTTTGGACTCGCCAGGCGATAGAAATACCTTCTCAAATCCCTTCAGCTCTCTGGGGGGCCTCGCAACTGTCGACTGCTTCGCCTCGACATAGAGTTGCGCGACTTCCGCTCCCGCTCGATCCCCGATATTTCGGACCTGGAATGAGACGTTGACTTCGTCGCGATCGGCAGACCCACTCTGGTCAATTTTAAGATTGGAGTACTCAAATTGGGTGTACGAGAGCCCAAACCCGAACGGAAACAACGGGTCGATCTCGAAATGATCATATCCCCGGTAGCCGACAAAAATCCCTTCCTCGTACCGGACATTCTCGCCGTCAATGTCGGACGGATAAGACTTGAACGCCGGATTGTCGGTTTCTCTGGCTTCAAAAGTCACCGGAAGCTTGGCGGACGGGTTTACGTCGCCAAAGAGGATTTTAGCGATCGCATTCCCTCCCTCCTGACCCGGATACCAGGCGTGCAGGAGAGCGGGCACCTTGTTCAGCCACCGGTGCATATCGATGTTCCCGCCCGAATTCAGGATAACGATGGTATTCGGATTTTTCTCCGCGACGCCATTGACAAGATCATCCTGTCCGTCCGGGAGTTGGAAGGTGCGATCAAAACCCTCACCTTCGGTCCCGTTGTCGAATCCAACACAGACAATCGCAGCATCGTATTCTCGAATGGCGTCGGGAACTCTGAGTGACGCCCAACCGAACTGTGCAACGGCACCTCCCCCACCGCTATTCTTATATTCCACTCGCAACCGATAGATTCGGCTCGCCTCCAGGGACTTTGTGGCGACGACAGGCCGCGCCGCGTGATCGGCCCAATCATCAATGATCAATTCGTCGTCGAGAAAAACTCGAATTCCAGCGTCCGCTCGCGCGCGAAAAACGTGTGGGGAAGAGTCGTTCGCCCGTATCACTCCAGTCCAGCGGGCGGTGAATTGCGTCGGTAAACTACCGAGCGGAGGGTTCGCGGAACCCCAATCGAAGTTAATTCGTTGATCAACCCGATCGAGGATCGCGGCGCCTGATAGCGTCAGGTTGGAAAAATATTCTGCTCGCAACCCGTCAGATAATTTTCCGGTCTGATCTTCGTGTTCATACTGCGAAGTCCCGAAATTGCCGACGCCGACATCGAAATAATCTACGGCCGTATCCGGCCTCTTGTTGTTGGTCAAGCCATCAAGCACACTCACTGCGTAAAACGGCGTGACATAGGAACTTCCCCAGCCGGTAGGCACGCCAGGTTGCGCGTTAGGTCCGAGCACGGCGATTTTCTTGATCCTGGTCTGATCAAAAGGCAAAGTCTTTTTCTCGTTCTTCAGCAGCACGATACCCTCCTCAGCGACCGCCAACGCCGTTTGGCCGCTTTCCGGATCATTTTCCGGAATCGATGGATCCTTCTGCGGACGATCGAGAAATCCCATTCTGACGATCATTCGCAAAATTCGACGCACTTTGTCGTTGATCTGTTCTTCTGTGATCTCGGCGAATCGCAAAGCTCGGAGCAATTTTTGCGGGTTCATCCACTCGCCGGTCGGCATTTCCAGGTCTAAACCGTTACGAACCGGCCCCAACGTGTTGTGAGTGGCACCCCAATCCGACATCAGAACGCCGTCGAATCCCCATTCCGCTTTCAGCACCAGATCATTCAGAAACTCGTTCTCCGTACAGTACTGACCATTCACTTTGTTATACGCATCCATCACGGCGCCGACCTTCGCTATTCGAACTGCCGCATCGAATGCGGGCAGATAGATCTCCCGCAAGGCCCGCTCGCTGACAATGACGTTGATAATCTGGCGATTAATCTCCTGGTTGTTAGCGGCGAAATGTTTCGCCGTCGCGACCACTCCCTGACTTTGGACTCCCTGAATAAAGGGAACGACCAGCTGCGCTGCTAAATATGGATCTTCCCCTGCGATATATTCAAAATTCCTCCCGCAGATCGGGATGCGGTTGATATTTACGCCGGGAGCTAGCAAGACATGAATGCCACGTGCACGACAGTCCCGGCCCATCGATTCACCCTCCCTGGCAGCAAGAGCCCGATTCCAGCTCGCTGCCAGCGCGATCCCGCCTGGGTAACGAGTGCTCGGCGTATCCCGCCGGACTCCGATCGGCCCGTCCGACATGCGAATCTCCGGCACGCCGAGCCTGGGAATCGGTCGAATTGACATCGCGTTGACCCCGCCGATGTAATCGAGCTTCTCTTCCAGGGTCATTCCGAGCAAAATCTTTTCTACACGTGTTTCGCCGAATTCTGCCGGTGATCCGTGAGTTGGGACGGAACAGTTAATCAACAGCCCGGTGAACAGGCATAACGTGCGAATCGATATCGCATGTATTTCCGCTATCATCGTTCTTCGCCCAGGCTGTTCATGCAGCGAGTCTAGCCACGCAACCGTAGCAAGCAAACGATCGCTCTCTCCAGACGGCCGAGTACGCGCTCTAAAGCGACTTTGGGAGCTTCCGATCTTTTGCCTTTTTTCGAACGTTACGTTAAACGTGGAGACTCAGGTAACTTCAATGAGCATCTGTCCAACCAGAGTCAGTGATAATGGCCGTTTCCTGGTCAAAGCCGATGGCCAGCCATTTCTCTGGTTTGCGGATACCGCCTGGGAACTTTTCCATCGTCTGAATCGTGAGGATGCCGCCCATTATCTTCAGAGGCGGGCCGAACAGAAATTCACCCTCGTCCAAGCGGTTATCCTCGGAGAGTTTTATTACCTGCTCCGTGTTGATCGGGCAGGGCAACTTCCGTTTGTAGAGAATAAGGGCCCGTGAAGCTGAGACATCTGTCAAAGAGGCCCGGCCAGCTCACCTCCAGCGAGATCGTATCGCGATCGGCAAGACGCTTATGCAGCGGCGCTTTCGATCTCTTTTAGTTCAGCATCCGACATGGAGATCGCCGCAGCCTTGAGGTTCTCCTCGAGATGAGCAACCGACGAGGTCCCCGCTATTGGCAGCATGACAGGGCTGCGGTGCAACAGCCATGCGATCGAAAGCTGTGCCACGGTGGCGCCGTGGCGTTTTGCAATCGTGTCCAGCTTTCCGCCGGACTGGGCCAGTTTGCCGGCTGCCACCGGGAACCAGGGTATGAAAGCGAGCTCATGTTTCTCGCAATACTCCAGCACGTCCTCATGCTGCCGGTCGCCTACGTTGTAGAGGTTCTGCACACTGACGATGTCTATGACCTTGCGAGCCTGCTCGATCTCAGCGGGTTTCACCTCACTGAGACCAACATGGCGGATTTTGCCCTGCTGACGCAGTCTGCCAATCACTCCCAACGACTCTTCTACGGGCACCTGAGGATCGATGCGGTGCAATTGCCAGAGGTCGATCACTTCCGTCTTCAGAAAACGCAGACTCATTTCGACCTGCTGCGCCAGGTACTCCGGTCGGCCAACAGGCAGCCACTGGTCGGGTCCTTGTCGGGTCAACCCTGCCTTGGTCGCGACCACGAGGCCTTTTGGGAAGGGAGAAAGTGCCTCGCCGATCAACCGCTCACTGACTGCGGGTCCGTAACTATCGGCAGTGTCGATGAAATTCACTCCCAGTTCGACTGCACGCTTCAGAACTCGCTTTGCTTCGTCGACATCCTTCGGTTCGCCCCAAATGCCTTTGCCCGTCAGTCGCATTGCTCCAAATCCAAGGCGATTTACTTCCAGATCGCCGCCAATTTTGAATGTCCTTGCTGGTGTGATCATGTCCTTTTCCTTGTCTCCTCATCCATTGCACGGCTGGAACGGAAATCAAGATGTCCTCTACACCAATCCTTCGGCCTGAGGCCGAACCAGTAGAATGCTTCCTTGCAGTGGTTGCGTCACGAGAATCTCGCCGGTAGAGAGGGGCATAATGAATCTTGTCCCGATGATGCGAGCGAGGACCGAAATCTCGGATTTTCGCACGCCTCAGCCCCGGCGCGGGGTTAACCCTTGACGGCTCCGGACATGAAACCCCGCACGTAGTAACGTTGCAGGAGCAGGAACAGGATCAGGCAAGGAACGGCCATCACCACGACGCCAGCCTCCGTGGCACCGTAGTCGATGGCGCCCATCGTTTGCTGCCGCAGGTTGGCCACCGCGAGCGGCAGGGTCTGCTTTGCGCTGTCGGTTAGCAGGATGAGGGGAGCGAAGAAGTCGCTCCATGCCGCCAGGAAGGCGAACAGACCCACTGTGATGAGCCCGGGGCGCACCGAGGGAAGGAGGATTCGCCACAGGACGCTGAACGTGCCGCAGCCGTCCACCAGTGCGGATTCCTCCAGCTCGCGCGGCACCGCTTCGAACGAGATACGCATCATGTACGTGGCAAACGGGAGCTGGAACATCGCCAGCACCAAGCTGAGGCCAATCAGGGAATTCTGCAGCCCAAGGCCATTGAGGAGCACATATAGCGGGATGAGCAGCGTCGCGTACGGGACCATCAAGATCGACAGCGTCAACAGGAACAACGCGTCTCGACCCGGAAACCTGAACCTGGCGAAAGCGTACCCGCCAAGGGTCGACACCGCCAGGGTGATCGCGACCGTGAGGAGCGCTACGTACGCGCTGTTTAGCAGAAACTGGACCAGCCCTGCACCGTAGTTGAAGAGCGTCGTGTAGTTCCCCAGACCGAAGCCGTTCACCTGTCCGGTGGAGGCCTGCGGGCTTACGGAGGCCGCCAGACTCCACAGCAGGGGGAACAGGAAGATGATCGCCAACCCCCCCGTCAATACATAGTACGGGGTGCGGCGGCCTAGCGTTCCCGTGCGCGTCGTGGTCATCGCTTCCGACCCGGTTCTGAGCTGCGGAGGTAGCGGAACTGGACCGCGTTAAGCACAAGGAGCGCCACCAGGACCATGATCGAGATGGCCGCGGAAGTGCCCAGGTTCTGTTTTTGGAACGCCTCGCGGTAGATCAGTTGGACGACCGTGACTGTGCTGTTGTCCGGCGCGCCCTTGGTCAAGATGTAGAACTGGTCAAACGCGAGGAGAGAACCGGTCACGCAAAGGATGAGGGCCAGCGCAAGCGACGGCCGGAGCAGCGGCAACGTTATGTGTCGGAAGACTTGAATACGGCTGGCGCCGTCAAGGGCGGCCGCCTCAAAGAGATCATCCGGAATGGCCTGCAGCCCGACAAGGAGGATAAGCATGTACAGGCCAGTGTATTTCCAGACGATCAAGAAGCTCGTGGACAGCAGCGCGCTCAGGGACGTTCCAAGAAATGAGATTGGGTCGTGGATCAGTCCCAGCTGTTCGAGAATTGGACTGATCGGCCCAATTGAGGGCGAATAGAAACCCCAGAACAGCAGCGATGCCGCAGCCAGACCAAGTGAAACGGGCAGCAGGATTACGGTGCGCAGCATGTCCACCCATCGCCCGCGCTCCTGGACCAGAAGGGCCAGACCGAGGCCCAGTCCGATAAGCAGGACCGTGACGATGAGCGTATATTTGATTGTGAAGACGACCGCCGGCCCGAACAGAGCGTTCTTACAGATGGAGAGGTAGTTCTTGGGGAAATTCAGACCGCCGTTTCCCGTCAAAAGGGGCCAGCTGCTCAGGGACATCCGGGCGACGAGCAGCAGGGGCGTTATGAAAAAGACGGCCACGAAAACGACGGTCGGCGCCGCATAGGCGACGCCCATCAGCTGACGGTATCGCCATCGGTTAAGCCGCCACCGAGCGGCCGGCGCCGTTCGGTGTTCAGGTGTCGCCGGAGTCATGGCCACTGAAGGCGCCCTTTCTTTCGAGGGTCGTCAACTTGGTGAGGGGTCGCGAGGAAGGAACCGCACTGCGCCGCGGATCAGCTACGGATTGAGAGAGGTGTTCACGGCTGCGTTGTCCGCGTCGATTTTGCTCGCGTCGCCGAACACCGCATCACGGAGCAGCACGAGCCATGGCCCCTGAGGATCGTTAAACGTCGCCCCAAAGGCCTTGGCGAAGGGCGTCTGACCCTTTGCCGCGATCGTGTTGAAGGTCACGAGGCGCGGGTCAGCCGCGCTGTACTTGTTGTTGGCGAGGTCCGGACGCGCAAGGACGTTGCCGCCCTTGGCCACAACCTCGATCTGCGCCTCGTCACCGACCATCCAGGCCAGGAAGTTCCAGGCCGCGTTGGCCGCCTTGCTATCCCTGGAAATCCCGATGGCGTCGCCTCCGACTAGTGTGGCTTGCCCACCCTTAAGGCCGGCAATGGGGGTAACCCCGATATCTGCATCCGCAAGCGAGGAGTTAGCCATGCCCTGAAGACTGGCTGGCATCGGCATGATGCCGATATTGCCCTTTGGGAAATAACCGGTCCATGTAGGTCCGGTCTCGGTCTTGGTATCGGGCATCAGCGCGGTGCCATCCTCAACAAGGGTGCGGAAGGTCGCATAGATGGCTTTGTTTTCTGCGCTGTTGAGGTGCGATTCGGTCCCTTCAGGGTTCATCACCGTTTCGCCATCGGCCCATGCGATCGGGAACCAGGTGAAGACTTCGCAGCCACCGCAGTCGCCGCCGAAGAAGGTGCCGTGGACATTTCCTCCAAGCTTCTGGACGGCACGGGCGTCAGCCGCGAACTCAACCAAAGTAGTCGGCGGCTTGTTGGGGTCGAGGCCGGCTGCCTTAAACAGCTTTTTGTTGTACATCCAAACGGAAAGATCGACGACGAATGGTAGACCGTATTTCTTGCCCTTCCAGGTCGACACATTGATCGCACCCTGGGCGATGTTTGCAGCAAATGGCAGCGTTGCGATCTTGTCCGTCAGGTCAGTGAAGAGCCCCGCCGAGGTCCAGTTCGGCATGAACACGACGTCGGCCGAGAACAGGTCCGGCAGCCCTCCAGCGGCCGCCGCAGCGCCGACCTTGGTCTGGTAGTCGTCGGTGGGGACGTACGTGGCGTCGATGTGGTTCTTGTGCGTCGCATTGTAAGCTTTGACCAGGGCATCTGCTCGGGCTTGTGTGGCGGCCCGTGACCACAGCGTGATGTGCGTGCCGTCATCGACGCCATAGGTTGCCGGGCCGGCCGCCAAAGCGGCGAGTGGGAACGCTTCCGGTTTGATTTGCGCCTTCGAATTGCAGACGTAATTGCTCATTAAAAGAGCGAACGCTAACGCAGGGCCTAGAACGGCAAGGCCGTTACGGGTAGTAGTCATGAGAGTTACCTTGGGGGGAGGGGTTACAAGGGGGCGTCAAAAGCCACTAATTTTAATATCCAAAGAAATTCACCGACTTCAATAGCGTTTTCGCGCCGGACATCCCCGGCGAAGTCGGTCATCTTACCTTCCTGCGGCTACCAACAGGTCTCTGGGGCGTGTGTCTGCGCGACGAACCAAGTCGAAGCGCTGACCATGCTGGTGAAGACTGGCGGCAATAGCGGCGAACGGCAGACACTCAGCTCGTCCGAGGTGGAACTTTCGTATCCTGGCTCGGATCGTCTGGCGGTGCTAATTACCGCGCCCGACGGCACGCGCTTTGACTCCTCGTCTTCCCCCCCGCGCGTTTTACCGTCCACCGAGACACTGCACCCCATTAATCCTCTCCACGAAAGATCGAATCCGAGGGATACGACGTGAGTAAGAGCCCGCTGCCGCGGGTAAATTCGTCCAGCAGAGCCTCTTACCGCGGAGAGGGAGAGGACGGGACACTACCTCAATCGAGTGAATAAGAACCCTTCCTGCGAATCATGGAACGATCCTTGGCTCGGTGCATTTAGCGTGCTGCAAAACTTCAATACTGACACCAAAATGACGACTATGAAGTGGAGTTTTATCGCCTGTCTCTGTACGATAATGTTGGGCTGCGCTGAAAATGACAGTGTGGATCACCGGAACTTCGCCATTGATACCTCATCCCCAACGCCAAATGAAATTCAACTAGCCAAGGGGCGCGCGACAAATTACTGGAAGCGAAATGCGTCGCATCTTGGACCGGAAACCCGGTACTTGGCAGTTGAGGCATCTAAGTTGTTTCCGGCTAATATTCAAGAGCTTTATCCAAAACTGATAAATTCTGAGACGACTGCCAGTTTCTTCGGTCAAGGGGGAGGCAGTTACAGTGACATGGAATTCAGCGTTGTTATGATTTATGATGTCAAGGCCGGACATTTCGTTAGTAACCAGGGTTACGTGTGCGTTGATACTCCACCATTGGGTAGAATGGCTCGCTTCGATGACTATATGGCAAGATATATTGGGACCGGAAGCTGGTGGCCATTCTAATATGTTGTAATCCCAACCCTGGGAACTATCCAATGAAATGTTTCGCCCTGAAGGGGCGAGAGATCGAGAGAGCTTGCCGATCACCTACATATTTTTGTTGGCACGCTCAATCTAGCAATCTCCAAATTACGCCGATTCGTCGCTGGCCTCCACAGTCCGGCCTACCGGCTTGGCTTTCTTATGTCGCGTTTGGTATCTTTGTTGGATTGTAACCAAAGTCCGGGAGTGGCTCGGTCACGCCAAGGTTTCGATCACCCGCCTCTACGACCGCCGCCGCTCCCGCCCCGAAGACAGCCCGACCTTCCGTGTATCCTACTAACTTAGACGCGTCTGCGGTGCTGGAAAAGGAGGCTAAGGCTAGATTTAGCTCGGCACGTTTCCATTTTGAGTCAAGTGAGGAATGACAAAGATAAAGCTAATCGCCATTAGAACACCTGTATTGGCGTCATATTTCCCATGGTTGCCGATTCCTTTCCGTTGTGCGTGGCCGTTATGTAAATCTGGGCTTGGCGCCGAATAGTTGGCGATTATTGCGAGGGCCGTCAGGAATAGTAGTGTTTCTCTTAGTCATTGTGCCTTGCCCATGAAAAGACGTTTAATGCGAAAAGGGCGCATATTACGTTAAATCGGTCGGAGTGCGCTCGGCACCCCACAGATATTGGCGAATCCTCACCGTATTTGCGCGTCTCCACGGCCGATCAAAATCTTGGGAAAAACAAAGGCGACATCTTGCAGCTGGCCAATCGTCACGATCTGGGAGGGTGCGTTTCGTAAAGAAAAAAACTTCATTCTTCCCCCATCAGTGAAACTGATAGGGGATCAAAAAACGCGATTATTTCTTAGCCGCCCGACGACCGATGGTGTCAATCGAAAGGAAGATGATAGTTATGAAATTAAACAGTGTTTTACTTGCGGGTCTGGTTTCGATTGGCCTTCTGACGATCGGCGCAGATAGCGGTTTCGCAGGCGGTCACTTCTCGGCCGGGAACCCCGGCGGACTGCGAGCAGCGTCAGTCTATCGCCTGGCACCAACGCCGGCGAACCAAGCTTGGGAGAGAAACAATGCTTGGGCCAATTACACGGCAGGAAACAGGCAGGTCCAAGTACCGAATTTCTCAAGCGGAACCTCTGGTCCGGCGCTTCAACATAACGCCGTTACTCCGTAACCGTCAGGCCAATGCCCCCGGTGGTCCTTGAATTTCATTCCTCGCTTATCCATTCTGCAACTCCAGTAACTCCTGACTCCTGAGTTCTGCCTGCATCGCTCGCAAATCTCTGGAGATTTGTCAGCGATGCAGCTTAAACCGTAACTCTTCGGCCGCGGTGCGGCACTGCAAATTACACGGTTTCCATCGCGCTCGCATGGCCGGCCAAGTGAAGCAGTTGAAGGATTTCGCTGCGAAGACGAAGGAATTCCGTGCTGCTGCGATCTCGAGGGTGGTGAATATCCACCGAGATGCTTCGATCGATTCGGCCAGGGCGGGAGGTCATGATGAGTATGCGGTCGCTCATGTAGATCGCTTCATCGATGTCATGAGTGACCAGGAGTATTGTGGTGAGACGGGTTTGCCACAGGCGCAGCACTTCATCCTGCATTCGCATGCGCGTGAAGGCATCGAGAGCACCGAGAGGCTCGTCCAGCAGGAGAACTTTGGGATGAGTAATTAGCGCACGCGCCAATGCAACACGTTGGGCCATGCCGCCAGAAAGGATGGTGAGGAAAGACATCGGCGAACCCTTCAAGTCCGACAAGGCGTATAAATTCGTCAACTTCGTGACGTTTCTCACGTAGCATCGCCCAGCGCCACCAGACCGGCCTGAATGTTGCGGCGGACGGTGAGCCACGGAAACAAGTTGGGATCTTGGAATACCAAGCCTCGCTCGCGCATTGGCACGGGTGATCACCTCTTCTCCAACCCGGAGTTCGCCGGAGCTTGGGAAATCGAGTCCGGCGATGAGGCGAAGGAGGGTCGACTTTCCGCATGCGCTTGGGCCGACGATGGAAACGAATTCTCCCGCCATGATCGAAAAGGAAACGGCATCCAGCGCAAGTGTCAGAGTGGTTGCGCGGTCACTCGCGGGGAAATCTTTCGTTACGTTTTCCACACTCAAGGAAGAGCCTTCTGTTGCCACCCGTTCGACGGATGCGGCTACCATTTTATGACCCCTTTTTGCCAGACGAGCACGCGGTCGCGGGCCTTGAACAGGGCTGTCATGATGGTCGAGAAAAATGCGGCCATGATGACGAGTGCAGCGTAGACTTTCCCATATTCCGCCCAGCCCTGTGCCCAGCTTAAATACCAGCCAAGGCCCGATTTCACGCCGACGGTTTCGGCGACTACGAGTGTCAGAAACGAGGCGCCAAGTCCCATGAACAGGCCGAGGAAGATGCTCGGCATCGCTGCCGGGATGGCAACACGAAAGATGAGATAGGCCCGACCGGCGCCGAGCGTACGGGCGACATCGAGGTAGGAGGCACGGGTGTTGGAGAGACCGGATGCAGTCAGCATTGTCACTGGAAACCAGACCGCCAGCGCGATCAGCGCAACTGCCGAAAACATTGCGGATGGCGAGAGAACCATCGCGAGAGGAATCCAGGCCGTCGCTGGAATCGGACCGACGACCTTCAACACCGGCATTCCCCAGTAGCGGGCCTGGGGAAACCAGCCGATGCAAATCCCACTGAACAAGCCGGCCGCAACGCCCAGCGCATAGCCGCTAAGTAGCAGGATCAACGAATGCCATGTGCTATCAAAAAGAACCGCCCGATCATTCACCAGGCTCTGCAACACGCCTGCAGGGCTCGGGAAGTAAGGCAAAGGAAGCAGGCGAAAGCCGGCAGTCGTCAATTCCCATCCTGTCAGGAACAAAACTGCGACGGCGATGAGGGGGCAGTCGGTCCGCATCCAGTCGCGCATTCCGGGCCAGAGCCGTTGCAGGATCGCCGCAAGGACGGCCGCAACGAGCAGGCCGCCAAGAAGCAAGTGTATAAAAGTGTTTCGCCTGGCGGTTCTTTCTTTGCCGCGAACCAGTGGAGCGCGAGCGCAATCGCCACTGCGAGCAGAACCGCAGACAGAGTTTGCCACCGCGTTTTCGCTGCGAACGGCTTATTCCCTTCACTGACGCCTCTGATCGCTTAATCACACCGCTCGCTTGAGGTGCGTTCGCTAACATCTGCCAATTCCTTCACTTTTTCCCTGGAGAACAGCACGACGCCACATTCATGTGCCCCCGCTCGCTGCGACATTCAGCGGCCACCCGGAAATTTTCATCCGCAGGCAACTGCCCGCCGGCCACCTTATCTACTGTGCACGAGTCTGGAGCCATTCATCTGAAACTCCTTCCAGGTGGACAAAGGCGCTCTTTGCGAAGCCAGAAACGTCTGTCGTGGAATTGAGCATTCCCGTGTTCTTCATTTCTGCAGCCGCCGAATTCACTGCCGCCTCACCTCCGGAAACGCTCGGGATGTAACGTAGATGAGAGATCGCAAGTGTGTTCAAGCTCTGGGTTTGAGGCGAGATACTTTTTCTCTACGGAAAGCCTCGCCGCAGCAGCCGGATTTGTTTCAACCCATTTGGCGCCCTTCAGCAGCGCTCGCGTCGCGGCGGCGGCGGCCTTCGGATTATCGGCCAGGAACTTTCCGTTCACCACCACCGCGCAACAGTATTCGTCCTTATAGGGAGAGTCGTTGCTTGGTCGACGACGTTGCGAACTTTGCCGTTAGCCAGACAGCAAAGTGCCAATTGGCTCGGAGTCAGCCACCGCATCGACCTCGCCTTTTTCCAGCGCCAATCCAAGCTCCCCTGCCGGGAATACACTCCAGGTAACGTCTCGGCTGGCGTCCATACCATTTGCATTCAGAACTCGATTGGCAAAGATGAAAGGTGGGGTTCCCATCCCCGGCACGCCGATCCGTTTTCCGCGCAGATCCTGCGCGGTCTTGATGTTGCCATCGATCTGCCGCCTGGATCCGAAGACAGCCTCGATGGATTCCAGCAGTAAATCTTACGTCCAGGCCCTGTTCAATCGGCTTGAGCAAATACATAATCAGATGATGGGTTATGTCGAAACCGCCGAGCGCGAGCACATCCTTGTATTTCGACCATTCGCATTTGACCAATTCGACATCGAGTCCTTCATCCTTGAAGAAACCATTCTCGACTGCGCAGAAAATCGGCGCTTCGCATGTGATCCCGATGTATCCGACACGGATTTTCGTGGGATTCCCTCCGTGCACAGTAGACCCTGCCTCGGGTTTATTGCAACCCACGGTAAAGAGCACGACACTTAGCACCATCGCCTGGCTGAGTCTAAAGAAGGGCATGTTTCAGTATTGGTGACGTAAAAGTAGAAAGAAAAGCGAAAAATTGGTCCAAGTTACCTCCGTTTGTGGCCTCAAGCGCCGTGAGGTGTTACCGAACGGCATTGTCAGTGATTCCGAGTGCTTTCGACAAGTCTTCGACGGTTAGACCCTCCTTGTTTTGCAGGAGTAAAGTGAGCAACTGCTGCTATCGGAGTCCAAATAGAGTGATCATGCGAATCGAGTCGTGATACCTAGCACAAGGCGAACATCGAGTTACTTTACGCATATATTTATTGACAAACTGTGTTTCAAGGTAATGATGAATGATGGAGGGAGCAAGGGGCTAGATTCTTGCCGCGATTTTCGAAATGCGATCAGTCCTTGGCGGCGACAAGCACCGAAAGAAAATTTTTTAGGAGTAGTTCAACCCTAAATCAAAAAAGAAAAAATGAAGAAGCTAATATTGAGTATCACTGCCTGTATGTTCCTGGTGCCCGGTTTAGCCGGAGCGAAGGACAAGACCTTCAGCGGCGAGATTATGGACAGTCCATGCGCCAAGGGAGGAGGACATGAATCGATGTTCAAAAAGATGGGAACCAACGACGCTAAGGCATGTACTGAAGCCTGCGTGAAAATGGGAGGTAAATACGTTCTGTTCAACGGAGCGTCGAAATCTTTCTACGAGCTGGACGACCAGGCGAAACCCAAAGCATTCGCCGGACAGAAGGTGCAGGTAACGGGAACCTTGGATAAAGCTACCAAGACGATCCACGTCACGGACATCAAAGCGGCATCCTAGGTCTTTCATAGAGGGCCGAGTACGTAACCGGCCGTTTCTTGTTTTCTAGAAGACTTTCGATCAAGACTTTTTAATGGAAAGCGACTGCAAAGAAACGCACGCAGATGAAGCGCCGAGTTCTCATTGTACTTCTGGTCCTCGGCCTGGGTGCCGTGTTGGTGATCTTAGGATTCTATCAAATCAACATTGACGCGCTCCGTGAACCCGGGCATCTCGAAACCGTTCTTGCGACCCGAGCAAAGCACATCCTGGTTCAGCGTAGCAGTCGCGACGGCATTCCCCCAGCACCAACGGATCTACCGGCGAGCATCGAAGAAGGAGACAAACTCTTCGGCACCGAATGTGCAATGTGTCATGGTCTCGACGGCCACACACCCACTGAGGCCGGTCGCTGGATGTATCCGCGCGTCACGGATCTCACATCGTCTGAGGTGCAACAATATTCCGATCGGGAATTGTTTTGGATCGTAAAAAACGGCATTTGTTTGAGCGGGATGCCAGCTTTTGGAAGAGTCGAGTCTGACCAGCACATCTGGGATTTGTCGAATTATGTCAGGACTCTGCGGGGGAACGCTCCTTCGAAGAACGACGGTTCTGCGCATTGAAAGCGTAATCATCGCGGCACGATTTATCCGCTTCCGATCGGGCAAAATGACGATCGACCCAATGTGCTGGCTTCGCGCAAGACGAGATTCTGAAGCGTCAAATCAAACGATCTGCCAACTCGACTGCCGTGTGGTGGCCACTTGCAGCTGCTCCGCAAGTGGCACGGTGATAACCCCTTTCCTGTCGGGAAAGCCCTTTTAGTTCTGTCCTCCTCCTTGTTTTCCGCTGTTGGCGGCCACCAGCTTTCCGTCATGAAATCTCAAGACGAAATCCTGGGGACCCGCAAATGTTCCTACGGGCACAGCATTCTTCAGTAACTCATTCGACGGATTTGCGGCTTTCTCGTCATATAAATTACGAACTCCGGTACTTGTTTCGTTCTGTGGCACGTTCATATAACCTCCTTAATACATCGCTATACGATACATAATGCGTTCTTATTTTCAAGGCATAAAATTGGATTTTTGTTACAGCCTCGGGTTGGTGAGATTTCCGATCGCCTGTGGCTGGTCCCTGCTCTTCCGAATGAAGCTAACCTTGAGACCTATAGCACTTGTATTCGGGATGCCCGCGCACACCCGAAGATAAGTTCCGCTCCTGTGGAGGAGTCATTGAAAACTACAGCGACGGAGTTCCCCTCCTAGGGCGTGTTTGTAAATCTTCCTTTATGGACAATGCGCCTAGCTGGAGATAAAACGGATGATGCGAATACGACCAAAAGTGAAGGCGCTTCTGCCGAAGATAGCGGAAGCTATAATTTCCATAGAAAGCGACTCCCTGGAACGGCAGTAAAGATAATAAAGCTGGTCGGCCTTCTTTGTCAATGTACGTCGTGCTTGAAAGTATTCTTTTTGTACTAACAGAGGGATGCAGTTGGAGAGCTATCGATCGGCCACAGGCCCGCTGGAACTCTGTGTACCAGTATTTCCGTCGTTGGTGTCATCGCGGCACTCTACAGAAAGTGCTGACGCAATTCGGGCCGGAGCTCGCTCCGGGGTGGTTTTTTGTCGACAGTACCCACGTCAAGGTTCATGCTGACGGGTCCAATCCGGCCGGCGGCCAAGCTCCACAAGCCATGGGACGCACCAAGGGAGGGCTTAAACACCAAGATTCATGTTGTCGTCAATGCCCGCTCGCAACCCATTATCGTTGCCTTGTCCAGTGGGAACGAAGCCGACATCTGTTTGGCAGGAAAGCTTACGGACTGCCTGCCAGAGAATTCTACCCTTATTGGCGACAAAGCCTATGATAGCTCCACCCTCAGACAGACAGCGGCCGCCAACGGAGTTAAAACCTGCATTCCTGGCGTGCTAACCGCACTACGGCTGTACCATTCTCCGCAAAGCTCTACCGGCGTCGTCATCGGGTAGAAAACTTCTTCCAAAGAATCAAGCGCTACCGCCGAGTCGCCACTCGCTATGACAAACTTGCCGAAACTTTCCTGGGCTTTGTTTGCCTTGCCATCGCTTCCTCACCTTTCGCCTCACATAGATGATTTACAAACACGCCCTAGTGCATCGCTCACAAACCTCTAAGGATTTGTGAGCGTTGCAGGCTGGATAAAGGCTAGATAGCATGCTAAGAAACAAACCGTGGAGAGCTATGCGTGAAACTGCCACGCGCGCGAAATTGTGCCGCTTTGAACCATCTTGCTATCGTTGACTTTTCTTTCCAGTCAGCCCTTCCTCGAGGTAGGACTTCAGCACCACGGCACTATTATGTTCCGTGTCATGGGCACTGTACAGGAGCGTAACGTTGCCCTGCTTGGCCGCATCCAACAGCGGTTGGCAGGAGGCAAGATTATCGTTCAACTCGGCCCGGTATCGTCGTTGGAATTCTTTCCATTTGGCCGGGTCGTGGCCGAACCAGCGACGCAGCTCATCGCTGGGCGCCGCGTTCTTACACCAGGCTGCCATGTCCAACGCCTCCTTTTTCATCCCGCGCGGCCACAGGCGTTCAACCAGGAATCGCGCGCCATCCTCTTTTGCGGACAGGTCATACACTCGTTTGATCTGGATCGCCGTCGTCTGCACCTCTGAAAGCCGGGCTATTTGTTCTTTAGATGGATGAATTACCGTATTTCCTGGGAGAGCTGTTTTTCCGCTTCCAGCCAATCCTCTCGCGCATAACCTTCGGTGCGGCCTCGGGCCATATAAAGCTCGTAAGCCCGTTGTGCGATTTGCTCATACGTAGGGGCGAGAACTCCGGCTTCGCGATAAAATTCTGAGTTTTTCTCTACTCCCGCTTGCTCGCCGGCTATGGGCGGAAGTTCCGCGGCGGACCCAACCTGGAGAGGCAGATTTTCTTCAGTTTCCATTCCCTTGGTCTCTTTTTCACCTGTGCTGAACACGGTTTCTCTTGTCCCGGGGCGTAAAGACGGAGCTTCCCGACTTTCGATCTCGAATAGCTCGTCACCGTTTTTCACGTCCAAAGGACCTTCCGATCGACTGATTGCGGCGGTGGAATGGATGCTTTCCCCGTTTTCGATCTGGCCGCGCCAGGCCCCGGTTTCCGTTTCCCTTTTCTCGATGAAATCCCTGAACCGATTCAAGTCTCCTTCCACCTGACTTGACGGGATGCCCAAGGCATCTCCAGCTCTTTCGAGAAAGCCTTCCGGCTCGTATTCCATCGTCAGAGTGATGCGGGTTCGCTCCTGATCCACAGGCTCAAAAGCAATCATTCCCCGGTTCTGCGTTCCGTCTACGCTCTCCCAAACAATTCGGGTATCCGGAACCTGTTCCAGGATTTCTGCTTCCCATTGTTTGTCTTTCCCTCCCACGTTGACTTTCCAAAAAAGAGTCCTGGGACCCTGTTGTCGAAATTTCTACTACTCCTTCCATGAAACGCGGAAATTCTTCAAATTGTGTCCATTGATTGTAAACAGTTCTCAGCGAGGCGTTGACATCGATTGAATGCGTAGTTGATCCCATAATGTTTTAAACGTTACAACATTTGTGTTCCCATTTGTTCGCGGCAGGTGGCCGGATGGTTTTGTCTTTCGCAGCGTAGACAGACGCGATTCTCAGATCCCTCATTGGTCACCGTTTCATGAAAACCTCGGAATCCGAGGCGCGAATGGATCTGCGGTTTTAAATTCAGGACGGGAGTGAAGAGATCGCCCAGTTTCTCCATGCGCTGGAGAACTGCTTCAGCGCTCGTTTAGTTACTGGACACTGCCGCCTTTTAGTCCGAAATTTCCAAACCAACCTCAAGAGGTACGTGCAATGACAACCAAAGAGATTCAAAAACTGGATTACGTGAAAGAGGGTGTAAGCTATACGATCCACGTCGAAGAAGTCGAAGGCTCGGCAATGTGGGGCACATGGAATTGCCGCGACTGTGGCGTTGGGGGCTCAAGCGGCAGGAAATCCACCACCATTGACGAAGCGGTTGATTCGGCGAAAAACGACTTGGAAAGGCACCACACAACGAATCACACAGTTTGATACGTCTTTCCCGGACCGGCAAAATCCAACTCCAACTTTTGCGGACGCCATGAAACGAAGAACTGGCTCGCGCAATCTCCCTGTCATATCGGAATCTGGCCGCCAGCAGCCCCGTAAACTTCCCCGGTGAGCATCGTGGAAGGAATCAGTGGAGTCCAGACGGGACCCCGGCTCTACGGCATTGACTCTAACGCCTTTCTTCATCGCAAGGCAAGCGAGCAATTGAGGCTGACCATGGCCGCTTTTGGTTGAGGCCTGGTGGACGCATTCTCCGTCTACACAGCATTGGGCGGTGGAATTTCTGCGTTTGCAGGCAGGCATCCTATCCGAGAGGTTGACTAAACGCCTGTCACTAATCGCCCGATTAGTATCTTCACCAGTCCATCTTGTCCTTACTGTGCGAACTAGAAACACCGGTTATGAGGAGGAGTTTTGATTCAGCGGTTGGATAACCTTCGAATTGTAGTGGTGGATGATCACAAGGAAGTGCGATCTGTCTTAGCTCGTTTCCTGTCCGGCTTGGGTGCAATCGTAGGAGAGTGTGAGAATGCGGACGATGCCCTGAGGCTCGTCCCTCGTCTTCGACCTGATCTCGTACTTTCTGATATTGCCATGCCTGGTAAAGATGGGTTTGAATTGTTGCGAGAAATACGCTCTTTAGATTCCTCTAGCGGCGGCGAAGTACCGGTCGTCGCGATCACCGGTTTGAGCAGGCCGCTGGATAAGATGTGGGTACCCACTGCTGGATTTGACGCCGTTTTGCTCAAGCCCTTCACCCCGGAGGCCCTGCTGCGCGTGATCGATGGTTTGCTCGACGTGTGAACCGCGCGCAAGAGCGCTTCTTATCCTTGCCCTTGGGTGATAGCTCGAACCCTAATGATCTTGAAGTCCAATAAAACAACAGCCGGATAAGCGTTACGCGCAAATGGCGGCAGCGCTGGGATTGGCTAGAGGATCACTCTCCCGCTGATCGGGATGAGGGCCTAGCGGAAATTGAGCGCCTAGACCAGGACTTCGATCGGCGTGGATTTAACGCCGGGGCAATTCAGCAACTGCGTTGAATCGAGATTCAACGAAAGAGCAAGGTAGCGCGTTTTTGATCAGAGTCGTCTACTATCTTTTCGGGCTAGACAGAGCGGCGGCCATGGCGCCACGATGCGGGAATCGATTTACACTTCACGTTCCAATGAGTATCAGCGTCATCTCGACACCATCGGGTGGATTTGTGATAAGCCCGGTGCGCGAGTGTCGTTACGGGTTATGCCGGGCGGTAAGGAGGGACTTGTGAACCCTTTCAAACTCGTCCGATCAAATCCGCACGAATGCGTCAGGGAGCAACGAACGAAGTCTGTTTCCGGTGGTCGAGGCGAATCCGAAGCCCACCCACCGTTCGCGCTCACGCCGCTGACGGGCCGCGATACCGAATTCAGTTTGCTGAAAGATCGGTGGGAGCAGGCTCAAGAGGGGATGGGCCAAGTCCTCCTCGTCGTGGGGCAGCCTGGCTTGGGCAAGTCGCGCCTCGTGCAGACACTCACGCAGCGTGTGCAGGCACAGGCGAGTGACGCTTCCTTGACGGCGGCCGGCGAATCCGCGAGCGCGTCAGTTGACCAGGATTCTCAGGTTATCGAATGGCACTGCTCACAACATTTCCAAAACTCGGAGCTTCATCCCGTGTCGGACTATCTGGAGCGCTTCCTAAGGGGCGGGCGCGATCCATCACCGACGGCTTGCTTCGACCGATTGGCGCGGCATCTGGAGGATTACGATCTGTGCAAGCCGGAGCTCCTGGCGCTCTTTGCGAAGCTGCTATTTCTGCCGCCGGACGAGCGCTATTCGGGGACCGGTCTCACCCCGCCCGAGAGCGGGAAGAGACCTTTCGCGCGCTGGGTCAATGGTTGCGCGCGTACTCCTATAAGCGGCCGATCCTGTTAGTGGTCGAGGATCTGCACTGGATCGACGCATCGACCCTGGAGTTCCTTGGGCATTTCGTCGGAGAAGGCCCTCACGACCGAATCCTGACGGTGCTCACTTTCCGTCCCGAATTCAAAACCCCTTGGCCGGCACCGGCCCATCAAACGACTCTGGCGCTCAATCCGCTGACGCGGCGGCAAATGGCCGAGTGGATGCGAAGGGATGCGGGCGGAACGTTGCCGGACTCGTTGGTCGCGCAAATCTATCATCGCACCAGCGGCGTGCCGCTGCTGGTCGAAGAGTTCACCCGCATGGCACGCGAGTCTGCGGTCTTCGAATCCGCTGTCGTCGCGTCGCCCGGAGTCTCGGCGGGCGAGCACGAGAGAACTGCCCCAGACGCTGCAGGAGCTTGTGATGGTCCGGCTCGATCGTATGTCGATGCGATCGCGAGGTGGCCCAACTCGCAGCCACGCTGGGGCGGGAGTTTGACTACGAGTTGCTCGCTGCCGTCGTGACCATCAACGAACAGACGCTGCGAGCCGAGTTAGCAAAGCTGGTATCCGCCGGTATCCTCTTCGTCAAAGGTCAGCCCCCGGCATGCACTTACCTCTTTAAGCATGCGCTGCTCGAGGAAGCGTTGCACGGTGCGATCGACTTGCCGAAGCGCCGGCGATTTCATCAGCAGGTGGCCGAGGTGATGGAAACGCGGTTTACGCACTTGGTGGAGACGCAACCGGAACTGCTGGCGGAGCATTTCACCGAAGCAGGGGTCATCGAGAAGGCGATTGGGTATCACTTGACGGCGGGGCTGCGGTCGCGAGACCGGTTTGCCCATGTCGAGGCGATCAGCCACCTTAGCAAGGGCCTGCAGCTTCTAGAAACGACGGAGGCATCGCCCGAGCGGGATGCCCGCGAATTGGAATTGCTCGGCCCGCTAGGCACCTCTTACATCGCCTCACGCGGGTATGCAGCGCCTGAAGTAGGTCCGGTTTTCCAGCGCGCCCGCTTGCTGTGTGAACGGGTGGGACAAACGCCGCAGCTCTTCGCGATGATGTGGGGAAATTTCGCGTTCCATATCGTCCGGGGGGATTTTCGGGTCTGCACGGAACTGGCGGACGAAGCGATGGCGTTTGGCGAACGGCTCAACGATCCCGGTATCCTCATGGAGGCTCTGTTTCTGAAGGGTCTGACACGGCTCTATCGCGGCGATTTTGCCGGGGCGCGCGACTGTTGTGCGCGCGCGATCGACGAGTTCGACGACCGCGAGCGTACGGCGTACTGGGCCGCGACTCGTGGGCGAGGACGCCGGAGTTACGCACCGCTGTTATCTGGCGCTGGCCTTGTGGTACCTTGGTTTTCCGGACCAGGCGTTGCAACTCGGCGACGAGATGCTCGGTCTCGCACGCGCCATCAACCACCCCTTCAGCCTTGAGTACGCGTTGCATCACACGGCTTGGCTCTACCAGCATTGCCGGCTGGGGTTGCAGACGCAGACGGCCGGCGACGAGCAAATTCGAATCGCGACGGAGCAAGGTTTTCTTTTCTGGCACGCATCGGGCACGCTCTACGCCGCTGGCGGCCTGCTGCTACAGGGCCGACTCGAGCAAGGGCTGGCGTTGCTGCATAAGGGGCTGGAAGCCTACCGAGGCACAGGCGCCGAACTGGCGCTTCCCTATTACTTGAGCATGCTGGCGGATGGCTGCACGCACACGGGTAGATTCGCTGAAGCGCGCGTAGCCCTGAACGAGGCGCTCACACTCGTGGAGAAAAACGACGAGCGGTTTCAGGAAGCGGAACTGCATCGGCTCAACGGCGAATTGCTGCTGGCGGAGTCGGATGATCAAACCGCGGCTGAACAATCCTTTCGTCGGGCCGTCGAGATAGCCCATCGCCAGCAGAGCAAAGCGTGGGAACTGCGCGCCACGACGAGCCTCGCCCGAATTTGGCAAAAGCAAGGTCGGCGTGAAGAAGCATTCAGGGCGCTCAGTACGGTGCATGGCGTCCTTCACTGACGGCTTTACGATGCCCGATCTGGCTGACGCCGCAGCCGTACTCGAAAATCTCGGGGACGAGCGCATGCGCGCGGAGTTCGCGGCCGGCATCAAATACGTGCGCGACTGCATCCCACCGCCGATGGACGGGTTGGTCTCGGTTGATTGGCGCTACCTCCCCGCCTCCACCCTCGGCGGCGATACTATCGGTTACCATTGGGTCGATGAGGATCATCTCGCGCTTTACCTCATCGACGTCACCGGACATGGGCTCGATGCTGCTCTGTTAGCTGTCAGCGTGGCCAACGTCATCCGCGGGGGCGCATTGTCCGGGGCGGACATGAAGCGGCCCGATCAGGTGCTGTCCAAACTCAATGACGTCTTCCAAGGCGAACACCACGGCGAAAGATTCTTCACGATCTGGTACGGCGTTTACCACTGCGTGAGCCGCATACTGACTTGGTCCGGCGGCGGTCATCCGCCCTCCATCGTGCTGCTTCGGGGCGAGCCGAATCCGCTTCTTCTTCCTTCCACCGGTTTGATAATGGGTGCCCTTCGGGGTGTCGATTTCCCAGCTCAGTCGTGCCGGATCCCGGCCGGTGCCCGTCTGCTGATCTTCAGCGACGGCGTTTTTGAAATCTTCCGCGATGAAGGTGCCGTATGGAATCTGGATGCCTGCATCGCGCATATGGCAGCCCTGGCCGAAAGGCAGGGGAGCTTTTTGGATGAACTTTTGGATCATGTTTATCACCTTCGCGGATCGCCCCGCCTGGACGACGATTTCTCCATCATTGAAGCTAGGTTCTACTGACACAGTGGCGCTCTGGCGCTGAATGGTTCACGGGCTGTAGTGTTAGAGCCACTACAAGTCGCAGCAAATAAGGATAACGCTCTCAAATAACATTGTAGGGCGCTTAAGCACTCGTCGGACACAACCCGAATCACAAAGCAATACATCCATTAACACAACTTCACTAAAGCAATAACCAAACCGACCGATCTTATTTATTTATGATAGCGAAAAAAATCGAGAAGCTTAACGGCGGACGATTTATTTCCTGGCACGCAGGGAACGTCACGGTCTACTACGACAGCCGACACAAGGTCATAAGGACGCCGGTCAGCGGTGGCTTCGTGGAACTAGTTCTAGAGCGTCAATCAGACGGAAGCTACTTCCGGCAAATGTTGGTCACGCACATAGAAGGTGTTACCCAAATATTGGAATAGGCAAGGTCGGTCATCTAGCGACGTGTCACACGTCCGAGCGCGGCCCGATCACTTCCCAATTGTCGAGCGAAGTGAGATAGTTAATCAGCGCTCGCCTGGTGACACCGAGCGCTCCTGCCACCAGGGCTTTGTTCATAGGGCGAATTTTCTTTGCCATCCTAGTTCGGCGCCTTCGCAGATCATCAACTCGCCTCGTCCCTCGGTGCGGCATCGGTGTGCGCGAGCAGGCAAGCGTATTGGGCGATTTGAGCAACGTGTTCCGCGCTGTCGGCTTGAGTGACCCCCAGCGTGTGCTCAAGAATGTGATGCTTCAATACACCAATGCGACTCGCCAGGTGAGTCGCTTCTTCCAGAAACGGCTTCGCGTCACCGACGAGATTTCTCCATTCATTCAGGTCTTCGTCGCGCAACGCGGCCGCTAACTTCCCGGCGGATTCGACGACCTCAGGCCAATGAGATACGGATCCGACAAAGGCGAGCGCCATGGCGCCGATAACGTTGGCAAGGTGATGAGTGGCGCTTCCATGCTTCCCGATTTTGGCACTTAGGACTCTGAGTGTCGCATCGAGGCGATGGGCGACTTCACGGCGGATCTCGATTTCGTGCTCCATTGAACAGGGTATGGTTCGTGATTGATCTCAGCAACCAAAATGCGGGTCGTTGCTGGACAAGTCCCGACGTCCTTCCTGGTGCACCGTCTCGTTTTTACCTCGAAAAGTTTAATAGAAGGCGCGATTGCCCGATCGCACCCGCAAGGTGGTGTCGAGCATCAAGAGCGGCTCACGAACCGTGTCTACGATGTCTGGGCGTACGTTTCGATGTCTTCAACAAACGGTTTCTGCTTCATCGAGATAATCCAGGCGGGTCACGTTTTTCGTAGGAGCTACTCAGTTTCATGACCAAAGCGTCGTCACCACGGCCGGCCACTGACAATCTACCCATAACATGTTTTCCATGATTAGCATAATAACTAGCTTTTATATGGCCAAAGGGAGAAACGTGTCGGCCTGTCGGCGTGTCTGCGGATCGGCGTGTGGGCGTGATCGGAGGTACTCCGCCGTCTGACCGCACTTTTGGTTCGCCCAAAATTCTGTTCCAATCTTTGTGATCTTTGCTGCTTTCTGTTCAAATGTCTTCGCTTCCTTTTGTGGGTTCCTCACCGGCCGTGCACTGCGAAAATACCAAACGAGACTGGATCCATCTCCAGGCGGCCGTTGCGGAGTGCGGCGCCTTGTACAAGCAATGGGGTAGCATCGCTCAACTCGTTCAGCGCGACTGAGCAGGGGCGTTCAGCGGGATTGATGGAAATGATGATTTCCTCGGTTCCTGCCGTGCGAAGGTAAACGAATGGAAGCTTATTTTTTTCTGCATAGAGCGGCTGAAAATCTGCGGTATTGCCCAGAGCAGGATGGTTATGACGCAATTTCAGCAATTCGCGGGTAAAGTTTAGCATCGACGCCGGGTCCTTCTCCTCGCTGGCGACATCCGGCCGCGACATAGAGGAATCGAGCGGAAGATAGAGATCCTCGGTCGGTGCGGTTGAAAATCCTGCATTCTTCTCCTTGGACCATTGCATCGGAGTTCGCGAACCGCTCCGCGGCAGTTTTCCGATGGTGCCGCCTTCCTTGTCGGACGCTGGATAAATAAAGTTCATTCCGATCTCGTCGCCATAATAAATGAAAGGAACGCCAGGCATTGTCAGCAACATGGCAAAGATGGTACGAACCTCTTGCTCGTCCCGTCCGAAGGTCGGGCGGGGGATATCATGATTGGCCGTTGGCAATGAAATATAGCCTTGAGACTTCGTCGCCATGAAGTTCTGGAGATAGTTGTCGACGAAGGCCTTGATGTCACCGCTGCCTGCGCGTTCAAAAAAAGCGTGCGGCATCCGGACGGGACCATTGGGCATCGAGAGTGGACCGAGCAACGTTCTGTAGGCCGGTTGGCCATTTTGGAGCATGAAATCGATATGAAAACCGGCGGGAATAGCTACCGGAGGATCGCTCCATTCTGAGACGAGCACCGCGTCTGGATATTCTTTATCGAGCCAGGACCGATAGTATCTCCATAAAGCGCTGATCGCTTTATGATCAGGATCGTTGCGGATGAGCGAATATGCCATATCGACGCGGAAACCGTCAGCGCCGAGATCCAACCAGAATTTCATTACCCTCTTAAGCTCCTCGCGCACTGCGACACAGGCGGGATCCGTGGTTGGAAGTTGCCATGGCTCTTTCGGATCCGGCCGGGCGTAACCGTAGTTCAATGCGGGTTGGAACGGAAAGAAATTAGGTAAGAATCGGTCCGCTCGATTGTGCTCGCCGGGAAATGGCTGCGAACCCGGAACGTTCTCGCTTGCCGGCGTCCAGATAAACCAATTCGAGTAGCGATTGGGCACTTGCAGAGCAGACTGTTGAAACCATGGATGCGCGACCGAGGTATGTCCGGCCACCAGGTCCAGGCATACGTGCATTCCACGCTGGTGGGCCTCGGCGCAAAGGTTCCTTAAATCTTCGTTCGTGCCGTAGCGGGGCGCGACTTTATAAAAATCCGCCACGTCATAGCCGGCATCGCCAAAAGGCGACTCATAGATAGGATTAATCCATATCGCGTTGCAGCCGACTGATTGGATGTAATTGAGCTTCGCGGTAATGCCGCGCAAATCTCCTATTCCGTCGCCGTTCGAGTCGAAATAGCTTTGAGGATAGATTTGATAAAACACGGCAGATCGCAGCCAATTCGGCCCGGGAGGAACTTCCGCGCGGATTGTCGGCAAAGTTTCAATCGCGAAACAGAGAAGGGACAGGAGGGCCAACGGGTTGACAGGTAGTTCTCGCATTCCGAAGCTCCACTTTATCACACCTATCTGTCAGTCAGTCCGAAAGGTCCTTGGTCTTGGCCGGAGCCTGTTCCGCATTCGGCTTGTTGTGCCAATACTTTTTTGCGATTCGAGCGCCTTCCAAAGCCACGAGAAGCAGAAGCAACCATCGGGCGATGTACCAGTGTCCCTTGCCGGCGATTGATTGGTGATAGATCAGGACAATTGCGGCCAAGTAAGCCAGCCGATGAAGCCGTTTCCATCTCTTCCCGCCCAGCTTCCGAACCGACCAGTTGTTGCTGGTCGAAGCCAGCAACACCAGGATACTGAGCCCGGCTAAGCCGAACCAGATAAACGGCTTCGTAAAGCTCTGAAGGAGATCATCCCAATCGCCTTGGTAAAGCACATGACAAGAGAAATGGATGAGTCCGTAAATGCAGGCCGACACCCCGATGTAGCGGCGATGCCGGTTCAGCGCGTTGACGATCGCCGAACGCGGAAACAGTACCCGCAACGGAGTCAGGCTCAAGACACCTCCCAAGGTCCAGATGGCAATCTCGCCCGACACATGCAGCAGGCGCTCGACCGGGTTTGCGCCGAGTTGGTTTGTGAATCCCGGAACAATCAGCAGAAAGATGCCGACCCCGGAGAGAATAGCGAGCGCGACGATCTTATTGGCGAGAATCCTGCCGACAAGGTTCATGCCGAGGATCAGAAATTTTTCCGCAAATCCAATCCGGCATAAAGCCCGGCTACTTCCTTTTCATACCCGTTAAATTTCAGGGTTGGTTGTCTCCCCCCAAAGAAGCCCGCCCCGATGACGCGTTCCGTTTTCTGGCTCCAGCGGGGATGACTCACTTCAGGGTTAACGTTCGCGTAGAACCCATATTCATTTGGCGCCATCTGGTTCCATAGAGTCTTCGGCTCAACGGCGACAAAGTCGATTCGCACCAGCGATTTAGCTCCTTTGAACCCATACTTCCAGGGAGCAACCAAACGGATGGGCGCCCCGTTCTGGTTCAGCAACGGCTTGCCGTAGATGCCAGTCGCCAGAAAAGCCAAATCATTGGTCGCTTCGGGCAGCGTCAGGCCCTCGGTGTATGGCCAGGTAAAGTCGTGTGAGCGCTGGCCCGGACACTCTTTCGGGTCAAGGAAGGAAGTGAATTGCAGGTATTTTGCTTCGCTCTTTGGTTCAGCCATGGCTACGAGTTTGGCGAGGGCGAACCCGTCCCAAGGGATGATCATCGACCAGGCCTCCACGCAACGATGCCGGTAGTTGCGCTGCTCGATCCCACCGACGGCTTTGACCAGATCGTTAACGTCGTATTTGCCGGGCTTTGCACATAAACCGCCGATTTCGATCGTCCAGGGCTCGGTTTTCCAGCCTCGGTTCGCGTTGATCTTGGGATCGCCCTTTTCAAGCCCCCATTCGTAAAAATTGTTGTAGCCGGTGATGTCGTCGTACGGCGTGAGTTTAGCTCCGGGCAACCCGTATGCCGCATCCAGCGGGTCAGGAAAGCCAAAGGTTGCGGCGCGGGTCAGGCCGGGCAGCAACGCACCGGCTTATTCCCGGATCTCGATCAAAGAGTTTATGCCTGCGAAATACGCGAAAGGGCCGCATTTTTGAGCGTTTTCATGACAGGCAATAAATTTGTTTTCAGATAAGAAACATTGCTGCTGTGTCCCGGGTTTGCAACCTGATAGAAACAGCGTGTGAAAGCCAGCGGATTGGTCTCTACGACGAGACGGCCCCCGGAAAGGGCCGGAGAGACCAATTGGGCACAGCGGTACGAGAGACGGATGCGGAGATTCAATCTGGGCGTTATTTTGGTCGCTGCGATGGGCCTGCTGGTATCGATTGGGTGGTTATTCTTCACCTGGTTGTCTTTTCAATCATAGTGTTGCTCTTGCCTCATCGCCGTAAGGTGGAACGCGCAGATCGGTATCTGCGAGAGATGGACCGGGCCAAACAGGGAAATGAAGCAAGGAGGACCCGAGGACCAAACAACTTATGGTCGATATGAATTGGCCCGGTATGGGAGATTTTGCCGCACTGTTAACGGCTTTGGTTATCATCGTGTTCCTGGTTGTCCGGTCAACCTTTCTTATGGGCCCGAGTGGAGGCAAGAAGGAGGCGGCAGAACCAGGGAAGTCGCCCATCACGCCCATGGTCTCGTCCAAGGGCGACGATGTTTCCACGAGCGAGCTCGCCTCAGAAAAAAACGGTCTAACCCGGAAGAGGACTGGGCCGCAGGAACAGATTTAGTCCTTGACTGGAGCATATTTAAAGGTGGAGAGAGTTGTTGTAGCGTTGCAAGCCTCCTAACGGGCGACATCCCATAGACTTCCAGTCAATCCCACCTTACTGGGCTTGCCACGCAGTACCCTCCCCGGGGATGGCGGAAAGATTGCCAAATCAATTGGTTCGAAAAGATCTCGCTAAAGGCTGAAGTTCTTCATTACCCGTTGGGTTTCCTGAGTTTGGTGCGCGAATGACAGGCACGTGTTGCCTCGCAACCGGGGAGACAACTTATCTTGACCTATTTAGATAACCGGGAATCCGGACCAGATGGTATCCGTAAAGACGGTGTCAGCGGCGAGTACCAATTTCATCAATATGCCTGAGCAGATCGGCGGGATCTTCGTAAACCCGTGCGGCTCCGGCGCGTTCGAGTTCCTCTTGTCCATATCCGCCAGACAGCAGGCCAACGCCAAGCGCCCTTGCCCGCCTTGCGGCCAGCATATCCCAAATTGCATCACCGATCACCACGGAGTGCTCGATTTTGGCGCCGAGACGATCGGCCGCCGCCAGGAAAAGGTCGGGATCAGGCTTTGCATACTTGACCTGATCGCGAGTCACGACAGGAATTACTGCAGGATCGATGCCCAGCGCGTCCAAATTAAACTTTGCCGTCTCCATTCTACCGCTGGTTGCGACTGCCCAGGGACTTTCATTGGCGGTCAAGTAGTCAAGAAGTTCGCGTGCGCCGGGCAGAGGACGGACCTGGTGCCGGTGCCGCAGATAAGCCTCGGCGTGCCGTTGGCGAAGCCGCTCGACGCGTTCCGGACTGATCTCAAGACCAGTTTCCCTAAGAAGCATGTTGGTGAATAAGCCGCCGCTCATGCCGATCCTGCGATGGATGCGCCAGACCGACAAGTCTATCCCCTCCCGATCCAGGGCTTCCCTCCAGGCCAGCACGTGTTGATAGACGCTGTCGACCAGCGTACCATCCAGGTCGAAGAGGAAAACGGTTTCGATACGAGACATGGGGGTTCCTTTTGAGCTCACCCAAGGCTAACTCTGCTTTTTGAAGAGAAAAGTATAAAAGCAGTTTGCTTCGATTCATTTACCTTGAAACCCGCAACCTCGCCGATCCGATTGTCGCGTGATTTTTGCGGGATAGCTCGCGCTCATTCCGGCATATTCGGCTAAAGTCCTCCCGATCTATCGCACGAAACGGTCGAAGCCTTTGGAAATCGCGCAGGACGTCTTTCCCGATGACCCGAGATTTCGTCCGGGAAGCGGCCAAAATCAGTGCATTCAGGCACCTGATGCTGCGAAGGTCTGCTTCGACGGATTCATTCGGTTCAAACCGAAGAATATCGCTTGCTTCTGCAGTGTTCCCTCGACTACGGTCGCTCCATGCGGCGGTCTACTCGATTGGTGGGCGGCGTCCGTCCACATCGGCAATCCTTGGAACACCTCTCCCCGAACAACTCTGCGGAGTTTCGCGGAGCCACCGGACTTTCCTTGGCAACGGCCAGTGAAAGTCGCCATGGGCGTGCGGAAGGGACGGGGCGCGAACGGAGCGAAACGAACCGAGTGTTAGTGTTCGCCCTGCAAGTTGCTGTCGCTGCAGCCGCGTGTGCCGGCACGATCCTGGCGATCTTCGCTTGGACCGGTGCCGCCCTGTAGCGATGCGCGGCGGTCGTTGGAAGCCGGGCGCTGCGAGCGAACTCTTTAGATCCGGCTCCGAATCCCCACTCGCCGTCCGCTCGTTGTTCTATTTTCTCCCGTTCCGGACTCAATTCAGGATCAGCGTTCGTGGGGGAACGTGTCGGCGGTTCGGCGGATCGGCGTGTCGGCGTGATCGAAGGTTACTCGATCTGGCGTTCGTAGACTTGCAAAATGTAGGCATCACGTCGACACCACAAAAGGAACCGAAGAGATTTTGAACAGAAGGCAGCAAAGTTAGCAAAGATAGGAAGAGACTTTGCGCGGGACTGAAAATGCGATCAGACGGCGGAGTACCTTCGATCACGCCGACGCATTCCCAAGTCCAGTTTCTGGTATCCGGAGCAAGCACCAGAATTTCTCTTGGATGCTCGAATGATTGGAAGGCTTGGAATTTCTGGGGTTTCTCTGATCAACGCAATTTCGTTTCCCCCCAAATCGTTCTTGAATGGACAATTCTTGCTTCTTGACAGAAGGAACCATCACCGGGTTGAAATGTCGCCCATATCAAACGACGAATGCCTGTCACAACCATGTCTGATCGTTCTGTTATGAAATATCTCCGCATCAACTCCCGGTACCTCTGGGTTTTTTCGTTCGTCTGCCTCAGTTTCTTCGCGGGCTGCGCCGCTTTACCTCAAAAAATCGAATCCGGTAGCGAGCTTAGCAAAGGCTCAAAATTGACCGGGCTGACCACCTTTGGCTTCTTGCCAAACCGGGTCATGGCAGAGGCCGAAGCATTGTCGAATACTCCCTATTGGTACAGCCAGATCGGAAAAGCCGTTGCTGAAAGCCTCTCGGCGAAAGGCTATCGCCAAGTGAAAAATGGCAGATCGGATTTTCTGGTTGCTCGTCATGCAGTGCTGAAAAGGACCGAGCTCGTCACCATCATAAGCAATTATTCCGGGTACAGCCTTTCCCCGTCCGAAAGCGCGAAAACGAATTTATCCAAATTCACCGTTCCGAAAAAACCGGGAGAAGCGCCCGTTGCTTTCGTAATCATTGACATCCTCGATCCGTCGCATCGTCAACTCCTGTGGCGAGGTTGGGCCAAAGTCGGTCTGACGGGTGCCCAGGACCCGAATCACTTAAGCGGAATCATCAAAGCCGCTGTCGACCGGATAATGGAATCCTTTCCAGCGAAATCTGCCGGAGGGTAGGGCATCGCAGAAGCAACTCGAGCGTCGTCGCGTGATACCTTGACCGCGGCAGGCAGGACCGTTTTGAAAGGCGGCCTGCCGTACGCACAAGTTCAGTCATCGACGCGTCCGGCCACGCTTGAAAGCTGTTTCATTTGTTCCTCGGTAAGACTCAATCCGGCCGCCGCCTCATTTTCCTCCAGGTGAGCAATCGAGGTTGTCCCCGGGATCGGAAGGATGTTGGGAGCGCGGTGGAGCAGCCAACTCAAGGCCACTTGTGTCGTCGTCGCTCCAAGGTCTTTGCCGATATCGGCAATTACTCCTTTAGCGGAAGCAAGAGGCGCTCCTGGCTTCATTGGGTCGGCTCCCAGAGGACCGTATGGCACAAACGAAATCCCTTCGCGCGCGCAAAAATCTACCATCGGATCTCCCTCCCTCTCGCCGACGCCGTACCGATTCTGCACCGAAGCGATCCGGGCAATCGCCCGCGCGTCTTCAAGCTGTTTGACCGTGATGTTGGAAAGGCCTATCAGTCGAATTTTCCCTTCCTGCTGGAGGCGGGCCAGACCCAGCACGGATTCATTCAACGGCACGTTCGGGTCAACCCAATGAAGCTGGTACAGGTCGATGCACTCCACGCGTAAGTTTTTGAGGCTTTCTTCGCAATCGCGTCGCAGGCCGTCCGGACTTCCGTCCAAGTACCGCTCCGTAGCCGATTTTTTTACGACACCACCCTTCGTCGCAATGAAGAGTCCTTGGGGGTAAGGGTGGAGAGCGTCCGCAACGAGTCTCTCGTTCCAACCGGGTCCGTAAGCTCTGGCCGTGTCAATAAAATTAATCCCAAGCTCAAGAGCGCGTTGCAATACTTTTTTCCCGGCCTCCCAAGCGGCATAAGGCCCAAAATTACCGGGTTGGCCAGTCAAACGCATGGCGCCATAACCGAGTCGCCGTACCTCCGTGCCATCGTTGAATCGAAATGTGAGATGGGGTTGCATACGAGGAATCTTTACGCCTGAACCGCGCTATTGCGTAGTTTATAGTTTGCTCAGGCTTGTCAATAAACCGATCATTCTCGTACAAAGCTACTTCATCGCTCGGGCTTGATTCAGCGCTTTTCGAGCATCGAGAGTTCCCCTTCCACATGCAAACGACACCTGAACTTATTCACATCGGCTCCCTGAAAACCTGGATGGCGCCCGAGTGCATCTCGATCAATCGCTTGCCGATGCGCGCGACCCTTTATCCGTTTCCTTCGGCGCAGAGTGCGCGAAGTCTTGATCGAGGAAAAAGTCCCTGGTTCCAATTGCTCAACGGCCAATGGCAATTCAGGGCGGCAGACAGACCCGAAAATGTCACCCTGGCTAACATCTCAGCGGAGGGTGAGCGCTCAAACTGGGATAGCGTGGAAGTCCCGGGCAATTGGACGCTGCAAGGCCACGGCCATCCGCAGTACACGAACGTCCAGATGCCCTTTCCCGATGAACCGCCATTTGTTCCAGAAGACAATCTCACCGGCATCTATGCGAAGGAATTTCTCCTGCCGGCAGACTGGGAGGGACGCCGCGTGGTCGTTCACTTTGGCGGGGCGGAAAGCGTCCTTTATGTCTATGTCAACGGGCAGACTGCCGGTTTGAGCAAAGATTCTCGCCTTCCGTCGGAATTCGATATTTCCGGGCTAGTAATATTCGGACAGAAGAATCTCGTGGTCGCAGTGGTCGTGAAATGGTCCGATGCCTCGTTTATAGAAGACCAAGATCAATGGTGGATGGGGGGACTGCACCGCGAGGTCTACGTCTATTCCACCGCTCCGGTGTACATCGCGGACGTTTTTGCGGCGGGAAACCTCGAAAGCAATTACAGGGACGGGCGTTTCCAGCTTAAGATCAAAGTCGGATTTCCACGCCAACCCGAACAAGGTTGGCTCGTGGAGGCGCAACTGTTCGAGCCGAATGGAAACGCGGTTTTCAAAAAATCGCTTCGATCGACCGTTCCCGCCGGGAACGCCTTCGAGTGGCCACGTTTGCAGGTTGAGTTCGATGAGCCGGTAAGAAAGCCGCTGCTTTGGTCCGCCGAGTTGCCCCATCTTTATACCGTCGTGGTGACACTTGAAAGTCCGGAGGGCAAAGTGATCGAGTCGACTGCCGTGCGAGTCGGGTTCCGGTCTGTAGAGGTGAAGGACCGCATGCTGCTTGTCAATGGGAAGCGGGTGTTGATCAAGGGCGTCAACAGGCATGATCATCACGATACGAAAGGGAAGGCCCTGGATCGCGAAACCATGAGGTTGGACGCGGTGACAATGAAACGCTTTAATGTCAACGCGGTCCGCACCTCACACTATCCGAACGACCCTTACTGGCTCGACCTGTGCGACGAGCTCGGTTTGTATGTGATCGACGAAGCGAACCTCGAGTCGCATGCCTTCTATCAGCAAGTCGGTCGCGAACGCCGGTATGCCTCCGCTTTTCTCGAACGAGCTCTGCGCATGGTCGAGCGCGACAAGAATCATCCCTCGGTCATCATCTGGTCTCTTGGGAATGAGACCGGCTATAGTCCAAACCATGATGCCATGGCCGGCTGGATTCGCGGTTATGATCCGAGCCGTCCGCTTCACTTCGAGCCGGGCATCTGGGTGAAAGGGGTGGAAAAGCAACCCACTGGAAAGATCTACGATATGGGTTATGGCGTGACCGATATCATTTGTCCGATGTATCCGGATATCGACAGTATTGTTGAATGGGCCGCCGACAGGCAGCATCCGGACCAAAGGCGTCCACTCATCATGTGCGAATATTCCCACGCCATGGGCAACAGCAACGGTTCGCTGGGAGACTACTGGGATGCGTTCGAGAAGTATCCCGGCCTGCAGGGAGGCTTTATCTGGGAATGGATCGACCACGGGCTAAAGCAAAGGACGAATGAAGGCCAGGAATATTGGGCATACGGCGGCGACTTTGGCGACACTCCGAACGACTTTAACTTTGTGTGCGACGGGTTGGTCTGGCCCGACCGCACACCGCACCCCGGGATCTACGAATTCAAATATCTCGCCCAGCCGGTCAAAGTGGTCGGCTTTAATGCCAGGACTGGCATCCTCGAAATCAAGAACAGGCAGGACTTCGCCACGCTCGCGTGGATTCGCTGCGAGTGGGAACTGAAAGTAAGCGGCAAAAAGATGGCGGATGGCAAACTCCCCGTTTTGAAGGCGGGGCCGCAAAATTCGGAAAAGATTAGCCTCAAGCTGCCTGCCGTTGCGGTGGAAGCCGGCCAGGAAGCGTTTTTGAATTTCCGGTTCTATGCCGCTGCCGCCACCGCGTGGTGCAAATCGGGTCACGAAGTGGGCTGGGACCAGATCTCGATCCCGGCTAAGGCTGGAAGAATTCCGAGGCCGAAGGCCGCGCGGCACGGCGGCAACCCGCTTACACTCAACGAAAACAAAGGAGTCTTTCGTCGTGGAAAACGACGATTTCCGCCTGGTCGCCTCCCGTGTAACCGGCTTGATCGAGACTCTACGGTGGCACGAGCACGATATTCTGATTTCCGGGCCGCAGTTGCAGATCTGGCGTGGTCCGACTGACAACGATGGAATCAAGGGCTGGCCTCATGAAACATGGCGGCCGCTGAGCAAGTGGCGCGCACAAGGACTGGATAAGCTAGTCCTGAAAGGCGTGTCGGCGAAAGCCAGACGCAACAAGGATGGAAGCATCACCCTCTTGTTCGAGCACCTGGGCGCCTGCGCTGCTTCGAGCAAGGCCGCACGGCACCAGCACGATTACACCATCTCGACAGATGGCCGCATTCAGGTCGACAACATCTTTACCATTGACAAAGCTATCCCGGATCTCCCTCGTCTCGGCGTGGTTCTAACGCTTAGGCCCGAGTTCGAAAAATTAAGATGGTACGGGCGCGGCCCCTTTGAAAACTACAGTGACCGGAAACGCGCCGCTCTGGTCGATTTGTACGACAGCACCGTCACGGATCAGTATATCCCTTACATCATGCCTCAAGAACATGGCAACCACACGGATGTGCGCTGGATCTCCCTGAGGAGTAAGAGCGCAGGTCTTTTGGTGGAAGCGTCGGGTCCAATGGAGTTTTCGGCCAGTCATTACACGGCGCAAGACCTTGATTCCGCCTACCATACTTATGAACTTAAGCCGCGGGCGGAAGTCCTTCTTAATCTCGATTACCGCCAGTGCGGCCTCGGAACCTTAAGTTGCGGTCCCGGCACCCTGGAAAAATACAGGATAAAGCCGGGCCGGTATGAGTGGAGCTACACGCTGCAGCCCATCGGGACTAGTAGTTAGCAGGTAGCCCGCTTTTGAATGACTTTGTTGAAGAATCACCTTTGGCAAGCAGGGCAGATCGGGCGTGAGTTTCGCCCTGCCGGCGGACAATCGCGTTGAAGCTTACCGCTGGCGAGTAAGAATTGTTTTGACATCTTACTAGCACGTGTTTAAAAAAATCGCTAAGAGGAGCAATTTGTAAGCGGTTTGTTTCCCCACGGCTGTTATTTTTTGCCTTGGCTCGATTTAAGGCCGCTTACACTTCGCAGGTCAATTCGAACCCCCAAAAATCGTAAGATGCCGACCACGACGTCCATCCAATCGGAGCAGTCCGCCCTGCCTGTCCGCGGTTCGCGCTTGCGCAAACGCCCTACCGAAAGTGAAGCGTTCTGCGGTTGGCTGTTTGTCGCTCCCGCGCTGATCGGGTTTACCCTGTTTTATTTGTTACCCACGATACGCGCTTTTTATATCGGTCTGACAAATTGGAATCTTCTGCGCGCGCCAAAGTTTCTTGGTTTCGATAACTACGTGCGGCTTATCGGCGATCAAAAGTTTTGGAGTTCAATCTGGGTCACCGTTCTCTACGTGATCTACAACATCCCGATTCAGACTATAATCGGACTGTTAATCGCGGTTCTTCTCAAGCGTCTCACTGGTTCGGTATTAATCCGTTCGATCATGTTAGCCCCTTTTTTGATCTCGAATGTCATCGCGGCGATGATCTGGTTCTGGATGCTCGATCCCGTGTTGGGATTTGTGAATTTTCTGCTGCAGAGTGTCGGGCTGGGAACACACGCCTTCTTTAGCGATGAGCATCTTGCGCTGCCCACCATCGCGGCCATCAATGTCTGGCGGCATATGGGGTATGCAGCGCTGCTTTTTTACACCGGTCTGCAGTCGATTCCGGAGCATCTTTATGAAGCGGCTCGCATCGAGGGAGCGTCTCAGTGGAAAATGTTCTCTTCCATCACTCTTCCGCTTCTGCGGCCGACAGTCGTTTTCGTGCTGGTGACAAGCGTCATTGGTTCATTTCAAATATTTGATACGATCGCGGTGACTACGCAGGGGGGCCCAGGGACGGCGACACGAACGATTGTCTGGTATATTTATCAGGAGGCGTTCAGCAGCATGCGCATGGGATACGCCTCGGCGATGTCGACGGTTCTGTTCCTGGGGTTGGTGATTGTCACCCTGGTTCAGATGCGTGTGCTGCGCTCAGGAGAATCAGACCTTGGCTAATTTTATGGAAAGACCGGCATCACCACTCCCGTTCGGCCGCTGGTTCGGTTACGCGGCGCTCATTCTTTTCGCAATCGTTTCCCTGGGACCGCTCTGGATCGCATTCAAGACGGCATTGACCGGACCAAATGCATTGTTCGGAAGCGGGGGTTCACTTCTGCCGCAGGATCCGACTTTGTTTAACTTTCAACGGGTCCTTGGCTTTATTGATCCAAACGATCCGCATCTTGCGCAGACTGGCCTTGCAAAAATCACTTTCTTCCGGGCGCTCTTGAACAGCGCGATCTTCACCGCCATGGCTGTGATTCCACAAATATTTTTTAGCGCCACGGCCGCCTATGCCTTCGCTCGTTTGCGCTTTCCGGGGCGTGATCTGCTTTTCTTCCTCTTTATCGCGGCGACAATGATCCCTACCGCCGTGCTGTTCATTCCGAATTTCATCCTTATTCATGATCTTGGCTGGCTAAACACCTTTCAAGGGATGGCGGCACCTTATGCGTTGATGACGCCGTTTGCCGTCTTCTTCCTTCGACAGATGTTTCTCGCAACCCCGAAAGACGTGGAGGAAGCGGCGCGCATTGATGGCGCATCCTATTTTTCAATTTTCTTTCGTATGATCTTGCCGATACATAGTTCCTCCCTGGCTACCCTGGCCATTTTGACGACTGTATCGACATGGAACGAATTCTTCTGGCCATTTCTTATCGGTCGAGAGGAATCTGTTCGCGTAATAGCGGTAGCGATCAATGCGTTTCGGACGCAACAACAATCTGGTGTTCCTGATTGGACAGGCTTGATGGCTTGTACGGTCCTCGGAGCTATCCCGATGGTCGCGCTCCTTGTCTTCTTCGGCCGCAAAGTGGTCGAATCCTTCCAATTCAGCGGAATGAAATAACCCCCAATTGCAAATTCAACTATGTATCTCCTCAGAAACTTACTATTCGCGAGCCTGTCGTTAGCAGCCGTTTCGGCGCGCGCGGCGACGGAGATCAACTATTGGTTATGGGATGTCTTGCAGCTGCCCGCCTATCAGGCCGCCGCTGCTGCATTCGAAAAAGCGAATCCCGATATCAAGGTTAAAATCACGCAAACTTCATGGGGCGACTATTGGACGACCCTTAGTACCGGTTTCGTCTCCGGTACAGCCCCGGACGTATTTACGGACCACCTTGCACGTTACCCCGAATTCGTTGCCAACGAACTGTTAGTCGACATCGGACCGTTAATCAAGCGAGACAAAGTACCTACTGATATCTATCTGGGTGGGTTGTACGAACTGTGGGGGAAAGACGGCAAGCAATACGGTTTGCCGAAAGATTGGGATACGATAGGGATCATTTACAACAAGGCGATGCTTGAGAAGGCCGGCGTAGATCCGAAGGAGTTCAATGATCTGACTTGGAATCCCAAGGATGGAGGGACTTTCGGCCAACTGATTGCCAAGCTTTCGATTGACGAAGCGGGCAACAATGGATTGTCCCCGCAATTTAACCCTAAAAAGGTTAAGCAATACGGCCTTTTAATCGATGGCTCACCGGACGGGTTCGGACAAGTTGAATGGAGTCACTTTGCGGTTTCCAACGGCTTTAAATTTCACGACGGACCATGGGCGAAGGGATTTCATTACGACGATCCCAAACTGGCTGAGACCTTGCAGTGGATTGCCGATACCAGCTTGAAAAAGGGACTTATCGTTCCGGCAAAAGATGCTCGTCAACTCGGCGCCAACAGCTTCTTTGCGGCCCAAAAGGGTGCGATGGCACTCACCGGATCTTGGATGATCAATTGGTATGTCGACAACGCAAAATTCGAGAAGGGTTTCGCTCCATTACCCAAGGGCCCGGATGGTCGCAAGTCAATGTTCAATGGCTTGGCAGATTCGATCTGGGTGGGCAGCAAACACAAAGACGAATCCTGGAAATGGGTGAAGTTTCTGGGGTCCGAAGATGGGCAGAAAATTATTGCCAGTTATGGAGTTGTCTTTCCGGCGATCCGAAGCTGCGCCGAACTCGCAGAGCAGGTCATGAGCAAAAAGGGCGTGGACGTGTCGGCCTTCCTTCTGGAGGCAACTGATCCGAAAGGGACGTTTCTTTTTCCGATTGCGGACCATGCGGCGGATGTGCTGCGCATTACAAAAATCGGGCTTGATGCCATCCTCTTGAATGGATCGGACGCGGCGTCGACGTTCAAAAAAGTCAACACGGAGGTAAACGCCTTGTTTGATTGAATTGGGGTGGACTAGGCCTTCATCATTGTTCCGAAAAGGGGAACCGGCGGGAGAAGACCTTGGGCTTCTCCCGCCGTCGTTTCACACATCGGCGGTTGGAGAGCGGTGCCGGGTGCCTGGATCCGAGAAGGCATTGCGACTTCAAAATTACGATAGCTGCTCATGACGCGACGCGTTACGACTCATGACATTGCTCGAGAAGCTGGCGTTTCACGCACGACCGTATCGCACGTTCTGAACAATCATCCCGGAGTCACGCTAAGTTCCAAAACCCGGGAACGCGTCTTGGCGACCGCGCGCAAACTGGGCTATGTACCGAACTCAGCGGCTCAATCGCTCGTCACAGGCCGAAGCCAAATCCTCGGCCTGGTCTTGTCACGTCCTGACCTGGTTTCCGTGGATGCATTTGTGCCGCCGATGATCTACGGCATTAACGAAGCCTGTCGCGTCCATGGCTATCGATTATTGATGGAAACAATTGATGATCCGGAAAATGTCGATGCTTATCTGGATTTGGCAAAGAGTAGGCGGATTGATGGCCTGATTGTAATCAATCCGCGCAAGGGAGATGCGGCACTCGGAAGAGTCATCGAATCGAAATTTCCAATTCTGGTTTTCGGGTCTTCAGGCCATCCGCAGGAAAATTCGGTCGCCACCGAGGATGCACGGGCAAGTTGCCAGGCCACCGCGCACCTCCTGTCCATGGGGCATCGGCACGTCGCACATATCAGCTATGCTCCGTTGGTCTACCTTCCGGCCAAAAAACGGTTCGAAGGATATCGTAAGGCATTGCGGACGGCAAAGGTTCCGTTTGATCAAAGGCTCTTCGCGGAAGGGGATTTTACCTGTGAAAGCGGCTACGTAGCGATGCAACGAATATTGGCGGCAAAGTCTCGGCCCACCGCAGTTGTTGCCGGCAATGATACGCTGGCGGTCGGAGCGATGGTCGCTGTGCGCGAAGCCGGGTTTTCCATTCCACAAGAATTCGCCATTGTGGGCTACGACGATATTCCTGCGGCTGCGTTTACGTGGCCACCGCTAACCACCGTCCGGTCGCACGCGTTTGAACAGGGAAAAATTGCCGGACAGGCTGCCATTGCCTTGGTCAACGGCAAAGGAATCGGGCGTCAACCCGCGGTGGTGCCGCTTGAATTAGTGGTGCGTGAGTCATGCGGTGCAAAGTCGAAAGCGAATTTAAAGCCCGGCCCGAGAAGGCGCCGTTAATGCACAGACGCCTCCGTGCCCATTGAAACAGACGGTGTCGGGAATTATTTCGTGTGCGCTGGTAGCTCAACTTTCTTGGACCCTGCGATGTTTTACCTTCGGGGATGCGAGGCTGGTGTAACTGCTGTTTTGGCTCCGGGTTGCAGGTCTTCCAGAAAATGTTTGACAGCAAACTAGCACGTGTTGCAAGCTTCGAGCGCGTTCATTTGTTTTTAAACAAATTCAACCCTTCCCCCTATGATCAAGCGCGCCATTATTCCCGCCTGTGGCAACGTACTTTATACTTCAGCGCCCCATCCGTCTTGCAACTGATGTTAGGCGCCGTCAAATAGATGAAATTTGATTTCAAGGACGCGAGGTTCGGGGACATTGTTAGCAAAGTCGTAAATGAAACGCCCTACCTGATTGCTGAAAGCTTCGCAGCGTGCGCGCGTTTTTGGCTAACCGGCAATGTGCGCGTCGATTCTTTTAACGTGTGTTTTTGCGGGTTAGGCGCTGAAACAGAAAGGTAGAAGAGGATGGAAAAAGGTGTCGTTGCTTTCGCTCCAGGCCGCGTTGAGTTATTGGGGAATCATACAGATTACAACGAAGGGCTGGCGTTGGCAGCCGCAATTGACCTTGGGGTTACTATCCACGCGGAAAAGCTCAACGGTGACCTGATCGAGGTGAGTTCGGAAACCAACGGGCGGGAGGTCAGCATCCCTTTGAAGAATTTGCAACGACTCGAAGATGAGTCATGGGCTGACTATCCCGTCGGAGTGATTAGTATTCTTCGCGAGGCCGGATTCGAAATTGGCGGCCTTCGGCTCAAGGTCGGCAGCAACCTGCCGCCCGGATCTGGCCTCTCAAGTTCCGCCGCCTTTGAGGTCGCTACGGCAGTGGCGGCGCTGGAACTTTTCGATTTTAGCATTGAACCGATGACTCTGGCGAAACTCTGTCAGAAGGCCGAGAACGAATTTGTGGGCGTTCGCTGTGGTCTCTTGGACCAAGCCTCCTCGGTGTTTGGCAAGGACGACGAAGTCATCTTGTTGGATTTTCGCGCAACGACCGCCCGAACGGTGCCGCTTTCCCCTGATGTTGCACTGCTTTTGGTGGATTCGGGTGTTCCACATGAATTGATCGGAGGAGAATACAACGAGCGCCGAAGTCAATGTCAGGCTGCCGCTGCGGCACTGGGCGTTAAGGCCCTGCGAGACGTCAGCTCAGAAGTAGTATCCTCTGCGTCGCTGGATCCGTTGATTCGTGCTCGCGCCTTGCACATAACCGGCGAGAACGAGCGCGTACTGGCCGGTGTAGAGGCGCTGGCGCATGGTCAGATGCAGAAGTTCGGCCAACTCATGTTTCAATCGCACGAAAGTTCGAGGCGGAATTTCAATAACAGCACTGCGTTTCTGGATGCCCTGGTAGAGATCGCCGCTAACATCGAGGGTGTTCTTGGAGCTCGCCTTACCGGTGGCGGTTTTGGGGGTTCGACAGTCTGGTTGGTCGAAAGTGGCAAAGCCCAGGCCATCTTGAGCAAGGTCTCGGAAGCCTATCGACGAAAAACCGGGGCAACCTGCAAAGCGATCATCACGAAGGCTTCGCAAGGTGCCCGATTGATAGAAGAAGATCGGCCTCATCGCTACAGTTAGAACTCGGAAAGGCCTGTAATCATGGACCCAAACCAACATCCCCACCGTCGCTTTAACATTCTAACCGGCGACTGGATCCTCGTTTCTCCGCATCGCACCCAGCGTCCTTGGCAAGGCAAGCAAGAGAGCGCGTCACGGGACGCGCGTCCGGCCCACGACCCGAAGTGCTATCTCTGCCCCGGCAATGAGCGCGCCGGCGGGGCGAAAAATCCTGAATACAATTCGACCTACGTCTTCACGAACGATTTCGCTGCCGTCCTGCCCAATGGACAGGAGTCGGTTCCTAGTGGCGACCTTTTGCGGCGTCAACCCGTCTCTGGAACCTGCCGTGTAATCTGCTTCTCTCCGCGCCACGATTTGACGCTGCCGGAAATGCCGGTGGAAGCGATTCGGGGCGTCGTAGACGTATGGGCTGAACAAACCGAAGAATTGTCCCGTGACTATCGCTGGATCCAGGTTTTCGAAAATAAGGGCGATATCATGGGGTGCTCAAATCCGCACCCGCACGGTCAGATCTGGGCCAGTGATTTTATTCCCAATGAGCCGGCCAAAGAAGATCGCCAGCAGCTCGCGCACTGGCGCGAGCGTGGATCACTCCTGCTCATCGACTATCTGAAGCATGAAGAAGAGCAAAAAGAGCGCATCGTGGTTCAGAATGAGGATTGGGTCGTGCTGCTGCCCTACTGGGCCACGTGGCCTTATGAGACCCTGCTTCTGCCTCGTAAACAAGTGTCGCGACTACCCGACTTGGGTCACTCCGAACGAACGAGCCTGGCAGAGATTCTCAAGCGTCTCTTGATACGCTACGACAACCTCTTTGAAATATCCTTTCCTTACTCAATGGGTTGGCATGGGGCGCCGAGTGGTATGGGTGATTTCGCGCACTGGCAATTGCACGCGCATTTCTATCCACCGCTGCTTCGCTCGGCGACCGTGAAGAAATTCATGGTCGGTTATGAGATGCTCGGCGAAGCCCAACGTGATTTAACCGCCGAACAGGCTGCACAGACGCTTCGCGACCAGCCCGAAATTCATTTCAAAGAAAGGAATTCATGAAAATCCTGGTCACTGGAGGAGCAGGTTACATCGGCAGCGTGGCCGTCGAACAATTGATCGCCGCCGGTGAATCGGTCGTTGTTTTCGACAATCTATCCCAGGGGCACCGAACGGCAGTGCATCCTGCAGCCGCTTTTGTGAAAGGCGATCTTTCGAATCGAGCAGAGATTGATGGGGCTCTCAGCGATCATCGTCCCGATGCCGTGATGCACTTCGCCTCTAAAACACTGGTTGGCGAATCGATGGCGAAACCGTTTCTGTATCTTGGCGACAACGTCAGGAACGGCCTGAATCTGCTCGAGAGCATAGTCGAGCACGAAGTTAAGCGGGTCATCCTGTCCTCTACGGCAAATCTATTCGACCAGCCGCAGCGAATGCCAATTGACGAGTCCGAGCATATCATTCCAGGCAGCCCGTACGGTGAATCGAAATTTATTCTTGAGCGCATGTTGCATTGGCTAGACCGGATCCATGGGGTCCGCTTCGCATGTCTGCGCTATTTTAATGCCGCCGGAGCAACGGCCACGCGGGGCGAGGATCACGACCCGGAACTTCACCTGATCCCGCTCGTGCTCCAAGTCGCGCTCGGCCAGCGCGAGAAAGTCACCATTTTCGGCGATGACTACCCGACACGCGACGGGACCTGCCTGCGGGACTACATCCATGTTATTGACCTCGCGCAGGCTCACATTCTGGCGCTGCGCGCTCTCGATCGTGGCAGCCGCTATTACAATCTTGGTAACGGTGAAGGCTTCACCGTCAAAGAGGTCATCGACACGGCCAGCGATATAACGGGTTTATCGATCTGCGCGGACAGCGGGCCGCGTCGTGCCGGCGATCCCGCGGTGCTGGTTGCAGCCAGCGACAAGATTCGCGAGGAACTTGGGTGGGTGCCGCAATTCCCGCGCGTGCGCGAAATCATCGAAAGCGCGTGGCGCTGGCACAAAGCAAATCCTGACGGTTACCCGGATTAATAGGAGTCGAAGGAATTCTGCAGCGGTTCGCTGCGCCGAAAGTTTGGGGGACAAAAAAAGCCGGCCCGCAGTTCTTTGTGCGGGCCGGCTAACTTAAATTCCAGTCTCGATACAAATGAATATACTCCAACTCGACTCGCTCACTCAGAGCCTGGCGTTAGATGTACTTGAACAGGGGTTGCCCGAGGTCATTTACTGGGGCCCGAAGCTTTCCGGCAAGATAACGGGCGACTTAAGCCTCACTCGCAAGCCGCTTCCGCCATCGAAGCTGGTCGAATACACGCCGGTCTCGGTGATCCCGGAATACGGACGCGGGTTTTTCGGACGTCCCGGTCTGGAGGGTCATCGAGGCCGGGCTGGATGGGCAACCCAGTTCCAACTGCGAAATGCGGAGCTAACGGAGGAGCTTCTGGTACTGTTCGGGCAAGATCCGGTCGCTCAACTGGAGTTGAAGATCTCGATCTTCTCGAGCGCTCATTCCGGCCTTTTTCGCGTCCGTTCCGCGATTCAGAATGTCGGTCAATCGCCTTATGAACTTGAATGGTTGACGGCGGGTTGCTGGCCGTTGCCCAACAACTGCAATGAGGTGCTGACGCTCGCCGGTCGATGGAACCGCGAGTTTCAGGAACAACGTCTGATCCTCCCGATCGGCCAGTACAGGTTCGAGAATCGTTATGGACGGACATCGCATGAATACTTTCCAGGGTTGATCATGGGCGATCGGGGTTTCGGTCAAGAGCAAGGAGCTGTCTTCGGTTTCCATCTCGGCTGGAGCGGTAACTGGAGTTGGGTCATTGACCGGTCGCCGCACGGCGACTTCCTCGTCCAGGCCGGCGAACTTTTCCTTCCGGGGGAAATGGTGCTCGAGCCCGGCCAATATTACGAATCGCCCCCTTTGTATCTCGCGAGCGCGACGGGTCTGAACAACCTGTCCCAACAATTTCATCGGTTCGTTCGCGATCGATTGGTACAGTTCCCGGATCCCGCAAAACCGCGTCTCGTGCATTTCAATAGCTGGGAAGCTGTTTACTTCAATCACGACTACGAAACGCTTTTCGGGCTTGTCGAGCTGGCGGCGAAAGTCGGAGCCGAACGATTTGTTCTGGATGATGGCTGGTTTCGAGGCCGAAAGGATGATCGGGCTGCGCTTGGAGATTGGGAAGTGGACGAGGCCAAATATCCGGAGGGACTCCAACCGTTGGTGGGCCGCGTCGAGGCGGCCGGCATGGAGTTTGGCATTTGGGTCGAACCCGAAATGATCAATGAGAATTCAGACCTGTTCAGGTCGCATCCGGACTGGATTCTGCACGTACCGCCTTACCACCAGCCGGTCGGCCGCTACCAATATGTCCTGAACCTGGCGCGCACTGAGGTGAGCGAGTACTTGTTCAATGCTCTATCCAAACTAATTACCCAATATCCAGGGATAAAATACTTGAAATGGGACATGAACCGCGACCTCACGCTCCCTGGCGGAAAGGACGGCCAACCTTCCGTTCACGACCAAACGCTGGCATTATACGATCTCCTTCGCCGGCTTCGCGAGCGTCATCCCTTCGTGGAGATCGAATCCTGCTCCTCCGGCGGAGCGCGTGCGGATTTCGGGATTCTTGAGCGAACTTGCAGGGTCTGGGCATCCGATAGCAACGACGCTCACGAGAGAGTCCGGATCCAGCGTGGGTTCAGTTATTTTTTCCCTTCGATTGTCATGGGTTCGCATGTTGGGCCGTCCACCGGTCATCAAACAAAGCGGAAATTATCCCTGCCGTTCCGATGTGCGGTGGCTTTGACAGGTCACATGGGGATGGAGATTGATCTTCGCGACTTGTCATCTGAAGAACTCTCGACCTTGAAGTGCTGGACGGCGCGCTACAAACAATATCGAAGCCTGATTCATAGCGGCGCCACGCGACGACTCCAAACGGAGGACCCGGCGATTTACGCCCACGTAGTCGTTAGCGAAGATCGCCGGCAATTCATTCTCTTCGTCTTTTTTACGGATACAACTCTGAACAGCGTACAAGGTCCGATGAGGATCATCGGTCTCGATCCTGACCGATCGTATCGGCTCTCGCTTTGGGATAAACCCGAGATTCCAAGTCCCGCCATGCAAGAGTTCAATTCGCCCCTGATGTCGGAAACACGGGTGGCCGTTACTGGTGCATTCCTGGAGCGAGTTGGTGTCGCCCTTCCCGTCGGCTTTCCCGATTCCGCAGTAGTCCTGGAGGGCAACTCCGGCGGCTAACTAAAACTAAAGAGCGACTTGCCTTTACCTCCGCAGTAAGTAAGTGCATCTCCCCTTACCTCTCAAAGTGAGTAAGGCGTCCCGCCTTACCTCTTCCGTAATTGAACGCATCTCGTTTCCTACTCAAACCGGAGTATTCCGGGGGGTACGTGCGGGGGCGGTAAGGCGAGACGCCTTACTCACGGTAAGAAATAATGCGAGACGCATTCCTTATCTCCAGAGGGCCTGAAAATCGCAACCGGAATAACCCGATTGTACGACCGGTTCCGGCACGTGCACCGAACAGGCAATGTGAAGCAGGCGATTCTCGCAACAGTTGTTAGCGTCGAAAAGCAATCAATAGATTCGGTTTTGGTGCGTCTTCAGAGTGACGCATTGGAGAATGTCGCCGAGATTGTTTCGACAGGTCTTAATCTCGAACGCAGTAAAGCGCGTACCGGTTCGCGCCTGGACGTCGTCTGCAACGGTGACCCGATGGCGGGGCCCGGTGACAAGGTACCGTTGGTGGTCAAGCCGGGCTAGCCTTGGGCTCAGGCAGCAGAATTCTCCGGCTACGCCGGAAAATTCGACTGCCTTTTAGAGAGGAGTTCTGTAACAGTTTGTCTTAATTCATTTATATTAAACAGGCTCTTAAACAGACGCCCAGCGTCTGTTTAAGAGCTTCCTAGCCCGCAATGAGCTCATCGCTTCGACCTTTGCGTCATTTTTGCGGGCTAGAAAGCTCCCTATGATTTCAAACGAAAAGCGTGATCACCGCCTTGCTCGACAGAGGGTTCCTCGCCCGGCTGCGGATATCGCCGAGCGGCGTCATCAATAACCAATACCCAGTCGATATCTTCCCCCTGGAAGGGTGGGATGATTTCAATAAGTCTCGGCTTTTCGACCGCGCCAAGGTCAAAGTTGGTGCCGTCACGTGGGTTGAACCACCAGAGCCGGAGGTTTTCGCCGGAAATCGCTCGTGGGTTCACTGTGAATGCGCGCGCACAGGATAGATAGATCATGCCGAAAGAACCGTCCTCGCCTCGTGTCGAGGCCATAAGCTTGGTTCCGGATCCCGGGATTGCGTAGGGAACCGCAAACGCGTGAATGAGCGAGTGATCAGGTATCCGAGATAGAAATGGGCGGCTTTCGAGCAGTGCGCGAGCATGCCGAATGTCGTTTGCACCGGGACTGTTCAAAGCTTCTCGCCAGTAGCTGACGGGTTTATTAACACCTTCGCCTCGTTCCGGAGTATGGAATTGCCATACCGAGTGGTGACCGTAGGTGTGGCCGAAAGCCCCGGCGAACAAATCAAGGTAAAGGAAACGGCGGATATCGTGCGCGTTTGAATAGCCGTGCTCTGCAGCGTTGAAGCTGATTGGATGGTCTTCGTAGAGCGGTTCCCCATCCAGGACTGGTTTCACGGGTTGCAGCGAGTAATCGCTGAAAATTCTTGACCAGGTGTTAGCGCGATCGCCATGGCCGTTTTGCCTCATGTTGAAATCGAGCACCGGGTCTGAATTCGAAAATATATGGGAGGAGCTTGAGATTGAATCGTCGCCGCCGCGCGGGTGAAACGTAATCAGGTGGAGTCCCTCATCGCCGGTTCGCAACCCTTCAGCCATCGCTCGCCAAATCCTGAACTTCTCCTCGTCGTCGACCAATCGATCTCCGCCGATGATCCAGACGAGATCGCTGTTCTTGTATCTTCTCCCCAGGAATTCGCCGTAGGTCCGCGCATTCTTTGCGTTGAAGATGCGGGGACCGTCTCCGTGGGTGTTACCCACTTTATCTCCCCAGGTTGGCAATACTCCGAGCGTCAAACCCAGCCGGTTTGCGCTCGCTAGAATCCAGTCCACATGTTGGAAATATGGCTCGTTTGGACGCGTCGGATCGGCATCCAGGAGGGCTGGATCTCCATAGGCGTTCGGTTCCAGGACTCCATTAAACTCTCCGAGGATAACCGCTTGGACGAGGGTGAATTTCTGTTCGGCCCGCCTCTGAAGATAGTGGGCGGCATCCTCACGATTCAGACGATGGAAAAGTTCCCAGGCGGTATCCGCAAACCAGAGAAAGGGCTGGCCATCGGCTTTGACCAGGAAACGGCCATTATCACTGACTTTGGTTGGACAGATGCTCATTGAAGTTACCTGAGTCTCCACGTTTAACGTAACGTTCGAAAAAAGGCAAAAGATCGGAAGCTCCCAAAGTCGCTTTAGAGCGCGTACTCGGCCGTCTGGAGAGAGCGATCGTTTGCTTGCTGCGGTTGCGTGGCTAGACTCGCTGCATGAACAGCCTGGGCGAAGAACGATGATAGCGGAAATACATGCGATATCGATTCGCACGTTATGCCTGTTCACCGGGCTGTTGATTAACTGTTCCGTCCCAACTCACGGATCACCGGCAGAATTCGGCGAAACACGTGTAGAAAAGATTTTGCTCGGAATGACCCTGGAAGAGAAGCTCGATTACATCGGCGGGGTCAACGCGATGTCAATTCGACCGATTCCCAGGCTCGGCGTGCCGGAGATTCGCATGTCGGACGGGCCGATCGGAGTCCGGCGGGATACGCCGAGCACTCGTTACCCAGGCGGGATCGCGCTGGCAGCGAGCTGGAATCGGGCTCTTGCTGCCAGGGAGGGTGAATCGATGGGCCGGGACTGTCGTGCACGTGGCATTCATGTCTTGCTAGCTCCCGGCGTAAATATCAACCGCATCCCGATCTGCGGGAGGAATTTTGAATATATCGCAGGGGAAGATCCATATTTAGCAGCGCAGCTGGTCGTTCCCTTTATTCAGGGAGTCCAAAGTCAGGGAGTGGTCGCGACGGCGAAACATTTCGCCGCTAACAACCAGGAGATTAATCGCCAGATTATCAACGTCATTGTCAGCGAGCGAGCCTTGCGGGAGATCTATCTGCCCGCATTCGATGCGGCAGTTCGAATAGCGAAGGTCGGCGCCGTGATGGATGCGTATAACAAAGTGAATGGTCAGTACTGTACGGAGAACGAGTTTCTGAATGATCTGGTGCTGAAAGCGGAATGGGGATTCGACGGCGTTCTGATGTCGGATTGGGGTGCCACTCACAACACGTTGGGGCCGGTTCGTAACGGTTTAGACCTGGAAATGCCGACCGGCGAGTGGATGAACCCGCAAAAATTGCTCCGAGCTTTGCGATCCGCCGAGATCACAGAAGAACAGATCAACGACAAAGTGCGTCGAATTTTGCGAATGATCGTCAGAATGGGATTTCTCGATCGTCCGCAGAAGGATCCATCGATTCCGGAAAATGATCCGGAAAGCGGCCAGACGGCGTTGGCGGTCGCTGAGGAGGGTATCGTGCTGCTGAAGAACGAGAAAAAGACTTTGCCTTTTGATCAGACCAGGATCAAGAAAATCGCCGTGCTCGGACCTGACGCGCAACCTGGCGTGCCTACCGGCTGGGGAAGTTCCTATGTCACGCCGTTTTACGCAGTGAGTGTGCTTGATGGCTTGACCAACAACAAGAGGCCGGATACGGCCGTAGATTATTTCGATGTCGGCGTCGGCAATTTCGGGACTTCGCAGTATGAACACGAAGATCAGACCGGAAAATTATCTGACGGGTTGCGAGCAGAATATTTTTCCAACCTGACGCTATCAGGCGCCGCGATCCTCGATCGGGTTGATCAACGAATTAACTTCGATTGGGGTTCCGCGAACCCTCCGCTCGGTAGTTTACCGACGCAATTCACCGCCCGCTGGACTGGAGTGATACGGGCGAACGACTCATCCCCATACGTTTTTCGCGCGCGAGCGGACGCTGGAATTCGAGTTTTTCTCGACGACGAATTGATCATTGATGATTGGGCCGATCACGCGGCGCGGCCTGTCGTCGCCACAAAGTCCCTGGAGGCGAGCCGAATCTATCGGTTGCGAGTGGAATATAAGAATAGCGGTGGGGGAGGTGCCGTTGCACAGTTCGGTTGGGCGTCACTCAGAGTTCCCGACGCCATTCGAGAATACGATGCTGCGATTGTCTGTGTTGGATTCGACAACGGGACCGAAGGTGAGGGTTTTGATCGCACCTTCCAACTCCCGGATGGACAGGATGATCTTGTCAATGGCGTCGCGGAGAAAAATCCGAATACCATCGTTATCCTGAATTCGGGCGGGAACATCGATATGCACCGGTGGCTGAACAAGGTGCCCGCTCTCCTGCACGCCTGGTATCCGGGTCAGGAGGGAGGGAATGCGATCGCTAAAATCCTCTTTGGCGACGTAAACCCGTCCGCCAAGCTTCCGGTGACTTTTGAAGCCAGAGAAACCGACAATCCGGCGTTTAAGTCTTATCCGTCCGACACTGACGGCGAAAATGTCCGGTACGAGGAAGGGATTTTTGTCGGCTACCGGGGATATGATCATTTCGAGATCGACCCGTTGTTTCCGTTCGGGTTTGGGCTCTCGTACACCCAATTTGAGTACTCCAATCTTAAAATTGACCAGAGTGGGTCTGCCGATCGCGACGAAGTCAACGTCTCATTCGAGGTCCGAAATATCGGGGATCGAGCGGGAGCGGAAGTCGCGCAACTCTATGTCGAGGCGAAGCAGTCGACGGTTGCGAGGCCCCTCAGAGAGCTGAAGGGATTTGAGAAGGTATTTCTATCGCCTGGCGAGTCCAAAGAGATAACCGTCAGGCTCAATCGACTATCCTTTGCCTGCTTCGACTCTGCATCCGGTCACTGGAGGACCGATCCGGGAGAATACGGGATCGCCGTCGGAGCGTCCTCCAGGGATCTGCGAATCAAGCAAGTTCTGAAGCTTTCGCCTTAGTGTCCTGCCGAAATAGCAGGTATAGTGTTGCGGACAAAATGGGCCGCCGGCAAGGCGCGAGGTGGGAGCTTCCAGCACCAGTTTGACGTTTGTAGTAGCGAACTGGTTTGCTCGGCGAGCCGTCAAACCGGGGTGGGACGGGCTAAGGCTTTGCTTCTTCTGCAGGACTGCGTTTTGGTTGGCTATGCTCCTGAGCGAACGAGAGACTTTGAAACGGGTGTTAGAGTCGGTGCCATCACCGGCTTTCGAAAGTGTACCGATTTGGGAATGTCGAGACAGGGTTCTTGCGCAGGACGTTGTTGCTACTGTGGCCCTGCCTCGGTTCGACAACTCTACCATGGACGGCTATGCGGTTCGGGCTGAGGAAGCGGTTCGAGGCGCACGGCTGATAGTCGCCGGAGAGCAAGCTGCCGGCCCGGATCTTGGGCTGGACGTCGCGTCGGGCCGGGCGACTCGCATCTATACTGGCGCACCCATACCTCGACGTGCCAATGCTGTGCTCATGCAGGAGGACGCGGATCTCCGGGATGGAGCTATCCTGGTGCGTGAGAGCGTAACCGTCGGGGAGAACATCCGGGTACGAGGTGGCGACCTTTGCGAAGGCCAAAAGATAGTGTGCGTAGGGAGTGTTCTCCGGGGGCCGCAACTAGCCGCGATCGCCTCGCAGGGCATGGACGAATTGCTGGTCTTTCGGCGTCCGCGTGTTGCCATTCTCGCGACCGGGAGCGAACTGCGGTCGCAAGGCGATCCAATCGGTGCGGGAGAAATATACGAAACAAATCGGATCATGCTCGCGGATCTTGTGGCCGGCTCCGGATCTGACATTCGGATTTTCGATATTGTGCCGGATACGGAGGAAGCTCACTTAAAGAGCTTCGAACAGGCGCGAACCTGCGACGTGATGGTGGTTGCCGGCGGCGTCTCAGTTGGCGAAAAGGATTTGGTCAAACCTGTCTTGCAAAAGCTCGGTGCCGAGTTGGATCTCTGGAGGGTTGCGGTGAAGCCCGGCAAGCCCTTCATGTTTGGGCGATTGGGAAGCACGCTCGTTTTCGGGTTGCCTGGAAATCCGGTTTCCGCATTTGTGACCTTTTTGCTTTTTGCTCGGCCCGCCCTCTGGAAGCTCGGCGGCCGTTCCTCGCTGGATCTGCCCCAAGCTCGTGCACGCCTGGCGGAGGACCTTGTGAACCGCGGCGAGCGGCCTCACTATTTGAGAGGTATTTATAAGGAGGGGATCTTCAAGCCTGTCGGCAGACAAGAATCACACGCGTTGTTTGCCTTGTCTCAGGCAAATGCCCTTTGCCGGCTGGAGCCGGATCAGATCATTGCCGCAGGCTCGATTGTTGGAGTGATTCCACTTTTCTAACTCTAGGACGCCCCTATGGCTTGCCGAAAAGCCGCCGCGCTAAAACGTATTTGCTAAGAGCACGGGGCGGAATGATATTTACTAGAAAATGGTTGCGTTAAAAGAGGGATACGATTTGGCTGCGGAGGTTCTACGCCTGCAGCGACAGCGTAACGCAGTTATCCTGGCTCATAACTATCAAGTGCCGGAGATCCAGGATGTAGCCGACTACGTCGGCGACTCTCTAGGCCTCAGTTTCAAGGCCAAAGAAACGGATGCGGATGTCATTGTTTTCTGTGGCGTGCACTTCATGGCAGAGACGGCGAAAATCGTCAATCCGTCAAAGACGGTGATATTGCCGGATTTGGAAGCAGGCTGCTCACTTTCAGAGTCTTGCCCGGCCGAAAGTCTTGCCGAGTTCCTGCAACTGCACGCTGACAAGAACTATTACGTGATTGCCTACATCAATTGCAGCGCCGGAGTGAAAGCGCTCTCCGATATTATCTGCACGAGCGGGAATGCGGTGCAGGTGGTCGAGAATGCCCCTGCGGACAGGAATATTCTGTTCGTCCCGGATCAAAACCTGGGAGCCTGGGTGATGGAAAAGACAGGCCGGAAAATGGACCTTTGGCGAGGGGCCTGTTATGTCCACGTGGAATTTACACGCGATAGCATCAGCGCGATCCACGAGCGATATCCGGCGGCGCCGGTTGTCGCTCATCCGGAGTGCACCTTTGCGGTGAGAATGTTAGCGGACGAGGTCTGTTCAACGGAGAAGATGGTTAAGTATTGCCGGGAGTCGCATGCCGAAGCGTTCATTATCGTGACCGAATCGGGTATGCTCCATCGTTTAAAGAAGGAACTCCCTGGGAAAATTTTTATTCCGGGGCCGACGGACAGGTGTTCGTGCGCCGATTGTCGATTCATGAAGAAAAACACATTGGAAAAGCTGCGAGACGCGCTGGCAAATCTTTCGCCAGAGATTCGGATGACCGAGGCGTTGCGAAAACGGGCAGAGTTGCCTATCAGGCGAATGCTAGAACTTAGCCGTTGAACAAAGTCTCTGCCGTTGTCATTGGTGCTGGGCCGGCCGGATTGCGAGCCGCGGAAGTAATTGCCCGGCATGGGATTCGCACGACCATTTTTGATCAAAAGGCTTCGCCAGGGCGAAAATTTCTCGTTGCCGGTAGAGGCGGCTTGAACATCACCCATTCGGAGCCGGTCGACGATTTTGCCAAGCGGTATGATCTTCCGGTGCGATGGCAAGAGTTGCTTAAGCGATTCTCGCCGGAGGATCTTCGCGACTGGTTCGAAAAGCTTGGCGTGGAAACGTTTGTCGGAACCAGCGGACGGGTATTCCCCCGCAATTTTCGTACCCCGATGATTCTCGAGCTTTGGCTGGAGCGGCTCGATGGGCTAGGGGTTGATTTCCAGGTCGGTCGCCGCTTTCATCAAATGCTCGGCAGCGGTCCCTACGATCTGGTGTTTCAGCGTGGTTCCAAATATCACTTGGTGAGCGCAGACGCCGTAGTCTTTGCGCTTGGCGGCGCTTCGTGGCCTCAGACGGGATCGGACGCCCTCTGGGTCGAGGAGTTTCGCCGGCTGGGAGTGCCGGTGAATGGGTTTGTTCCTGCCAACGTTGGTTGGGAGCGAGTATGGTCAGACTCGTTTCTGCGTGTCGCGGACGGAAAGCCGCTCAAGAATCTCGAGGTCACTTGTTCAGGCAGGACCGTCAAAGGCGAGCTGATGGTCACCGAATATGGGCTGGAGGGGGGCGCGCTTTACCAGTTAACCCGTGAACTACGAAAGTGTTCGCAGATAGATATCGATTTTCGACCGGGTCTCAGCCGAGCGCAGTTGGCAGAACGTTGGCGTGACGGAATTGACCTGAAAGAGGGGGCAATAAGACTTTGGCGGCTGAGTGCCGCGGCTGCCGCCCTGATCGAGGAAGCAACTCAGCCGCAATCTCTGAATCAATGGATGGACGCCGTGAAGCAATGCAGGGTTGTCTTGGAGCGTCCCAGGCCCATTGAAGAGGCAATATCGAGTGCGGGCGGTGTACCATGGGATCAACTCACCGAAGACCTGATGCTCCGCTCCATTCCCGGTGTGTTCTGTGCCGGTGAAATGATTGATTGGGAGGCTCCGACCGGCGGATATCTTCTGCAAGGCTGCTTTGTGACGGCTACGATTGCCGGTGAGGGTGCGGCGAAGTGGATTGCGAAGGTCCGTTAGACGTGACAGTTTGTCGGCGCGAACATTATTATGATGGAACTTAATATTGGTGATCGGGCTCCTGATTTCAAAGCAACCGCGGTCGGTGGTATCTACGGAGGCGGCCAGGAGGTCAAGCTCGCTGACTTTGCGGGCTCGACACTGGCTTTGTATTTCTACCCGAAGGATGATACACCGGGCTGCACAGCTCAAGCCTGCGACCTGCGCGATTCCTGGCGTGAACTTCAATCTAAGTTGGAGCTTTTCGGCGTCAGCACCGATAGCGTCGAAAGTCACCAGAAATTCATCAAGAAGCATGGTCTTCCCTTTCCACTGTTGAGTGATCCGGATGAGGCAATGGTGAAAGCGTATCAGGTCTGGGTTGAGAAGAGCATGTACGGGAAGAAATACATGGGCACTGAGAGGACCACCTACATCATCGGCCCCGAACAGAGGATAAAGACCATCCTGAAGAAGGTGAAGCCCGCCGAACATGTAACGTTACTGCTGAAGGCACTCGCTTCGTAGACCGGAAGACACACGTGACCGGGACACGGAGATTCCGGCTTTTGTTGCACCCCCAGCGGGATTTTCTCCCCGGCTACCCTCCCGATGAATCATCAAACTCTTCTTGCCATTTACGAAAAACTCGAGGCTATAATCTCCAAGCTGCCCGGCCCGTTACAGAATGCCGTTCTAACGGAATTGAGGCCGATCAAGCAGATTTTTCTTTCGCAGAGGCTCGCTCGTATCGTTTTGGTGGGTAGTCCCGGTGCTGACGCTTCTGCCCTGTTTTCGGGGCTTGTTGGCAACGATCTGCAAATGATCGAGCCGTCACAAACCGCAGGTTGGGTTACCTATGAGCTGCGTGGCAGGGGTGGATTTCGCGTTTTGGATGCGCGCCGGCTGAATGAGGCGAGCCTGAGCTGGAGTGCCTTGGCGGGTGCCATTTCCGAAGAAAGCCCTGACCTGTTTGTCTTTCTCGTCGATGGGAGCAAGCCGCTCGATTTGAACCTTGAGTGCGAGCAAGCAATCCGCTTGCTCGAGCTGGCCAAAGACCGTCATCAGTCCAAGGCCGGCCTTATCGGGGTCATTGATTTTCCGAGCGGCACCGCACCGAGTGAAGTTGAAGCCCGACGCCTCGAACTGCAGGCCTGGTTAAGCCGTACCGACAAACTGGCGGGACACTTCGTCAAAAGTTTGGCGGTTTGTTCTTTTGTTCGATTCAGGGTGGATGGATCGATCGATCCTGAACGCGACGAGCGGCGTAACTTCGATGTATTAGGCGAGTTGCTCGCCCGCGAACTTCCCGGGGAGGCGCAGGTTGAAATGGCGCGACTGGTCTCTGCGAAAAACATTCAAATGGAAATCGCGCAGCGGTTGGTCCGCTCGATGACAGCCATATGCACTGCAATCGGCGTGCAACCTATCCCATTTGCCGACCTTCCGGTCCTTACCGCCCTTCAATTTGCGATGGTCTCAGGAATTATGCAGGTCAGTGGCCGCGAGCTGGGCTTGCGGGCTGCAGCGGAGTTCTTCGGAGCCTTGGGACTAAACATCGGGCCTGCATGGTCTTTCGGGAGGGTGCGCGCGCCGACGGATAAATTGCTGCCGGGGTGGGGTAACGCGATCTCCGGCGGAGTGGCGGCGGCGGGAACCTATGCGATCGGTCGAACCGCAATCGGCTATTTCATCGAGGGGATCTCAATGGCAGAGGCACGGAAGCTTTTCCGTCGCAAGAATTTGCCAAAAGACTCCTAGTCAAAACTCAATTGCAATGGGGAATGTCGACTCGTGAGCAAGGGAATCCCGCTTGTGAATAACGTGTCAAGAACTCTCGCATTCCCGAGAAAAGGTTGGGTGTGACCTCCCGGAACCGAAAATTCGTCGGGTGACACAACTTCACACCCATCTCGGCCCTGATCGGCGGCGGCCTCATCGGGATCGCCGCGTCCGTTCTGCTGATCGGGAGCGGGCGCGTGGCAGGCATCAGCGGCATTGTCGGCGGACTGCTTCTGCCGACTCGCGGAGACAGGCTCTGGCGCGCGCTATTTCTGCTCGGTCTAATCGGCGCGGGCGTCGCCGCCGCGCTGATCGCACCCAGTAGCATCGGCAGTTCCCCGCGTTCGTTGCCGACGCTGATTGCTGCAGGTTTGCTGGTCGGCATCGGAACGCGCTTGGGCAACGGCTGCACGAGCGGTCATGGCGTTTGCGGCATCAGCCGCTTGTCACAGCGCTCGCTCGTGGCCACGGTGGCCTTTATCGCGGCAGGCATGTTCATCGTGCGGATCGTCGCGCTCCTCGGAGGAACACCATGAAACCCACGCACGCACACGACGCGACATCGCTGCTCGCGGGTGTCTTGCTCGGCGCAGGGTTGGCGGTGAGCGGGATGACTCGGCCAGAGAAGGTGCTCGGGTTCCTCGATCCGCTGGGACAGTTCGACGCCAGCCTGCTCTTCGTCATGATGGGCGCGATCGGCGTGCACTTCGTCGCCTATCGCTATCGACACAAACGCACGTCGCCACTCTTCAGCACGTCGTTTCTAGTTCCCACGCGGCGCGACGTCGACGCCAAGTTGCTCGGAGGCGCAGTGTTGTTCGGGCTGGGTTGGGGGCTCGGCGGTTATTGTCCCGGCCCGGCGTTAGTGTCATTGCCGGGTGGCGGGACCAGTGTCTTGGCCTTCGTCGGCTCAATGGTCGCAGGCACATTCGCGACCGCGAAGCTCGAAGCTCTTCTCGCGCGAAAGAAAACAGGGACGTCCTCGCCGGCGACCCACGCAGTGGATGCGTCTTCACGGACGCAGATGGCTCAACCGTAGTTCAAAGGAGGGTGTCATGCTGTTTAGACAGTTGTTCGATCTGGATTCCTCGACCTATACCTATCTGCTCGCCGATGAGAGCTCGCGTGAGGCGGTGATCATCGATCCGGTGATTGAGCAGTTCGATCGCGACCGCAACCTCATCGAAGAGCTCGGACTCAAGCTCTCGTACGTGCTCGACACGCATGTCCACGCCGATCACGTGACCGGCAGCGGCCTCTTGCGTGAACACTTCGGGGCCAAGTCAGTCGTCTCGGAACGCGCTGGCGTGGTGTGCTCGGACCTGCAGGTGAAGCAGGGCGATCGCATCCGGTTTGGTCGACACCAGCTCGAGGTTCGCGAGACTCCGGGCCATACCAACGGTTGCCTGTCGTACGTTTGCGCCGAGGAGCGCATGGTGTTCACGGGCGATGCCCTGCTGATCCGCGCCTGTGGCCGCACCGATTTTCAGCAAGGCGATGCGCCTACGCTCTATCGCTCCGTCCACGAGCAGATCTTCACGCTGCCCGAAGACACAGCCGTGTACCCGGGGCACGACTACAAGGGCCGAACGGCGAGCGGCGTTGGCGAAGAGCGCCGCCTCAATCCACGACTCGGCCAAAACAAAACACTTGGCGACTTCGTGAAGCTCATGAGCGAGCTCAAGCTGCCGTACCCGCGCAAGATCGATGCGGCGCTGCCGGCGAACTCGCGCTGCGGGATCTTGCAGGAGCAACCCCCGAGCACGGTGGATCTCCTCAAAGACTGGGCGCCGATCCAGATCACGGGCGTGGGCGTGTCTGAGATTGCGGCACAGGCCGTCCACCAGTTGAAACCGTCGGAGGTACGTCTGGTGGACGTGCGTGAGCAAGACGAGTATCGCGGCGAGCTGGGCCACATCCCGGGCAGCTCGCTCGTACCGCTCAGTACCTTGCCGGTCGCTTCTCGCTCCTGGTCCAAGGAGCAACCCATCGTGCTCATCTGCCGTTCGGGCGGTCGCTCCGGCAAGGCGGCCGTGCAGCTCGCAGCGGCAGGTTTCAAGCGTGTCGCCTCGCTCAAGGGCGGCATGTTGAACTGGATCGACCACGCGTTCGCCGTCGAGCGCGGATACATCGAAACACGCCAAGGCTGAGCCGCTCGGCGTTCCGTGCGGAGTTGGCTGACGAGCCTGCACGCAGTGCATATCTCAAGGTCCTGGAGGCGAAGGTGTCTTGCACGCACACACACTCGGTGGGTTGGTATTGGGCGATGCTCGTCGCCTGTGGGGGAGTCGGTTCGTTCTTCATGCTGCGAGAGCAGCATGCTCGTGCGCAAGAAGTGCATACCGATGCCGGACAGCAGGGACCAGGTGCGAACACGCGAGGCGGCATGGGCATGCACAAGGGTATGCACGGCAGTGGGGCGATGAGCAGGCACCACGGAATGTCCATGTCCAGTGCATCGGCTGCGGGCGTCGCTGACTTCCACTCCACGCAATTCGTTGGCTCGGGCGTGTGCGCGACCTGCCACGACGGCATTCGAGATGCCGCGGGCAACGACGTCTCGCTACGCCGGGCTTGGGCGCCGACGATGATGGCGAATGCGACGCGCGATCCATTCTGGCGCGCGAAAGTGCGGAGCGAGCTTATACGCGCTCCGGGCCTGTCGACCGAGATCGGCGAAGCGTGCACGCGCTGTCACGCGCCGATGGCAAACGTCGAAGCGCACGCCGCGAACGTACCCAGCGGGGTCTTCGATGGTGGCTTTCTCGATCCGAGCAACGCAAACCACGCGGCTGCGCTGGACGGCGTGAGCTGCACGCTCTGTCATCGCATCGCGGACGATCCGAGCCTCGGCAAACCCGAGAGTTTCACCGGTGGGTATGTGCTCAGCAAAGACCGACTCCTGTTCGGCCCGTATCGTGATGTGTTCGCCATGCCCATGCGCCACCTGGTTGGCTTCGCGCCTGCGTACGGCTCTCACACGCAGCGTTCCGAGCTCTGTGCAACCTGCCATAACCTGAGGACACCGGTCGCAGATGCTGCCGGGCGCATCATTCGCTCGGGTCCAACCGAAGGTTTCCCGGAGCAGATGCCGTACACGGAGTGGCTCGCCAGCGACTTCGCGAACAAGCAGAGCTGCCAGGATTGTCACATGGGACGAACCGACGGAGTCGTGTTGGCGACCCGTCCTCCGCGACTTTCTACCGCTCGCGACGACTTCGCCCTGCACGACTTCGTGGGCGGCAACCGGCTCATGCTCGAGCTATTGCAGAGCTACCGCGCGCAGCTGGGCATCGCCAGCGACGTGGACTTCACCGGCATTCTCCGCAAGACCGATTCGCGTGCTCGCGAGCGCGGCCGCGATCGACCTGGTGTCGGTTCGCGTGCGCGACGCCGAGCTCACAGCCCAGGTGCGGGTGCGCAACCTGAGCGGGCACAAGCTGCCGACGAGCTTTCCGTCGCGGCGTGTCTTCGTGCACTTCGCAGTGTCGGACGAAGCGGGGCCGCGTGCTGTTCGAATCAGGCGCGTCGCGCCCCGATGGCAGCATCGCAGGCGACGACGCAGAACTCGCGCCCGGTGTGCGCTTCGAACCGCATCACGACCAGATCGATGACGCGAGTCAGGTGCAGATCTATGAGAGCGTGATGGGTGATCTCGACGGGCGAGTCACCTACACGCTGCTGCGCGGCGCGACCTATCTCAAGGACAATCGCCTGCTTCCAATCGGGGCCGACAAGCTAGCGCTGCCGGCAGAGATCGCAGTGAAGGGTGAAGCTCGTGACGATGATGACTTCTTGGGTGGAACAGACGAGCTCACCTACCGCGTGACCGGGATCCCCGGCGGCTCGCGGCTGCTGCTACGCGCAGACTTGCGCTATCAGCCGCTTGCGACGCCGTTTGCCACCGATCTGTTTGCCGACGCAAGTGCTGAAGCGCAGCAATTCCGCTCCATGTTCGAGGCGGCACCCGAGAAGACCTTCACCCTGGCCTCGGCCACGACCGAGCTCGCTGTGGAACGCTGATGGCGACGCGGTACGCTCACTGAGGTTCGCGATGTTCCGCGTGTCGAGGTCGGCGAGCGTAGTCGCGGGCACATCGAGACGCGCCATGGCTGAGTCGTCCGGTGATCGCGGATCGGCCTACGGCTCGATCCCGAGCGCGCGCAGCCGGCGCCAGAGCGTGACGCGGCTTACGCCCAGCATCTTGGCTGCTTGGTTCTTGTTGCCGTGCGCGCGTTCCAGGATCTCGAGAAGCTTGCGCGACTCGCGGTCCAGCGGCTTTCCAGGTTCACCGGCGGGGACTCGCACCGAGTCGTCGTGGCCATCTTGGCGCTTGCCTTCGGTCAACTCGGGAGGAAGGTCGCTCGCCCGCAGCAGCGGGCCATCGCCGATCGCGTAGGCGTAGGCGAGTACATTCTGCAGCTCACGCACGTTGCCCGGCCAGTCGTATGCCTCCAGGACTTCGATGGCATGCGGCGCAAGGCGCTCGACGCGGCGCCTGCGGGTTCGGTTGTATTCGAGCGTCAGCTTGTCGCACAGCACAGCGATGTCTTCTCGCCGTTCGCGCAGCGCTGGCAGGAAGATTGGAATGACGCGCAGGCGGTACATCAGATCGGCGCGAAATCGACCGGCCTCGACTTCCTGCCGCAGGGCGCGGTGGGTGGCGGACACGATGCGCACGTCGATCGGCACGGTGTGTTGCGCGCCCACCGGAAGAACACTTCGCGTCTCCAAGGCCCGGAGCAGCTTGGCTTGGAGCTCGAGGGGCAGCTCTCCGATTTCATCCAGGAACAAGGTGCCGCGGTGCGCGAGTTGAAAGTGGCCCTGCGTGTCACGCACCGCGCCCGTGAATGCACCGCGTACGTGGCCGAACAACTCACTTTCGAGCAGATTCGCCGGCAGTGCAGCGCAGTTGATGGCTCGAAACGGACCCTTGGCACGCGGGGATTCGGCGTGGATGGCTTGGGCTACGAGCTCCTTGCCGGTTCCGGTCTCTCCTCGCACGAGCACGGTGACATCCTCGGGTGCGACCCGCTCGATGATCCGAAAGAGCTCGCGCATTTTTTGGTTCCGCGTCCACATGCCGTGGAACTGGACCGGCTCGTCTCCGGCGCCAAACCCCTCGTCGAGCAACAAGATGAAGCCTTGCAGGTCCGGAGCTGTCCCGAGCGTGATCGAGCGTACGCGCAGAAGGCGACCGTTCGCGTTCTGCGCGGGATGTGGAATGAGCGCTGAGATGGACCGCCCTTCCACCAGAGCCTGTGCGAGCTCCCGCTTGGGTGAGTTGGTGCAGAGCACTTTGGCCGCCGAAGCGCCAAGCGAGACGCGACTGCAGAGCAGTTCTTCGGCTCTCTCGGTCGCCAACACGACGCGCAGCTCCGAGTCCAGCACCAGCGCGGCGCCTGCAGTCGCGGCGAATGCGCGATTCAAGACCAGGCTCGCGGCTTGGGGGGTTAGCGGTCGGGTCACGTGGACTGACTTTGCATCATACTGCGGTAGGGGCAGGTGCCCCATGCGTGGCGGCAATCCTGACCCATGGTCGCCGTGCCGGCCCTTGGCACGCAGGCCGGCACGAGGACGCCGCACACTATCAGCTGACTTTAACTTCGATCGCCTTGGATTTCGCGGTCGCGGATTTCGGGAGCCGCACGTTCAAGACTCCGTCCTTGTATTCGGCGCGAATCTTGGACTCATCGACACCACTCGGCAGTGTGAACGTGCGAATGAATGAGCCGTACGACCGTTCGACGCGGTGCCACTTCTTGTTCTGCTCTTCTTTTTCATGCTTGCGCTCACCTGCGATGCGCAGCACGCCGTCTTGGACGTCGATCTTCACATCCTCTTTTCTGACCTCGGGGAGCTCCGCTTTGATGTGAAACTCTTCGTTCGTTTCCGCGATGTCCACGGAGGGGGCCCAATCGAAACCCACGAGCGCATCTTTGCGACTCGATTCTTGGTCACGTGCGAGAGCAGAACCGCCGAAGACGCGATTCAACCGCTCGTTCATATCTTCCAATTCGCGAAATGGATTCCAACGCGTGATTGCCATGATGTCATTTCTTCCGGTTCAGAGGACTGCCTACACGGGAGTGCTCTTCAGCAATCGATGTGCCACGCGCTCGGAGGCGGAACGCTGCCGGAGACCGACGAGTACAAGCGGACAGCGCTTCTTGCATTCTGTGGTGACGATCACGAAGCGCTGGAGGTGAGCGCGCAGAAGTTGCAGGACGCGCTTGGGTTTGTCGCCCGCTTTTGCGGGCACCAGGTGCTCCGCACCTATTATCCGGGGGTGAGTTTCTCGTGCATGCGCGTTCCCGGGAAATGGTCCAGTACGCTGCGCGGCAGCTCAGTGCGCCTTGTAGAGCTGCTGGAGCACGTCGGAACGCGTCACGATGCCGACCACGCGCCCTGCGCGCAGCACTGGCAAGCGTCCGATGTCGCAAGCCGTCATGCGCGCGAGCGCTTCGTCGAGCGTCGCGCCGACTTCGATGGTCTTGACCGACCGCGACATGTGACGCGAGACCGACTCGTGTTGCTTGCCGCGCGATAGCGCGGAGGCCACGTTGCTGCGCGATACGATGCCGAGCAGCTGACCCTCCTTCATCACGGGGGCGCCGGTATGGCGCCAGGCGGCGAGCGTAGCTGCGAGCGTGGCCATGCTGCTGTCAGCGGCGACCGCGTGCACCGGGCTCGACATGATGTGTTCTACGAGCGTGGGCGTCGGCGCTTTGGCGCGTAGCGCGCCGAGCACTGCGTTGAGCGCAGTCTGCGTATCCGCATTGCGTACGACCGCGGCACCTGCGGTCTCGTGACCGCCGCCGCCTACGGCAGCGAGCACGGCGCCCACGTCGACCCACGGTTCTCGAGCGCGCGCGACGATCTGCACCGCACGATCATTCAGCGCGAACGCGGCGAACAGTGCCTGTAGATCTTCGAGCCGCAGCGCTTCCTCCACGACGTCGGCGAGCCCGTCGACCGCGTAGCCCTCCGGAAGCTGGGCGAGGCCGATGCGCGTGGACGCCACTCGCTGAACCCGGATCGCCGTGAGTAGCGCAACCAACGCGCGTTGCTGCCCGGCGCTGAACGGCGGAGCGATGAAACGGTTGATCACGGACAGGCTCGCTCCACTCCCCAGCAGCCAAGTCACCGCAGCTGCGTCGCGCGGGGTGGTGCCCGAGTAGCGAAGCGAGCCGGTGTCGACGTGTATGCCGAGCGCGAACAGAGTCGCCTCGGGTACGTCGATCGCGATGCCGCGCTTTTGGATCTCCTCGACGAGCAGGGTCGTTGCGGAACCCACGCGCTCGACTCGCTCGAAACTCGTCGAGACGTCGTCGGGGGCTGAGCGGTGGTGATCCCATACGTGCACGTCGAGTTGGTCGTCCCGAGCGAGTATGCGAGCACGCAGACGCGGAAGATGACCGAGCCGCCCGGCGCGCCGCACGTCCACCAAGATCACGCGGTGGACGCTTCCGACGTCGCGCTCGATGTCAGTCGCAGCGTAGCGAGGAAAATGCAGCTTGTGCAGCGACATGAAGGGTTGGACATCGCGACCAAGGCGCTTGCCCAACACGATGTGCGCAGCGGGGTAGAGCTTCGTCGCTGCCACGGCAGATGCGATGGCATCGAAGTCTGCGTTGTCGTGAGTCGCGATGATTTCCACGACGTTAGCCCCGGTCCGCCATCATCCTGCCATGCCACGTCCCGGCGTGCACCGAGCGTTCACGGGAGCGCCGAAACCAAGAAAGGAACCACGGTCGAGATCGCGATCAGCGCGATGATCACGACCTCGAGCACCTCGAAGCGGCGGCTCGCGGCGCGTGCCGACAACTTCTCGTAGATGCCGTCGAGCAGCCGCAACTTGCGCTCGATGCTCACATCCCACTGCGGCAAGTGGAAGCGTTCGGAGGCGACCCGGTACAGGCGCGCGAGGTACTGGTCGCCAAGCAGCTTGAGCGCGTTGTCGACACCTTCGAACAGGACTGCGGCGTCGGCCTGCAGCTGGGAGACCTGGCTCAGGTCGGCCGCACGCGTGCTGAGCGAGGAGAACCACGAGCGCTTGCGCGTCAACAGAGCATAGGCGGCGTCGATGCCGCGATCGAGTTGCTCGTCTAGCTCGCGGAGCTCGAGCAGCTCGGTCACGCTCAACTCGAGCACCAGCCGTTCGTCTTCCATGTCGTCGCCAACCAAGAGCGCCGCAAACCAATCGACGAGCACAACCTCGTCTCGAACGTACGCACAGCGCATGGCGAGCGCGTCGCGGACCTCCTCTTCCGACAGCGCCCCAGGCTCGGCGCGCAGGATGCTCGCGGTCACCGCCGCGTGTTCGGTCCACAGCGTCTCGACCGGCGTAGCGTCCGGCAACTTGAGCTCGAACAGCACGTAGTCCTCGATGCGCGCGCCGAGCGAGGGCTTGTCGACGGCGTCCTGGATCGCCTGCAGCAGCTGCTCGGAGCGTTGGCGCGCATCGCGCAGCAGCGCGGCATGGTCCCACAGCGCGTCGCAGAGCGGGACGAGCTCGGAGAGCTCGCAGTCGATCGGGATCCGGTAGCCGAAGCTCGCCGCCCCGAACTCCCACAGGGCTACCTCGACAGGGCCTTCGCTGCGAAAAGCACCCACCTGCACCGGAAAGCCCCCCTGCGCGATGCGGAACGAGTGGCGCGGCAGCTGCTGAGCCTCGGGCGCTCGGCGGGGCTTTTTGAAGTGGCGCGATAGCTGGTCGCCGGCGAGAATCTGCTCGGCGCGCGACAGGTCGACCGCAAATCCGAGGTCGACAGCTTGATAGACATGGCAGGTACCGACGACACGCACGGCCCGCAGTCTATGGCACAGAACGAGGAATCATAGAGGGGGGCACTCTTCGTTGCCGAGACGCTGCGCCGCCTGGTCGCACGCATCGATGCGCTGCTCGCGCGGCTACAGGGCCGTCGTGCTCGGCGCGGGTGGCACATGCGATGCAATACGGCAGTGGCGTAGCCCCTCGAATCGCACTCGCACGACCTCGAACCCCGGAGACTCGATCAATGCCTCAGGCCACTTCATCGCCCGTGATGTTCCACACCATCGTCGTCGGTACGGACTTCAGCGAATGCTCTCAAGCCGCCGTGGACATGGCGGCGAAGCTCGCGCTAGCGGCTACGGACGGGCGCTTATTTGTCGTGCACACATTCGAGATGCCCGTGTATCCCGGCGCCGAGTTCTATACGATCGATCTGTTCACACCCACGCAAAAGGCCGCACAAGAGCAGATGGACGGCTGCATCGCGCGGCTCAAGCAGCATGGCGTGCAAGCGCAGGGTGTAGTCAGCGCAGGCTCGGCCTGGAGTTGCATCGGCCAGACCGCGGAAGCACAGCACGCGGACCTCGTCGTCGTCGGTACGCATGGGCGCTCGGGCTTCCAGCGCGCGCTGCTCGGCAGCGTTGCGGAGAAGGTCGTACGCACGTCGACGGTGCCGGTGCTGACGGTGCGCGGGCAACCAGCCGAAGCCCGTTCCGCGTAGGAGTGACGGCTCCGCTTGCCCACCTACCTTGATCCCGTATGCGGCGCGCAGCCCAGGCTGCTGCGCGCCGCATACGCGCATCAGCCGAGGCCCTGGCCGGGCAGCGGCTCTCGCTTCGTCCGACTGCACCTCCAGAGCAGCAGCGTGCCGGCGCTCGAGACTGCGTCCCCAGCGCGACCCGCACGACCTTCACCGGGTCGATGATGCCGAGCTTGAACAAGTCGTCGTAGCGCGCCTGCGCTGCGTCGAGTCCGTATGCGCCCGTGCCGCTCGCGACCTTCTCCATGGCTACCCGCTGCGTCCAACTGCGCGTTCTGCGCGATCTGCCGGAGCGGAATCTCCATCGCGCGCTCGAGCACGTGCAGACCCGTGAGCTGATCCCCTTGATGGGCCGGCTCGCAAGCTTTGACGGCGCCGATCGCGCGGATCAACGCCAGTCCACCGCCGGGCACGATGCCCTCGGCGAGTGCGGCCTGCGTCGCGCTGATTGCGTCCTCGAACGCCTCTTTGCGCTTCTTCATCTCGGCCTCTGTCGGGGCGCCCGCGCGGATCCCGCGACCCCGCCGGAGAGCTTGGCCAAGCGCTCCTGCAGCTTCTCGGCGATCATAGTCGGAGGTGGCGTCTTTGCCTGCCGCCGCAACTCTCACAACGCGCCTTGAGCGCGGCTTTGTCTCCACCGCCGCCGACGATCGTGGTCGAGTCGTGATCGATGCATCACGCGCTTGGCCGTGCCGAGCTGCTCGAGCTGCGCGTGCTCGAGCTTGCTGCCCAGCTCCTCGGCGAAGAGCTCCGCGCCGTTGAGAATCGGCGATGTCGTCGAGCAGCGCCTTGCGACGGTCTCCAAGCCGGGCGCCCTGATCGCTGCACAAGGCAACGCGCCGCGCAGCTTGTTGACGACCAGCGTCGCCAGCGCTTCGCCTTCGATGTCCTCGGCGACGACGAGCAGCTGCCGTCCGGCGCGGGCCACCGCCTCTAAAAGCGGCACCAGCACGTTCATGTTCGAAATGCGCTTGTCGTAGAGCAGGATCAAAGGCTCGGTGAGCAGCGCCTGCATCTTGTCGGGCTCGTTGACGAAGTAAGGCGACAGGTAGCCGCGAAGCGCATGCCCTCTACTACGTCGAGCTCGGTCTCGGTGCCCTTCGCTTCCTCCACCGACACGACACCTTCGGCGCCGACACGTTCGATCGCGGCCGCCACCAACTCACCGATCGCAAGCATCGCCTGTGCGCGGAGCTGGCGATCTCACCTTCTCGGAGCGTGTGGCTTCGGCTTCGCGAGGTCCCGCAAGGCTGCGATCGCGGCGCGCGATCCCACGTCGAAGCCCCGCTTGAGCTCGATCGCGCTCGCGCCGGCGACGCGTTGCGCACCCCCTCTGCTACAACCCGTAGCCGAGCAACGTGGCGGTGGTGGTGCCGTCGCCCACGGCATCGCCGGTGCGAGTTGCCGCTTGCCGCAGCATTTGTACACCGAGATCCTCGATCGGGTCCTGTAGCCGAACCTCACGCGCCACACTCACGCCATCGTCGCAGACAATCGGCGTGCTCCACTTCTTGCTCATCAGTACCCCTTTGGACTTCGGACCGAGGGTCGGGCGCACCGCGTCGGCCAACGCCTTGGCTCCCTCGAGCACCTTCGCCCTGGCTTCGTCGCCAAACAAAATGCGTGTGTAGCTCATGGACTCTCTTCCTCTCGCTGTTTCGTGCCTTGGATGCAACGCAGATCGACTAGAAGCGCAGACAGTCGAGCGCCGTTGCCCGCACAACGCGCACGTCGGACGTCGCCGCGATGCACTTCTTGCGCGCGCGCGACGACCGCAACCTCGTCCCGAACTCTGCTGCTGCGCTGCTTTTGCCGTTCGCGCCGTTCGCGTCGAAGCTTGGTTTCGCGCGGCAATGGCACTGACGTTGCATTGCCTCGACGAGCGACAGGTCGCTCGCCGAAGCAATGCGCCATGACACAACTACACGCCCGAAGCTCCGAAGCGCCGATTCGAGCCGTGCGCATCCCCGCACCTCACGGCCCATTGCACGGCGACCTGGCGCTGCCCGTAGGGGCGTCCGGCATCTGCGGGGTATTGCCCGACGGCAGCGGCAGCGGTCGCCACAGTCCGCGTAACCGCCTCGTGGCGAGCGTGCTGCAGCAAGCCGGCCTCGCAACCTTGCTCATGGACCTACTGTCGGAGCGCGAGGAAGCCGCGGAGCGAGCCGGCGCCATGTTGCGCTTCGACGTGCAACTTCTGGCCGAGCGTCTCGTCTTCGCGAGAGAGTGGCTCGGCAGCCAAGCCGAGACCCGCAAGCTGCGTAGCGGTTACTTCGGCGCCAGTACGGGAGCTGCAGCCGCGCTGATAGCCGCTGCCGAACGCCCAGACGACATAGGAGCCGTCGTCTCGCGCGGCGGACGGCCGGACCTCGTGAGCGCAGACGTGTTGGGACGCGTGAGCGCACCAGGCTCTTCATCGTCGGCGGTGAAGATGCAGAGGTCTTGGAGTTGAATCGCTGGGCGTATGCACAACTGCAGTGCAAGGGCGCATTCGAAGTGGTGCCCGGAGCCAGCCACTTGTTCGAGGAGCCGGGCAGGCTGGAAGAGGTTGCGTGCTGGCTCGAGACTGGTTCGTGCGCTGGCTCGGTGCCGGCCACCTCGAACGTTGGCACATCAGACATGGACAGGTGACCTATGATCCCGCGCCAAGACGGCATTGGGCACTACGACAGCTCGAGCTCGCGATCCTTTGTGTTTCACGATCGGGTCGACGCCGGCGAGCAGTTGGCGCGAGCACTCAGCCATCTACGCACGACGAATCCCCTCGTGCTCGGCATTCCGCGTGGCGGCGTCCCGGTCGCCTACGAAGTCGCGCGCGCTCTTGGACGCCGAGTTGGACGTGGTCGTCGCGCGCAAGCTCGGCGCGCCTCGTAACCCGAGCTCGCAATCGGCGCAGTCGCAGCCGACGGAACCACGTCCCTGAACGAAGAGTTGCTGTGTCGGTCGGCGTCGACGACGAGGAGCTCGCGCAGATGCTGGCGGCTCGGCGCGCCGAGGCGCAGCACCGCGAGCAGCGTTTCCGCGCTGGCAGACCACCACTGCAGCTGGCTGGGCGCACCGTCATCGTCGTCGATGACGGGCTCGCCACTGGCGCGACGATGCGCGCCGCGCTGCGCATGATCCGCAAACAACAGCCCAAGCATCTCGTGGCGGCCGTTCCAGTCGGTGCGCCCGAGACCTGCGCGAGCATCGCGCACGAGGTGGATGAGCTTCATCTGTCCGCAGCGACCCGGACGGCAGTTCTCCGTGGGCGAGCACTACCGCATCTTCGGCCAGACGAGCGACAACGAGGTCGAACGCCTGCTGCGCGTCTCTTGGTCACGAGCGACGCCGGACCACGTGCACTTGCGCGCACGCACCTCGTAAACGAGGTGCAGATCGCCATGGCCGATACTTTCAAACCAACTGCGGCGTGCGCTCGAGCGCGCCCGGACAGGTATTCGCTGGCGGCGCGCTGGACACAGCCTGCGCCGAGCACGCTGGAATAGCATGCAGGATGCGACCACATCGCGGCTCCACGGCGCTATGGGTGAGCGGTTGGGCCGGCACGATCGCTGGGCTTGGGCGCTGGGACTAGCGCTGCTTGCGCTGGTAGTCGCGGTCGCGTTCCGGCTCTCCGATGCGCGTGAGTTCGCCGAGATCGCCGCGGCGCGGGCCGAGCCGTGGTGGTTTGTCGGGGCGGTGCTGCTCCAAGTGTCTCGGCATGATGTTGCGCAAGGCGAGATCTTTCGCGACGTCGCGCGGGCGGGCGCCGCGCACTTGCAGGTGGCGACGGTATACCGCGTCAGCCTCATGAAGTTGTTCATGGACCAAGCGCTGCCGAGCGCCGGGCTCGACGGACGATGCTCGCCCGGGCGGCTACAGCGTGCCGGCATGCCGCGGCCGCTAGTAGCAGCAAGTGTCGTCGTGAGCATCGCTTCGTACCAGCTCGCGTACGCATCGAGCCTACTCTTGGCTTGGCGCGCCGCGAGCTACTATGGCGCCGGTAGCGCAGCGCTCGCGGTGACAGTGAGTGTGTTCGCCGCGCTCGCTGCGCTGTGGTGCGTCATCTTGTTATCGCTGGCAGGTCGTCGGCCCGGAGCTCCCGCGACTTTGCTGCGCATACGCGCACTGCGCGCGATGCTGAACTTCATGACGGATGCGCAGCCAGAGCTGTCGCACAGCGTTAGGCTGTTGGGTCTGGCGAGCGGCTGGCAGCTCAGCATCATCCTGCTCGATGCGACCACGCTGTGGGTCCTGATTCGGTCGCTTGGTGTTCACGCCAGCGCCGGCGCCGTGTTCGCGAGCTTCATGCTCGCCACCTTTTTCGCACGATCGGTCTATCGCCCGGCGGACTGGGCACGTTCGAGGCCATGTCGGTCGTGGCGCTGAAGGTCGCCGGTGTCCCGACCGCGACGGCGCTCTCCGCGACGTTGATGTTCCGCTTTCTGAGCTTCTGGCTGCCGATGCCCATCGGCTTTGCCCTCTATCAGCGACGGCTCCGCCTCGAGCTGCATCTCGCGAGGCACGCCAAACGCTGAGTGCGCATATGGCCGTGGCGGATGCCCGCGCGTACACGACGAGCCCTGTGCGGCCCCCGAACAGCAGCGCAAGCGCCGCGACGCGTGGCGAAGCACGTCGCAGGTCGTAGGCTTGCCGAATGCACCGGCTGGGAGGACCACGATGTCGAGCGGGATGATCAGCGAATTGTCCTGGCTGCAAGCGCCGCGCGCAAGTGCGGCTGAGCGAGACGGTCGCGGCTTGCGCAGACCTGCGAGCTATCCGGGACTCGTGCACAGCGTCGAGACCATCGAGACTCACATGTCATGGGTAATTTCTACGGACGACCATGTGTATCGCTCAAGAAGCCGATCACGCTGCCCGCACTGACTACTCGACGATCCAAGCGCGACACAACGCGTGTCAGCAAGAGCTCACGCTGAACCGACGTCTCGCGGCGAGCGTGTACATCGAGGTGGCGCCACTCGTACGCTACCGCGGAGCGCTGCGAGTCGGCGCCCTAGGCGAGCCCGTGGACTGGCTGGTCAAGATGCGGCGCTTGCCGCGCGCCGACATGCTCGATGCGCGAATCGCACACGGGGCGGTGAAGCCGGAAGAGATCGACAGGCTCGCACACCGGCTTGTGACGTTCTACGCGCACGCCGAGGGCGCGGAGCTGGACGCGACCACGTATCGCAACAAGCTCCACGCAGGCATCGCGGACAAGCGCGCAGCGTTGCTGCGTCCGCGCTACGGGATCGAACG
>CAVVII010000027.1:0-42576 GCA_963748055.1 uncultured Verrucomicrobiae bacterium | reverse complement strand
GCCGAAGGCGGAGTGCGAGCCCGTGGCAAAGACGAGCGCCTTTGCTTCGCCGGAAACGATCGAGGTGCCAGCAAGAAGAACGTTGCGGCTGTGGATCAGCTCGGGCTCTTCGCACGGCTCGGTGTCGCGTGAGGACGGGACTGACTCGCCCGTAATAGTTGCGTTGTTCACCCGCACGCCGAATGCCTCCACAAGTCGGCAGTCTGCGGGCAGGATCTCGCCGGCTTCCAGCAAGATCACGTCGCCCGGCACCAGCTCGGCGGCGGGCAGCTGCCGCACGATTCCTGCACGCATGACCTTAGTCGCATTCGGCAGCAGCTTCTTGAGCACGGCCAGCGCCCGTTCGGCGCGATACGCTTGCCAAAACGAGAACACGCCATTGATCAGGATGACGCCGACGATCGCAAATCCGAGCAGCGCCATCCCTTGCCCGGGATTGCGCCACTCCGCGACAAACGCGAGCACCGCAGCAATCCACAAGATAAGCGCAAAGAAGTGCACGAACTCCTTCGCAAACGTGAACAGGAGGGACTCGTGCGCGACTTCTTCGACCTGGTTTGCGCCGAACTCATCACGTCGCCGCGCCGCCTCGGACTCGCTCAGCCCGGCGAGACCGCTCTGCAGGCTGGCAAAGGCATCGGCGATCGTGAGATGATGAATCTTCATCGAAGTCGAGATCACAACGACACAATTACTACCCAGCAGCAGGCGCGGGAGTTTCCACAATCGCGAGACCGGCCCGGGCCAGAGCCGCCGCGAGCGTCCCCAAGATTACCGGCTTGCTAACGTAGTCGTCCATGCCGGCCGCCAGACACTTCTCACTGTCGCCGGTCATGGCATGAGCGGTCATGGCGATGATGTAGGGTTGTGGGAAGCCGCCGTTGCGGGCGCGGATACGGCGAGTCGCTTCGTAACCATCTATTTCGGGCATTTGGCAATCCATCAAAATGATGTCGTAATGGGTGTGCTCAAGCGCGTCCAGGACCGCCCGCCCGTTGGATGCCGTGTCTGCAGTATAGCCAAGGCTGTTTTAACTGCCCTAAGGCGACCAATTGGTTCACCGGATTGTCTTCCGCAATGAGCACGCGAACCTTTTGCCGCCGCGGGACGGGTGAAGAGGGCGGCTGTTGTTCAGCACGCGAATGTGGCAATGTAGCCGGAGCCTCGCCCATGGCATTTGCCAGGCAATCGAACAGGGCAGATTGCCGCACTGGCTTAGAACAACAGTCCGCAAACCCCGAAGCGTGCAATTCTTCCGAACTGACCCGCTTGCCGAAATTAGCGAGCAAGATGAGCCGGGTGTCGGAAATTGTCGGGTCGGCCTTGATTTCCCGCGCCAGCGCCATGCCGTCCATGTCCGGCATCTGTTGATCAATGATGGCCAGTGGATAAGGGTCCCCTTCCCTCGCCGCTCTATGCAGGAGGCTCAGCGCCTCGGCTCCGGTAGTAGCGATGCCGTTGCGCATTTTCCAGGCAACGATCTGTTCGTGGATAAATTGGCCGCTTACGGCATTATCATCGACCATGAGCGCCCGCATATTAACCAGCCGGTGATTACTGTCCAAGGTGGACTGAAGTGACGGTGATTTTCGTAGACGCACTGTAAACCAGAAGGTCGAGCCCTTCCCTATAGCGCTTTCCACGCCGATCTCGCCGCCCATTTTTTCGACTAACTGCCTGGAGATGGCTAATCCCAGACCGGTACCGCCGAATTTTCGCGTCGTCGAGCTGTCGGCTTGGGCAAATGCCTCAAAAAGCTTTTTCTGGGTCTCTGGAGAGATTCCCATGCCGGTATCACTGACTTTAAACCGCAGCTCGCATTCCTGCTCCTTTTCCATGTCACAGGAGACGCGTACCGTCACTTCTCCAACTTCGGTAAACTTGATCGCGTTCCCAACCAGGTTAGTCAGCACTTGCCGGATCCGCCCGGCGTCGCCGCGCAGCCGGGTCGGGACAGAGGGCTCGATGAGGCCGGCCAGCTCGATCTCTTTTTCTTGGCAATGTGCGGCCAGTAAGCTCGAGGGTTCCATCAAACACGCTGTGCAAATTGAAGTCGAGTTCCTCGAAAGTTAACTTTACCTGCTTCCATCTTCGAAAAATCCAGGATGTCGTTAATGACGGCGAGCAGCGCCTCGCCGCTGGAACGAATCGTATGGGCGAAATCGCGCTGTTCAACCGTGAGCGGCGGTCTCCAAGCAGGAGCTCGGTCATGCCAATCACGCCGTTCATCGGGGTGCGGATCTCGTGACTCATGTTCGCCAGGAATTCGCTCTTGGCGCGGCTGGCTCTTTCGGCGGCCATTTTGGCGTAATTAGTCTCCACCTCGGCGCGTTTTTGCTCGGTAATTTCGATCGTCACCACGCCAACCGCCTTGGGCTTCGCGTCCGCTCCCATCAGAGGAAAAAAAGAAAGCTGGTAGTCACGGTGCTCGCCTGAGATATCCTCTGGCTCTCCGCTCAGTTCGAAGTTAAGAATTGGCTTGCCGGTAGCGAATACCTGCTGGTAGAGCGGCTCGAGAATGTCTGCCAGCAACGGGACAATTTCGCGGACAGTTTTACCAAGGCGAGCGTCAATCGGCACCTTGGTCATGTCCGCCAGTCGCTGGTTGGCTTTCAAATATCGAAGTTGCCGGTCCACTACCACCATACCAACTGGGGATGCGTCGAAGTAGGCGTTTAGCTCTGCCTCGCTCTCGCGAGCAGCCCGCTCTGCCGCGACCAGCTGTGCGGTGCGTTCCCCACGCGCTGCTCCAGTTCGGCATTTGCGCGGGAGAGCGCCTCTTGAGCCTGGGTGCGTTCGGCGGCTCTCTCCTCCAGCACATCAGCCATCTGGTTAAAAGTGTTGGCCAGCACGCCGATTTCATCGTGAGTGGTGGCCACCACCCGGGTGTCGTAGTTCCCTGCGGCAATCGTCTTTGCTCCCTCGGTTAATTTTAATAAAGGTTTAACCTGGCGGCGCGAGACCAAGACGCCAAGGACACCCGCCGCCAAAAGCGTCGCCAAGAGTATACCCATCATCCGGTTAAATGACTCGTCCGCCGGTTTCATGATTGTCCGGTAAGAGGCCAGGCTGATCAGCCGCCAGCCGCCAGCATTGTTGTCGCCATAAGTCGCTAAGCCGGTGTAGCCGGCCATCAGCTTGTGTCCGCGGGAGTCTGTGTACACCAGGTGTCCATTGCTAACACTGCCCATTGCAGCTCGTAACTCTCCGCTTGTCACATCAGCAGGAGCCGAAAGCAGGCGGGCCCGCGGGTCAGCACTCATCAGCACCAGCCCCGCCTTATCCAGTAAATAGGGAAATTCGTCTCCAGGAGCTTGCTGTTTCAGATCTTGCAAGAGCCAAAGCAGCTGGCGCGTCAACACATTGGCGACAATCACACCCACCGGGCGCCCCTCGCTGTCCTGCACCGATACCAGTATCTGGATACTAAGGAGTCTGTTACTCAGGTGCTCATCGGCTGCCGGCTGGCTCAGGGAATTTTCAATCATCACCCGGGCCGGAAACATACACAGAGCCGGGCCTGCCGCGAAGGGCCATCTCAAACTCATTTCGGGTGTTGGCGAAATGCGTAAAAAGCGATTCGCCAAGGCTCGAGCTATCGGACGAGGCAATAATCACGCCCTGAGGATTTACCAGCATGACTTGGTCGAAGTAGGAAAATGAGTAGGCTAAGCGGGACAGATGGCGGTTGGCGATCTCCAGGTTGCCCGAACTCATATCAGGGTCCGCCGCCACCGTTTGAATATTGCGGATAGAGTTGAACATAAACTCGTCCATACTCTTCCCAACCTGTACGACGCTGTCCTCGAGCCGTGTGCCGATCTGCTGTTGAGCCTGTTCAACGAGAGTCTGGCGCGAGACCCAGATGATCACTCCAATCGGGATCAAGGTCACTAATAAAAAGGTGAGAACCAATTTTTTAGTTAAAGACATGAAAGTCAAGGCGCAGACAAAGGACACTCCTAGACATTGGCTAACGTCCCAATTTTTGTCCGTAATGACCATCGATCATAGTTCCAACGGACCCTTTAAAATCTTCTCCTTAGTCACTCCGCATAGCAAATGCGGGGACGCCGGCTAAAAACGGGTTTGTTTTCATAAAGTCAAGGACTATAATAGCAATATTCATAATACTCTTTATAGATTCGATAGCGAGCGAAATCTAAGAGGCCGAAAATGGCAGAAACAATTGGCAAGACGAGCGCCCGATAACCGTCCCAATTCATTTCGAAATCATTCCGGATACGTCTTAAGAGAGGCGGCGAACCGGCCCGGGCAAATAGCGTCAGCAATACCGCAGAGGAAGCTCGTGCATCTGATCAGGAGCAGCAAACGTCGTCGTTTCGCGGTCCGTCCATTCATGCTAGACTCTCCTTGGTCTTGCCCGTCTCCGCGTTTGTTCCCAAGGGGCACAGTTGCCTGCTTGTCCGCCCAATGAGTGTATTTTCCGCTGAATTTTGCAGCTATGCCCATCAATGCGTTCCGGACCAATATCGACCTCCGACCCGATCCCTCCCGTGTTTTCTTCCGGCCATTTGATTTAGACAATCATGAACGCTTTACACGGGTCGTTGCCCGAGTTACGGCTCTGGAACGCAGTGTAGCGGAGCAAGAGGCCAGAATCATGCCGGACCGCTTCAAGGGGCGGCACGTGAAGCTGGAGGAATTTCTTCTCAGGCGATTTGAGGAGGTGCGCGAACATGTCATCACTGATCGACCCCTCAACGAGTGGCAGAAGCTGCTAACCGGCGCTTACTTTACGCTTGAATATTCGCTGGAGGCAGCGGCACTTTTCAATCCCTCGATCGTGCCGCATCCGGATCAATCAGGACTTTCGCCGGGCACGTTGCGATTTGTGCTTAGTCTGCGCGCGATCGGTGATGGGCATGTGTCATCGATCGTGTTCCGCACTGGAGTGGTCGATGGGAACGGTCAAATCTCGATTAATCCGCCGACCCGTTTCGTAACCGTGGCAGAGGTGCACCCGAATCCGAGCTTCGAATAGCTGCTCTTTGAGCGAAAGCTACGCGAACTCGGTGTGCTCTCTCCGGATGCGCAGCACCTGATGGATCGGCTCGGTGAGCAATTTACTTTTGCGCAGCTTACCGCAGTCGCTAATGAGGGATCGCGCGGTATTCGGCAACTCGATGGCAGCGTGCGACGCACTGCCGAAGATTTACTAGCGGTAGCGCGTGCGAACTACGAGATCAGCTTTGAGCCGTCGGAGCGGTACTCAGAACGAGTGATCTTCCCTTTGGCACCCGCAGAGGCACGCGGGATCGAAGACGCCCGTTTTGTGAGGTTTCATGACGAGGCGGGCCGATCGACATACTACGCGACCTACACCGCATTCGACGGACAAGTCGCATTGCCGCAGCTGCTCGAAACGAAGGATTTCGTGCGCTTCAAAATTAGTACGCTCAATGGGCCGGAAGTGCAAAACAAGGGAATGGCGCTTTTCCCACGAAAGGTGCGCGGCCACTATGCGATGCTCTCGCGGCAGTACGGCGAAAACATTTACCTGATGTATTCGGACATGCTGCACTTCTGGTATGATAAGCGCCTGCTGCTGCGGCCGACTTATCCTTGGGAGTTTGTGCAGCTAGGCAATTGCGGCTCGCCGATCGAGACCGACGCCGGCTCGCTGGTACTCACGCACGGCGTGGGGGCGATGCGGCGATATGCAATCGGTGCCATCCTGCTGGACCTCGATGATCCCGGCCGTGTCATTGGAAGGCTACCGGAGCCATTGCTTGAGCCGACCCCGGAGGAGCGAGATGGCTACGTCCCGAACGTCGTCTATAGCTGCGGAGCTCTGGTTCACGACGGCCGACTGATCCTGCCTTACGCGATGAGCGACCAGTGCACGAGCTTCGCCACCGTGGTGCTGGAAGAGTTGTTAGTCGAATTGAAAGCGCGGCCGCCGGACAGGCTCGTATGATCAGCCCAAAGTATGTGCAAGATCGTCAGGGAATTGAGTGCAGGGAACTTCCGGAACGTCGTGGAACAGACGGCTACTGCCTCTCCTCCAGCGGGACGAACTTCCGCAAAACCGAACCTGTGTAAATCTGTCGTGGACGGTGGATAGGAGAATTTCCCATCGCAATTTCCTTCCAGTTGGCGATCCAACCTGGAATCCGGCCTATGGCGAACAAAACGGTGAAGAAGTCTACTGGAATCCCTATTGAGCGCATGACGATACCGCTGTAAAAGTCCACGTTCGGATAAAGCTTGCGTTCAATGAAATACTCGTCGTGAGAGGCGATCTCTTCCAGGTTTACCGCAATATCAAGCACGGGATCCTTTATACGCATCGAGGCGAAGAGTTTCTTTGACACTTCTTTAAGAATCTTAGCGCGCGGATCATAGTTCTTGTACACGCGGTGGCCGAAGCCCATCAGTCGTTTGCTGCGATCCCCGCTCTTGGCTGCCTCTACAAATCTTGTACCATCGTCACCTTCTTTATGAATCGCTTCGAGCATTTCAATAACGGCCATATTCGCGCCGCCGTGTGCAGGTCCCCAAAGTGCGCACACCCCGGCAGCAACAGACGCGAACAGGTTGGCGCCCCCGGACGCAACCATTCGTACCGTCGAAGTGCTGCAGTTTTGTTCGTGATCGGCGTGTAGGAGCAGGAAAAGGTTAATGGCATGATCGACTCTTAAGCTGGCAGTATAGTCCGCGTAAGGCTCGGAGAACATCATGTGCAGTAAGTTCGAGCAATACGAAATCTGGCTTTTGGGATAAATGAATGGTCGCCCCAGTTTCATGCGATAGGCCATGGCGGCCAAGGACCGAACCTTCGAAATCAGGATGGTGGCGGCAACATCCAAGTGTTCAAGGTCCTGTTCCCGGTTGTTGGTGGCCATGTGAGGGTAGTAGCACCCAAGTGAATTGAGCATGGCAGAGAGTATCGCCATCGGATGGGAGGAGGTCGGGAAACCCGCGAAACTGTGAAACATGCTTTGGTGAATGGCCGCGTTGCCGAGAATGAGATTGCGGAATGAAACGAGTTGCTCCGAGTTCGGCAGTTCCCCATAAATGAGGAGATAGGCGACCTCTATAAAGTCGGAACGTTCGGCGAGTTCCTCTACGGCATAACCGCGGTAGCGCAAGATTCCCGTCTCGCCATCGATAAAGGTAATTCCGCTCATAGCATGATCCCGTATTGGCATATCCGTCGTCATAAGTGATGTAGCCGGAATCTCTGCGCAACTTTCGGATATCGATGCACTTCTCACCCTCTGTACCCGTCATGACAGGATAATTGTGCACTTTGCCGTCGATCGTGATAGAAGCGTGTTCAGGCATGATTTGTGATTGGTTACCTTTTAGTTCAGCCCTGACTCCTGGTGAGTGATTGAAAAAGTTTGCATTTGCTAGAGCCCCAACGCATCAGCGATGCCGTTAGAATACAGGGCGGTATCGGACGGCAATGGTGTGAATATCCTGCAGCAGTTGCCGAGCCACAGTTAAGTTAGAGACGACGCAGCATCATGGCCAAACAAGAGAGCGATCTCGCTGGCGTTTCTTATGCAGACTGATCGAAACAAAACGGTTCAAGGCAATTGCGGCAATGAACTCGATCACAGACGCCGTGACCGTGGCTTCGAAATGCGTTTACTATCGTAGACTCAAACCGCTTGTCGTCGCCCGTCATTTCAGCGCCCCGGATTTTCCCGGTCACCTTAATTACATACAATTTCGAATACTGTTACGCTGCTACCTAAGACGCAAGAGGTGAAAAATACCGGCCAAGATTTGGTTAGTATTCGCACTCTGTGGTAGTAAAATTGGTGCTGTAAAAACATAAAATCATTCACAAGGGAAAAGTTATGGAATTGGCGTCAAATCTTCTTCTTTCCGAGGAAATCAAAAAGACGATGGGAATTCTGCCGCGCAGCCACTCGAGAGCCGAGGTGCCACAATACTTCGGCCAAGTCGAAAAACCGCTGAAGGAGATCAGTTCGATTTTCGAGCGGTATCTTAAAGAGCAGCGTGGTTCACTGTTCGATGGTTATTATGAAAAGCACCGGGATTCGACGCTTCTCTGTTGCCGGTCTGCCGATGGGGTGGCGGTTGTGTTCTGCCCGTCGGATCACACGGGCGTCTGGGCCGGACTGATCGTCCAGGGGTCGCTTGGCAAACGGACACAACAAACGCTGGAAGGCATAGCCAAAGAGGTCCCTCGCTGTTTGGTGTGGGTAATTGCTAAGTTAACTCATGTTTGGAACATCCAGATTAAGCTGACCGGCTCGGTGGTAGGCTGCGGTTCTGAAGTAGGCGAAGTTTCTAAAGCCACGAGCCATTCGTTTTGCTAGCTGGATGATCCCGTTGACGGCCTCGATTGCGGCGGAGGTCAGCTTGGTATCGAAGTAGGCCAGGATTCCATCCCATAGCTGACGAATGGTCATGGCCAAATGGCGAAAAGACCAGAGGCGGCTGCGCGCTGCCCAACCACACCACCACCGCAGTTCAGCTTCGGCTAGCTGGCGGTCGGAGTTTGCGTAAATGGCTTGGAGAGTCTCACGCAGACTCATCGCACGGCCAAGTTGAGTGTAGTGGCGACAGAGGTCTTTACGATGCGCTTGACGCTCTGGACTGAGATTCCAGGGGTTGCCGCGTAAAGTCCACATCGCCCCTTTGAGCTGGGCTCCCTCGCGCTGCAATTGGAGGCGCACCTCCTCGAGGGCTTTGCCAGCCAGCACCATGACGTGGAACTTGTCAAAGACGATCCTGGCCTGAGGGAAGTATTGGCTGGCCCCTTTCATATAGGAGGTGCTCATATCCATCGCGATCGCCTCGATTTGGGAGGGGTCCCCGCCGTGCAAGCGTAGCGCCTCGGCAAAAGCTCCCAGGGCCTGGACACCGCGTCCCTCGACCATCAGGAGCAGACGTGAGTTCTCAGCGTCCAGCACGTTGGTCACGTAGCGGCGTCCGCGCCGGGCACTGGTCTCATCGACGGCGACCCTTCGTACGGCGCTCCAGTCGCTCTTTGAGTGAGCTTGTTCAACGTAATGCATCAAGACCCGCCACAGCCGGGTATCGTGCTCATCGATTAAATCAGCCATGGCATCGACGGGCATCTCCGCGCTGAGCAGCATCATGAGCGCTTCCATCATCAGGGTGAAACCGCTGCCTTCTCGGGCCCAGGGGACTGGCACCTGATGAACCCCATCGGTGCGACACCAAGTGCGCGGGACCTTGGCTACCAGCTCACAGCGGTACTGGAAAAAGTTCATATGCCGCCAGCGTCTTTCGATGGTGTCGTGGACTCCACACGAAGCTTTGCAGACCGGGCACTGGAAATGTTCCCCGGGCACGTGCTCGAGTCGTAATTCCAAGCGTTTGGGTTCACCCTCAAAGCGGCATTCGGCCACTCGCCATTGCCGACCCAATCCCAGTGCTGCGGTAAAAAGCTCTTCCGGTGTCATCCCTTCTTATTGAGTCCACGGTCACCCAAAATGCAAATCCAACCCCCTCCTGTTTGGCTTCCAGGATAACAGACCAAGAGCTTTTGCGCTTCAGAGGCCCGTAGCGAGGAACGAGCGCAGGGGCTCTCGAACGCAAAAGACAGTAACCTTCCCAGCGCGGAGCGAAGTCTGCTCAAGCGAGAAACGGAATAAATGGAGGGGGAGCAGGCCGTTTATGCCGGATTCGACCTTGAACAGGCGTAGCGTAGCGCTATCACGTGGCCAAACCTAACGAATTTAGTTATCCACAGAAAATAGCGGAGAGCCTCCAAAGACAAGGGTCTGATCTAGCGCGCCAAGTCTGAGGCTCGTAGAGCAGCGTTGAGAACGCCGCCGGATGAATCGCGACGCGGTGGCGAGGCGATTAGCTATCGGGACGGTGCCTTTTGAGCTCCTTTAAGCAGACGATTGCCTGCGCCCTTAATGAAATTTCTTGGCACAGCGCTGCAGCGCCACAGAGACGCTAGGGTGAACCAGAAATAATTGCTCGAGTTCATGGGAAGTCATCCCTCTCTGAATCGCAAGAGCCGCAAGATTAATGACTTCGGCAGCTCCATTCCCGATGATGACAACTCCCCGGAGCTTTTTCGTATGGCGTTCCACAATCACTTTTAATTGGGTACGGGACGGCTCCGCAACGGTCAGATCCTCAGAAGTAACTAGCCGGACGGTTTCTGACATTGCATCTAATTCTAATCCCGCATCAATAGCTTCGGTTTCCATCCATCCGACTGCAGCGGCAGGCGGGTCAGTATCAAGATAGCGCGGCACCCAACGTGAGTTGAAGAGAGTATCACCACCCTGAATCGCTTCGACAGCGATCCGTGCCTGAGCTGATGCCGAACTATCTAACATGTTCAACCCGTTAACGTCGCCAATTGCGAATATATGACGCTGACTCGTTCGCAATTGCGAATCTACCTCTATGAAAGGACTCATGGCTATACCCAGATCCTCGAGCCCCAGCGATTCTACATTTGGGCGCCGCCCAGTTGCCACCAGAACAAGGTCAGGAGAGGTTGTACTGCCGTCTGGTTTCGTGAAAATCGGATATCCATCTCTGTCTGGTACCTCATCTATCTCCACCCTTTTCTCTAGATAGACTTCGACGCCCATTGCTGAAAGTTCCTCGCCGACGAGCTGGCCAACACTCGCATCCCATTTGGGCAATAATCGTTCCCGCTGCTCTACAACAGTGACGCCGCATCCGAGCGCGCGATAGATCGATGCAAACTCGCAGCCGACATAACCGCCGCCGATAATAAACAATCGAGCAGGCGGATAGACTCTAGCAATCAGATCGTCGCTGTTGAAGAAGCGAGAGTTATGCGATGACAAAAAGTCAGGGCGCGAACCAGTCGCCAAAATGATGTACTCGGCCTCGACATCCTCGTGCTCTCCGAAAGAATCCGTGATCCGTACTTGATGCTCACTGAGCAGAGTTCCACTCCCTTTTGCAATCCGTACATTCAAGGTCTGCAAATCATTTCGCAGGTCTTCCGCAAGGCGAGCACTGGCGGCGCGTTGCGCTTTTATCCAGTCCCCCAGAGAGCTTCTTAACAATTCCGCTTCGATCCCAAACTGCCTGCTTTGGGCGATCTGCCGAAAGACTCGACTCGAAGCGCGCAGCGCCCGAACTGCGTAGCACCCCCGATGAAAACGCGTGCCACCGAATGCATCCTTCTCGATCAAAATTACTTTTGACCCTTTTTCGGCTACCAGAAGCGCAGCGTCGCTTCCCCCGGACCCCGAACCAATCACCGCGACATCATATTTCCCACTCACTGGACTTGAATTTTGAATTGGGGAGCCGCTTCTGCCCGTAATTCGGAAAGATCAGTCAGCGGACTATCGGTGGTCTCATTTGCCCGATCGATAAACCTGAAAGTGTGGATGCCATAGAAGGTAAATTTGGAGTAAGCCGGAGCCGGGTTATTTTCCTCAAGAACTAAGCTACTTCTGGCCGTTTCAGCCTTTAAGGTACTCATATTCACATCTTACATTTTCTTGTGGATGTATCAATACACTCGCCACTCGAAACAGGAGCGCGGAGCTTCAACCTTTTCATCGAGTGATGGATTCCCGAATGGATCTCCGAGGATATCCCGGCGGGAAACAGGTCGGACACACCGCGGCGCACGACGGGCGGACCTCCGTTCAGAAAAAATGCGCAAGGGCGAATTCGCATCGAACAAGAGAAAAGCTCCGGGGTTAGTATTCGCCAAAATCGGTACAGCGGGCTGGAGAGTCGCCTCGTAGGCTTCTAACATGCAAAAAGTTAGAGAATACATCAAAAGCGCACTGGCCATCTTGGCGTCGTGTTCTCCATTGGTCATGTTGTATATTGGTTCGCACTGGAAATAAGCAATTCGATGCCCGCAGGGACGCGAACCCTAATTCGCTGCCCGCGGCAGGGCGAGAGCGGCGGACTTTTGCCAGCAATCCAGGTACGATGTTTCACGCGGTTTGGAACTCAATTCCATACTCTGCTGCCAGTTTCACGATAAGCTGCAATTCAGGCTCTCCTTTTTTGAATTCTTCAGCGCAAGCCGCAAAGAAACGGTCAAAACCACCCGGCACGCACAACATAACTACCGTGAGTTTGTCGTTCCCTACCACTCTTGGCGCATGGGGAATTCCTTTTGGAAGATAGATTACGTCACCTTTTCGCCCATGGAGCAGCTCGCCGCCGCGATTTACCTCGATTTCACCGGATTCGATCAGAAAGGTTTCATCGGTCGCACGATGAGTGTGCGGCGGCGTAGCATTGGCGGGCGAAGCGGAAATCCGCAACATGCAAAAGGCGTCACCCGTTTGCTGAGAACTAACGAGAACCTGTGCGTCCTGGCCAAACGCTCGCAACACACCACTTTTCCCGTCTCCTGGGAAGTCGGTTGCAAAATTTTCTATCATCGTTTCAGTCCGGCTTAATTGGACAAGAGATAACCTTTGCTCATCTATCCCTCAAGGGAAACGACGATCGCGCTGGCAAAACTTAGGAGGCAAGCCTTGGGCGGCAAAAAAATTGCGGATCAAGCACGCCCAAACTCAGGCTCAGAACAGTTCTGAGAGGTTGCTCCAGACTCCCGGGAATATGCGAACGCGTTATCCGAAACTCAGGCTTACTTTGCCTCGTCAATCAAGCGTTTGGCTTGACTTATGGCATTTTCCTCCCCTTGGACATTTTCAAGAATCCAATTGTCGCCGTCCAAAAAAACATTGTAGAAGCCAGCTTTACGCCGGTCCGAAGGGACGACTTCGATGGCAAAGCCATCGTAATGGACTGTTGTCATGCTCATAGCCTCATGTTTCGCTCATCGGACCGCTCACAGTCTCGCTCTCCTTTGGCCATTGCTGTGCGCGCGTTGGCAAAAGAATGGCGCGAAGATAAACATCTCTCCTCTCCTTCCCGATGGACACCCGGTTCTCCCTGTTTCGCATTGAGCGACGTTCACGGCTCATATGATCGTCGGTCGTGCGATAAATGCGGACGCTTCGCACCTGATACTCGGAGCCCCAAAGAGAAATATTCTCGCGAAACTCATTCGAGGAAATCTTGATTCTTCAAGTTTCGAGGTTACTGCCGGATAAAATTCATTTGCTGGTTCACGCGTCATTCGATTTGCCACGAATGAGTTCTTAGCAGGTCCGAGATGGAAGGTTCATTGTGGCATCCGCGATAATGCGCGCCGTCTCGTCATATCCCGTTAAGCCTGTGTTGATAACAAAGTGATAGTTGATCGGATCGTCGATCTCGGCTCTGAAGTAGTGTTTGATATACCGCCGCCGAGAATCGTCTGTCGCCGATATCAATTCTACGGCCTCTTGCGTACCCAGGCGATGATGCTCTTCGATCTGTCTCACCCGTTTCGCAAAGGGCGCCATCAGGCGGACATGCAAGACCCTCTTTTGATTCGCTGTGATGATATTGGCACCCCTTCCGATAAAAATCGCGTTCCCGAGACATGCGAGCCGCAGAATGGTGGCCGCGGTATGCTCTGCCAAGTTCCAATTCGTTATCCGGACACCTAACAGCTCTTGAACAGCATCATGGACAATCTTAGGCATCTCCTCGTTCAAAAAACGGGACACACGGATCCGGAAGATTGTGATTATTCCAAACCAGTTCGGCCAGGTGTCGGTCGAATACCGCCCATGCGCATTTGGAGCTCTCCGATAGTCGATCCGCAAGCAATTCGGCGATCTCAATCCCCCCGGAGCCCATTTGCCGCGAAATGGTAATGCACGGAGAAGCTTGGTTCTGTCGGTCAGGGACCAGCGCCGCCTGCAGTTCCAGGTACCGAGCAAATCCTTCGAGAAGGTCCTTTTCCATTCTGCAGAATCTCCGTTAGCACCTGATGTCGACATACTTTCACCGAATCAGGATTCGAACAAGTGAACACATTAGTTTTTGCATCCTCTGGATCTTTGTTTACTTCAACTAAATCCCAGGTCTATTCATTCAACTATGGAAGTCCTCCAGACTCTGTCGGTCGCGCTGGGGCTCGCAGCTCTATCGGGCTACAGTTTATATCTGACTGTTTTTTCGACCGGTCTCGCCATCCATTTTGGGTGGGTCCATCTTGCGCCACAATTTTCGTCGCTTTCTGTCCTCAGTGATCCGGCGGTTCTCCTCATTTCCGGGATCCTTTTCGCACTCGAATTTTTCGCGGACAAGATTCCCTGGGTGGACTCAATTTGGGATGCTGCTCATACGGTTATTCGACCCGTCGGTGGCGCATTTCTGGCGACAAGAGCGCTCGGACAGACAACTCCGGTTTTTGAAGTCATCGTCGCCCTTCTGGGAGGAGCCATGAGCTTTGCCTCCCACAGCCTGAAAGCCAGCACGCGGCTGGTGGTCAACACTTCGCCGGAACCCTTCTCAAATATCGCGGTCAGCGCCGGCGAAAACGTGCTGCTGGTCGGAGCCGTTGCTCTGCTCTGGCACTATCCGGTCGCTGTGTTCCTATTCCTTGCCCTCTTATTCGCTCTGACCTTCTATTTCCTCCCGAAAATCTGGCGATCGATTTCAATGCATCTTTGGTTTATCTCTCGGAAACTGAATCAAATATTCCCCGCAGAAAACATCGATAGACTCCCGGCCAAACTGCCTTCGCGATACGACGCCTTGTTCCGGCGCATGACCGGCACCGCAGCCACAGTCGCTTGGGCTGTACCGTGCGTTTCAGGCAAAGGAAAATATTTGGAACCGCAACGGTTCGGCTATCTGGTGGCGAGCAATGAGGCACCTTCCAAGGTCTGGTTCATCACCAAGACCATGATTGGCAGCGCGTCAAAGATGCTGGAGATTGAGCAATTCAAGGTCTCGCTAGAGAGCCGATTGCTTTTCGAAGAGTTGAGCCTCCACAGCCTCGGTAAAAACCGCCGTTTCTCCTTCAGGTTCGATAGAGGCCACGCCAATCTCGCCGCCAAAGTTGCCGCCGACCTCGAAAATCGACTCGAAACCGCCCGCCCGCTCACGTTGACGGAGCCGAAGGATCAAGCAGGCGGGAGTCCAGGAGTGCAGGAGCTACAGAAGGAAGAGATAACCTAATCCCGCAGGACCATGCCAAACGGGACAACACATTGTCGCTCTTATTCTGCAACTCCTGTAACTCCTCGCCTCCTTACGCCAGTCCGTTCTCTTTGAGAATCTGTTCGGCGTTCGTCTTATCAATTCTCATCGTCGGCAGTGTGATTTTCTTCTCTACCTTTTCGCCATTCACGATCTTCAGTCCCTGCCGGACACCCTCCGCCCCTGGAGTCGCATAGAGGAAAGTAGCAGTTAACTGGCCTTTTGATACCCAGGTGACACCTTCATCGGGCAACGCGTCGATGCCGAGAATCTTCATTTCCTTGTCACGTCCGGCATCTTTTGCCGCCAAATATGCGCCATAGGCTTCGGGATCATTGTGACCATAGACCAGATCGATGTGATCGAAGGATTTCAATGCCGTCGACATCACTTCGTACGCCTTCTGCTGTTTCCAATCGCAATCCATCGGCTGCAACAACGATTTGATCCCCGATTCTTTGCCAACGTGTTCCATGAAGCCATCGTGACGATCGTGCGCCGGCTGCGTCCCCATACCACCCCACAACTCGACCAGATTGCCCTTTGCTTTCCCTTCGCCACCCAACAATTCCACGGCGTATTTACCTGCTTCGCGACCGATCAGGACATTGTCGCCTCCGATAAATTGCGCGTACTTGTCAGTTTCAACATTTCGGTCAAGAATGATTACCGGTATCTTCGCGTCGATAGCTTTGAGCACGACGCCTGTTAGTCCGGCCGATTCTTTGGGGCTTACTAACAGGATGTCAACGCCCTGCTGGATCAGATTTTCAACATCGGCCACCTGCTTTTCTGTTTTGTCTTGGCCATCGGTAATGATCAATTCAAGCTCCGGATGCTTACCCGCTTCCTTGATCATATCTTTATTGAACTGTACACGCCACGGTTCAACGGTCGTCACTTGCGAAAAACCAAATCGATACTTCTTGGACTGAGCACGAATATAAAACGGTTTGAACACCGTCGATGCCGCTGCTGCGACAACTGTTGCTTTGATGAACTTTCTTCTGTTCATAGGGGGAATGGTTACCTTTATTTGTTATTACTTTTTGTTCTCTACCAACGGTTACAACGAAGAAGAATTCGAATTCAGAAGTTCAGGAGTCAGAGATTACAGAATCAAGAAAAAGATCCGTATGGCGCCGAAAAATTCTAAGACGTTCGCTTCGAGTTTCGGATCCTTTTTTGCTCCTGACTCCTGACTCCTGACTCCTGACTCCTGACTCCTGACTCCTGACTCCTGACTCCTGACTCCTGACTCCTGAGCTCATTTCCGTACCTCCTCGACTTGACGAGCCTTGGCGCCTATTTCCCGGCCGCCATCCATCACTCTGATATAGCTCGGATTTGTTTCCATCGAACACCAAGTTGTCCCTCCTGCAGCAGAACCGCCGCCAGAATAATCCCTCCCTTCAGGACGAGCTGCGTGTTACTGTCGATATTCCGCAGCTGCAGAATATTTCCCAAAAATCCGAAGATCAATACACCCACCAAGGTCCCGGTCATTGATCCTCTGCCTCCCATGAGGTTAGTACCGCCGATAACTACCGCTGCGATTGCATCCAGTTCCGCGCCCGCACCTGCATCCGGTTTGCCTTGCCGATATTGCGCGGTATACAGCACGCCGGCTGTGCAAGCGAGCATGCCAGAGATCGCAAACACCGCGATCTTCAACTGGTCGACCTGGATTCCCGCGAGCCGGGCCGCTTGTTCATTGCCACCAATCGCGTAGATGTAACGGCCGAACGTGCTAACTTTCAAAACAAATCCAAAAACTAACACCGCAAAGATAAAAAATATTCCCGGAACCGGTATAACCTGGAAAAGCAACGCCCGAAGCATATCAAAATCCTCCGTTGCATTTGTCCCCGTGTACACCGGATGCACCGCCATGTTCGATCCACCTAACAGGCGCGCTATCCCTAAAATTGCGACCATCATCGCAAGAGTGACAATGAACGGTTGCATTTTGCCCTTGGTGATAAACAACCCATTGAGCGCTCCAAAAACAAGTCCGACCGCCGGAACGGTAACTAACACACCGAGCACACCAAACTTCGTGCCAAGCTGACCGACGGTCCAGAAGATCGACAGTACCGCTAAAATCGCTCCCAGGACTATCCCAAACCATCGGGCCGACGTAGGGGCCTTTTCCACAGGCTTTGATGAATGCCCGCCCGCATTAATCGCGATTAACGGCACTAGATAGGCGCACAAGAAGAAGGCCACGAACGCCAGAACCGGGATTGCCAGGAATGAAGCGTTCGTCCACCCCTGTTGAGTCAGCAACATCGCGCAAACAACCGATCCCAATGCCATCATCGAACCCACGGATAGATCAATTCCGCCGGTCAGGATCACCAGCGTCATCCCAACCGCAATAATTCCATTGTTCGAGACCTGACGGAGCACGTCCGATTGGTTCCCCGGACTAAGGAAAATGTTCACTCCTTTTCGATTCATCGGCGATGAAAAGACCCCAACCAGGTACAGGACCGCCAGACCCCAGAACAATTTTGTCTGCAGCAGAAATTTCGCAGTCGAAGAAAGAGTAAGTTTCACCGGGCCATCTCCATCGCGTCGAACGCAGGCTGCACCAAACCTCCAGGCGACGCATATTCCAGGATCGTTGCGTGGGAAAACTGCTCCCGACTCAGCAAGGCCGTTGGACGCCCCTCGCACAAAACGAGGATCCGATCGCTGAGCAGCGTTAATTCCGGCAGTTCGGAGGATACGAGCACGATCGCCAAGCCTTGTTGAGCCAGCGTACCAATCAAACGATAAATCTCCGCCTTGGCGCCCACATCGATGCCGCGCGTCGGTTCGTCCAATAATAATACCTGCGGTTTGGTCAGCAACCATTTCCCGATCACGAGTTTTTGCTGATTGCCGCCACTCAGCGTTCCAGCAAGCTGTCGGGGTCCACTGGCTTGGATGCCAAGATCCCGGATCGTCCTATCTGCAAGCTCCAATTCCTCGTTGGGCGAAACCAGACCAAAGGCAGCGATCGTCCGCAAGACCGCCAGCTCTGCGTTTCGGTCAATCCCGGCCCCGAGCACCAGTCCGTCTCGCTTACGGTCCTCGGTAACGAGCGCGATTCCAGCGGCTTTCGCGTCCACCGGGTTCAAAAGACGAATCTTTTTGCCTTCAATCCGGATTTCCCCTCCGGAGGTTCCAGGATGCAGGCCAAACAATACCTCCAGAGTCTCAGTTCGGCCGGCGCCAAGCAATCCGGCGATCCCGAACACCTCCCCCGCCACGACAGCAAAGCTTACATTCTGCACCAGCATCGATCGCGCGACAGTTGGTGCAGGGTTTTCCAACCACAGATTTTGCACCTCTAGCACCGGCTTCCGCGTGGCAGTCTCTGACTTGCCACTCGCAATGACTTCCTGAAGTTCGTGACCGACCATCATGCGAATGATCTCGCGACGGCTTGCCTTCTTCTGGGACACGGTTCCGATAACCTGCCCGTCGCGGAGCACCGTCACCATATCGGCCAACGCGACCACTTCCTCCAACCGATGCGAGATATAGACGATCGCGACGCCCTCCTTCGCCAACGTTCGGATCACCTGAAACAGGCGTTCAGTCTCATTGATGGACAACGCCGACGTCGGCTCATCCATGATCAGGATCCGAGCCTTTGCCACAAGTGCCTTCGCGATCTCCACCAATTGCTGCTCGCCGACACGCAGTTTGGAGATCGGCTGATCGATCCGGCCGTGAAAGTCCAGAGGGCGCAGAACCTCGCGGGCTGCTCGAACCTGTTGATCTCGGTCGACAATAAAGAGGGACCGAACTTTTTCCTGCCCAAGAAAGATGTTTTCGTCGACTGCGAGTTCGGGCACCAGGCTGAGCTCCTGCTGAATCATTGCGATCCCTGCCCTGGTCGCCTCTCGAGGGGAGGCCATTCGATATTGCTTGGCGGCCACGTAGATTTCCCCCTCGTACTGATCGATCAAGCCGGCCGCAATCTTCATCAGGGTCGATTTGCCCGCTCCGTTTTCGCCCATGAGCGCATGAATTTCACCGGCACGCAGATCGAAATCAACATTTCGCAGGACCAGTGTGGGTCCGAAACTCTTGGAAATCGCCCGCATCTGCAGAGCCAATTGATTTGGTGCTTCAGTCTGTTCGGTTGGGGCAACCATAGGATCCAGGGCGATGAACCAACATAGAAGGAAGACCAATCCGGCGAAACCAAACTTATTCCGCCGAGCCAAATAATCCTTCCAGGATCACCACGCGCTGATGTTTGGGGGCTACAATGTAAAACTTTACATCGAGTTATAGTTCGTGCAAAACAGATGTCAAGCCTCCGGTTCCGTGCCCCAGTCGTATCTCCTCTTCTCCATGACTCTTCACGACCTCGCCAAGGAGCTGAATCTCAGCATCGCTACGATCTCAAGAGCTCTCAGTCGCCCGGAAGATGTAGCTCCACCAACCCGCCAACGCGTCCTCGCCGCTGTCCATCGCCATGGCTACACACCCAATGGGACGAGGCGTTCTTTGCGTACTCAGCAGACCAGAACTATCGGCATCATTGTCTCAGATATCAGAAATTATTTCTGCGCTGCGGTCGTCAAAGCGATCGAAGACGAAGCCAGAGCCAACGGGTACACCGTCCTGATCTGCAACGCCGACGAAGACGCCGCTAAAGAGGAAGCCGCTCTCCAGCTTCTGCTCGACAGGAAAGTGTCCAGTGTCATCAATTGCTCGACCGGAGCGAACCTGGATCTCTTGCGGGCATTCCAGAAATCCGGCGCGGTCCTGGTCGATCTGGATCGTGAGTCGGGGCTGACCAACGTCGATACCGTTGTCGTCGACAATAAGCGGGGCGCCGAACTCGCCACGCAACACCTTATTGAGCTTGGCCATCGCGAAATTGCCACTATAGCAGGACCTCAACACCTCTCTAACGCGCGGGGACGCCTTGCAGGGTTTAAAGATGCACTGCGAAGTCACGACATCCGCGTCAAAAAAGGGTACGTTCAATTCGGAAATTTTCTTCAGGAATCCGGCTATCAATGTGCTGAAAAGTTGCTTTCGTCGCGTCGTCCTCCCACTGCGCTCTTTGTGGCAAACATGGAAATGGCGGCCGGCGTCATCGCTTTCGTCCGCGAAAAAGGTGTCACCATTCCCGAGGATATATCGATCGTTAGTTTCGACGACTCGTTTTGGGCACGTTATATGGACCCTCCTTTGACCGTCATCGCCCAACCAATGGAGAGAATGGGAAAATGCACCATGGAACTACTCCTTGCACGGCTCCGAGGCGGTAAACCAACGCAAACCCTTGTCTTTGCCCCGGAGCTTATCGTTCGGCGGTCAACCGCCCCTCCGCTGCTACCTTCTTAATCGTCCTCGTCGTCGTCCTTCGTCCTCGGTTTCCTTTGCCGGGGAAAATGCTGTTGCGTGGCTCTCTCGCTCGCGGCTTTCTCTCAGCGCAAGCCGCTTTTCCCGGCAGCGGTCAAAGATCGCGAACGAGGACGACGAGGACGACAGAAAGACGATTGAGGAGGAAGCGATGGAGGAAAGGCGGTAACCAACGCGTACCCTTGTCTTTTGCCACGGAGCTTATTGTCCCGCCGTCACGATCCCCTTGCCAGGTGTCCGAGGGTTTTGATCGCGTGGTCGATGCGGGCGGACCATGGATGACCACAACTGAGACGTATGCAGTTGCGAAAGTTTTTCCCGTTTGCAGAGAAAATGCATCCGGGTGCTATGGCAATCCCGTGCTGGTTTAGTGCGCGGGCGGCCAATTCCGTGGTGTCCACTCTAGAATCAAACTCCACCCACAAAACAAACGCCCCCTGCGGTCGCGAGACTCTGATCTCGGAGGGAAAATACCGTGAAACCGCGCTGCTGAAGAGCTGCAATTGGTGAGCGAAAAACGTCCGGATTTTCCTGAGATGAGCATCGTATGACCCATGCTCCAGGAATTCAGCGATCGCCAGTTGAGCAAGCGTTGGGGAAGCCAATGTTTGATTGGTTTTGAGTTGCAGGATTTGTTCCCGGAAACGACCCGGCGCGATCCAGCCAACTCTCAAGCCGGGAGCCAGCGTCTTGGAAATCGAACTGCAAAGGAGGACCAGTCCCTCGGTGTCAAAAGCCTTTGCAGCGATCGGACGCGGATCGCCGGGTGAACAAAGATCACCGTAAATGTCGTCCTCGATTAGTGGAACTTGATACTTGGCTAAAATCGAAACTAACCTCTTCTTCTTTTCAACCGACATCGTGCACCCAAGTGGGTTGGAAAAGTTAGTTACCAGGAGGCAGGCGCCAATCCTCGGTATCGATTGGATGGCATGTTCGATGTCGTCCGGAGAAACGCCGGTTCGTGCATCTGTTGGAAGCTCGACAACGCGCAACCCCAGATTTTCGATCATCTCAAGGATTCCGTAGTAAGTCGGTGATTCGACCAGAACAGCGGCGTTGGGCGGGCAGACGGTTCGCAACGCCAGGGCGATCGCTTCTGTTGTGCCGTTCGTGACAATGAAGTCCTCCGGCTTCATGAGGCATCCCCAATCGCCCGAGCGTCGCGCCAACTGTTTACGCAGCTTGTGGTGGCCGGCAGGTTCAGCGTAACGAACGATTTCGGCCGATGCCGACCGAGCAAGTACGGAGATCATGCGTCCGAGCTTTGCTGTTGGGAGGATTTCCGGAGACGGTATCGCGATGCTCAGCGGAACAACGGCCTTGGAATTCCCGATGGAGAATGACTGATAGCGTAACTTGCTGATTTCAACCGGCGATGCCTCCAATCGGAGCGCCTGAGGCAGAGGTTCCGGTAGTTGGTTTCTGAACCTAATATAAAATCCACTTCTGGGTCTGGCTTCGACAAGACCACGGTTCTCGAGGACCCGGAATGTGTGCAGGACGGTTTCAACGCTCAGCCGATGATCCACGCAAAGGGATCGAACGGATGGCAGACGATCTCCGGGGCTGAATACGTTGGCCCGAACTTGGGTCTCGAGGGAATCAGCTAGAGCCAGGTAGGCAGGAGGAGCGGGTCGGCGTACGGGCGTGTCGGAGTGTGAAGAGCGCATCGGATGTGAAGAACGTTTTGCCGCGTCGGTATCTGGGCGTGTCAGCTTTTTCATGTATGGATGGCATTTGACCGGAAGCGGCGCAATCTGTTCTGGTTGATTTTTGCACAAACTGTATCTGTTCTGGTAAGAAATTCTGCCGGATCCTGTTCGGGTGAAATCCTTGTCGACCGTTCCTCTCGCCACCTCGTTTGTTCGAAACAGATCTCCGGGATGGCAAAGCTGGTTTTTTACCGCGCTTGGTGTGCTTTGTTTCAGTTTCACTTTCCCGATGACGCGACTCAGTCTGCGCGCATTTGATCCGATTTTGGTTGCACTTGTACGCGGTGCGGGAGCAGGAGTCGCGGCTCTCATTTATCTATTGCTGAGCAGGAGCCCAATTCCGGGCCGGCGGCAATTGGTGCGTCTGGGTTCCGCGGCCGTCGGGATGGTCGTGCTTTTTCCGATCCTTGTCTCGATTGCACTGAAGTATGTTCCTGCCACGCATGCGTCGGTGCTTGGGTCGGTTCTACCGCTAGCAACCGCTGTGTTTGGTGTCATTCGCGGCCGGGAATCGGTTTCTCGCGGGTTTTGGATATTTGCGATTCTTGGGACAGGCCTGATTTGTCTGTTCTCAGCGTATCGATCCGGCTTTCATTCGATCGAACAGGCAGATGTGTTGTTAGTGGCAGCGTTTATAGCCTGTTCCTACGGCTACGCTGAAGGGGGTCTCCTCGCCCGTGAGATGGGGGGATGGCTCGTGATCTGCTGGGCCCTTGTAACAGTGTTCCCGTTCGAGTTGATTGGGTTGATCATCTACGTTTCTCATTCTGGCGTCCGAATGGAATCAGCACCCGTGCAGGCGTGGGTCGGTTTGTTTTACCTTACCGCGGTCAGCCAGTTCATCGGGTTTTTCTTCTATTACAAGGGCCTTGCATTGGGGGGTATCGCGAAAATGAGCCAGGTGCAATTGCTTTTGCCGTTTCTGGCGATTTTCGCCGCTCACTGGGTTCTGGGAGAACAAATAGAGGGGTCAGTTATCGTTGGGACCCTTGCCATCACGACGATTGTCGTTGCAGGAGCTGCGAGCCGGCGGCGTGGTCAACCTGATAGGCAAGCCGTCCGGATTTGGTCAGCGTTTGAAGAATCGAAGCGGGACGCTTCGCCTGCGCCGGTGATAGACAAAAAAAAAAAAAAAAAAAAAAAAAAAAAAAAAAAAACGCCGGTGATAGACATCTAGTTTTTCGTGATCAAAAGCGGCTCCATTTAATTTCATAACATGTTATTAGGGTGTATGTAGATTGATATGTATTAAGTGCGGGTTTCGTCCTTAATCGTCCTCGTGGTCGTCGTCGTCCTCGTTCGCGATCTTTGACCGCTGCCGGGTAAAGAGGCTTGCGCGGACACAGCGAGCGAGAGAGCCACGCAACACTTTTCCCCGGCAAAAAGAAACCGAGGACGAAGGACGACGACGACGACGAGAACGATTGAGAAGAAACCTGCGGACGCCAATAGGCTCCCATTGACTCAGTCGCACCTTTCCGCGAGCATTTCCCTGCACTCTATGAGCTGGTATTACGGGGTAGATGGCCGGCGCCAAGGTCCTGTCGAAGAAGCGGCATTGGAAAGTCTCGGGATATCCGGGGCCCTCGAATGGACCACCCCAATTTGGCGCGAAGGCATGCCTGCGTGGAAACCGTATGGAGAAATATTCAACCGCGCTTCCGTCCATTGCCAAGAGTGTGAGCGAAAGGTCGACAAGGAACCGGCAGTCCGTTACCGGGACTTTTACATCTGCCCGAGATGCAAAAACCTGTTTTTCCAGAAGGTTCGCGAAGGGTTGGCTAGGGAAGAGGCGGCGCAATACTGCGGATTTTGGATCAGGTTTTGCGCCAGGCTGTTGGATGGCCTGTTCCTATCGGCTGTGACGGTTCCTTTATCAGTGATAAATCAGGTGATCATCTTCCGGTTCTACCCACTTACGGGGCCAGAGGCCGGAATTGGCAAGTTCGAAAACACGTCCCAGTTAGGCACCTTCCTCACGATCCAAGCTGCGTTCGTTCTAGTCAGTCTGATTCTGGCTTTCGCTTATGAAGTTTTTTTCGTGGGACGTTTCGGCGGCACACCTGGAAAACTTCTGCTCCGTATGCGGATAGTTCGTTCCGACTTTTCCCGCCTCACCTACGGCCGGGCGGCAATCCGTTTTTTTGGAAAGATGCTCAGTGATCTGACCATGTACATCGGGTACCTCATGGTCGCATTCGATCCACAACGGCGCGCGCTCCATGATTACATTGCGGACACCCGAGTGATCAAGCGCGACCAACCTGAGGTCCCGTTTCAGAATGAGAAATAGCCCAAAAAACAGAAGATTAGAGGCAAACCGCAGATTGCATAGATTCCGCAGAACACTATGGCTATGGACATTGTCGTGAAGGCCCAATCAGAGCAAAAACCTGGTGGCAGAAGTGACCCTATGTCTTCCTCCTCGAATCTGCGAAATCGGTGTAATCTGTGCCTCTCCTTCGACTTTTAGGCTAAATGACTACGAATCTGAGTTGCCCTCGTTGCAGTGAATCACTGCCGCTAAGTCTGTTTATCCCAGGGCAGCGTGGCCAGTGCCCGGCCTGCCGTTCTCAGGTGGAGGCCTATATTTTCCCCGCATTCCATCGGAATCCCCCTTCTCAACCTGGAATCCATCTTGCACAGGAGCAGGAAGCTGCCTGTTATTTTCACGCACGATACAGAGCGATGTCTCCATGCGATAATTGCGGCCGGTTTCTCTGCGAAATCTGCGCAATCAGCGTTGGCAGCAGACAACTCTGTGCAGAGTGTCTTTCCCAATTGAGAAAACAAAGGACTGAAACGGGACTGGTACACCATGCTGTTCTGTTCGACAATGTCGCTCTTTTCCTCGTGACAGCTCCGGCGGTTACCGTGGTCTTCTCGTTCTTCACGATTTTCTCCGCTCCGGTCTCATTGTTCTTGTCGTTCTACTACTGGTCGAGACAATGGAACCTCCTGCACCGGTCTCGTCTCCGCTTCGGTATCGCAATCCTGTTATCGGTTCTGCTGATCGCGTTCCTGGGGGGTGTTGAGCTACCAAATCGCGACCACTCGGAAGTAGCCTAGATCGCAATCCGGCCCAATGTCCTATATCAAGATCTCCAATGGCGGCCTGCTAATGACCTTCGTTCCAGGCTTGAGGACAAAGCTCTATCTGGGGACGGATCACCTCCTCTTGATCGAACAATTGATATTGGTCGAACGCTACAAGAGATTCTATTTCCGCGACGTTCAAGTCATCACCGCAACGCAAAGCGTACGCTGGATTGTCTTCGGAGCGCTCTGGGGATTTCTCGCTCTGCTCGCTGCACTCTTTTTCTTCGTCCACAATCCTGCAGCCGTCCGTGGCGGGAACGTTTTTCACTGCACTATTCGGATTTGCCTTTCTCCACAACATGGTCTTGGGCCCGACATGCATTGTCCGGCTTCGAACGGCTGTTCAGACTCATCGGGTTGCGCCTTTGGAAAGAATTCGCGACTTTCGCAAAGGAATGGAAATAATCGAGCCGCTGATCCGGAATGCGCAGCCACCAGACTCACATTCAAACCCATAAATCCCAAACCACATATTCCGCAGACTAGAGGAAAAGGATACACGGTCTCTGCCTCCTGCTTCTTCTTCAGGTCGCATTCTTGCAGCGTTCAACGCCCGCCCTCTCGCCGGCAATAATCTGTGAAATTTGTGCAATCTGCAGTTCATTCACTTATCTTCGGTTTCGCCAGGATCTTCCATGAACCTCACTTTTCAAAGATGCATGATCCATGGGGATCGGGAAGCTGTTGCCCGCTGTCCGGCCTGCGCCAACTACTTCTGCAGGGAATGCGTCACGGAGCATGAAGGGAAATTTTTATGCTCCCACTGCCTCCAGAGGAAGTCCGCCCCGATCGAATCCGCAAAACCAATAGCAGGGTGGTTCATGGGCGCCATCGGAGCGATCGGTGGCATGGCGGTCGCCTGGTTCTTCTTTTACCTGCTCGGAAGGCTACTTATTCTGATCCCGCCGAATTTGCATGATATCAGCTATCTCAGGAATCTCGGACAATGAAGCGCGAAGCGAACGTCGAACGCAGTACGCGGACCGTCTCGGTTTGCTCGACTTTTGAAGAAGCAAAGCGGGGCACTTCTTCTACCACATGAGAACTAACCGGACAGCGCTGGTTCTGATCGAGGAGGGAATACTGCTGCTTCGCAAATCCCCAGCGCTTGTTTTTGCGCTTTACTGCGCAGGAACCGTCCCGTTCCTGCTCGCGCTCCTTAGTTTCTGCGCCGAGATGAGCTACAACCGCAATGCAGATGATAACTGCGCCGCATCCGCTGTTGCTGTGGCTTTGACTTACTGTTGGATGAAAGGCCTGCAGGCGTTCTGCTGCCGGGAACTCGTCCGCGTCTACACCGGCAATGTAAATCGATGGTGGAAACCGACCACAATGCTGGCTATCTGGAGCAGGCAAATCGCATTTCATCCGCTCGGCTTTTTCATCAAGCCGCTCGCCTGGCTGCTTGTATTTCCTGTGAGCTACGTCTCAGCGTTTTTCCAGAACCTGACGGTTCTTGGCGCCGCGGAATGGAGCGACATGAGGAAAAGTTGGGACCTCGCGCGCCTCTGGCCCAAACAAAGTTATGCAGTGTCTGTTCTTTTGTCACTGCTGGCACTGATCGTTTTCTTCGATCTGTACGCGGCCATTTTTTTTGTCGCATTCATTTTGAAGACTTTGCTCGGCATCGAGAGTTTCCTGACGCGCTCCTATACCTGGGCCTTCTCCCCGGTCCTCTTAATCGCCATAGCTGCCATCGCCTATTTTTTGATCGATCTCCTGACCAAGGCGATCGAGGTGATCCGCTGTTGCGACGGCGAGTCTCTGGCGACCGGTGCGGACCTGCTGCGCAGGCTGGCCACTCTGCAAAACCCTAAGCCAGGGAATGGCGCTAATTTAAGGGCCTTATCGGGAATGTTTCTTCACCCCGAAGGGGTCCAGAGGACTCGCCCGGGGTTTCTTCCCATTTTGGGTTCACTTACTTCTTTGCGGTGCATTGCTGATTGCTGTGCCTCTCGGTGCTGCAGATGGCTCGATCGAAACCAATGCCTTCCAAAGCGAACTGCTGACTCGACCCCGCATTGGACCGGCAGATCGAGCAAGTCCTGCAAAACCCGGAGTACAGTTGGCGTGAAAAATCCGGTTCGGACGGAGCTTCGCCTTACCCAAAGCAAAAATCGATATTCGAACATTGGATGGTGTCGATCCGCCAAATGTTGCATTCCCTGGGCAACTGGGCCGGCCGCCTCCTGAAGTCGTTGCTCAAACCTTTCGATCTTAATGGACCCGTTGCAAATCCTGCAGCGCCAAATCCCCCACTTTCCTTCGGTTTATTGAATGCGCTTGGTTATCTGCTTTGGGCAGCTTTTGCCGGAAGTTTGATTCTTTTATTCATTCGGATCGTGAAATTGAAGGCAACGAAGCTTCCTCCATCAATCGTTCCGGCTCAGAAGCCGGACCTTGCCGACGAACGCTTCGAAGCTAGTCAGCTACGGGACAACGAATGGTACGCGCTCGCACGCGAGAAGATGGCCGCGGGCGAATTTCGTCAGGCACAACGCGCCCTCTTCCTGGCAATCCTTTCTTATCTCGCTTCCCGTGTCTGATCACCTTCGAGCGATGGAAATCAAATATTGACTATGAAAAAGAGCTCGGACGCAAAGCAAAACATCTCTCCGAACTGCGTCCGCTCTTCGCCCAAAGCCGCCTCGGGTTTGAACGCTGCTGGTACGGCGCGGGTGGCGTGACAGCCGAAGAGCTGGAAACCTACAGCAGCATCTACGAAAGAATCAAACATGCGGGCGGATAAAATCGCTGGCCTGGCCGCATGGATCGTTTTGATCGGTAGTTTCCTGGCTCTGCTATTCTTCGGATTGCACATCTTCAAAATGCGCCTGGAAACCGGGGACAGTTTTCCCGAGTATTCCACCTATCGAGCGGATCCCAAAGGGTTGAGGGCATTCTACGAAAGCCTTCAGGCAACAGATTTGATCCAGGTGAGGCGCCGGCTGCAATCATCCAAAATTCTCCCATCCGGAGAGAATCAGGTTCTCATCGTCGCGGGCGTCCGCGCGGATCAAATCGTTTCAGACGAGGATTCTCAGCTATTCGATCATTGGTTGGCAACCGCTGGTCGTTTGATCGTCGCTCTGCGTCCGGAGCCAAATTGGAACGTTTAACCGATGCGCACCGGACACGCCATCGTCCCTGGATACACACACACGCTCAGCGCAGCGGGTTATCCGCCTGCCTGCGGAAAGGCATTGGCCAGACTCATCCATCTCTTAATTGATCGCCCTAGGTCGTGGCGTGAAAATAGTGACGCAATTAGAGCACGACCAGACTGACGAGTCTTCCCGCTCGGAGGCGCTCCTCCCACGCCGCATACGCTGGCTTCTCCGTCATCCCAGCCACCTAATGAGCCTGCACGTCGCCGAACGTCAGCCGCATCCCGGTCTGCTCGGCATGGCCGAACACATCGGCGGCGATCACACTCGATCACGCGCACAGGGTGAACTGTAGGCCGCCTATAGCCGAGGTGGTCGAAAATTACATTTGTGCCCACGGCAAGTGTAAAACGGACTAGCCGTGACACGAGGTGCGCAGGCATCGGTGACCTGCACCTTTACCCCAAATGCCATATGGCACAGGTGTAGTCAAGTGTCACTACGGGACCAATTTCCTTCGTACTTAATGCGAACTTCTCTCGGGCTTAGAGCAATGATCAGAACCTGTGGATGGCCCTCGGCCTGGTGACGTGAAGGGGCGCACCTTCCCGAGGATGATCTGAAAGTCCAAGTAGTTCTGATCAAGAGCCGGCGTTGACGCGCTGGTTCGGGAAGGTACGCCCATGCTCACGGTAATTCACTGCTTCGAATCGTCCAACGACAACGCTGGTGCGGGTCGGTCGTTGCTTGATGAGATTGTCCGCGACGGTGCCCGGCAGATGCTCGCGGCTGCGTTGCGGGCCGAAGTCGCCGCTTACGTCGACGCCCATGCCGGCGAGGTCGACGAGCACGGCCGGCGTCTGGTAGTCCGCAATGGTACAACGCCGCGACGGGTGAATTAGCAGTGCCGCTGATCGACACGCTGCACCCCGTCGAGAGCCCGGCCAATCTACTATGCCACTCACACGACGAGAAGCTGTGGAATCTTCAGATGATCGCGGTCAAAGGCACCCTCGAGAAGCGCGATGGAGTGGGTTTCTGCAGCACGAGCTTCGTAGCGTCGAAGCTGGCCCTGCTCGACTCCATCGGGAACGCGCGGAAGTCTGCGCAGAAGTACCTCGACGAGCGCGGTCTAGCCCGCCCCCGGTGAATTGGCAGTCCGTCAAAGACGTCCATCGCCGTGCAAAACCCAGAAACGGTTAGGCCGAGCCGTACAGTCGTCGGCGGTATGCAGCCATGGTGCGAGCACCAAACAGCCGCACGACCAGCCGCTGGGGCAGTGGAACATTCGACATGAAGATTTGCCTCTCATCTTCGGATGCCGAACCGAGAACCATGGCGCCCAGAACAATCCCGAGCCGCATGTTGCGGACGGACAGGAATGACGCGCCACGCTTGACGGCCGCCTGCCACTCCTCGTCCCTCAGGTGCTTCGCGATGATGGGAAGCGCGGTGCGTTCCTCGTCGTCGAGATGCTCGTCGACAACAGCGGAAAGTTCGGAGACAGCAGCGGTTAACCGCTGTGCGACCTCACGATCGGCCGATGTCGTCCACGCGGCGAGCAGCGCCTCAACGCCGTGCACCGAAGCCGCGATCACCTCGTGCTGGTCCGCCATCTGGTCCAGATCCGCCTCGCTGCCCGGCAGGCGGCCTTGCAGTGGCGGCCAAACCAGCTCGTCCTCGGCCGCATGGTGGTGATGCAGAGCCGAAACCAAGAAAGCGACGTGGTCACCCACCACCCCAGCACGCGCCACGTCGCCGGCCGGAACGTCATCGATCAGTGCGAGCACATCATGAAACTCACGGCGGAACATCCTGTGCACGAGCACCATGTCCAGGGTGTTGATTGCCATCGCGCGACCCCCCTCTGCGGGTCATCATCCTAACGCGAAGAAATCAGTCCTTCTAGTGCGATTCAGGCGTCGCGAGTTCGGTCCGTTATGCTTCCCGCGGGGTGTCTAGTGCGGCCGCCCACCAAGGTCACTATATGGACCGGGATCGCGTGCGGCCGAGATTGCCCTGGCCTATAAGCCGTTGACGCAGCACGGGAACGCTGGCGTGTAGTCAACGCACCCCACCGGGTGGCTTTGGTCCGTGCCGGCGCTCTCTTCCACAAAGGCAGACTGTTCGAACGCCCCGTCGACATCACCCCGGCCGAACCGACCGAGTCAGCCGGAACGGACGTCGCCTGAAACCCCAATCCACAGGTATTGATGCGATGAAGGGGCGGGGCCTCCGCTCCTCGTGACGTTCCCGGCGGATGCTGGGGGTGCTCACTTTCCACGAATCACGGGAGGCCCCTATGGACGAGTATGACGGCAGGCAGTTCGTCGGGATAGATCTGCATCGGCAACGGTCGGTGATCGTGCGCCAGTCCGAATCCGGTGAGCAGCTGTCCGCGGTGCGGATCGTCAACGATCCGGTCGCGCTGGGACTGCAGCTCGAGCAGGCCGGCGCCGACCCCGAGGTGGTGCTCGAAGCAACCTACGGCTGGTATTGGGCGGTCGACGTGCTGCACGCCTGCGGAGCGCGTGTACATTTGGCGCATCCGTTGGGGGTCAAGGGATTCCGCTACCGGCGGGTGAAGAACGACGTACGCGACGCCGCCGATCTGGCCGATCTGCTGCGGATGGGCCGACTACCCGAGGCGTGGATCGCTCCACCGGAGACCCGCGAATTGCGGGAGTTGGTGCGCTACCGAGCCAAGCTGGTCGCGATCCGATCAGGCCTCAAGGCGCAGGTCCATGCCGTACTGGCCAAGGCCGGCGTATTGATCGCGGTGTCGGATTTGTTCGGAGTCGCCGGCCGGCAACGGCTGGCGAAGGTGCCATTGGGCGCCGCCTACGCCGAACGAATCAGCTCGTTGCTGGAACTCATCGACATCCTCGACGGCCACGAAGCGCGCTTCGCCGCGATGATCGCCGAGCGGTTGCGGGCCCACTGTGGCTATCAAGTGATCCAGCAGGTGCCCGGCGTAGGGCCGGTGTTGGCCGCGGTGTTCGTCGCCGAGATTGGGGACGTACACCGTTTCGCCGGCCCTGCACACCTGTGCTCGTGGGCCGGTTTGACCCCCACCCACCGCGAATCCGACACTGTCGTGCGACGCGGGCACATCACCAAGCAGGGCAGCAAACTCGTGCGGTGGGCCGCTGTCGAGGCCATCCAGCGCCAACCGGACACCACCAAAATCACCCTTGATCGCCAACGGATCGAGGCCCGCCGCGGCCGCAACATCGCCAAGATCGCCGCGGCCCGCAAGCTGCTCACCCTCGTCTACTACGGGCTGCGCGACGGACACATCCGCGCCCTGGCCCACCGTCAGGTGACAGTGTGAGCATCTCGGACGCAACACGCGCGCGGCCGGTGAATTGTCTGACCCCCGGATTTCGGCGCGGTCGCCGTTTTGATTGACCCCGCGTGTTGCACGCGCACCGCTCCATGCCCCCATTGCGCGGGCGAAGGGATGACCGGCAGCCGAGGATTCGGCCCTGCCCCCAACCCAAACGCATCACTATGGAGACGTTGCACCACAACCACATAGCCGATGCTCATCGACTTCGACTCCCACCGAGCATGCGCTGAACCTCTCGGCCCCGTCGTCAAGGTCGTTCGTCCTCGCTGCGCTGCGGGCGCTCCACCTTGACACCGGGTCGGTTCAGCGCTGTCCACATGGAGGTCGAAACAACTCAAAACGCCCTTGACAACACCCCACCCCTTCAGGGATGACAATTCCTCTCGGGCTTATCGATAGGCGTCCTACACCCATCATCCCCGCGGGGCCTTCTTGAACTCCTCGGACCACCGGGTTCTCCAGTAGGCCGCTATCCCGGCCAGGTCGTAGTGGCGTTTGGCGTGGACCCAGAGGCTCTCGTAGGTGATCCGGTCCATCTTGTCACGGCCCTCGTTGAGGGGCGCCAGGTCGCGCAGGATATCTGCGTAGGTGATCCGGTGAATCTTGCCACGGCCCAGAATGATCGGGATACCGCGCAAGTCCAGCAGCTCATCGACCAGACTCCGGATATCAGGATCACGACAAACCCGACAGTGTGGTTCCCTGCGGTCGGCCGGGGAAAGCGGATTTACCTGTGGGTCAATTGCTTCGGTGGTGCGGCGGCTGGGTATCGCATTGCCAGCAGAGGCAGTGGGGAATTGGCTGCGTTCGCTCCTGCTAGGGAGCAGCCCTGGGCGTTAAGCAGCCAGCGTTTGGCCCGATCCAATCGCCTAACTCGGTCAGATCAAACCGCCGTGGCGCCGCGGATAGGCGAAACCCCCGCCAATGCAAGAGAACACTGACGGGGGCCACCCTCGCTAATCCAATAGGGCACGCCCCCAGCAGTGCGGTAGGTGAGTCTCGGGCCCCAACCCCGGCCCGTCATCCTGCTTGGGTGGCGGGCCTCCCGACAGCATTTCTTTCGAGCCCGTCGTCCGCTTGCATCTCCCAGGATTGGGGTATCCGGTCAAGCGAGGCAGTGAGGACGGCGGGATGACCCACCGTGCACGTATCGACTGCTCGCCCGTCGACTCCCAGGAGTTTTCTACATGCCCGCGCCGCGCAAACCAGACCAAAGTGCTCCCAGACCAGCCAGTCCGACCGGCGTCACAAACGGCGCGACTGCGGACTTCGATGCCCGCGCTCAGTCCGGTGAGTTTTTGACCACGGCGCAGGGTCTACGGCTGCCCGACACCGATCACTCCCTCAAGGTGGGCGCGCGCGGTCCGACGCTGCTGGAAGACTTCCACTTGCGGGAGAAGATTACCCATTTCGACCACGAGCGCATCCCGGAACGCGTGGTGCACGCCCGCGGTGCCGCCGCGCATGGTGTGTTCGAGTCCTACGGCAATGCGGCGTCGGTCACCAAGGCCGAGTTCCTCGGCAAGAAAGGCATGAAAACCGAGGTCTTCACCCGTTTCTCGACCGTGCTCGGCTCCCGAGGGTCCGCCGACACGGTCCGCGACACCCGCGGATTCGCGGTGAAGTTCTACACCGACGAAGGCACGTTCGACTTGGTCGGCAACAACATGCCGGTGTTCTTCATTCAGGACGGCATCAAGTTTCCTGACATCATCCACGCGGCCAAGCCGCAGCCCGACCGGGAAATCCCGCAGGCGCAGGCCGCTCACGACACGTTCTGGGACTTCGTATCGCTGCACACCGAAGCGACGCATCACGTGTTATGGAACATGAGCGACCGCGGTATCCCCCGTTCGTTCCGGACCATGGAGGGATTCGGTGTCCATACCTTCCGGCTCGTCAATGCCTCCGGTGAGACGAGCCTGGTCAAATTCCACTGGAAGCCCGTCGCCGGTGTGCACTCACTGGTATGGGAAGAAGCGCAGATCGCTGCCGGCTGCGACCCGGACTTCCACCGCCGCGACATGGCCGATGGGATCGAGGCCGGCGCCTTCCTCGAATACGAGTTCGGCATTCAGGTCATGCCCGACGACGGCACCGACACCTTTGAAGGGATCGACCTGCTCGACCCGACCAAACTCGTGCCCGAAGAACTCGCTCCGGTGCAACTGATCGGGAAGTTGACGCTGAATCGCAACCCCACCAACTACTTTGCCGAAACCGAGCAGGTGGCCTTCCACACCGGCAACCTCGTGCCCGGCATCGAACCTACCAACGACCCCCTCATGCAGGCCCGGCTCTTCTCCTATCTCGACACTCAGATCACCCGCCTCGGTGGGCCCAATTTCGCTCAGCTACCCATCAATCGGCCGCACTGCCCGATCAACGACATGCTCCGCGACGGCATGCATCAAACCGCAATCCACACCGGCGTCGCTCCCTATCACCCCAACAGCATCGAGGGAGACAAGCCGCAACTCGCCGACGAGAAGCACGGCGGGTACGTGCAAACGCCGCGGGTGATCGAAGGGACGGCGGAGCGCGCACGACCTGCCACCCTGGTCAGAGGCATTTCGGGTTCCGATTACGCGTTCGAGTCACCGTGAATTGTCACGGTTAGTCACAACTCGCGCGAACCACGTGGCCCTGCCGCATCTGATCCCGTAGTACCGCCGTCAGCAGACCGAGCATGTAGTTCATTGACCGCGGCGACCACGCTTTGCGGCTCTTGCCGGTGGGAGGGAGCAGCCCGCCGGCACGCAGCGCCGTGACGAGGTCGTCGATGTGCCGCTTGGTCAGGTTCTGCACCTCGACGTCGCCGAGCTCAGCCAGCGCCGCCGCCAGGTTCACCCGATGTCCGTGCAGCGTCGAGGGTTTGAGGCCATGGCTTGGCGGCCAGCGAGTCCTCGCATGCCTCGGCGAGTGTGACTCTGGACGGATGTACGTAGGTGCCCTTGGCGACATCGCCGCGCACAGCATCCAGTGCTGCGCGAGCTTCTTTCTCTGTCGCGTACCGCCTGCGCAACTGCTTGCGCTTCCCGTCGACGACGCCTACGTCGACGGTGAGCTGGAGCGGATAACTGGGCGGCTACCGTCGCGCTGGGCGAGCTCGCGTTTGATCTGCGGCGGCAGCTGTCGACGTTCAACCATCGCGATATGCGTTGCGGGGAGGCCTCAGCGGCGTCACGATGCCGCCTCGGTGTGCGCCGCGATGAACCGCTCGATCTCTTCTCGACGTTACCCGGCGCGACTCGCCAATCTGGACCCATGCAAGCTGGCCCGCGTCGAAGAGTCGATAGATGGAAGAACGTGAGATCCGCAGTGCCTCAGCAGCTTCCACAATGGTGAGAAGTCGACTGGGGACGGAACTCCTGCCGTCAGGAGGGTTGTTGCCAGTCATCGTGGCCTCGCGGGGGAGTGTGGGTCATGCGATCACCTCGTGTTTGGTGTGTTCCACTACTGTAATTCGGCCCTACGGCTAGTTTGTGCACAATTTTGGGCGGCGGGACGAGTGATAACGTTTGACGTTAATAACGTGTCTCGTTACTATTGGTGAGTGATCCGCTCGTTCCGGGATAAGGACACCGAGTCGATCTGGCAGCGCCGCTACGTCAAGAGGCTCAACCCGGAGCTCAGCAGACTCACATACAACAAGCTCGTTCTCATCAACGCTGCTGAGAGCATCAACGACCTACGAGTACCACCGGGCAACCGGCTGGAAAAACTAGCGGGCAGCCGCGCGGGCCAGTACAGCGTCCGCGTCAACGACCAGTGGCGCATCTGCTTCACGTGGACTGCCAGCGGCGCCGGGAACGTCGAACTAGTCGACTATCGCTAGCAAGGAGAACCGATGGCAGACTTCGCACCTACCCACCCCGGCGTGATCCTGTTGACTGAGTTTCTCGAGCCGATGGGCGTCACGCAGTATCGGATCGCCAAGGCGATTGATGTGTCGCCGCGGCGCATCAATGAGATCGTGCACGGCAAGCGCGGAATCACCGCCGACACCGCGCTCCGGCTGTCGCGCGCGCTCGGACTGAGTGACATGTTCTGGATCAACATGCAGGCGCACTATGACGCCGAAGTCGCCCGTGAGCAGTTAGCTACCGAGTTGGCAAGTATCGACCGTATCGCCTGACTCCGAATCGTCATTGGACGAGGCCGCCGCATCCGCCTGCCCACAGCGATGTCCCCTGCCGGGGACGCGAGTCATGTCATTGGAGATGGGCGAAATGGTCACCGCCGGCACGGGTGCAGCTCAGGCGGCCGATCGAGCCGACGGCTGGTTCTGGGTGATGCAGTGAATCCCGCCTCCGCGTTCGAACAGCGGCCGCGCGTCGACGGTCACCACCTTCCGGCCGGGGTACTGCTCGGCGAGGATGGCGGCCGCGTCGGCGTCGTGCGGGTCGTCGAAGCCGCACGCGATCACCCCGCCGTTGACCACCAGGTGGTTGATGTAGCTGTAGTCGACGAACCCCTCGTCGTCGGTGAGCATCGCGGGGGCGGGCATCTCGACGATCTCCCACGCCCGGCCGGCGGCGTCGTGGCTGGCCTCCAGCGCGGTGCGAATCTCCTTGCACACCAAGTAATCCGGATGTGCTTCGTCGCGCTGGGTGTGCAGTAGCAGTCGGCCCGGTGAGGTGATCGCGGCGACGATGTCGACGTGCCCGCGGGTGCCGTACTGCTCGGAGTCGCGGGTCAGGCCGCGGGGCAGCCAGACCACGTGGGTGGTCCCGATCGTGCGGGCCAGCTCGGCCTCGACGTCGGCGCGAGTGATGCCCGGGTTGCGGCCGGGGTCCAGCTGCACGGTCTCGGTGACCAGCACGGTGCCCTCGCCGTCGACCTGGATGCCGCCGCCCTCGTTCACCAGCGGCGACGCGACGACCGGCGTGCCGGCCAGCCCGGCGACGAACGCGCCGATCTTCTCGTCGCGGTCCCATTGCGCCCAGTCCTGGGCGCCCCAGCCATTGAACACCCAGTCGACGGCGGCCACAGAGCCGTCGTCGGCGTGCACGAACGTCGGCCCCATGTCGCGCATCCAGGCGTCGTTGAGCGGGGCCTCGACGATGTCGAGGTCCGCGGACAGGTAGCGCTGGGCGGCGGCGCGTTCGCCCGGATCGACAACCATGGTCACCGGTTCGAACTCCGCGATGGCGTGCGCGACGGCCGCCCATGTGGAGCGGGCCTCGTGCTTGGCCTGTTCGGTGTCTCCCCAGCGAATAGCCTTCGGACGGAAACGCCATCCAGACCCGGTCCTGCGGCGCCACTCTGCCGGCATCCGATAGCCGTTCACTTGACGACCTCCTCCACCCGACCGAACCGATCCGCGGCCGGCTGGTCAGCATGTCGAGTTCGCTCGAGTTCTCCACCACCACGACTACCTCCATCCCGGATATGAATTGACTGACATCGGTGTACTAAAACGTAATCCAAACTGAAATCAGTCAATCGGAGACATGCTCATCCGACCCTCAGCCCGTCGGATCACGCGATCATGGCAGGGGCGGCGTCCGTGGTGGTGTGCTGCGCCGCGTGCCGGTCGCCTCGAACGCGGCCGCGAGTGCGAGCAGCGCCGTGTCGTCGTATGCGCGGCCGGCAAAGGTGAGTCCGACCGGCATGCCGATATCGGCCATGGTGCCCATCGGCACTGTCACTGTCGGAATTCCCAGGTGCCTCGGAACAAGGTTGCCGTTGGCCACCCATACCCCGTTGCGCCAGCCGAGATCGGCAGACGCTTCGTTCACGTCCATGTCGGCGGGGCCGACGTCGGCGACGGTGGGGAAGATCACCGCGTCAAGACCGAGCCCGTCCATCCACTCTTCGAGGTCGATGCGGCGGGTCTCTTCGAGCCCGCGAAGACCTTCCTCGATCTGGGGGATCTCGAGGAAGGATTCGATGGGGTGCTCGCGAATGAAGCCGGGGTAGGCGGTGATGTCGTCGCCGAATCCTTCTGCGCGATCCGGCAGTGCCCCCTCCGGGTGAACCCAGATCAAACTGCCGTCCACGTCGGCGAGCCGGTTCAGCTTCGGATCGTCGTTAGCGCGCAGAAAGTCGTCCCACGACCACGCCGACAGATCCAGGATCTCGCGATCGAGAAACTCCTTGCGGACCAGACCGCGAGTGCGGATCGTCGGGGCACCCGGGCGGTCGCCTTCGTAGTTGGATACCACCGGGAAGTCGACCAGCACGACGTCGGCGCCGGCGGCCTCGAGGTCGGCCTTGGCGGCACGAAAGAGATCGATGACGGACTCGCGAGTCTCGATACGCTGCCCGGTCGCGCCGCCGATACCCGGGTGCTCGCTGGTCCCGGCTTCGGGGTCGGCGTTCACGTACATCCGCGGTACGCCAAACCGCTTCCCCGCCAACGCTTTCCGCGCCGAGGCGGCGTCGGTGGGCGCCAGCAACAGGTAGGACTCGGGCCGCACCGTCGACGCCTTGGGAATCTCAACCCAGGGTTGGACACGCCAGAAGTCCCCGCGGGTGTCCGGATCGTCGGCGACGATGACATCGAGCACCTCGAGCATGTCGGCCATCGTCCGGGTGTGCGGGACCACCACGTCCATGGTGGGAACGAGCGGCCAGTTGCCCCGCACCGAGATCACCCCGCGCGATGGGGTGTATGCGCACAGAGCGTTGTTCGTCGCCGGCGCCCGCCCGCTCGACCATGTCTCCTCGCCAAGCCCGAATGCGGCAAAACTCGCGGCGGTCGCCGTTCCTGAGCCGTTCGAGGAGCCCGAGCCGAACGCCGAGGTCAGGTAATCGCCGTTATAAGGGCTCTCGGCCCGGCCGTAGACGCCGCGCTGCATGCCGCCATTCGCCATCGGGGGCATGTTCGTCAGTCCGATCAGGATCGCGCCACCGGCGCGCAGCTGTTCGATGGTGAACGCGTCGCGCTGCGCGACGAGATGTTCGAACGCGTGCGAGCCCGCCGCGGCGGTCAAACCTCTGGCCAGATAACTGTCCTTTGCCGTATACGGGATCCCATCGAGCGGGCCGAGCGTCTCTCCTCGGGATCGTCGTTCGTCGGAGGCCCGGGCTTCGTCCCGCGCATTAGGGTTCATCACCACGAGCGCATTCAATCGCGGGCCGTTCTTGTCGTAGGCATCAATGCGCGCGAGGTAGGCGTCGACGAGCTCCTCGCTCGTTACCCGCCCCTCCTCCAGAGCGCTACGCAGCTGTGCAATATCTGCCTCAACGACATCGAAGCGGGTCACTGGACGACCATCCTCTCTGGATTCCAATCGGCTTGACGTAGTCCGCGCCAGTTGGTCGCTCAGACGATAGTGCGGTACTCCGCGTTGACGAACTCTGGCACCACGCAACCGCATTGCGGAACGAGATGCCGAGTGCCAATTCGCGGCACCTGCAGGTCGTTCAGAGCCTGATCGAAACAGCGTCCTGGATCCTACGCAACCGCCCGCATCCGTTGGACGCTCGGATCGTCAATCGCGCGCTACACCGAACCGGTCGGCCGGTTACTGGACGCGTATCCAGTGTTCGGCCCCGATGGTGCACCGACTCCGCACCTGGTGTTGCTGGGCGAATCGCTTGGACTAGCCGATATTTCAGCCGAAAGCGGCCTACCTATCATGCGCGTCGCACGGGCATACCTCGACGTAGCTCGCAACATCGGCATGTTGTGGGCACTCGATACGTTCGAGCGCAGAACCACAGCCGACTACTGGGAATCGATGGCCGCCGCTGCAGTATGCGACGAGCTGGCCGCCAAACTGAACAGCCTAATCAACATGGTTCTGGCACAGTCAGATTCGATGGCTTCGGTTGCCGAGGCTGTCAGTCAGTAACGAGAGCGGCACCGCGGGGCGCTCAGCCGCTTGCGCCGAATGCTCGATACGATGCCTGCCATGCGTCACGTTCACACCGCCCCGGCGGCCGTGTCGAGTGTGCGCGCCAGCTTGATGGCAGGCTTTCCCCCGCCACTCGACCTGCGGGTCAACGTGTCGAATTGGCAGGCACCGCAAAACGTGCGTTGGGCATTCCGACACATGCGCGAATTCATTCCGACCCAACTGATTTCGGCAGGAACCGAGGATCCGCAACCATTGCCGGCGACCGGCACAACGCTTGGCAATCCCTCGGGTGGTGCGGCTGGACGAAAGCACGTCGACAGTGGAGGACATCCTTGTCAGCACGTTCACTGATGCCGTCATGGTGCTGCATGACGGCGGCGTCGTCGACGAACGCTACTTCGACGGAATGACCGAGACGCCCCGGCATCTGGTCATGTCGGTGTCTAAGTCGATCATCGGATGTGTCGCCGGCGTACTGGTGGGACAGGGCCGGCTCGATCCGCAGGCCGCCGTGATCGACTACGTTCCCCAAGTCGCCCACTCGTGATACGGCACTGCGACCGTACGTGACTTGCTTGACATGCGCACGGGCGTCGCGTTCCGGGAAACCTATACGGCCAGCGACTCCGAAGTCCGGATCATGGAGCGGTCGATGGGTTGGCGCCGCCGCTGGCTAACGACCCGCATGGCGCCTATGCGTACCTGGCCACGATCGGTGCCTCCGGTCCGCACGGTGGTGAGTTCACCTACCGCTCCGCGGACACCGACATGGTCGGGCGATCCACGACGGCGGCATCTCGGCCACGCTGCGCGACTTGGCCCGGTTCGGTCAGATGATTCACGACGACGGCGTCGTCGAGGGTCGTCAGGTAGTTCCGGCAACATGGCTGGCCGACAGCTACGATCCTGGGCCGGGCGTGCGGGAAGCGTTTGCTCACACCGAGAACGAGCTCATGCTGCCCGGCGGTTGGTACCGTAACCAGTTCTGGTTCTACCGCAAAGGTGCGGATCCTGTCCTGCTGTGCTTAGGGATTCACGGCCAACTGGTCTTCGTCGATCGCGCCTCTCGCGTCGTGATCGCCAAAATGTCGTCCTGGCCGGACGCGCAGAACCCCGTCTATCTGGGCGACACACTTCGTGCCTGCGGCACAGTGGTGGCAGCCTTGTCGGCCTGAGCACCACCGTCATTCCGCGGTTTCAGAACGTGCCGCCGAGCGTTGGGCACGTTACAGCCCGTAATGGCCGCCGCGCTCGTTGCACAGAAGGCGGTTCTTCGCCGTTAATTCCAGCAATTGGTGTCCCCTGCAGTGACTTAGGCGCATCCCAGAAGGTCCGCAGTGGGCTGCGTCTCAGTCCGTGCTGGCGGGGGCGCCGAACTTGCCAGGAGGCACGTTGATGACGCAGACCGTGATCCGGACGTTCCATCCTCTCGATCCCCTCAACACAGACGAGTTCCGCCAGGCGGCGTCGATTCTTCGGCGCGACCACGGTGTGGGCGATCGGTGGCGCTTCGCATCGATCCAACTCGCCGAGCCGAGCAAACAGGTGATCGCCGCCTTCGAGGCCAGCGCCACCACCCCGGACCGCCGTGCGATCATCGTTTGCTTCGACCGCGACTCGAACAGCGCCTACAAGGCGGTCGTCTCGTTGTCGGACGACAAGGTGCTGTCGTGGACGGACCTACCCGGCGTCCCGGCCGAACTTGACCGTCGACGAGTTGGAGGAGGGCGACGGGATGCTTCGTTCCCATCCGGATGTGGTGGCGGCCCTCGTCGCGACGCGGTATCACCAATATCGATATGGTTTTCTTGGACACCTGGACCTACGGCGACGCGGTCGCGCACGGAATACCGCGGTCGACGTCTCGGATGGTCGGACACCTGGCGTCAAGCCGAGGGGCCTGGCGCAAACCCATACGCCAATCCCATCAGGGGATTGCACTGCATCATCGATGTGAACTCGATGGAGTTGCTGCAGATCGAGGAAGGGAGGCGTTGAAGATGCCGACAGGTGATGGGCGAATACGTACCCAGGCATCCCCGGAGCAGATAGGCGCGTGTCAGGGCGGGAACCGCTGAACCCGTTGGAGATCACCCAGCCCGGGGGGGCCTCATTTCCCTAGAGGGCAACCTGCTGGAATGGCAGAATTGGAGTTTGCGGGTCGGGTTAAACTACCGCGAGGGGCATGACCTCATACGGTCAGCTACCGGGACGGTGGCCGGGTCCGTCGATGGCGCACCGGATCTGGCTTGCCGAGATGCGGTCCGTCCCGCGACTCGTCGGAGGACCATTATCGGCGCACGGCCTTCGACATCGGCGAATGGGGACTGGGTTTCATGACGACCTCGCTGGAGCTGGGTTGCGACTGCCTGGGCGAGATCCGTTATCTCGATGCGGCGTTACACAACAGCAAGGGCGAACCGTACACGATCACGAACGCGATCTGTATCCACGAAGAGGACAACGCGGTGCTGTGGAAGCACGTCGACGCCGACGCCGGCGCAGGCCCGTCGGATGCGCCGTCTGACCGTGTCGTCCCACGCGACAGTCGCCAATTACGAGTACCTGATCTATTGGCGGTTTTACAGGACGGCAATATCGAATGTGAAGTCCGCGCAACCGGCATGATGGTGACGACAGCGATTGGGGAGGGTGGGGGAGCATCCGCATGGCACGTTGGTCGACAACCGCACGTACGCGCCCTTTCATCAGCATTTTCTGATCGCGCGGCTGGATCTGAACATCGACGGCACCAGAACACGGTGTATATGAGCGAGACGGAGGAGTGCCGACGGGGCCGGAGAACCCGTACGGATTGTCGCTGGGGCAACGGAATGCGCCACTGACGCACCGAGAGGGAGGGAAAGCAGGACATGAACTTCGGACGCAGCGGGCATGGGAAGTCGTCAACAATAACGTCATCAACGGGCTAGGTACCCATCCGGCGTACAAGCTGGTTCCCGGCGGTGCGTTCCCGGCGATGTTCGACCCCAACTCGCCGGTGGTCCAAAGCACAGGCCATCGGCCACACGCTGTGGGTGACCCCGAACGATGCGGATGAGCAT
>CAVVII010000026.1:0-499332 GCA_963748055.1 uncultured Verrucomicrobiae bacterium | reverse complement strand
GGCACGCATTCGCAGTTCATCTGCTGGAATCCGGCACCGACGTGCGCACCATTCAACTACTGCTTGGTCATCGCAGCCTGGCTACCACGGCCCGCTATCTGCGCATCGCCACTACCAAGGTGTGCTCCACCACCAGCCCACTCGATCTGCTCCCGCAGCCGGTTGCCGCTGAGTCCGAGCCCGCTCCACCACAGTACTTCTAGCTCCGGGACATGGATCGCCCGAAGTTCGAAGTGGCGGATGTGTTTCGCCGCTACGGCGAAGCCTATCGTCATGAGCATGGCGCTTCGCTCTCCACGGCGCAGCGCCGCGCCATGACCGCGATCGAGGTCTGCCGGACTGCTGTTCTCGGCGGCCATCTCGAGCACTGTGGCCACTGGGCCATCAGCGTAACGCTTATAACTCCTGTTGCGATCGACACTGCCCAAAATGCCAGTCGTTCGCCCGGTTCAAATGGCTCGTGGACCGTCAGGCCGAACTCTTAAACACTCAATATTTTCACGTTGTGTTCACTCTACCGCAGCAGATTGCAACAATTGCCTATCAGAATAAGAGAGAGCTCTATGGCATCCTGTTCAGGGCCACCGCGCAAACCTTGCTCACCATCGCCGCTGATCCCAAACATCTGGGTGCCGAGATCGGATTTTTCGCCGTACTTCACACTTGGGGCCAGAACCTGCTCCATCATCCCCACCTGCATTGTGTGGTCACCGGCGGTGGTCTCTCTGCCGACGGCAGCCAATGGATTTCCTGCCAGGATGGATTTTTCTTACCCGTGGGCGTGCTTTCCAGGCTGTTTCGTCGTCTGTTCCTGGAATATTTGCTCAAAGCCTTTGATGCCGGCAAACTGGAGTTTTTCTCGTCGCTCGAATCACTCCGGGACCGGTGCTCATTCCTGGATTACCTGGCTCCCTTACGCGAGGCCGAATGGGTGGTCTACGCCAAGCGGCCTTTCGCCGGGCCCGAGCAGGTATTGGACTACGTCGGGCGCTATACTCATCGGGTGGCGATCTCTAACAATCGTCTGTTGGACATCGGGGAGGACAAGGTGACATTCCGTTACAAGGATTATCGTCATGACGCCCAACAGAAGACGATGACTCTGGAAGCCGAAGAGTTTATCCGCCGCTTCCTTTTACATGTGCTTCCTGAGGGCTTTCAGCGCATCCGCTACTACGGCTTCCTGGCCAACCGGTACCGAGAGCAGAAACTAGCACGCTGCCGAGAATTGTTGGACATGCCGGCGCCGGAACCACCGGCCCTCGAAGGAGCTAAGGATTATCGTGAGCGTTACGAAGAACTCATCGGCCCTTCGTTGCGGGAGTGCCCAGTCTGTCACAAGGTCGCATGCTGGTGATTGAGATCTTGCCGCGAAGCCCACATAGGAAAATGGCGACTACGGACACCTCATGATAAACAGGACTGTTTTCGGATGCAGATCAAATTCCGGCGCACAAGCTTGGCGAGGCCAAACAACAGGAGCAGTGCTGCCACGCGCCTCATTGCGAACATTTTCCAAGGGACAGATGTTGTCCCACGACGCCGTGATAGCCGACTGGAGGCCCCGCGAACTATCCCGGCAATCCCCTACGCTGACCGCTTCCGCCCCCTTCAGATCCTCGCCAGAGATCCAGCCGGCAATCAATACACATAGGTCACGCTCTGGGCAGCGGTTTTGTCCAATCAATTTTTAGCTCACCGCCGCGGCGAACACCCTTCGAATGCTTTCCAAGCGTCTCGCGCCGCGACGCTGAGCTAAAAATTCTCTGCACTAGAGTCCTTGAAAACTGGAAGTTGATGTCGATGAATCAAGTTTTTTCATGCGGCTTTTTTCTCCGCAAGATAGTTGGTTAGCTGGGCTTCAAGATAATGGAATGCTGCTGTGAGGTTGGAGCTGTCCGGGGGCAGGTTGGGTTGGGCAATTTGAGAGAGACCAGGGCGGAGTACGCGATTGAAGGTACGCGAGTAGAACAGCGCCGTCCTTCGTCCAAACTCAGTGAGTTGGTAGCGGTGTGTGCCGGGTATTGATTCGATTAATTGGTGCAGACGCAACCGGCGCAGGTCGTAGCTCATTTTGCCTTGGGTGATCTGCTGGCTGTCTAAGCCGAGAGCCTTCGCAAGTAATGGCCGCAGGTCTTTGTTCCGGAACCCCTGGGGTTGAAGGCTGAAGATCACCAACACGGCAAAAAGCGCCTGGACCCGTGGGTCGCCAAAACGCAGGGCCGAGACATGTTGGCCCTCAATGTCAGCCGGTTGCTGCAGTTGCTGGAAGCTTTGCTGCCCAATGCCACAGTCGTGGCTTAGTTTTTCTACTTCCAGTATCCGGCGATTGGCTTCAAAGCCGATCTGCCGTAATGCGGGTAGGTTGCACAGACGCCGGCCAATGCCGAAATCATAGGCGTTGTTAATGGTCGTCTCCGTGCGTAGTCCCGCAGCTCGCTTTGCCGCTTTATGATACTGCTTTGAATGGGTGTTCTTGTAATAGATGTGCAGGGAAGGAATAACCCCTTCGTTGATTATGCGTGTGCGGCATCGGCCGTCGGCCACAGTCGATCGGTTCAGCCTGCGGCTAAAGATCAACTGCACCTGTTCAGGTCGGCCCAAATCGATATTCTCGCGAATGACTTCCTCAAAGAAACAGCGCCCGCTCACTGCCCGGTCCCAGATCTGAGTGAGAGAAAACTCCCCCTGCAATATGGATAAATCGTAGCGATAACCTGCCCGGCGGTCTCTGGGACTGAAGGGATGCGGTAGTCGTCGCAGCCATTTGCGGAAAAAGGCTTCGATCTTGTGCTCGTCGAAGTGATCGCAGATGCGCTGGGCAGCCGGCACGTCCTCACACCACGAGATGCCATTGTCCAAAGCCTCATAATCGATACCGCGGTGCTCAAGTTGGCACTTCAGATACTCGTGACCATTGATACAAAGCTTGGCCGTATAGGGGAAATAGGAGCAGAACTTGATAAAGAACGGTCCGAAGTCTTCATCCAGGCCGTAGAAATAGTAGAAGTTCACATTGGCGCTGCTGTAATCGATCCAGGGGATCGTGCCGCCGTTGCCAAAGGCCTTGCGCACCGTCCGGGGCACACGCGCCTTTTCCTGAGCCACGCCAATGAAGACCACTCCTTCTTGATACTTCTTTTTGAAAGCGCGCAGCCGTGCCTGCATGACATCGTCCTTGCGCTGGCCCTTTTTAAACCGGACCAGATCGATTTTGTGATCGAGCCCAAACTGCATGATCGATTCCACAAAAGCGTCAGTCATCTCTGCGACTTGCTTGGTGGAGGCAAAGCGATATCCCAGATGCCCGCGCACAAAGCCTGCAACTCCCGCCTCGCTGGTCAGTTGCGGCACGTAAGCATTCAGATACATCCGGTCAATACACTCCAGTTCCAAGACGACATGTTCGCGCTGGAGTTCGGCAACACTTTTGCTTAATTTCATGGCAAGGCTCTGGTTGGGCTTTTGTTACTCCACTATACGGAGATACCGCCTCCTTGAGAGGCAATAATCCGGCAGCAATGCCGCGCTGCTCAACCGGGGCCGCATTGCATTTTTTTCATTTTCAAGGACTCTTTCAGCGAGGCCGCTTAGTCCAACCGACGCCACTCCCAGCGCGACTTAACTACCCTACAACTCGTTGGTCTGAGGCGCGGCCTCGCTAGTAATAGTCTTACATAAGCTTTATCATATCCCTGCGTTAGAAGCGGAAGTAGATAAACGCTTGATAGGAAGACGTAGCAACACGCCAAATCGCGAAAACGAAAAGCCCGTAACGTCGCCAGCTCAAAAGAAGTTGCTCATCGATCTCGTGATAACGGATGATTGCTCCCGCGAGTAACCTTAAAAAAACATAAGCTTCATCATATCCCTGCGTTAGAAGCGGAAGTAGATAAACGCTTGATAGGAAGACGTAGCAACACACCAAATCGCGAAAACGAAAAGCCCGTACCGTCGCCAGCTCAAAAGAAGTTGCTCATCGATGTCGTGATAACGGATGATTGCTCCCGCGAGTAACCTTAAAAAACATAAGTCATGTAGGTTAAGAGATTGTCCGCACGACGGCCGTCTCCGCGGTAGAAATCGACGAGATAGGTGATCCTTTCGAAAAACAGTGACGATATCGCTTTCGGCATGGCCACGTGCAGAAGCGCAGATGAGCCAAGTCCAAAATCCTGGAAGACCACGACCAAATTAGCCCAAAAGAAATTGGGAAAGGACAGGTCAGATATCGACGTGTTTTCGAAAAGTGCGCCGCGTTACCGATCACCCGTCACGGCAAGGAGGTCGGGCGCCTCGTGCTTGAATGGTTTAGCAAGCTTAGTATGCTTGTATATATGAAAACGATATCGGTGAATGTATCTGAGCCGGTCTACCGAGATTTTCTTGAATACGCCCGGCGGACAGATCGGACCGCAGCAGAATTAATCCGTGAGGCAATGGAACTCTTTCGAGCGCAAAGGATTGCAGCTCGAGGCAGCCTAAAGACGCTCGGCCCACTGGATCTGGGAGAAGTCATCTCTCCGCTCGACTCCGAAGACGATTTGCTGGGCGAGATGTCAGAGACATGACCGCCTACGGCTTGGACACCTCCTTCATGGTCGCGCACGAAGTTTCAAGACACGCGTTCCATCGACGCGTGCGGAACTGCTGCGAAGATCTTTTTTCGCGGGGAGACCGCCTGGCTTTGGCGCCGCAGGTGCTTGCGGAATTCATTCACGTGGTAACCGACGAGCGCCGATTCGCGGTTCCCCTTTCAGTGGAAACTGCCGTTGAACGCGCTTTGAGGTGGTGGCACGCCGAAGAAGTGCTCCCCATTTATCCGGGTGCTGAAACAACACGGATTTTCCTGAGTTGGCTGAAGCAATTTCGTCTGGGCCGCAAGCGGCTTCTTGATACGCTTCTCGCAGCCACCTGGCATGAAGCCGGAGTGACGCGAATCCTCACCCTCAATTGGCCGCACTTTCAGGTGTATGGGCACTTCACCACGGCGTTTCCCGAGTGAGAAGGAACGTTCAGCGTTCGGACCGTTCAGCGTTCGGCGTTCTCCTGTTTCCTGGTCCTGGCTTATCGAAGAGGTAAGGCGAGACGCACTTACTTACTGGAAGAGGCGGCGCATTGCTTGCTCAACACGAAGTTCGTGTAACCCATCTTTGTGGTCATCTGAGAAACGTAACGATTGTGAGGCAGCCAAACAGCGGACAAGTGTCTCGCGGATCGTAGGCCAAATGCTCGCCGATAAAATGCGGCTGGAGGAGACTTTGTCGTGTCAGGTTCTATCGCCAAGATTACCTTGAAAGCCACCTGGCGCCCTCGAACGCCATTGGCCGGAGCTCCGAACATAAGGTCGCCCGCCAAACGCGGAACGCTTACGACTTATCTGGCTTCACGTAATCACCACGACTAAAATATTTTTCCAACCAGACATACAGACAGATGAAAAGATAACGGCTGCCCATCTCCTTAATCTTGAATTTGGCTTCGCCGGCTCTTCGATTACGCCACGTGATAGGAATCACCGTCCAACGAGTATCCACGTACGATCGCCTTGAGCGGAAGCTCTACCGTGAGGTTAAAATGAGGAGCAATTAACGGGCGGCATCCGTCGATGACTGTTTTTCGATAAGCCTTAAAAGCGTTAGTCGTGTCGTTCAGTTTGATGTTGAAGAGCAATTGCAGAAATTTATTAGCCAAGCGATTCATCCGTAGCTTTATCCAAGGATAATCGATCACGCCGCCCCCTTTCGAAAACCGGCTACCAAATACACAATCCCATCCCTCGTTCAATTTTTGCCAATATCGCACAGCGTCGCGACAATCGTCGGATTCGTCAGCCATGATGATCACGGCGGCGTCCCCCTTCATGTGGTCTATACCATGAATGACCGCCCGGCCGAATCCGTGCTGTCCCTGATTTTGAATGGGTGCAAGCGCCGGCATACGCGGTTTCAGTTCCTGCAATATTTCCCAGGTCCGGTCGCTGCTCCCGTCGTCGACGACGACGATCTCATGCGGGACGTTATGAAGCGTCAATTCAAGATTGAGGTGCTCGACGGTGGAACCAATACACCCTTCTTCGTCCCGCGCAGGAATAATGACACTGAGACATTTGAGTTGCGCTGCATTCGGATCGGGATTCATGCGATCACCGCATTATTTCTGGACGCGACACTAACGCGAAAATCTCAAAAGCCAAAGCGCCCGTGAGATTTTCTGCGTTATACTTTAGAATTCAGAAGTCAGGATCGAGCTGCAAGCAAAGCTGCGCCGCCCTCGTGTTTCGATCTCCCCGGTTTGACGTGCTGAAACTTAATTCTTGCGGCCGAGCATTCGCCGTTCTAGCACTGTCCTCCATGAAGAAAGCCCTGGTGACGGGTATTTCCGGGCAGGACGGCACTTACCTGGCCAAGCTGCTGCTGCAAAACGGTTATGAAGTTTGCGGCACTTCCCGAGACGCGCAAATTTCCTCCTTTGGCAATCTGGAACGAGTCGGTATCCGGAAAGATGTTCAGCTTGCGTCCGTAGCGCTCAACGATTTCCGCAGTGTCCTCCAGGTCCTTTTCAAAGTGCAACCGGACGAAATTTATAATTTAGCCGGGCAATCTTCCGTCTCCTTATCGTTCGAGCAGCCGGTGGAAACTCAAGATAGCATTTACCTGGGCACCCTGAATCTGTTGGAGGCCATCCGCTTCACCGGAAAAGGAATCAAACTTTACAACGCCAGTTCAAGCGAATGCTTTGGTGATCTCGGCGGACAACCGGCTACAGAAGAGACGGCTTTCCGGCCACGCAGTCCGTATGCAGTGGCGAAATCTGCGGCCTTTTGGCAGGTATCCAATTACCGGGAGGCCTACAATATTTTTGCGTGTTCCGGCATCTTGTTTAATCACGAGTCGCCACTGCGCCCGGAACGATTCGTTACTCAGAAGATCGTCCGGTCTGCCTGTCGTATCGCACGAGGCAACCAAAAGAAACTTCAGTTGGGCAATATAGAGATCCAGAGGGATTGGGGCTGGGCCCCCGAATACGTAGAAGCGATGTATTTAATGCTTCAAATGGCGTCACCGGAAGATTTTGTCATTGCAACGGGCCAAACCCGGAAGTTGCAGGATTTTGTGGCGACGGCTTTCGACGCGGTAGGCCTGGATTGGCGAGAGCATACGATGACTGATCAGACGCTATTCCGGCCAACGGAGATCATGGTTGGACGAGGCGATGCTTCCAAGGCGGCGGAAAAGCTGAACTGGAAACCGAAATACAAGATGGCTGAGGTCGTCCGAATGATGGTTGAAGCGGCGAGGGAAGAGGGCGAGTGACCGGGGGGACGTTTGGCGTTCACCGTTTGGGGTTTGGCGGACGCATTGCTTACGGCTCGATCACGTCGCTTCGACTCCTGACTGGCGTTTGGCAATCAACGTTTGCCGTTCGGCGTTTGGCGTTCACGGGCCGTTTGATCAACCGTTGACTTATGAAGTCAGAGAAGAGAAGTCAGGAGCCAGGCGCCGCCGAACGCCGAACCGTGAACGCCGAACGCCGTGCCCCGGACTTGCAGGCTTCCCAGGCATGTGCGAAACGTTTTGGTCGTCAACCCTTAGCCAGGCCGTTCGCAACAGAGTAATGATCTCGATCGTGGTGCCAGTCTTTAACGAAGCCGATTCTCTTGTCGAGCTCTGCCAGGAGGTGCGGCGCGAATTGACGCAGATTGGGATCACCTGGGAGCTGATTTTTGTCAACGACGGGAGCACCGACACTTCGCACGAGATCCTTGAGCAGCTTGCGGAAGAGGATCAGCGCGTTCGCGTGATCCATTTTAAACGGAACTTCGGGCAAACTGCGGCGATGATGGCGGGGTTTGACCACGCCCGTGGCGAGGTCATTATTCCATTGGACGGTGATGGACAAAACGATCCGGCGGATATTCCGAAGATGCTCGAACTCCTGGACCAGGGCTATGATGTGGTCAGCGGCTGGCGGAAAGATCGTCAGGATGATTACATCAAGCGAAATATCCCGAGCATATTTGCCAATAAACTGATTTCTGCTGTCTCCGGCGTCGAACTTCATGATTTTGGTTGTTCCCTGAAAGCCTACAAAAGGCATGTCGTGGATGGCATCCGGTTGTACGGCGAAATGCACCGGTTTTTGCCCATCTACGCATCCTGGCACGGCGCGAAAATCGCCGAAATGATCGTGAGTCATCAGCCTCGCCGCACTGGCAGTTCGAAATACGGGCTCGAACGAGTGGCGAAAGTCCTCCTTGATTTACTCGTCGTCAAATTTCTGGATCGCGCCGTGGCGAAGCCGATGTACGTCTTTGGCGGTTGCGCTATTTTCAGTTGGGCGATCAGCTTGGTCACGTTCCTGTGGATGCTCGCCCTGAAACTATTCTATCAGGTGCCGTTCATTTCGACTCCGTTGCCCCTTATTATCGTCATGGCGTTCATGATCGCGATGATGTGCATCCTGCTCGGCCTGCTTGCCGAGATGATTACCCGGACATTTTACGAATCGCAGGGCAAAGCAATCTATAGCATCCAGTCGACGAGAAATTTTCAGGAACTCGGCACGAGTCGGGAAACGCGGACGGAGCAGAGCGCGCCAAAAGATCAGTATCGAGTCAGCCGGTAAGGGGGATTAGGAGGCAAGGCGGGACGCCTGGCTTACCTTGGCGGGACGCCTTACTTACTTTTCGCGAGAGCGAGGTCGGCATCGACCATGATCTGGACCAGTTCTTCGAAGCGGACTTTTGGTTCCCAGCCGATGATCTTCTTTGCTTTAGCAGCGTTACCAATCAGCAAATCGACTTCGGCGGGACGTTCATAGCGTTTGTCGTGGCGAACGTACTCCTTCCAATCGAGACCGACGTGTGCAAATGCCTTTTCAACGAATTCCTTCACGGTATGGGTTTCGTTGGTTGCGAGAACGTAGTCGCCCGGGCTATCTGCTTGCATCATTCGCCACATGCCTTCGACATATTCCGGCGCATAACCCCAGTCCCGTCTGGCATCAAGGTTTCCGAGAAACAGGAATTTGTCTAACCCAAGCTTAATTCGAGCTACCGCGCGCGTGATCTTCCGCGTGACGAACGTTTCGCCGCGCCGAGGGCTTTCGTGATTGAACAAGATGCCGTTGGTCGCATGGAGCCCATAACTCTCGCGATAATTCACCGTCGCCCAGTAAGCAAACAGTTTGGCAACCCCATACGGGCTTCGCGGCCAGAAGGGCGTGGTTTCGGTCTGAGGAATCTCCTGTACCTTGCCGTACATCTCACTACTTGAAGCCTGGTAAAATCGGGTCTTCACTTCCGTCTCCCGGATCGCTTCCAGAATACGAATGGCGCCGACCCCAGTCACATCGGCAGTATATTCTGGAATATCAAAGCTCACCCGCACGTGGCTTTGCGCTCCAAGGTGATAAATCTCATCGGGTTTGAGGTCGTAAATGAGTTTGACCAGATTGACCGAGTCAGCCAGGTCTCCATAGTGGAGAAACAAATGCACCCCGTTCACATGCGGATCTTGATAAAGATGGTCGATGCGAGCCGTGTTAAATGTGCTGGCCCGCCGGATAATTCCATGAACCTCGTAACCTTTCGATAAAAGCAAGTCGGCCAGATAAGAGCCGTCCTGGCCGGTGATCCCCGTAATTAGCGCTTTTTTCATTTAATTGGCCGTCTCGGCTAGCCCGCAACGATGAGCAGGCGAATGGATTCGTCAATCTTTTTTGCGATCGGGTTCCCTGCGTCCACCTGACTTCTGAGTCGTGTTTTCTGACTTCTGTCTCCTGTCTTCCCGGCGAAACCCGAGCTCGACCAATTTACGCGCTTGATTTTGGGTATCCTAGACCAGAGACATTCTCCGACCTTGATCAACTTGGAAAAACTGCCACAAAATGCCTGGGAGGGACTGATTCGACATCTGAACGATTCGGGTTTTCGCGGGCGAAAATATAAGAATCGACGCTGAACCCTTCGAACGCTGGAGTCAGAAGGCGCAGAGGCGCAACCGCTGACTAAAGCAGTAACAGTGTTACCGATGTCCTGAACCAAAAGTGTTACCTATGCCCTGACTGCGCCGCTAAACACCGAACGCCAAACGGTGAACGGTGAACGCCAAACGCTGAACGTCGAACATCAAACCATGTGCGGGATTGCCGGATTTATTGGGGTTGGAGAACAAAGTGATCTGCAACGGATGACCGACGCACTCGCGCACCGCGGGCCGGACGGAGAAGGCACTTGGATTGATCAAGACTCAAGAGTGTTTCTTGGCCACCGGCGCCTCTCCATCGTTGATATCGCTTCCGGCGCACAACCAATGACCACCATAGACGAACAATTGGTGATCACGTTTAACGGCGAAATCTACAATCACGCCGAGCTCCGTCAGCAACTTGAAAATCGAGGACACCGTTTCAAAACGGACCATTCCGATACCGAGGTCTTATTGCACGGATACCGGGAATGGGGCGCAGACTTACTGGATAAGCTCAACGGGATGTGGTCCTTCGCGATCTATGATCGGACGAACAATGAAATCTTTCTGTCCCGTGATCGCTTTGGGAAAAAACCTCTCTTCTATTTTTTCGATAGCCGCAGTTTTGTTTTTGCGTCGGAATTGACCGCCCTTCGCCTGCATCCGTCGATTCCTGGGTCGGTCGATCCCGAAGCTTTGCAGAAATTATTTGCATACGGTTTCATCCCGGCACCAAGAACTCTCCTTAAGCGAGCCAAGAAGCTACCGGCAGGACATTGGATGAAGGTGTCGGCGAAGGATCTGACCTGCCAGATCCGGAAATATTGGGATTTCCAGCTCGAGCCGTTTGACACGATACCGGAAAATCCTGAGCGCGCCTGGGGAGAAGAATTGGTTCAGCTGCTTGAAGAAGCGGTCCGATGCAGGCTTCAGGCGGATGTTCCGGTGGGTGTGTTTCTCAGTGGCGGAATCGATTCGACCACCATCGCGACTTTAGCCGGCAAACATCATCCTTCGATCGAGACCTTCAGCATCGGTTTTGAGGAGAAATCGTTTGACGAACGCGAGTTCGCGCGGCTAGGCGCCGAATCAGCCCAGACGCTTCACCATGAGGAAGTATTCTCACCGGAAGACTGTTTGGAATGGGCGCTCACCACGGCCGGGAAACTCGACGAAGTGATGGGCGACAGTTCGATTCTTCCGACGGCGCTCGTCTCCAGGTTGGCTCGCCAGAATGTGACCGTGGCCCTCAGCGGCGACGGTAGTGATGAGCTATTTGCGGGATATGATCCCTTTCGTGCGCTGAAACCCGCGAGCTTCTATAGTGCCCTTGCGGCCGGCAACGTGAATCGGGCGATTCGAAGCGTCGCGGAACGGCTTCCCGTTTCACATGTAAACATGAGCCTGGATTTCAAGGTGAAGCGGATGCTGCGAGGGCTCAGCTATCCAAAGCCGTACTGGCTTCCGACTTGGATGGGGCCTCTTGATCCCCAGGAAATAGGTCAACTATTCGGTTATAAGCCGGATCCGGAAGAACTTTATTCCGAAGCAATCGCCGCATGGAATCACCCTTCAGCCAGAACCGACGTCGACCGGACAATTCAATTTTATGTGAGACTTTATCTGCAAGATGACATTTTGGTCAAGACGGACCGCGCCAGCATGATGCACCGGCTCGAGGCTCGATGTCCCTTTCTTGACATCAATGTGGTGGACTTTGCTCGCAGGATTCCGTCCAGCTTCAAACTCCGGCGGGGCATCACAAAATATATCCTCAAGGAAGCGGTGCGAGGACTGATCCCCGACCGGGTCATCGACCGGCCAAAAAAGGGGTTTGGGATTCCGCTTGGCAACTGGTTTAAAACGGGCGCCCTGAGTCTCACCTCTTCGACCGTACCCGAGGAAATGGATTGGTCCTGGATCAATCGTCGACTTGCCGAGCACAGAGACGGGAAACGGGACGACCGCGCAATGCTGTGGTGCGCCTGGTTATTGCAGAAGTCGCCGCTCTTGAGATGAAACGCTCGGCGTTTGGCGCCGCAGGTAAGTGGGGCGCAGTGACCGATTTCGCCGGTGGGGCGCTCGGATCGAGAGCAGCTCTCTGTCCATCGCTCGCGCCAAGCTGATCGTCCATGGCCCAATTTCCACCGGGTATTAGGAGTGTCCAACGCACCAGACGAAGGCGTCCCTGGAGCAGGAAGCGGGACAAAGAGGTAAGGCGGGACGCCTTACTTACTTGGAGAGGCAAAACAGCTCCTGGCTCCTGGCTTCCGCGTATTCGCCGTTCACCGCCGAAAAATGCCGGACCGTATTTTTCATGCACCGCGCTATAGTTACGCGCCGACCGCCCATGGCCAACTATCTGCTCATTAATTACGAATACCCGCCGCTAGGCGGCGGAGCGGCCACTGCGAGCAAAAATTTGGGTGACGCTTTGACCCGGCGAGGGAATCGAGTCGTTGTACTTACCTCGGCTTATAAACATTTCCGCGGTGTCGCAGACGAAAATGGAGTCACAGTGATTCGTGTCCCGGCGTGGCGAACAAGCATTCATCGGTCCGGAATGGGTCAAATGACAGCTTACATTCTGTCGAGCTGCTGGCATGCTCCTGGCATTGCGCAGGCATACCGGACCGAGCGAGTTCTTGCATTTTTTTCTATTCCGGGAGGCGCCGTAGCTCGCTGGGTCCAATACCGCCTATCTCTTCCCTATGCCGTATTTCTGCGCGGCGGCGACGTGCCGGGAACCGAACCGGGTCTTCGTCTGGCTTACAAACTGCTAAAGGGTATTCGCAGGAATACCTTACGTCACGCCCGATACATCTCCGCGCCTTCTCATGGTCTGAAACAACTATCGGAAATAGCGGATCCGTTCGCGATTAAAGTGATTCCGAACGCTGTCGATTGCGAATTTTTCAGACCTGACCCACAATCCCGGCGTTCACCGCTAACCCTTCTCTCTGTAGGCCGGCTCCATCGGCAGAAGAACGTTTCACGGGTGCTGGAGATACTATTGGCCGTTAGAAGTCAATCCGGTATTCCGTCGATTGCCCGAGTGATCGGTGACGGACCGGAACGTCAGAATCTCGAGAAATTCGCTCATCAGCATGACCTCGATGGCGCGGTTTCATTCGAGGGCTGGGTTCCGCGGAGCAACGTGGCGGCAGCTTACAGATCAGCAACTGTTTTGGTGCATCTTTCCAGCTACGAAGGAATGTCGAACGTCATTCTGGAGGCGTTGGCATCCGGTTTGCCGGTTGTGGCGAGCCGGATCCCGGAGAATATGGAGCTGATCGAACAGGAAAAGAGCGGCCTTCTGTTTGACCTGAACGAAGCGCCTTCGAAAATCGCTCAGGCGATCGTCCGTCTGTTCGAGAGTCCGGACCGCTGGTCGCAGATGAGTCTCTGCGCCAGGGCACGGGTTGCAAACGAGTATTCGTGGGACCGCGTGGCGGAGATGTCCGAGGAGGGTTTCTGAAAATGAGCGAACGGTCCCGTGCGAGATTCTCTTGTTCCTGTCCAAGATCGGAAACGAAAGAGAAAGGCTCGCACGGAGGTCACGGAGACACGGGGGAAGAAGCCGTTCACCGTTCGTCCTCCCGAATTCTGGCTCCTGGCTCCTGGCTTATCGAAGAGTAAGGCGGGACGCCTTACTTACTTTGGAAGAGGTGAGGCGGGACGCCTTACTTACTAACGGAAGAGGTCGGGAGGCATTACTGACGCGCCTGCATTGCCTCCAATTGCAGAATCAAGGCGCTATGGTCGAGCTCCTCTTTTCCCGTCTGCGCCAGAGCAACAAATAGCTCACAAACTCGTTGGGTGAGCGGCAGCTGCAGCTCAAGTCTTCCGGCTACCTCGAGAGCAGCTTGGAGATCCTTGATCTGATTCTTGACAAAGCCGCCCGGAGCAAAATTCCGATCGATCATCCGTTGGCCGTGCAGTTCCAGGATCCGGCTTTCGCAAAAGCCGCCCATGATCGCTTTGCGAACCTGGGCGGGATCTGCCCCTCCTGCCTTGGCGAGTGTGAGACCCTCCGCAACCGCGCCAATGGTCACCGCAACGATGCACTGGTTGACAAGCTTACAGAGCTGCCCTCGGCCATGCGGGCCCACGTGAGTCACGTTACCCATGGCTGCAAAAATGGGGCTCGCATTCATTAAATCGGCTTGCTCGCCGCCGGCCATAATGGCGAGAGTAGCCTTCTCCGCCCCGACAGTCCCGCCCGATACAGGAGCGTCGATATACACCAGCCCGGCTTTGGCGAGGAGTCGCGCATGATCTTCGGCTATCGCGGGCGCAATGGAGCTCATATCAATGACCAGAGTCCCATCGCGACACGCGTCAGCGACGCCTTGACGGAATAGGATATCGGTCACGACTGCACCGTTCTCCAGCATGAGAATGACGACCGCAGCTTCCCGTACGGCATCGATCGGCGATTTACCTACTCGTGCACCCGCACTGATCAGGTCGGCCGCCTTGCTGACCGTTCGGTTCCAGACGGTGACCTGGTAACCCTTTTTGAGAATATTCATTGCCATCGGCTTACCCATCAGGCCGATGCCAAAAAAGCTGATTGGAATGGGGGGATGAAGCATTACGGACGCTGCACGTCTTTTGTGCGCAGGTCCAGAGGGAGCGCGAAAAATCTAAGTGCTTTCTCGTTCGATGATTTTAAAGCCCGTATCCACGTGACGCTCTTCTATTGGCTTGCCTCGCAACTCAGCAATGAGCATTTGCGCTGCGGCCAGCCCAATTTCTCGACGAGGTGTAGCGACCGAAGTGATCGTTGGCACGACACTGCTGGCGATCTCCTGGTCGTTGAATCCCATGATCGCCAGATGATCGGGGACACCAATTCCCCGGCGTTGACAATCGAAAAGCGCGCCGGCCGCGAGATCATCGTTCGCGAAGAAGATCGCCTCCACTCCCGGATGCTTTCTGAGCAATTCATCGAGCAGGTTGCAGCCAAGCGCGATCGATGACGGCTCTGTGCTACGCTGAATGAGATGGTGAGACAGACCACGGTGTTTCAGAGTTTCCTGAAAACCCGCAATGCGTTTGACGCTCCGGCTGTCGACTTCCGTCAGGGTCCCGGCGTACGCGATCTCTCGATAACCTTTTTCGCTTAAATATTCGGCGACCGCGACACCCACCCGGTAGTGTGAGAATCCAATGTTGATGTCAATCGGGTTCTCACTGATATCCATCACTTCGACCACAGGAATCTGGACGCGCTCTAACATCTTGCGCGTACGCACGGTATGATCGACCCCTGATAGCAATAAGCCGTCCGGGAACCATCCCAACAGGGCACTGACGAGATGTTCCTCCTGATCGACCAGATATTCCGTCGTTCCCAACAAGATCTGGTAACCTGCCTGCGGTAAAATGGAATAGAGACCCTCAAGGAAAGGAACGTAAACGGAATGGTGCAGGGTCGGAATGATAACCGGGACGAGCCGGGCCGTGCCGGAAGCAAGCCCGCTTGCGACCCGGTTACGAAGATAACCGAGTTCGTCGACTGCTTTCAGTATGCGGCCGCGCAGGTGAAGCGACACCATCTCGGGCGTGCGGAGGGCGCGTGAAACTGTCATTGGCCCGACACCGACATGTCGAGCGACGTCGCTGAGCGTGACCCGTTTACGATTCGGCGCGGCAGGATCGTTTTTGGGCTCGGGCATATCCGGCGGAAAAAGGGAGTGATTCGGCAACAGGACAGAGGGAAAAGCGGCCGCCTGTTGATAGCGCTATCATAGTGCTTGCGTCTCGCCCATGCAACTAGCAAACAACGCGACTGGTGGGTTTTCTGACCCTTCCGAAGCTGTCCCGCAGGCAAGGCGCGATTAGCCATTGGAACAACGCCCGGTTCGTGGCAATCTTGCTGGAATGATTTCGTCTTGGTGGAAATCTCTTCGCCCGGAAGCGCGTAACAACCTCGAACAACGCGACTATTCCCAGATTCCTTTGGTCGAACGAATTCGTTCCGAAGGAGCCGCAGCGGGCGATTTGATCCGATTGTGTCCTGATGATCCGGTCCGAAGTCAAATCTGGATCCCGGCCCTGGAGATCTTGCCGATCAAGGTCTATCGCCAAAGACATCGGGGCACGTTCGCGGAGTTGACGCGAGAGACCGAGGGAACCCTATCAGAAATCGGTTTGAGGCCGAAGCAGTGGTCTGCCGCCAGTATGTCTGCCGGCACGGCGAAGGGATTTCATATTCATCCGGCCTATATCCCAGACGGCCGCGCTCCGGAGGATTGGATGGAGTATCTCTACGGATCTCACCCGGCTTCGCCGCTGGAGCGGCCCTATGACCGGGAGCAATGGGATGTCATGTACCTTCTAAACGGCGTGGCAGAGTTCGTTTTTATCGATGAGCGAGTCGGCCTTCCGCGGCGAGTGATGCGGTTGTATGTCGATGGTTGTTCCAGTCCGAGTTCTGACAACGCTTACCTGGTCATCCCGCCCGGGGTGGCGCATGCCGTTCGCGTGGAATCCTCTCACGACCTCTTCATGGTCTATGGCACGACGACTGTATTCGACCCAAAAAACGAAGGCAGGATTGCCAGCAGGATCGAGTCACCACGATTGCCGAAAGATTGGGAACAGTATCTGTATGGATTCGGGGAGTGAGTGGCATTTGGCGTTTGCTTTACGTCTTAACGTAGGTAATGCGTCTCGCCTTACCTCTTCAACGCAGGTAAAACCGGAACTTGCAATACGAAAGAGGCAAGGGAAAGAGACAAGGCGAGACGCCTGGCTTACTTGAAGAGGTTTTCGAACTAGAAGATTTCAGAGTTTTAGGGTTTACTAAGTCAGCATGCGGATTTCCAGGAGAGCGGAATATGCCCTCAGAGCGTTGTTACTAATCGCTAAGGATCGAAAAGAGAAAATTCACCAGATCCAGGAGCTGTCCGAGCGAGGAAACATCCCGGTAAAATTTCTCGAGCAGATCCTGTTACACCTCCGGAATGAGGGACTTCTGACGAGCAAACGAGGCGTCGGCGGCGGCTATACCCTTCGCAAGCGGCCATCGGACATTGTGGTCCTGGATGTTGTCGAACTACTGGACGGCGCAATCGCTCCGTTGCCTTGTGCCTTGGATCGACCCGGCGAACCGTGCGGGTGCCCTGACCCGATTCAATGCCCGTTGCGTCCTCTGATGCGAAAGACACGCGAGATGATTCGAGATTTGTTTGGTTCGAAGACAGTCCAGGACCTGCTTGACGAAAGCCGCGGAGAACACGTGTTGGCCTTTGAGATCTGAATGACGAAAGGCATCATATTGGCGGGGGGCGCCGGAACGAGGCTCTATCCGCTGACGCAGATTGTCTGCAAACAGCTGCTGCCTGTTTACGACAAGCCGATGATCTATTATCCGTTGTCGACCCTGATGTTGGGCGGAATTCGCAATATCCTGATCATTTCGACACCAAAAGATCTGCCGATGTTCCGAACCCTGTTTGGTGACGGCTCGAGACTCGGGCTTTCAATCCATTATGCGGAACAGCCAAAACCGGAGGGAATCGCGCAGGCATTTCTAATTGGGGCCGATTTTTTAGGCGATGCAGGCGTATCGCTGGCTCTGGGAGACAATATCTTCTACGGAAAACTCGATTTTTTTCGCGAAGCGTTAAAGATCGAAAGTGGTGGTTGCATTTTCGGATACCCGGTCGTCGATCCGGAGCGCTATGGGGTCATCGAATTTGACCGCGACGGCTGGGCCGTCAGCCTCGAAGAAAAACCCAAAAATCCCAAAAGCAATTTCGCTGTGCCCGGCCTCTACATTTACGACCATACGGTGGTAGACATTTGCCGCGCCCTAAAACCTTCGGCGCGTGGTGAACTGGAAATCACCGATGTTAACCTGGCTTATCTGCGTCGTGGCCAGCTTCAAGTTAAAGTACTTGGACGCGGCATCGCGTGGCTGGATACCGGTACTCATGAAAGCCTGCTCGACGCGGGTGAATACATCGCCGCCATCGAGAAGCGCCAAGGCCTTAAAATCGCGTGTCTCGAAGAGATTGCGTACCACATGGGATTCATCGATCGGCAGCAGCTCGAGCGGATCGTTGGCACATTGCCGGACACGCCTTACCGAAAATACCTCGAGATGGTAGGGTCGGAATGACTTATGCCTTGAGCGTATTTGACCAAATTTCCCGGCATGCCATTCTCCTTTCCTTGCCTCGCCCGATGAATTGGGTTATTGTGGGTTCCTCTAAAATGGGGGCGTATTGGTCTCGACTTGAGATTTGAGATCCAGGCGGCATGCCGAGGACGACTCGTTGGCCTCGTAAAAAATCGAGTCAAAAAAATAACTGCTGAGACTAACGATCTCGCTCTCGCGGCTTAACTGATCCGCGACGTGTCCGGCCGGATGTCTGCTAAGGCCGGATGCGACGACAGCAGGCTGGTCTGAAAGCGGGGTGACCGCGCCGGAGGACAAGAGTTATTTCGTGGCCACAAGAGTGAGTCTCGTGCGCCGATCCGCAAAACTCGCTCTCTATTTTGATCGGCTAAGCATGTAGAAGTTTGGAACAACGGTCCCAAGGACAGGGGTTCGACTCCCCTCGCCTCCAGCCTTCGCCCGGCAAACGCCGGAGCTACGGCTCGCAGGCCAGCCTTGGGCGAACCAAGGTCTGGAAGCGCATTTTGTCCTTGCCGGACGAACACGTGAAGAAGTCTAACCTCATTGCGCTAGCCAAAATGATGATCTCGACGTCATTTCCCGCCCTGCGGGGGATGATATTAGAGGTTAAATTGATCGACACCGAAGACTACGTGATGTCCGTATGCCTCGAGAGTAAAGAAATTCACCTCGATGTGTGCCGTGAGGACGCGGCGCGGATGGGGCGCAGCGTCGCGGCCGGGGTTCTGGCTCACGAGCTTTGCCACGCCGAAGAAGATCGCCGACACGGGCCGTTCCTCGAGACTATGTTCTCTTGGCTCTACGAGCGCATTCCGAGTCTGGAAACCAGGATGGAACGACGCATTGATGCTGCGGTGATCCGGAAAGGTTACGGAAAGGAGCTGCTTGCCTTTCAACGGTATCACGACCGGCACTACGAGGCCTACGATCGAACCGATGGCCTGACCATCAAGGAAATCGAGAAAGCGCTCCGCCATTGTCGGTCTTCGAATGCCTGAGCAATTCAACACGGGATCATCAAACAGGCCGTCCCTGTTCGCTAACCGTGCGACGGTTGCAAAGGAAACGGCCGGAAGGCTTCCAGGGAGAGGACATTCCCTACTCAAGACAGTCGAAATCGAAGTAACCCCGGGATTTACGTGCGGAGGAAGTAAAGCGGTACGCATTACTTACTCCCCGCCCGACAGCCTTACTCTAACCAAACCTGTCGCAATCAGCGTGTTAGCCTCCATTATGCCGAACCGCCGATACGCTTCCCAGACGTGCCACGCCGGTCAAGCGGGAGCTTGACCCTACCGCGTAAACGCGAATTTTCTGAATTCTGACTCCTGGCTCCTGAATTCCAGGACCCTGACTAACATAGGTTTGTCCAACGTTAGACACGCGGCCTCACCAACAAGTGTACCCGCCATCCACGACCAGATTGCTTCCGGTGAAAAAACTGCTCGCGTCGGAAGCAAGAAAGAGCACCGCGGGCGCGATCTCCTGCGGCTCACCCACGCGTCGCATCGGCGTGAACTCCATCCAGCGATCGTACCATTCCTTGTTCGCCATTCCCCCTTGGCTCATCGGCGTGTTCACGTACCCGGGCGAGACACAGTTTACCCGGACCCCGCGGTCGGCCCATTCGCCCGCCAGCGATTTCGTCAACATGATCACGGCCGCTTTGGAAACGTTGTAAGCGGCTTGCGGCTGCGGCGTGTTCGAGATCATCCCGGACATGGAAGCAGTATTGACGATGCTTCCCTTTCCTTGCGCCAGCATCACTTTCCCGAATTCCCGGCACCCATAATAGACCCCGTGCAAATTCGTGTTCATTATCATATGCCATTCCTCGTCCGAAGAACTTTCGCCGGGGACGCTGTGCGCTATTCCGGCATTATTGAAGGCGACGTCGATCCGACCGTAGCGCTCCTTCACGCCTGTCGCGATCCGGGCAACAAGCTTCGAATCTGTTACGTCTCCGTGAATAAACTCGACACCCAGGTTTTTCGAAGTCGCGTTACCGGTCTCCACGTCAATGTCGACAATCACGACCCTGGCGCCATTTTCCAGAAAAGCTTTTGTGGTCTCCAAACCGATGCCGCGTGCGCCGCCAGTGACGACGGCTACTTTGCCATCCAGGGAGGTTAGGGGGGAGTATTGCATGAGTTAGCCTTTTGATAGTTAGTCGTTAGGAACAAATAAATCCGACATTGGCAGGCGTAGACACGATGTCACAAGGGTCGCCTACTCCGAGCCGGTGAGGCCGTTTGCCGCTAGCGCTTTTTCGGGACTGGTACCATCCAGTATCACGGCCTTAAACGCCTTCAGCGCGGCGGTGGCAGGCTCAACCCCCCATACGTTCCGTCCAATCGTTGCCCCATGCCCTCCTGCCTCAACGACCTCTGCCATTGCGTCCAACGCCGCCCGTAAATCTTTCGCTTTTGGCCCGCCGGCGGCGATTACCGGCACCGGCGAGCTATCAATGATCTGGCGAAACGAAGCGACGTCCCCGGTATAGCCAACTTTGATTACATCCACGCCGCACTCGATCCCGACGCGTGTCGCCCACATGATACTTTCAGGATCATGCACGATCTTCGCGCCTTGCGCGAAATCGCGGGGATAGATATGGGCAATCACCGGCAAATCGTACTTCGCAGCCGCCGTCACCCCGGACCCCAGCATCTTGAGGAACTTCCCTTCGTTTGGGCCGAATATTCCGATCGCAATCGCGATCGCGTCCGCACCGAGCCGAACACATTCTTCGGGCTCCGTCATTGTTTCGATGACACGATCGTCCGCCGTGAAACAGCCCGCCTGCAAAATGAGCGGCACTTTGCCGGCGTAAGGTTCCCAGCAGTTCATCGCGGTTCCTTTGGACATCGTGACCGCGCCGGGCATCCCGGCCACGATCTTTTTCAACGCATCGGGCAGGTTCGACAAGCCCCCGCCGGGCATCAACTTCCCGTATCCAATAAAATGATCGATTGCCACCGAACACAACCGGCCGCTCGGGTGCGAGAATATGCGATTTAGACGAATTCTTTTGCCGATATTCATGGGCGCGGAGTCGAATTTCAGTAAAGAGGCAAAGGAAAGATTAGGCAAGTTTATGTATTGTGATTGTTTTCTTTTCTCGGGGAAAACTTAAGCTTAGCCTCTGCAGGCACGAATGTTCGTTTAATCGGTCAGTTAAGTTTTCCATGCCCCGTCGCGACTCAATCGATGTCGATCCCGAACCGATCCCGTTGACCGGTGAGCGCCGGAGACGAATCCGCGAGATTCTGGGTCAGCAAGGCCGGGTGACGGTGCACGAACTGAGCAAGCTGTTCCGGGTCACCGGGGTTACCATTCGCAGCGACCTGGACATCATGGCGGCAGAAGGCGCGTTGATTCGTGACCGGGGCGGTGCGATCGCCCATACCTCAACGACTCTCGCGGTGGCGTTCGAAAAGCGAGCTGTCCAGAACCGCGAACAAAAACGGCACATCGGTCGCGTCGCAAGCACGCTGGTGAATGATCGCGAGACGGTCATCATGGATGCCGGCTCCACCGTGATGGAGATGGCTCACAACCTGCCTTCCGAGAAACCTTGCACCATCGTGACGACTGCGCTGAATGTGGCTGCGCGGGTGGGCGCGTTGGAAAAGGTGAATGTCCTCATTGCGGGAGGTTCCCTCAGCCGTGAAACGATCAGCACCGTCGGCGCTCTTGCCGAACGGGATCTCGAAAATCTGATTGTCGACAAGCTGTTCCTGAGCACACAGGCATTCGACGCGGCGCATGGCCTGACGGACGACTCCTTTGATATCGCACGCGTTAAAGCTGCAATGATTCGTTCCGCGAGACGCGTAATTCTGCTCGCGGACTCCAGCAAATGGGGTACCTCAGCCTTCGCGAAAATAGCTCCTTTGGGAGAAATCGACGTGCTGATCACCGACAGCGGACTTTCCCGCGAGGCTCAGAAGCTCATCCGGCGCTTCGGAATCGAAATCATGCTTGCCGACCAGCTCTGACGCGTTTGGCGTTTGGCGGAGTAGGTAATACGTCTCGCCTTACCTCTTAGCGTAAGCCAAGCGTCTTGCTTCGCCGCGCGTACCCTGGGCAAGGCGAGACGCCTGGCCTACGCAGCAAGGCGGGACGCACTTACTTACTTTGAAAAGAGGTAAGGCGGGACGCACCTATTTACTTTGCAGACGGCCCTGAGCACAAGGAAAAGCAAAACTGTTTTCCCGGTAAGAGAACGGTAAGAAAGAGGTAGACTTTCCGAGTCTTTCTTTTTAGTCTTCGAAACATACCGGAGCGTTCAGACGTCTTCGGAGCTTAAGGCACCCCCAAAATCAGCCATCGAGTACCAAGAGGTTCTCTATGAACAACCGAAAAATACTGGCTTTCCTGCTCACAAATGCGCTCCTCCTTTCCATAGCCGGCGCCGAAGACCAGGCGAAAAAACCGATTACGGTCTGGTCCTGGTTCATTTCCAGCACCATGGCTAAATCGATCAAGGCATTCGAGGAGAAGAATCCCGGGTTGGAGGTTAAGTACACCTACTACAATTATTCTCCCGAATATATCACTTCGCTGAAGGCGGCCGCCGCCTCCAATAGCTTGCCGGATATTATCGGGCTCCAGCCGGGTTCCCTGACCCAGCAGTACCGCGAACAGCTGGCAGCCTTAAATTCGTCTGCGGAGAAGGAATGGGGCGCAGACTGGCAAGCGAAGATTTTTCCGGTGAATCTTAAACAAATGGCGATGGGGAATCCCCCTGACGACACGAATTTTTATATCCTGCCGCAGGAGTCACAGATCCTCGTGATTTGGTACAACAAGGAGATCTTTAAGAAGTTGAACCTCGAGGTACCGAAGACATACAAAGATCTTATCGCGGTTTCCAAGAAGCTGACCGCCGCCGGATATATTCCGCTCTACCAGGGGGCTGCGGACGGCTGGCAAAATGAGAATGTGTTTTTGATGCTCGCGAATCAACTCGCTCCCGGCCTTGTCGATGAAGCGCAAAACGGGAAATCACCTTGGACGTCGCCGCCGCTTGTGAAGGCAATGCATGCGTGGGCGAATCTTTTTAAGGATGGGGTATTTCAGCAAGGCGCCTTGGGAGCGCATGCGTACCCTACGGGAGCCCAGTTGTTTGCGCAGGGCCGTGTGGGGATGATGGCGCTCGGTTCCTGGTGGATGCAAGAGAGCAAGTTTCCACCGCCTCTCTCTCCATACGTACAGAATATGAGTGGCTTCGACTTTTTCTATTTTCCCGCACTGGAAGAGAATGGAAAAGCGAGCCCGCCAGTCGGAGGAATTGACATTGGCTACGGCATGACGAAGAACGGCGAGAAGAATCCGGACGCGTGGAAGTTCCTGGCTTCCCTGGTTCGAGGTGAGGGACTCCAGCAAGCTCTTAACGATCTGAACGATTTGCCCGCCACGAGCGACTTTGAACCGCAGGGAGACGTCACCGCAAATATCAAAGAGATGTATGGCCGATTCATGGCGGATCTGCCACACGCAGAAAATCAGCGGTTTCTTAGTCCGCAAATCTCAGAAGAACTCGACAACGTCCTTGGGGGAGTGGCGGCGGGCTCGGTCACTCCGGAAGATGGTCTAAAGAGAGTGCAGGCGGCCACGGATAAGGCTCTCGGCAAGAAGTGACCAAATTAGATCCGTTGCGTTTGCCGCCTACCCAATAAAGAGGAACCGGACGTGCGTTTATGTCCAAAGGTCCATGAACGAAGCCGCCGCCGCAGAAAGCGCAAAGAAACGGCTGCAGGTTAAACGTGGATCGTTGGTCGAGCTGTCGCCGTATCTGTACGTTCTGCCGGCGACACTGATGTTCGTCGGACTGGTCGCCTACCCTATTTTATGGGTTATCGGGGAGAGCTTCCACGGAGCTAACGGAAAAGGCTTCGTTGGCTTCGGCCAATATCTGCGGGCGTTTACGGACCCGGTGTTCTGGCGCGTGCTTCGCAACATGTTCTACTGGGGGGCCATCACGATCCCCGTGCAAATGGTCCTGGGCGGATCGATCGCTTACTTGATCGAGCGGCACACTTCGAGATCGAGAACCTTTTTCCGAGTGATGTTTTTCTTGCCGGTCGTGACAAGCGTATCGGTTGTCAGCATCGTCTGGGCCCAAATGTATGCCCCGTACTACGGTATCGTTCAGGAGTATCTGAAGTATATTGGAGTACAGCTCACCGTCGCTCCCCTGGGGGAACCAGGCATCGCCATTTTTGCGCTCATCCTGGTCAACATCTGGCAATGGACCGGCTTTTCCATGATTATGTACATTGCCGGGATCAATAACATTCCGAGCGAATTATTCGATGCGGCAATAATCGACGGGGCACATGGCTGGAATCTTGCAGTCCGCATCGTCGTCCCATTGCTTTCGCCGGTCACACGATCACTTCTTCTGCTCGGCGTGATCGGAACGCTCCAGACGTTTCCGATCGTGCACTTGATGACCGGCGGCGGCCCGGATCACGCGAGCGAAATTTTTGGCACCTATATTTTCAAGCAGGGATTTGTCATCGGCGACTCCGCCTATAGTTCCGCCTTATCCGCCCTTGTGCTGTTCCTCGCGCTCGCTCTCTCGGTGCTGCAAATCGCAGTGCTGGGCTCCCGGCTGGGTCCGCAAACGAAGAAGTCCGGCTTATGACAGCTCGACTAAGAGGGATCGTCCTTCGAAAGCCGTCGTTTGGATTCTACGCAAAGATCATTCTTCTCGTATTACTCGGCCTCTGGATGATCCCGGAGATTTATATGGTGAGCGTGTCGCTCCGGGCGCCGGACAAGTCATTTGATCCGAGCCTTTTCGTCTTACCGGTCACGTTCGACAACTTTGCCACTGTTATTCACGACAACCCGCTTTTAAAATTTTTCTGGAACAGCCTGGTGATCACTGTCGGGACGGTCCTGTTCGTGCTGATCGCCGCCTCGCTGTTCGCCTACGCGGCATCGGTTTTGCGACTTAAAAAGACGATGCTGATCTACACGATCCTCCTCACGACGCTCATGATCCCGGTCGCATCGATTGTCCTGCCACTGGCTATCATGCTGAAATCGGTCGGTTGGATTAACTCCTATCAAGGGTTGATTCTACCGTATGCCGCCCTGGGGATTCCCTATGCCATCGTTATCATTAAAGCGTTCATGGACGATTCCCCTCGTGACCTGTTTGAAGCAGCCATGATCGACGGCTGCACAACTCTGCAAATGTTCATTCATGTTGCCCTGCCTCTGGTAAAACCGGCATTGATTTTTGTTGCCATCTGGCAGTTCATCGTTACCTGGAACGAGTTCTTTCTGGCGCTTGTGGTTATGACGGATGGCGAGCACAAGACTGTGACTCTCATTCCCATGCAGTACTCGGGAATGTACATGGCTAACCCCGGGGCTCTTTTTGCCATTCTCGTCATCATCGCGCTCCCGCTCATTCTTCTTTACATCTTTGTTCAGCGCTATTTCATCGCCGGACTCCTCTCGGGCGCGGTGAAGGGATAACAGAAGAGATGGGCTCGGCGATGACGCGCGCGGAGAACTACCTTGGCTAGCTTTTCGTTTTGCCTTGGTGGGCAGGACTATTAACCTTCGCTACTTCGCTTGATTTGGTTGGGCTCTTCTCACGTGAGGACCCCAGAAGCCGGCATGCCAGTGATAAGCATCGTTTACATTCGCCCCAAGCTCCCGGGTCGTGTATTGTTTATATATATAATATCGGCAGCTTAGCCTGAAGGATCGAAGGAATTAGCCGAAGCTAAAGCCTGAGGTAATTTTTAAAGCGTCTTGCTCTCCTCTTCGAGTAAGTAATGCGTCCCGCTTTACCTCTTGGTGCCGATTCCTACCCAAATACTCAGCATCTCACCCTTGTTAGTGGTAACGCCATTCGAGGTGTTATTATAGTTTCGATTTGCAGAAGGGGGAAGTTTTGGGTTTGGCAGGATTGGTCGGATCGGGCCGAACCGAACTGGTTCGAATGATATTTGGGGCGGACCAGCCCGCGGGTTTCCACCGCTTCAACAGCATTGCCGATTACCAGGAAACCCTTTTGGATCGGCTCTTCCCAGATGAGAAGCCGGTGCGAATGACGCCGGCGGCGGCGCGCAAGTTGACCGAGGACGCGATCAGCTATGCCAGGGGGCTCGGGTTTTCGCCGGGCGCCGATTACAAAAAGGCGAGCCGCGTTTTCGGCGGCATCACAACGGCGGGCTGCGATGAGCAATTTAGGTTCGGCAAAAACGACAAACCACTCTACATCCAGGGGCCGTGGGACTCGCAGGCGCGTGTCGGGAGAATTCTGCGCGCGCTCGAAGCCCGGTGCGGCGAAGGCGGCTACCATTACATCGTTGCCGCTGATGACTTCGAACCCCTCGACGGCGAAGAGGAAAACGGCGAAAGCGCCGTTACCGGTCCTGTCGGTCGAGAGATTGGCAGAAGTAACCTGCCAGCAGGTCGGCCGCCCAATCGCGTTCCTCGAGTTCCTGGTCGCGGATGATCGAATTGCGTCCGATTTACCTCCACCGTAGGTAATGCGTCTCGCCTTACCTCTTCTTTCCTCCGTGTCTCCGTGACCTCCGTGCGAGCCTCTCTCTTTTAGTTCCCGATGTTGGACAGGGAACAAGAAAAGCAGGCACGGAGGACACGGTGTCCACGGATAGATTGACAGAATCAGGACCACTTAGTCCCGATTCCTAAGCAAACACTCAACCAGGTTCAACCCCGGAAACCACAATCTCTCGCTCCCGGTCCGTCTACACCTGATTAAAATTACCATAAACTGTACTATCAACAGGCGCCACAAATGGCAAAATAAGATACCGGGCCGAGAACGGTCCGAGTTCCTCACGAGCATGAAACTTTACACCAGCAACAGGCTCGAGCAGCTGGCAAATCAACTCGCCGCTACCTTGGATGCCCCTCTGAATTCGCCGCTGGCTCGAGAGGTGATCGTGGTGCAGAGCCGCGGCATGGCCCGCTGGCTCTCACTCCAGATCGCTCAGATCTCAAAAATCTGCATGAATTGCGAGTTCCCGTTTCCGCGCACGTTCATCGGGCGAACCCTGCGCGCCTTTTTTCCCGACATGGCGCCTGAGGAAGAATTCACCGTCGAAGCTATGACCTGGAAAATAAGCCGCCTCTTCCCCACCCTCGCCTTGCAGAAAGAGTTCGCGCCGGTCAAGAACTACCTGGATAAAGAGGACAGCCTCAAAGCATTCCAGTTGTCGGAGAAAATCGCTCGTCTCTTCGATCAATATCTCGTTTATCGGCCCGAGATGCTGATGGGCTGGGAACACGACAGCAAAAAGAACGATTGGCAGGCGATATTGTGGAGAAAGCTCGTCGGGGAGGGCGAACCGCTGCACCTCGCCAGGATGCACGAGTCCCTGAGCGCGAAGATGAGTTCGTCGCCGCCAGAAAACCCCCTTCCCGACCGCGTTTCGATCTTCAGCTTATCCTCCCTGCCGCCCTTCTATCTGCGCGTCTTCATCGAGCTTTCGCGCCACTGCGAGGTGAACCTTTTTTTACTCGATCCGTCGCAGGAGTATCACGGACAAGATCTTTCGCCAAAAATGAAAGCAAAGTTGCGCCACCAGCTCGCCTTCTGGGGCGCGTCCGTTTCAGCAGACGACCTGCCCACTGGAAATCCGCTCCTGACCTCGCTCGGCAGGTTGAATCGCGATTTCACCGAACTGCGACTCGAGCTCGACGAACGAGCCGGGTTTGTCATCCGCGAACAGCCCGCGCAATTCGTTGAGCCGGATGGCAAAAGTGTATTGCACAAACTGCAGAGAGACATTTTCTACGCCCTCAATCGCGGTGATCAAGAGAATCCGAAAGAGGAGGTCAATGTCAACGACGGCTCGATTCAGATCCACGCCTGTCATTCGCCAATGAGGGAGATTGAGGTGCTGTACGATCACCTGCTGGAACGCTTTGAGCAGGATCCGACCCTGAAACCGCGCGACATCCTCGTGATGACGCCGGATATCGAAAAGTACGGACCGTTCATCCACACCGTGTTCGACTACCCCGAGGTTGACCGACAACCCATTCCAATCAGCGTGGCAGACCGGCGTCCCAGCAACACCAGTCCGACCATCGAAACTTTTCTTTCCTTGCTTGCCTTGCCCGGCGGCCGCTGCACAGCTTCAGAGATCTTCTCGCTCCTGGAACGGGCATCAATTCGCCGGCGCTTCGCATTCACAGATGAAGAGATGACACTGATTCGGCAGTGGATTGCCGAGAGCGGAATTCGCTGGGGAATCAACGCCGCTCATCGGCAGACCCTTCAGTTGCCGGCGCTGGACGCCAATACCTGGCGAACCGGGCTCCAGCGCTGCCTTCTCGGGTACGCGATGGCGGGCCACAACCAAACGATGTTCGAGGGCATCATGCCCTACGACGATGTGGAAGGTGGGGGCGCAGAGGTTCTCGGGCGCTTTGCCTCAGCCGCGGAAGCATTGTTCAAGCTCGTGGTGGAGTTGCTTGCCGCTCGCCCATTGTCCGAATGGCCGCCGGCCCTCGGCGCAGTGATCGACCAGTTTTTTCTTGGCGATACAGACGAAGAAATCGCTGATCTGCGTCTCATCCGGATGGTTCTGGATCAGCTGCGGCGGAGCGCCGAATTGGTGGGTGGCGATCAAATGGTGGAGTTTCGCGTGGCCCGCTATCATCTCCAGCAGTTGCTCGATCAAGGTGAGCAACGCGGCGGTTTTCTGACCGGCAGCGTGACGTTTTGCGCACTCCAACCGATGCGCAGTATTCCGGCTCGCATCATTTGTCTGGTTGGAATGGGAGACCAGGACTTTCCTCGGCCATCGCACACACCCGGGTTTGATCTGATGGCGCACGACCGGAAACGCGGTGATCGCTCAACGCGCGACGACGACAAATACACTTTTCTCGAAGCAATAAACTCGGCCCGAGAACGCCTGTATCTCAGCTATGTCGGACGATCAGCCATCGACAATGCGGAAATTCCCCCCTCGGTGTTGGTCAGCGAGTTACTGGATTACCTTGATCAAGCGTTCGTGTTTTCGAATCAGATGACTGCGCGCAAATCCATTGTCGTGGAGCATCGGTTGCACGCTTTCAGTCCACGGTACTTCGACGGGAATTCCAAAGGCCTCTTCAGCTACTCGGAAGCCAACGCGGCAGCGAGCCGCAATCTGCGCGCCAATTCGAATCAACCACGACCAGACTTTTTCGCTGACCCGCTTTCCGAGCCTGGCGAAGAAGCACGCCGTGTCGAGCTGAAAAGTCTCATCGAGTTCTTTGGCAACCCGGCAAAGCATTTTATCGAGCACCGCGTTCGCATCCGTCTCGGCCATCGTAACGATCCGCTGGAGGACAGTGAACCTTTTGCGTTAAACGCACTGGATTGTTACTGGCTGAAACAGGAACTCGTAACCGACGCGCTTGAACATCGGGGAGTGACGGAAGTGGGTTTCGCCGCACGCGGAGTGTTACCGTTGGGCGAAATGGGCACCGCACATTTCCAAACAATGCTCACTGCCGCACAGGAGTTTGGGGGAAAGGTTAAACCCGAGTTGCGCGGTCAAGCGCGTGGTGAGCCGCTTTTGATCGACCTGCCAATCGGTCCGTTTTCGCTCGGCGGACAGATCGAATCGCTCTATGGGGGCCGTATCGTCCGGTTCAGGTGCGCAACACTGAAGCCCAGAGACAAGCTGCGAGCCTGGATCAATCATCTGGTCCTCTGCGCTACAGACCCTGATGGAGTTGGCGAAACAGTGCTCATCGGCACCGATGGCATGGTTAAATTTTCGCCGGTCAAAGAGGCTCACGCGACAATCGCCAAGCTTCTGGAAATTTATTGGCGCGGACTTAGCCGTGCGCTGCCCTTCTTCCCGGAGAGCTCACTTAAATATGCCGACGCCAAACTATTTCTTCCAAAAAACTCGAAGTCTTCGCCCATGAAAAAAGCGCGTCAGGCTTGGAACGGCTCAAAATGGAACGACGATCCGCCCGAGAAGAGCGACCAATACTACGCTTTTTGCTTCCCCGCTCGGGACCCCTTGAACGAGGAGTTTGTGGAGCTTGCCCTGGAGGTTTATGAGCCGATGCTCCGAAACTCCACGGTTCACCCATGAAAGCGCTTAAGCCATTCCAAATCGAGAATACCGGGCTCGAGCCGGGCGTGACGCTTGTCGAGGCAAGCGCAGGCACGGGCAAAACGTTCACCATAGCGGGCATCGTCTTGCGGCTTGTTCTTGAGTTGCGGGTCCCGATCGAGCAGATCCTGACCGTCACCTACACCGTGGCCGCGACCGGGGAACTGCGCGATCGCGTGCGCAAACGACTCCGCAACGCACTCGACGATTTGCGCCGCGGAAAGTCTGAAGATGATGTCGTAACGAAATATCTAAAAGGCCAGAACATTGAGCAAGGCATCCGCGACCTTGATCTGGCGGTACAGAATTTTGATGACGCCCGAATTTTTACGATTCACGCCTTCTGCCAGCGTGTCCTGCGCGACTATGCCTTCGAGAGCGGCATGTTGTTCGACGTGGAATTGCTCACCGATCCCACGCCGATCTTTGAGGAAGCGGCGCAAGACTTTTGGCGAGAGCATTTTTACTCAGGACCAGCAATTCTTCCGCGACTGGCCATCGCCCATGGCCGTTTGCCCACTGACCGGATTGAGCTTCTCTGGCAAACGCTCAACCATCCGGGCCTGGTCCTTATCCCTTCTCCAGAGCCGGAACCAGCTGCCGAAATTGGAAAACAGATCGAGACAAAGTTAGCAGAGATTACCGGGGAATGGAACAACAGCGCCGCTGCCGTTATCCGGATATTAAGCGCCAATCCGAACCTCTCCCGCGACAAAAGCCAGTCGAGCTTCCCGTTCGACAAAATCACCCGGATCGAAGCCGACCTGAAGGCCGTGTGTGCCGACTTTCGGAAGGCCAACCCAATGTCTTTATCCGCCATCACGTGCGTCTCGAGATCAGAGATCGAGCGCTGTACCAAACCGACGGGGAAAGCGCCAAGGCATCCTTTCTTCGATCTTTGCGAAGACTTTCGCGAGGTGACATCACGTTATTTTCACCAACTGGACCACGAGTTCGTCGCCTTCACCCACCAAGAAATACCAAAGCGCAAAGGCCGATTGAACGTATTGACTTATGACGACCTGCTCAACCGCGTGCGCGATGCGCTCACCGGCGAGACAGGGCCGGCACTCGCCAAAGCGCTCGGTGCGCAGTATCGGGCCGCCTTGATCGATGAATTCCAGGATACGGACTCGGTCCAATACGATATCTTCCGCCGGGTTTTCTCCGGACAGCAGCGCTATCTGTTTTTCGTCGGGGATCCGAAGCAAGCCATGTATGGATTTCGCGGCGCTGACGTATTCACCTACTTGAGTGCGGCCAGCCAGGCGTCGCGCGGGTTTACGCTCGACACTAATTTTCGTTCCGAAAAGCCGCTGCTGGATGCCGTCAACACGCTCTTCACGAACGCCGTTCGACCGTTTCTGATCGAAGGAATCGAGTACCGGCCAGTCCGTCCGCCAAAGAAATTCCGCGAGAGCTTTGCCACCCTTATCGAGACAACGACGGTCGGTCCGTTGCGATTCCGGTTACTGCAAAGTGCCGACAAGCCGTACAACCAGACCGACGCCGAGTCACTGATCAATCGCGCGGTGACGGCAGACATTGCGCGACTGGAGGCCAGCGGCTCAAAGCTGGGAAACCGGCCGCTAAAATTCGGCGACATGGCCGTCCTCGTCCGAACTAACGCCCAGGCCGCGAATCTGCAGAACCTGCTCCGGGCGAGCGGCATCAACAGCGTGCTGAAATCGGAAGAGAGCGTCTTTAAAACGAATGAAGCTCGCGAAACGTTGCGGCTCCTCGAGGCCGTCCTGGAACCCGGGCGCGATATTCTCTTGAGAACCGCGCTCGCCACCAGCTTGTTCGGCCTGAACGCGGCCGATATATTGTCTCTGGATTCTGGCGAGGCGAAGTGGCAGTCCTGGCTCGAGAAATTCCTCCTCTTCCGCAGCAAGTGGGAAGAGTCCTGTTTTATCGCCCTTTTCCGAGCTGTGCTCGTCGATCAAGAGGTGCGCCAGCGCTTGATCCAATATCCAGGTGGCGAACGGATCCTGACCAATTTTCTGCATATCGCAGAATTGCTTCATCGAGCGGAGACCGAAGAGCGACTTACGCCCAATGCGCTCTGCGGATGGCTGCGCGAACAGCTACGCGACACTGCCCGGGCCAATGATGAGCATCAATTACGCCTGGAAACTGACGATGACGCAGTGCTGCTGGCCACCGTTCACAAAAGCAAAGGCCTGGAATATCCGATCGTTTTTTGTCCGTTCTTATGGAAGCCCGGCGACACGAAGGCCCGCCGCGAAATATTGTTTCACGATCCGGACAACGACGATCGGCTCACCCTTGACCTTCGAGAGAAGAGGCCGAATCCGGACCAAAACGACCGCATCGCCGGCGAGGAATGCATTGCCGAATCGCTACGAGCGCTTTACGTCGCCCTCACCAGGGCCCAGAACCGCTGCTACGTGTATGCCGGGAATATTTCCGGTTTCAATGACTCCCCACTCGCGCATGTACTTGGCGTATCTGGTATTGCCTTGGAACCGCCTGCGCTTCAAGCGCTCGCCCACAAGGCGGGAGGAGCGATCAACGTGACCGTGGTCGACCCAGCCGCGGACCAGGCATTCGCGATTCAGCCGGTTCGGACGCAAATCGTCGAAGAACTCGCGGCGCGACCTTTCTCCGGCACGATCCCCGAGACTCGGATGATCACTAGTTTCACCGGGTTGACCGCCGGACGCGCCGAGGAAGAACCGGACCGCGATGCCGTTGAGGCCGTCGAACCACCAATCGAGGCCCAGGGAGGCGCGAATGATCTCGCCGGGTTTGAGCGTGGCCTGCGGGCTGGCGTGTTCCTGCATGACCTCCTGGAGCACCTCGATTTTCAGGCACCCGATCAGATCGACCAACTCCTCCGGCTGAAGCTCGCGACCCATGGCCTCAAAGGTAATGGGTTGCGCGAAGCACTTTGCGCTCAATTGCAAGTGCTGCTGAAGGCACCTCTGGAGACACCTTCGGAGCAGGGCCTGACGCTCAGCCGGATTCCTCTGGCAGAGAGGCTGTCGGAAGTGGAGTTTTCCCATCCGATTACCTCTTTGAAACGGGACCAATTGCAGAAAATTTTTGTTAAGCACGGTGGTCCCGAACTGCCACTCGAATTTCCAACGAGCCTGGGCCGTCTGCATTTCCGGACGGTGGAAGGATTCATGCGCGGCTTTATCGATCTTCTTTTCCGGTTCAAGAACCGCTACTATATCGTCGACTGGAAATCGAACTGGCTCGGCGATCGGCCAACCGACTACGACCGGGAGGGGATCCGGGCTTGTATGCTGCAGCACTCCTATTATCTCCAGTATCACCTTTATACCGTCGCGGCAGATCTCTATTTGAGCCGCCGCGTCTCCGGCTATGAATATGAGAAACAGTTCGGTGGCGTTTTCTACGTTTTCTTCCGCGGCTTGGACCCGACGAAACCGGGACGCGGGATTTTCCATCATCTGCCGCCCGCCGCCCTCGTTCACGCCCTCCGCCAACTGTTACTCGGGCGTTTGTCATGAGTGAGACACCGGTTCTCCTTGCGCATCCCGAGTTTACCGATATCGACCGGCACTTTGCCCGGTTCATCGACGGATTTGGTGAAGGAAATCTGCCGGCGGTCGCCGCCGCAATGTTGAGCCGTAACATGCGCCACGGCCATATCTGTCTCGATCTCGGCCGAGGACCGGTAGAGTTTGAGGAACTGGCTTTTTCATGGCCCGAACTGGAAACGTGGCAGAAAGCCTTTGCCAAAAGCCGTGCGGTCGGTCGTCCGGACGAAGGGCGACCTCTGGTGCTGGACGGCGCCGGCCGCTTTTATCTCCGGCGCTACTGGGAATACGAAAAGGCGCTTGCTCAAGGGATACTGATGCGTTGTGACCGGCAAACACCGGCCAACCCAGTAATGAGTGACCTTCAGGACCTGGCGATCGAAACCGCGCTCGCCCGACGTTTTGTCGTCATCTCCGGAGGGCCCGGCACCGGCAAAACCACCACCGTCCTGCGAATTCTCGAGCGCTTGGTAAGCGAACCAGGCGGTGAAAAACTCCGCATCGCGCTGGCCGCTCCAACCGGCAAGGCCGCGGCACGGTTGCAAGAAACGCTGCGGGCCGGCGGTGCTAATGGCCCTGTCCAGGATCGCCTGCCGAAGACAGCTTCAACCTTGCACCGGCTGCTTGGTCGAGGCCACAGCTCGGTCTATTTCCGGCATAACGCAAAGAATCCACTCCCCCTCGATCTCATCGTCGTGGACGAAGCCTCCATGGTTCCGCTAACCCTGATGGCCAAGCTTTTCGATGCGTTACCGGAACGGGCTCGTGTGATTTTGCTCGGCGACCGCGATCAGCTTTCGTCGGTCGAACCGGGAGCGGTCCTCGGCGATATTGCCAACGCGGCATCCGAACCCGGCCCTTTAAGCGGGAGCCTTGTCGTGCTTAAAAAGAATTACCGGTTCGGCAACCAGAGTAACATCTTCGCACTCTCGAACGCCATTCGAGACGGCGAGGTTGACGATGCGCTGAAAATCCTGAATTCCGGCCAGCGCCCCGACCTGAGTGCCGGAAGAACCCCTCTCCCGTCGCAAATCCCGGAGCAACTGCGCCAAAGCGTCCTTGCCGGCTACTCTGGCTATTTGCTGACTCACGATCCGACCGAGGCACTCGAGGAACTCAAAAAATTCCGCGTCCTATGCCCGTTCCGGGTTGGCCCCTACGGGGTCGAGAGCTTGAATCGAACGATCGAGAAAATTCTTCGGGCAGAGGGCCTGATCAGCGGCGCGCAAAACGCTTACCCAGGCATGCCGATTCTTGTCACGCAAAACGATGATCCGCTGCGACTCTACAATGGCGATATCGGAATTCTGCTTCCTGATCCGGCCGATGATTCGCTGTTACTGGCCTGGTTTGTCGGCGAGGATGGCGGCGTCCGCCGCATTCCGCCGGCCCGGCTTCCCGAGCACGAGCCGGCGTTTGCCATGACCGTGCACAAGAGCCAGGGCTCCGAGTTTGACAACGTGTTGCTCATCCTGCCCGACAAAGACAGTCCCCTCCTCACGCGCGAACTCGTCTATACCGGCCTGACCCGAGCACGAACCCGGGTAGAAGTGTGGTTTCAGGAATCGGTTTTGCGAGCCGCTGTGAACCGCAAAATCCAGCGCGGATCCGGTCTACGAGACAGGCTTTGTCAGGCGTGATGCTCTGAGGCTTGTAAACGTAAGCAATGCGCTTCCGCTTTGCTTCCCTATTTGACAAACCGTGCAAGCAGCCATCATATTTGCCAACCAGCCACTGCCGTTGAGCACGATGCCGTTTTGGTCCACCGCGATCCGCATTTCAAGTCCATTCCCAGCCACCTGCTGAAACAGGAATCCCTAACAGGTAGTTAGGGCATTGATACCCCTGGAAGAAAAAGAAAAGCCAACTTGCAGCCGGCTTCGAATATCGGCCGTCGACGCGGTGATCGCGAGATTCGAGCAGCGCTTGAAGGCTACTCGGGAACCCAGACGAAGATCAAAAAAGTGCGGCCAAGAATTGAATATTTATTGAGATTTGACCCTAGCCTGCATCGCTCACAAATCCTTAGAGATTTGTGAGCGATGCAGGCTCAGGCAGCAGAATTCCCCGGCTACGCCGGAAAATTCGACTGCTTTTTAGATTTAGAGAGAATAGTTATGCAACAGTTTGTCTCAATTCATTTATCTTAAAACAGGCTCTTAAACAGACGCGCAGCGTCTGTTTAAGAGCTTCCTAGCCCCGCAATGAGCTCATCGCTTCGACCTTTGCGTGATTTTTGCGGGCTAGCGGATCTCACCCGGCCTCTTGAGAGGCCGATCATCACTATCCGGAAACGGAGGCTCCCTCTTCAAAGGCCGATCCGCTCCCGATAGGCCCGGAACAAACCCTCATCAATCTCCAACTCCTGCGTGGCGATGGCTTGTTCCGATCTGACAAATGATGCCTCGCCGGGCAAATGAATGTCCCGAGCGGGATCTGTCCGCTTCAAACCTTTGATATAGGCGATGGTCCGATCAACGTTCCTGAGAAAGGCTTCCCGACCTATGAGCAAGTCGGGATCGATTGCCATGGCGAGGTTTCCCCAATTTTGATTGTCCGGGTCGCCGGGCAAGCATCCTCCCGTAAGCGCGTTCGCAAAGAGCTCGACCATCAAGGCGAGCCCAGAGCTTTTGGGGCCACGATCGAAAGTCATCAAAGCGCCGGACATGAGAATTTCCTTCGGAGATTGGGTTGGGATCCCTTCGGCATCATAGCCTACGTTTGGGGGCAGCGCCTCGCCCTTGATCAAAGCCTCCGCAACCTTGAAAACCGGCATCGCCGAGGTCGCCATGTCCAGGACCATGGATTCGCCGCCAGTGGGTATTCCAATCGCGAGTGGATTGCTCCCGAAGGCGCGTTCGCTGCCCGCGTTCGGCGCAACCATCTTGCTTGAACCGCAAAAAACCATTCCAATGAAACCTTCCCGCGCGATTCTTTCCGCGTAGTAGCCAGCCGGCCCTGTGCCCGGAGGCGAACTGTTATGAATGCCGACGATGCCAAAACCGCTCGTTCTTACTTTGCTCACCAGTAAGTCCGTGGCCAAACGCAGGGCACAAATCCCGATATTACCGCCGGCATCCATCAGACAGGAGAACGACGTTTCTTTCTCCACGCCGATTTCGCGTTTTGCATTAAACCGTGGAGTACCAACCGCGACCTCTTGGATAAGACTCTGGAAATTACCCCGGCGGTGAGCGTACGAAAGAACCTCCAAAATAGTTTCCGTTTGCGTCTCCGGGTATTCCAGTTTGAGGTAGAGCCGTCGTGTTAAACTCTGAAGATCTTTAAGGCCAACTTTCATGAGGCTTCGTCGAGATGCTGCAACATCGCATCGAGGGCAAGCTGATAGCCATACATGCCAAAACCCGTGATCACGCCCACTGAAACTTCAGAGAGCACGCAATGGATATTTCTCTTGGCCACGTTGGAAATATGGATCTCCACGTAAGGTAGTCCCGCGCCTTTGATGCAATCTTTCAACGCATATCCGGAATAGGAGAAGCCTGCCGGATTCATCACCACCCCATCAAATCCCTGGTCCGCGCAGTGGTAAATTCGGTTGATCGCCTCGCCTTCCAGGTTTGTATAGAAAATCTCCAGTTCAAAACTCTTTCTTCTGGCATAGTCTAAAAGTGTCGCGTTGAGTTCATCCGGAGTGGTACGGCCGTAGATCTCTGGCTCTCTCTTGCCCAGATAGTTAAGATTCGCTCCTTGAATAAGAATGATTTTTTTTAGCTTGCTCAATTTTTCTGTGAGTTTTGGAGGGTTCGTGAAAGCTGCTGATAGGTTATTGTGAGCAACGCCCACAGGACGGTCAAGACAGAGCGACCGGATGTCGTCAAGGAAAGGAAGTGCGCAAGTAAAGCTGCGTCTCGTTTTACCTCTCCAAATGCCGGTAAACCGGGACGGTTTACCTACCGCGTTTGGCGTTCACCGTTCGGTGCATTCAGCGCGTCATGTAAGTAATGCGTCTCGCTTTACCTTTTCGAAAGGCGAGTAAGCCGAGACGGCTTGCCGCATTACTTGCTCCCCAATCGCCCAAGCGAAAAACGCAATGCCCTTTGACGAGGCGTCTTCTTCCTTTGCACGGAGATTTTTCAATGGGACTGTCCCGAATTCTCTCACCCGTTCGTCGAAGGAATGAACGAAAAGATAAATGGCCACTAAATTTGACATGAATGAAGAAATCTCCGTCACAGGGCCGATCCGAACCCGGAGCCGATTGATGAACATGGATGACGCCGTACGAATCACCTACTTTCTGCTTCGGGTCGTAGCCGGACTCTTGTTCATCCAAACCGGAGGGTTGATCCTGTTCGGCTGGTTCGGCGGAATGCCGGGTCAGCCCAGTCCCCCGCCCCTTCTATCCGAGACCGGTATCGGCGGGATATTGGAGTTCTTTGGCGGGATCGCCATCGTGTTGGGTCTCGGAACCCGGCCCGTCGCGTTCATTTTGTCCGGCACGATGGCAGTTGCCTACTGGCAGTTCCATGCCCCCAATGGTGTCTCACCGGTACAGAACCAAGGTGTGGCCGCTGTCCTTTTTTGTTTCCTCTTCCTTTACCTGAGCGCACGTGGCGGGGGCAACTGGAGTGTCGACGCCATTCTGCGAAGCGCCAAAGCGTCGCGAAGTCGACAGAGGTGAGATGGGAGCAAGAATTCAGGAGTTGCAGGAGTCAGGAGTTGCAGAATTGGGCGGCGCCCCAGCTGTTTGACTTGTCCCCTTGATGGCAACTCACGTTTCAGGCCGTTTTATCAAGAACCAACTTAGAGGTTCGCTTTCTTTGAAACGAAACAGGCTGAACTGTCCGGAGACTCGAAAACCATGAAGGGTGAAGGTGATCCGATCCGCGATCCATATTTCGAGCTCATACGTTCCATGATCCCAGACCTTGATGCGCCCCCTTTCACTCTCCCCGTCCGGACTCGCTTCGTGAAATTGACCCAATTCCAAGGAATGGTCCTCGACCTGAATCGCCAAACGCTTGAAACCAGGTTTTTCGGGCAAACCTTTTGGGACAGCCCAGCTCTTGAACACGCCGTCTTTTTCGAGCCGAAAGTCAAAGTGATGACTTCGCGCCCAATGCTCCTTGATCACGAAAATCGCCATAACTTATTCCGTTATTTCGAAGAAGAAAGGCTCGCACGGAGGACGCGGCGATCGCGGAGGGATATGTTAACGCGATGGAACCATCGTCATCCGTCACGGGGGCGCTTGAAGGGGAAGAATTGTTGGGACTTGAGTTTAGTTTGTTTTGATCGAGATCGGCGGCACCAGCCGCAAGTAAAGCACCTCGCCTTGCTCTTCCGGTAGGTAATGCGTCTCGCTTTACCTCTTCAAAAGGCTGAGTAAGCCGAGACGGCTTACCTAGTGTGCCCGACATGGGTCTGATCTAATGATATGAAAGGAGATCATCGGAACTGGTGGAGGTAACCGTAGCCGAAGTGCAAGCAACAGATCGCGAGGTCTGGAGACCAAAGAAGCGCGAGGCAAACGAGCGACCGTAGGAACACGAACTGGCAGCGACGTCTGCAAATCTATTCCACTACAATACGACTGCGATGCATGTATCCGGTTACGCCATCCTTCAATTCCAGATTTTAGCAGAGCGGTTTATGCATATCCAATCTTTTACCTTCCTCATGCGTTGGAGTCGTCCTCTGTCACTCTTCTATAAGACTTTCATCACCAACGCGTAGATGCGGATCTTGCGATCGTCCTGCAAAGTATAACCAATGGTCCAGCGCATGAGCGCCTTGTGCAGGCGGCCGCCATTCTCGAGGATCTCGGAATAGACGTTGATCGAATCGTAAATCATAGGGCCAGACCAACGCGGAGAATACTCGGCCGATACTTGTCGGTTAAAGGTTTCCGGATAGGTAGTGGTGTGAGCCCATCGATAAGTGCGTGCGTCACCCTGTCGGTGGCAATCACCTCTACGTAAGTCGAACCGTTCCGTTCAACGGAGTGATCGTGCCAATAACGATTGCATCCACACCCGCAAATCGGTGGACGCGGGTTCATCTTAGAATGTAGGTCATTCTAGTATTTATCGCATCTATAAATCTGAGCATCTCAGCCGCTAACCCTTGACAAGAACCGGAATCGAAAGAGAGAAAAAAGCTCGCACGGGGGACACGGTGGTCACGGAGGGATATGGAAAGGGGATGAAGAACAGGTCGATCGAACAGCGAAAAATTTCCTCGGTGAAACCAGGCTATCGGTTTACTTTTGGATCGTCCACATGACGCGTCGGAGATCCGGAACGAATTGGTCGTGGTTGCGCTGGCTGATTGAATTCAATCTCCGGCGGCATCCGGATTTTCAAAAGAATTTTCGGTTGGAAGAAAAAATACAGCCTCTGGGTAGCGGGTTATCTCACAAGAATTATTTGTTTGAAGCTTCCGGCAAATGCCTGGTTCTCAGGCTTGCGATAGTCGAGCGAAACTTGCAAACTCGACGTGCTGCGGTCGCGAGCTCACGCCGGGAAGCCAAAACGCTTCGTGCGCTGCGCTCGTTTGATTTATCTTTTGTGGTTCCGGAACTGGTTTGTCTGGTCAACGACGAATCAGATGAAACCGTTGGGCTAATTGAATCAGCAGTCGATGGAATGCCGCTTTCGTTCATAACAAGCTGGCGCGAACCGGATGCCCCCCTAAAAATAATCGCCCAAGTGGCCGCGGCGGTACACGCGCTCGCCAAATCCGAGTTTACTCATTTGGACCGGCATGCTGACAGTCAGAGCCATGTGACGGCAAAATTGAACGCTTTCCCGGAATCCATTTTTGAGGCGTTCGCTGAGGCGGCGAATGCTCGGGATTGGATTTTCAGCCAATTGACCGATGATCGATCCTCGACAGTACTTCACGGAGATCTCCTTCCGCAGAACCTGCTGTTCGAGATACTGGAAGACGGTGAGATCGCAGTGGTTGATTGGGAGTACGCGCAGATCGGCGATCCGGCATACGATCTGGGAATAGTAACGCGCGGAATTCGTAAGCCGCTCGGAATTACAGGCGGCCTTCAACGATTGGTTCAGTTCTATAATGAAGTCGCCGAACAGAAAATCTCAGAGAAATCAGTGGTGGTACACGAAGTATTGCTTCATTTGGACTGGTTGGCCGAGGCGGCCGAAGCCAGCTCAAATAATCAGCTTAGTGGGCATGGCCCAGAGCATTATGCGACTATCCTTGGAGGGATTTTGCGGCGAGCTCGCACGTCGTGCGCGTCGTAAGTAAAGCGTCTGCTTTACCTATTGCCACAGCGCTTTGAGGATATGGTAAGTAATGCGTCTCGCTTCACCTCTTCGAAACGCGGAGTAAGCCGAGACGGCTTACTTACTGGAGGAGGTAAGGCGGGACGCAGGCTTCGCCTGCACCCTGTGCTTTTTTGGGATGGTCCTTTTATCCTGGAACCTGTACTCTCTGGTATGATCTCGTGGGTTGGTACTTCTGGATTTCAATACCCCGAATGGAGAGGGACCTTCTATCCGGAGAAATTTCCTCCTGCGAAGATGCTGCCGTTTTACGCGGAACGATTCTCAACCACGGAGATCAACTATACCTTTTATCGTATCCCGAACAGCAAAACGATTGGAACCTGGGATAGCTCGACTCCGGAACGTTTTCGGTTCGGTCTCAAGGCGCCGCAAAAGATTACCCATATCGCCAGACTCCGGAATTCTGAGGAGCTTTTGGGTATTTTCCAGCGCGTCGTTTCGGGATTGGGTTCGAAGCTCGGCCCTGTTTTATTCCAGCTTCCGCCAAACTTCAAAAGGGATGCCACGGTTTTAAACGGGTTCCTGAGCAGCGTCCCGGATGGGATACGCGTCGCCTTTGAGTTTCGTCATCCGTCCTGGTTCGATGACGAAATCTTTGCTCATCTCCAAAATCATAACGCTGCACTTTGCATCGCCGAAAGCAGCGATCTTGCTACTCCGAGTGTCGCGACCACCGATTTCGGTTATCTGCGCCTCCGTCGCGAAGACTACGAAAAGGCAGACATCGTGCGCTGGGCGAAATTTATGAAGGCGCAAGAGGAGCGCTGGAGTCATGCCTTCGTCTATTTCAAACACGAAGAGAGCGGGATCGGTCCGAAATTGGCGGCCCAGCTGATGCAGGAACTGGAGTAGTTGCCCGAACAAGAGTCAGGAGCCAGGAGTTGCAGAATGGGAACGGGTTCTCGTCTGTGGATGGTGATTCGTCCACTTCATTGCAATGATGATTTCGACTCGGCCAGCAATCGATTCTGCGCCAGCATTTTTTGAAAGACTTCGAGCCTGGAGATGAATTCTACCCAACTCGACGCACCGAGATCGTTTGTTGAATACTTGAGCGCAATCGCTCCCAAACTCTTTTCGAGCACAGATCGATGTACGCTCTTTGCTAAAAGAGTGATGCCTTCAGTGAATGCATGGAGGGAACGTTTGCGCCAGGCATACAATTGGGAAAATAGTCGGCCGGAAATTGAGCCGGGGGCGTTACTCGGAGTGTCAATGTTTCAGTTTCTAGAGCGAGTGCCTGATCGCCAGGCCATTGAGATGTTGAAGTACCATTTGGGACGCATATTCGGGTGGAATATACCGTTGAGCGAGGATGGATTACATCCCGTGACGCTTACCCATTTCCGGTCAAGATTGGCCGACGATCCAAGAGCAGCGACTGTGTTGCGACGTGTTCTCGAAGCGCTGCCAATGGAGTCACTAAACGCCGGAAGACCAAAACAGCGGTTGGATTCGAGACTCGTTCTGGAGACATTGACCTTACTGAGCACTCTGGAACGGATTCGGGAAGTGCTGGGATCAGCCGTAGAAGAAATCACGCCGCAAATCGAACCTTGGGAGAGGGCCGAATTCTGGACGTCTATGCGGCGGAGCTACATAGAAAGCGTGCCTGACTACAAGGCCAAAAGGGAAACGCTGGCCCACGAGCACCGTCAAGCCGTCCATGATTGCCAGCAACTGTTGCGATGGTCAGGACTCACCAGGTCTGAAATCCGTTACGCGCCAAGCGTTCGTCGATTGCGTGCTGAGTTTTTCTTACAGTTTGGGAGAGAAGAAAAAAGCTGGTAGATGCCGCAGCGGTTCGGCCAGTTGTTGCCCGGACATCCTGACCCCAGCAAAAAAGTCTCCCACGGACCGATCCGTATGCCCAAACGCCAGAATCAAAGCTTCTGAACTCCTGCAACTTCTCTGACTTCTGGCTTCTGATTTCTGTCTCCTGTTTCAATCGATCCGCCTTAGCCACGACTCGTAAATCTCCCGGAAGGTTTCTCTCAGATTCCTGGTGATTTCCCACTTCGGAAAATGCTCTTTGATTTTTGAGAGGTTCGAAATGTAACAGATGTGATCCCCCTTTCGGTTCTGGTCGGCATACTCATAGGACATCTGTTTTCCCGAAACCTCTTCAATCAGGTTGAAAGCCTCCAGAATCGAAATTGAATTATCGCGTCCGCCGCCAAGATTATAGACTTCGCCGACTCTAGGCGCCTCGATAAAGCGTTGGATGAGCTGTGACACATCGTACGAGTGAATATTATCTCTTACCTGCTTTCCCTTAAAGCCATAAATTTTATAAGTCTTGCGTTCGAGATTGCAGCGGATCAGGTAGCTGAGAAAGCCGTGTAATTCGACACCCGAATGATTGGGTCCAGTCAGGCAACCGGCGCGCAGGCAACAAGTCGGCATCTGAAAATAACGCCCATACTCCTGCACCATTACGTCCGCGGCCACCTTCGAGGCGCCGAAAATCGAATGCATCGAGTTGTCGATCGAGAATGACTCTTTGATGCCGTCCATAAATTCCGGATCCCCATAGTCCCATCGCGTTTCTTTCTCGACCAGGTTTAGCCGATTCGGAGCGTCACCATAGACTTTGTTCGTCGACATGTGGATGAAGGGAGCTTCCGGGCAAACATGGCGGGCCGCCTCGAGCAGATTTAACGTGCCGCCGGCGTTGACGTCAAAATCATCGAAAGGCCTCGCGGCTGCCAGGTCATGACTTGGCTGGGCGGCGGTATGTACGATTGCATCCGGTTTGATCTCCCGGACGCTGTCCAAGACCTTCGCCCGGTCCCGGATGTCAACTTTGTAGTGACGAAAACCGGCGAACTCGTTCTCGAGGCGTTTCTGGTTCCAGGAGGTGTCTCCCTCGGGTCCAAAAAATTCTCGCCGCATATTGTTGTCGAAACCGCTCACTTGCCAGGCCTGACCACAAAAAAATGCTACAACTTCGCTGCCGATGAGGCCGTTCGAGCCAGTAACCAGTAATTTCTTCACCGCCTTGTTGATCTAAAAGTGTTCGCCGTTCGTCAAGATCGAGCGCTGGGGGAGTGATGGTCGACAGGCTCCTGTCGGTTCCCCAAATGCGGCGCCAGTTCCGATCTACCTGGTTTGTTATATCTCGGAGGCGGGAGACAAAAAAGAAACTTGTCACTCAGCGTTCTTGAGCATATCTGCCGGTTTTGCTTCATGAGACTTCTCGTCACTGGCATTTGCGGCTTTGTCGGTTCGGCTCTGGCCCGATATTTTCTCGAAATGATTGAAGGAGTCGAGATCCTAGGCATTGACAACTTCATCCGCCCTGGCTCGGAACTGAATCGACGGTTGCTTCCCAGACTTGGCTGCAAAATCATCCACGGAGACGTGCGATCTCGCAGCGATCTTGACCAACTGCCGCTCGTGGATTGGGTGATCGACGCCGCTGCCAACCCGAGCGTCTCCGCCGGAGTAGACGGTTCCGTTTCCAGCCGCCAGGTCGTAGAGCACAACCTGCTCGGGACAATTAACGTTCTTGAATATTGCCGTCGCTCTTCCGCCGGCCTTATTCTGCTGAGCACGAGCCGCGTTTATTCGATTTCGGCCCTTAGTTCGCTTCCCTTAACCAGGACGGGGAACCGGTTCGAACCCGACGCCACCAAGATTCTGCCCCTAGGCGTCTCCGCAGGGGGGATTTCGGAGAACTTTTCTACGGCGGCACCCATCTCTTTGTACGGGGCTACCAAGCTAAGCTCTGAAGTGTTGGCGCTGGAATATGGCCGAACGTTTCAGTTTCCTGTCTGGATTAATCGATGCGGGGTGCTCGCCGGTCCCGGGCAGTTCGGCACCGCGGAGCAAGGCATTTTTTCATTTTGGATTAACGCTTGGCGCAGCCGGCCGCGATTGTGTTACCTGGGCTTCGGAGGAAGTGGTTTTCAGGTCAGAGACGCTCTTCATCCTCGGGATGTTGGCGCCTTGATGACTCGACAACTAGGCGATTCCGACGCCAAGGAGGCAGACCGGATTTGGAATATCGGCGGCGGGCCGACGAATTCGCTGTCCCTGGCCGAATTGAGCGCGTGGTGCGGCCGCCGTTTCGAGAGGCGCCAAGTGGAGTCGAATTTGGATCCTCGCCCATTCGATGTACCCTGGATCGTCATGAATACCACGCTCGCAAAGACTCGCTGGGGATGGCAGCCAGCGATACGGCTGGAAGAAATCCTGGAGGAAATTGCCGATCACGCCGAACGGAACCCGGATTGGCTGCTGGCTTGTGTCGGGTAGCGACCCGCCTGAACAACTACGATTTGCATGATGGAGAAGACAGCTAGGCCTTTAAGGCTTATCGCAGAACAGTCACCGACGGATGTCAGCCATTGATCGCTCCTCATTTCAATGAGTAAACAGAGTTTATCCAAACCGAAAAGATCCTGCGGAGTGGAATAAAACAGCGTCCCAGACGGTCAAATATTCTGAGCGATCGCGTGCTACCGCGGCGACAAAAACAGCGGTGGCTCGATCGTGTGCAAAAAAACGACTCGTTGCACATGAAGACAAAAGAATTTTTTCGTTGCCTTACGGTGGCGGCTCTTGCCGCGTTAGTACCCGTCACGGCCCGAGGCATGTCCGGGCAGAGGACTGGAGGATTCGCGGGTGGTGGTGGACCTCATGGTTCTTTTCAGCATGGATTTGGTCATCGGTTTGGATCTCCCCATGGTTTCCGTGGCCATCCGTTTAATGGTCACAACAAGTTTGTGCACCATAACCGCCGTTTCTTCTTTGGTTTTGACTTCGTTGCCTTTGGGTTCCCCTATTGGTGGTATCCCGACTATTACTACGGATATCCTTACGATTACGCCTCTTACGATGACTCGCCAATATACGATTACCGCTATTGGTATGGTCTATCCACCGCGGTACAAACGGAACTTGCCCGGAGAGGCTATTACCACGGTCCGATCGACGGCGTGATCGATTCCGGGACCCGCGACGCAATTCGATCGTTTGAAGTATCGCAAGGTTTGCCGGGAACCGGGATGATCAACCCTGCATTGCTTAAGGCGTTGAAGCTACCGGCGGTCCCTCCGGTCGCGTGAGGGGTGCGTTTGGCGTTCAGCGTTTGGCGTTTGGCGCAGTCCGGACATCGGTAACACTGTTACTGTTTAGTTCAGCGGTTGCGGCCACTGCGCCTTCTGACTCCTGGGATAACGGCCACGCCGATACGCGGAAATGTCTTTACCACGTGCCACGCCGGGCGCGCCGGAACGCATTCACGATCAGCGGCTCTGCACCGTCGGCTACCATGAGTATCCTGCAGCGGATCGTGCGAGAGCGCGCCCCTACCAACTTCTGGCTCCTCTAACTTGCGCCGGGCCGGTGTCACAAGCGTTGCAATACTCGCTCAGGAGGCTTTTTTGGCTTCGCAGATCGACTTCCCCTTGTGTTCGACGCATTTCCTCGGCTAACAGTGGTGAAATTCAAAAACAATTCCCCCCTTCAAAAAAATCATGGCTAGACCAGTCACGTTGTTCACCGGCCAATGGGCAGATTTACCGCTAAAAGATCTGGCTCCGCTGGCGAAAAAGATGGGCTTTGACGGACTCGAACTCGCCTCCTGGGGCGACCACTTTGACGTCGAAGCAGCTGCGGAATCGAAAGAGTATTGCAAGGACCGCTGGAAGATTCTCTCAGATAACGGGCTAACGGCTTTTGCGATCTCGAACCATTTGGTTGGCCAGGCAATTTGCGACAATATCGATGCTCGACACGAAGCGATCCTGCCTCCGCATATCTGGAAAGATGGAGACCCCGAAGGGGTCCGTCAGCGCGCGGCGGGGAATATGAAGAAGGCGGGTCAGGCGGCCCGCAACTTCGCCGACACCAAGCCCCACAGTGATCCACCGTTCCCGGCCGTAGTCACTGGTTTTACCGGCTCATCGATCTGGCATGCCTGCTACGCATTTCCGCCCACGAGCCAGGATTTTCTCCAGAAAGGTTATGACGATTTTGGCAAACGCTTCTTGCCGATCCTCGAGGCGTTCGACGCGCTGGACATCAATTTCGGGCTCGAAGTGCATCCGACCGAAATCGCATTCGACATCGCCTCGGCGCGGCGTGCCTTGGATGCGGTAAAAAATCATCGCCGATTCGGCTTTAACTACGACCCGTCTCACCTTGGTTACCAGGGTGTCGACTACGTTAAATTCATTCGAGAGTTCAAGGATCGAATCTTTCACGCTCACATGAAAGACGTCTGGTGGGGCCACGGTACGGGCGAAGTCGGCGTTTTTGGCGGGCACACCAATTTCGGAGATCACCGGCGTTATTGGGACTTCCGATCGATCGGGCACGGCGACATCCGTTTTGAAGAAATCATCGTCGCGCTGAATGACATTTCCTACGCGGGTCCGCTATCGATCGAATGGGAAGACATACGGATGGATCGCGTCCATGGAGCGACCGAATCCTGCCGAAACGTTCGTTCGTACGACTTCGCACCCAGCGGAGTTGCGTTCGATTCGGCTTTTGAACGGAAAGATCAATAGGATACCAATTTATGTCGAGAAAATTAAAGATGGGAATGGTTGGCGGCGGACGCGATGCGTTCATCGGAGCGGTGCACCGCATGGCGGCATGGCTGGATGGAAAGATCGATCTTGTCGCCGGCGCATTTTCCTCCAATGCGGAAAAATCGAGGCTTTCAGGCAGCGACCTTTCGCTCGACCCGAAACGCATCTATGCGAGCTATCAGGCGATGGCGGAAGAGGAAGGCAAGCTTCCGGTCGGCGAACGAATCGATTTCGTTTCGATCGTGACCCCTAACCACGTCCATTTTCCTGTCGCAAAGACGTTTCTAGAAAGCGGATTCAACGTTGTCTGCGACAAGCCGATGACCTTCAACCTCGATGAAGCGATCGCCCTCCGGGATCTGGTCAGCAAAACAAGTAAAGTCTTTGCACTCACGCACAACTACACCGGTTATCCGATGGTCAAAGAAGCCAGGGAAATGGTGCGGCGCGGCGACCTCGGCAAGATCCTGAAAGTAGTGGCGGAATATCCGCAGGGATGGCTCCTGGAACCGGTCGAGACCGAGGGCAACAAGGGAGCCGCTTGGAGAACGAATCCGGCATTGGCGGGAGCGTCAAGTTGTATCGGAGATATCGGCACGCACGCGGAGAATCTCGGACGTTATATTACCGGTTTGGAGATCGAAGAGCTTTGCGCCGACTTCACAACATTTGTCGAGGGAAGGCGTCTCGAAGACGACGGTAATCTTCTCCTCCACTATCATGGAGGAGCCCGCGGCGTCCTTACCGCCTCCCAGATTTGTGCGGGTGAAGAGAACGACGTGAATATCCGTGTCTATGGCACGAAGGCGTCCCTTGAGTGGCACCAGGAAAACCCGAACGATCTCATCGTGAAATATCCGGATGCTCCGCGGCGAATCTTTCGACGCGGTAACGGATACCTCGGCGCGACCGCAAAGAGATTCACTCGTCTTCCGTTCGGACATCCCGAGGCGTTTATCGAAGCGTTTGCCAACATTTATCTTGAAGCTGCCCGCGCAATCGAGGCTGAGGTAAGTGGTCAACCGTTGCCACAAGACCTGGACTTTCCTACCGCCGAGGATGGGGTGAAAGGGATGGCTTTTATTGCCACTTCGGTTCAAAGCGCGAAAAACGGCGGTATTTGGACCAAGATGCCGAGCGTCGTGTCCCCGAAATAGCATCTGTATTGTGCGGTCAGATTGAGAGGGTTGGGGTCGTTTAGGCCGAACCCACTCAATACGCGGATACGCTGTCAGGACGTGCCACGACGGTCATGCGGGAGCCTGACCCTACCGCGTGGGGTTTTGCGGGAGCTTGACCTTACCTTGGGGCAGTACGCTCAAAATGGTTGAATCCGACGCATAAACAGCGCACTAGAAGGGTTCGATGCTGCAGCATTTCCAGTCCTTTTGGCCGACCCAGGCGCCATGGTTCTACCTCTTCCTGGCAAGCTTCGTCCTTTATCTGACCGGACTGATGATTGGCCGCTGGCTAAAACGGCGCGTCAATGTGGAACTGACGTGGGTTTCGCACCTTTTCATCGTAGCTGCCTCGATTACGGTCGCTTCGCGCCTCCTTCCGGTTGATTTTCCCGGCGCGGGTGAAATCGCCATGGTCACCGCTCTTACGGCTGCATTTCCGATCAACGCTTTATTGCATCGGTTCGTGTGGCCGCTTTACGGTTATCCTGGCGAAGGAGCACGGATCCCATCATTTCTGCCGCAGGTTGTCGCCATCATCATATTCGTATTCGCGACGGTAATCGGGCTCGGGTTTTACTACCACGTTACAATTCCGGGCCTCATCGCCGGATCGGGCGTAGTCGCGATCATCATCGGTCTCGCGCTCCAGGACACGCTTGGGAATATTTTTGCCGGCTTTGGCCTTCAGGCTGGAAAAGCCTACCGGGTCGGCGACTGGCTCATCGTGGATGGCAAGCACGTTGAAGTGGCCGAAATCAATTGGCGATCGACTCGACTCCGAAACAATGACGAGGTCAGTTTCGATATTCCAAACAGCCAACTAGCCAAGGCCACGATCGTCAATCTCTACTACCCGTCGCCAAAACACGCTGCGCGGGCCCGTCTCAGTGTGGACCACCGCGTTCCGCCGAATGAGGTTAAGGATGCGATGCGCCAAGCCGCCTCGAGGGCGCCCGGGGTCCTCCCCGATCCGCCAGTAAAGGTCTACCTGATCGACTTCGGGGAATCGGCCGTCCATTATGAAATCAAGTTCTGGCTGATGGATGGGAAAGCTTATCCTGATATTATTGATGCCGTTCGGACAAACGTCTGGTACGAGCTCAACCGACGAGGCATAAGGCTCGCGTTTTCCACCCAGCAAATTGAACTGATTCGGAACGGCCAAATCAATCGTAGACTCGAAATTGATCTGAACCTGCTCGCATCCCAGCCCTTGTTTTCGAGCCTGGACCAGAATCAGTTGTCAAAACTTGCGCTCGGGGCGCGAAGGATCCGCTTTGGCAAAGGCGAAAGAATCATTTGCAAGGGAGACGCCGGGAGTTCGATGTTTATCCTTGCGAGGGGGACGGTCGAAGTTCTAGCCGAGAAAGAGGGGCGATCCTGGCCGGTTGGTGTCTTGACCGCAGGAGATTGCTTCGGAGAAATCTCTTTGCTGACCGGAGAACCGCGAAGCGCGACTCTTGTCGCGGTACTCGACTGCGAAGTGGTCGAGATTGAAAGGGAAGCGATGGCCGTGTTACTGCGGGAGCACCCCGGGCTCGCTGAGTCGCTAAGCGAAACCGTCGTTGCCAGGCGATCTGCCATGGAAATGCACCTGGCCAACGCTCCGGTGAATGGCGACGACCAACGGACCGCTGCCACGAAGGAAGGTTTTTTGCGGCGACTCCGACAATTTTTCCAGTTGTAGCGGTGTCTAATTCAGACGATTGCGAGGTTTATGGAGCCTTTATCCGGCTTGTCCGCAGCTCCGCCAAGCCTGGACGAACGATATATGCGCCTGGCGCTGCGCCTGGCATCGAAAGGGCTCGGCAAGACGAGCCCCAATCCCGCCGTCGGATCGGTCCTTGTACGAGACGGAAAAGTCTTATCGAGCGGCTGGCATCGGCGAGCGGGCGGTCCGCACGCCGAAATCGAAGCGTTATCCGCTTTACCCGATCGTGCCCTAGCAGCGGGTGCGACACTCTACGTAACGTTAGAACCGTGCTCGACACAGGGTCGTACCCCACCATGCACAGCCGCCATCATCGCGGCGAAAATTCAACGAGCCGTCGTTGGCGCGATCGACGTGAATCCGAGGCATCAGGGACGCGGGATCGAACGGCTTAAGGAAGCGGGAATTGCAGTAACGACCGGCGTGTTGGAAGCTGAGTGCGCGCTGCTTAACGTCGGCTTCAGCAAATGGGTCACCGCCGGCGTCCCCTGGGTCATCGCTAAAGTAGCCCAGTCGCTCGATGGCCATATCACGCGCCCGCCCGGTGAGCCCCAGTGGCTTTCCAACGACCGATCCCTTCGTCTAGTGCATCGTTTGCGAACGACCGTCGATGCGATTCTCGTGGGAGCCGAAACCGTCCGGCGCGATGATCCCAGGTTAACGGTGCGTCCGAGTGTCGAAGGTTTCCAGCCATGGCGAGTCGTTGTCACAAGGTCGGGGAATTTGCCGGCCAATGCGAAATTGTTAACCGACGAAAATCGGAAGCGCACGCTGATCTACCGAGACACCGCCTGGGCGGATGTTTTGAAGGACCTGGGCGCCAAAGGCGTGACCCGCCTTCTGGTTGAAGGCGGCGGCGACGTCCTGGGTCAATTGCGCGACCAGAATTTTATCGATGAAATCTGGTGCTTTATCACGCCGCTTTTAACGGGTGGAGACAAACCAAGCTTCGGTGGCGCCGGCGTCGAACGTCTCGAGGACGCGAACAGGCTGCATCGAACCCGCTACAAACGTCTTGGAAACGATGTCCTGGTCACCGGTCACGTGCTCCGCGGTCCATAGCCCGGATCGGATGTGGAACGGTCCCCCCTTTTTGAGTGTCAATGCGGCCGGTAGTGGGAAGGGTGCGAGTGCGGGCGGGACGCCGGTCCGTAGTTATAACGACGATAGTAGTAGGGTCGGTGGCGATACTCCGAGTAAGCAATGCCGCCCGAAGAGCGAGGGCGTGCCCGCGGTCCGAAAGGAGGGTGAGCTTTCGAATCAGAGAGCGAAGCGAAGAATCCAAAGGCCGCTAGCGGCAGGAAGAGGTACCATTGCATAAGTCCACGTTGTCGAGGACTTGGACGGTTTCAGACCGCCGGATATTCGCTCAGATCGAGAGAGGGGCTAGCCTACCTGCAGAACTCAGGAGTCAGGGGCTACAGGAGTTGCAGAATGGATAAGCGCTTCCATTGGATAGTTCGAACCGCAATGCACGGCGTATTGCCGATTTCGAGATCCGAACCTTCAGCCTCCATCTGCCGGCAGAACCATGAGAGTTCGCTTCTGAACAAGTGCTGAGGCGGGCCTGTTGCGCATAAGATCCGATCATCGCTCATGTGGTAGACGGGCCGTACTTCGAGTTGCACGGTCTTGAGACTGCGGAACGCCTCCTCGACCAAGCCCAGCTTTTTGTAGGAGGCGATCACTTCGCTAGCAGCCATCTTCTCTTTGGGTAGCTCACCACTGACAATGTAACAGCCGTCGAAGAGTTTTTCGGCCACGACTTGTCTTGGTCAAAGCTCCAGGAGAGCCGTCCATCGATCACATCCCAGCGGACGAATTTGCCCATCTTGGAACGCTCCAGCACTCGGCCTACGCGTGCTCCCAGCGTCTTTGCGCTCGCGCGGCGTTTTGAGCTCGGCGATTCTGTCAAGCTCTGCGCGGGTGCGCTCCAGAAGCCGCTCACGGGTCTTGCCTTCGCGTCCTGCCGTCTGCGGGTTGCGACATAGACAATAGCGCCGCTTGCGTTCTTCTCGATCAAAGACCTCCACGATCTGTCACTCCTCAAAGAGCTCCGCTGTGATGCCCTAGCGTTCCAGTCTGCTCGGGCTAAATCAACTTTCCATCGGCTCCGTCGAACGCCAGCGATAATGAACGTAGTGAGGGTCAGGCGGAAGCCAAGCCCGAAGTGATCAAATTAGGGTTGGACGTGCACGCGCGGCAGGTTACCGAATGTCGGCAACTGGATGGCTCAACGCCCAAACCGGCGCAGAAGTGGGACCCGTGGAAGTTGTTGAGTCAAGTCGAAGAGTGGGTAAAGGCGGGAATTAAGGTTTACAGCTGTTACGAAGCCGGTGCGTGTGGGTACTGGTATCACCGAGCGTTGATCAACTGCGGCGCGGTCAATTACGTGGTGGTACCCCGACCCCTAGAGAACCAACGCTCCAAACATCAGAAGACCGATCGGTTGGATGCGCGTGCACTGTTGGATAACTTGTATAGTTACCTGCGCGGTAACCGGAATGCGATGAGCATCGTAGCGGTGCCGAGCCCGGAACGCGAACAGCAACGCTCAGTGGTACGTCACCGCGAGCAACTCATCCGCAATCGACGCCGAGCCGAGGCGCGCGGCCGGGCGCTGGCCCTGACCCAGGGAATCGTGGCCCCCGTGCGCTGGTGGCGTCCAGCGGCCTGGAAGCAGTTTAAAACACAGGTGCCGGAATGGATGGACTCCCAGCTGGCGTATTGGCAAGAGGAGGCGCTTGGGATTGATGCCAAAGAGCGCGAGGTCCGCCGACAACTCGAGAACATGGTCAGTATGAAACTTCCGATCGCGGTCGGAGCTTTAAGCTGGATAACACTTGAACTGGAGATCCGTTGTTGGGACCGATTTCTGAACCGTCGCCAGATAGCCAGTTACACCGGACTGTGCCCGGCATCCACAACAGCAATGGTCGGGGGCGGGAAGGCAGCATTAACCGGTGCGGCAACTCGGTGGTGCGTTACACACTTATCGAGATGGTGTGGCGGATGTTACGCTGGCAGCCTGACTATCCGCCGATTAAGAAACTGCGCAGTATGGTTAGCAAACGAGGCAAACGGCGCCTCGTTGTGGCAGCTGCCAGGCGCCTGGCAATCGACCTGTCCTTGACCCTTCATCTCCGAAGGACAGGATCACTCGAGGGTCTTCCACGGTCGCTGCGCCTGAAGCGCAGCTGCAAACCTTAGGAGGCCTTGGGCGTTGCCGCAGGCGAAGGAGCCGGGGCGGCGGACTTTTGTGATGGGAACTCTTGTGATGATGGGCCTTTGCCGGGCTCGCGCTCGGAGCTGGGGTCGGGTCGGCGGCAAAGGCACTGGACTGGGCGATAAAGCCAACGACCGCAGCTAGAAGCAGAATGTGTTTAATCATAGCGATTTCAGGTTGTTCTTAATCAGAAGTAGGTTTGGTAGTCACTGTTCTTTAGCTGAAGCCTGTCAACCTCGGCTCTTTTCAGAGCTTCATCGACCAACCGCAGCACGCTCCAGACATTACGTTCAAGCCAGGAAACAGCCCGTAGCTCGGATGTCCAAAGCGGAGGCTCGCAGTAGTATTTTCTTACTACAACCCTCCCGTTAACCGGGATGAGCAATTTCTTAATACGTCACCTCACTGTGCTGAACCCCTCGAAGAACGCGAAGTTTCGAAAAACTTTCGATTCCTGTCCCCGCGATACGATCCGGCAGGAGATGTGGAGTCAGATCACCGCTTGCGTAAGGAGCCGCTCTCTGATACCTGAGGATGTTGCTTTTTCTCGGATAATGATTCCACGTCATGGCAGGTTTAAAACTCCAGAATGTTGTTAAGCGATTCGGCCAAATTCAAGTCCTGCATGGAGTCAGCCTGCAAATCGATGATGGTGAATTCGTCGTTTTCGTAGGGCCGTCCGGGTGCGGTAAAACAACCCTGCTGCGCATTATTGCCGGTCTTGAAGAGGCGAGCGAGGGGGAAGTCTGGATCGGCAACCGTCAAGTAAACGAGTTGGATCCAGCCAGTCGCGGAGTTGCGATGGTGTTTCAGACCTATGCTCTCTATCCGCATATGTCCGTTGAGGAGAATATGGGTTTCGGGCTGCGAATGGCCAAGCGCCCGAAGCATGAAATAAAAGAGCGTGTCGCCCATGCGGCTGAGATCCTGCATTTGACGCCATATTTGAAGCGTAGACCGAAGGAGCTTTCTGGCGGTCAGCGTCAACGGGTAGCTATTGGTCGCGCGATTGTTCGCGAACCCGAGATTTTCCTGTTTGACGAGCCCCTTTCAAATCTTGATGCAGAACTCCGGGTGCAAATGCGAATTGAGCTCTCGAAGCTCCACGGCGAACTGCAGACCACAATGATTTACGTCACGCACGACCAGGTCGAAGCGATGACGCTGGCAGATAAGATTATCGTTCTCAACGGGGGGGAAATTGAACAGATCGGCGAGCCACGAGACCTTTACCAACGTCCGGCAAACCTCTTCGTCGCGGGTTTTATCGGAGCGCCAAGGATGAATTTCCTCAAAGTCCGAGCGGAGGACACAAGCGCTACGACCGTCGTCGTTTCGGGCCCTGATTTCCCGCGCCGGCCGTTGAGGCTGGAAAAAACGACATTAGCCGAAGTCGCTCCGGGCGCCGAACTAACCCTCGGCTTACGACCGGAACACGTTCATGTCTGCGAACTCGAAAAAGGGGCCAGCACCCTTTTGATCGAAGTTGTCGAAAACCTGGGCGACCTGACTTTCCTCCACGGGACGACGCCGGCCGGCAACCGGATTACGTTGAACGTGAAGGGATTTCAAAACTACCGGCATTCGGATGCGGTCGGTTTCGGATTCGAAGCCAAAAACGCTCACCTTTTCGACGCCGACGGAACGGTAATCTGATATTTCATGCGCCCGACTGTGGCGGCTACGACCGTTGGATTTCTTCAGAGGCCCGTCCCGGTCCCTGGGTGATCGCGGCTCAATTCGCCCTCACCAGGTCCGACACCCTCCTGATTAATACAGGAGGCCAAAAGGAGCGCTCCAGCCACGGCTAAAAGAGCCACGAACCACGAACAACGTTTCGATCTCATGATCGCGAACATATTTCGCTTCTCGGAGCCTAAGTAAAGCAGTTTCCTGCGATCAGCCGGCGTCTCGAAGTCTCTGCGCCCGCGATCCTACAATGCAAATCCGTGGCGGAAGTTGTTTGTCAGTTTCCTGTCCCGGAGACGAGAGACTGGCCACGGAACGCAGAACGAGCATCGGATGGGGAGGGATTCGAACCCTCGGTACCTTTCGGTACACACGCTTTCCAGGCGTGCCCAATCGACCGCTCTGGCACCCATCCATTCCGGGCCCGAGACACTGGAGCGTCGGGCAGGCAGTTTCAACTAGTTTTCTCCGCGTAGACTGGCGCTGGCGCTCGAGGTTTGGGTTGGTGTCCTGTCCTCGAAATGGCTATTTCGGGGACAGGACACTAGGTTTGATTGAGAGCCTGTAGCAGCGCGTTGAGTTCAACTTTCAGCTCACTCTGTCGTTCCTGAATCACCTCAAGCTTCAGTTGGTACCGGTGAAGTTGGATGGTCGCGTGGTGGATGTGGCCTTTGACCTCTGTCGTTTGCGCCTGGGCCTCCAGAATGGCTCGCTGCAGTTCGTTTTGACGGCGCTTTAACTCCTCACTGGAGCGCCCCTCAAAATGGAATTTTTTCGGAACCGCATTTCGAGCCCCCTGGACCGCCTTCGCAAGTTTGGCAGTCGCCACTTGCAAGAACTGAAGGGATGGCCCGTCATATCCAGGCACGATCAGTGCCGCCCCGCAAAGGGCGCAATTAACCTCCATACCTGCGCCATCCATATCAATGACCAATTCCCCGCTGCAATGCGGACATTCGAATACAATATCCCGCTCGGTCACTTGCACCCCAGCGGTTTCAATCTGGTCGGGGTTGGGCACGTTCTCAGGCGAGTCGGAATTTAAGTTCTCGTCGGCCATATCCTCTCTTCGGAAAGAACAATTGCGAGCATGCTAGCCACTCAACGAAAAATCAAGGGTCCGAACAGGGCAATCGATGGGCGACCGTGACATCGTGGCTCATCCCCGATGCGCCACAGTGCGTCACAATGACACTTCTCAGGCCTTGCAACTTCTCCAGGTCGTTTCTTAAGGTATTCATGATGAGGCGGTTCCGACTTTAATTGGTTCGACTTGGCTATTGGCATGCGACATGCATGCCTCTTCTATTCGACGTATGGCTAAAATTTTAGGCATTGACCTCGGAACCACCAACTCCTGTATGGCCGTAATGGAAGGTGGCGAACCAGTAGTCATCGAAAACTCGGAAGGCGCACGTACCACGCCTTCGATCGTTGCTTTCACGAAGAGCGGAGAACGTGTTGTGGGTCAAGCCGCTAAGCGGCAGGCTGTGACCAATTCCCAGAACACCGTCTTCTCCATTAAACGCTTCATGGGCCGGAAGTTTGAAGAGGTCCAGGATGAGGCAAAGCGGGTCCCGTACAAGATTGTCAAGGCTTCGAACGGCGACGCTCATGTTGAGGTACAGGTAAGCGGAGAGCGTAAGACCTTTTCACCTCAAGAAATATCCGCGATGATCCTGGGAAAGCTAAAGACGGACGCCGAAGCGAAGCTAGGCGAGAAAATCGCGCAAGCCGTGATTACGGTGCCGGCGTATTTCAACGACTCTCAGCGAAACGCAACCAAGGACGCCGGTCGAATCGCCGGCTTGGAAGTTCTTCGAATCATCAACGAGCCAACGGCAGCGTCGCTCGCATACGGCCTTGATAAGAAGAAAGACGAAAAGATCGCCGTCTACGATCTTGGTGGCGGTACGTTTGACATTTCGGTTCTGGAGATCGGGGAAGGTGTTTTCGAAGTAAAGGCTACGAACGGAGACACGCACCTGGGCGGAGACGACTGGGACAACAAGATCATGGACTGGATTATCTCCGAGTTCCGTTCGGAGACAGGCATCGACGTGAGTAAACAATCCGATGCACTTCAAAGGATTAAAGAGGAAGCCGAGAAGGCCAAAATCGCCCTCTCTTCGTCACAGGAATACGAGATCAACCTCCCGTTTATCACTGCCGATGCAACCGGTCCGAAGCACATTCAGAAGAAGCTGACCCGCTCGAAACTGGAGCAATTGACGGACGACTTGTTCGAACGGACGATTCGCCCGGTGAAAGCTTGTCTCGGGGACGCCAAGCTTTCGGAAAGCGAAATAAACGAGCTCGTGCTCGTTGGCGGAATGACCCGAATGCCGAAGGTGATTGAAACGGCGCGAAAATTGATCGGTAAAGAGCCACATAAGGGTGTCAACCCCGACGAAGTGGTGGCGGTCGGAGCGGCGATTCAGGGTGGAGTACTGCGAGGCGACGTAAAAGATGTGCTATTGCTCGACGTTACGCCATTGACGCTTGCCATCGAAACGGCCGGTAACATCGCGACACCGATGATCCCGCGGAACACGACAATCCCAACGCGTAAACAGCAGATCTTTTCGACCTACAGCGATAACCAGCCCGGGGTCGAGATCAAGATCCTGCAGGGTGAACGACCGATGGCGCGCGATAATAAGACGTTGGGGACCTTTCATCTGGACGGTATCCCGCCTGCCCCACGTGGCGTGCCGCAAGTTGAAGTCACGTTTGACATCGACGCGAACGGGATCCTGAACGTTTCGGCAAAGGATCTCGGAAGCGGAAAGGAACAGAAGATTTCGATTACCGGCAGCAGCGGACTGACCAAAGAGGAAGTCGAGAAGCTGCGCCAGGATGCCGAGGCTCATGCCGAAGACGATCGCAAGGCCCGGGAAGCGGCAGAGATACGGAATAATGCCGATAACCTGGCCTACCAATGCGAGAAGCAGTTGAAGGAGCTTGGCGACAAGCTGTCTGCGGAGCAAAAGCAAGGTGTTGAGGAGGCTATCAAGAACGTTCGAGAAAAGTTGAACGGCGATGACGCCGATGCGATTAAGAGCGCAACGGAAGAGCTGCAGACTCGTTTCCAAAACATCAGTGCTGAGCTCTACAAACAGGCTGCATCCCAAAAATCCAGCGGACAGCCTGGCGATACAGCCGGTCCGTCCCGTCCGGAAGGCGCCGAAGGCGGAGGCGCCGCGGGCAGGTCCGGTGAAAATGTGGTCGATGCCGATTTTGAAGTCGTCGATGACGACAAGAAGAAGAGCTAAAATTTTTTAAAGATTCTCCATCGCCCCTGGCAGTCCAATCCTTCGCTGCCGGCGCGTTGGTTCCTAAACCTACATGAAATCAAGAAGGAGGATATAAACGAGTATGGCAATTAACGTAAAACCTCTCGGCGACCGGGTGCTAGTTCAACCGCTCGAAGAGAAGGAAGTCAAAAAGGGTGGTATCATCATTCCTGACACGGCGAAAGAGAAGCCGCAGGAAGGCACTGTCGTTGCTATCGGTACCGGAAAACTCGACGACAACGGTAAGAAGATCGACTTCAATGTGAAGGTCGGAGACAAGGTGCTGATCTCCAAGTACGGCGGCACTGAGATAAAGATCGACGGTGAAAACTACCTCATTATGCGCGAGGACGACATCCTCGGCATCATCGGATAATCAGAACCTTAAACACGCACGTTTGTAAAATCTATGGCAGCAAAACAATTGCAATTCGATGAAGCAGCGCGGCACGCACTTCTGCGCGGAGTGGAAAAACTCGCCAAGGCAGTCAAAGCCACTCTGGGACCCTCTGGACGCAACGTTATCCTGGATAAAAAGTTTGGTAGCCCAACCATCACCAAGGATGGAGTTACCGTAGCCAAGGAGATCGAGCTCGAGGACCCATACGAAAATATGGGTGCACAGTTGGTGCGCGAGGTCGCTTCGAAGACCTCGGACGTCGCCGGCGACGGCACGACGACAGCAACAGTTCTCGCCGAATCCATCTTTCGAGAGGGATTGCGAAACGTCACCGCCGGAGCAAATCCGACTTCACTGCAACGGGGCATCCAGAAGGCGGTTGAGGCAGTAGTCGCTGAATTGGCGAAAATCTCAAAGAAGGTTTCCGATCGCACCGAAATCGCACAGGTGGCCACCGTCTCGGCGAACTGGGACAAGACCATCGGCGAGATCATTGCCGACGCGATGGATAAAGTCGGTAAAGACGGCACGATCACGGTTGAAGAGGCCAAGTCGATCGAAACCACTCTGGAAGTGGTTGAAGGTATGCAGTTCGATAAAGGCTATCTCTCTCCTTACTTCGTGACCAACGCGGAGAGCATGGAGACCATTCTTGAAAATGCCTATATCCTGATCCACGAGAAAAAGATCTCGAGCTTGAAGGATCTTCTGCCGGTGCTTGAGAAGGTGGCGAAGGCAAGCCGTCCGCTCTTGATCATCGCTGAAGACGTCGAAGGCGAAGCGCTCGCTACACTGGTGGTTAACAAGCTGCGTGGGACCCTGCAGGTTGCGGCGGTCAAGGCGCCCGGCTTCGGTGATCGGCGCAAGGCGATGCTGGAAGATATCGCGGTTCTAACCGGCGGTCGCTGTTTTACAGAAGACCTCGGTATCAAGCTGGAGAACATCACGCTGGATGATCTTGGCCGCGCCAAGCGCATCTCAATCGACAAGGAAAATACCACGATTGTCGAAGGTGAAGGTTCAACCAAGGACATCCAGGGCCGAGTCAGCCAGATCCGGCGCCAGATCGAGGAGACCACATCCGACTACGATCGGGAAAAGCTCCAAGAACGTCTAGCCAAGCTCGCGGGTGGAGTCGCCGTCATTAGTGTCGGTGCTGCTACCGAGACCGAGATGAAAGAGAAGAAGGCTCGTGTTGAAGATGCGTTGCATGCAACGCGTGCCGCGGTCGAGGAAGGCATCGTGGCAGGCGGAGGCGTTGCGCTGATCCGTGCGCAGAAGGCGCTGGACAACGTGAAGCTGGAAGGTGACGAGAAAACCGGCCTTGAGATCGTTCGCCGTGCGGTTGAATCTCCTCTGCGTCAACTCGCGGACAATGCTGGTCAGGAAGGCGCATTGATCGTGCAGGAGGTCAAAGCCCGTTCCGGGAACGAAGGTTACAATGTTGCCACCGGCGAATACGTCGACCTGGTAAAAGCAGGTGTGGTCGATCCCACGAAGGTCACCCGCTACGCGCTCCAGAATGCGGCTTCAATCTCCGGTCTGTTGCTCACCACCGAGGCGCTTGTATGCGAGCTCCCGGAGAAGGAAAAGGCAGCACCAGCCGGCGGTCCGGGTGGAATGGGCGGCATGGGCGGCATGGATTACTAAGCTAAATCCTGAGTCTAAATTAATCCGAACAGACCCGCCCGGCGATCGCCGGGCGGGTCTTTCTTTTTGCCTTGCTCGAGATCGCGCTCCCTTCCTCGTAGAACTTTCCTCTGGGAGCGTCCCCCGGATCCTGTGCCGGCTAAAGCTAACTAAACTAAACTCGTAACGCGATGCGCCGATAGAACTAACAAAAGACGATCGTTAGAGGGTGTGGCGACGGCGATCGAAGAGCAGTCCGGCGGGGCGGGCGGCGCTTGATTTAAGGAAAGATAGCAATGTCCATTGAAAAAGCTCCCGCTACGAAGGCGCCTTGGCCGCCGAAGCGATCCAACGACAAGCTTTTCCGATATCCCAGGCCCTATCCGGTGGGTAAGGAAAAAGGCGAAAGCTTCGCCACGATCGCCAAGACACAGGCCGTCGACGGCGCCGATTTGGTCCATTATAACTTCCTGACAAAAGATGGAAGAGAGATCAATTGGTATCTGGCGAACTATGTGGGTTGCCCCGCGCCAAAAGCCGGCCAGAAATTCTATGAATTCTTTGGCGCAGTTTATGACGAAAAGAAAAACACCGGCGTAATCTTCATTCCGATGTTCGGCGAGAATGCGACCGACTACGCGAACCGGTTTGGGGCAAAGGTCGTCGAGAACTATAACAAGTCGAGCAGAAAGGAGCCGGGCGGACGCTGCTACGAAGCCTGCTACGCGCGAGTCAAGGACGCCGGAAAGAGTGTGGGAGTCGTAGTCCCAGACCTGGACAGAACGAGCATATTCGGCCGCCTCTGGGGTTCCCATATCGACCCGAAGGAAACCTGGCTTGATCTGCCGGAAGAATATCGCGGGAAGGGCGCTGCCGGTGCGATGGCCTGGGCCAAAATGGGTACACTCGTCGATTCGGATGGCATTTGGCGCGGCGGTCTTAAGCCCGGCGCGGTCATCCAGGTGTGGAAGAGTCCGGCCGACTTCGATCGGGTGAAAGAAGGAAATGCCGTCTCCGACGGCAGTTGGGGACACTCATTTATCTTCCTGAACTACGCCTATTCGGGTTCAGCGATATCGGGAATGATTATCGCCGACCAGGGCTATCAGAGTGGCGATCCGCTCGCGAAGGGCGACTACTCGTTTTGGGTCGGCGCCAATCTCATCGTGACTGCCCCCTGACGGTTGCGAGCGGCTTGAAGCATGCGCAAGTCCAGTGTCTCCAATCATCCCAGTCCCTCTCGGAAACCGGTTCGCCATGTCTTGTAGGACGGCTCCCAAGAAAGCTCATGCCTAGTGCACCGTGTCCTAAATCCCTTGGACTTCGCCGCAGGTCAGTTGGCTGTTTTTCAAGGCGCTAGTGAAGCGCCGCGGACTTAGGTCATTAGGGAGAGGACCTCTCATAGCGCCCCATGAAAGATGGAGTTGCGCTATGCTGTCTCCTGTCTCTTGAGTAAGGTGCTAGTTATGGATCACAGCGACCATCAATCCGGACACGGTTCGAAATGCGGCATGGTTACTGGGAAAAATCGGGTTGTTGCGTCCGCAGCGAAGTACACCTGCCCGATGCATCCGCAGGTACTTTCCGACAAACCGGGCAGCTGCCCAATTTGCGGGATGGCGCTTGAACCGACGGCACCAACCGTCTCGGCTAATAATGACAGTGAGTTGAAAGATTTGAGCCTGCGATTCTGGATCGGTGCGCTCCTGGCTCTTCCGGTGCTGTTGCTCGCAATGGGAGAGATGATTCCCGGAGTGAAAGGGGTCGTCGCGCCGATTGAGCCGCGCGTATCTCTCTGGATTCAGTTTGTGCTGTGCACACCGGTCTTCTTCTGGTCCGGCTGGCCGTTTCTGACGAAAGCCTGGATGTCCGTCGTTCACCGAAGCCCAAATATGTTCACATTGATCTCGTTGGGGACCTCAGCCGCTTATCTCTTTAGCGTTATTGAGCTCTTTTTTGGGGGCTCACACGGCAATGGGCACAGTGTGAACGCTTATTTTGAGGCGACCGCGGTCATTACCGTACTGGCGCTTTTGGGCCAAGTTCTCGAACTCCGTGCTCGCGCAAAGACAAGCCACGCGATTCAGTCATTGCTGGCGCTGACACCCAAGACTGCTCGCCGAGTCAGCGGCGGTCAAGAAGAAGAGGTGCCACTCGAAGCAGTCATGGTCGGCGACGTTCTCCGCGTTCGACCGGGAGACAGGGTACCAGTAGACGGTATTTTGCTTGAAGGTCGATCGGACGTGAATGAGTCGATGGTTACCGGCGAACCGATGCCAGTTACCAAAAAAACGGGGGACGCGTTGACCGGCGGGACCGTCAATGGCTCCGGCAGTTTCCTGTTTCGGGCCGAGCGCGTCGGCAGTGACACGTTGTTAGCCCAAATTGTTGATCTCGTCGCCAAGGCTCAACGCTCACAGGCGCCAGTGCAAAAAATCGCCGACCGGGTTGCCTCATGGTTTGTTCCGGCGGTCCTTCTGATTTCTTTGCTCACCTTCCTGGCCTGGTTAACCTTTGGACCCGATCCCCGGCTGCCGTTTGCATTCAGTTCAGCGATTGCTGTTTTGATCATCGCCTGTCCATGTGCGCTTGGGCTGGCCACGCCAATGGCAGTCATGGTTGGCGTTGGAAGAGGCGCCCAGTTAGGGATCTTGTTTCGCGATGCTTCGGTGCTGGAAAGGCTGGAAAAGATCGACACGGTCGTATTCGACAAGACCGGCACGCTGACCGAGGGGAAACCGGCAGTAACCGAGGTTGTGGCATTCAAACCGTTTCAGCAGCCGGATCTGGTCCGTTTGGCCGCCGCCGTTGAGTCACAGAGTGAACATCCGATTGGGCGAGCGATCGTTCAGGCAGCCGGAAATCAAACTCTGCCAAAATCTGTTGGATTCCATGCCGAAGTCGGTTCCGGAGTCGAAGCCCAAGTCGAGGGTCATTTGGTTTTTGTCGGCAAGCTTTCGCGGGATGAGAATGTGGGCACTGTCGCGGGGCAAATCGCGGACCGATGGCGTAAAGAGGGCAAAAGCGTGGTCACCGTTCGGATCGATAGCCAACCTGCTGGATTGATCGCCATAGCCGATTCGCTTAAACCAAACTCGGCGTTCGCCGTAAAACAGCTTCACGCGTTGAATATCAAAGTTGTGATGCTGACCGGCGATAATCGGCTGACCGCCGAGTACCTGGCGACCGAGGCGGAAATCGAACAGGTGATCTCTGAAGTATCTCCGGAACAAAAACAAGAAGAGATCGCCAATTTACAAAAGGCTGGTGCGAAAGTTGCCATGGCGGGGGACGGCATCAACGACGCTCCGGCTCTGGCGACCGCCGACGTTGGAATCGCCATGGGGACCGGAACCGAAGTTGCCATGGAGAGCGCCGGTGTGACGCTGGTGAAAGGAGATCTTGGTTTGCTTGTATCGGCAATTCTTCTGGGTCGCGCAACCATGCGAAACATCCGGCAAAATCTGGTCTTTGCCTTTGCCTACAATATTTTGGGCGTGCCGATCGCGGCAGGTGTGCTCTATCCAATGTTCGATCTTTTGCTAAATCCCATGCTCGCCAGCCTTGCGATGTCCCTGAGCAGTGTCTCGGTCATCGCCAACGCCCTGCGACTCCGATCTCTTCAATCGATTTCGAGAAGACGACCGGTGCACTAGATCCCAATCTCCTAATTTTTCTCGCGCTCCGGCTCCATATCTTCTTTGATCCATTCGCGGAAACGGTGAATTTGGTCTCTTGTACCAACGACCAATAACCAATCCGCAATTTCCAAAACCTGAAATGGTCCGGGAAACAGCATCCGATGGTCTCCCCGCGCTACGCCGACTATCTGAATTCCCGTTTGTCGCGGGATATCGAGTTCGGCTAAAGCGTTGCCGACAAGGCGGCTTTTCTCCGGGACTTCAATCGACTCAAGCCGGATTTCATCCAACAAATCGGCTTGTTCTGTTCGGTTCGGAGCCGAATCGAAAAATGTGCGCACACGGTGAATCTGGGTCGCGGTGCCAAGCACCAGAAGCACGTCACCCGGGAATAATTCGCTATCCGGGCCGGGGCTCGGAAGCGGATAGCCCCGCCGCTCGACGCCTACCACGGAACATCCAAACTGACTGCGCAAAGAGAGGTCGCCAAGACTCTTACCGAACCATGCCGCCGAGTCGGGCACCCGGATTTCACTCAGGCTCAGGTCCCACTCCTGGTGGTCCTTCAGCCAGTCTTCGTGACTTCTTTTCCGCCTTTCCTCCGGTGAAAGAATTGCTTCGGCGAGTTCGGATGCGATCCGATGTTGCACCGTCTTCAGGCGTTGACCGAAGAAGAGCGCGTACACGGCTGACGTTCCCAGGATCGCTCCAAAAAAAGAAGCCGGAGCACCGACCACGGGCGTCAGCAACCAGATCCAAACGAAAAGCAGGAATCCCGCGATAAGCTCCAGGCAAAGTACAAGGACGGGACGCTGCGCGCGCAGCTCGGTTCCAAACGCTATCTCAACCAGCCCCTTAAGAAACTCTGCGAACCTTCGCCAGACTCCGAGCAGCGGTCCGGTCGCCGCGATGCCGATCAAAGCCCAAAAAAGGTGCTCTCTCCAGCGACCGGCACCTGCCGGAAACAGGCGGCTCCATTGCGAGGAGAGAAACGGTGCGATGACCAGAATCCCGGACGCGAAAGTCAGGCTGATCAATAACGGAGGAAGGCTTTTCCTGGCTAACCCAAAAGCGCGACTGCGCCGTTGATGTTCACCGACGGAGCCGAGGAAGTCCTGGTAAAGTATTAGCAGATCATAAAAGAACTTCGGCTGACATTTCAGCCAACCATCGCTGATCTTGCCTGAATGCCGGATAAGTACGGGTGAAACCAGGGCGGTGAAGAGCGCTATCCCGACCGCGATCGGGTAATAGTCGGAAGAAAGCATGCCTGCCGAGACGCCTAACTGAGCAATGATGAAAGCAAACTCGCCGATCGGGGTCACCATCAGTCCAGCCCTGAATGCGTCCCGGTCCGACGTCCCGGTGATCAACAACGAGGCGCTCACCGCCAAGGTTCGTACGACGATCGCGATCAAACCAAGTGAAAAAATCAGCGCCGCATTCTTCAAGAGGAGAGCCGGATCCAGCAGCATCCCGATCGAAACAAAAAACACCGCGATAAAGACGTCCCTCATTCCCTGCATCGCTCGTTCGACGGTGGGACGTTGAGGCGTTTCGGCGACGATTGCCCCAAGCAAAAAGGCCCCCAGCGCGAGTGAATAACCGGTCCTAACCGCGATCACAGCGATCCCAAGAACCAGCCCTGCCACGGTGACAGTGAGCAGATCGGTACCGGCTCGGTTCAGGCGTTGCAAGACCCTCGGAAGCAGCAGTAAACCAACAACCACGACGACCGTGACGAAGACCAGTAAGACGCCGAGGATCTTTCCGATGTTTACGTCCGGGCCTCTGTGCAATTGCGCCGCCGACGAGATAAACGTCAACATCACCACCGCGACGAGATCCTCCAAGACGGTGATACTCATCGCCAGATTTCCGGCCCGCTGGTGGATCAACCCGGTCTCTGGCAGGATCTTTCCAATAATGGCTGAACTTGATGCGACCAACATCCCTCCCACAAAGAGGCTCTCTGTTGAGCCTACTCCCAGGAAGGGGCAGATCGAACGGACGACGTTAAAGACCAACGCGCCGCCGAGTGCGACCGCCAGGATGATTCCGATCCCCATCCTCCGCAGCTTCGCCAGGCTCAGATCGAGGCCGATGGAGAACATCAAGAAAACGAGACCTAGTTGCGACAGGGTCTCGATCCGGTCTTCATCGACGACGATAGAAAAGGGAGGGGTGTGCGGACCGACCAATAGCCCGGCCAACATGAAACCGACCACGCTCGAAAGGCCTATCTTCTGGCACAAAAAGCCGGCGATTCCGGCGCAGAAGGTTACAACAGCCAAGTCTTGGACGAAATCCAGCTCACCCATGCAATACTAAATTAGACTCAGATCAGGAAGTTGCCTTCGGTATGTTCCTCATCTGCATGCAGGATCACTGAGAACGGGGCTCCACGAACACCGCGGTCGTTCTTGCGGGGATAGTAAACGACCCGGTCTCCCTGTCGTGTTCACACTGCCTTACGGCAGGATCCGCGTGGGATCGTTGCAGGATCGGGTGCAGTTCCAAGGGAGTGCCGATGAAATCCGTTACTCTGATCGTTTGCGCAACCTTATCGACGTTGAAAAAGACTACGATACACTTCGCATGCGGATCGAGTGCAGGCACCACTTTGTCTGAGATCGCCATCACGATCAGCGCCGGCTGTTGGTGGACGCCAACATTGTAGAATTTTACTCGGCGCCTCACTTCTTCACCCGTCTGCAACCGAAAGAGAGGGCTTGATCGCCTGATGCGAAGGATATCTTCGAAATAGAGACGGGTCGCATCAATCGCCTCGAATCCAGGCTTAATCGTGGCGTCGTTCAGGAATGGCTGCATCGTGGACCAATCCTCTTTGTTATCCGCTTCCGGCGGCAAGCCTACCGCGAAATTGTTTGTCTGATACGTCCAATCAAGCCGGTTGAACCAATCACCGGAGTTATAGCTGTTCTTGTCAAACGACTTTGAGCGCAGGATGTCGTCGCCGGCGTGGAAGAAAGGTGTTCCCTGAGCCAATCCAACGAGTGCGAGGCCAAGGTTGTTCACCCGCACCCGGTCCTTCATTTTGGTCCCGATAGGAATCTTGTACTGGTTATTGTCGAAGAGCGTCTGGTTGTCGTGGGCCGAGATGTAGTTGATGACATCCGTCGGGTTCAAGGCGTATCCCGCGGGCTTGCCGTTGTAATAGAGCTCGGCTCCAGCCATCTCGGCGCCGTGACTATCCATCAACCGGTAGTCCTTCATCGTTCCGGCCAGGGCGAGCTTGACGAGGTCTCCGGTATCAAGAAGATGCTGCTCCGAGGCGTTGCCGGAACCGTTGCTATCATACCAGAGTCCGTTAATGAACCCTTGGCGAGCAACCAGAGATTGACCACGGTCGAATGACCCTCCCCCGCGGATGGCGTCTCGTCCACGGTCGCTGAAGGTAGCTATTCCTGTCCCGGCCATATTCGCCTGAGTGGCGTTCTCGCCCAGCGCATTATTTGCCACTTCGCCAAAATCCCAGCCTTCTCCATAAAGAAAGATTGCCGAATCGATTTCTTGCAGGGCTTTCTCGATCTTCATCATGTCCTCCTTGAAGCTGAAGCCCATCAGGTCAAAACGGAATCCATCCACCTGGTAATCTGCGGCCCACGTTTTCAAGGTATCGAGCATCAGCTTAAAGAACATCCGATGCTCGGAAGCGGTATCGGGACAACAAGTGTTTGCGTAAACATCGCCATTTTGGTCGAGGCGGTAATAGTACCCCGGCACCACCCTATCGAGAACCGAGAATGAGTCCTGTCCCGCGGCTGCCGTATGATTGTAAACCACGTCCATCACAACGCGCAGACCGATCAAATGAAGTGATTTTACCATTTCGCGGAACTCCAGGATTCGCGCCGTGCCAGCGGGATTGGTCGAATAACTCCCCTCCGGCGTTCCATAATGGAAAGGATCGTAACCCCAGTTGAACCCGTCCTGATCCTTGACTGCGGCGATTGCCGCCTGTGGCTGCTTCGAATTCGGCGCCGAAACCGGCACCAGGATTTCGGGAACCTTCTGATCATTCGTCAACTCCGGAACCGTTGTGAAGTCAAATGCAGGAAGCAGATGCACGTGTGTTAATCCCGCATTTGCGAGATTCCAAAGATGGGTCATTCCGCGGGAAAAAATATGAGTGAAGCCGGTATATTTTCCGCGGTCTTTCTCCGGAACCGAATCATCGGATATCGAGAAATCGCGGATATGCAGCTCGTAGAGAACAACGTCCGAGGGACTCGCAAGCGATGGCTTCCGAATCGAATCCCAGAGGATTGGCTTGGTAAGCGGCGAATTGAGGTCAATGATAAGGCTTTTCAGAGAGTCGGGCGAAAGCCCCAGCGAATAAGGATCGGTGACGAGATTCGTTATAACCCGGCCTTCCTGGCGCGAGTAAACTCTAACTTCATAGAGGTAGTATTTCCGGTTCAACCAGCCGTTATCTCCAACGAGCGTTTCCCAGACTCCGGCGTCGCCCTCGGTCATCGAATAAGTCGCTTGGACCGGCCCGTCCGGGTCGTCATAGGTAAAGAGTCGCACCGCCTGAGCTGTGGGAGCCCATAACCGGAACAGGACGCCGTTTCCGGATGGCCGGGCACCCAACTCGCCGCCAAAATAAAACAGATCGTCGAGCACTCCGGCAATTTGCAAAGCAGTGGCTTCGGCAGGTTCCATGCCGGCAAATCTCACCAAAAGCACTTGGCCTTTTAAAAAAGCAGAGACCCGACCCAGGTCGAACTCGAGAATTCTCAGAGCGGTTGCACCTTTAAGGAACGGACTTTGATCGATGACCGATTGCGGAAGACCGTCCGGATCGACTACGAGTGGAATAAATTCGAAATCCGCTAAGGCAAGGGCTCCTTCCAGACTGATCCCACCTGTCGGAGAATGATACAGCCGACAGGTATCGTTGGGTCCGGCCCCAAAAAAAGAGCCGATCGTGTCGCGGTTGACCCAATGTGCCTTCGCCGGTTGCACGGATCGGTCTACTTGAAGTAAAGCGTCTTGCTCCCGACGTCGATGATGCCGCTTCGTTCGAAAAAGAAATCAGCGCCAATCAACCCGCCGAATTGATATCTGAGGTCCTCCGGGCCTTCAGGCAGACCAGTCACACCGACCAGCGCTGGGCCTAGAGGATACTTTCCCAGGTCAAACTCAGGCGCGATCGTAACACCGACCGGCCGTTCTTTGGAGTGGATCCCTTTCGCGTTGACGGTGGTTCCAATCACCGGGATGCCATTCTGCCTGGCCACCTGCGATGGAACCAGGGTGGCAAACCCTCCGGTATCCACGACGAAGCTGTATCGGTTACGCCCGATTCTGCCCTCCACCTCGAGCGCACCCGAATGTGTGATTCGCATCGGAACCGCATTGTACCGGCCCTGCCTCGCGGTCCTAATAATCGATTGGGCATCCTTACCCGCATCAACCAGGTAAATGCGTTGGTTCCGGCAATCGATCACCGCATTATAACGCTGAAGAATGTCGAGGCCGATAATCCCGTCCATGGTGACAGGATGGCCGGAACCACGGAGCTTGGCCCGAAAGTCACGAAGATCGATCAATGCAACCGGGCCCGATCCGAGATTATCGGCTCCGACATAGAGGCTATCGACCACCGCCACCGGAACAACGCGGTTGTTTACCTCGATCTGCCTCGGTACTCGCACAACTCCGGCGCCTTTCGACAAGCCCAGAAGTCTGGCCTTATTGGAATCTACGATGCTGAGCGCAGCGCCGGTGTCGATCGCGAACCACGCCGGTCGATTGTTGACGCGAACAGAAACAAAGAGATGGTTACCCGTGCTACGGCTGAGGGTGATTCCGGAGGTCGCTCGATCTACTTCGCTCGCCTTTACACTAGGAAAAGCGGCGCATGCAGAGTAAACTATCCAGCCAACGGCAAAAATCAGGAATTTATCAATTTGTTGCATGGTTCACTCATGAATAGTACACGATCAACAGCGTTTTGGTCGTTAGTTTTTCTCGCCTCCGGCCTTTACATTGCTAGTACGCAGCTGGTGCTTGCGCAAAATCGGCCTGGATGGGGCGAAATATGGCAACAACGGATGACGATAGGCCAAGCGCAGCTGGATGACGCATTCAAGCTTGCCGAATCTGGAAAAGTTAAGGAAGCGCTTGCGGTCATTGACCAAGTCATCGCGATGGATCCTAACAACTGGCGGTCGTACTTCTTGAAATCGGCGGTTCTGATCCTTGCAAAACGTGGCAGTGAAGCTCTAAAGCAGATCGACACAAGCATTAATTTGGCGCGCAAGGGAAACGTTTCTCCCGGCCTTCTGGCAGAACTCTACGAGAGCAAAGCACGGAGTTGTATCGACTACGGGCATTACGACGAGGCGAAAAAATCGCTTCGAGCAAGCGGTCCGGCTCCAGCCGGAGGATCCGACCACGTTGAATGATTTAGCGTGGATGCTTGCGACTTCAAAGGATAACCGAGTCAGGGACGGCCGGCGCGCAGTGACGATCGCGATGAAGGCGTGCAAGCTCAGCGGCTGGAAAAATGCCTTCTCGATCGACACCCTGGCCGCAGCGTCCGCCGAGACGGGTAATTTTGCGGACGCGGTCAAATACCAACAGCTCGCAATCTCAAGGCTCGGGCCGGACGATCGGAAAACGGAGCTGTCGGGTATGGAGCAGAGGTTGCAGCAATATTCGACGGGCCGGGCGTTCACGAGCATCTAGGTTAGCGAACGCGGTATCGTACTCACCGGATATCGGTCGGAAACCGCGCGTAAATCCCTTCGGGATCGTTCAGTGCCCGAAGATCTCTCAACTTGTCCGCCAGTTCTTTGACGCATTGGCCGATGGGATCCAGTTTGGTGACCGGGGGTCGAGGGCTTGATTTCAATAGCTCCCTGAGCTTTTCGCTGAGATCCTTTCGTCCAGGAAATTCGACGATTGCCGGGCGATCACCGAGGTGCGCGAGATTCGCGGCGTACGCGATAGCGGAACCTAACCCGCCCAACTCGTCTACCAATTTTAGTTTCGCCGCCTCGATTCCTGACCAGACCCGTCCCTGGGCAAGTTCGTTTACCTGCTCGATCGGGATATGTCTCCCTTCGGAAACTCTTTCCAGAAACTGGCCATAAAATTTATCGACGCTTTTTTGCAGGATCGCTAAATCCGCGTCCGACTTCTGTTTGAGGGGGTTAAACAACGTTGACAAAGGGATCGTGGTGGTGACGGAATCGCTTGTGATTCCGTTCTCGTTGCCGATCTTCTCAAAATTCATCACCAGACCGAAAACGCCGATACTGCCGGTGATCGTTGTGGGCTCGGCAAAGACACGGCTGGATGCGGTTGAGATGTAGTAACCGCCGGACGCCGCATAGCCACCCATTGAGACGACTACCGGCTTCACTTTCTGGACCGCTCTCAGCTCCCGGTAAAGCTCTTCAGAGGCAAACCCACTTCCGCCCGGGCTGTTGACGCGAAGCACGATGGCTTTCACGTTCGGATCGAACTGAAACTTTCGGATAGCGCGCGCGTACCGTTCCCCGCCAACGTTTTCCGCTCCTCCTTCGCCATCGACGATTTCGCCTTCGGCGTAAACGACCGCAATTTTTGATCCAGAGTCAGACTTTGCCGAAGCATTTTTCTCCGCCGCTCGGAGGTAGGATGAAACCGTTACCTGCCGGAATGTATTGTGCTGTTCATCCTCACCGTATTGCTTCCTGAGCCGGTCCATAACGTCAGACAGCGAAACGAGTTCAGTGCCCAACTTGCTTTTGACAGCCAGTTCTCCGTCGATCAGCCCGTTTTGATTGATTAACTGTTCGAACGATCCGGGAGGAAGGTCACGGGCCTCCTCGATCTTGGTGGTAACTTCGCCCCAGATATCTCCAAATAGCTTCTGGAGTTGCTCCCGATTTTCCGGACTCATGTTTTCGCGAATATAGGGTTCGACGAACGATTTGTATTTCCCGACTCGGAAGACCTGCACGCCGATTCCAAACCTCTTAAGGGCTCCTGCGTAATAGAGCGGAGTAGTGGCAGGACCCCGGAGAATAAATTGAGCCTGAGGATCCACAAAAAGTTGATTCGCGATCGACTCAAGGTAATAGGCCGGCGCAAACGGAAACTGGAGATAGGCATAAACCGGCTTGTGAGATTCCTTAAATTTTGCCAAGGCTTCCCTCACTTCCTTCAGCGCTGGATATTTCGATGCATAGTTGCTGATCGGCAACAGATTGCCGGTGATAAAGACGCCCTTGATCTTATCGTCGGTTGCCGCCAGGCTGATCGCTCGCAACACATCGCGCAGGGTGACATGAGTTTCTGTTTGATCTTCAGTGAGGCCCGCCAGCAACTGGGCCGGATCGAACGCCTGCGGCGCATCCGTAATTGGGACCGCCAGATCAAGGACCAGCAGCGAGTTGTTGGCGACCGTCGGGCCCTTTTCCGAATTGCCAAGCAGCGCGATCACCGCAATACATCCAACAACTCCCGCAGCGATCAGAAAAAATATCGCAAAAAGGGTACCGAAAAAGGAACCGAAGAAGGATTTCATGCGTTCTAAAAATACGGCGTTTCTTGAGCAGGAGACAATGGAGTTTAAACTATTGCGTTTTTGAGTTTTGAGTGAAGAGCACGAGACGGTCTCATCGAAAATCCAAAACCCAAAACGCAAAACCAACATGTCATCGGGTCCAGCATTTTTGTGCGTTAGCCTGATCACGCTCGCTTTAGCGTGCCGCGTTGCTCTGGCGGAAGGCAAAACGGCTAATAAACCACGCGAACTCCATCAAGTCTCCGCGCCGGAGAAGTCCGAAGTTTCAGCGGAGCTGGTTGAAATCGTTCAAGCGTTCATTGCAGCGGGTGAAAAAAGCGATCCTGCCGCCCGAGGCAAGTACCTGGGGCCTAACGTTTTCTACTACGGGCACTCGTTGACACGGACCCAGGCACTGAGGCAAATAACCTCGCTCTACCGCCAGTGGCCCACCCGCAAGTTTGGTCCGGTGGAATCGATCGACCTGTTTGAGATTCCTAAACATCCCGGGATGTACAAGGTGACGGCCGTTTACGAATATAATTTCGACAACATGGATGAGCACCTGAACGGCAAGTCCAAACTTACCTGCGTCGTCGAGCACGATAGCCAGGGCAGCCGCATCATTGGCGTCGATGAAAAACTGGTTCGCGAAGGCACCCAATATCGCAAAGAATAGGGTCCGGTCTGGTCGATTGCATTCTCCGGAAGCCGCTTCAACGTGCTTTCCACCGGTCGGTTGTCTACCCGGGCGAAATTGTGTAGGCTGATTTCAGCCGGGTAACCGTCTGCAATTGATCGGGCAAAACTTTTGAGTTCATTACATCAACCTGGCAAGGAACAGGACGCCACACTAAAGCGAGTCGAGGCGCAACTTAAACGTATCGCGCCTCAGTTCTCGCGAGTTCGGCGCCATCTTCATGAGCGGCCTGAGTTAAGCGGTCATGAGTTCGCTACCACGGCCTATTTGAGCAAACAGCTGGCCGCGGCACAAATTCCGCATCGTGTTGCGCCGGATAAGCGTGGCATTATCACGGACATCGTCGGTTCATCGGTTGCGGGAGCGCCGGCCGTTGCTATTCGCGCGGATATCGACGCCCTTCCAATCCAGGAAGACAATCAAGTCCCATACAGTTCAAGAAGATCTGGTGTCATGCATGCTTGCGGTCATGATGCGCACACCGCGATCCTGCTCGGAGCAACGGTTGCCCTTTATCGGGCACGACCGCTCCCGGTGGCCTGGCGAAGCATCTTTCAACCAGCCGAGGAGACAGGTCACGGCGCCCGCGACATGGTGAGCCACGGGGCTCTGGAAGGCGTCGATGCCGTCATAGCCCTTCACGTCGACCCAAATCTGGCCGTCGGGCAAGCAGGAGTCACAGCCGGCCCCCGGAGCGCATTATGTCAAGACTTCACGATCGAAGTACGCGGGCGTGGAGGTCACGGTGCACGTCCCCACACCACCGTGGATCCTATCGCGACGGCGGCGCACCTTGTGACATTGATTTATCAAGCAATTCCACGGCAGACGGACGCGCGAGATCCGATCGTCGTAACCATCGGCGTGATCAACGGTGGACATGCCGCGAACGTCATTCCCGAGATGGTTTCGCTACAAGGTACCATTCGATCGATGAGTTCCTCAGTGGCAACAAATGCACGTGAAACACTGCAGCGGTTATGTGCCGGCGTTGCGCAAGCGTTTGGGGCGACGGTTTCGCCCACATTCGAGAGCCTTTTACCGGGAGTGGTGAACGATCCGCGCATCGCCGCTCTCATCGCCTCGGTCGGCCGCCGGTTGCTGGGGACGGAGAACCTAGTAACAAATCAACAGCCAAGCATGGGAAGCGAGGACTTTGCAGATTATTTGCCAGTCGTGCCAGGGTGCATGCTGACTCTCGGTGTTAAAGCCGCCGGCCGGGAAACCACACCCCTGCACACGTCGACCTTCGATATCGATGAAACAGCCCTGCTCATCGGCGCACGCCTTTTTGCAGGCGTCTTGCTCGAATGGGCAAGGGATCCAGCCCTGGCGGGAACAAAAGGCCGCAAAGGCACTGAGGCTTAGTGGGTTATCCGAACAGCGTTTTACCTAATTCTGCAAATGTTTCCACCACCAGATCACAACCTGCCGCAGCCAATATCTCCGCGGAAAATGAAGTGGAGAGGCCGACCGTCAGACAGCCGGCCGCCTTGGCGGAACGGATCCCGTTGGTCGAATCTTCGACGACGACGCACTGGGACGGCTCACGTTTGAGCTTCGCAGTCGTCTTGAGGTAAGGTTCGGGATGTGGTTTGCCGTGACTGACGTCATCGCCCGTTACTACGGCTGCGAAGTATCCGGACAAATTAAACTTATCAAAAGCTAATTCCTGGAACTCTCGAGGGGCAGAGGTGGACAATGCAATCGGCCATCCCGCCTCCCGGCAGAGTTCGAGAAACTCGAGCACGCCGGCAACCAGTTTAACCGCGCTATAATGGGCTCGGAATGCTGCCAGTCTCAATCGGCCTATTTTCTGGGGGTCACGTTCGGAGGTTCCGGTGATTTTCATGAGAAGCCGGGCAGAGTCTAATTCCGTCGAGCCCTTGAATTGTTTGGTTTCTGGCCAGGACATGCGCCTGCCCAATTGCTCACTGGCAACAATCAATGACAATTCATGAATCGGCTCGGAATCGATAACCACTCCATCCATGTCGAAAATGGCTCCCTGGATTTTGTCGCGATCGAGCTTGAATTGCGAACTGCTCGTCGATGTAGATGGCATAGCGAAGCAGGCGTTTTGGGTCTGAGATTCTTGCCCTGAGTGATCCCGGTGAAATTCGCGCAAACCTCAGATTACCCTTTCGTTGCCGCCGTCAACCGGGACCTGAGCTCCGGTTGTCTTGGAGAAGTAGGGACCGCACAATTCCGCAATGAGCTCGCCAACGTCGCGGCTTGTGATCTCGGTTCTGAGGATATTGTTTGTTTTGTATTCCTGGACCGAAATCTTGTAGCTGGCGGCTCGCTGCTCCAGCACTTCCTTGCTCCAAATTCCGGTATCGAACACCGCGTTTGGGTGAACAGCGTTAACACGGATCCGGTCGGCTCCCCATTCGAGGGCTGCGACGCGGGCCAACTGGGTTAAAGCAGCCTTCGAAGCCGAGTAGGCGGCCTGGCCCGCGCCCGGCGCAGGCACGTTCTTCGAGGCATTGACGACGACCCGGCCTCCCCCGGGAGCCAATCGGAGAAGCTCATGGGCAATACGGAGAAGCGAAACGTTCGCGTCCAAATTGACAGACATTGTTCGACTCCAAGTTAAACGGTCGAGATCGGCAAGTCTCAGGCTGGGCGGGAAAATTCCTGCGTTTAAGACCAGAATGTCCAAGCCACCAAACCTTTCAGCGACCAAATTGAACGCGGACTCGAGCGCCGCCTCGTCGGTGATATCACAGCGGATGCCAAGGTAATCTTTTCGCACGAATTGAGACGCGATCGAGGCCGAGAGGTCGAGACCAACCACCGCCGCGCCGCGGCTTAGAAAAGCTTCGACACAAGCCTTTCCGATCCCCGACGCCGCACCCGTAACCAGAGCGATCTCGCCGCGAAAAGACTTGGCAGTCAGTGCTTTCCGCAATTTCGCCTGTTCGAGCTCCCAGTATTCGACATCGAAAACATCTTCTTCCGAAATTGATCGCCAGCCCCCGAGTGGATCGGCCGCCAAAATCATATCGATCGTACGGCGATAGATATCTCCGGTTATACCTGCCTCAAGGGCATCGGCGCCTACGGCGATCATCCCGAGTTGCGGATCCAGAATCACTCGGGGAGCCGGATCAAGCATTGTCAGTGCGCCGGTCACTCTGGCAGCATTCCGAGCGAAGTATCGCCGGTAGTCCAGAGCGAACGAATCGACATCCCGCCCGATCATTGGAATGCGCTTCGTGCGGATCACGTGGTCTGGAGTCGCCGGACCTTGCAGTGCGATCTTCGGTAAGTCCGGTCTTTGCGCGAAGTGAAGGATCGTATCGTCCAGATGCGAGACTAAAATCATCGGTTTACCCGCAACCCGGGATACATCCCGCCTTAACTCCGCCATCCCAACCCGACTGCGAACAGAGGAGCGGCCGAATGACGGAGCGGCGTCTTTCGCGACATCCCGGAACTTTGATAAATAGTCCTCTGCCTTTGTTACGAGCTCAATCGTGCGTTCGTACGAACTCCTCGCGTCATCGCCAAACGTAAATAGCCCATGATTCAGTAGCACGATTCCGGCCGTGTTTGTCCTCATGCGGCCCGGAATCAATTCGGCACAAAGCTTAGCCAACGCGAAACCCGGCATGACATAAGGCACGATTATGACGGAGTCACCGTACAGGTCTCTAACCCGACTCTCGCCGTTGGAACTATTCATCACCGCGATCAAAGCGTCGGCATGGCAGTGGTCGACAAATTTGCCAGGCAAAACTGCGTGCAAGATTGCTTCGACTGAGGGTGCCGGGGCATCGGCACGCATCGTTGCGATGCGCAGTTCCTGCGCCATCAGGCTGTCCGAGAGCTGCGGAAGACGGGCCAGCCGCAACAAATGATCCATGCGCACCGGTGCGAAACCGACGGCGTCAATCGTTGCGAGATCCCAACCGCTTCCCTTGACGTACAGTAAATCCGTCGGCGTGCCAAAAATATCCGTTTCTGTGACCTTGACCGAGGTATTCCCTCCTCCGTGCAGAACCAGGGACGGTTCGCGTCCGATCAATCTGGACGTATAAACTCTTTGAGCGATGTCGGTTCTGTATTCAGCGGCTTCTGCGTCGTTCCAAAGGCTTTGCATAGATCTTTCAGCGGCGGCTACGCCTATTCCGCAGGGGATCCGCCCCTTTTGTCACGCTCGAATAACTGGCGCCAGTAATTTAACCGCTCTTTAATCCGTCGCTCAAATCCGTTCTCGGTCGGTTCATAGTAGATTCGGCCCTCGGGCAGATAAGCTTGCGGCACATAGCCTCCCTCGAAGTCATGCGCGTATTTGTACCCGCCGCCTTCGCCAAGCAGTTTCGAGCCCGTACCTTGCAGGTACTTTGGCACGGCCAACATTCGCCCGCCTCGGACATCCTCCATGGCTTTGTTCAAGCCTTCGTAGGCGCGGTTACTCTTTGGTGCGGTCGCGACGTAGACAGCGGCGTGCGCCAGCGGGATCCGCGCTTCCGGCAAACCGACAAACTCCACGGCTTGTTGCGCGGCGACCGCAACCACCAAGGCATTTGGATCAGCCATCCCGACGTCTTCGCTGGCGGCAATCACAATACGGCGTGCAATGAAACGAATGTCTTCTCCCGCGTACAACATTTTCGCGAGCCAATAGAGTACGGCGTCTGGATCCGAACCGCGCATGCTTTTAATGAATGCGCTGATGGTATCGTAATGCTCGGTTTCATCGGCGTCATAAACGACGGCTTTCTTCTGGATGCTCTGTTCGGCGACGGCTCGGTCCAGATGGATCGCGCCGCTTTCGCCCGGCGCCGTAGTGAGAACAGCAATCTCGAGAGCATTCAAACACCGACGCGCGTCGCCATCACTGACTTCGGCCAGGAACTCCAAAGCGGCGCGATCCGCTTCGATTTTCAGTTGACCAAAGCCACGTTCCGAATCATTGAGCGCCCGGTTCATCACTTTGACCAAATCCTCTCGGGAAAGCGGTTCGAGTTGAAAAACCTGCGATCTGGAAATCAGTGGGCTGTTGACGTAAAAGAAAGGGTTGTGCGTGGTTGCGCCAATCAAGCGCACGTTGCCATTTTCGACGTCGGGCAGAAGGATGTCTTGCTGGGCCTTGTTGAAGCGATGGATCTCGTCAATAAACAAGATCGTCCGCCCTCCGTTTGCTCTTCGCCGCAACGCAGCTGCCGCGGAAACCCGACGAATATCCGCCACAGAGCCCTCCACGCCACTCAACCGTTCAAAATAGCTTTGAGTTGTTGAGGCGATGATTTGTGCCAGGCTGGTCTTTCCAATCCCAGGCGGCCCGTAGAGAATAATAGAGGCTAGCCGATCCGATTCGATCGCCCGGCGAAGCAGTTTGCCAGGCCCCAGGATATGCTGTTGCCCCACATACTCGTCGAGTGAACGGGGGCGCATTCGGGCCGCCAGCGGAGCACTCGGATCGAGAGCAGCTCTCTGTCCATCGCTCGCGCCAAACAGATCGTCCATCGTCCAATTTCCGCTGAGTATGGGGAAAGTCCAACGCGCTAGACGAAGGCTTGCCGGGAGCAGGAAGCAGGGCTAAGAGGTAAGGCGGGACGCTGCTTTAAGAGGTAAGGCGGGACGCCTTACTTACTGCGAATTTTGGCTTCCGGTGTACTGTGATATCGTTAAGCCGTGGACGATCCGCGGCTCCTTGCGTGCATGGAAGTGTCATGAAAACAGTTCTTGTTTCGGTCGATTTTTCTGACGTGACTTTGAAAGTCGTTAAGGCAGCGGTGCATTTAGCGAAGCCGTTCCAGAGCAAAATCATCCTGATGCACGCGTCAGAGCCTGAACCGCAGTTATTAGGGATTGGACCTGGTCCGGATGTGGTCCCGATACCGCCGACACACGAAACGCAGTCTTCGCCCGATTACACCGAAAGTTTGGCGAACCTTCAGGAGATGATTTCTGCGACCGGACTGGCGTCGATCACAGTGGAGCTTCAGGGTCAGGCCGTCGATCTCATATTGGCCCAGGCGGAAACTTCACACGTGGATTTGATCGTTCTCGGGTCACATAGGCGCGGTCCGCTTTCTCATCTTTTCCTCGGAAGTGTCGCCGACGGCATTTTGAAGCGGGCCAGATGCCCGGTCCTGATTGTACCAATGAGTGACACCCGCCCTTAGTCTATGCAGCACAACAACGCGGGACGGTTCGCCTGCAAGCCTTGCGACCGGAGAGAAATTCCAGTTAGACTTCTGCTCTTGTGAACTTCGCGACGCTTTCCGGGCTCGCCGTGTTGAACCCAGGCGGGCGAGATCCTGATCAAAGCTTTGAACAGGGCCCCGGTCAACCGTCCGAAGCAAGTCATCCCCCGGTGAACTATCACGCCTACGCCGCCTGCACGAACGGAGCATTCTATCGAAGCACCCAATCCGCCGCGCGTCACCGGAGCGTGCTCCTGATGTTGCGCGGCAACCTGAGCGAGTCGCAACGGGCTTTCGAGGTCCTGAAATCGCACGGGTGCTTTGTCGCGGTGTCCTTTAAAGAATCAGGAACTCAACAGGTCGCCCGCCAACTCTCGCGCGGAAGACGCTTCCAGCTCTTTCGCGAGATTGCCTCAACCGCGGACCTGTGCCTCTCAAGTACGCCAGATCTGATTCCGCTCTTTGCCTCAGTGTCCAAACGCACAGTCCATATTCCGACACCCTACCCATTTGAGTTCGCTCCTTGGAACTTTTCACGACCGCCGAGTCAGAGGCGCGGGATATTTATCGGTACCCGAGAGTTTAATGTGCTCTCACGCAATCATTTGCTGGCCCTGTCTGCTGCACGGACATTTTCTGTCCCCATTACCGTCATCAACGTCGAAGGCCATTCAGGCCTGCGGCGCTTGAAGGTTTTAAAATTCCCGGAAGATCAATTGACTGTCGCGGCACCTTTACCGTTTCCGAAATACCTGAAACTGATGGCCCGTCATCGGCTGGTGCTTCAGTTTGACCAAAGCTCAGTTCCAGGTCAGGTGGCCGGAGATAGTTTGCTCTGCCGGGTACCGACGGTCGGCGGGAACGGCGCGGTGGAACGAATGGCTTATCCGGCGTTACACGGTCACGGACGAACATTTGATCAACTCGCGGAAGTGGCTCGTGAGCTATTGCATGACGACGACTTCTACGAGGACCAACTAGCCGCCCTGGAATCGACCGCACTCAAGCACCTTTCTTTCGCCCAAGGACTCGAATCTCTGTCTCGCTGGATTCCGGGGCTTACTTGAATGCCTCCAGCGCGTAACGTAAGCTCCAACAATTTCATGACTCGGCACATGCACGCGAATCAGTCTCCGCTGAGAGAGCTGTCTCTCGAAGCGATTGTCGAGCTCTTGCGAGCCAACGGCATGCGAATGACCAAGAATCGCTTTCAAATCCTTGAGACACTGCTTCGCGCTGAGAAACCGCTTTCGCTCGACGAAATTCAAACGCGAGCCAAAGTCGAGGGAGACGTGCCGGATTTTGCCACAGTCTTTCGCGTGATGACGCTTTTGGAGAGCTTGCAGATCGCCCAAAAGGTCCACTTAAACCGTTCCTGCAGCTACTACGAGCTAGTCAACCCGCAGCAGCATTACGACCATATCGTCTGCACTGAATGCGGACGAGTGACCGTAATGATCGATTCTTGTCCGGTGGAAAGAGTTGAGCGCCAGATCGAAAAACAATACGGGTTTTCGGACATCCGCCATTCGCTGGAGTTCTTCGGGAAGTGCCGGGAGTGCAGGTAAGAGGTAAGGCGGGACGCACTTACTTACTGCGGAGAGGTATCAGTCGCGGACCGACACGCCGTGCGCGGCCAGAAATCGTTTTGCGTCCCCTACTGTATACTCGCCAAAGTGAAAGATACTGGCCGCCAAAACTGCGTCTGCCTGACCCCTCTGCAGCACGTGCAACAAATGCTCCAGCGACCCGGCGCCTCCGCTGGCGATCACAGGAATTCCGACCGATGAACTCACCGCCGATGTCAGCTCGATATCGTAACCGTCTTTGGTCCCGTCTGCATCCATGCTGGTCAGCAGAATTTCGCCGGCGCCCCTTCTCTCCGCCTCTTGAGCCCATTCAACAGCGTCGAGTTTCGTCGGGTTCCGGCCACCGTGTGTAAACACTGTCCAATGGTTCGGCCCGGTACGCTTCGCATCTATCGCAACCACGATGCATTGAACGCCAAATCCCTCGGCAGATTGCGAAATCAATGCCGGATCACGGATCGCAGCGGTGTTGACACTGACTTTGTCGGCTCCCGCCAGCAACATTTCCCGCACGTCGGCGGCTGTTCGAATGCCGCCCCCGACCGTAAGGGGCATAAAGCATTGCTCCGCCGTTCGTTCGACCACATCGATCATTGTTCGCCGATTGTCTGAGGAAGCGGTAATATCAAGAAATACGAGTTCGTCCGCTCCTTGCCGATTGTATTCCATCGCGCATTCAACCGGGTCACCCGCGTCGCGCAGCTGGAGAAACTTTGTTCCCTTGACCACACGACCTTCGGTGACGTCAAGGCAGGGTATGATTCTTTTGGTCAGCATCTAAGCGAGAAAGAGTCGCACAAAATGAAAAGGCATCCACGCAAAACCAAACGGCGGAGATTGCAAGCGAGAGGCGAATACTCTACCGCTGCTAGCGGCGCTCGGTGAACCAGAACCGAGCATTTTCATCGAAATACCCAAAAACACCCGTAGAACACCAATCTCCGTTCGAGGAACGGTGCAAGAACGGATTTTCCGCCGGAAGGTCGGAAAGTGTATGTCGTTGAGGCAGGAACGGACCTCGAATGATGAGCTCTCCGATCGGCGTGGGTTGTGAATCTGTTAGAACGCTATCCGGGCGAACGGTCGCACCCTGTCGGGTGGAAACTCGCGCTTCGACGTTGGAGAAAAAATTCCCGACTAACGTTGCGCTCCCTTTTCGTTCGTACTCCTTCAACGAAAGCGAAGCGAGTGGGAGGTCCTCGTAAAAAATCAATTCTATATTCGCATGCTGCACATGATCGGAAAATTCGTCGATCTCTCGCGGTTCAAGCGGCGCGTCGGTGATGAACACTCTATGAAAAGGGGAAAAGGATTTCCGCAAGAGCCGGTGAACCAAATGGCTTTCCGCGGCGACGCGGGTCGGCTTAAACTTTTCAAGCTGCCGATCGAGGCTCCTTCCGAAACGGGAAGCGACCATACTGGTGAGACCCGCGGCAAGGTTGCCGAGCAAATGAAGCGGAAAATTGCAAAGATCTATCTCACCAGCCTTGAGCTTAAGCTGCGATACTAGAAACTGAACACTTTCATTAAGCTGGTTTTGAGACCAGACTCGAAACGTGAGATGACTTGACGCGTTGCTCACCAGGCACATCAGGGCAGCCGAATCCGCAGCTCGCTCTTCCAGAGCGCCCAGTTTGCCCAAACGCAACCAACGCGCCTGAGAACGAACACGGCCGACAAATATTTTTATGGGAATTTTCTTGAGGATTCCGGCGAAATGGGAACCAAGCCATCCTCTTTTTGGAATCAGGCAGGCTTTCGGCTCGAGAGCGTTTATCCAGGCGACAAACTCGTCGTGCGGCTCCGATCGGTCGTACAGAATTGGGATCGCTCCGATTTGAAGGGCGGCCAACAGGTAACCATACATCTCCTGGCCGGCGTCGATGCCAAACAGAACTCGGTCTCCCGGCAAAACTTTCTTCTTCCGCAATTCGAATGACAAAAAATCTGCGAGTCGATTCAGCGCCGAATAATTCAACACTCTATCTCTTGAGAAACACCGATCGATAAGCGCCGGAACCCCAGGCTGCAGCTCGGAGCGTTTTCTGAGAGTTTGAACAAAATTCATGCTCAACTGAAGCGCATGGAAAACCGCCTGGTGAGCGTGTCTTTAGGTGGGATGGTTTGGATACCGAGCTTCTTCTCGAACGGTCGTTGATCCTGGTGATCAGGCAATCCCCAACACGGTTCGATGCAGATGAAAGGATTCAAATCACTCCAGATCGTAAAATAGGGTGCCTCCGAGAAATCGAGTTCAACCTGTCGATTTCGTCCGTAATCGTGAAGCTTAACCTCGTAACTGTCGACATCGACCGCCTCGAGGAGGAACGATCCGGGCAACTCAAACGGTTTTATCGGCATGGTGCCGCCGTCCGCTTCGAACTCGACTGTTTCACCGCTCAAAAAATTGTCGGGTGCTAAGTACCGTCGATATTTCCCCTTTGGCAAGATAATACGTGCCTGTTCGACGGATGATACAACGAATCCTGGATGCAATCCAAAACTCAAATGGGATTCTCGCTGCGTTTCTTCGTTTTGAAAAACGAATGTCACTTCCACGGTATTTCCTTGAACCGTGTAATTAATTCGAAACGACACCTTGCGCGGGTATTCGGCCCTCTGGATCTGATCCGCGGAGAGGGAATAACCGAGCGTAGCCCGATCGCCGAGGCTGACTTCCGGGTCCGCGAACCTCTTGTGTCGAAGGAAACTATGATTCCCGCCACGGATTTCGTCCCCTGCATAAAATGTCCTTTCACCTTTTATTCGATGGAGATAGTAGCCCATCACCGTTGCATGGCTTTGCCAGCCACGTTCTGCAGGCTTCACCTCACTGTCCCTGTAAAGGAATCCGTCCCAATCGCCGTTGACGGTGCGTCGGGCGATGCTTACCAATTCAGCCCCGAAGTTATCGACAATGATTCGAAACCCGGTTTCGCCGTCGGCTAACTCCTGTAACCGATGGCCCTCTTGCTCAATGGCGCGATGCGCGAAGCCCATAACGTTACCAGTGACACAGCATGGCGCAGCCGCAACCGAATCGTCCTGATAGTTGGTCCGGAATTATTCGTCGGTCTTGCGCGAGGAGAAGTTGAGAAACGGACCCCTATGCCCCGGTTCCAACGTATTCCGCCGAATAGGTATCGAACTTGGAGATCGTGCCTTCTTTGGGCGTTTGCTTCACGTCATAGACATCGTTACCGACGACTTGCTGAGTCTGGGTGTCATAGATCATCACCGATTTGGCTCCAGACGAATCTTTTTCACGCACCGTGTCTACCGCGATATAGCGCGACTTCCGGTATTGAGCCTGCCGCGTCGGGGGAGCGCTATGGTAAGCAAGCCTTGCTCGTTCTTCAGCAATTTTGCGCTGCCGTTCGGTTGCCTTGTGTTTGGCTATTACGTAAGCAGTCACACCGACCAATGCGCCGGTCGCAAGGCCGATCGCTACCGCCTGAGAATTGCTGGCTCCCGCAGCTTTGGCAATACCTCCGGCGAGCGCGCCAGCGCCGGCCCCGTACAGCGCGCCGTTCGCAGCCGGGGACATATTTTCACATCCTGTTAGAAGGAGACCTGTCACTAGTACGACGGCCGACGATTTAATCAGAAGAGCGTTCATAAAAGGGGTGTGGGGTGGGAAACGGTGAGATTATCGGGCCCGTCAAACCTAAACAAGTATTATCGTGAGGGGAAGAAAGAGCACAGGCGTACGGCTCCCCCAAATCCCCCCGCGCCCGGCAACTTTCCGGATCCTGCGTTTTGAGTCTTGAGCCTCAAACGCGATCTCTACTTGTAGGATACTCCGTTAAGCCGGCACCATTCGATGGCTCTGGGGTTACCGGCGTGGGCGGATCTTCTGAACCATTCGGCGGCCGCCTTAGCGTCCTTTTGGAGACCGACGCCGTCCACGAGACAGCCGGCGTAAAAGAACATGGCGGTTGAGTCCCCCTTTTCTGCACCTTGTCTAAACAGATTCGCCGCGACCTCGGGACTGCGCTGCACCCCCTCGCCGTTCATATAGAGGACACCTAAGTTTGACAGAGATAAGGGATATCCGGCGGCCGCGGCGTCCTCGTAGTGCTTACGCGCCTGGTCAAATTGGCGCTGCTTTCGATAGTAGGTACCTAACAGATCCATCGCTCTCGGTTCACGCAAGGCAGCCGCCTCTTGCAGGAAGTCAACTGCTTTGGCAACATCGGTCACCGTGCCTTTTCCGTAGTAGTAGCATTCGCCCGCGAGATATTTTCCAACGCGGTCCCCGAGGTTCGCTGCCTGCAAGAAATAATCCAGCGCTTTGCGGTCATCGCCCGGTTGGTGGAGGTTTGAATATAAGAGACCCGCCTCAATCATTGCCGGCGGGCTTCCTTTTGACGCCGCAAGCTCGAACCATTTCATCGCCTCAGCCGGATCGCTCTCTCGCGAGAACTGCCCGATGATCAGCATCGCCGGTACGATTCCCTTTTCGGCGGCTCGAACCAGGTTAGGTTTCGCTTCCGCGTAGGAGGCCGCATCCAACCAGCCTTCCCTGCTACGCAATTCGGCTAGCAAGTTATCCAACCGTTTCAGGATAACCGGTCTATCCGGGTAACGATCGATCAGGTCGAGGTACTCTTTCAAAGCTGCCTGCCAGTCGCCGGATTTACCGAGATCCTGGGCGGCGGCTAGCCTCTCCTGGAACTCGCCAGCCTCTGCCGGACTTGGTGAAGGCCTGATTCGGTCTTCGGGAGTCGGTGATGCAGTTATTCGGTCCTCCGGAGTTGGTAAAGGAGTGGTCCGCTTCTGGGGAGTAGGAAGGTGTGACGGAATCGGATGCGCCGGTTCGGATCCCTTTGCTCCATGAAATATCGGGAGAGGGCGTATCCGCCAAAGCCCAATCCAACAAGAAGGATGGCGATCAGGACGGAAACTAAAAGGAGGCCCGCCAAGGAAACCTTGCGTTTTTCAGCGACCCGAGGGATCGGCGGCGGCAATAGACTCGGCAGCGGAGGCGGCGACTTCAGCGGTGCGCTTCCGGATTGCACCGCCACGAGAGGCGACTCGGTGGTCGGCGCGGCAACCGGTTCAACTGCCCTCGTAAAAATCTCGCACTCCAAAAGACGTGCCATTTCGGCTGCAGACGGCAATTCGTCAATCAGGCCGCGGCGGAGAATAGCGTTTCCTTGTTCGGAAAGGACTGCGATGGGCTTGTACCGCCCGGTTGCCTCGACGGCGCTCCTCGGGCCTCCCAACAGCTCGTAGATTAGAAGGCTCAACATCCCGAGATAACTAGCCCGAGGGCCGCTGCCGGACACGTTCTGGACGAGCGTAGCCGACCCGGCCCAGGTCGCAGAATCGGAGGAAGTGAGCGAGAAATCGATTGGCTCAACCTTGATTCCCAACTGGTCCCACTCTGTGAGCGGTTTCTGCAAGAGTCCGGAATTGACAGCGCCTTCGGTCAGCCCCGGCGAAACCAGATGCACGCCGGAGACGGTGATAGCCACCTGCTGGAGCCGGTTCGCGTGTGCGTGATCGGCCACCGTGGCCAGCAGCTTGACCAGGACGAGCGCTTCCGATGGAGCCAGCATGCTCCGAACCCTTAGAACATCCAACAGAGCGGGACCGGCCAGATATTCCTGGACGAGAAAACTTTGCTGGCCGACGCTCTCGAGCGAAAAAATCTCCCGCAGTTCCGCTTGAGGAGCACGACGGAGTTGGTCGACCTCCTGTTCGAGCGCGGTGTACCTTTTGGTGTCCGAAAGGAACTCGCGATTGAATACCACCAGCGATACTTTGCGGCCACCTTGGATGTCGTCAGCCAGGAACTGGCGTCCCTGCGGGATGTCGGCAAGTTCGCGAGTGATTCGGAAGCGCCCCGCGAGGGTTGTGGTGGTCCCGAGGTGCCCAATCTTTTCCGTGGAGAACGCCTGCGTTGCCAAGGTATCGGGCTGCTCCAGAGGGCCGGTTGCTGCCACAGGACGCTCTGTCCGTCGCATTTGCCTGTATCTGTTCCAGGCAACGCAGAACATCTTGACGCAAATCGGCGGGGGTTTGCGGTCTGTGCGCTCGATCCTTCTCCATCATTCGCTGGATCAGGTTCACCAAACAGCCGGGCGATCCCTCGAGTGGCTCTAAAGGCAGCTGTTTGTAGAGGTGCTGGCTCATGATCTGCGCCACGGACCCCGAATACGGGGGGCGTCCGGTGATCATGTAGTACAATGTTGCCCCAAGCGCATAGATGTCAGAACGGGTATCGATATCCCGTTCTTCCAATTGCTCGGGACTCGCGAAGTGAGGAGTACCGACGAAGCCACCGCCCACCGTCAGCGTGCCTGAATCTTCCCCCTCCCTTTTTACGCTTTTGGCCAACCCAAAATCGATTACTTTCACGACTTTCTCGCCTTCTTCGTCAACCAGCATAAGATTCGCCGGCTTGAGATCCCGATGGACCAGTTGTTGCTTTGCTGCCGCCGCCAAGGCGCGAGAAACCTGAAGCGTGATTCCCAAGGCTTCGACCGGAGTCAGCCGGCCGGTTCGTTTCATATAGCCATCGACAGTTTCGCCGTCGATGAACTCCATGGCGTAGAAATAGCACTCATTGTCCGTGCCGAGATGGAACACTGACGCGACGTTTTGGTGACGAAGCGCGGCCGCAGCCCGGGCTTCCCTCAGAAATCGTTGCCGAGCGACTTCGCTGCCGAGATAGGCGTTATTGATGACCTTAAGAGCGACCAGGGAACGGAGGTTGGTGTCGAAGGCTTTGTAGGTGATGCCCATCGCACCCCTCCCTAATTCCCACAGACTCCCATCCTCGTTCCGGAGAACTTCGTAATGCTGATAACGCCCACCTTCCGCCATTTTCGTGAACCCTAACTAACCCGCAAAAACCACGCGTGACAAGAATCGACGCACACATTGCGGGTTAGAAAGCAAACCAACTCCTAAGAAAACCTGTTTTCGGTTCATTTGACCCCTCATCAGCCAAGCGGGACGCCAAGCTTCACCAATAGCGGTTTCACTTCAAGCGCCTCAATTTCCCAATTCGAACCGAACAGGCGCAGAAAATCCTTGGCCATCCGGAGGAGGCGGCAGTTTCGTGATTTTCTTACCCGCCTCTCGAACAGAATCGTCGACCACGGCGTTTCCGGAGCCTTCAACAATGATGAATTCTGTGACTGTTCCGTCCGCCTCTACCTTGAGTTTCACGGTGACCTTCAAGGTTTTTCCGAGCGCCATCTCGCTGGTTGGCTGGTTCCATGCAGCCTGGAATCGATTCGTGAGTATCCCTACGTAGGCCGCCAACGCAGAATCCGCCTGAACCGCCAGCCTTACTTCACCTGCTCCGCTTCCGCCATTGGAGTGTGACGGCGAACCACGCCCAGTCGTCGTTTGATCGCGCGGTGATTTTCCTTTACCCTGCGCGGCCACGGCCTGTTGAGCGCTTGGTTCAGGCGAGGAGTTCGGCTTTTCTTTTTGTTCCGACTTCCGCGGCGAGGTCTTGGGTTTTGGGGCGTCGTCATTTTTGGGCTTCTCTTTCTCTTTCGGAGCAACCTCGGCTTTAGGACTGGGCTTGGGCGTTGGCGAATGTGCGGGTGACGACTTTGCAGTCGGTTTGGGTGTAGGCTTCGGCGTAGGCTTAGCGTGGCGTGGGCTTAGCCGTAGGCGTGGGCTTAGCCGTAGGCGTGGGCTTAGCCGTGGGCGTGGTCGTCGGTCGTGGAGTGGGCTTGGGAGTCGGACGCGGCGTGGGAGTCGCGGTGAGAGTAGGCGTAGAGATTGGCAGCGCAGATTCTTTGACCACTGGCGGAGGACTTGGAAGCGGCGGCGGTGTCGCAGCCGGCGAGGGCGCAGCCTCTTCCCGCTGATCTGTCTCCTGTTGTGACGGTTGTCTTGGCTCTTCGTTCGCCGGCGGCTCAGGCTCCCGGTTACCGGCGAGTGACGCCGTCGCGGTACCGGAATCGCCGCCAAATGAGCCCGGGCTCATCCAAACCACACTGTCATTGCTCTGTTTGGGCTGGTAAAGAGTCGCCAGCAACAATCCACCGAGCAATACCAAGTGGACGACAGCAATGGCAACGAAGGTTTTTCCAAAGCCTCCGTCCTCGTCTTGACGGGGGTAGTCTGGCATCCTTAAGGCTGATCGGGGCGTGTGAGTACACCCACCTTCGAAATTTTTGCTCGCTGAAGGATGTCCATGACGTCGATGAACTTCTGGATCGGCAATTCCTTATGTGGACGGATCACAACGGCTACATCCGGTTTCTCGGCGTGCAGGGCAACGAGACGCGACTCCAGTGTCGCCGGGTCAACGTCTTGGTCGTTCAGTCGCAAAACGTCATCACTATCGATAGAGATCGTTTGCACCTGCGATCGATCCACCGTTTGCGTTGCCTCCCCGCTCGAGGGCACCACGAGATTCACGCTGTTCTCCATCAGAGGAGTGGTGATGATGAAGATGATCAGGAGCACAAACGCTAAATCGAGCAGCGGAGTAATATTGATCTCCGTGAGCGTGTGCAACGTGGGGCGATCCGAAAAACGACGCATGCTATTTGTTGACGAGGACCGGCCGGGTCGAGTGGTTAACGTACTTGTGCTCGAACTCTGACGAAAGTTCAGCCGCAAAATTGTCGTTCTGAACAATCAAAGAGCGGATACTCGTCACCAGAAAGTTATATCCGAACATCGCCGGGATTGCGACGAGCAATCCGGTCACGGTAGTGATCAACGCGCCCGAAACCCCGGGAGCCATTGCCTGCAGGTTCGCCGAACCAGCCATGGCGACTCCCGAGAATGTGTCCATAACGCCCCAAACCGTTCCCAGCAGACCAAGAAAGGGAGCACCGCTGACGGCCGTGGCGAGCAAAATCATTTGAGATTCAAGGCGCAACGCCGATTCACCGACGGCTCTTTCCATGGCCGTGGTAACCACGCGCATTTGGGACGGCGTTATTCGTTCCGCAATTTCCAAACGTGCCCAGAAAGTGTCATCAACTTCCGTTGAACCAAGCAGGTGAAATGCCAACTCTCTACATCCTGCCCGGTAGATGGAGTAGAGCGGAGAACCTTCAAACCGAACCTTTGATTCGTAGATTTTCAGCGGCTGCCGATCAGAACGAAACAGCTCGAGGAACCGATCGTTCTGCGCTTTCGCCAGGCGCACAACGCTCATCTTGGTGACCATGACAGACCAACTGAAAATTGATGCCACAAAGAGTGCCGTTAAGACAAGCTTGCCTTCGAAAGTCGCTTCCGTGAACGCGTACACCAGGCCCCCGGACTGAGCTGCTACGAAAAATGTCAACACCAGCACAGGATATTATGTTTAACGCGGGAAGCCGTAAAGGCAAAGCGTAAGCGAAGGCTTTGCCTTTCCGATTTCTCGCGTTAGAGGTATGACGTCATGCCAATATTCGCTTTTCAGCGTTTCTCGCCGGCGATTTTCGCGGCCGGGTTGTTGCTAGTCGGACAGTCGATACACGCACAAAACAAGTACGATATATTAGCTCGGGTCCTACAGCCTTATGGAGCGCTGTTTTATTCCAAGGCGACGACCAAGGCGATGCAGGCGGATGTGATCTTGCGGGAAGCACCTCCCGACGCAGCGCAGATTCTCAACCAGCAGCTCCGCGTCTCTTTGCAGATCCCGGATAGACTCCGCGTTGAGACCCTTGACCCGCAACACCGGATTATCTTTTGCCGCGACGGACAAAGTGTGTGGGCATTTCCCCGCGACTTCGCGGCGACGATCATGGCTGCCGGACACACCAGCAGCGGCGAAACCAGAATTCCGGATTTTCGCCTGCCCATTAAAGATCAAGAGATTGTATTCATTCCGGCTCTCTTCCAGATTATCCGATTTGAAAGTGGATCGGATTCCAATGGTAAACCGGCCTGGATCCTGGATATGCGGCTGCTTCCCGAATTCGCGCAGGCGTTGAAGTGTGAAAATTGGGCCGCCAACGCGGTTGTAAGTCAGAGCGACTTTCAGTTGCGGCGCCTTCGGATCGAGAGCGGAAATTGGACGGGTACATTGGAAGTCCTCGCCACCCGGTTCCAAAAAGCGCTCCCACCACAAACCTGGAAGGCGGAACCGGAGTTAGCCAACGAAGTAACTCCAATCCCGCCGGAATACTTTGGCTCGGCTCTAGGCAAGTTATCGTCCATCGCCATCCCCAGATGAGATCCGGCTTTATCGATAAACTGATTGAGCGTATCCGGCGGGTACAACCGGAAGAAGTACAGAACTATCTTGTCCGCCTTGCGCAAGAAAAGGGCTTTCTGGAACGGATTTTCGATGCTCTGCAGGAGGGCGTGATCGTCACGGATATCCACGGAAAAATCCAATTCATCAATGCGGCGGCGGCGCAACTCTTTGGGATTGAGCCGGAAGAAGCATTTGGACGGCCGCTGGAGGATAAACTTCGCGGCCTGGACTGGACGTCACTCAGATCGAATCAGGGATCTGTCAGCCGCGATATCGAAGTCTTTTATCCTCAACATCGATTCCTCAATTTCTACGTCGCTCCATTGCACTTGGACAAAGAGGTCGAAGACCCGAAGGCAATGCGCCAGGATTTGGTGGGTTATGCCATCATTTTGCGGGACATCACTGAGGATCGGCGGATGGCCGAAGAGACGATCGAGAGTGAACGCTTGTCTGCGCTGACGTTGCTGGCGGCGGGTGTAGCCCACGAAATCGGGAATCCGCTCAATTCGCTGAATATTCACCTTCAGCTGATCGAAAGAAGATTGCGCAAAGCCCCTTCCGAACTACGGGACGACATCAGCAAACTCCTCGAAATCGCAAAGAGCGAAATCCAGCGGCTTGACTCAATCGTCCATCAATTTCTGAGAGCAATCCGTCCGTCGACTCCACAGTTTGAAACTCACGATCTGAACGAGATTCTGGAGGAATCTGTCGCCTTCCTGCGAGCAGAGATCAGGGTTCGGGATATCATCGTCGAGCTGGATCTCGATCCGACACTTCCGCCCGTGGAGGTCGATCGTGACCAGATGAAGCAGGCGTTTTATAACGTGATCAAAAACTCGTTTGAAGCCATGAAGAGCGGCGGCATCCTCCATATTCGATCCTGGCAAAATGAGCTTTATGTCTCGGTCGCATTCAACGACACGGGCGGAGGAATCCCGCAGAGCAGGATGAGCAAGCTGTTTCAGCCCTATTTTACCACCAAGTCATCCGGAACGGGCTTGGGGCTATTGATCGTACGACGGATCGTCAGGGAACATGGCGGTGAGATTGAAATTGAGAGCAATGAGGGGAAAGGAGTGCGAGTGACTATCCATCTCCCCTTTGGGGACAAGCGGATCCGCTTGTTGCAGGACCAAGAAGACGGTTGAAGAGGATGCAAGGCACGATATTGATCGTAGATGACGAAAAGCACACCAGGGAAGGGCTTCGGCAGTCGTTCCAAGATGATTTCGACGTTTACACCGCAAGCAACATCGATGAGGCGCTAAACGTACTCGCCGGTGATCAGATCGATCTCGTTTTAACCGATCTGCGGCTGGGCGGTGAAGACGGGCTGGCTCTGATTGAACGCATCCTTCAGCGGCCAAGACCACCTATTTGCATGCTTATGACTGCCTACGGCTCGATCGCTACCGCCGTCGACGCGATGAAACGGGGCGCATATGACTTCGTTACCAAGCCTGTGAATATCGATGAGCTCGGCCTGAAAATTGCCCGTGCTATCAAGGGACGCCAAACCGAGCAGGAAAATGTTCAACTCCGCCAACAAGTAGATAAACGCTTCGGTTTCGAAGCCCTCATCGGCGAGTCAAAGGCGATGCATGACGTCTTTGACACAATTCGTCAGGTTGCCCCCACTCGCGCCACGGTCCTTATATCCGGAGAAAGCGGGACCGGTAAAGAGTTGATCGCTCACGCGATTCATAACCTCAGCAATCGAAACAAGACTCGGTTCATCGCGTTCAATTGTGCAGCGTTCGCGCCCCAGCTGATTGAAAGCGAACTTTTCGGTCACGAACGAGGCGCATTCACGGGCGCGGTTGAACGACGTGTCGGCAGATTCGAGCAAGCTGCCGGCGGTACCTTGTTTCTCGACGAGATTGGCGAAATCGATTCCAACGTTCAGGTCAAACTGTTGCGTGCGCTCGATCCAGGGGTCTTCGAACGCGTCGGCGGTAACCAGAGCATCCGCGCAGATGTGCGCTTGATTGCGGCGACCAATCGAGACCTGTTGGCTTTGGTTCGCGAGGGAAAGTTCCGCGAAGACCTCTACTACCGGCTAAATGTCGTGCAAATTCGCGTGCCTGCCCTCCGCGAGCGCAAAGAAGATATCCCGTTGCTGGCGAACGCGTTTTTGAAGGAGGTCTGCCAACGTGACGGGAAGGCATTCAAACCGCTGTCACCCGAAGCAATGGATTGCCTGCTGCGGTACGATTGGCCCGGCAACGTGCGGGAATTGAAGGGAGCGATTGATTCGGGAGTGACGCTGTCAACAGGAGAGCAGATCACCGCCAGGGACCTGCCTATTACAGTGCGCGGAGGATCGGGATCTCTAGCACAACGCGAGACTGCAGGCCAGGACATGGTTAATATCCACGACAACGAGGTTCGGCTTATTATGCGAGCCCTGGAGGAAAGTGCAGGAAACCGGACTGAAGCAGCGAAAAAGCTCGGTATCAGCCGGCGCACCCTCCATCGGCGCTTGAAGGAACTCCAACTTCCTGGGTAACATGACCTTTGGCGAATCTCAGATCTGAGACTGACCCTGGTAAGGCGAAACGCCTTACTTTCTTCCAATCGCGACCCTTCGGGCAGTGCATCGGCCTCCGGCGGCACGGAAGCTGCAACGTGGCTATATATTGGTAGGCTCGGGGTTCATTGCCCTCGGCCGGAATACCGATCACTGGAAATGACATATGAAGATTGCACGAATCGATAGGCACATCGCACGACCCGGCGCCGCGACCGCCAAGCGGTTGAGAATCGAACCGAATAGGCGGAGAGTCGTCTACTTCCTGTCCACGCGGAGGCCGGCGGCCGGCGGGCTCCGTTAAACGATCAGGCGCCTATGCGAAAGTTGAGATGGTTTTTGTTTCTTGTTGGCGTCCTGTTTATCGGCGGGATCTGGTATTATTTCAGCCATCAAAACGCCACCCCTAACCAGTCTGTTGACGCTTCGAAGACAAAGACGGGGGGACGTCAGCGGGGCGGGCCCGGCGGTCCGGTGCCGGTTGTGGCCGGCGTCGTGCGAAAGCGAGATGTTCCGATCTACCTGGACGGGATTGGTACGGTGCAGGCCTATAATACGGCGACGGTCCATCCTCAGATCAGCGGAGCATTAACGACGGTTGCCTTTCAGGAGGGTCAGGACGTGAAAAAAGGAGACCTTCTCGCCGTCATCGATCCTCGGCCAAACCAGGCACAACTTGATGGGGCAATCGCTAAAAAGAATCAGGATTTGGCTCAGTTGAATAATGCCAAGGCCCAACTGGATCGTTTCACAGAGCTGTTCAAAAAAGGTGCTCTTGATCATCAAAGCTTTGACACGCAAAGGTTTCTGGTGGACCAGCTGGAAGCGACCGTCCAAGCCGACCAGGCGGCGATCGAAAGCGCACAAACGCAGCTTAGCTACACGCAGATAACCGCTCCTTTTGACGGCCGATGCGGCATTCGTCAGGTGGACCAGGGCAATTATGTCACTCCGAGTTCGACGCTGGTAGTGCTCACTCAACTTAAGCCTATCTCGGTGATCTTCACCCTGCCCCAACAGAACCTCATCGAAGTTAACCAGGCGTTTACCAAGGGGCCGCTGAAAGTGGCGGCCCTCGATAGCACCCAGACTAAGACACTCGAGGATGGAACCTTGGCCGTCGTTGACAATCAGATCGACACGACGACAGGCACTATAAAGTTGAAGGCCAGCTTCTCAAACCAGGACTTGAAGCTTTGGCCGGGTCAATTCGTAAACAGCCGGCTACTGGTTACAACCCGCCACGAGGGGTTAGTTGTTCCAACTTCCGTGGTACAACACGGACCGAACGGAACGTACGCCTATGTAATTACCCCTGATAAAAAAGCCGAAATGCGCCCAGTGCAGGTAGGACCGATTGACGGCGGACAGGCGTTAATCGACAGCGGGTTGCAAGAAGGAGAACAAGTCGTCGTTGACGGTCAATATAAGCTTCAACCCGGCTCTCTGGTCCAAATCACAACGCCGAACCAGGCCGCGAATGGCAAACCGCTGACGCAGGCGGATGAGACGCCAGCCGCCAATCAACCCGCTAAAGGCAACCAACCTCCTGGCGAAAACGGAGTCGAGCACCATCGACGCCCTGCCCAAGCGGCTGAGCAACCGGACGGAAGCGCTCCGCCGGCCATGGCAACCCAAGGTTAGGATGAAAATGACGCGCTCTTGTTGCTGAGAATCATTGTTCCCGGAACGACCCCTGAGTGTTGCTATGAACGTTTCCGAACCATTTATCCGCAGGCCGATCGCTACTTCGTTGTTGATGGCCGGCGTCATCATGCTCGGGCTGCTCGGCTATTTTCTCCTGCCAATCGCGTCCTTACCACAGGTCGAATTTCCAACGATCCAAGTGGTCACGCGATACCCTGGTGCTAGCCCGGAGGTGATGACCTCTGCCGTCACCACTTCGTTAGAGTCGCAGTTCGACCAGATCAGCGGGCTTACCTCCATGAGTTCGACCAGCTCATTCGGTATTAGTACGATCACGCTCCAGTTTAATCTTAACCGGGACATCGACGTTGCAGCGCAAGACGTGCAGGCTGCTATTAACGTCGCCAGAGGCTATTTGCCAAATGACCTTCCTAACCTGCCGACTTACAGCAAGGTTAACCCCGCCGACACCCCCATTCTCACGCTCGCGCTGACGTCTGACTCTTTGCCGATCGCTAAGGTAAATGATTTTGCTGATACGCTTTTGGCTCAAAAGCTAAGCCAGGTTTCAGGGGTTGGATTGGTCACGATTGAAGGGAATCAAAAGCCGGCGGTTCGCATTCAGTTTAATCCCGCAGCGATGGCGTCGCTGGGAATGGGACCGGAGGACCTGCGGAATGCAATCACTCAAGCAAACGTAGATGCGCCGAAGGGAAGCTTCAATGGCGCTCGCCAATCCTACATGATTGGCTCCAACGATCAGCTCATCACCGCGGATTCCTACCGGCCGCTGATCATTGCTTACCGGAACGGGGCGCCGGTAAAGCTAAGCGACATCGCCAATGTCATCGACAGCGTTGAGAACGAGCAACTCGCAGCGTGGGTCGGGAACAAACCTGCCGTTCTAGTCGACATTCAACGGCAACCCGGTGCAAATATCATTCAGACCGTTGACCGGATCAAACAATTACTCCCTAAGCTGACGGCTTCATTCCCGCCGGCGGTCAAGGTTTCGATCCTCACGGATCGGACCGAAACGATTAGAGCTTCGATTCGCGACGTTCAATTTACTCTGATCCTGACCGTGGTTCTGGTGATCCTGGTGATCTTTCTATTTCTGCGCAGGATCTGGGCGACCGTCATCCCAAGTATAGCCTTGCCCCTCTCTCTGATTGGAACGTTCGGGATCATGTACCTTGCCGGATTCAGCCTGAACAATCTTTCGCTCATGGCGCTAACTATTTCGACCGGGTTCGTCGTCGATGATGCGATCGTGATGATCGAGAATATTTTCCGGTACATCGAAGCGGGGGAATCACCTCTGGAAGCGGCTCTGAAGGGCTCGCGGCAAATCGGGTTCACGGTCATTTCACTGAGTTTTTCGCTTATTGCGGTTTTCATTCCTTTGCTATTCATGACCGGAATTGTCGGCCGGCTCTTCCGCGAGTTCGCAATCACGCTCAGCGTCGCAGTCATCGTTTCGGCGATCGTCTCGCTGACGCTTACCCCGATGATGTGCGCGAAGTTCCTGAAGCCTATCGATCACAGCAAGCAGGGTAAGCTCTTTCGCTGGAGCGAAAAAGCGTTTGAAAGCATGCTCAATCTATATGAAGCCGGATTGAAATGGGTCTTACGAAACCGGCTAATTACCCTGATTGTTGCGATCGCAACCCTGGGAGCGACAATCTACCTCTATCTGGTCGTACCAAAAGGGTTGCTTCCGAATCAGGACACCGGGGAGATCATCGGGGTCACGGACGCGGCTCAGAATATCTCGTTCAAAGCAATGATGGAGAGGCAACGCCAGGTTTCCGACATCGTCAGAAAGGATCCGGATGTCCAGAGCGTTGCCGCATTCGTCGGCGCGGGAACGGTGAACGCAACTATTAATACCGGTCGCCTCTACATCGTCCTGAAACCCCGGGAAGAACGGCAGTCCAGTGCAGACCAGATTATGGCACGGTTAGCTAAGGCAACCAGGGATATCCAGGGAATCTCTCTCTTCATGCAATCCGTGCAGGATTTACAATTGGACACCAAAGTCAGTCGCACCCAATATCAATACATTCTGCAGGACAGCAGTTCGGCGGAACTAGCCGAGTGGACGCCAAAATTCCTGGATCGGCTAAAAAGCGTTCCCGAACTTAGCGACGTCGCGAGTGACCAGCAGACTAACGGCCTCCAGACCGTCATTGATATCGACCGCGAAAAAGCTTCAAGACTCGGGGTTCAAATCGACGCCGTTGATAACGTTTTATATGACTGTTTTGGGCAGCGCCAGATCTCAATTATCTTTACGCAACTGAACCAGTTCTGGGTCGTATTGGAAGCAGCCCCGGAGTTCAGAAATTCGCCCGATATTCTGGACAAAATCTACGTCAACGCTACCGGTGCCCAACAATCGAACGGCGTGTCGAGCCCCGGATCGATTACCGCCAATGGCGCTATTACAACCGGCGGGCCGCAGGTTCCACTCTCAGCATTTGTGACCATGCGGACCACGACGGCGCCCTTGTCTATCCTTCATCAGAATCTGTTTCCGGCCATCACCATTTCTTTCAACCTCGCCCCTGGAAGTTCCCTCGGTCAGGCGGTGAAGGCCATCGAAGCGGCGAAGGCCGAAATTGGTTTGCCGGAGACAATCGCCACCAGCTTTACCGGGACCGCGGCGGAGTTTCAGTCATCGTTGCAATCTGAACCATACCTGATTTTGGCAGCGATTGTCGTGATCTACATCGTTCTCGGGGTATTGTACGAAAGCTACATTCATCCGATTACAATTCTCTCCACTTTGCCCTCGGCGGGCGTCGGGGCGCTCCTGGCCTTATTTCTGTTTCGGATGGATTTTTCGCTTATCGCACTGATTGGTATCATTCTGTTGATCGGGATCGTAAAGAAGAACGCGATCATGATGATTGACTTTGCGCTCGATGCCGAGCGGGAGGAGGGCAAGACGCCGGAGGAATCAATCTACCAGGCCTGCCTGCAGCGTTTCCGTCCAATTATGATGACGACTATGGCCGCGCTTCTTGGCGCACTTCCGCTCGCGATTCAGGAGGGCACCGGCTCGGAGCTGCGCAAGCCGCTTGGAATTACGATCGTGGGCGGTTTGCTCGTCTCGCAGATCCTGACCCTCTACACCACTCCCGTTATTTATCTTTACATGGATAAGTTAGGCAAGTTCCTGACTAGGGGCCGTAAGAAACCAGTGGTAAAGCGGGAGAAGCTCGAGCCGGCGATGACGCATTGAAGTGAGGAGAAAACTCATGAGTGAGGACGTTTGCCGAGAATGAATATATCCGAACCTTTCATTCGCCGGCCGATCGCGACTTCGCTCCTTGCCGTCGGTCTAATGCTCGTCGGATTGGTTGCCTACCGTTTCTTGCCCGTGGCGCCTCTGCCGCAAGTCGATTTCCCAACCATCAACGTGAGTGCCAATTATTCGGGCGTCGATCCTGCCACGGCCGCGACGTCTCTGGCGGCACCCCTGGAACGAAGATTCGCTAACATCGCAGGCGTGAACGAGATCACCTCGGTCAGTCAGCTGAACGGAACTCGCATTACGCTTCAATTCGACCTCAGCCGGGACATCAACGGAGCCGCGCGCGATGTTCAAGCAGCGATTAATGCGGCTTCGAACGAACTACCCCCGGGTCTGCCAAGCCCACCGAACTATCGAAAGGCTAATCCGAACGACACTCCGGTTTTGATCCTGGCATTGACATCGGACTCGATACCGTTGTCACAAATATATAATCAAGCCGAAGAACTGTTGGTGCCCGCGATGTCGCAGATCCCTGGAGTCAGCGAGGTCGACGTGGGAGGCGGAGCCAGGTCGGCGGTACGCATCCAGGTCGATCCTGCAGCCCTGGCCTCGATGGGGTTGAGCATCGATAACGTTCGCTCGGTCCTTCAGGGTCAGAACAAGGACGCACCCAAGGGATCCATGGAGGGGGATCGCATAAGCTTCACGATCAACGCGAACGATCAACTGTTCACCGCCAATGACTACAAAAACCTCATCATCGGACAGAAGAACGGCGTCCCCATTCCGTTGAGTGCTGTCGGGCGGGCGATCGACGCCACGGAGGACAGGCTGCAAGCCGGTTGGTTCAATTCCAAGCGAGCGGTCGTGATGTTCGTCCGTAAGCAGGCCGACGCGAACGTCATCGAAACGGTGGATCGAATCAAAGCCATTCTTCCTCAATTGGAGCGTTGGTTGCCACCGGGAATCCATGTTGAGATTCAGAGCGATCGAACAAAAACCATTCGGGCTTCGGTTGCCGACGTGCAAACTTCTCTGCTTATCAGCATTGCCCTTGTCGTGATGGTCTGCTTTTTGTTTCTGCGTCGCATATCCACGACCTTCATCGCTTGCATCACAGTCCCCCTTTCCCTGGCGGGTACGTTCGCGATGATGTATCTCCTCAAATTCAGCCTCGACAACATCTCACTCATGGCGCTTACGATCTCCGTCGGCTTCGTGGTCGACGATGCCATCGTCGTGATCGAAAACATCGTCCGCCACCTGGAGCAGGGGCTGACGCCGCTCGAAGCCACTCTCAAAGGGGCACGCCAAATCGGCTTTACCGTTGTCTCAATCAGTATCTCGCTGGTTGCGGTATTCATTCCACTACTGTTTATGGGCGGAATTATCGGTCGGCAATTCCATGAGTTTTCCGTGACTCTAAGCGTGGCGATCCTGGTTTCGGCGGTTGTCGCGCTCACTCTGGCTCCCATGCTCTGTTCCCGCCTGTTGCGGGAGGAAAAACCGGAGCAATCCCGGGGTTGGTTCTACCGAGGCACGGAAGCCGCGTTCAACGGGATGCTCGCAGTCTACTCAAGCTCACTGCGGTGGGTGCTGCGGCATTCATTTCTTATGTTGCTCGTGACGGCGGCTACCATCTGTCTCACAGTCTGGCTGTACAATGTCGTGCCGAAAGGATTCTTCCCGCAACAGGACACCGGCTTGATCATGGGGATTACCGAAGCGGCGCAAGATATCTCTTTCAATGCAATGGTAGAGAAACAGAATCTGGTGACTGATATCGTTAAGCGTGACCCCGCCGTTGCTTCTGTTACTTCGGCTGTCGGCAGCGGAGGCGGAGGAAGTGGCAACACCGGCCGAATGTTCATTACCTTAAAGCCACGCAACGAGAGAGACTTGACCGCTACCGAGGTGGTCGCCAGGATACGCGGGAAAACCGCCAGGATACCTGGGATCGGGGTTTTCCTGCAGGCTTCGCAGGATATCCGTATCGGCGGCCGAGCCGCGAAAGGCCAATACATCTATTCGCTAGTCAGCCCGAGCCAGGACGATTTGAACATTTACGTGCCCAAGCTCATGGCGGCCATGCAAAAGAACCCGAAGTTAAAGGATTTGACAACCGATCAACAGCAACGTGGATTGCAATCTAACGTTGTTGTCGACCGGGTTAAGGCGTCTCAACTTGGAATTCAGGCCGAGCAAGTCGACAGCGCGTTATACAGTGCGTTTGGTCAGCGGGCCGTTTCGGTCGTTTACAACGATCGGGACCAGTTCCACGTCATCCTTGAGGCCTTGCCTCAGTATCTCGCAGATCCCACGGCCCTGGACAAGATTTACATCTCCGGCTCAACCGGCATTCAAGTTCCACTGAGCGCGATCGCCCATTTTCAAACCTCCTACGCCCCGACTGCAATAAATCATCAAGGCCAATTTCCTGCGGTCACATTCTCATTTAACCTGGACCCTGGTACTTCTCTCCAGGAGGCGACGGAGATAATCCAGAAGGCAGCCAGGGACATCAATATGCCCGATACGATTCGTGGCAGTTTCCAGGGAACGGCTCAGGTCTTCCAGGATTCGCTCTCCTCAGAGCCGGTGCTGATTCTGACCGCCATCATCGCGGTCTACATAGTACTTGGCGTGCTCTACGAAAGCTACATTCATCCGATCACCATCCTTTCGACGCTGCCTTCGGCGGGATTGGGAGCCTTACTTGCTCTTCTTATCTGCAAAGTCGACCTTTCGATCGTTTCAATCATAGGAATCATTCTCTTGATCGGCATCGTGAAGAAAAACGCCATCATGATGGTCGATTTCGCGTTGGAAGCCGAACGCGAGCAAAATCTCTCCCCCGCCGACGCAATTTACCAGGCGTGTATTGTTCGTTTTCGGCCGATCATGATGACCACTCTGGCCGCGATGTTTGGTGCGATTCCGCTTGCGATCGGGCACGGCGATGGTTCCGAAATCCGACAGCCGCTCGGAGTCGCAATCATCGGCGGTCTGGTCGTATCGCAACTGCTGACGCTGTACACCACGCCTATCATTTACCTGTACTTGGATCGCTTGCGGCAACGGCGACCTGAATCCGCGACGTTGGCTGAGCCGCACCCGGCGTGAGCGGCCATTGATGGCCATTGAGGCCGTCCGGGAATTCTGCTAACTTCCGCTTCGTGTTTTGCTTTATGACGGTTTTTGGGGCACTGAACCGACCGGAGTACAGGTGGGTGGACCTGCTTTTCCCCTGGAGTTTCGTGATCGGTGTGCTGGGCTTTCTGGCGGCTTGGTTTGTGATCGCGATGATGGAACGCACGGGCCTTTCGCGCCACGTCTGGCATCTTCCCCTGTTCTTTGTCGCATTAGTAGTCTTGCTCAGCAGCATCATCGGATTCATCTGCTTGCCATGAAGATGAAGGTTTTTAACTATTTGATAACCTTGTTCATCGTTTGCCTGGCCGGCTGGGCGGCGTGGTCTCTTTATCAGCGGTATATTCAGCATCCGTGGACCCGGGATTCCCAGGTCCGTGCGAATATCGTTGGAATCGCGCCGCGCGTTTCCGGACCGATCATACACGTTGCGGTCCACGACAACCAGGAGGTGAAAACGGGGGACCTGCTGTTTGAGATCGATCCAGCCGACTACGAGGCGCTGCTCAACGTTGCTTCCGGGCAGGTTCTGAATGCTGAAGCGACGCTCAAACAGCAGCAGCAAAATCTCGATCGACAGCTTGATCTCTATAGCAAGCATGTGGCTCCGCAACAGGATTATCAGAATGCTCAAGACAACTTCGCCGCGGCGCAGGCTCAGTTGATCTCCGCAAAAGCCAACCTGGAGACGGCGAGATTAAACCTAGGCTACACAAAAGTCTTCGCGCCGGTGAATGGTTATGTCACGAATATGAATACGAGTGAGGGGACCTACGTCAACGCCGGAAATCGGCTGATGGCGCTTGTCGACAGTAGCTCTTTTTGGATCGCAGCCTATTTCAAGGAAACTCAATTGCCGCATATCGAAATCGGACAGGTGGCTAACATGTCGATTATGGGTTACAGTAATTTGCCGTTCCGGGGTGTGGTCCGGAGCATCGGTTGGGGGGTCTATGTTCAAGATGGATCGGGCAGCGTTTCGACGGACTTGTTGCCCGCGATTAGCCAAACCGTCGATTGGGTTCGTCTTCCGCAGCGGTTTGCGGTCCGCCTCGAGCCTTCAGGGGCTTTGCCTGTACCTCTGCGAATTGGTCAAACCGTTTCTGTGGCCATGACACCGGAGATTGAACACGCTGGGGCGCCGAAGCAAAGTAGCGTCGCTCAACCTTGAAGCAGAACTCAGGAGTCAGAAGTTACAGGAGTTGCAGAATGGGGTGCAGGCAGGACATAGGTAAGCCACTTCCATCGGAGAGTTAAAGCCGCAAATTCACGGATTATTTCCACTGGCGAGATTGGGACCTTCAGCATCCATCTGCCGGCAGAACCATGAGAGTTTTTGTGACCTTAGCTAAGCTAGCTACTTTCTGTTCAAATTTTCTTCGTGCCTTCTGTGGCAGCCCGCGGCAAGGGTATGTCACCTTCCCAATATGGTCCCGACCGGCAACGGAAACCCGCGCAAAAATTCTACCGCCGCCATCCTGCGTTTCCCTTCAAGCTGAACCTCCAACAGCAAGAGTGCCCCTTCTCCGCAGGTAACGACGATGCCGCGACTTCCGACCCGGTTCACCACGCCTGGTTGACCAACGAAGCGATGGATTGGCAAAGCACGATGAACCTTGAGCTTTCTCATTGCGCCGTCCGCGGCGCGCACGAGCGTGAACGCGCCCGGCCAGGGATCCATCGCTCGCACGAGTCGATCCAGATGCCAGCATTCCAGAGACCAATCAATTTTGCCCGACCCACTCTCAAGTTTGGGAGCATAGCTCGCATGTGATTCTTCCTGCGGAATTCTGGGCGCTTTCTGTGACAAAATGAGATCCAACGCCGGTCCCAGCGCCTCAGGTCCGAGGCTTGCCAGCCGATCATGTAGCGACCCGGCCGTTTCGCGCCGGCGGATGCGGATCGATCTGCTTAGCAGAATGTCGCCCGTATCCAAGCCTTCTGACATGTACATGATGGTTATCCCGGTCAATTGATCACCCGCGAGAATCGCCGCCTGGATCGGTGCAGCACCTCGGTGTCTGGGCAAAATCGACGCGTGCAAGTTGAGACAGGCCAGGGTCGGCATCTCCAAAAGGGTTTTTGGCAGGATCTGGCCGTAGGCCATGACGACAATCAGGTCTGGCGATAAGTCTCTTGATCGAGATCCAATTGCTCGGTTCCGGCGTATTTTGAGCGGTTGCAGAACGGGCAAATTGAGCGCCATCGCCATTTTTTTCGGTGCCGGCGCCGTCAATATCTGCGATCGGCCGACCGGCTTGTCAGGTTGGGTGACAACGCCGACAAGGTTCACTACCGAAGAACTCGAGAGCCATTGCAAGGTCCGCAGTCCAATCTCGCCGCTCCCCATGAATACAACTCGAGGCTTATTGCTCATTCGAATAGCAGCCTGAGTCGGGCGAGTTCCTCTCGTTTGACTGGAACTCCGAGCACCTCCCGAGGCACTCCGCTTGTTGCGGGCAGTCAAGCGTTGAACGACATTATGCCGTCGCGGGAATTCCAAATTTCCCCGATGATATCATTGAGAACCTTCACCGGAGGTTGAAGAGCGTCGACAACGGTCACCAGGCTGGAATAGAAACCCAGTACGGGCTTGGTTTCCTCATCGTAAGTGGCCAAGCGTCTCCGGATCACCTGTTCGCTGGCATCATCGAACCGATTGTCCTTGATGGCGCGTTTGCGCAAGCGACGGACCAGCTCGTCCCGATTAGGGCATGAGAGGTGAAACACCCGTCTCACATCGATCAAGTTCTCCATGAGTTTGGCCTGATTGACATTTCTGGGAATCCCATCGAGTACCAGCGCGTCGATATCCGGTTTGAATTCTGCCTCGAGTACCTGCGCTTCGATTTTTGTCCGCCAAAGTTCGACAGTCAGATCGTCCGGCACCAGCAGGCCTTTACTGGAAAACTCGACAAATTTCCGTCCAAGGGGTGTGCGCAAATCGAGAGAGCGAAACATCTCGCCGCAAGCAGAATGGAAGAATCGCGGGACCGTTCCCAGCGCTTTGCCTTGAGTCCCTTTGCCACTGCCAGGCGCGCCCATGAAAAGATAGGTTAAGTAGCGGTTCATAAATGGGGGAATTAGCTGAGAGAGATGAAGAGGCTCAGAAATATTTGTGCGTAGTTCTAACCCGACGATACACAGCCGGAAGCCCTCTCTCGGTCCATCGGTATCGGCGTTGGCTTCCGGAAAATTCCAGAGGAACGGCGAGGAGCGCAAGGTTTTTTTACTCAGAGGGGAATCGAATAGCGGCCAGAGCTAGCCCGCAAAAAATCACGCAAAGGTCGAAGCGATGAGCTCATTGCGGGCTCACAAATCTCACTAAGGATTTGCGAGCGACGCAGGCTAAATCTCCTTTTCCTTTTGCAATATGATTGGCATTGGACCTGCAGTGCGCTTTAATAAGCGGGTGCTCAATCTGACGGTTCTTGGCAGCGGCAGTGCAGGCAACTGCTCGTTAATCGCTACCAATCAGTGCCGGTTACTCGTCGACGCTGGATTCAGCGCACGGCAGATTTCGCAGCGCCTCGAGTCGATTGGAGTACCTCCAGAGTCTTTGGACGGGATTCTGATCACGCACGAACACGGTGATCATATTGCAGGTCTGGCGGTCTTCTGTCGCCGGTACGGGGTCCCGATCTATGCAAATCCGCTTACCGCGGAAACGTTGCGTCGAGGATTTCTCGCCGAGTTTCCAAAGTGGAACCTGTTCATGACCGGCGGCATTTTCCTGGTAAAGGACATCGAAATACAGAGCTTTTACGTGCCACACGACGCAGTTGATCCGACAGCTTTCGTTTTCACGGGCGATACGGGCGCCATTGGGATCTTAACCGACCTCGGCTACGCAACGAAGCTAGCGTTGGAGCGTATCCGAAAGGTGCACACCCTGGTTATCGAGACGAATCACGACGAGCGGATGTTGCAGGAGGACTCCAAACGGCCGTGGTCAGTCAAACAGCGGATATTATCCAGACATGGCCACCTCTCAAACGAAGCCGCGGCGAAATTGGTGGCGGCGATTGCGGGAGATCGACTCCGCCGTGTTGTTCTTGGGCATCTCAGCCGCGATTGCAATCGACCGGATCTCGCGATGGATACCATGCGGCGTCACGGGATCGACGGGATCGATTTATTCTGCGCCGAACAAAACGGTGTCAGCCCCGCTTTTGCCGTGTTCCAGGCGCCGGTCTCATCGGTTGGCGAGGAGGTAAAACCAATTCAGCGTCACCGCAGTGAGTGCCAACACGTACAGACTGCGTTTGACATCGGGTGGCAGACCGGTTAGCCGAACCCTTGGAAATCGGAAAAGTAAAACGCCCGCACAATACAAGTTCAGGATGATGGTTCCGATATAACAACTAAAAATTAGCGGGTTATGACGCCATGCCGTCGCCAGATCCCCGTGTACCAACGACAAAGCTGTCCGAGTTGCTCCACAGGTCGGGCAGGGCGTCCCAGTCAACCGGCGAAACCAGCATCCGGGCCAGGGCAAACCCGAGGCTAGCCAGACGAAAGAACTCGCCGCTGCTACAGACGATACGATCAGAAAAAGAAACTCGAAGTCCGTCTCTTTGGGAGCCAACGGTCTCAGACACACTCCCAGCCTTCGCCTAAGTGTTTGCATTGCGGACCGAGGAGAGGATGGCGGCAAAAATCGCGGCATATAACGCGAGAACCAACCCTGCACACACGAAGATCGGCAGCAGAACTCCGACCGCCGCACGCCAACCCTCCGTCTTGTGCACCTTTGAGAGACCGATGATTGAAGACACCAGCGCCCAGATACCTGCGACCAGACCGCCGGCGCACGGCACAAGTGCGAAAATCCAGGCGCTGTAGGAATAACACATCACTCGATAGGTTGCTTCGTAGTTTTTGGACGTTCCTTTGAATAGGGAAAGGCAGAGATGCGTAATCCCGGCAGTGACAAAGTTAAAGGCGACAATCATCGGAACCGCGACGACTAAAATCGCGATGACCGCAAGCGCAGACGTTCCCGCGCTAATACCCAGCATGTCAGTCGAGTCGCTGTGCATCGATCCGGCGGCAGCAAACATCCCTGACAGAAGCAGCCGGTAGATCACGGTGAAAATCGCCCAGATAGCCACCATGGTTAGATTGTATAGAAGCGGCGAAGTAAATCCCCCACTCGTCTTCATCCGGGCGAAGCTGACGGCCGGGTTAAAAAGTATTTCCTTCCAGGTCTGGGTAAGCGCTTTGAACAACCCAAGTTGCTGTCTTCGTTCCCAGGCCGGGCCGTCCTCTTCACCCTCAATGGTCGCCAATGTCCGATCAGCTAACGGCGGCGGGACATCGGGGGAGGTCTGAACGATCCGGGCAGGCGAAGGTTCAGGCTGTTGTTGCGGCATCCGCAGGCCGGGAAATTCGGCAAGCGCTTTCCAGGTCTCCATTCCCTCCTGCCAACCGAGATCCCCGGGGACGAACTGGCCCTGATCCAGACCTCGCTGAACTTCTTCCAATGTAAATGTCCCAAGATTTTGACCCGCTCGGTTGATCCAGATCTTCATGACGCTTCGCGTTGTAGTTGAAAGAAGGGGTACACGTCAAACCGCATCGAAGGACCAGCCCGCGATAATCACGAAAGGTCGAAGAGTTGAGCGAAAGCGTCCCGCTATTAAGTAAGCGAGACGAAAAGGTAAGGCGGGACGCCTTACTTACTTGAAGACGCTTTAAAACTGGTGCGGGATGAATTGAGACAGGTTTTGGCTTACTCGGATGGTCGCGGTCGATTCATCAAGGCTAGAATGTGTTGCTTCTTGGCATCGTAGGTCAGCGCGTGGAAATTTCGAATTTCTTCGAGACGACGCGCACCGTTCAACGTATCGAGGTAATGTGTATAGGATGAGGCGAGTTCGCCGGTCTCCAGGTAACGCGCGCGCAGATTCTCGTCCCGGAAGCCGTCAGGCGAACGGGATTCAAACAAATGAAATCGGAGCCATCGTCGATCCATTCGTGAGACTCGCTGCGTCTTGCGAAAGAACGCTACGAAAAGCAGCAGGACTAGATAGGTATCAACCATTCCTTGAAGTTCGAGGTTGCGCGCAAAATCCTCGCTATCGATCCGACGCAGACCCGCTTTAAATTGCAGCGCGGCGTGGAGTGCGTGGTTGATTTCTTCCACGAACGTTATCAATGACTGAATGTTGCTGTTCGATAGTCCCCCGCGCGGATCATGTTTTTCGAGTTGTTCGATCAACCAGTTGGAATAGTAAATTCCCACATACAGTCGGTCATCCGCTGTTCGCAAAAATGTCCGCGCGAGTTCGCTCAGCTCGCGGGCGGATGCTCCGGCTAACCTCGTTAGCTGAGAGCAGCGTGACCGGTCGATCAAGCATTCCTCAAGATTAATTCCAACCGATGCATAGGTTCGTTCAAAAAGCCGCTGGACTTCGCTAAAGAGTGTCTTGTTCATATGAAGGTCGGCATGAATTTGTTATCTCCAAGATCGACGAACTCGTCCGCCAAGCGATTCAACGCGAGACGGCACTCGTGAAAGTGATTCGCTAATTTTTTGAAGAGGTCGCTCAACTCGTATCTGCGCGCGACGTCATGGGTGGCCACGGCACGAAAATTTGCCCGGCCCATATCTTCGTAGAATAAGCAACTCGGTGCACCCCGTTGACTGCGGCTCTCAATGTTCTCATAGAAGATGCCGCTAATGAATAGAGCGTAGTTGCCGACGTGGGCCCTGATCAGAAATGTCTCGTATGGCGAAGCGGTCTTGAGCGCGAGCAAAAGATCGGAGAGATACCGTGCTTCCAGATTTTGCACCGGCGCACTCATTTGGCGAATTTGGGAAAATTTTTCCAACAGCGCGGCGACATAATCGGTCAACGTGCGGTCGTCTATTCCAGAGCGCTTCAGGACGAGCCGAGCCAGTATATAGAAGTAGAACTGTGGTGAAATGGTCAGGTTGCCTGGCTTTTCAAGCACAGCACGAACTAGTTCGTCGTGGTCCAGTATCTGGTCCCTGGTCTCGATATCGGTTAGCAACTCGACCAGGCTCACCTCGTTGCCTGGGCTTTTTGCCAGCGTACGAACGACAAAGCTGAAGTCTTCCCCGGTAAATCTTGCCCGACAATTGGGTTGGATCATCGGGACCACTTACATAGCACAAGTCGTGCCGTTTTGGAAGAACAATCGCTAATAACCCACTGCGGCGATTGCTGATTTGCGATTTCCGGTTAAAGATAATCACCCTGCGCCTTACCGTTCAGCCTGATGCCGATTCGCCCCATTCAAGTTTTTAAGTGGCTAACCCTGCTCCTGCTCACCTTGTTTATTTCTTGGGCGGCGTACTACTTCTATCATATTGGCTTTGGCGGGCATTGGCGGGCGCTGCTAAGCAAAGAGTTCCACAGGTTTGGTCTTGAAATCCGCGTCCGTCGACTCACGCTGGACCCGTTCCGGGGGCTGGTGGCGAAAGATCTTGAGATCTACGATCGCGATCGACGTCAGCGGGTCCTGGCCCAAATCAGTGATCTCTCCCTGGACCTCAACTACGCTAATTTGCTGCAGCAAGAACCGGCCCTCAACTCTGTCGACCTGCACGATGCAAAAATTTCGATACCGGTCGATCCGTCGTATCCGAAGGCGGGGCGGATACGCGTCACGGGCATTCAATCAAGAATCTATTTCTTCCCCGGACGCATCGAAGTGCGACAGGCTTCGGGTACCGTCTTTGGGATTCAACTGCAGGCGTCGGGCACACTGGTTAATCCGGCGGATTTCAAACTCGCGTCAGCGCCCGAGTCTGCGACTGGTCCCAAGCAGCAACCGCAAGAGACCTTTCTCCGGCTTTTGATCAAGGAGATCGAGAAGCTCCGCTTCTCTGAGGAACCGCCGCAACTTAACTTCACATTTCAGGCTGATCTGGCGAATCCTTCTTCCATTCGGGTCCAGGGAGGCCATTTATTCGCCGAAACACTGACCCGAATGAACTGCCAGCTTCGAAATTTGGACTGCCGGTTCTCCCTTGAGAACCAGAAGCTCGACCTGCATAAACTGTTCATCCGGGATGCGCATGGGGAATTATTCGCCACCGGGAGTTGGAACCTGGGGACAGGGGAGAAAAACTTTCAGATCCGTAGCGGGTTGAATTTGACTGAGTTGCTCGCCAACGATCCCAGATTCCCATGGACCAAAGAGCTGAAGTTTGACGCTCCGCCGGAAGTCGAATTGAGCGGCGTGGCGCGGGCGGACGGACATTTGAGTTTTCTTGGCAAGCTTAGTTTCGACCAATTCTCCTTCCGGAGCGTGAAGTTCCAAAGCGTGAAGGCCGAATTCTCGAAATCGGGAAACTCCTGGATGATTTCGAACGCACAACTGACACATCGGTCTGGAACATTATCCGGCGACGTGCTCAGCCTCCCGGGGGACTTTCGCATGCGCATCAACTCTGGATTGAATCCTACGGAGGTTCTGCCGCTCTGCGCGCCGCGAGTTCAGCAGGCATTGGCCGATTGGGAATTTCAAACACCGCCAGTGGTCCAGGCCACGGTCTCAGGCACAGACCCCGAATTCGCCAAAGTCTCGGGTACCGGGCAAGTCTGGCTAGGGAAAACCAAATTTCGCGGTGCCCTCCTGAACTCTGCTTCAGCGAATCTCAATCTCCAGAACAATGCCATGCGGTGCGATCAGATCCGGGTGATCAGGGATGAGGGCATTGGGACCGGCAATTTCACCTATGATTTTGGCCGGGATCAAGTGACCCTCGAGGATGTCGAAGCAAATCTTTACCCGGCAGCGGTCGCAGTTTGGGTCGATCCCTCGCTGGGAAAACTCCTGCAACCATTTCATTTTACCGATCCGCCAACCATTCATGCCGGCGGTACAATCCAGCTTAGAAATGGATCGACCAACGATCTTCGAATCCAGATCGATTCGCCGAAGCGATTTACGTTTCACATGGGCGGACGAGAAATCCCATTCGACCAGGGATCCGGCGATTTCTCCGTGCGCGGGACCGACCCAACGAATCTCCTGATCAGTGGAACTGTCAGCGGACTCGCAGCAAAGATGAGCGGGTCGAAGCTCTTCGCGCCTTTGCTGAGCCGCCTCGAGCCTCTTGGATTTCGTGAACCGGTAGACATTAAGCTCAGTTTCCGGTTGAATCGCGAGTCCCTGCGATTGACTTCTTTCCAACTTGTTTCCGGTTCGCATGCCGTGCAACTGACCGGCTCACTTTTGCTTCTCGGGGAGCTAGTCGATTTCGCGGGGAAGGTCGATGACGGCACAATGAACGTTCGCGGCTTTGGCACGGTCCAGGATCCGATCTGGCAATTGATTTCGCCGGCGCGGCGGTAGATCCTGGGGATGGCAAAAGATATGCCTCGAAAGACGGAACTAGCAGCAACGCGCCGCCGGCCTGCAACCGGCAAACGGCATTCACCCCTGCTTGGCGCGCACATGTCGATCTCCGGCGGACCTTCCAAGGCACTGGAGCGTGGCCGGTCGATCGGATGCACTGCGATCCAGATCTTTGTGAAGAATAACATGCAGTGGTTTGCCAAACCGTTCGGCGAAGCCGACTTGGCCGCCTACCTCGAATTTGCAGATCCTCCCAAAGTGGTTTTCGGTCACGCGAGCTACCTGATCAATCCCGGGGCGATCAATCCGGATTTTTTGGAAAAATCGATTCGCGCTCTTACCGAAGAGATGACCAGGGCGGACCAGCTCAACCTCCCGTTTCTAGTGTTGCATCCCGGAGCGCACATGGGTGATGGCGAGGAAGCCGGTCTAACCAGAATTGTTTCGTCCTTGGACACGGGATTCACCTCGCTGCCTCGAGGTAGATGCAAGATCGCTCTCGAGATCACGGCCGGCCAAGGGAGCAGCCTGGGCCATACGTTCGAACATTTGGCGAAGATTATCGAACGTTCGAAGTTTCCGGAACGTCTCGTGACATGCCTGGATACAGCCCATCTGTTCGAGGCCGGTTTTGACATTTCTACCGCCAAGGGCTTTTGGGACACGATCAAGAACTTCGATCGGATCATCGGACGCGAGCGACTCGCAGCCTGGCACCTGAACGATTCCAAAACGGGCCTTGGATCGCGCGTAGACCGTCATGAACATATAGGCAAAGGCAAAATCGGTTTGGCACCCTTTTCGGAGATCATGCGGTCAAGAGAGTTTCACACTGTCCCGAAGGTTCTCGAAACCCCGAAGGACGAAGACCTGAAGGAAGATGCAGAGAACCTGAGGGTCTTGATAGGACTGCTGACATCATCAGGCTGACTTCTTTGCATCCCGCCTTTCCCCGCTGTACAATTTTGTTTTGTTTTTACAATGGATTATCTTAAGAAAGCGCGCCGGGTACTACAGATTGAAATCGGCGAACTACAGGGGCTGGCAGACCGGCTTGACGAGCAGTTTGAGCGGGCGGTTCGACTGATGCTTGAGGTCATTGAATCCGGCCGAAAGATAATCATCATTGGCGTGGGAAAATCTGGCCAGATCGGCGAAAAAATCGCAGCGACCCTTACCAGTACCGGATCACCGGCATTTGTACTGAATCCTGTCAATGCGTTGCATGGCGACCTGGGGATCGTCGCTGCAGGCGATGTGGTTATTGCCCTCAGCTACAGCGGTGAGACCGCCGAGCTGCTAAATATACTCCCCGCCTTGAAACGCTTCGATGTTCGACTGATTTGCATGACAGGCGATCTTGGATCGACATTGTCCAAACAAAGCGAAGTCATCCTCAATTGCTCGGTTGAAAAGGAAGCATGTCCCCTCAACCTGGCACCGACGTCGAGCACGACAGTGATGCTGGCCCTCGGCGACGCCTTGGCAATGGTGCTGCTGGAAGTGCGCGGGTTTAATGAAGAAGATTTCCTCAAGATTCACCCAGGCGGACGGTTGGGACGCGTGCTTTTGCAACGAGTTTGCGATATCATGCGCGGCGAAACACGCATGCCGTCGGTCTCACCCCAGACCGACGTTCTAGCCGTGCTGCATTCCATGAATGAACATCGGGCCGGCGTTGCCGTAGTCGTAGGTCCCTCCGGGAATCTGGCCGGAATCTTTACTCATGGGGATTTTGTCCGGGCTTTCGAGAAAAATCCTGGCATGATTTCCGATCCCGTCGAAAGACATATGGTCCGGCATCCAATTACTATCCAGGCTCAGAAGCTTGCAGTTGAAGTTCTAAACGTCCTGGACCAGCATCGAATCGATGACTTAATCGTGGTCAATGAGAAAAATGAACCGGTGGGAATAGTCGATTCTCAGGATTTGACGAAACTGAAGCTTCTGTGATGAGTACTGGCTGGCGCCTCGCGGGTAGAAGGACGATCAAAGGCGACCGAACGGACTGACGATTCGCCAGCCATTGACCACTAACTACCACTTCCGCATATGGCAGCAGCAAATGATCTTAGGAAAGGGATGGCCATCCGTTATCACGGGGATGTCGCCGTCGTTTTAGATGTCCAACATCGCACCCCCGGCAACCTTCGCGCTTTTGTCCAGGCGACTCTCAGAAGTATACGCACGGGTAAATCCAGCAACGTCCGTTTCAGTTCGACCGAGACCGTCGAGTTGATCGACGTGAATCGGCGAAAATTGGAGTACAGCTACAAAGATCAGGACGGATACGTTTTCATGGATCCCGAGAGCTATGAAACCGAGACGTTTCCGCCCGAGCTCATTAATGAGTCTGCGGACTATCTGACCGAGAACCTGGCTGTTGAAGTATTGTACGCGGAGGGAAAAGCGGTCGAAGTCGAATTGCCCTCGTCGGTGGAGCTAAAAGTCATCGAGTCCGCTGAAGGAATCCGCGGCGACAGCGCGAACAACGTGCAGAAACCTGCCAAGCTCGAAACGGGAAAAACCATCCAAGTCCCTTTATTCATCAAAGAGGGTGAGGTAATCCGGGTGGATACTCGCACAGGCGGTTACATGGGTCGGGCATAAGATCCGGAAATTAAAGGCTACGACGATTTTAGCCGATTTATTCGGGTTCGCCTTTTACCCGGCTCGTTGATATTCAACTAGCAAATCGGTGAAATCTTTGGATCCCGCGGTAAAAAAGCGACGTCGCAGTCGATTAAAAACCGGTGCCGGAGGGCGTGCTGAACGAGTTGAAACTGAGTGGGTCGTCCCGGTTCGCTGGTTAAAGCAGATTATTGCGTTATTCCTGGTTCCGCCTGCCTGGATACTGACTCGCGCGTTCTTCAGCTGTTTCTCAACGGCGGCTCTCCAACACCGCTTTTGGGCCTCGGAAGAACTCTGGTTCTTTTCACTGGGCACACTCCTCTGGGTGGGCACGTTTTTCGGCTTGCCCAGGCCGATGTTATTGTACGTTTTCGGGCATGAGCTCACACACGTTCTATGGGTCTGGCTCATGGGCGGCAGAGTGAGCCAGTTCCGGGTCAGCCGGACCGGAGGTCATATCGTCACGGACAAGACTAATTTCTGGATCGCCCTAGCGCCTTACTTTTTCCCCATCTACAGCATCCTCGCACTATTACTCTACGGCGGCCTCGGCGCATTGGTGGATATGGAACCCTACCGGCGCTGGCTGTTTGGGGTTGTTGGATTCACCTGGGCTTTCCATATCACCTTCGCGATCTGGATGCTGTGGAAGGGCCAAACCGATCTGATCGAGCATGGAACATTCTTTTCGATGATGATTATTTATCTCATCAATTTTTCAGCGTTGAGCCTGATGCTCATCGTGGCCAGCCGGGATATTACATTCCTTTCTTTCGGAAGAGAATTACTGGAAGGCGCGATGGAGTTTTCCGACCGGTTCCTGCGTTTTGTGCACCTCAAATGAAAGAACGCGAACTTTTGCCTAGTGGACCGTCTCACCATTATTTGCGAGACGGTGCACTACGCCTTGAGATGGCCAAAAGCGGTATCCCAGTAGGCTGGCAAACGCCGAACCTTTAGCTCAGGAAGTCGAACCACGACCAGCATTTGTCGACAGGTCACCAGAAGTTGGCCGTCGCTTGGCCGACTGATCTTGAAGGCACACCAAAACCGGCTTCGTTCGAATTTTTCAAGCTCGCCATGTACCAAGAGCGTATCCCACAACCTGGCTGGACGGCGATAGTCAATCTCGGTCCGCACCACGACCGGACAATCGCCCAAGCCTAACATTTCCCCGAGCGGGTACCCCATCTTTTCGGCGAGCAACGACCGATTCGTCTCGATGAATCTCAGGTAAGCGATGTTGTGCACAAGGCCACCGGCATCGGTATCGAAAAACATGACGCGAACTTCTGTGTCTAAAGCCGGAGTTTCCATAAAGAAGGCTGGCGAGACCGCAAAGGAATCTATAACCGATGAAAAGGCGATTGTCTGGAACGGAGCCCTAGTGCACCGTCTCGCAAATGATGGCGAGACGGTACACCAAAGTTTGATGGCGGGACAACAATTGACGAATGAGCCAGAAAATCGCTTGCATCATCCCGTCCTATAACCATGCGAAATACGTCGTGGAAGCGATCAGGTCGGTTCTGTACCAAACCCTTCCACCGGACCGATTGGTGATCATCGACGACGGGTCGCAGGACCATTCTGTTGATCTTATTCGCGCGATTGATGACCCGAGGATCCAACTCGTTCAACAAAAGAATCAAGGAGCGCACGCCGCCCTGACCCGAGGCCTGGAGCTGTCCAAAGACTGTGGCTTCATCAGCGTGTTGAATTCGGATGATCGTTATCACCCTGAACGGTTTGCGCACTGTGCCGCTTATTTGGCGAGACATCCTGAAACTGAGCTGGTTTGCACCCGGATCCGGTTGATCAACGAATCCGGTGTACCGGTTGGAAAACACGACGGCAGGCAACGTCGCCTGAGCCGCATATGGTCAAACCTGAAGAAATCCACTGATTTGGCCGGTTCGCTGGGTTACGGCAACTACACGAAAACCACCAGCAACTTTTTTTTCCGTGCGGGCACGATTGCGGCGTTTCGCCCGTACCGGTTTGTGCATGACTATTTCGCCGCGTTAACCCTGGCCTTCCGAGGCACACTGGCTCTGATTCACCACGACTTGCTGGATTACCGGGTTCACACCGCCAATACGATCAAAGCAGAGGGAAAGGGGGCTGTGGCGCAGGAAGTGATCCAGATGCATCTCGATCTTCTCGCGGAACTTAGACTGAGCCTGGAAACCGACGCATTTTTGAGGAAGCGGGTGTTAAACTATCTCAAGGTCACGTTGAACAATTACACTGACATGCGAGCAGAGTTACTGGTACTAAGCATCGCTCGCCTGTTGACTGAAGATCGCAATCCGACCGACAAACTCAGAGATTATCCGGAAGTCGCGGAACCTTCCACGCCGCCGCCATGAGAGAAAAGGTCAAAAATCTCAAATGCTCTCCAGGCGAGCCGCCAACAGTTCCGGTTCCGTGATCGGGAGATCGCAAGTGAAATTCCGGCACAAGTAAGCGGCCGATTTCCCTTCAATTGCGCCCATCGCCCGGAGTGCCTCAATATGCTGAGCCAGCCAGCTCTGGCCCTCCCCGCCATCCGCAAGCAGTACAACTTTATTCGGCAGATAACGGCGTCGAATCGCTTTGAGCAGTTCTGCCGTTTCCGGCTGGCCCGTTCGACCAGCCAGGACGATCTGCACCGGTTCGGCAATCGCTGCGTCCAACGCAGCTAACATTTGCGGCAGCGCAGCCGGCATCCGTTCCAGAGCCGGGTGAAACGCGCCGACAATGCGGGCAGCCGAATGTTGAAATTCCTTTCGATCAAAGATTCGGGCTAACCTGGTCAGGTTCATGGCCGCTACCGAGTTTGCAGACGGCTCGGCGCCGTCGTGATCTTCCTTCATCCGGAACAAGATGTCGGGTGCAGCTTCCTCCGTGCTGAAATAGCCGCCCTTCGGGTCAACAAAGAGATCATTCATTTGCACTTGCAGTTCTCCCGCCCATCGCAGCCAGCGAACATCGAAATCGGCTTCGTACAAATCAAGCAATCCCTGGATCAGGAAAGCATAGTCTTCGGCAAAACCGTAAGTCGCGCCGGCCGTTCCCCGGTAACTCCGCAGCAATCGGTGTCGGTACAAGTTTCTTTGCAGAAATTCGGCGGCCCGCTGCGCCGCGGCGAGGTAACGCTCTTCCCCGAATACCTGGAATGCCTTGGCGAAACCCGAAACCATGAGTCCATTCCAGGCAGTGACTATTTTATCGTCGAGATGCGGGCGCGGACGTTGGTCCCGGATTGATTTCAGCTTTTGTCGAGCGGCAGAAATCAGTTTGGAGATCTCTTTTTCATCTTTGCCGGTTAACTTTGACACTAACTCCGCGTCGTTCTGCAAAAACAACACATTGCGTCCAACCAGTTCACGGTGCGGATCGCTCGCCGCGGCAACGTTGCCCGCCCGTTCGACGCCATACATTCTGCGAAAGGCCAGAGATTCGTCCGGCGAGAGTACGCGATCGAGTTCTTCCTGCGTCCAAACGTAGAAGGCGCCCTCTCGTTTCTCGGCCGCACCAGGCTCCGCCAGGCTATCGGCGTCTTCGGCCGAGTAAAAGCCACCCTCGGATGAAGTGAGGTCGCGCAGAACATAGTCCAGGGTTTCCCGAACCACTCGTTCGAACGCAGGATTCGCAGTGGCTTGGAAAATCTCGGCATAGGCCACCGTAAGCTGCGCCTGGTCATACAACATTTTTTCGAAATGCGGCACATGCCATCGCGCGTCTACCGAATAGCGGTGGAAGCCGCCTCCCAGATGATCATAGATTCCGCCGCGAGACATCTTCCGCAGGGTGAACTCAACCATGTCGAGCGAGTTCGTCTTTTTACTCCGCAGCCAATATCGAAGCAGGAAATTAAACACGGATGGGCGCGGAAATTTTGGAGCGGGAGTGAATCCACCATCTTCGGGGTCATAACCGGAAGCCAATTGACCGTACCCGTTCTCGAGCCAATCGAGCTTCAGGGGGCTCGACTCAATCGACTGCGCCTCCCGGAGGTGGGCTGCGATGGCCTGCGTGAACTGCGATCCTTGATCCAGTATCTTTCCGGGACTCTCATCCCAGATTTCCGCAATACGGGTAATCAGGCTCGCGAATCCCGGTCTCCCGTAGCGGTCATCCGGTGGATAATAGGTTCCGCCGAGAAAGGGTTTAAGATCGGGCGTAAGAAAAACACTCATCGGCCAACCGCCTGATCCCGTGGTGCTTTGGACGAAGCTCATATAAACGCGGTCAACATCCGGACGCTCCTCACGATCGACTTTGATGCTGACGAAATAACGGTTCAGAATATCTGCCACCGTCGCGTTTTCGAACGATTCTCGCTCCATGACATGACACCAGTGGCATGTGGAATAGCCTATCGAGAGAAAGATCGGCTTCTTTTGCGTCTGCGCCTTTTGAAATGCGTCCGGGCCCCAAGGATACCAATCGACCGGGTTGTGCGCATGCTGAAGGAGGTAAGGAGACTTCTCGTGGATCAGTCGATTGGGCTCATTCTCTGGCGGCATACGCCAAGGAAACACGCTTCGGGCTAAGGCGAAACTGAATCCTGGTTATCTGTAAACCCGCACCACGCGTTTTGTGATTCCCGTGAAGATTTCCCATGCGATTGTCCCGGCCTTCTTCGCCAATTCGCTGGCCAGGATCTCCTCGTCGCCCTGCCGACCGATCAGTACGACTTCCTCGCCCGGTTCCACCTCTTTCAAGTGACTCACGTCAACCACGATCTGGTCCATCGTCACCCTGCCTAACAATCGGCACCGCCGGCCCTGGATTAAAACATCCGTCTCTTGCCCCGACAAGTGTCGATCGATACCGTCGCCGTACCCCGCGCCGAGCGTGGCCACGGTCATCTGGCCGGGAGTAATGTATGTCCTTCCGTAACTGATGCTTCGCCCCGATCCAACTGTCCGGACCAGTGCGATTCTGGTTTTCAGTGTCATCGCCGGTCTGAATCGATGCTGGAATTCGTTCAGCGGCGACACTCCGTAGATGCTCAAACCGGCGCGCACCAAATCTCCGGGTCGAGCGTGCTTCCCAAATCGTATGACGCCGGCGCTGTTCAATATCGTTGCCGGTTCGTCTTGAGCCATCAAACGGTTGGCGGTCGCCCGAAACCTTTCCAGTTGGCAGGCCGTATAATTTTCATCTTCATCGGCAACAGGAAGATGAGTGGAAAACGCCTTCATCTGCAGTTGAGGTATCTCGCAGATGGTACGGAAAACGCGCTCTGATTCCTCCTCGCTCAAGCCAATCCGCCCCATCCCGGTATCAACAACGAAATGGATGGGCACCCGCTCGCCGGCACGAGCGCACTCCGCGTACCCGGCCGCTTCCTCGACAGTTGAAACTGTGGGTATGAACCCTTCCTCAATGATCTTTGGCCGTTCTTCGGGCAGCGCCGGGCCAAGGATTAAAATTGGAGCCCTGGCACCCGTCGAGCGAATCGTCTGTCCCTCGACGAGATTCGCGACCCCAAACAGGTCGACGTCACGATCAAGCGGACGGGCGATTTCTGAAAGACCATGACCGTAGGCGTCGGCCTTCACCACCGCAATCACCCGGACGTCCTTGGCAACCATTGAGCGAATGACCCGGATGTTGAATCGCATCGCCTCGACATCGATCTCCGCCCAACAACGAAACGTGGTCGTCATCGAGATTCCCTCCAAAGAAGGCCTGCGAATACGAGCAGCACAAGATTCCGCAACAATGGGACAGTCGTGCCGGTGGCAGTGAAGGCCTTGCCGAAACAGCCGCAATCGATGCTAAGGCCTCTGAACATAGCGCTCGCCAGAGCAAGAGTGAAAACCAACAACAAGAACGTGACCACGAGCAGCGCTCCGCGCTCAAATCGCTTCAAGAGCAAAAGCACACCCGCCAGCATCTCCAGCCACGGGAGATAGGCTGAAGCCAGCGCGCTGAGAATCCACGGAATTAGTTGGTAGCGCTGTATTTCGATTGCGAAGGTGCCCGGGTCATACGCCTTGGTCGCGCCGGCAAAAACGAAGAGAGCGCCCAGTACGATGCGCATCAACAGGAGGCCGGTCTTCCTAACCGCCGGCCATCCAACCCTTGGCCCGGGGACGATCACCTTCTTTTCTTCCACGCTTCCCACCCCCCCTTCAACACATAGACCTGAGAAATATCCGCCGATTTTAGCCGCTCCGCGACTTCGTGACTCAATTCGCATCCCGACGAGTTGCAATAGACGACGACCTTTTTATCCGGATCCCATTGGTCGAGAAATCGGGGAAACAGCTCGTCCCAGCTTTCCAGATTAAGGAGAGTTGCACCGGGAACATGCTCGGCTTCATATTCGTTCGCAGATCGGGCGTCGATCCAGATTACCTCCCGACCCCAAGCCAGTACGGTTTCAATTCGTGCCTCTCCCGGTAACAGGGCCTCTTCGAACAGGGGTGGGCGCCGCGGATGAAATGCCGCGGTCAAACTTGCTGGAATGAGCGCGGCCAGGGCAATCAATAACGCCTGGCGAAGCGCTCTCATTTTATGCGCGCGTATGCGTATTTCGACTGCGGATCTTCCCGTGGGTAATCAGTACGTATTGTGAAGGTCGCCGCGGTCGGTTTGCTAAGGTCAGTGGGAGTGACCAGTATTTCGTACTCTTTTCCCGGTTTCACTTCGGTGAGCTTCACCGTTACCACGGGATTATCCGAGACCACCGATTGGATCTTCGCCGGCGAATCATCAGCAACCGCGATATGAATCGTCTTCGGCTCGGGTTGTTCCCCAACCCGCCATAGGACAACCTCAGGCTGGATATTAACCGGTTCCTCGATGTTTACCAGTAATCGTAGGATTGTCGGGTCCTGGGGCGCAGCTGACGTCGTCACCGTAATCGCCTTTTCCTGCTTCCCAGTGCGGCCGGCAAAAATGAATTTCGCTTCGATCTCGCCTGATTCACCCGGGGCATATTCGGTCTTCGCCAAGGCGGTCGTCGTACAGCCGCAAGAGGTTTTGACATTTTGAATCTTCAAAGGCTGGTTGCCGGTATTGGTAAATCGGTACTTCGCCACCACCGACGCATCCTGGGGCTTGGAATTGAACGTTTGTTCCGGATTCTCCCAGGTCAACTGACCAAAAGCCGAACTGGCGAACGCGCACATTAAAATGACTAATATCCTCATGGGAGTGCTTTCGAAGTTATCGCGGAAAAAACCTTACAGGAAAACAAGAACGAGAGAGTATGCAGGTTCAACAGCTTATTTGCAAACGCACAGGAACACCGCAAGCTGTGTGCAGGTGGGATTCTCCTGTGTTACTCTGAATGGATGCGAAAACCAGTTCTATGTACCAGATTGTCTTCAACGAAATCAGTGCGGCCGAGATGACCCGCATCCCGAAGGAACTTCAACTTGAGTTGCTTGCTGAATTCCAGTTTTTACCCGACGATCTTGATAGGTTGGATTCCAAAGCCTTTGGTGTGATCGAGCGGGAGGGAAAACGTCTCTACCGCTATCGAACCAATGACTACCGGATCTATTTCGAGCGTAGTCCGGAGGGCGTGCTCGTTCACCGAGTCCTTCACAAAAACACGATTCGCGATTTTCTTTTCCGCTCGAAACTCCCGATGGCGGAAGATGAACAACTGCAAGAAAACGCCCGCTTTTGGAATCTGATCGAAGAAGGCGAACAAAAGAAGAAGTAACGCGCCTGTCTGTCGTTCCCGACAGTGCAACTTTTATGGATCTGCTCCAAGACCTTGTTTTCAACGAAGAAAAGCGATTAGAAGCGTTTCCGATCTGTCGCAACAGGATTTTTATGTCCCACGCCGCAGTAACCGCTCTGCCGCGAGTGGTGGCCGATGCCGTGATTCGGTTCACCGAGGAAAGTGCGGCCAATCTCCAGAACTTCGGCGAGGTGCTCAAGTCGCTCCAGGAAGCACGAGCCTCTGCCGCAAGACTCATTGGCAGCAGCCCGGACGAGGTCGCACTGATCGGTCCGACATCACTTGGTCTTAGTCTATTTGCGAACGGAATCGACTGGCAGCGGGACGACGAGGTTATCTGTTATTTGGACGACTATCCGGCCAACGTTTATCCGTGGCTGAACCTTCGGTCACGGGGTGTGACGATTCGTTTGCTGCAACCTGGGGAGCCCGGTGCTATCACGCCCGAGTTGATAGCCGACGCGCTAACCCCGAAGACCCGATTGGTGGCCCTTGCCTCCTGCAACTTCGTCTCCGGGTACAGGATCGATTTGAATGCCATCGGAAAACTGCTGCGGGAGAAGGGCGTTCTTTTCTCCGTCGACGCAATCCAAACTCTCGGCGCTTTTCCTACGACGGTGGAATATATCGATTTTTTAAGCGCCGACGCGCACAAATGGATGCTCGGACCGCTCGCCATCGGAATCGTCTATGTGCGCAAAGAGTGCTTTGACGTTTGCCGGCCGACGCTTCTAGGATCCTGGAACATCAAGGCCCCAGGGTATGTCGCCCGGGAAGAAATCGAGTTTCAACCTACCGCACAACGTTATGAGCCGGGCGCAATGAACCTGATGGGTATATTCGGCATGAAAGCCGGCATAGACTTGTTGCTTGGAATCGGAATCAACCGCGTCTCTGAACGCATCCTGTTAATCTCCGCGCGGCTCGTGGAAGGTCTGCATCGGCTCGGATTTTCCATTCTTGGACCTTCCGGCGGACCGAATGCTTCGGGAATCGTCACGGTTTCGCGGCCCGGAACGAGTATGCAAGGAATATTCGACCGATTGACCTCGGAGCACGTCGTCTGTTCGCCCCGACAAGACCGCCAAGGACGGGACTATATTCGATTCAGCCCTCACTTTTATAACACGGAGTCGGAGGTAGACCGCGTGCTGGAGGTTCTAGCGCGCTGAATGTAGCCATCTAAGGATATCCTCCGATCACGCTGACAGGCCGAGACGCTGATACGTTTTGCAGACGTGCCACGCCGGACGCGCCTGAACGCGTAGACGATCGGAGGCGCCAAACCGTCGGATGTCTGCGGCGGCTGTTGTGGGAGCGCGTCCCTAGCTATTCAGGCGGCGGATCGTGCGGGAGAGCGCGTCCCAATGCGCGGCAAAAAACTCAGTACTTTACTGTTCATTCGACATTCGCGATAGTGCGCCTCCTCAAAAATGGAGCAGATCGGCATCGGACTAGCTGGCCTCGGCACGGTGGGAGCGGGCGTCTACAAGCACCTGATCCAGAATCGCGTGCTGATCAGCGAACGGGTCGGCCTCGAGCTTTCGGTACGGCGGATCGCGGTTAAGAACCCCACTCTTGTCAGGTCGGTGCACCCGTCAGCAAAGATCATGACCGGACGTTGGGAAGAGCTCATCGATGATCCGGCGATCAACATCCTGGTGGAATTGATGGGAGGAATCGAGGGTCCATATCAATTTGTCATGCGGGCCCTGGACGCTGGAAAGGTTGTCGTGACCGGGAACAAAGCGTTGCTGGCTGAGCGCGGATTCGAAATTTTTGAGAAGGCGGCCGACAAAGGTGTACCGATCTTTTTCGAAGCCGCTGTCGCCGGGGGCATTCCGATCATCAAGTCCATCCGGGAGGGCTTCATCGGAAATCACATCGAATCCATCCACGCCATTCTGAATGGCACGAGCAATTACATTTTGTCCAGGATGACTGAGGAAAACATGGATTTTCCGGAAGCATTGCGCGAAGCCCAGGAACAAGGGTACGCGGAAGCCGATCCGACGCTAGACGTCAATGGTTGGGACGCAGCTCACAAAGCGATCATTCTGGCTTCGCTCGCCTATGGATTTTTGGTGACCACCAGTCAGATCCACGTCGCGGGCATCGATAAGGTCAATTCGTCCGACATCCGATTTGCGGACCATTTGGGATACAAGATAAAATTGGTCGCTACGATCAGAACCAACCAGGACGGCCTCGTTGAGGCGCACGTTCATCCGACTCTCGTACCGAAGCAGCACGTCCTGGCTTCCGTAAACGGCGTTTTTAACGCGTTGATGGTCCGCGGCGACATCGTGGGCGACACTTTGTTTTACGGGCGCGGCGCGGGCCAGGATCCGACGACCAGTTCAGTGATCAGCGATCTGGCGCAAGCGGCAATCTGGTATGACTCCGGAGGCAAAGCGTTCGGATTCACCCCCCACGGTTTGTATGGAAAGTGCCTCCCGATTGAACGAGTCTCTTCCGGATATTATCTGCGGTTGTCCGTGGTGGATGAACCGGGCGTTCTTGCACAGGTGGCAAGCATTTTGGGATCTCATCAGATCGGTATCTCTTCGGTCATGCAACCCGAAGGACATGAAGGGGACGCCGTCCCCCTGGTCCTGATCATCCATGATGCACCGTACGGCAAGATGGTGACAGCCGTTGATCTCATCCAGAGTCTTGTGTGCGTAAAGGCCCCGCCAAGTTTGTTATGGGTACTCTCATGAGTGATTCGCCATCAGCAATGGGAGCCTCGATCGGCGTGATCGAGCGGTACCGAGATTACCTTCCGGTCTCCGATACGACCCCTGTCATTTCATTGCACGAAGGTTCGACCCCGCTCATTCCCTCGCCGCGCCTGAGCTCGATTGTCGGTCGCGGCTGCAAGGTCTTCCTCAAATATGAGGGACTGAATCCGACGGGCTCTTTTAAAGATCGCGGGATGACCGTCGCGGTGAGCAAAGCCATCGAAGGAGGGGCAAACTTGATTATGTGCGCTTCGACCGGGAATACTTCGGCATCCGCCGCGGCGTACGCGGCACGGGCCGGCATTCAATGCGCCGTACTCTTACCGGCCGGGAAAATCGCGATGGGCAAACTCGCCCAGGCGTTCGTGTACGGCGCAGTCGTGATCGCCCTCGAAAGTAACTTTGATCAGTGCTTGAAACTCGTACGCGAGTTATCGACTGAACCGGGAATAGCGGTCGTTAACTCGATCAATCCCTACCGTCTCGAGGGGCAGAAAACAGCAGCATTTGAAATCGTCGACGCGCTCGGCGAGGCGCCGCATCTCCATCTATTGCCGGTAGGAAATGCCGGAAACGCGACCGCGTATTGGAAGGGTTATCTCGAATATCATAAGTTAAATCGGACAACGCGCCTACCGCGGATGCTCGGGTTCCAGGCTGCAGGTGCAGCACCAATCTATTACGACCGCGTCGTCGAACAGCCCGAAACCGCCGCATCCGCAATTCGGATTGGAAATCCGGCGAGCTGGAAGATGGCGAAAGCGGCGTTTGAAGAATCAGGAGGAGCTATTGAGATCGTTTCCGACGAGCAAATCTTTGCCGCTCAAAGCTGGTTAGCATCCAGCGAAGGCGTGTTTGTGGAACCCGCCAGTGCTGCGACGGTGGCAGGTCTGATGAAATGCTGCAGCCAACCTGACTGCGTTCGTTGTCCGCTGCCCATGATCCCTGACAACGCCACCATCGTCTGCACACTCACAGGCCATGGCCTTAAGGATGTCGCCTCTGTGTTGAATGATCGCGCAAAGCCGGTATTTGTCCGGTCCGACAAATCGGCCATTTTGTCGATCCTGGAAAAGGCAAGATGAGTTTGGTCGTACAAAAGTACGGTGGGACTTCTGTCGGGACTCCCGACCGTATCCTGAAGGTTGCTGGACGTATCCTGCAGGCGCATCGGAACGGCAACCAGGTCGTCGCAGTGGTTTCAGCGATGTCCGGGGTTACCGACAGCCTGATCAAGCTCGCCGGCCAGGTAGCGCCTCAACCAACCGAACGCGAGATGGATGTCTTGCTGGCTACGGGCGAACAAACCACGATCGCGCTGACGGCCATGGCGATTAACGGCCTGGGTGGACATGCGGTGTCACTGACGGGCGCTCAGGCAGGAATTGTTACGGACGGGGTTCACACCAAGGCGAAGATTGCAGACATCACACCTAAACGCATTCATACCTTTTTAGATGCCGGCAGCATCGTTATCGTGGCAGGTTTCCAAGGTGAGAGCCTTGAGGGCCAGGTCACCACACTCGGACGAGGCGGCTCCGACCTTACTGCTATCGCTCTCGCTGCTGCCATTAGAGCCGACCTTTGCCAGATCTTCACCGACGTCGACGGCGTCTACACCTGCGATCCGCGAATCGTCAATAATGCCCGAAGAATTCCAGAAATTGCGTACGACGAGATGCTCGAGATGGCAAGCCTTGGATCGAAGGTCATGCAATCCCGTTCGGTCGAGTTTGCAAAAAAATTTGGCGTCGTTTTCGAAGTTCGCAGCAGCTTTAACGATCAACCGGGAACCCTCGTGAAAGAAGAGAGCGCAAGCATGGAAAAAGTAGTCATTCGCGGCGTAAGCGTTGACCGCAGACAGGCAAAAGTCACGATAAGCCATGTGCCGGACAAGCCGGGTATTGCGTCGCGAATTTTCAGCGAGATCGCGGCCATCAACGTCAACGTTGATATGATCGTGCAAAATGTATCGGCCTCCGGCGCCACCGATATTTCGTTTACGACATCCGCGGATGAGCTGCCTAAAATCGAAAAACATCTCGATCCGATCGTGCAGGAAATTGGCGCCAAAGGGTTTACTGCTCAGGGCGGCATCGCCAAACTTAGCGTGGTCGGAATCGGCATGCGTTCTCATTCGGGTGTCGCAGCGAAAATGTTTGAGCTCCTGGGGAATGCCGAGATTAATATCCAGATGATCACCACAAGTGAAATCAAGATATCCGTGATCGTCGACGAAGAACGAGTCGACCAGGGAGCAATTCTTTTGCATGCGGGTTTCGGTCTCGACGGGCGGGAGCCGTAAACCTGTCGCTGACTTTCTCGCTTGTAAGGTTCGCGCAAGGATCTGGTCAACAAGACAACTTATCTTCCGTACGAATGTCTTTTTCTCGAAACGATGAGCGGTCAAATCGGCATCGGACTCATTCCTGGAGTCGAGCATGAATCTTTCCCGAACAACTCTAAAAAAAGCGAATCCCTATCTTGGCATTTGTGAATTCTGCGGCGGCGTTCTCGAGCTAAGTTACTACGATTTCGTCCTTGAATGCGCCGTTTGCCAAGAGTGTGCCGAAGCCCTCGCATGCGGTGAAAAAGCTCTTATTGCGGCCGGAATCGTATCCCCGGGACCGGATTATTTCGAGGGATCGGGTTTCTAGTCTAGTGCGCCGGGAATCCATAAGGAATAGCGGTGCCCGAGACTGCATCCAACTTGGTATCGCGGCGACGACGAATAGTTGCCGTGGTCGCAAACGCCACCTAATGAACCGGATATGTTCGCTGCTCTTTGCTTTCTTTCTCTCGTTTCTTCCCGAGGTCGATGCCGAGAAGATCGACAATCGAGATTTCGCTATCGACACTTGTTATCCGAACCAGAATGAAATTTCTCTTGCGGAGGCACGGGTGAAGAGATTCTGGGCCAAGCATTCTTCACGTATGACTTCCAAACTCTTTTCTGAACTCGGGCTCTCCTCGGCATTACTCAAAGCAATCGACCGCCTCGGCTATGAAAAAGCCGCCCCGATTCAGTCCGAAGCTATTCCGCTGATCATGAGTGGTAGCGATGTAGTCGGCCAATCACAGACGGGTTCGGGGAAAACGGCCGCCTTTGGGATTCCCGCGGTCGAACTGGTGGATCCGCATTTACGCGCCGTCCAAGTGATCATTCTCTGTCCGACCCGCGAATTAGCCGTCCAGGTAGCAGAAGAAATCTTCAAGCTCTCCCTTTTCAAACGGGGAGTTCAATCGGTCCCGATCTACGGCGGGCAATCGTACGACCGCCAGATCCGTGCCTTGCAGCAGGGTGCACAGATCGTCATTGGTACACCCGGTCGAATTCTCGACCACATCGACCGGCGGACTCTGGCCTTGGATCAAGTTAAAATGGTCGTTTTGGACGAAGCGGATGAGATGCTCGATATGGGCTTTCGCGACGACATCGAACAAATCCTTAAGAACGTTCCCACGGAACGCCAGTTTATCTGCTTTTCGGCCACGATGGCCAAAGCGATTATGGACTTGATCAACAAGTTCGGCCGCAACCCCAAGGCGATTCGGGTCGAACACAAGGTCCTGACCGTCCCTACAGTTGAGCAAGCTTATTACGAGATCCGGGGCCGATCCAAGACCGAGGCTTTGACTCGGCTCATCGATCTTCATGACCTCAAGCTTGGCATCATCTTCTGTAACACGAAGCGAATGGTGGACGATCTGACCGACGAACTGGTCGCCCGCGGCTATTCCGCTGATCGCATCCACGGAGACATGAGCCAGGCTCAGCGAGATCGCGTAATGACAAGATTCCGGAATTCGGGTCTCGAATTCCTCGTTGCGACCGATGTGGCTGCGCGCGGGATAGATGTCGACAATATCGAAGTCGTCTTTAACTATGACTTGCCTTGGGACGAAGAAGATTACGTGCACCGGATCGGTCGGACCGGACGCGTCGGCAGATCCGGCCGAGCATTCTCTTTAGTGGCCGGGCGCGAGATCTACAAGTTGCAGAGTATCGAACGCTACACCAGAATGAAAATCGGGCGGTACCAGGTGCCGTCTCTCGACGAAGTCGAAGAGAAACGGACCAACCTCTTTTTTGAAAAGATCCGGGTGGCACTTCAAAGGGGCGATTTTGAAAAGGAATCGAGAGTGGTAGACCGTCTGCTCGAACAGGGGTTTTCGTCGACTGACATTGCCTGCGCAGTGATTCACGAATTGCGAAAGGACGACACACGCAACCTAAACCTCGAGAGCCAAGGAGCACGACCTGTCGAACAGGAACATCCCGGTCAGTCGAAAAGTAACAGGCAGCGGAATTCGCGTCCTCGGGACAGAAGAATCCGATAGGGGCGGTCGGCAATCATGATTTCCAGCGATCCCCTTCGAGTAGATAACCGGCGTCCTCCCAGTCCGCTATTCCGCCCGCATAGTGCCTGACGTTCTGAAAACCGTGCTCGACGAGCTGTTGGTACACGAGCACACTCGCCGTGCAACCGACGTTAGAACAATAGACGATGACCTCTTCCTTGGGATCGAGAGTGTCCAGAGCATGTTTCAGACTCTCAAAACGAATCGATCCGGGAATCCGTTTTGCGCGAAACATCCAGCCATCCAAGCAATTGACCAACTTGAAATCTCCTCCAACATCAAGTTTCTCTTTTAGCTCCTCTCGAGTAATCGTGCTCATAGGTAAGGGTACCGCCTCGATGTCCAAGTCCTTCTTCCGAGCGTGGCCTTCCCAAGCGGTTTGATTGCGCAAGCTGGATCTTCTGCATCGTACTTTCAATCTCGATTAAGGCTTCAGCCAGCGTCGGGCTTAAATTCAACAGTTTCGGCACAGCCTGCCTCAGGGTCCCTGCCATGGCTTTCAGAAGGTTCTCCGTGGTTCCAAATCTTCCCACGTAAAAAATCCGGTTCTTATCCCACGCGATGCCTTTCGCTTCCTCGCTAGTGAGTTCGCCAATCCGGATTTGAACTAATTGTCGAATCAGTTCGCTGATCAGATACCCATCCCTGCCGTGTAGTTTCTTATCCATTTCCCGGAGCCTCTCCATTGAGGTAATGCTCCAGTCCTCGTAGTAGAGCTTGGCGGCAGTCAGTACCAATTCCTGGCCCTCTTTGTTCGTCGCCAGTTCTTCGATAATCTTGCCCAGGAGATATTCGTAGTAGGTTTCCGCATCTTTGAACCTGCTCACGAGGTCTGCGGACCTCTCGTACCTGTCCTTAACCGTGATTACCTGAACCGAATGAATCATCTCCTCCCTGATACCGGAGCGGACGCGTTGCCGGTACTCGTCGCTTTTCTTTTCCATGAGATCCCAGTCTGCGATCAGCGGATAATAAAATGCCACGATATTGACGCTTCCCAAGTTGCCGACGTTGTAACAGCAGGCAAAGTAGGGTGGCTTTTTCGGTTTCCCGGCCTTCATCCGGACCGTCAGACGCGACACGGAGAATCCAATCCCCAATGCTACCAGCGATGGTTTGCTGCGCCTGATTTCCTCAAAGAGGATATCCTTAGGATCGGATTCGTCATTCCTGAGGAGTTCTGGTGAACCTAGGAGGGCTGGCATGGCGATGCGTTCTTCAAATCGGGGATTCGTGCGAACCAAACCGGAACAAAGAATACCATCATTCGAGATTCCGGATCGACACAAATGTACAGAGCATAAACCGTGCCCAAAGTCGCTATCCGGGATACGGGTTTGTCCCTCGATTCCCAATCCCATCACTCTCATTGGAAGTATCATGGCCGGGTGACTTCAGAAACTTCTACCCACGGGTTCCAGCACAACTTTTAGCCACCATTTGATTGCATTGAAAATTGTTTGTTGCACATCTTTTGTTCAATTGTGAGAAAGGCGCGCACAACTCCGTCCGGCCCGCAAAGAGGATTGATCATCAACCGGACCCAGTATGGGTGACCGCCTTTGTGATAGTTTATAATTTCCTCGGTGCAGCTTCGGCCGCCCGCGACAGCCATTCTCATTCGCCCTTCCGCCACTTGATCGGTTTGGGGACCTTGCAAAAGACTTTCAGCTTCGCGGCCTAAAAGCTCGTCAATACCGTAGCCACACATTCGTGTAAAAGTTTCATTGACCCAAAGGGTATGACATTGGGCATCGGTAATTAACAAAGCGTCATCCGGATCAAGCGCTAACATGGAGGACAACGCGCACAGGTTTGGCGAATCTACTCCATTTTCCTTTGGCAGGATCGCGCCGGTCCCGAGCCGGTCCATAGATAAGAACTCGTTCTCTGCGCGATCGGTCGACACTTCCGGAGGAAGTGAGAGATCCGGAAACCAGACATCTTGAAAGATTCGAATAACCTCATCGAACTGCTTAAGGTCGATTGGTTTGGTGATGTAACTCTGAGCGTGTTCGGGGTACGCGCGCAAACCCTCCTCAGCGGCGTCTCCAGAAGTGGCCAGGACAACCACTGGTATCTTCCGAAGGTCAGGTTCCGCCTTCAATTCTGCCAAGACCTTTCTTCCATCCTTGCGAGGAAGATTGAGATCCAGCAAAATGAGATCAGGCCGGGGAGCTTGCGAGTACTTGCCCGTGCGACGAACAAACTCCAGCGCTTGTACGCCGTCGTCAACGGTGTGGACATTGTTCAGGATCTTTGCTTCTGCAAGAGCTTCGATCGCTAGATAACGGTCGGAGAGACTATCTTCCACCAGGAGGATTTCAATAATTCTGGGCATATAATATTTTCCCTAAAGAGGTGACAGCCACCGATTCTCGGCGGCTTCGCCACGTCGAGTCCCGGTCTGAATGACATTGAACCCGATCGCCAGGATGGCGGTCCCGAGAATAAAATAGACGGAGAAAATCAGTATTTGGCGTATGGCTGCTAATAGAAAGAACAAATGAGAGGGCGGTCATGTGCGAAAAAGAGAAGGGATCGTTCAGTCTAACTCCGGCCAGTGCGTGCGCATTCGGACACGAAGAATTAAGTAAGCAGCTTCCAGCATTCCTCCTCTCAACGAATTGAATTACCAAGCTGTATTGTAGTGCAAGCTAATCCTCGCCTCACAATACTCTTCTCGACGAGATGCGATTGTTTCCGAATATGGCCCGAGCGACCAACGTGGAGAACAGGGATGAAAGACATTCTGAGCTGCGAAGACGGTGCAGCCATCCGCCCGCTCGATTACTGAAAAGAGAGCTGACCTCTACTCACGGTCGCGAACCCACCGGATAGCGAAGTGCTGGAGTTCAACGGCATTCCGGAAGTTCATTTTCTCCTTAATCCTGGCTCGATAGGTATCGACCGTCGCAACCCCAAGCTTCAATGCATCGGCTATTGCACGTGTTGTATAGCCACGTCCCACGAATTCCAATACTTGCAGCTCGCGATCGGTCAAGCGATCGAGTGACCGGGCAACGCTCTTGGCTCCAACGGTGCTGAGACTCTTCAAGAAAACTGTGGTCATCTTTTCCGAAAGATAGATTTCTCCGGAAAGTACACGACGAATAGCCAACAGGACTTCTTCAGTCGCTTGATGTTTTGTAATGTATCCTGTGGCGCCGGCACGAAGTGCTCGCTCTGCGTAGAGTGACTCATCATGCATCGAGAGGACCAGGACGGGAACAACGATAGAAAGGGCCTTGATGCTCTTGACAAGCTCCAACCCGCTGGATCCTTTCAAAGTAATATCGACGATCGCAAGATCCGGCGATGTTTCCCGAATTAGCCGGATTGCCTCTTGAGCATCGTCCGCTTCTCCGCACACCTCCATATCGAGCTCATGATTAATCAGCTCAGAAAGACGTTCACGAAACATTGGGTGATCATCGACGATCACGACTCTTTCCTTTTTCTTATTCATGAATTGTCGAATTGGAGTTTAGTCGAGCGTTGGGGGCCCTTTCAATAGTGCAAACCACTACCGTGCCAGAAGGGGAGTTTGACTGAATCTCCAATGTTCCACCAATCATTCGCGCACGGTAGCGCATTATATTTAATCCCATCCCTCTCCTTGCGGAACGGGCAGGGTCGAAACCAATTCCGTCATCGCTTACGCGCAACGACACAATGCCGTCGCTCGACTCAAGTGCGACGACGACGGCTTTGGCGTGTCCATGTTTAGTTGCATTGCTTACTGCTTCTTGCGCGATTCGGAATAGATGGACGGCCAGGGGATTGTCGAGAACTTGCAAGGGTTCAGGACAGAGGAAGGAACACGAGATTTCCGCGAGGCTTGATGTGCTCGAGGCCAACTCCTCCAAAGCTGATTCGAGCCCACCTTCGTCTCGATCCACAGGCGAGAGCCCACGGGCCAGGTCACGCGTTCGCGCGGAAGCATCTTGAAGCAACTTCGCAATTTCTCCCGCGACTTTGGCGCGCCCATTTGACTCTCGCTCAAGATCCCTTTTCAACATGGCAGCAGTAAAGCCGATCGCGGAGAGAAATTGGCACACCCCGTCATGGAGATCACGTCCGATCCGTTGTTGTTCGCGTTCGCTGATAGTTATAATCTGTTGCTCCAGCTGTTGAGACCTCTCCAACAATTCGATTCGAGCGCGAGTGGCATCACGTTGCTGTTTGAAGGCCGAACCCGCGAACACCACCAGGCAAAAAAACATCAGCCTGACAATGGTGTCCCAAACACGAACCCATTCATGTGAATAGAGATGGCCGGAGGCTGCGTCGGCCCACCAGGACGCCAAGGCGCTCAGGACTGAAATTACGACGGCAAGTTGTATATTCCCGAACCACACGATGAACAGGATCGGGATGGCGTAAAATGGCAATACCGTGACTTCGTAACCCGTGACGTAATCGATAAATACGATTGCCGCCGCCAGGGCAAGGGCCTGGATGAAAAGCGAGGCGTGCGATTGCTTCCTGATAAAGTTGACGATCCGCTCCACGTGCTTTATTCCGGGGATTGTCTATTTGAGCAGAGGATTTGAACCCAAACTTGATGAGAACCTCTGGTTTTGAATGAAGGTAGCCGGCTTGCTTGGCCGGACAAACTGATCTGATCCCACGGCCTGGCTTGAGATCGACCGTTGGGTAGCAAAAACTGGATGTGCGGTGTAACGTTATCCTTTACCATTGCGTACGGTGTAACATGACAAGGAATTAGACAGACTGTTTTTCTTTTGGCTAAATTCGTCGAAACGCACTCAAACGAGACTTCATTTCGCATATCTGCGACCTTAACGCGCTGCGCATTTTACAAAATCTTGATTCACGGCACAAGTCCTGCTAGAGCGGCAAACAGTCCTGACAGGCACTGTCGGAGCGGTGTCTTGCCATGACATTGCTCAGACATTGCCAAAGGCCACCCAATTCTAACCACTAATGTCGCATTAGACCAATCAGTTATATTAGATGACTAAGCTATTTCGGACACTCACAACGACGGGCACGGCAGCATGCTGCTTGTGGGCTATGCTCGCGTCTCCTCTATGCGCGCAGCAAGCCGCCTCCCCGACACCTCCGGCTCCGGCGGCTACGCCAACCTTGGAACAGCGCGTGGCCGGGCTCGAAGCGTATCTGAACAATACCGACCCCATGGTCCCGCTTCAGGACAAAGACGGCAAGGTTCCAGAAGGACTCACCACGCCCTCCGCGGGTACGTCCGGCCCCGGGCATAACGCCTGGATGATGACATCGGCGGCCTTGGTTCTCTTTATGACGCTACCTGGTCTGGCCCTTTTTTACGGTGGGCTTGTTCGAAAGAAGAACGTTTTATCTGTGCTTGCGCAATGCCTCGGCATCACCGGGCTGGTCGCAATTCTCTGGTGGGCGTTCGGCTACAGCCTGGTTTTTGGTAAGAATTTTAACAGTCCGTTTCTCGGCGGCTCCGAATTCTTCTTCCTGAACGGAGTTACTTCGGCACCCAATACCGATTATTCCTACTGGGTCTCGCAAAACGTTTATGCGATGTACCAGTTGATGTTTGCGATCATTACGCCGGCTTTGATCGTTGGTGCGATCGCTGAACGGATGAAGTTCACCACCCTGATGACCTTTATTCTCTGCTGGATGTTCATCGTTTATTTCCCGATGGCTCATATGATCTGGGGAATCACGGGATTCATGAACGGCGTGTTCAATGCAACGGCCGGCGTGAAAGCCATTGACTTCGCCGGTGGCACCGTCGTTCACATGACTTCCGGATGGAGTGCTCTCATCCTCTGTTTGATTCTCGGTCCACGTCTGGGGTTCAACAAGGAACAAATGCCTCCGCACAGCATGGTCCTGTGCATGGTCGGCACGGGAATGCTCTGGGTCGGATGGTACGGCTTTAACGCCGGCAGCGCGGTGGCGGCGGACGGGATTGCCGCCAATGCGTTCATGACCACGACATTGGCCACCGCCGTTGCGTCATTCACCTGGGGACTGATCGAAAAGATCGTTCGCGGAAAGGCAAGCGTCCTCGGGTTTTGTTCCGGAGCGGTAGCTGGACTGGTGGTCATCACACCGGCCTGCGGTTTTGTGAACTCAACCGGAGCCGTCATCATTGGCGTCCTGGCTGGGGCTATTCCTTTCTTGACCGTTTCGTATCTCAAACCGGCACTTAAGTACGACGACGCACTGGACACTTTCGGAGTCCACGCGATCGGCGGAACGCTGGGAGCGCTCCTGACAGGTCTCCTGGCGACCAAAGCGGTAAACGGTAATCTTAAAGACGCGGTGTTGGCTTCTCTATTTGGATCACAAATTTTTGCGGTCATTATAACGTTGATTCTGTCGACCGTTGCCACGGCCGTGATTGCTCTGGCGCTCAAGGGAACAATGGGATTGCGCCCGACCGCCGAAGTAGAAACAACCGGTCTCGATGTTTCAGAACATGGCGAGGAAGCGTATATCGGCTAAGCAAAGCCCTGGGTTTTGTATCTAGAGCGTCTTCAAAAAAGTTAACATTCGAAAAATTTAGACCGCGAGACGCGAGCTGATCGCGTCTCGCCAAGAACGGGACATGAAAAAAATTGAAGCTATCATAAAGCCTTTTAAGCTCGAAGAGGTTAAAACTGCTCTGACCGAACTCGGAATCGGGGGCATGACCACGATCGACGTCAAAGGATTCGGGAGGCAGAAGGGTCACACGGAAATTTACCGAGGCAGTGAATACACCATCGACTTCGTTCCTAAGGTTCTGATCCTGGTTGTGGTCCCCGACACCGTTGTCGACAGCGCCGTAAGTGCAATCCTCACGGCCGCAAAGGTAGGCTCCATTGGTGACGGTAAAATATTCGTTTCTACGATTGAAGAAGCGTTCCGTATTCGAACATCGGAGCGGGGAGACGACGCAATTTAGGTTCGTGACGGCAAGCGAAAAGAAAGGTCACGGCTAAAAGTCGTAAATGGCGTTCAAGGCGTGCGCCGTCACAATGAGCCCGTTCGTGAAGGCACGAGGGTAAATTATTACTCTCGTGCCTTTCATGTGTTTTGCCGGTCCTTGGGTCCATTTAGTGGCTGTCGGTAAAATACAGTTCCTCCTGTCTGTTTGCAGGCTCTCCTTCCAATTTGACGTTTAGAGAATTTTTAGCCGCAGAACAATAATCGCGACCAACAACGTGATAGTCGCCCCCAGGAAGCTGTAAATGAACGGCCTCAGACGATCGACTCCAAGGACAAATTTGCTCGGTTCCCGAGTCTGGCTCGTGACCAAGATGCAGCCCTTCTGCAGTCTCTCGAGCACATTTGCCAGGGTCTCGACTCGTTTTTGAGTCTCTTCGGCCTTCTCCAGGGCTAGATCGATGCGTCCAAACTCGACGCCGGCCAGCGCGATGGCAGCCTCAAAGTGCGAAATCGCTTCGCGCTGTCTGGCATTCATCGTGTCGACGATCGTAATGAAAATCGCCATTGGGTCATTGGCGTTTTCGATGCGATACCGGTCCAGAAGGGACAAGGCAGATTCCGATAACTCCGTACGGTCGATAGGCTTGAACGATTCATGATTTTCGGGCGGGGACTCAAACGGTTGGTCTGTGCTTGCGGCGGGAAGAGTCATCGTTCATCACCTCACTCTCAAAGAAGGCTCTCGGCTTCAGCGAGCTTTGTACAGCGATTGATTTGCCTACGCAAGTCATAAAACGTTTTAGTAAGTCTCCGGAAACCGGAACCACGTCAAAGGCCAGTCGCCGCCGGCTTACTTCCGTCGGGCATGCCAGGCAAAGGATCCCGGCCAAAAGAATGGAGCCTACTTTGCCGACCAGGTCCAGGGTTGGGAAACCTATCCTATTGAACGATCAATCGATTCGCAAAAAACGTCGATCTGTGATTTTAGATAACCTTGGGGCGGCAACCTTTGGCTCACCGTTGGGGATCGGTTGAGCTTTGATTTCAAAAGTCAGCGTTGTGACCCGCCGGTGGCGCGATCGCCCCAGCTCCTCTAACGAAATCTTCAGATCGGTTTTGCTGTTTATCTCGATCATCGCCGTATCCAACGCTCTCTGACGCAGGTTCGCCCAGACCGGCAACGGCGCTTCCTGGATTATGTTTCCCTCAGCGTCCCTGACCGACTGCAGCCCGAGCACTTTTCGAAGTCGCTCCAAAGAAATGCGCTTGCTCCCAACCGTAACATACTTTTTCGCCCAATTGTAGAGGCGAAGCGAATACTGGCTCCGGAGTCGGACCCTGGTTGGCTTCTCGGAGAGATATTTTGGGAGGTGCTTCTTCAGCTCGAGCCAAACGTGTTCAAAGCGCGGATTGAAGGTAAGGTAAATCTCCTGCTCCTCCCCGCCGCGCACCTGCACGGCATCCACCCATCGGGTATAGCTCGTTATCGCCTCCGAACCCTTAATCTCTTCGATTACCAGGCGATAATTAGTGGCGAGCCGCAAAGCCGGTTTTAACGTCTTCATTCCGCCGATCAATATAGGTCCGGTCTGCCCGATCCGATACTTCTCAAGTGCGCGGTTGAGGAGATCGCGCTCGGCCTCGGAAAGCATGAAATAGCTTTTCTGAACACCAATCGGCAGAGATTCCTCGAGGCCTTTATCAACCACGCTATCTGGTAACCGCCGCTGAATTGAACTTTTCGCTATCGCCATGGTTAGTATTTTGAATTAAAATCTGATGTGCGCCGGCCATCGGTTCGCACGAGCTATTCTAGCTTTACCCAATTATAAAAACGTTATCAACAAGGGATTGTTACACCTTGGTCATTCGTACTCCAGAGACTGAGTCTGAACGAGAGGCTTACTATGCTTTCCGCTGGAAAATCTTGCGTGAACCATGGAACCAGCCACCCGGTTCCGAGAAGGACGAGCTCGAGGGTGAAGCGTTTCACTTGGCGGCTTGGGACGACGACGGAAGGATCATGGGAGTCGGCCGCCTGCATCGTGTCGCCGGAAATCGTGGTCAGGTCCGTTACATGGCGGTCGACCGGACGCATCGCGGTCATGGTATCGGCAAAGCTATCCTGCAGCAGTTGGAGGCGAGGGCGATCGAATCCGGGGTTCTCGAAATGACCCTCAATGCCCGTGAAGACGCGGTGCAGTTTTATCGGAATAACGGCTACCAGGTTCTCAGACCTTCACACACCCTTTTTGGGGTTATACCTCATTTCGAAATGCAGAAACGATTTGCGTAACCTCTCATCGCTGATCGATCGGAACAAATTTCTTGCCCGCTGGATACCCGATATATTCACTCAACGGGCGATAAAGCCTGTTGTCGGCCAGTTGCTCAAGCACGTGTGCCGTCCAGCCTGCGGTCCGCGAGATGGCGAAAATAGGGGTGAACAAATCGGTCGGGATGCCGAGCGAATAATAGACCGTAGCCGAGTAAAAATCGACATTCGCGTGCAAGCCTTTCTTTTCTTTCATTAGCGCTGCGATCCGCTCTGACATTTCAATCCATTTCGGTTCACCAAGTTCGCTACTGAGTTGAACCGCCATGTCTTTGAGGATCGGCGCTCTAGGATCGATGACTTTATAGACCCGGTGCCCGATGCCCATAATCTTTTTCTTTTCGACCAGCGCCTGTTCTATAAAGGCGTCCACTCTATCGGACGTATTGACCTCCTGAAGCATGTGAATCACGCCTTCGTTAGCTCCGCCGTGGAGCGGGCCTTTCAGAGTAGCGATCGCCGCGGTGATCGCCGAATAAATGTCGGTCAAAGTAGAAATTGTCACCCGGGCGCTAAAGGTGGACGCATTCATGCCATGCTCGGCGTGGAGAACAAAAGCCAGATCGAGTATCTCTGTCTTCTTTTCGGACGGCACTTTCCCATCCAGCAAATAGAGAAAATGGGCAGCTTCGTTAAGATCATCGCGAACAGGCGGCAGATTCAATCCCATTCGAGCCCGGTGAAAATAAGCCACGATCACTCCCACCTTAGCCGTGATGCTGATGGCGCGGCGTCGAGTCGCTTCCACTCCTTGATCCACGACGATCGACGGGTCGTGCAGGCCCAGCATAGAAACAGCCGTGCGCAGAACGTCGATCGGCAGAGCGGTCTGGGGAGTCGTTTTCAAAAACTCTATCAACTGATCGGGTAACTGACGTTCCGCGGCCAACTGTTTCTTGAGCTCATCCAACTCCGATCGATTCGGAAGTTTGTTGTGCCAAAGCAGATAAATGACTTCTTCAAAGGACACTTTACCGGCGAGTTCGGTGATATCATACCCGCAGTAAATCAACTGTCCTTCCTTCCCCCGGACATCGCCAAGTCTTGTGTCGGCGGCTACGACCCCTTCCAAGCCTTTTGATATAGCAGACATAATTTCTCGTTAGTGTTTCAGATTCCTGATCAGAGCTTCTCCCATGCCAGCGGGCGTATCCGCAACGGCAATACCGGCTTCCCGCAACGCTTCAATCTTTCCCGCGGCAGTTCCCTTGCCACCGGAAACAATCGCCCCGGCATGACCCATTCGGCGGCCCGGGGGCGCCGTGGCTCCGGCGACAAAAGCGGCCACCGGCTTGTCGTAATGTTCTTTAATCCAGACTGCAGCCTCTTCTTCCGCTGTCCCGCCAATCTCGCCAATCATGATCAAAGCTTCTGTATCGGGATCTTCGCTGAATAGTTTGACCGCATCCAGAGGTGAGGTTCCGTTGATCGGGTCGCCCCCGATCCCAATACAGGTCGACTGACCATAGCCGCGCTGGGTCAGTTGCCAAACCGCCTCATAGGTCAAAGTTCCTGAGCGGGAGATGACGCCAATGCTCCCAGCTTTATGAATGTATCCGGGCATAATGCCGATTTTGCATTGGCCAGGGGTAATAATCCCCGGACAATTCGGGCCGATCAGGCGGGACTTTTTCTCCTTTAGAACTGCTTTTACCCGCATCATATCCATCACGGGAATGCCTTCCGTGATGCAGACAATTAATTCTACGCCGGCATCGGCCGCCTCCAGGATCGCGTCTGCGGCGAATGCAGCAGGCACGAAGATCATCGTCGCATTGCAATCCGTCTGCCGCCGCGCTTCGTAGACGGTATCGAATATCGGAACTTGTCCCTCGAACATTTGACCACCCTTCCCCGGGGTGACGCCGGCGACCACCTTGGTTCCATATTCCATGCATCCGCTGGCATGAAACGCGCCCGAGCTGCCAGTGATCCCCTGGACCAGAAGTCTGGTGTTATTATCGACTAAGATGGACATCGGCGATGAGCGGTTAGAGTGCGTGTCTTTTATGGATGCAGATCGAATTCCCATCCGGATCCGTGATGATGGCCATCCGACAAACCGGAGTTTCGACCGGATCCAAGGCAAACCTTACATTACTATCGCGCAGCCAAGCTATTGCAGAATCGAAATCTTCGACCTCAAAGGCGATGGCCGGCCCATCATTCGAAGGTTTCCAGTCTTCCGACGACATATTTGTAATTGCAAAGGTCGAAGGCCCCAGATCGTATTCTATCCAGAACCGTTCCCCTTCCCCGAAGGTCCGGGTCGATTCCAGCTTGAGAACACCTTCGTAAAAGGCACGGGCGCGCTTGATGTCCGTGACGGGATACCCGGTAAATGCGATTTCAACAATTTTCATACTCTGGAAGCTAACCGGTATTGGCTGCTGCCACGACCATCCGCGCCGCTTCAGCAAGGTCCGACGCCGCTTGAATCGGCAGCTTGGATTCTTCTAACAGTTCCTTTCCCAGGGCAACGTTCGTGCCTTCTAATCGAACGACCAGCGGCACAGGTAAACTAACCGCCTTGACCGCATTAATGATCCCCTGGGCGATCACATCGCACCGCATAATACCACCAAAAATGTTTACCAGGATTGCCTTGACATTCTTGTCGGCGACTAAAATTTTAAACGCCTCCGTCACCTGTTGTTCGCTGGCCCCGCCGCCCACATCGAGGAAGTTCGCCGGCGCGCCTCCGGCATATTTTACGATGTCCATCGTCGCCATGGCAAGACCTGCGCCGTTTACCAGACAGGCAATGTTTCCCTCCAGACCTATATAATTAAGACCAAATTTTGACGCTTCGACCTCGCGCGGATCCTCTTCGTGGATATCCCGCATTTCAAGGATCTCCTTGTGCCGGTACAACGCGTTGTCGTCGAAATTGAATTTTGCATCGAGAGCAAGGATTTCCCCGCCTTTGGTCACGACCAGAGGATTGATCTCAACGAGCGAACAGTCGAGTGAGACGAATAAATTAAAGAGATTCGCAAACAACTTTGAGGCAGCTTTTAGCTGGTTGCCTCGAAAATCGAGTTGTCTGCTGAGTTTCAGCGCTTGGAAGGGCTGCAAACCGAGCAGCGGATGAACCAGTTCACGAATGATTTTTTCCGGATGTTCTTCGGCAACCGTTTCGATCTCAACGCCACCCTCTGTGCTCGCAACCACGACTGGTGTTCCGGAGGCCCGATCCATCAGGATCGCAAAATAGACCTCTCGCGCGATGTCTACCGACTCTGCGATCAAGACCTTTCTCACGACCTTTCCGGCGGGACCGGTCTGATGAGTCACGAGGGTCTGACCCAACATCTTTTTTGCCAGTTCGCGAACTTCGGCAGGAGTCGAGCACAGTTTGACCCCGCCCTTGAATCCGTTGGCAAACGTGCCTTTCCCGCGTCCGCCGGCATGGATCTGAGCCTTTACCACAAGGTTCGAGGTGTTGAGACCGGTGGCTACCTTTTCCGCTTCCTCTGGAGTTTCAGCCGATGCTCCTTTAGGTGTAGCAACATTGAACCTCTCGAATAGCTGCTTTGCCTGGTATTCGTGAATATTCATTTCAGAGGGGATTTTCCGGGAGACGCCGGGACGCCAAAGTGCCGCTGAAACATATGGCCGGGCCAATAACCGTCAATCGGGAAGTGAAGAAGGACGGTGAAAGTTTGGCGTTCGACAATGGCGTACGCGCGTCAGTTCATTCAGACCAATTCCATTCAGGCGCCCCGCATTCAACCTCCGCCGGGTGGCCGGAACTTCGACCGTTGAACTTCGAGCTCTCTGCGCTAAGATCCCGCGTGCTCAGCCCGGATCCAGCTTCAGCCGAACGCATGCGACGTCTGGGCCTGCGCCCGGAAGAGTTCGAAGAAGTTTTTTCGCGCTCGGGAGGACCGGGAGGCCAGCACGTCAACAAGGTGTCCACGGCCGTTACGTTGGTTCACCTGCCGACGCGTATATCCCTGACCGTCCAGGACACGCGCTCCCAATATCGTAATCGCCAATTGGCCGTGCATCGTCTCATAACGTTAATCGACCAAAGGCGAAAACAGGAAACCACCGACCGCCGGTCTGAGCTTGAGCGCAAACGGCGCCAGAACTCTCGACGCCCCAGATCTCTCCGGCGGGAAATCCGCAAATCGAAAGAAAACCGGGCCGAAATCAAGCGAACGCGTGGCAAGGTATCGCCCGAGTGACACGTTCCAGACAAATGGAGCTTTCCACTCCTAAACCCCGGTCTGAGGCGTTTGCCACACTCGTGCAATCATCCTCTCGATATACTTGGCGACGACGTCGAATTCGAGATTAGTGCGATCACCCGGTTTGAGGCGATACAGATTCGTCATTTTCCAGGTATGAGGTATGATCCAAATTGCAAATCGATCTGCGTGCACCTCCGCGACGGTGAGACTGATGCCGTTCACGGCGATCGATCCTTTGAAAACGACGTACTGCTGGAAAGACGCCGGCAACTCAATCTCGATCCGATGATCTTGCCCGACCTTTTCGACGGCCAGCAGAGTTGCGGTAGTATCAACGTGACCTTGTACAATGTGTCCATCAAACCGGCTGGACGCTGCCATCGGGCGCTCCAGATTGACCAGATCACCGATTTCCAAGCCTTCAAGATTGCTGCGGAGGACCGTTTCAGCCAGCAAATCGAAAGCGATTGCGTGAACAGTTCGCGAAATCGCCGTCAGGCAAACACCATTGATGGCCAAGCTATCGCCGATTTTCAATTCAGAAGCGAGCGGCGTGCGAACCTCCAGACGATAAGTACCCGGAGTGCATTCAACCATCGACCTTACCTCGCCAACTGCTTCGACAATTCCAGTGAACATTTCCAAAAGTATAGGCACAGCCAAAACCTCGCAAAAGCTCCGGTTATCGCTCTTCCCTGCGGAAAAGGCGGGAGGCATTGCTTTCGTACGTGCATCTGCTGAAAAAGCCTGCCCTGTATTGACTTTGCCCAGTCCAAACTTTAATTGGCAGGTAGCGAATTCATGGAGAAAGTGATCATTGTCGGCACAGGGTGTGCAGGTTTGACGGCTGCAATCTACACCGCTCGTGCCAACTTGAACCCCCTGGTACTGGAAGGTCGAGAGCCAGGAGGCCAACTCACGACGACGACTTTAGTCGAAAACTTTCCGGGGTTTCCCGAAGGCATCGACGGCCCTCAATTAATCATGAACATGCACCGGCAAGCCGAGAAATTCGGAGCCGAATTTCGCTATGCGGAGGTGCGCGGATTCGAGGCCAGAAAAAGCCACTATAGTCTCGAGATCGATGGCGAGTGGATCGATGCGAGCTCGGTGATCATTGCGAGCGGCGCCTCGTCAAAATGGCTTGGACTGGAAAAGGAGTGCAAGCTGAAGGGTCACGGCCTGACCTCCTGTGCCACCTGCGACGGCGCCTTTTATCGCAATGTGCCAGTATGTGTTATCGGCGGCGGCGACACGGCGACCGAAGAGGCAATCTTTCTGACTCGCTTCGCTTCCGAGGTATTCCTTATCCATCGGCGCGATACGTTGCGGGCAACCAAAATCATGGTGGATCGGGCACTGAATCATCCCAAGATCACACCGATCTGGGACACGGTGGTGGCTCGTTACATACCGGATCAAAGGGGCGAGATAGAAGGCGTTGAACTTCGGAATGTCGAAACCGGCGCCTCTTCCAATCTGGAGGTGAAGTGCGTTTTTGTCGCCATCGGACATACTCCCAACACCGGCCCGTTCAAGGGGAAAATCGAAATGGACTCCAACGGCTACCTGATCAAGAAAAAGGGCACCCAAACGAACCTGCCTGGAGTGTTCGCCGCCGGAGATGTGGCAGATCCGTTTTATCGCCAGGCTGTTACCGCCGCAGGCCAAGGCTGTGCCGCGGCCATCGAAGTCGAGCGCTATCTTACTGACCTGGAATAGAGATCGACAAAGGGCCGCCGCATGGACCTCAGGTGCCTCGCTGCGTTTGGAATACGAAACCTTCGCCTCTGCAGGCACAAGTTCGACGATTATGGGCCGGAAACAGAATCGGCATGATCCCAAAAAACGACATTTGGATTAACCGATATCTCTTCACTGGTGATCAGCCCTTCTTCGCAAACAAAAGCAAAGCCGCCGCCCCTCAGAGGCTCCGTATCGTCCCGAATGCTGACGATTTCATTCCCGTCGATCCAACCGGCGATATGGTTATTAAGAACGTTTAGCTTTAGCTGGTACGGTTGCTCGAGTTCCCACCTGAACTCTACCTCGGCCATCACCTTCGTTTCAACCCGCCTCTTGACGAGCCGTGCAGTCCCATTCGAGGTAAGTAAAAAAGCGTAGTACCGGGAGAGCCCCCGAACGCGAGCCGCTAAGCCAAAAGAGAGAGCAAGACGCGGGGTAATGATCGCAGAGACCGTATAATTGTACCAATCGCCTCCCCCCATCATGAGCAAGCCGGTTCCATGACCCTGCGACAGATGGAATGCCTCCGGCCAACGGGTATCAACTTGGTCGATCGCGTTCGCCCACGCTCGCAGCCACATCTGGCCAGACCCCTCCAAGCGTCGAAACGTCGCCTTTGGAACTCCGCGCCAATCCAGGAAGTCCAGATAAATCGCTCCCGAAACGCTCTCGTCGGTCGCGACCTCTATACCGACTGCGGCAATGGGAGCGCCACCCAAATCTTCGACGGTCCAGGATAACTCGTCATAAATCCCGGCGGAAAGCTCAACAGACGGTGCCCGGCTGATTTCCAGCAGATCGTTCTCTCCGTAGAATGAGACATATAGTCGGCACGTGACCGGAGCACTATTGCCGGCATCCGCTGTCAGACCTGCCCGGATCGCCTGGCCAGGAAACAGCGTGGGACTGGCCATGAGAGCATAGTGACTCTCTTCGGCTTCCTGGACCGTCATGAACGTTGAGGTCGCAAGGCGCAGAGCATCTCCTCGACTCAGTCCCTCAAAATGAATCGCTAAACTTCGTGTGCCAAAACGGCTATGTCCTCCCTCATTTCTCAAGCTCACAGATCGCGGCGGCCGGTCACTCCCGTCAATCTGGAATCCCTGCACTGAACCCGGGAGCTCAAAATGGAAGCGAGCGCCGTTCTTTGGTGAATGCTGCGCTGGCATCTCCTGGAGAGCATATCCGATTCGAGCGATCTCATAGCTTTCAGAGACCGCGTCGGTCACGGATCGACCGCCATCCGCGCTTGAAATCAGCAGCCGGTCGGCGACCGGCCCTCTCCAATCCGGGCCCGCATCGATTCCCCCGAGCCCGTTCTTAATGCCCAACAGGCAACCGACATTCCCAGAGTTGCAGTCCGTATCCCAGCCGGACGTGTTCGCGATCATCAAAGCCTTCGTAAAATCGTCTCCGCTATAGAGCACGCTCAAGAGGATGATCGCGTGGTTTGGAATGATGTGACAATTCCCCCTGAATTTACGGTAGCCATAGATTTCCTCAATTTGAGCTCTCGTATTGGTCCAGTCTCGCTCTTCGGCACGCCACGCTCTGATATCTCGTGCGACTCTGGCCACCAAACAATCGGACGGAATAAATGACAGTCCCAGGTCCAAGAGCCCATCAATATCCCGTTCAACGAAGGCTTGCGACTCCATCACAGCAAGGAGCTGCGCTGCCCTTACCGCTTCACCATCGTGACTGACGCTGGCGGCTTTACCCGCGAGGTCGAACGCCAACCGAGGATTTCCCGGAGCGACCAAAGCCCAGGAATCGATAAAAATCTGAGCACCGATTTGTTCGGCTACGGTCTTTCCGTTGAGGGCTATCGAGCCGCTCCGAGGAGCGGACTGGCCCCGTTGGAGCCGAAGAAAGGCCGTGTGTTCCGTTGAGTTGCCAAACCCTCCCCACCACAAGATCGTTCTGTTCTCAATGATGTAGTTTAACCACGTCTCTCCAATCTGCGCCGCGGTGATCCCCGCATTGTTCCCGAAATCCGGTAAAGCGCGTACGAACGTGAACGTTCCGGAAATGTCGTCGTCCGTCACGACCAGAGGTTTCCCGAGACGCTCGTTCACATAATAGTTAATCGGACCGAGCTCGCTCAAGATCCTCTCGTAAGTCCATCCCTCAAACGGGCGACCGAGGTACACCCCTATGATCTTCCCGAGAATGCCGGCGTACACTCTCTCCAGATAGTCACCCGGAATAGTCACAGTTATTATCTAAATGACTTCGAGATAATTCAGATCAGGCAAAAGTGGAAACGTCGCATGAGGTTCCTTCTGATACCAAAACGCAGTCGATGCGACGTCATCCTGGAGCGGCAGGTAGCGGCGCTCGCCCGCCAGGGTAGATCTCCAGCCCAGAGCCTGGATCGTTACCTTCAGGTCTTCACGAAATCGAATCGGATCCATGATGTGCCAGCGATACATTCCAAATCGTTGCTGACTTTGGTAGAGCCCATCCGGCTTAATGACCTGCGGCAACCCGGAATAGGGCGTAGAGAACACGCCGTACTCTCCCCGCGGATGTTCAAAATTCCAGGCGCCACAGAAATAATCCTCCGTTCCCGTTCCGCAAATAGTGGGCCATTCGGCGTCGCCATCCATGTAAAACTTGACCTCGCCTTCTCCCCACCAGCCGTTGTTGCGCACACCCCAGGCCAAATACGTACCAACGTACTGCCCTTGGCCGGAGATTCCATCGACGATCGTATGAAGCCCTTTGTACGGTATCGGGTTCGTCCGTCTCCACTGCGCATGCAGATAGCCCCTGTCTTCCGGCACCTCCGTCAGCGCGTAGGTGATCTGGTAGTAGAAGCCGGGCACCGGATCCTCGCCCAGATTTTCCAGCGTTATGAGCGCGCTTTTGCGGAACGGCATTTCCCAGTAACAATTGAATGCGCCCGCCGGGTTCACCGCCACGGGAAGTGAAGCGATATTGCAGCGCACGCCCCAGCCGCTACAGAAAAAATCTCCCAAAGGCACTTCCACCGATGGATCCGTTTCTCCATCCCAGAACATTCTTAACACCAGTCTACGCCACTGCTCCGGATGAATTGTCAGCCAAATATGCTGGATCACGCCTGCTTCCTGAATTTCCGCCAAGGGCACTTTGCCGAAGGGCTTGATATCGATGCTCGGCGAGACTTTCCATCCGGGACCCAATTCACGCGAAGGCACCGCTCCAGTTCCTTCCGTTGCCATACCAGCCTTGCCTTTGCCACCATTAGAATTTTCGGCGCTGATCGACCGTGTTTGCGCTGCAGATAAAATCGACAGATTTCCCAGCGACATTCCTAGTCCGTTGAACGTTGTTTCCATAAAGTTAGTTGCTCAAAATCATTTAATACCCGTGGTCTTGATCGATTCGACCAACTGGCGTTGAAACACAAAGAAGAGAATAAGCGTAGGCATCGCGACGACGACCGACGCCGCCATGATATAATTCCAAGCTGCGGAATACTGCCCCTGGAAACTGGCAATCGCGAGCTGCACCATCCAGAGGTCCTGGTTCGTCGTGATTGTCAGCGGCCAAAGAAATGCATTCCAGTTCACCAGGAAAAAGAAGACCGCCAAAGCCGATAAAATCGGCCGACTTAACGGAAGCATTATATTCCAATAAATTCCCCAGTAGCTCGCCCCGTCGATGATCGCCGCCTCTTGCAGGTCAAGCGGTATCCCGAGATAAAACTGGCGCAAAAGAAAGATTCCAAATGCGTTGAAGGTCACCGGTATAATCAGCCCAACATAGCTGTTCACCATTCCCATCTTCTGCACGAGAATGAAAAGCGGGACAATGATCACCTGCAAGGAGACAAGAAAGGTCGAAAAAATTGTCACGAATATCGTTTCGCGCCCCGGAAATCGAAGGCGTGCAAAAGCATATCCGGCCATGGAATGGAAAAGGAGCGCGATAATGGTGATCGTTCCCGCAACGAAGAACGTGTTTAAAATATAACGAACGAATGGCAACTGGGTAAAGACATACCGAAAGTTGTCCAGCGTAGGGTGGTGCGGGATCAGGCTTGAATTGAAGATTTCACCGGGTTCCTTGAGCGATGCTGACACCATCCAGACCAATGGAGAGGCGGTGATAATGGCGAGCGTCGCGGTCGAAAAAATAAGCATCCATCGACTAACATGAAAGCCTGACGCGTATTCTCGATTCATAGGCACTTATCCAAGATGGAATCGACCGCCTCGCGTCGCTGCGAACAGAATTACGGTTATCACCAGCAAGATAACTACCAGGGATGAAGCCATCGCGGCGGCATATCCGTAATTGTTAAATTTAAATGCCTGCTCATAGATATAGAATACCGCGAGCGAGGTCGAATTGGCCGGTCCGCCGTTCGTCATCACATAAATGAGATCGAATGCCTGGGACCCGGAGACAGCGGCAACGGTGGAAACCAGAAGAACGAAGAAACTGGTCGGACGCAGCAAAGGCAGCGTAATCTTCGTGAACATCGCCCACGGTTTCGCGCCATCGATTTTCGCCGCTTCATAGTATTCCCGAGGGATCTCCTGGAGTCCGGACAAGAAAATAATCATGTAGTAGCCCATCAGAAACCAGATGGTTATAACCAGTACCGCACCCAGGGCAAATCTTGGGTCGCCTAACCAGGATTGCCCCTGAAGACCAACCAGTTCGAGCATGCGATTAATGAAACCGACCTTGTCGATGAGCATAACCTTCCAGATCAATGCCACGACCACCAGACTGACAACGTATGGCATGAAGAAGAGACTTCGCCAGACACCGATCAACGGGATTTTTTGTCTGACCAGCAAGGCAAGTCCCAAACCGGTGACATAAAGCCCCGGGACCAGGCAAACGACGTAGACAATAGTTACCCCGATGCTTTTAAGGAATAACGGATCGTGCAGCATCCGGTTGTAGTTGGCCAACCCAATGAACTTATAGCCGCCGAACCCGTCGACACTGAAAAACCCGAGGCTCAGGGCCAGCACCATCGGGACGGCCACGAAAATCAGCAGCCCGATGAAGTCTGGCAAAATAAAGAGCCACGCCGCGATCGCCTCCTTTCGCGATCTCGTCCAAAAAGTTCGACTATCTTGTTGCACCGGCTTCCGCCCCGGTCCTCGCTCGTTTCCCGGTTTTCCCGAAGGCAATTCCAGGTTGTCGAGAGACAATCGAGGCGGATCATCCATGCGAATACAAATTTAGCGGTGATTCTAAACGTCGGTGCTTTGCAAGGATGCCTGGTTCAGGCTTACCAGGCCGCGCTCTGCCGGATCGCAGTGGTACGGATGCGGCTTTGCGCGACCTGATTCCGTCAAAGCAATGGCGCGCCGGTGTAGCCGGCAAGGAAACTGTCAATCTGCTGCGCTCCTTGTTCGGCTGTCTGTTTCGGGTCTGCGCCGCTTAGCTGGCAGGCTTGTATTGAATCCGAGATCGTCTTGTAAACCTCCGGCGGGACGCGCGGCTCGCCTCTTCCAGTGGGGAAAATTTCGTCCTTGAACATTTTCATTGGACCGGAACTGTAGCCGCCGGCTGCCGCACCTTTCTCCAAGGCAGATTTGCGCGGCGAAACGTCGCTCTTGGCCTTTGTACACCAGTCGACCACGCGCTGAACGGAGTCTTCTTTCATCGAACCGAGCGCCCAGGTACAGAATTTCGCGGCTTCCTCAGGATTTTGGCCTTTCGCGTTGGCGACAAACGACCATCCGCCCAAAACGCTTTTTGGCGTACCGCCGGGCGGTATAGGCAGCGGGAAGACGCCATACGGAAAATCCTTGGCATTCTCTCGCAGGGCGCTCACCGCCCAGATGCCAACGTTTTGCATGGCGCAATAACCCGAGGCCAGATTCGCCACCACATCCCAAACGCCTCCGCCCAGGAAGTTCCGCGAAGCGACATTCTGCTTAATGGAATCTTGCCAGAGTTTGAGCGCTTGCACGGTGCCCGGAGAGTTGAACGCACTTTTCTTTCCGTCCTGGGTCGCGATATCTCCCCCTCCCTGCCACATGAACGGGTAAAAGGTAAAGGTCTGGTAATAGCCGGGAGTCGTTTCAAACAAACAACCAAACCGATTCCCTTTGGTCAGTTTGTGCGCAATTTCCATGAATTGGTCCCAGGTCTTCGGAAGATCTTTCTCTGAAAGGCCAGCCTCTTCGAACGCCTTGACGCTGTAGTACATCGCCATCGGTTCAACTTCCATCGGCAGTCCATAGATCTTGCCGTCCACCATCCGGGTCTCCATCACATTCGGAAAGAAATCCTTTCTCGCTTCTTCTTCCATGAAGGGCGTAAGCTCAGTGAGCACGCCCCCGTTGTAGTACCGAAGAAAATCACCCGGACTGATGATGAAGATGTCCGGGCCGTGTCCAGAGGCAAAGGCCGTCTGCAGCTTGGACCCGTTCATGTAGTCGTTGTTCGGGACATACTGAAGCTCAATCTTCACGTCATGGGTTGCGTTCCAGGCGGCGACGCAGTCAACAAACCATTTGCTCTGGAGATTGGAAATGCCGTTCGGGGCATAGAACTGCCAGAATGAAAGGGTCTTTGTCGCTGCGCGCGCGGAATGAATAAAAAATGGAGAAAATACGGACGATACCGCCGCGACAGCCGCTATCTTACCCCCTTTTTTGAGCAGTTCCCTGCGGGTGATTCGTTCTGCCGCATCAGACGATTGATCTGAGCTACTGTTTTCCAACTTAATTTCGGCCATAGTGGGTCTTTATTTTGAAAGGTACCCCCGGCGATTTCTTCCGATCTCGCGTCGGCCGTCGTTCAGTACTTCTAAACGGCGCATCGCCAGCCCACCGTTCAACGGGGATCCAACGATTAATGTTGCTTTGCCGACGTCTGGGGGGCACGCAATCCAAGTTCCGGTTTGCAATCGATTGCATCCTAATTTATAAGGGCCGGACGGTCAAGCATGGGAGCCTTTCGATCGCGCAGAAGTGGTTTCGTTTCTCCCCAAATTGCTATGAATTTTAGTGATCTTGCCCGGCAGTTGAAAGTCAGTACTGCCACAGTTTCCCGGGCATTGAGCCGCCCGGAAAAGGTCGCACCTGCAACCAGAAAACGCGTTCTCGAGTTCGTCCGGCGTTCCGGGTACCACATGAACGGGATTGCGCGGTCGTTACGAACCCAGTCGACGCGGACGATCGGTGTCATCGTGTCCGATATCCGAAACCAGTTTTCTTCGGCGATCGTCAAATCCGTTGAGGATGTCGCAAGATCCAATGGGTATACCGTCCTGATCTGTAATGCCGATGAGGATGGGCAGAACGAAGAAGTGGCCCTGGAGCTCTTCATCGAACGCCAGGTTTCCGGGGTCATCCACTGCTCTGCCGGGGCTAACCTTGAATCGCTCCGAATCCTCCTTGAGAAGTCCATCCCCCTGGTTGACCTCGATCGCCAGTCGGGACTCGAGAACGTGGATACCGTTATACTTGATAACCGACTGGGAGCCGCACTGGCAGCCGGGCATCTGGTCGAACTGGGCCACCGGCGAGTAGCTACGATTTCCGGACCGAGGCATCTGTCCAACGCTCGAAAACGATTGGATGCTTTCCGTAAAACACTTCGATCCGCACGGATCGCCGTCCCGAACGAGTACATCGAATTTGGCGATTTTCGTGAATACTCCGGGCGCATGGCCGCCGAGCGACTCCTATCACTCCCTACCCCCCCGAGCGCGATCTTCGTCGCCAATAACGAAATGATGGCGGGTGCGCTTTTCGCGGTCCGGGAACGGGGGATAAAAGTTCCGCGTGACCTTTCGCTGATCGGCTTCGATGACGCTCGATGGGCACAATATTGCGATCCACCGTTAACTGTAGTGTCGCAACCGACCGAGGCGATGGGGCAAAAGGCGGCCGAATTGCTTTTGGCTCGTTTGCGCGGCGAAACAATAGCCAAAATGGTCATGTTCGAACCGCAGCTGATAGTCCGGCGTTCGACTGCGACCCCGAAGCGGTCCTCAACCTGCAGGCCTCTTAAGTCTGCCGGCACCTTGTCAAGCACGCAGGCTCTCCCGGAGCGTCGCCAAGCCTTTTAGCAATCCTTCTTTCCTCAGTTCTGCAGGATCAATCGGCCAGCCGAACTCTGCGTTCTCGTGCTCGATCTCACCTACACCGCAAAGGTGGAGCACAATTTAGAAAACAGTTGCTTTCCGCGCTGCCGAATTCGCACACTGCGCGATCTGCTTCCAACCGAAACACCCCGAGCGCCAGACGTTGGGCACTCAACGACGACCGGCGCATATCCGATGAAAGTCTGCGATCTTACGCAGTTTTATTCCCCTTTCAGCGGCGGGGTGAAACGTTATCTGGAGGAAAAGCGGAAGTATGCTAACGCGCTCGGTCACGAACATCTCCTCATTATCCCAGGGAAAAAAACGGAAAAAATCGAAGCGCCACGAAGCAAAACGTTCCTGATCGGATCACCGCTCGTCTCCAGGACTTCGCGTTACCGCGCCCTGCTCAACCTGAATGCCGTCGAGGAGGTCCTGGAACGGGAGAAACCGGACGTCATCGAGTCGAGCGATCCGTACCAGGTGGCTTGGAAGGCAATCGCGTCCGGTAAGGCGCTTCGCATCCCGGTGGTCGGTTTTTACCACTCGCATTTTCCAGAGGCTTACCTTCGCACCACCATGAAATACATGGGCGAGACCGCGACCAACGTGATGATGGAGGTGGCGAAAAATTACGTTCGAAATCTCTACAACCACTTCCGCAAGACGTTCGTTCCCTCGACGGGCTTAGCCCAGGTCTTGTCCGATTGGGGCGTCGAGAATATCGTTCTGTGCGAACTGGGCATCGACAACATGGTCTTCAATCGAGGCTCCGACAAGTTTGCTAACCGGATGGAGTTCGATATTCCAAAAGACCGGATCGTGCTGCTTTACGTTGGGCGGCTCGCTCCTGAAAAGAACGTCAAGACGCTATTTCAAGCATTCAATCTGTTACAAACCGGAGAGCCCGCCCACTTCCACCTCTTTGTTGTCGGTGACGGCCACTACCGGGATGATCTGATCGACCTGCAGAAAGAAACAGGGGCTGTAACCTGGCTCCGGTATAGCTCGGATCAATCGCTGCTCGCCAGAATCTATCGAGCAGCGGACCTGTTTGTTCACCCTGGCGTTCAAGAAACCTTCGGTCTTGTTGCGCTGGAGAGTCAAGCGTGCGGGACACCGGTGGTTGGAATTCGGGGCAGCTACATGGATCGAATTATTTTCGCTGATCAGTCTCATTGGGCAGAAGAGAATTCTCCCGAGTCGCTGGCGGCGGCGATCCGAGCCATGAGTAAGACCGATTTGCAGGCGGCGGGCATCGAGGCGAGTCGCCGCGTGATCCAGCGTTACCCCTGGCACAAGGTATTCGAGAGGATGTTTGACATTTACCAAAAAATCGAATCTGTAGTCTGCGGAACCTAATGGAATTCAAGGTGCTCGAGGCCAAGGACTTTCAAGTCCGAAACTATCGTCCGTCCGACCGCGAGTCGGTGCGTGCGCTTTGTTGCGAGACTGGATTTCTGGGAAATGCGATCGACCCGGTGTTCGAGGATCGGGAATTGTTTGCGGACTTCCTTACCGAGTATTACCTGAAATACGAACCGGATTCCGCATTCGTAGTGATTAAGGACAACGTCGTCAAAGGATATCTTCTCGGGTCGCGCCATCCTTGGCAACACCAGGTTCACAGTCTGCTGCAGAATGTCATTTATGCCGGAAAGGTGCTGAGCCGCTACGCTGGCTACAGCCGGCAATCACGTCGATTCATCCACTGGATGGTTTCAAAAGCGTGGCGCGAAGTGCCTGCGGCCCCTCGCACGATCGGACATTTTCATGCCAACCTTCTCCCGGATGTTAAAGCCGTCGCGGTCTTCCGCGAGCTCCTCGAAACCTATTTCCGGTTTCTTCACGATCATGGCGTTAAACAGGTCCACGCTCAAATGGTGACATTCGAAGGCAGGCGCGGTTTCAAGCTCTTTGAGCGCTACGGATTCAAAGTGCTGAACCAATCCGAGATCACAAAATATCGCCAATTTACCGACCAATCGGTTTATCTCTGCACGATCGTCAAAGTATTTGAAGAGCAGAGCGAACGCCTGCTCTACCCCGTGAGATAACGGAAGAAGCGTGTCGGCGTGTCGGCGTGATCGAAGCTTAGCTTATTCTCCAGACGTGCCACGCCGGACGCGCCCGAACGCGTAGAAGATCCTAGGCGCGGCACCGTCGGTCACCATCGGATGTCCCGCTGCGGCGCGCATCGGAGCGCATCTACCTTGGAGGATATCTCACACGCCGACACGCCCTACGCCGATACGCCGGCACGTTTCCCCTGCCACGCCGGACGCGCCCGAACGCGTAGAAGGTCCTAGGCGCGGCACCGTCGGTCACCATCGGATGTCCCGCTGCGGAGCGCATCTACCTTGGAGGATAACCTCCATTCACGCCGACACGCCCTACGCCGATACGCCGGCACGTTTCCCCTGCCCGGAGCAGGTGTAAAGCCGCCCAGCCAGTTTACGGGCATCAATTTTGTTATTCTTGCGCTTGCTGCCCGCTTCCAGTGACTCCGGGGCGCAAACCACCGCCTCGATCCCCAATTCGATGAGCTTGCGGTAAAGCACATAACCCAGGGGTCCAGCTTCGTAGACGGCGTAAACCTTTTCCGCTAATCGCAACTGCTTGCAGGCAAAGAGCAAAAGCGCCGCCTGATTGAAGCTCTGTGCCGGTTGCAGGCCCCCGGCATCGATCTTGCGGCAAACCTGATAACCGCACAAATGCGCGTCGATCCCCAGCACGATCTGCTTTGCAATTTTCCCCTTTTGGTCGTTTGTTTCTCTTGCCCGTGCGGCTGTTTCCGTTATGGGCGCCAATTCGTATTTTTTCATTTGTCAGGTTGCTGCTTTCCCAGCAGCCTGACAACACCCATAGCATCTACCAATGTTCTAGCGCGAGCCACCAAAGCGTCATATTGGCACAAATCCAACCGATAGCCATTTTGTCGCTCAAGATTGCGCCAGTTTGGCGCATATGGAGATTGTCCTTCTCCTCTCCTTGGATTGTAACCTTCTCGTAATCAATGGCTTAAAAAAATCCGATCTATTGGCATTCCGTAAGCTCTGTTCCCCGGTGTGCCTGCAATTTTGAAAAAGAAAAGTAATCTTATGAATATCGTACGTTATCAACGTTATCCCCAAAGTGATCTGACCGTCGCTCTCGATCGGCTGGCCACTGTGCGCGAGGAAATGGACCGCGTTTTTGAGTCGCCCTTCGGCTCGTTCTTTCGACCCTTGACCTCGCTCAGCCGATGGACTCCCGCAGTGGATGTCTACCAGGATAAGGACCAGTTCACCGTCCAAGTAGAACTTCCGGGTTTGAAGAAGGAGGAGATTGAGATCTCTTTGCACGGAGACACGCTCACGATCGCGGGAGAGCGCAAACATGAAGGGAATGCCGATCAGGGTTTTCGCACGGAAAGGTTTTTCGGCAAGTTTCAACGAAGCTTGACACTGCCGGCTCTGGTAAATGCAGAAAAAGTCAAAGCGACCTACAAGAACGGAATTCTGACAGTCACCTTACCGAAGGCAGAAGAAGGCAAGCCGAAACAGATCGAAGTATCTCTCAGCTAAAATTAACAAGCGCCGCGGCCCTGGTGCCGCGGCATCAAATAACTCGAGAAGAACATGAATATTCTGCCTCAACAGCAAAATGAATCAGCAAATCTCCCGGTCCCGGAGCAACGGCGGGTGCAGTACGCAACGCCGCTGGTGGATGTCGAATCCACGGAAGATGGCTACGTGATCCGGGCCGAAATGCCCGGTGTGGATAAGGCTGGCCTTGAAATCACGGTGGAGAATGGTGAGTTGGCCATTGTCGGCCACCGCCAAACTACTGAGTCTCCGGGTGAACCAGTTTATCGCGAGATCCGGAACAACGACTACCGGCGCGTGTATGAACTCGACCCGTCGATCGACACCGCAAAAATTGGCGCTCGCATCGAGCAGGGGATTTTGAGCCTGACTCTGCCCAAGGCAGAGAGCGTTAAGCCACGCAAGATCTCGGTGGATTAAGAATTCGTTCGAAGAAGGGAGACAGGGCGGAGGCCTTAGCCGCCTCCGCCAGGATGGCGGCGAGCAAAACTCGTCTGCTTGACTACGGTTGTTTATCGCCGCAGGCTGACGAATTAGTCACTCTATGCAATCAATCCGAGTTCACGCCTATGGCGGGCCCGAGGTCCTTCAATTGGACGAAGTCCCAATTCCCGATATCCAACCGGGAGAAGTTTTAATCCGGGTTCATGCCGCAGGCGTGAACTTTCTCGATGTCTATCAACGGACGGGCTTGTACAAGAGCGCGCTGCCGTTTGCCCTGGGTATGGAGGGAGCAGGCGTCATCGAAAAAGCCGGTTCTGAGAGCTTGTTCAAAGCGGGTACCCGGGTTGCATGGACCCAGCATCCGGGAGCTTATGCAGAGTTTGTTGCCGTACCTTCCTGGAAAGTGGTCGCGCTCCCGGACGGGGTCGACGATCGCTCTGGCGCGGCGGCCCTCCTTCAGGGAATGACCGCCCAATACCTTTGTGAAACCACCTATCCTGCGAGAGCCGGCGAGGCTGCCTTGGTTCATGCCGGTGCCGGCGGTGTGGGGCTCTTACTCATTCAGCTGCTCAAGCACAGGGGCGTTACGGTTTACACCACGGTATCCACACCGGAAAAGGCCGATCTGGCCCGGGGAGCCGGCGCAGATGAAACAATCCTCTATACTCAGTCCGATTTCGTAGAGGCGATCAAGCAGCTAACCGATGGCCGTGGTGTTCACGTTGTCTATGACTCTGTCGGCAAAACGACCTACGAAGGCAGTATGAACGTGCTGCGCCCTTTGGGAATGCTGGTTTTGTTCGGTCAGTCGAGTGGCCCGGTCCCGCCGATCGATCCACTTACATTGACCCAGAAGGGTTCATTGTTTCTGACTCGCCCGAGCCTGACCCATTACATCGCGGACGCAGCCAGCTTTAGCGAACGGGCTACCAAGGTACTTAACTGGGTCGCGAAAGGATCTCTCAAGCTCAGGATCGGACAAACCTGCCCGTTAGCCGGACTCGCCCAGGCGCACCGCGATTTGGAAGCGAGGAAAACAACGGGAAAATTCGTGGTTGAGATTGCCTGAAAGCTCTTAGCCTTTATCGCCGCTAATCTCGGCGACGCCAAAAAGCTGGAACGGGTTTCATTCCAAGTCCTGTATGGAGTTCGCGTTCGGGCCCACTTTCTGATTTGTCTTCCGTTGCGTCCTCGTCAATCATGACAACACCATGGCAGCCAAAAATTCCGAGGTGGGCTTACCCGATCCTGCATACGCCGCTCGAAAGAAAAACCTGGATCTAGCCCTTCAGCAAATCGCGAAAGATTACGGCGAAGGTGCCATCATGCGGCTCGGCGACGATCATATCGCCCCGGTCGAGGTGATCCCTACCGGCAACATCTTGATTGACCGGGCGCTCGGCGTCGGTGGATTTCCGCGAGGACGAATCGTTGAGGTATTCGGACCTGAATCTTCCGGAAAGACCACCTTAACGCTCACTGTGGTTGCCCAGGCACAAAAGCGCGGAGGCCTGGCCGGATTCATCGACGTCGAGCACGCACTCGACCCGCAGTACGCGCGGCGGCTCGGGGTCAATCTCGATGACCTCCTGGTATCGCAACCGAGTTCTGGCGAAGAAGCGCTGCGCATCTGCGAAACCTTGATTCGCTCCAATGCTCTCGACGTGATTGTGATTGATTCCGTTGCCGCACTGGTGACCAAAGCCGAACTAGAGGGTGAAATCGGCGACGCCACCGTCGGAGCGCAGGCCCGTCTGATGAGCGCGGCCCTCCGAAAATTGACCGCACTCATCTCGAAGGCTCGGACCACGTGTATTTTTACTAATCAAATTCGAGAGAAAATCGGCGTGATGTTCGGGAACCCGGAGACGACGCCCGGCGGCAAGGCGCTGAAATTCTATTCCAGCGTCCGAATCGATATTCGCCGGATCGCCGCGATCAAGCAGACAGATGGGACCGTAACAGGTAACCGAACAAAGGTTAAGGTGGTCAAAAACAAGGTCGCTCCCCCCTTCACGGAGGCGGAGTTTGATATCATGTACAACGAGGGGATCTCAAATGTCGGGGCGCTGCTGGATTTGGCCTTGGAGAAAAATATCCTGGAGAAGCGCGGCTCCTGGATATCATACAAAGGCCAACAATTGGCCCAGGGACGAGATGCCGCCAAGGAAGCGTTGCGCGCTGATCAAGCGCTGTATGACGAACTCGAGGTTTCCGTGAAAGCCGCTCTGGACGACGAAGCGGCCAAGAGGAAGTAAAGGGGCGGATTTCAACCAAACTCCTTTCTCAAGTACAGTTCCTGCCGACAGGCCACTCCTGACGCGGTGGAGAGGCTTTACTTTCCTTCACAGGCATCTGCCCGCGGGCTCACAGCTTTTCGGATTTGTCAGGTCGTCGGGCTAGGCATTGCGTCGGAAGCGAATGTTGTGTAGGCAAATGGGAAATCCCCATGTCGATTCCGAACGATCTTACCGTTCGGACGCCAAAAGAGCAGCAACCTGTTATCGCAAACCGTTTACACAGTCACTTTCTCTATGAATAAAGCCCAGATCATCGTCGACGCCGATTTTTGCCTTTCGCAATTGGACCGCCGTCTGTTCGGGTCGTTCGTTGAGCACTTGGGCCGGTGTGTATACACCGGCATATTTGAGCCTGGCCACCCGAAAGCGGACGCGCACGGATTTCGGGCAGACGTCCTCGAGCTAGTTCGAGAACTGGGTCCGACGATCATCCGTTACCCGGGAGGCAATTTCATGTCGGGCTATAACTGGGAGGATGGTGTAGGTCCGGTCGAGGAACGACCTAAACGACTCGATCTCGCTTGGTTCAGTACGGAAACAAATAGTTTTGGGACAAACGAATTTATCGAGTGGTGCAAGCTGGCCCAGACGGAACCGATGCTGGGGGTTAACCTGGGGACACGCGGCCCCGATGAGGCGCGAGAATATCTCGAGTATTGCAATCACCCGGGAGGCACCCTTCTGAGCGACCTTAGAGCTGCGCACGGGTACAAAGAACCGCACGCCGTGAAGTTTTGGTGCCTGGGCAATGAGATGGATGGCCCGTGGCAGATCTGTCAGAAAACCGCAACCGAGTACGGCCGGATCGCGAAAGAGGCTGCCAAAGTGATGAAGTGGGTGGATCCCGCGATCCAGCTTGCGGCATGCGGATCTTCCGGTCGTTTCATGCCAACATTCGGCGCATGGGAATACGAGGTCATGGAACACACGTTTGATATCGCAGATTTTCTCTCCCTGCACATGTATTACGAGAACCCGCACAATGATGTGCAGGAGTTCCTGGCCAACATCGAGATGATGAACAGTTTCATTAAAGAAGCTGTCGCCGTCTGCGATGCAATCGCTGCAAAACGAAGATCGGCTAAGAAGATCATGCTCTCCTTTGACGAATGGAACGTCTGGTACAAAGCACGTGCGGAAGAGGATCGTGCAAAGCCGGGATGGCCAATTGCGCCACGCTTGATTGAAGAGGTCTACGATTTGCAAGACGCCCTGATGGTTGGAGGAGCCTTGATCACACTTCTGAACAACTCGGATCGTGTGAAAGCGGCATGCCTGGCTCAATTGGTCAATGTGATCGCACCTATTTTTGCGGAACCGGGCGGAGCGGCTTGGCGCCAGACGATCTTTCATCCCTTCAAACTCGTTACCCGGCATGCCCGTGGCAGCGTCCTTCAGACCAAGATCCGGTCGACTCAATGCGAAACAAAAACCGCGGGAACGGTTGATCACATTGTCGCGTCCGCGGTTCATGACGCCGGCCAGCGAAAGATTGTTTTTTTCGTCCTGAACCGTGAGACCTCCTGCACCGTGGACCTGACCATTGATCTGCGAGGCTTCCCGCAAATCAAAGGTTGCGAGGCCTTTGAGATTGCCGGGAACGACCTTCTCGCGACAAATACGGCACAGAGACCTGACGCTGTTCAACCAGGCGAACATCAGGAATTCACCATTCAACCGGACACCATCAATACACCGCTGAAACCCCTCTCCTGGAATGTGCTTTCCCTTTCTTATTAGGTGAAATGCCTTGATCGTTCGCCCCGTTCTTCCTATATCAAAACAAAAGATCCCCCATGAAAATAACCATTTCCTGTCTTGCAGCGTGTTTCTTTTCCACCGTCGCACTAGCCGCGCCAACCGAAATTACCTATTGGGATTTTCTCGGTGGCGGCGACGGAGTGCGAATGAAACAAATTGTGGAAGAGTTCAACAAGGGCCAAAGCGAGATCCACGTCAACGAGTCGACTCTCACCTGGGGGGAGCCATTCTATACCAAGGTTCACACGGCGGTCGTTTCCGGTGAAACACCCGACGTCATGACCTATCATCTCTCACACTTCCCTGCCGGAATCGCAAACAAAGACCTGAGACCGATCACAACGGAAGAACTTACCCAAGCCGGTTTAAAGACCTCAGACTTCCAGAAGTCACTCATAGACAGATCTCTGGAGCTAAGCAAGACCTACGGAAAAACGGACCAACTGTTCGGCGTCCCACTCGACATTCATACGATAGTCCTATACTACAATAAGACCGCGCTGAAGAAGGCTGGCCTGCTCGATGCCGATGGAAAACCGAGCGGCACTGACAACATCGAGTCATTTACGAAGATGTTAGCCGCCGTCAAAGCCAAAACCCACTTGATTCCCATCGCATGGTCGGGGACGAACTCAGAGGATCCCGCATCTTGTTGGCGTGTTTGGTACACATTTTTCAAACAGCAGAACGGCGATTTCTTGAAAGACGGTCAGTTGTCCTTCGATAGCGTCACGGCTCCGGGAAGCAAAGCACTTCAGATTTTAGCGGACTGGGCGAAGGATGGACTGATTCCGAAGAATACGACCTATCCTTCGATGGTGGCGCTGTTCACCGCAGGGCGCGGCGTTTTCATGATCAACGGCAACTGGGAAGTGCCAACCCTTGTTGACCTGCAAAAGCAAAATAAGCTTACCTTCGAATACGGGATCGCGCCTTTTCCGAAACTCTTCGAAAATCAGGATACCTGGGCCGATTCCCACCAATTAGCGATCCCGAACAATCAGAAAACACCGGCGTCTCCGGAAAAAGTTGCCGCGGCCCTGAAATTTATCGCCTACGTCGTTAAGCAAGTAACCTGGGCAGGTGGCGGTCACATCCCGGCCTATCTCCCCGTTCAGGAGAGCGCCGCCTACAAGGAGATGTCGCCGAACAACCAATATAGCGCCGGGGCGGCAAAAAATGTCGTATTCGAGCCTGGGATACCGATCTTTGGCGTGGGCAGTCCGAGTTTTGGCGCGATCAGCAATTTCCTGATTCCGGCCATCAATGGGCAATTGCCGGTCGACAAAGGTTTCACTCAATTCATCGGCGAACTGCAAAAGTTTGCCAAGCAACAGCAGTAGGCCAACCCGGGAGGGTGGTTGTTCTGCTATGACGAAAGCTCAGCTCAATGGCCGGCCGAACGAAGCGCCGAAAGGGCTGGTCAAGCGGTTGGGTTTTCGTCGCTCCGTTTCTCTTCTTTTACGGAGTTTTTTTGATATTGTCCCGCATTTCAGGTCTGCTATTTGAGCCTGACCAATTCGGATATCGCAGGCCAGGGAAGTTTTGTCGGACTGCAAAATTTTGCCGAATTAATTCGTGACCAGGATTTTTGGGCTTCGGTATGGCATACGCTCTACTTCATTTTTTTGACCGTCGTGCCAAATACAGCGGTCGGGTTTTTTCTGGCTCTCTTAGTGGTTCGTTTAAAACGATTGCGGCTGCCTATCCTCTCGGCGTTTTTTTTACCTTTCGTCCTGCCGGTCAGCGTCGTGACGACGGCTTCACTGTGGATTCTTGACACCAATTTCGGAATCATCAATTACCTGGTTGGAAGTTCGATCGCATGGTTTCAGGACCCACTCTGGGCCATGCCCGGCCGTAGCGCTGGTGACAATCTGGTGGACGGTTGGGTTTAACATGCTGCTCTTTATCGCGGGCCTCCAAAATATTTCGTCGGAAGTCTATGAAGCCGCGTCGATCGATGGAGCGAATGCCTTCCAGCAGTTTATTAGTATTACCTGTCCGCTGATCTGGCCGGTAACCAGCTTGGTCTTGGTCCTTCAACTGATCGCGCAATTCAAGATTTTTGACCAGGTGTATCTCCTGACGCAGGGGGGACCCTATAATTCCACGATGGTTGTCCTCCTTTACATGTATCGCCAGGCATTTCAGCTGAATCGAGGCGGCTATGCATCCGCGGTAGCGATCGTGTTAGTCGTGATCATGTTACTGATCTCGGCCATCCAATTCCGACTCCTGCAGGGGAGAGGTTCAAGATGAAAAAGAAACGTATGTCGGCATTAGCCATGGATTTGCACCGGACTGACGGTGATCATGGCTTTGGCATGGCTGTTTCCCGTTTATTGGATTGTCGCCACCGCTTTGAAGAGCGAAACAGAAACTATCGCGCTTCCGCCTTCCTTCGTACCGTTTCCACCAGATTTTGGAGCTTTTATCTATGTCTCCAAAACAGCCCGATCTTCCGCTGGTATCTGAACACCATCCTGGTCTCGGCAGTGATTACATTTTTTTCGATTTCCTGTGCTTTGATGTGCGCCTATGCTCTTTCCCGTCTCGATTTCAGGGGAAAGGGACTCATTAACCTGGCGCTGATGGTAGGGTTCATGCTTCCCTTTGGCGCGATGGCAATCCCGCTGTTTATGCTAATGAACAAACTACATTTCGTAAACACCTATGCCGGAATCATTTTGCCCCAAATCGCGACACCCTTATCGGTTATAGTTTTCAAGCGGTTCTTTGACCAAGTCCCGGTAGATTTCCGCAATGCCGCAGTGATCGATGGGGCAGGTGATTTCAGAATTCTATTCAACATCTATATCCCGCTCAATTGGAGCATTATCTGGGCGATGGCCATTGTCACTTTCATCGGTGCTTGGAATAATTTTTTCTGGCCGTTTATTATCACCAACTCGACCCCGATGCTCACGATCCCGGTCGGGATGACCCAAGTCCAATCGGCCTATGGTGTTGCCTTTGCGAAAACGTCGGCCATCGCTGTCCTGGCTTCCATCCCGACGGCGGCTGCCTACCTGATTTTCCAGAAAAGGGTGACCCAGGGCGTAATGGCCGCAGCCGGGCTGAAGTAAACTGGATCACGCAGAATTCCGGGTTTGTTCAGGGCGGGTCCCTTGAAACCTCGCAAAGTGGTGCAACTTCCGCTTGGGTTCTGGCAACCGAAGGCCAGATTTAGTTCTACCTGACCAAAACAACCAATCCTTTATTTTCTAGCGTTCCACGATCTCTTGTTGTAGTTGGTCAGCCAATCACACACAAATTATACTGTCTCTTATTCTCTCTGAGTCTCCTGTTTATTAGTCCCGTAGTGCATGCTCAAATGGCCCGGGGTAAAGGTAAGTTTTTGGGTAATATCCTAAGGATCAGCCAATACGACGCACAGCTCGTTACCTGCAAACCTCAAACTGGTGCTGGATGATCGCAACAATATGCCTGTTATTTCGAGGACGGGACACTAAATTGGAAGAACGCTATGGATAAGAAAGCCTCCGCCCCGTTGAGAAGCCACGCCTGGTTCGGAACCATCGACCGAAGCACATTCATTCATCGCGCCTGGATGAAAAACCAGGGCTTGCCAAATCACCTGTTGGATGGCCGCCCGGTGATCGGGATTTGCAATACATGGTCGGAGTTAACGCCCTGTAACGCCCATTTCCGGGAGCTGGCCGAATACGTGAAAAAGGGCGTCTACGAAATGGGCGCTTTTCCTGTCGAGTTCCCCGTGATGTCGTTGGGAGAATCCAATCTGCGTCCGACGGCGATGCTTTTCCGCAACCTTGCGTCGATGGATGTGGAGGAGTCAATTCGCGGCAACCCGATCGACGGGGTTGTGCTTTTATGCGGTTGCGACAAGACAACCCCTTCGTTGATGATGGGCGCGGCCAGTTGCAACCTGCCAACTTTGGTCGTTTCCGGGGGCCCGATGCTGAATGGCTGTTTCAAGGGCAAGAGAATCGGCTCGGGCACCGGCGTCTGGCAAATGTCTGACGCTCTGCGCGCCGGAAAAATGAGTATGAACGACTTCCTCGAGGCGGAATCCTGCATGAACCGTTCGCGCGGCCATTGTATGACGATGGGGACGGCTTCCACGATGGCGTCTATGGTCGAAGCGCTCGGGATGGGGCTGCCTCAAAATGCGGCAATTCCCGCCGTCGACGCCCGTCGCCAAGTCTTGGCGCACATGGCGGGAAGGCGAATCGTTGAGATGGTGTTCGAAAATCTCACGATGGATAAGATCCTCACCCGATCCGCTTTCGAGAATGCAATTCGAGCGAACGCCGCGATAGGTGGGTCGACCAACGCGATAATCCATCTCATTGCCCTGGCTGGTCGAGTCGGGGTGGATTTGAAGCTCGACGACATCGAAATCGGTGCTGACTTGCCCTGTTTGTTGAACCTTCAGCCGTCCGGAGAATTTTTGATGGAGGACTTTTACTATGCGGGCGGCCTCCCGGTTGTGTTACGCGAACTTGGTGAGGCCGGTTGTCTGCACAAAGATGCTCTAACGGTCAACGGGAAGCCGATCTGGGAGAATGTGAAAGATGCCGAGTGTTATAACCCCAACGTGATTTTCCCATTCGTCAAACCGTTCAAGCCGGTGTCAGGGATCGTGGTGCTGCGCGGAAACCTGGCGCCGAACGGCGCCGTCATCAAACCTTCGGCGGCCACGCCTGCCTTGCTCACCCATCGCGGACGCGCGGTTGTGTTTGAGAATATCGAACACTTTCATGAAACGATCGACGACGAGAATCTCGACATCGACGAAACGTGTATCATGGTGCTCAAAGGGGCGGGACCAAAAGGATACCCCGGATTTGCGGAAGTCGGTAATCTGCCCTTGCCGCCCAAATTACTGCGGAAAGGGATCACGGACATGGTCCGCGTCTCGGACGGTCGAATGAGCGGCACCGCCTTTGGGACGGTGGTACTTCACGTCTCTCCAGAGGCGGCCACTGGAGGCCCGTTGGCTTTCGTTCAAAATGGCGACATGATCGAACTCAACGTCCCGCAGCGAAGGTTGCATCTCGAAGTGTCGGACGACGAGCTTGCCCGCCGAAAGACGCATTGGAAGGCGCCGGAGCCTCCTTCACGCGGTTGGTATCGGTTGTTCTTTGACCACGTGCTCCAAGCGGATCAAGGAGTCGATCTCGATTTCCTGGTCGGCAAAAGCGGGGCGGCCGTGCCCCGCCACTCGCATTGAGCCTTCCGATAGACCACGAAACGCGGCTTGGGGTTGTTCAGATGTCGACTCCAAACGCCTCGGCAGAGATAAGCTCGTAAAAGTCCTCGTAATCGGTTCCGGAAAGTTCATATCCGAGGTCCTGATCGGCAAACCATATCTCGCGCGAACATACTCCGCTCTCGACGACGAACCCGTAATAGTTGCTCTTCCCGTCGTCGACGACGGGAACCCAATTGACTTTTTCAAAGGGTTCCTGGCCTTTCCAGAGCGAAAAGTCGCTTTCCGGATCCGGGGAGAGCACGGTAATCGTACCGATATCGCCGGCTCCGAACCTTTTGAGGAAATTCCGATATTCCTCGGGCAAGGTAAATCTCGCCTTCTGCTCGAGCTTGCCCAGTTTTTCCTCTTTGAAAGCCTTATCTCGAACAAAAAACTCCGAGTCCAGCTGCTCAGGATCTTCTTCACGAATCTCCTGAATCAAATCATCAAATTCGTCCTGAGTCATACAGAGTAGTTGCCTTTCCGAAACGGACAGTGCCCTGAGTTCAGAATCGCGCAAGTCGAATAGCGATTAAATATTTCAGTCGCCTCTCTGACCGGTAAAACTTAATCCCGAACTTTTGCTGATTCGGGCTCATTGAAGCGGGACGACTCGCGAACCTTCAAGATTCAGCGCCTTCATCAATTCCCGGTCCTGATCGACCCCTGGGTTCTTGGCCGTGAGAAGCTTGTTCCCGTAGAAGATCGAGTTAGCGCCGGCGAACAAACATAAAGCCTGCCCTTCCCTGGAAAGCCGTGTCCGCCCGGCGGACAACCGGACTTTCGCTTTAGGCAGCGCAATACGTGTCGTCGCGATCAAACGAACCAACTCGAAGATATCGACCGGCGGCTGGTTCTCGAGAGGTGTACCCGGCATCGGCATCAAACAGTTGATCGGCACACTCTCCGGTGGCGGATCGAAATTCCTCGTAAATACTCTGGAGTTCCGACAGAGTCATAAGACGTCCCGCATTTTCGGCATCATCAGGAATGGCGCATCGATTGATCCGCGGTTTGCTAGAATCCCGTGCTCCATTTTCCTGTTGCCGATACAAGCACGGGTAACTCGTTGGTCATGTATTGAGTTTTGCCAACTGCTCCGATCATCTTTGCACCCGTAGCCTGGTACCACATTTTCGACATGCTCTCGGCGGTGTAGCATCCCCAGCTCTGCACATGAGCATTCCTGGCAAAAATCCCGCGATGCAATTTGTCCTTCAGCTCGGTCTCATGAAGCCAGACCTTCGATCCGCTCCCTATTTCGTTGCTGTAGTCAATCATGAAACATGCCTTGTTCGAATGCCCGAAGTAATCGAAGGTCGCGATCTTATTGCGCGCGCGATTGTTTCCGTGATTGAGGTAATAGCAGAGCTGATCGGTGCTGTTGAAATAAATCATATTCAGTCCGTATTTGTCCCGGACCGATTGGATGATGCTGAAGAGACTTTCACGTTCCTGGGATTGACGGCGCTGGTAACCGCGCTGGTAAACCAGCCAGGTGATCTTTGCCGATGACCCGTATTGCTGCCGGAGTTGCTCGATCCGCAACCGGCTCGCACGCACAAAATTCATCCACCAGTTGTCGTGCGGCTGAAGCTTATATTTCTCCCACTCCATCAGGGAGGGGCCTCCGGTGACTACAACGTGCTCACCCTGATCCTGTGCTTTCACAATGGATCCCAGAATCAGGCTGGCGAATAAGACCAAAAGCAATCGAGACATGGCGTGCTTTTAGCGCGAGTTTCTCAAACTTTCCAGTCTTTCGAGATGAACGCTTACAGCCAACGACGTGGTAAGCATCATCCCCATCTGAAAAAGTGAATAAACCGGCAGATAAAACCGCGCACCCAGAAAGGTGCTTAAGCAATTGCCAAGAGCAAACAAGAGTCCAAGGACGACCAGACTCAGGGCGTAGGAAATTCCCTCTTTTGCTGATGAGCCCTGGGAACGAGCGAAAAGAGGAACGCTGCTCAATACCGCTGTCAGGCAGGCCATCACCAGCATCGGGACTCCAGCGAGCACATGGAAATAAGGAGCCCGCTTCCAAAGATCGTTGAAATAACCGGCTTCATGTTGAAACGAAACGAGACCTCTCAATCGTCCATATCTCGGATAGGGCAGCTGAGTCTGTAGCCAGTCCGTAAGGACAAACGGTGGATAGGCTAGGTCCGCTTGCGTGAAAAGGGGCCATTTCGCGAAATCCGACCAGACGGCCCTCAAAAAATGAGGGTCCGCCGAAAGCAGGACGGAAGTCGCGATCCGGTTTAACTTCAGGTCTGTCTGCCAGGTCCGAAGCTGCATGTCGCTGAGGCCGGATCGGATGAGGATTTCGTCGATCTTATAAAAGAGAAACATGTCAGCCCATTTGTCGCCTTGGTTCAGAGACCGATTCAGAGCCTCAAGCGCCTCGGCGGTCACGGGATCGCGGATCTTGTTGCCGATTGTTTCGACGAAATTGGTTCTTTCTCCAGTCGACAAATCGCCCAGGTAGCCCAAGCGCCATTCAAATGTTTCCCCAAAAGTGGAACGGAATGGTACCCGGAATAGCCGGCACAAGCCCTGTTGCACCAGGATCGATGTTCCAATTGCAAACAGGCCGATGCCCACGAAGATCAAAAATCTGCGACCATTGTGGAATCGGGTTTGATGGGCGCAATCAGATCGGATTTTCCGGGGACCAACCAGCTCCCCTATCGCCAGCGGCAACAGCGCCAGTGGCAGGAGAGACGCGAACAGGATGTTGATCTGTCGCGTTAAGGATGCGCCAACAAGAAGCGCAAAATAGAGCAGCAATTTCTCCCTGCTTAGTTCATTTGCCTTCATGCACTTCCAGCCAAAGGCGGAGATCAGGTACACCAGCGGATTGCTGAGAGCCTCGCTTCCAATGCAATTCGCATAAATATACAACCAAGGGGTAAGCACTAGGAAAGCACAAAAGACAGCTTTCAAGAGGAAGCTGCTGCTGAACGCGTTCACTCCGTAAAGGAGCGAGAAGACAAGAAAAAGATGTTGGACCAGGATCAGTGTGTAGAGTCCGATATTGTTGAGGGGGGTTATGCTGATGGACAGGTACGGGATGCCGTGACCTCCCAGCAAACTTCCAACGATACCAGCGCCGAGAAGGATCAACCGCGCCCCAAGGCAGTACCCGGGCAGCCAGTGGATGATACCTTTCGGAGCAAAGGTCGACGCGACTTCGTTGAAACCGTCCGAGTCACGCCAAAGAGGCGGCAGCGTCAACAAAACGTAGATCGAGGGAAGTGACAATATGAGCAGGAGGATCCAATTGCGTCGGTCGTGCGCACGAACGGTTAGAGCGCCGGATTGGGTCGCGCTGTTCGTCATCTAGGAGGACGCGATCGCACTTCAGCGCCGGAGAAAGTCCTCGACGGCTTGGTTGAACGCATCTGGAGCTTCCAGGTGCGGAACGTGACCCACGTTCGGCAATTCGATCAGACGCGCGCCCGGAATCGCTTCGGCGGCCTTTTTCGCCAGTTCGGGAACATTTCCGAGATTCCGACGCAGGTCGATCGGCGCACGATCCTTTCCAACGGCCGTATGGTCTTCCTGTCCGACGATGAGGAGGGTGGGAACCCTGATCTCAGAGAGCTCGTAGCAAACCGGCTGCTGATAAATCATCAAAGTGCTTAACGCTGCACACAAAGCCCAACGGGGAAAATCACCGCTTAAACTAACGCGCATCCGGGGTTCAACAAACATTTCCGCCTTATCCTTTGGGTACGTGACGAAGTAGCTCTGTACGTATTTCCGGTAATCCTCCAAGGTCAGGTTCAGTTCCTGCTGATACAGTTGCTCGAGCGGAGCCGGCGGCACGCTCAGTTTGTAGTCTTCGAGTCCAATCGGGGACTCAAGAATCAATGCTTCCGTTCGGCCGGGATATAGCCTTGCAAATCTGATTGCCAGCATACCGCCCATCGAATGTCCGATGATGGTCGCCTTCTGAACGTGCAGAAGATCGAGCAGGCCGGCCGTGTTCTCCGCCAGGAAATCAAAGCTGTAGTGGATGTTCGGCTTCGAAGACTTTCCAAAACCGATTTGGTCAGGGACAATGACTCGAAAGCCCTGTTCAGCGAGGAACTTAATGGCTTCCGCCCAGTAAGCGCCCCAAAAATTTTTCCCGTGCAGCAAGACGACGGTCCGGCCGTTGGGGTTTTTGGTCGGCTGGACATCCATGAAGCACATGCGCAGATCCTGACCTTCGGCAAACAAATTCAGAAACGCTGTCGGATAGGGATACTTCAGCGCCTCGTAACATGTCCCAATAGGCTCCTCATACTTGTCCGGCAGCGGCTTTTCCTGGGCCCAGACATTTGCAATCATCAGTCCGGCAGCGGCAAAAGTAGCTAATATAGCATTCATTCGTTTTCTCCTGGGGAAACTAATACGCGCCAAGCCGGCTCTGAGGTCAAGCTTCGCAAACGCCTGACTTCCAGGTTTTCGGACTTACCGGGAAGTTTGAATTACCTGGGTACCGTCGGCGGCTTTCTTTTGCAAAAGAATTGCATTTTCAATCTTGCCGTCGAAGGCATCGTCGTGAGAGACAAGAATCAATTGCTCCAGCCCCGCGGCCTTTTGTGCTTCCAGCATCACTTCTCCGAGTTTCTCCCTGCTTTCGGCATCGACCCCGTAAGTGGGCTCATCGAAGATGCAAAATCGCAATCCGCTGAACTCCTGGACCATGGCCAGGGTCATCGCTAACGCAAGCTTGGTCTGCTCTCCGCCCGACAGCATTGCGAATCGGCGTTCGCCTGGAATGACCCGCAGGCTGTAGCGCGGCGCGGCCTCCCAGTTCAACTCCACCGGATCGTGATTAATCTGGTTGAATATCTGTTGCGCTCGCGCGGCGATGCGATCGCACAAATGTTGTGCCACGGCCGGTGCGGAATCCCTCAAGACGATACGCGCCGTTTCTGCAAGTTCGATCGCGGCTTCCAACCGCCGAATCTCACGACCAAGTTCGTCCCGTTTCGCGCAGGCTTCCTGCCACTCACGGAAACGATCCTCTTCTCGCAGTAGTTCCCGTTTGGCGTTGTCCAGGTTTACCGATTCTTTCACCGCGGCTGCGCTGATCCGTTCAAATTCCCGGCGCCACGCCGGCAATGCGGAGGGATCGAAATCTTTGCTCAATTTCGCGAACTCAATCTCGCGGAGCCTCAGTGTCTCAGCCGCAGTCGCCTCCGCCTGTCGCCGAATGTGGCAGCCCTTTGCCCTCGCACTCAGTTCATCGGCCAGAGGCTTCGCTCCGAGATATTGTTGGTAGTCGTTTCGGTGGTTCAATTGAATCTGCTCCAACCTTGCAATCTCATCGGCTAGAGAACCGAAAGCCTCTAGCCGCTGACCGAGATTGACGACTGATTCTACAAGCTCAGCCGATAAATCCTCGTAAGCAACGGCGGCCTCGCGCTGATTGCTTGCAGCTGCGCTCAGCTTCGAAATTTCATGTTCGATCCGTTTCAGCTGGTCGTTGCCGTTAACTTCATCCTGTCGTTCCGCGTTGCGATGCCGGTCCTCTTCCTGAAATGCGTCGAACCAATCTCGGGCACCGTACTCAACCGCCTCGCCGCCAATTCTTCAATTCCGTAAAATAGGCGACATATTGTCGATGGCAGCCTTCCATGATGTTTGCGTCGGTGCCTTCGGCGACGACCACATGCGGAAAGGATGGCATCGGTGGGACGTTGAAAATCCATTGGTGCAACTCGTTCTCCGCTTTGCGTATCACCTCCCACTCGAGACGGTTAAATGAACCGGAAAACTCGGCCGCCATCAGTTCCAGTTGGCTGCTCTTCCCCGCCATACCTCTCTCTTCCCGCTCCAATTTTTCGCGTTCGTTCTTTACCGCATTCAGCATGGATTCGGCCGACTTGATATTGCTTCCAAGGTAGTCCACCGTCGCGTTCTTCTGCCTCAGATCTCCTTCCACTTTCGAGGGATCGAATTGGCGGCACCTCTCCTTCAGAAAAGGGACAGATGCCGCCTGTGATCTCCTCCAACTGTGTCGAGAGAGAAGAACGCTCGGCATTCGCGGCCGCCAATTGTCGACGGAGATTCTGGAGCGCCGCTTCCGCCGTTCCCTCCTGCCGGTTGGCTTTCTGCAAAACGGAAGCGTCCCACGCAGAAAGGTCCGCCGTCACCTCCTTTATTTTATTGAGTGTTGCCTCCTTTTGGGCGAGTAAGATTCCAAAACTGTCTCACGAAATGACGGACGCCGGAGAGGTTCCTCATGATAGATTCCCCCGCCCTCTTTTCCTTCTCGAATTCCGGCTGAGAACCGGAAAGATGGGACCGCAATGATTCGATTCGTACGGAAAAGGAGTTCTTCTCTCGCCTCCCTTTCCCGTTTCTGGACTGTAAGTGCATCCGACTGCAGGCGCGCAGCCTCTGCCTTTCCATCCAACTCGGCCTTTTTCTTCTCGGTCTCGGCCAATTCCTTTTCGAGCCGCCGCTGTTCGCTCTGTTTGGCTCGATGATCCTGAAGGCCTATTCCGGCTCTCTCGAAGGCTTGGTAGCCTGGGGTGAGCCGGGCTAAAAGGTCGCCGGCTGCCTCTGATTCTCTCAACCTTTGCTGAGCGGACTCGCGCTGTTGGCGCGCCAAAAGGAGGGTATTATTCGCCGCGCTAGTCAGGCTTTCAGCCACCTTGAGCGAGAACTCCCTGGCCTCAAGTTGTTCAATTGCCTTCCGAGCCGTAGCCAGGGACTCATTCAATGACTCCAGTTGCTGTTCATGTGTTCTCACTTGCAGACGCTGTTCCTCTACGCCTGCGGCGCTTTCGCTGCGTTCTCGAATTCGCTCTTCGATACCAGCCTTGATTTTCTCCTGATCATGGAGTTGGGCCAGGAACTCGTCGACAGCGGGTTTCAGCGAATGGAAACACTCGCGGAACACTTCGACCTCAAGAAGCGGTTCAAAATAATCCTTGGCGACGCTCGGCTTCGAATCAAATGGCCAGGTCAATCGCCCCTGCCTGACACCGATCAATTTCCAAAAGAGCTCTGAAAAACGCTTGCGATCCGGAAACCCAAACAATCGGGAAATGAACAGGGAAACTTCCTTGTCACCTTCGGCGCAGGTGCTGCCGTCATTCAACTGAACCACTTTGGTCCTACGCTTGTTTTGCGGTCCCAGACCGCGCTCGATTCGATAAAGGTCACCCAGCTGTTTGAAAGTTACGTCGATCTCCGCCGCCTTCTTCCCAGCACGAAGAAAATAAGTCTCGAGTTGGAAATTTTCTTCAAAAACGGGCTCCGTAAGAAAAAGCGCGTACCCGAGACTCTCGATCAACGTCGTTTTCCCATGCCCATTTTTTCCCGCGACTCGATTGGTTCCCGGCAAGAAGAAAATCGTTATGCCGTTACCGTCGGATCCTTCGCCATATGACTTGATGTTCTTCAGTCTTACCGACTCGACGATCATGCGGGGCCCTCCGAAGCGGCTGCAATTTCCGCCCGGTTCTCGCCGGCCGACAAATTAGACGCACAAATGAGTTCTAACAGCGGACTCCGCCCAACTTGTTCCGCCAGTTCAGATCCAGTCTTTCGCAGGCGCACAGATTCTTTGAGCTCGTAGAAAAGCGACGCGAACTCGTCGTCCCGGTGGTCAAGCCCCCAGAGATGCTTTTCGGTTACCACAGCGCGGATTGCGGCCTTCTCCAGCTCTTCCCTCGAGAACTGTTCGGTGATCGATCCGCAGGCCGCCTGTCTTTCCGCAACGTTAAGGTCGCTCACATCGATCGCGACCGCGAAAACGGCGGCCTGCGTCTCGATCTCATTTGACGCCATTGCCATGATCCAAAGCGATGCGGTTCAGATTGAGTCTTCCTGTCAGTCGCAGATCAATCACTGATTCCGGCAAGGCTTCAGCCTCTTGAATAAGCTTCACTGCTGCCTGAACGAAAGCAGCTGCACCGTCCCTGGTCTTATTTCCGAATGGCGAACAATCGAGCGCAAGCCGACGAATCGGGCGGCGAGGATTGCTCCGAATCTCCAGGTGGATCGGCTTCTGACGTCGAGAGGCGTCGATCTCCAGGGCGGCATAGCCTCGCGGCACACCTTTACCATCGGGACCAAAATCGTAGCTCGCTTCGCAGACATCACAGTTTTCCGGCGAGCCAGGATTGCAGGCCCAGGCGCCATGACACATTGGCCGATGAATATGGCCAAGCGCGACGTAACAGACTTTTCCATTTAATGTCTGGAGATCGGACGCAGAAAATCCGCCACTTTCTCCAACAAAATAATCGGGGCCAGCATGCAGCAGAAGGACGTGGTTCTTACCAGGTTCCAGCCTCGACACAAGCTGCCGGATCTTGAACGGCGTGGCGGCGCCAAAGTAGCCGGCGCCCACAAAGCGAACGTTGTCGAATTCGACCCAGGAACCGGATTTTCGCTCCGGATCCCAAGGGGTCAGAATCGGACCGGTCGAATCAAAGGGAGTCCGCAGCAGAATCAATAGATCGTCGTCCGCCAAAAACTGCATCCAGGTGGGCTCGTCGGAATGGATAAAGGCTCGGTCATGATTCCCTTCGATTGCGATCACCCGGATCCCGCTCGCTTTCAATCGGCCGAGGATCTGTTGCGCCTGGCGCAGGTGGGGCGGCTCCACGGTTGGCCGGTCAAACAGATCGCCGGCAATCAGAAAAACGTCCGTCTTTTCTTCGATCGCCTTGTCGGCGACAAACCCGAAAGCATCCGCCAGATCGGCGTGGGGCAATCGGCCATCCAGCCTTCGGCGGCCAAGATGAACGTCGGCAACATGAAACAATTTCACGGTAGTTCAGGCTCCTCCGAAGAATATGCAGCTGCTGCGGTAGAACCTCCAAAGAAAGAAGCCAGGAATTAAAGAATTAAGGACGCGCGGCGAGCGCAAGCAGGCAAAATCGAATCAAAATCGTTTGACGCTAAGGAAGGAAGCTGCGACCGAAATGTCCGTTAGTCGCATCGAACATAAGATGAACTCCAGGACCTTACTCACCGTTCTCAAAAATGCCCCGGTGATTGCGATTCTTCGCCGGCCAACGGTCGACATTCAGCGTTGCGTGAAGCTACTGATCGAAAGCGGTATCCGATTTATCGAGATCACCATGGAATCTGAAGATGCCGAATCCTTCCTGCGCTCGACGAAAGAGCACGAAACCGGCCAGGTTACATTCGGAGCGGGCACCGTGACGACGCTGGCTCTGGCGAAGAAAGCCATCTTCGCCGGGGCAAAATTCCTCGTTACTCCCAATTTCAATCCGGAAGTCATCCGGTTCGCTCGAGACCATGAGCTGCCTATTTTTTGCGGCGCGCTGACGCCGACCGAGATCTTTACGGCGCACGAAACAGGGGCCGATGCGGTAAAGATATTCCCGGCCGGAGCGCTTGGGCCGCAATATATCAAGGAGCTTCGCGGCCCGTTCCCGGACATCCCGCTCTTAGCCACGGGCGGCATTGGAGTTTCAAACGCGGCGCTTTTCTTTGAGGCCGGAGCAACCGCGATTGGCGTTGGCAGTGCGCTCGTTCCAAGGGACAATGAACAAGAATCGTTCCAGGCATGCGCAGAAGCGGCCAAAAAGCTTTTGGCGGCCGGCACAAAGAACCTGTGACTTCAGACAGCGAGATCTTCGACGTTTTGACCTTTGGCGAGACGATGATTGTCTTGATTCCGTCCGAGCCCGGGCCAATGGAGTTGTGTACCGATTTTAAACCTTCACTCGCCGGCTCCGAATCGAATTGCGCGGTTGGTCTGGCCAGGCTGCAGCATTCCGTTTGCTGGATCAGTCGCCTCGGCAATGACCCTTTTGGGAAAAAAATCTTAAAAACTTTACGCGGCGAATCAATCAATGTTGACCGTGTCGAAATAGCCGACGGCGCCTTTACCGGTTTGATGTTTAAAGAGATAAAACCGACCGGTATCCCGCACGCCTACTACTACCGGCGAGACTCCGCCGCGAGCCAACTGCGCGCAAATATGTTCACCGGATTGAGGAGCCGGTACCTGTTCGTCACCGGAATTACGCCCGCGCTGAGCAGCGAGAATCATAAGATAACGCTCCAAATCGTTGAGGAGCTCCGAATCGCCGGTACAAAGATCGTCTTTGATCCGAACATGCGATATAAATTGTGGACGGCCCAAGTCGCCCGTCCCGTATTTCTGGAATTAGCCGCACGATCCGATGTGCTGCTCCCGAGTTTAGACGAGGCGAGGCTGATGACCGGATTGGATAAACTCGATCAAATCGCCGAAGCACTTTTGCAATTGGGACCAAAGCTTGTCGCGATCAAGGCTGGAGACCAGGGCGCCTATTTCGCGGACGGCAGCTCGAAAGGATTGATTCCTCCTTTCCCCGTCCGGGAAATCGATCCCATTGGAGCGGGCGACGCGTTCTGTGCGGGAGTCATTTCCGGGTTACTCGACGGATTGCCGTTTCAGAAAGCAGTGGAACGGGGATCCGCCGCCGGAGCGATTTGCGTAACCGCGTACGGCGATTGCGCCGGGTTGCCCGATCGCGCGGAATTGGAAGACTTCCTGGCGGGCAAGAAAGGCCAGGGGAGATGAGCGTTGGTCTGAATTTGACCGCCGGCAGCCCTAACCTGGAGCGCACAGTCATAACCGGTTCTTCCCTCCATGAAAATCTCCCAACTTGAACTCTTCAAGGTCCCTCCTCGCTGGCTTTTCCTGAAGATGACTACCAGCGACGGCCTGGTCGGGTGGGGCGAACCCGTCGTGGAGGGAAAGGCTGACACGGTTGCGGCCGCGGTTCAGGAACTCGGCGATTACATCAAGGGAAAAAACCCGGACCATATCGAAGACATCTGGCAAGTCTTGTATCGGGGTGGCTTCTACCGAGGAGGACCTGTCTTGATGAGTGCCATGGCCGGTATTGACCAGGCTCTTTGGGATATCAAAGGCAAAAGATATGGGCTGCCCGCTTACCAATTGCTCGGTGGCAAAGTGCGCGACCGAATCCAGGTCTATTCCTGGATTGGCGGCGATCGTCCAGGCGAAGTGTCGCGAGCTGCCAAAGAGAGAGAGTCGCAGGGCTACCGGGCGATCAAAATGAACGCCAGCGGCGAGCTTCATTACATCGATACCCCGGCGCGTGTGGGCGAAATCGTGGAGCGCGTCGGATCTGCCCGCCAGGCAGTCGGAAAGGACTTTGGAATCGCAGTCGATTTTCACGGCCGGGTGCATCGGCCAATGGCAAAGGTCCTCGCCAAGGCGCTGGAGCAGTTTCAACTCATGTTCATCGAAGAGCCGGTCCTTTCGGAATACCCGGAAGCGATCATCGAAGTCGCGCGACACACGTCGACACCCATCGCTCTTGGAGAACGCCTCTTTTCGCGATGGGATTTCAAAAGGTTCTTTGCGCTTGGCGTCATCGATATCGTGCAGCCGGATGTTTCGCATGCGGGCGGTATCAGTGAGACTCACCGGATCGGCACGATGGCGGAAGCCTATGATGTCGCAGTCGCCATTCACTGCCCGCTGGGACCGATCGCCCTCGCGGCCAGCCTTCAACTCGACGCGTGCCTTCCGAACGCCTTTATCCAGGAACAGAGCCTCGGGATTCACTACAATGAAGGGGGCGAACTCAAGGATTATCTCGTGAACCCGGATGTTTTCCAATACAAGGACGGTTACGTGGACATCCCGGCAGACCCGGGGCTCGGGATTGAGATTAATGAAGAAGCGGTGCGCAGGGGAGCGAATATCGGCCACCATTGGAAAAACCCCGTCTGGCGGCGAAAAGATGGGTCCGTCGCGGAATGGTAGCGTGCGGGAAGATTGGGAAGGCTCTTAGAACGATCGCTGCCCGCGGATTTCTATTTCTCTGCTGCTTCAAACACACCCGACCATTCATTGCGTCGTGGATCGACCAGAAGGTTCTGGGATCGCAACCGTAAAACTTCGCAGGCTTTATCCGTAGGTCTGAGCCGCAGTGCAACTTCAAAAAGGGGAATCGCGCCTTCAAAATCCCGGGCAAAGTATTTTTGCAACGCGAGTTCATATTGGTCGCGAGCCTCGAGGACAAGTCTATTAACTTCTCCCTTCAATCCGAGCAATTCGTAGATCTCCGTGCTTCGCCTGCGACCTACGACGGCCACCCTGTCCATCCATCTCCACTCGAATTCCGCTCCCCTGGCATTTTTTGTTTCCGCGCTCGCAAGAATGCCGGTCCCGTAAATCTTGTTCAAACCCTCTATCCGGCTCGTCAAGTTCGCGGCGTCACCGATGACTGAGTACGCGAATCTTTTCGGCGTTCCGATGTTGCCGACCAGCACCTCGCCCGTGTGCAAGCCAATCCGCGTCCTGAAAAACCGGCTGCCGGCGAAACCCCTCTCTTGTCCGAGGCTAAGAAGCTTTTGCTGGACTTTCAGCGCGGCTCGGCATGCCAACTCAGCATGGCTCGCAATTTCCTTGGGCGCCCCGAAAAAGGCTACAATTCCGTCGCCGACGAACTTGTCGAGGGTGCCTTCGAATTCGTTCTCGATGATGTCGGTGATCAGCTCGAAATAATCCCCCAACTCGTCCACCACCTCAGTCGGGCTAAGGTTTTCGCTGATCTTAGTGAAATTGGCAATGTCAGAAAAAAACAGGGTGAGTTCACGAAGTTTTCCGCCGCGGATCGCATCCTGCTTTTGAGAGAGGAGTTCGCGCACGACATCGATCGGCACGTATCTGCCAAAAGAGCGCAATGCTGCTTTCATCCGCTCCGATGAATCGATCATGACGGCGATTTCGCGGAATGCGGAACCGGTGTTCGGGATCTCAGAAAGTTCGAATTTGCTCACCGATTCCAAGTCCCGACTGAGGATTTTCAGAGGTTTGGCTAGTTGTCCGGAAAGCCAAATGGTGACGATGGCTGCGACCGCGATGGCCAGGAATCCTATTGTTACCGTAAGAGCAAGATTGTGCCGGGCGGACCCTACAAATTCATTTTCCGATCCTAGTACGCCGGTGATAAACCCAAAGCCGTCTGATAACCAATGGGGTGCCGCCGTCAAGAGGTATGGCTCACCCTGCAAGCGGACAGTATACCCTTTTGGCTGACCATCCGCCAGGATTGAGGACCCGCGAGACATTGCCTGCTCGCAAGCGGCATAGGCATCCGCGTTCGGGACATCGATACCCGAAGAAATCGCAAATGGTTTCCCCGAAACAGATGATACGAAAACCAGCAACCTGCGGGATTGAATCAGCCTGGATAAATAGGTGGTGACATCCTGCACTGAAAAAACGGCTGTCAGCACCCCGATCAGGCTCTTGTCCGAAACGTCTTCAACCGAAATGGATGCCGTCATGCCAAGCTTTCCTTCCTGGAATTCGTATGGCTCAATCCAGACAACGCGCCCGTGCGCTTCGGCCGCGCTTTTGTACCATTGCTTTGTCCTGGGGTCGTAGCCCGCCGTTCCCACCGAACCCAAACTTGTTCGCGCACCGTCTTCTCCTAGCAGATATTCGGACGACGTGCCGTTCTCAGACTGGGGATCCGATTGATTGATCACCACGCTTCCATCCTCCCGGCGCCGCGCTCCAATGAACCGGCCAGTGCGCGCGTCGCTATAGCTCAACCAACTCAAATCTTCTTCGCGCCGCAAAATTTCTGCCAAGGTCACTCCCAACTTGGACAAGTCGCGCAGATTGATTGACCCACGGAGCGAGAGGGTCCTCAACTCCGGCAAAATCTTGTCGGCCGTGCCCAACAACCGGCCAACCTCCTGCGACATGGCCAGGCTGACCAATGCAGCGTTCTTTTCACGGACATCGTCCAATGTCCGAGCCGAACTAACATAACCGATAACGCCAATACAGGTGACGGTCAGAAACAGAGCCCCAAGGACAAGTTGAAGAATGGCCGTGCGAAAGCCAACCTTTCGCGCCGCCCTCGAATCGGTCGGTTGTGAACGGGGGGCGTCGGGCATGGGATTGGTTGCGGCTTAAAGCGCAACAACGGCGACTTGACCTTCTTCGGGAACGAAGTGCAACGAATTGCGTAGCGGCCGGCCGAATGCCGGTGTGTCAATTTCAAATTCGTCCCCTTCCCGGGTCGTGACGCCATCCGCAAAACTCAGCGTCGCGGTGCCAAAAAAGTGAACGTGCAGATCGCCTGGACGACGAAACTGCGGATACTTGAAGTGGTGATGCTCAAGGTTGGAAATCGTGTGGCTCATGTTCTCCTCCCCGGTGAGGAACGCTTTTTCCCAAATCGCTTTGCCGTCCCGCAGTACGCGACTTACTCCCAACAGCGCGCTCGGAACGTCCACCACGAGTAGCTCCGGACCGAAACTGCAATGTCGGAGCTTTGAATGAGCGAGCCACAAATAATTTTGTCGTTCAGTCACGTGATCTGAAAACTCGTTGCCGATGGCAAAACCGAGACGATAGGGCTTCCCGGTGGCTCCAATCAAATAAAGTCCAACCAACTCTGGCTCTTCGCCTCCATCGAGCGCAAACGCAGGAACTGGAATTGGCGCGTAAGGCGCTACGATCGAGCTGCCATCTCCTTTATAAAACCATTCCGGTTGAGCGCCGATTGTTCCAGGCTCCGGTTTCCCTCCTTCCAAACCGAGCTTAAACATCTTCATGGAATCGGTCAGCGCCTGGTCTGGATTTTTCAGCTTAACATGCATCGCGTCGCGAGCATCGGCGCTTCCCAGGTGCGTGAGCCCGGTGCCCGAAACGAAACAATGCGCGGGATCCTGATGTGTCACCGGTGGCAGCAAGGCTCCTTGATCAATGGCACGTTGGTACGATACCAGTTCGTTGGTTCCCACCGAATCGATGACCTCGCGCAACGATCGCCCTTCTTCAATCGCGCGTTGACCCAGGGCATAACTGCCGCCGCTGATCGCAAGGAGTTGAAGCGTTTCCGGGTCCTTCACAAGAGCAACACGCACCCGACCGCTCTCTTTAAGCTGAACGATCCGGATCTCCGCCGCCTTAGATAATGCCTTATTGGCCATAGACGAGGGACACTAGTATCGCTGTCAGGTCTTAACCAACAATAATCCATCATCATCAAACAGAGGAGCCTTTGTCGATGCGGATTTCTCGACCAGCCTTCAGCACTGGTGTCCTGTCCCCGACAGCTTAGGCCGTCCTAAGCGCACCATCGAACAGGACGCGACGCTGGTGAGGGATTTGGAGCGCTTGATCGAGCCGCTAAGCCGGGGTGACCCGGAGTCTCCGCTGCGCTGGACTTGCAAGAGCGTGCGCAAACTGGCCCAGGAGTTGGGCTGTGGTGGTCACCGCGTCAGCCACCGTTTGGTGGCCGAGTTGCTGCACGAGTTGGGCTATAGCCTGCAGGCAAATGCCAAGACTCTGGAAGGCTCTTCGCATCCGGATCGCAATGCTCAGTTTGAGCATATCGACCGCAAGGTCCGACGCTTCCTGAGGCAGGGTCAACCGGTCATCTCGGTCGATACTAAGAAGAAGGAGTTGGTGGGGGACTTCAAAAACGGGGGCCGAGAGCTTAGACTCAAGGGAGACCCGGAGCCGGTGCGGGTCCATGACTTCGTCATTCCCGAGTTGGGACGCGTCACTCCGTATGGCGTCTACGACGTGGGCCAGAATCGAGGCTGGGTGAGCGTGGGTATTGACCACGACACGGCCTTAACGTATCGATTTGATTTTGCTGTATCCCATGCCGTCCAGGATCGAATACGCGGCCACCGCGAAAAGCATGAGTGCTCCAGTCCAGATGTACTGGTAGTAGGCGGTGACATGAAGCTGGTTCAAAGAATTCTGCATGAGCACAACGAATACCGCACCCAGCAAGGTCCCGATCATCGTTCCGCGGCCGCCAAATATACTCGTTCCGCCAACCACCACGGCGGTTATCGATGCGAGCGTGAATTGGTTTCCGGACTGAGGGTCACCGCTACCGATGCGCGCCGCAATAACCAAACCTGCGAGCGCCGCCATCAACCCGCAGAAGAGGTAGGCAAGAAAACGCACGCGGCCAACGCGTATGCCCGCAATGAAGGCCGCCTCAATGTTGGATCCGATCGCATACAGCCTTGTACCAATCCGTCCACGCAGCAGAAGTATCTCGGCTGCAATTCCAATGATGATGGCCAGAGCACCGATTGCGGGAACCGAACTGATCCGCAGAGTCATGGCATCCGCGAAGGTTTCGCTCACACTGCCGCCCGGGCTGGGTCGCACCGTCAGCGCGAGGCCAGTGACGATAGAAAAGGTCGAGAGAGTGGAGATAAGATCCGGGATGCCCAGGCGGAGAATAAGGAAACCGTTGAGCGCCCCGATGATGACACCAACTGTCAGACAGAGCGCGACCCCACTCGCAATTCCGATTGAACTGTTCGAGACAATGACGTAGGAGGCCACGGCGGTGGTCAGGCTGATCAAGGGACCAACTGAAAGGTCAATGCCACCGACCAAAATGACCGCTGTCTGGCCTATCGCAACCAGGGCCAACGGCGCGATCTGGAGGAGCAGATTCCCCAGGTTGCGTTCGGTTAGAAAATAGCGGGTCTGGCTCGCGGTATAGCTTCCAAGCAGAATAATGAGACAGAGAAGCAAGCCCGCGCCGCCATAGCGACGGAAAGGGCTGCTCAGACCTCGCGGCTTGACCCGGAGCACATTCGACTCCGGCACGGCCTGTGTCGGCTTGTCGGCGGGAACGAAGAGGTAACGCGAGACGCATTTACTTACTGCGCCCGCAGCGCTTTTTATCGCACTTCCGACAATTCTTTCTTCGGTCATCTCTGCCGCTGTGACCGCATCGACAATGCGCCCGCGTGCAAAAACGTCAATCCGGTCGCAAAGACCGATGAGTTCGAGCAGATCCGAAGATAACAGGACTATCGCCGCACCCTCGTTCGCAAGGCGGCGAACGACGCGGTACAGCTCAAGCTTGGTGGCGACATCCACCCCCTGTGTCGGCTCCTCAAAAAGATAAAGTTTCGGTTTCGCAAGGAGCCAGCGCCCGAACATAACCTTTTGCTGGTTCCCGCCGCTCAGCAAACCGACCGGCTGACCGGCCGAAGGTGTGCGCACTTGGAGATGATCGATCATTTCGCGGACGGCGATCGCCTCTCGCTCAGGCAAGATGATGCCGAACTTGCTCCAGATCCGAAGGTGAGGAACCGCAATATTATTACGAACGGAATGCGGGATGAACAGCCCTTCTGCGCGCCGGTCTGCCGGCAGATAGACAATCCCGGCCCGAACGGCCCGACCGGGGGAGGCAGGATGAATTGGAACGCCATTCAAAAACATTTCACCGGTCGCAGGCAGCAATCCGAACAGAGCGCGGATAAATTCGCGCTGTCCATTACCCTGAATTCCTCCAAGTCCTACGATCTCACCTGCGGCAACTGTGAGAGAGACGTCATCAAAATAACCGGGGCACGATAGCCTTTTGACCTCCAGCCGGGCCGGGCCGGTATTTCCTGTCCGAGGGGGAAACGCCAACGACAACTGCCGGCCGACCATCAGACTAACGAGAAAATCCTGTGTTATCCCATCGTTTCTGACGGTCGAAACGATCGCTCCGTCCTTCATCACTGTAATCCGATCCGTCAGCAATAATACCTCTGTGAGTCGATGCGAAATGAAGACGATTCCGGTACCGGCAGCGCGAAGGGCCCGAAGGATGCCGATCAGTCGCTCGATCTCACCCGAATCAAGGGAGGAAGTCGGCTCATCGAGAATGAGGACGGCCGGATCTGCGGTCAACGCCCGAGCGATTTCGACGATCTGCCTCTCGCTGACGCTCAATTCGCGAACCTTGCGGCGCAAATCGAGATCGACACCGAGCCGCCCGAGTATTGCGCCAGAGCGACGCGCCATCTCACCGCGATCGATGAAGACCGCAGAGCCGGGTTCGCGTTCCAACCAGATGTTCTGCGCGACGTCCAATTCTGCGACGAGACGCGTATCCTGGTAAACCATCGCGATGCCAAGGTCATGCGCCACGCGTGGCGAAGTCAGTACGACCTCGCGCCCTCGAACGCGAATGCTTCCAGAGTCCGGCCGATGAACCCCGGAAAGCACGCGCATCAACGTCGACTTGCCCGCACCGTTCTCACCGACAAGTCCGTGGATCTCGCCGGATTGGCAGTCGAAGCAGACCTGCTTCAGTGCGTGGACGCCCGGAAAGCGCTTGTCCACACCGGAAACGGATAAAACCGCGTGGGCTCCCTCTGTCGCGGCTCCCGGGTCGGTCATGCCTTGAACAATTGTTTCAGCTCATCGTCTGAAAGGTCACTGTCAACGAACACGCCGTCGGGTAGATCCGGTCGAACATATGTTTTGTAGTTCTCTGCGGTGATCAGTTTCGGCTCGATGATCTGCCTTTTCGGCACATCCTCGCCACGCAGAAGCTTCAGGGCGGTGCGGAGCGCCACGACACTCTCCCATGTCGGCTCGGACAAAAGCCCGATTTTGAATTTTGGGTAGTTGGCGGCCTGTTCGTTGTAGAGTTTTAGCAATCCGTTGTAGTCATCACCGGTGACCGGCACGAGCGGTTTCTTAGCGGCCAGCAAAGCCTTCATTGCGCCGGCACCATCCTGCGAACCATCGCACCAGACACCATCGATATCCGGGTACGCCGCGATCAGGTCGGCCATTACGACCTTGGCTTTATCCTCTTCCCAGGAGGCATCCTTGAAAGCCAGTACTTGAATACTGCTGCCCTCAAACGCTTTCTTCGCACCGGCCCATGCGCTTGCGGTGTAGGAATTTCCAGGTAATCCACCAAGCGCAACTATCTTGCCCGATTCACCGACCGCGCCTCGCAACCATTCGCCGAGCGCGAAGCCCTTCTTTTCCGGGTCGGTTCCGATATAGGCAGTCCAGGCTTCACCATCCACCGGCAGATTAAAGGGAACCGTGACGATGCCTTCTTTTGTTGCGTCGCGGAGGACCGGCGCTACGGCGGACCCCGAGTTAGCAATACACAGGACCGCGTCAACGTTCTGGGAAATCAGGCTCTCGATATCATTGACCTGCTTGGTTATGTCACCTTGGCCGTCGACGATGATCAAGTCGGCAAGATCTTTTTGTTGTCCCGCTTCCTTCTTGATCGATGCAAGACATTCAGTTCGCCAGGTGTTACCCGAAAATCCGTTACTGAACCCGATCCGGTAGGGGCCCTTTTTTTTGTACTTCCCTCCGCTCACGATGTCTCCCGCGGTCGATATGGTGGCGCCGCTGATGGCATCCGCCGCGAATGCGGGAAACATGCGTGCAACGGCCGCAATTCCTAGCGCGGCTGCACCCAGGCCGAGTGCCTGCCGACGTGTGTAAACAACCTTGTCGCTTGCCATGATCTGCTATTCTTTCTGTTTTCGGGTTCAACTGATCGCTCTCTTGGCGCCAATCCAGCGATACAAGAGAACGCTCAGCGCGATAATGGCGCCCTGGAGCACAAATTGAGTGCCCGTTGAGACGCTCACAATATTGGTGAAACTGTTGAGCTCGGTAATAAAAAGGGTTCCGCCAACAGTGGCGAGGACGCTACCAACGCCGCCGTTTAGAGCAGTCCCTCCGACAACCACCGCAGCGATCGAGGTGAGCAGGAACTGGTCGCCGATCCCGAGACTGGGAGAACCAATGTAAGAGGTCAACAGCAACCCACCGAGAGCAGCCATGACACTGCTGAGAACGTACGCAGCGGTCACTGTTCGCATTACAGCAATGCCAGCCAGGCGTGCCGCGACAGGATTGGCGCCTACCGCGTAGAGTCGGCGTCCGAACACGGTTTTCTGAGTCAGCCAGACCATCGAAAGGGCAATTGTCAGCCAGCAAAGCGTACTCACCGGCAATACAAACAGATGACCCTGCCCGAAGATCAGGAATCCGGGTGAAACCGTTCCATGCGGCGCGCCGCCCGTATAAACCAGCGCGGCGCCAAAAAGGATAGAATTCATCGCAAGCGTGGCAACGAGCGGCGTTACTCGCAGCATTGTGATCATCCAGCCATTCACGAGACCCACCGTCGCGGCAATCAAAAGACAAATCGCGATTCCTGAAAGCATCGTCTCGGAACGCCCAACCATCACGCTGGTCGAAACGATGTTTGCCATCGTAACGACCCCGGCGACCGAGATATCGATACCGCCCACAAGCAAAGCCAAAGTCTGCCCGGTCGCTACGACCCCAAGAAATGCGGAGACCTGCAGAATGTTCATGACCTGATCAACCTGGAATCTCCCAGGCGAGAACAGACCGGAAACGACGTAGAGCGCAATCACCGCAATCCAGACTGCACCCATCCTGTTGACCAACGCCAGAATCCGGGCGAAATGCGTCGAAATCGACTCTACGCCTGTTGTCATGAGGATTTGGTCGACCGGAAATCCGGGTCAGTTCAAGGGGGTTAGCACGCGCGGAAGTATCGGTTGCTGGATGAAAAGATAAATTGTCAGATTTGCCAATCAAATTGGTTTATTTCACAATTCGAGCTGTCGCTTCCGCATATAACCAGGGCGAAGCCGGTTTTTGAAAGCGATGGATGTCGATGCCCCTCAGAACGATGCTCGGGAAATATCACGGGAGACGGATATCCGCTCTGACGAAAGCTATGGAGCCCGGGGTCAGCCACCAACTTCGCAATCTTGCCACATGATCAAATTATTCGATTCTGTTTATCTCCTGAATGGAACCGTCGGCAAAAGGCCGATTTATCTACCGTTGCTGGTTGGCGAATGGGGTTGCCTCGTTCTCGATACAGGCTGCTCCTACCACGTCAATGACTTGATTCTGCCGGCTCTCGATCGCCTCGAGCTTCGACCCCAACAGCTGCGCTATATCATTAACACTCACCCGGATTCCGATCACGTAGGCGGAAATGCCGGCCTTAAGAAATGGTCTCCGACGGCAATTCTTTGTTGTGGCGACGCGGACCGTTTCCAGATCGACCATCCCGACGCGCTTTTCGCAACGAGGTACGATGCCTATCGGACGCACGGCGTGTTTTATTCTGATGACGTCAAAAAGGGCATCCTGCAAGATCTCGGAGAAGCTCAGCCAGTGGAACTCACCTTTCGGGGAGGAGAGCGGCTTCGCCTGAGCCCTGATTGGGACCTCGAAATACTCTCTCTTCCGGGTCACAGCAAAGGGCACCTCGGAATACTTGATCACAAGCACCGTACGCTGTTTGGAGGTGATGCGATTCAGGGATCCGTCTATCTCGGCGTCGACGGGCAGCCGGCGCTCTGTCCAACTTATCTCTACCCTGAGACTTATCTCCTTACCAACCAGTTTATCGAGCACCTCGACATTGACCTCTATGTCAGCTGCCACTGGCCTTTGAAAAAGGGAACGGAAATCGCCGAGTTCTGCCGGGAAACTCGCGAGTTCGTCGAACGCGCCGAAATCCTGGTACGATCGGCCGGGACCGAAAATTTGAGGGAATTGTGCGACCGACTGGGACCGCAACTGGGAGAATGGCCTGAGCCTGTCCACCGGGAACTGGCATATGCGCTGGCTGGACATCTGAAATTGCAATGATTCGGCGCTGATTCCTATGAAAGTAACGAGCATCCGGACACTGGTCGTGAACGCCGAAATGCGAAACTGGGTTTTCTGCAAGGTTGAAACGGATCAGCCCGGTCTGTTCGGCTGGGGAGAAGGGTCCCTGGAATGGAAAACGCGCGCGGTCGTTGGGGTGATTGAGGACCTGGCGCCAATGGTGATCGGCGAGGATCCTCGGCGCATCGAACACATTTACGGCAAGCTCTATCGCCAATCGTTCTGGCGGCTTGGTGTTGTCGGGATGAGCGGCATTTCGGCTATCGAACAGGCGCTCTGGGACATTAAGGGCAAGCTTCTCGGGGTCCCGGTTTACGAGCTGTTGGGAGGGCAGGTTCGCGACAAAGTGCGGATGTATACCCATCTCGGCGGAGGCGATATGCGGTCTGTCTACGAGACATTCGAGGCCGAACCGTTGATCGATCTCGCCAGGAAGGTCATCGGGAACGGCTACACTGCAGTAAAGGTTGTGTTTGTTCCGTACTCGGAACCTCTGGAGGGAATAGGTAAAGTCAGACGATTCGCTGCGCTGATGGGAAAACTACGCGAGGCAGTCGGTGACGCCGTGGACGTCATGATCGATTTTCACGGACGGACCTACCCTGCCATGGCCATACAGTACATCCTGGCGGTGCAAGAATTTTCTCCCTATTTCTGCGAGGAACCCGTTCCACCGGAAAACGTGGAGGCGCTCCTCGAGGTGCGCCAGTCTGTGCGAGTTCCGATCGCCACCGGGGAACGACTCGTCGGGCGCCACCAGTTCAGGCCGGTTTTTGAACAGAGAGCCTGCCACGTGATCCAACCCGATCTCTGCCATTGTGGAGGAATCATGGAAGCAAAAAAAATAGCGGCCATGGCAGAAACATACCAAATGGGTGTCGCGCCTCATAACCCCCTGGGGCCGGTCGCTAATGCAGTCGCCCTGCACTTCGCGCTCTCGACACCCAATTTTTTGATCCAGGAGGACATGCTAACGGATGTCCCGTGGCGCTGGGATGTTGTGCGAAGCTCGCTCAAGACGGAGAACGGTTATTGGCTTCCGACTCAAGTCCCGGGACTCGGAATCGAAGTCGATGAGGCACAAGCCAAGAAGCACCCGTTTCAACAAGAGGTCATGCATTCCACGACCATCCGCGCGGCGGACGGAGCGGTGCTTGATTGGTAATGGGACTAAATGACCGTGCCTATCTGACAAAAATGCGGCCGCGGAGGATCGTCCTAGAAGCAACGGGTAAAATGCGAATGCTAAAACAAGCTGTCGAAATTTATCTTCAACGCTGCTAACTCAAATTACGCATGATTTCGCCTGCGATCTTCGACCATGAAAAGCTCGATGTCTACCAACTCGAGTTGATATTTCTCACTTGGGTAACAAGACGATCCGGGATTCGATCTTCGTGCAAAGCAAGACGGGAGGTTTTCCGTGAATTGGAAGACAAAATTAGATCATAGCGATATTCTGCCGACAGATTGGCCTCACGGCTGCCTTGTCGGTCGGGTCTGGCGACCTGATGTTCAGGGCCCGGCGGTGGTCGTTATTCGCGAAGAGGCCGTGCTCGACATCAGCCAGACATTCCCTACCATGCGCGATTTGTGCGAAACGCAAAGACCGGCGGCAAGCGTTGCCGCTATTTCCGGAGAACCGGTCGGGTCTCTTCAAGAGCTCTTGGACAATTCGCCGCCAGATCAGCGCGACCCGCGAAGGGCATGGTTGCTGGCACCAATCGATCTGCAGGCTATCAAAGCTGCAGGAGTTACTTTTGTCGTTAGTCTCCTGGAACGGGTCATCGAAGAACAGGCACGCGGTAGTCCGCAAGCATCTTCGTCAATCCGGAATGAAATTATATCCTCGGTCGGCCAGACGCTCGAGAAATTGAAGCCGGGGAGCGAGCAAGCGAAGACGCTAAAGGAACTGTTCATTAAAAAAGGACTCTGGTCACAATACCTGGAAGTCGGGATCGGGCCGGACGCAGAGATTTTTACGAAGTCCCAGCCGATGTCGGCGGTTGGTTATGGGCATGAAGCTGGATTTCATGCGATGTCGTCTTGGAACAACCCCGAGCCGGAAGTCGTGCTGGTCGTTTCGAGTGCCGGCGAATTGAAAGGAGCGTCGCTTGGAAACGATGTCAATCTCCGCGATGTTGAGGGGCGCTCCGCACTCCTGCTTGGCAAAGCAAAAGACAACAATGCAAGCTGCGCCATAGGCCCCTTTATCCGGCTCTTCGACGAAAGCTTCTCTCTCGATGACGTCAGACGAATGGAAGTTCACCTGACAATCGAAGGGGAAGATAATTTTCATCTTCACTCTGTCTCTTCCTTGAGCAAGATCAGCCGCGACCCGACTGATCTGGTAGCCCAAATGATCGGACCGCATCACCAATACCCTGACGGTGCTGTTCTGTTCCTCGGTACGATGTTTGCCCCTGTGAAGGACCGCGACGTTCCCGGCATGGGATTTAGCCACAAAATTGGCGACGTCGTGAAAGTAAGATCGGATAAGCTCGGCGCCCTGTCGAACCGCATGCGGCATGCTCACGAGTGCGAGCCCTGGAACTTTGGTGCAACGCAGCTTATGCGCAATCTCGCAAGACGCCGCTTGATTTAAGCACGAGCGAAAGTTTTGGCCTTCGTTTATTCTGCCCCATGGCAAAAGGACATCAAACGATCGTTGAAACCGCGGCGGGCTATTGCAACCCGGGACCCGAAGCTCTCGCCGCCTTTCTGGAACGAATCGGCGATGGGATCATGGCGATCGGCGACACATTGATTTCAACGTGCGCCGAGGAAACCGCGCTTTCTGTGGATCGCCTGACCGGCGAGAGAGCTCGCACGGTGAATCAACTCCGGATGTTCGCCGGCCTCGTGCGCGAAAGGTCATGGATAGATGCTCGGATTGACACGGCGCTCCCCGACCGGAAGCCGGTCCCAAAGCCCGACCTTCGCCGGATGCTCCTCCCGTTGGGTCCCATCGCAGTTTTTGGCGCCAGCAATTTTCCGTTGGCGTTTTCAGTGGCCGGGGGAGACACCGCCTCCGCACTGGCTGCCGGCTGCCCGGTCGTCGTGAAACCGCATCCCGGTCATCCAAAAACTTCGAACCTCGTCGCGTCGGCCGTCTCTGACGCGGCGCACGACTGCGGAATGCCGAAAGGCGTGTTCGACATGGTCGAGGACACCGGCATTGAGGTCGGTCTCGAACTCGTCCGGCATCCGCTGATACGTGCCGTAGGATTCACCGGATCGACCAGGGCAGGCCGCGCGCTGTTCGACGCCGCAAGTTCGCGCTCCGAACCAATTCCTGTCTTCGCGGAGATGGGAAGCATAAACCCGCTATTTGTTCTGCCGGCGGCTCTCGAAAAACGCTGGGAGAAAATCGCGATCGGCTTGACGGGGTCGGTGTCTTTGGGGGTAGGTCAGTTCTGCACCAAGCCGGGTATCGTACTCGCGCCGCAGTCTTCGGCTTTGAATCAGTTCGCTTCCCGGTTGGAGGAAGAATTTTCGAAAGTGCCAAAAGGCCGCATGCTCAACGATTCGATCGCCAAGCGTTTTGACGAATCGCTGACCAACGCTAAGCGTTTCATGCGGACCGAAGGAGGAGCTTACTTGTTAGTGACCGATGGAAATGCCTTCGGCGAAGAGCCTGGGTTGCACCAGGAGATATTCGGGCCTGCGACTCTGCTGGTTAAGTGCGAAACTGCTGACAAGTTAATAGAGTTGGCCGGAGAACTGGACGGACAATTAACCGCTACCGTTCACGCTGAACCAGAGGACGAAGCGCTATGCGGTCGCTTGTTGCGCGTTCTGCAGGAAAAGGCCGGACGCATCGTCTGGAATGGTTATCCGACCGGAGTAGAGGTCTGTCCCTCAATGCACCATGGAGGTCCCTACCCGGCAACCACCGACAGCAAGTTCACTTCTGTCGGCACGGCAGCCATCTACCGTTTTGCAAGACCCGTTTGTTATCAGGGGCTCCCGCAAGAGTTGTTACCCATCGAAATACAAAACGTGAACATCCGTAAGATCTGGCGGACGGTTAACGGCACGCTGACGAGAGATGATGTCACGGTCCAACCTGCCTGACAATGAATCCAACTCCTGAAAAATCGATGGGGCCCTGGGCCCTCCTGTTGCTCCTGCCGTTCATCGGCTTGCTCTGGGTGCCCTTCTATAACTCGATCGAGCCGACGCTCCTGGGGTTCCCGTTTTTCTATTGGTACCAATTCCTCTGGATTCCGATTACGTCACTTCTGATTTACGTCGTCTACGTGAAGACAAAGTGAACCGCGTTTTGAGATCCGCGTACAAGGGTTCGATACGCTCGAGAAAGGATTGTACTCGGGCATATGAAACCAATACAATATCGCCAGTCTTGCCGCCGGACGCTCGAATCGAACGAGCCACAAGAAACGGATAGGTCCGCTTCGTTCTGGTCGGGTTCCTTCGCCATGTGCTACAAAGGTTTCGTGAAGAAGATCCTCTCGGTTTCCATGATCCTGCTCGCTCTCTTTTCAATTCCTTCCATCTGTAAGGCAGCAACTATTCATGGGAGCGTAATGGAAATTCATTCCGGTGCGGGAAGGGCTGCCGCAGCGAATCAGGTCACAGTCACACTATATCGAGGAGTTCTCGGCAGTTCGGATCTTCAGAAAGTAGCGACTTTTCGCACTGGTATCGATGGTTCCTACCATTTTGAGAACATTCCAAAGGGCGAATACACAATCCATGTGCAAGACCCCAACGTGAAAGAGCCGAATTGGGGACCAGCCGCCTATCGGCGCTTGGGCGTAGCCGATGATAACGCGGTAATTGAACTGGATCCGACGGTTATCGACTACAAGTGATGCACTCACTCCTTCCTCTATCTATAAAACTGTTCATGGTAGACATCCTGACTTCTGAATCCTGCTCAAATAATGACCAGGTCTATCTCGGGCAACTCGCGGATTAGTTCATCGTGAAGCGGCCGGTTGAACGGCCGAAAGGTTTTCTTGCCTGGACGTCCCAACACGACATGCGTGATGCCGTACTCCTTGGCAAAAGAGATCAATGCTTGTGCCACGTTTTCGTGCTTAAGAGAAATCACCAACCCACCCATTTTTTGCGCTGCTTCCAGAGTATCTGCGACGTGGCGTTGGACCGCTGCGTCAATCTTGATCGCTGATTCGCTGGGAGTGCGGACATAGACTGCGTACCATTGCGCATTCAACTGCGCGGCCAGACGCGCCGTTTTTCGGAGTAATCGGCCGGGATCCGGCCCCTGACTGCTGATCGCGACCATGACTTGACCCAGGCCACCGGCGTTGCTCTCGAGTTCGGCGCCCTCGCGGTTCCTGCGGTCAAGAATATTCGCAGTTTCACTCAGCGTCATTTCCCGGAGCCGAGTCAGGTTCTTGGAGGTGAAAAAATTTGCCAGCGCCGCTTCGACCCTTTCTTTGGGATAAATCTTACCCCCCTGAAGCCGCTCGAGAAGATCTTCCGCCGGCAAGTCAATGTTTACAACCTGGTCCGCCTGCGTAATGATCTCGTCTGGTACCCTCTCTTTCACCTTCACGCCCGTGATGTCTTCGACAATGTTATAAAGCGACTCGAAGTGCTGGATATTCACGGTGGCAATCACGTTGATCCCGGCGCGCAACAGATCTTGCACATCTTCGTAGCGCTTGCGATTCCGGCTTTGCGGGGCGTTTGTATGCGCCAACTCATCCACCAGCGCAATTGTGGGTTTCCTTGCCAGAACGGCGTCGAGATCCATCTCTTTCAAGCTGATCCCATGGTACTTCGCGACCAGAGGCGGAACAATCTCCAACTCGCCAATCTGCGCAGTCGTCTCGGGACGATCGTGTGGCTCGACGTAACCAATCACCACATCCACGCCCTGCCTGCGAAGGCGGTTACCTTCGACCAGCATCTGGTATGTCTTGCCGACTCCGGGGCAGGGGCCGAGATAGATTTTCAGCTTCCCCAGCTGCTGCCGGCGGATGATGGAGAGAAAGTCATCCGGTGTCGGCTTCAGGTTGGGATTCTCGGCCACTGGCATAAGATCCGGCAATTATCTTTCAGAGGGTTATGGCCTCTTTTCCGCGAGCGAACCGTTCGGAGAGAGTGCGTCGAGGTCCAGGTTCAGCCTCAATACATTCACCCCGGGATCACCGCCGATACCCAACAGAGGATTGTCCGTCGCTTTAGCGATTTTGCCGCGGACCACCTCTTCGCTCAGACCTCTTTCCCTGGCAACACGCGGAATCTGCAATTGGGCATTTTGGAGGCTGATATGAGGATCCAATCCGCTCCCGGACGCGGTAACGGCGTCAACGGGAACTAATGCCTCCGGCGCCAGACCATTTTCCTGGCGGTACTGGGCGACGTTAGCTTTGATCCCATCAATCAATTTCTGAGAAGTCGGACCCAGGTTTGAGCCGCCGGAACTGGTTGGATCATACCCGGTTCCTGCGGCAGACGGCCTTGGATGAAAATATTTCGCGCCGCTGAAACCTTGCGCCAACAATTCGGAGCCGACAATCCGGCCATTATTTTGAACCAGGCTGCCGTTTGCCTGGTGTGGAAACAAAAGCTGCCCGGCTCCCCAGATTACCACCGGATACACACCGCTAACGACGACACAAAGGACAATAGTGGCACCGATCGATGCCCAGAGTTCTTTAATAAATGTTTTCATAAAAATAAGTGTGATTGGTTAGACCAGACCGATGGTAGTGATGAACAAGTCAATCAGCTTAATGCCAATAAACGGCAGGGCGATTCCTCCCAACCCATAAATAAGAAGGTTTCGCGCCAGGATTTTGGAGGCGCCGAGCGGGCGAAACCTAACTCCTCTCAGCGCGAGGGGAATCAATGCGATAATGATCAATGCATTAAAGATGACAGCGCTTAGTATGGCGCTCTCCGGCGACTTCAGGAACATGATGTTCAGCGGCGCTATTTCCGGGAAAGTGCCGACCAGCATCGCGGGCAAAATGGCAAAGTATTTCGCGACGTCGTTGGCGATGCTGAACGTGGTGAGCGCGCCGCGCGTGATGAGCAATTGCTTCCCGATCTCGACGATTTCGATCAGCTTGGTCGGATTCGAATCGAGATCGACCATGTTCCCCGCTTCTTTTGCCGCCTGAGTACCGGTGTTCATCGCCACCCCCACGTCGGCCTGCGCCAGTGCCGGAGCATCGTTGGTACCGTCACCCGTCATGGCGACGAGATGGCCGGTCAGTTGTTCCTTTCGACACAGGGCGAGTTTGTCTTCAGGCTTCGCTTCGGCCAGGAAGTCATCGACGCCAGCCTCTTTCGCGATCGCAGCGGCAGTTAAAGGGTTATCACCCGTAATCATCACGGTCCGGATTCCCATCGCACGAAATCGCTCAAACCGATCGGCGAGGCCGCCCTTGACGATATCCTTGAGTTGAATCGTGCCGAGGACTTTTTCCCTCGTTGCGACCACCAAAGGCGTGCCGCCGGAATTAGAAATTGACTTAACATCCTTTTCGACTGGCTCAGGCATTAGACCGCCGACATAACTACGAATTGCGTCCGCGGATCCTTTCCGGTAGCTCAAGCCGTCCATGTCGACACCACTCATCCGCGTCTGAGCCGTGAATGGAACAAAGGTCACTTTGGGCATCTCACTGAATTCCCGAGCCCTGATTCCAAAGTTCTTCGCCAGCACGACTACCGACCGGCCTTCGGGAGTTTCGTCGGCCAGGGACGCAAGTTGCGCAGCATCCGCCAATTGCTCTTTGGTCACTCCAGGAGCGGCCAGAAAATCAGTCGCCTGACGATTACCGATCGTGATCGTACCGGTCTTGTCGAGGAACAGTACATCGACGTCTCCAGCCGCTTCCACCGAACGTCCACTCATGGCAAGCACATTCTTTTGAACGAGTCGATCGATGCCCGCAATTCCGATCGCACTGAGCAATCCGCCGATCGTAGTGGGTATCAGGCAGACCAAAAGAGCGACCAGGACCGGGATCGTAAAATCAACCGAAGAGGCGATTCCAAAGGCTTTCAGCGACATCATCGCGATCAAAAAGATGAGGGTCAGCGCCGAGAGCAGGATGGTGAGAGCGATCTCGTTTGGAGTTTTTTGACGCGATGCACCTTCAACCAGGGTGATCATGCGATCGAGAAAGGTCTCCCCCGGGTTTGAGGTAATTTCAATCTCTATCACATCAGACAGAACCTTCGTACCGCCGGTCACCGCGCTCCGATCGCCGCCGGACTCACGGATCACCGGCGCCGATTCACCCGTAATCGCCGACTCGTCGACCGTCGCCGCTCCCTCGATCACTTCGCCGTCGCCAGGAATGAGTTCGCCGGCCGAAACCACCACCACGTCGCCTTTCCGCAACAGGTTCGCCGCAATCTTCTCAACCGTTCCATCCGATTTCAAACGATTGGCAAACGTGTCTGTACGCGTCGCCCGCAAGGCTTTGGCCTGGGCCTTGCCGCGCCCTTCCGCCATCGCTTCGGCAAAGTTTGCAAATAGCACCGTAAACCAAAGCCAGAGCGAGATTTGGAGCTGGAATCCGAAATGAGCGCCGTGCCCCGTGATCAGAAGCACCGTGGTGATCATCGCTCCGACCTCGGTTACGAACATTACCGGATTCCTGGCCAGTGTAACCGGGTTCAACTTCTTGAACGAATCCCCGATGGCCGGGACGATAATCGCCGGATCGAAGATCGAATGAGATTTAGCAGCCATAAAAATTATTCCGTGTCAATTGTTAGCCTTGGTTCACTAAAAGAGTTTTCCGTTTAACATCAGGAAATGCTCCAGAATGGGTGTCAGTGTTAATGCGGGTAGAAAGGTTAATGCGCCCACGAGCAGGATCGTTCCAATGAGTAGAGTCACAAACAAGACGCCGGTCACAGGAAATGTACCGGCACCGGTTGCGACCAGCTTTTTTCGCCCTAGTGAACCGGCCAGGGCCATCACCGGCACGATCATACCAAAGCGGCCGACGATCGTTGCGAAGGCCAGGGTAATATCGTAATGAGGGTCGCCGTTGGTCGGGTTCGCGGTCAAACCGGCGAATGCGCTGCCGTTATTGCCGGTGCAAGAACTGTAGGCGTAAAAGATCTCGCTCAGGCCATGGGGTCCGGCGTTGTTAGTTCCCGCCTGGCCCCACGGGGTCAGGGCGGCCCAACCGGAAAAACCCAAAATCGAAAATGCCATCAGCAGGATCGCAATGGAAGCGACCTTGACGTCATAGGATTCAATCTTCTTGCCAAGATATTCGGGCGTACGGCCAACCATCAGTCCGGCGATAAAGACGGCCAGCACGATGAAGAGGACCATTCCGTAAAGACCGGAACCGACCCCGCCAAAGATGATTTCTCCCAGTTGGATATTGAATAGCGGCACGAATCCGCCTAGCGGCGTAAAGGAGTCGTGCATCGCGTTCACCGCGCCGCACGAAGCGTCCGTCGTGACCGTCGCGAACAACGCCGAATCAAAGATGCCGAATCGCACTTCCTTGCCTTCCATGTTCCCTCCGGCGCTATTGACTCCCAAATGATGCACAATTGGATTCCCCGCTGCCTCGGCTTTCCAACAGACCAAGGCTCCGGCGACAAAAACGATCGCCATCGCAACCCAGACGGTCCATCCGTGCTTTTGATTTTTCACCATCCTCCCGAGGTAGTAGGTTAGTGCGCTCGGGATGGCAAAGATCGAGAGCATCTGAATAAAGTTTGAAAGCGGCGTAGGATTCTCAAAGGGATGAGCGCCATTCGCGTTGGTATATCCCCCACCATTGGTTCCGAGCATCTTGATCGCGATCTGCGAGGCGATTGGCCCCTCGACAATGCTCTGGGAATCTACCTTTTGGTCGATCATGACCGGATTTCCTTTCTCATCCTTGGCCGGATTTCCGGCGTCGTCCTTCTTGGGTACCTGCACGGTTTGGACCTCGACCACTTTTGCCGTATCGTACGGCTTAAAGTTCTGCGGTACCCCCTGAGCGACTAGAAAAAGAGCATAAACGATGCAGATCGGAAGAAGCAGATAATAGTTAATACGCACCAAGTCCACCCAGAAATTGCCGATCGTCTTGGTCGAAGGCCGAGAAATTCCACGAACCACGGCAGCGGCAATTGCTATGCCGACGGCCGCCGAGAAAAAGTTATGTGACGCCAGCGCCAGCATTTGCGAGAGATAACTCATCGTCGATTCGCCTCCGTAGCTTTGCCAATTGGTGTTGGTAGCAAAACTCCAAGCCGTGTTAAAGGCGAGGTGATCCGTCACGCCAGCTAGACCCTGCGGATTCAACGGGAGAATATTTTGGAAGCGCAGGATTAAATAGGTAAGTAGCATTGTCACCAGCTCGAAGATCAGCATCGCGATCGTGTAAAGGATCCAACCCTGCTCTTTTTCCGGATTAACACCCAAAATACGGTAGGTTACCCGTTCAAATGGCTTGATCACCGGATCCAGGAACGTTCTTCCGTTGGAATCTAGGACCTGGAACAGGTAAATGCCAAGGGGCTTGGTGATTAGAACGAGCAGCACAATGAAAAGTGCCAGCTGAAACCAACCTGATATGTTCATAGTTGTTTTTTAATAAAAGCGACATGAGAGTTAGAACTTCTCCGGTCGCAGAATGGTAACGAGAAGATAAATAATAAGACCAATGGACACAATGCCGACAATGACGGTTTCCATATTCCAGGCGCTTAGATTTTGCTACAAGACCATGAAAATAAGATCAGTATTCCGCAGGTAAGGACACTTACTACAATATATATAATGTCAGTCATATGATTCGATTATGGCTAGATAATCCGTTGATGGAATTTATGTATTCATTTTGATCCGCGCTCTTTTGTGGGACATTGCACAACTTATATTAATTAAATATGCCCTCACGACCGTTCCGTTCCTCCCAAATTGATAGGCTCAGAGCTGGAGCCGAAGTTCTGCAGTTCAAACAGCCGGCGCATATTCTGTTGCGCCGGTTCGTAGTTCTTATCTAACTTGATGGCTTGGCCGTAATATTTTTTGGCTTTGTCTTCGTCATCCAGCATTTCCGCGAGGACTCCGGCCAGATTGAAAGCTTCGACAGATTTGGTGTTCAATTCCAATGCCTTGACCAAATGAATCCTCGCCAGCGCGAACGATCGCAAGTTTAAGCAACGTTTGGCGGCCACGATATGCGAACTGAAATTCTCTGCCGGTTGATCCTTTTGCGGCGCGTGACGTTTCACGATTTCGGCCACGATCCGGCGGAGATCCTCAGGCCGGAGAGGCTTTTGTAAGAAATCGATTGCTCCCAGCTTCATCGCCTTTACCGCGTGCGGCACATCGCTGTAAGCCGTGACAATCATCGCCGGCACCGTGATTCCGACCTGCCGCATCTTGGCCAGCAATTCCAGGCCGTCCATTCCGGGCATCCGCATATCCAGGATCGCGACGGCAAACGAACGTTTGAGCAGTTCCTCCAAGGCGAGTGGAGCCGAGCCCGCTTCGCAAACTTCGTAACCCTCCGTTTCAAGAGTGATCCGGTAGTTCAAACGCACGTTCGTTTCATCATCGACGATTAATATTCTCTCCCTCATAACTTCACTCCGTTTATGTTCTTGCTCATGACAGGAAGATCGAAGTAGAACTCGCTGCCCTCGCCGGGTGTGCTCCGAAGCCCAATGGTCCCGCCATGGGAAGCCACGATTTCTTTGGCAATGGCAAGACCAAGTCCGACGCCGTTCGATTCTTCGGTTCCGGGAATACGGAAGAACCTTTCAAAAACGCGGGCTTGAAACTCCTTCGGGATGCCCGGGCCGTGATCCAGAACCGAGAAACGAACGTTTTTCCCAACCTGTTTCACCGACAGAATGATGTCTTCGCCGGGCTTTGAAAACCGCGCGGCGTTGGAAACAAAATTAGAAAATACGTGACCTATTTGGCGTGGATCGACCGTCACGTCTGGCAGGTCCGGTGCAACATCCGCCACCAAATGAGAATCCTCGGTTTCCAAGAGCGACCTCAAGTTCGGCCACGCATCCTCGATCAACGTTTGCGGCGAGATGACCTCAAACCGCTGACGGGTCTGGCCGGACTCCAGTCGGGCGAGATCGAGTAGATCGTTGATAATCCGCAGGAGACGTTCGGAGTCTTCCCGGGCGGCGAGAAGCAGTTCCAGTTGCTTCGAGTTGAGGGGGCCAATTTTCTCTTCGAGCAACAGGTGAAGCCCCATGCGAATGCTCGTCAACGGAGTCTTAAGCTCGTGGCTGACGGTCGAGACCAGATTCGTCTTGACCTCATCCATGAGACGGAACCGCGTCACGTCTTGCAGAACGACCGCGGCTCCGAACAGGTTTCCGGACTCATCGCGCATTCCAATGACCTTGGGCAATAAGAAAGCCTCGTGATCGTCCAGCCTGACTGGAACCGCACTTTCGAAGCTCGTCGGGACCTTGTCCGGGGCCCCTTTCAGGACGTTGCCGACCTCTTCCTGGATGGCGAGCGGAAGGCCGTACTCGACGTTGAGCTTTTGAAGGAGCTTCGTCGCCGCCGGATTGGAAAAATTGATCTTTCCGTCCAGCGATAGAGCCAGGATCGGATCGGGAAATGCCGAAAAGGTTATCTCCGTCATTTGGCGAGCCTGCAAAATCTGATCTGTCGTAATCTGGCGGTAGGCCCGCAATTTTGCCGCGAGCTTGTTGAACGCGTCGGCGAGTTGTCCGAGTTCATCCTTGGACTGCACAGGAACCACTTGGTCGAGCTTCCCGTCTCCCAATTCTTTAGAGACCGTGGTCAAGGTTTGGATCGGTTTGAGAATGGCCCGCTGGAGTCCGTAGGCGAGCGAGATAGCTAACGCGATGCCGAAGATCAGCAGGACCACCATGGCTCGAGTAGAGTCAGCGCTTAGAGACCGGGCATGATGATTCGCTTGGACCATGTTCTCCTGGTTCAGGCGGATGATTTCCTGCGCGTTGTTTTTTATTTCGGTAAACAGCGGCAAAAGCTCCGTGAAATACATTTTACGCCGATCCTCCGGATCGGAACTGTTCCAGAAGGTTTTCGCCTGAGCCTGATAGCGCTCTTCAGAGCGTTTAATTCTCTCTGCTAAGTCTCCCTCTCCGGGGAGCGTAATGTTGTTTAGTTCCCTTTGAAGGCTATCCTGGAAGATTGGAACGTTGGCGTTGAACAGTTCGCGCCCTCTTTGCTCTTCACTGGACAGGGCAAACGCAAGACCGGAGTCCATTCGCTCAGAGCTCTCTTTCATTTGCTGCCCGGCAAGAACGCTCTGGTAGTTTTCCCGAAGGATGACATCGATCGAACCACCGAGTTGATTGAACAGCCAGACGGCGTACAAACCGACCCCGAGAAGGAGTACGAGAATCGGGAAGAGCCAGAGAAGGATTCGCTTCTTCATGATCACCAATGTTCAATCCAATGGCGGTTCTCCAAAGCGGACGCCGTGCCACATAAGTAGCGAATCAAGCTAATAACCTTGATTACTAGCTACTTACACGAAATCCCGCGCAATTCCGGGAGTTGGCTCGCAACTCGCGAATTTTCGCCGTTAAAAAACTCGCACTTCGCGAGCTTCGATCGCCAGAAGATGGACTCGTTCAACTGATATGACCTTCGAGCAAGTCCGCACCTAGGTCTCAGACGGTCTCCTCAAGCCCAAGTAAGTTATCGTCCCACCCTTTTCCGACGACGCCACAGAGGCTCCCAATGTGCGAGTCACCGCCTTACTCTACTACTCCTGTATTCGGTTGCTCCGCTCAGCCTGTACATGCTTAACTTTTTCTTTCGGCGGTACAACGTCGCCGGATCGATATCAAGAACGGCGGCCGCTTCATCGATCGTCCGCGAGTTGGCAATCACCTTCCGGATGTGTTCGTTCTCGATTTCTTCAAGCGTGACCCTCCCGCCGACGCGAAGCTCCGAACGGACCTGAATGGTTTCAGCCAAATCGTCTGCGCCGACCTCATCCCCGCTCCGAGAATCACCGCCCGCTCGATGAGATTGCGCAATTCACGGAGATTGCCAGGCCAGCTATACGATCTCATCGATTCAAGCGCAGCCTGCGGAGAAGCCGCGAAATTGTTTTCCCGCCCGGTGCGCAAAAAAATCGAGATGCCGCTTTGCAATCCGTTCCAGGTCCTGAAGCCGTTCGCGCAAAGGCGGCAGACGCAGCGAAATCACATTCAGGCGATAGTAGAGATCTTCGCGGAATCGGCCCTCATCGACCGCCTTGGACAATTCACGGTTGGTGGCAGAAATCACTCGCACGTTCGCGCGGCGCGGTTTGGTCTCGCCCACGCGCTCATATTCCCGTTCCTGGAGCAGTCGCAGAAGCTTTGACTGGATTTCCACCGGCAGATCCCCGATTTCATCCAGCAAGAGTGTCCCGCCATCGGCGGCAGCAACTTTGCCCCCTGTATCCGCCACGGCGCCGGTAAACGCTCCTTTTACATGGCCGAAAAGCTCGCTCTCCAGAAGTTCGCGCGAAAGACTCGGGCAACTGACCGTGACAAAGGCGCCCCCCTTTCGAGGGCTGCGCGCATGCATCGCTCTCGCCAAAACGCTCTTGCCAGTACCGCTTTCCCCGAGAATGAGAACGGTGGCATCGCTGTTCGCCGCTTTGAACGCCGTGTCGATCACCGTCTGCATGGCGGGCGAATCCGTCTCTAAATCGACTTCCGGCGACTCGGCATTGACCTGGGATTCCAGCTCTACGACCCGATTTTCCAGCCTTTTGGTTCGTTCAATCTTTACCAGCAACTGGCGGACTTGATCAGGAGTGCACGGCTTTGGCAGATAGTCGAAAGCCCCCAGGCGCATCGCCTCAACCGCCGTCTCGATCGAGGCGAAAGCAGTAACCATTACGACGGCGGCTCTGGGCGCAAGGCGCATTATCTCTGGCAGGACTTCCAGACCGCTTTCCTGATGCAATTTCAAGTCAAGAAAGACGACTTGGAAGGCTGAGCTCCTGAGTTCTTTGAAGGCTTCCGCTCCTGAAGCGACGCAAACGACCTCGTGGTCCATCGACTCGATGGCCATGGCCATCGTTCGCCTGATGTTCTTCTCGTCGTCGACCACTAAAATGCGCATACCCTCTGATCCGGCCCTAACTTGGCAACAGATTATCAAACCGCAATCCCTCCAGTGACGTTGTTTAGTAATCCCGCTCGATAAATTAACTTTGACAAAAACCAGTTGCTTAGCTTGACATGTCAAAGCTGGCCCTGCTAATCGTTGCTAGTTCAATATCACCTGGAAAGGTTTTCCCCCGATGATTTCCCCAAAACATTCTCTCAGTCGAAATTCCGTCCGTTGGTTCAGCTCACTTCTCCTGGCAACTTTGATCACCCCAACCGTCTTTGGCGCCGGTGTCACCGTCCGGTTTGCCGGCGATTCCGACGTCGGTGAAGGTGGTCGCTGGACCAGAGCCGTCGCAGAAGAGTGGGCCCAGAAGACAGGCAATAAGGTCGAATACATCAGCCGACCCAATGACGCTTCCGCAACGCTCCAGCTATTTCAACAGTACTGGGCGGCAAAAAGCGGCGATGTCGACGTTTTCATGGTCGACGTTATCTGGCAAGGCATCCCGGCCCCGCACGCTGTTGATCTGAAGAAGTATTTCAAAGACGACGAGATCAAAGCCTTCTTCCCGCGCATCATTCGAGAACAATACGGTCGGTGGGAAGCTGGTTTCCATCCCATGGTTCACAGACGCCGGAATGCTCTATTACCGCACCGATCTCCTGGAGAAATACGGGTACAAGGAAGCCGCCCAAGACATGGGAAGAACTCGCCGAAATGGCGAAGAAGATTCAGGACGGTGAACGCAAAGCTGGTAAGCCCGATTTTCAAGGCTTTGTTTTCCAAGGAAAAGCCAGTGAAAGCGTGACCTGCAATGCAATTGAATGGGTCTACAGCTTTGGCGGCGGCACCATCGTGGAGCCCGACAAAAAGGTCACAATCAACAATCCGAAAGCAATCAAGGCGCTAGAAACCGCGAAAAGCTGGGTTGGAACCATTTCGCCTCTTGGTGTAACCACCTACGGCGAAGAAGAGGCCCGCAACATCTGGCAAGCCGGCAACGCCGCCTTCATGCGTAACTGGCCGTATGCCTACGCGTTAGGCCATGATCCCAAGAGCGTCATCGCCGGAAAATTTGATGTCACTGTTCTGCCGAAGGGCGGAGCCGATGGCAAGAATGCGGCGTGCCTGGGTGGCTGGCAACTCATGGTTTCCGCCTATTCGAAGGTTCCTGATGCGGCGGCGGATCTGGTCAAATATCTGGTCTCCGCAGATCTCCAGAAAAAGCACGCGGTCGACATTAGTCTGCTCCCAACCCTGCCCGCGCTCTACTCCGACGCGGATGTTCTGGCTAAGAATCCATTTTTCAAGAACCTTCTGCCGGTTCTTCAAAATGCGGTTGCTCGGCCTTCAACGGTCACCGGCGCCGATTACAATCAGCTTTCGACCGCCTTTTTCCAAAACGTGAACAAGGTGCTCACGCGGCGGCTCGACCGCTCAGGACGCGGTCTCTGCAGTTGAGAAGGTTGCAAAACGAATCGTCCGGTAACTAACTTCGGCCCCACACAACCCTGCAAAGTGGCCAGAGAAATTGATCTTTTAGAGCGCCAAAAGCGCTTGGCGTGGTATCTGATCCTGCCCGCAGTCTTCGTGGTGTTCCTGGTGATCGGATTTCCGCTGGTCCAGGTGATTGTCTACTCGTTCATGAAATATCAAGCTTGACGGGGTCACCCCGCCAAGCTTCGTGGGGCTCGACAATTACGCCTTTATCTTTTCGGACCCCGATTTTTGGCACGCGGTCTGGGTGACATTGGTATTTTCTTTCTTCTCCGTCACGATCGAGGGCATCCTGGGGCTGACAGTCGCGCTGGTCGCAAATTCGAAGTTCAAGGGCCGAACCATTTTGCGAGTCGCCATTTTGATTCCTTGGGCGATCCCGACCGTCGTGTCGTCTCAGATATGGAGATGGATGTTCAACGACATCTATGGAGTCGTGAATGTCATCCTTGCTAATCTGCACCTCATTCCGCATAAGCTCGCCTGGCTGGCAACGCCTGAGACGGCGTTGCCGGTTATCATCGCGGTCGACGTCTGGAAGACGACCCCCTTCATGTCCCTCCTTCTACTTGCTGGATTGCAGTTGATTCCGGGCGACCTGTACGAGGCGGCGTCGATCGATGGTGCAACCGGAATCCGTAAATTCTTTGCCATCACTCTCCCGCTTGTGACTCCGACATTGCTTGTCGCTCTTATCTTCAGAACACTCGACGCATTACGCGTGTTCGACATCTTTTACATCATGGTTGGAGGCCAGGGAAACATGGCGACCGTGGCGGTCTACAACCAGCAACAGCTTATTCAATTCCTGGATGCCGGGGTTGGTTCTGCGACCTCGATGGCTATCCTGATATTCATCATGATTTTCGTCGTCCTTTACACTCGGTTCAGCAAGACCAGCTTCGAATGAAAGACCAAGATAACAAATCCCCTCTGCTGCGAGTCTTGTTCTTATCTTCTCGTAGCCGTCATTCTCGTTTTTAATCTGTTTCCGTTTGTTTACGCGCTCGTCTCGTCGTTCCGGCCCAGCAACGATCTTTTCTCGACCGACCTCTGGCCGAAAGCGCTTGGCCTCGATCATTACCAAGCCGTCTTCAAGGATGCTCGTTTTGTCGGGAGCCTGATCAATTCCGTGATTGTCGCTGGTTCTACCGTATTGATCTCGCTCGCGCTCGGGAGCTTGTGCGCCTACGCGCTCGGCCGTCTTCCTTTTCGTTTCAAGGCGCCTGTGCTTTATCTCGTGCTGACGATGACCATGTTCCCGCAGATCTCGGTGCTGTCGGGATTGTTCGTCATGTTGAAGAACCTTGGGCCTCTTTAATACGCGTCAAGGACTTGTCGTGACTTATCTGATTTTCACGATGCCGTTCACGATCTGGGTGATGACTCAGTATTTCCGCGGCCTTCCGAAGGAACTCGAGGAGGCCGCTTACGTTGACGGTGCAACGCCTCTGACTGTCTTCTGGCAGATCTTGTTGCCATTGACGATGCCCGGCTTGATTTCTACCGGGCTCCTGGCCTTCATTGCTGCTTGGAACGAGTTTTTGTTCGCCCTGACGTTTACCGTCACGGACACCATGAAAACCGTGCCGGTCGTTATCTCCCAATTCAGTGGCACGAGCTCATTCGAGCAGCCTTGGGGATCGATCATGGCGGCGTCCATGGTCGTGACGATTCCATTGGTAATCCTGGTGATGATCTTCCAGTACCGGATCGTGGCCGGCCTCACCGCGGGCGCCGTGAAAGGTTAGTAGCTTACCGTTTGCGCGGACTTCCAAAGTTAGTGCCGCGGTAACTCGCACGCTCCTCAAAAACTGAATCTGCCCAGGCCGAAAATGGGCTCGCCCACTTCGGCTTTCAGCGTGGTTCTTTTCAGCCTAACGGTAAGCAAATGGCATTTAAATTTGATATCAGAGAGCCGTTCATCAGGGGAATCCCGCGAATTGCACGCGAACGGATAGACCGTGTGATTGGGTCACTGAGCGAAAAACCGCAGCCGAGCGCTGAATCCATTCATGAAGCACGGAAAGACTTGAAATGCCTTCGCGCGGTACTGCGACTGGCGCGTGGTTCGATCAGCGGCGAAATCAGAATTCGCGAGAACATCTTTTTTCGAGATGCCGGGAGATCACTTTCGGCTGCTCGCGATTCTCAGGCACTTCTGGAAGCCTTGCGACACTTTCAGCAGCGGGCATCGACGCCGCCTTCAGGGTGCGCCGCCAAAGCAAGAATCTGTTCACCAATTCATCGATAGAATCCGCGGAAAAATCGAGCAAGAAAGGATCGACCGGCTTCCTCGTGAGTTGGTGCAGGAAGCTCGTGCTGGATCTCCGCGCGGCAAAGCGCCGGGTTGGTTTTTGGTTCGGCGGCATTGACTTACAACTTGCAGACGAATGGAAGACCTTTGTCGGCATCGGGCTTTGGCGAACCTATCGGCAAGGCAAAAACCTGGTCTGGCAGCTTGAGATGATCGGACAAGAGAACGCGAGTGATGAAACCTGGCATGAGTTAAGGAAATGCGCCAAGGCCCTTGGCTACCAGTTGCGAATACTCAGACCGATTTGGCCCGGACCTATCATCGCGTTGCTGCACGAGATGGATCAATTGACCGACCGGCTTGGAGACGATCATGACCTCGCTGTGCTTACGAGGAAGGACCTTGAACGAGCCCTACAACGATTCGGAGACGCAGAATTCCGCCGAGACCCGGCACCTCTTCCTTCAATCCCTCGATCGACGGAGAAGAAAATTCAATTGGAGTCGCTCCAGCTCGCACGTCGGATCTACGTTGAAAAGCCGAGTCAATTTGAACACCGGCTGGCGGCGTATTGGCACGACCTGGAATTCGACCAGTCAGGCCAGGAAGACCAAAAAGTGCAGAAACGTCGGAAACCCTGTGACGAAACCTCGCGCAAAGTACATGAGCCTTCAAAGACCGATGAATCCGCGCCCGATGTGATTGAGGAACGGTGAACTGCGAAACACTGCCCAAGCTAAAGCTAAACCCCGATGTAAACGAAGCTTCCGCTTTGCGCGGTTCTGAAAAAGCCAAACCGTCACTTCGCAGAAGGGGACGGCGTAGCAGCGGGTTGTTTCGATTGATCGTCGCCAGCCTTCGGAGGATTCATTTTCTTCAATTGATCTCCAAGGTCACGGACCTGACCCTCAAGAATCTCCAGATGTTTTTTCGTTTCCTCACTGAGCTGTTCGCGTCTTGAAGTCAATTCCGGAAGAAATAGCATCCCGCCCGCACCCACGATGATACCTAATATAAATATTAACAATGATCTCATGCCGGCAAAATATTAGCGGAATCGGCCGGAAATCACAGGGGGAATAGTGGCATTACAAGACCGTCCGTGACACTCTAGGTGCATACCGACTCCACGGCACAGCTCCTTTCGCGGCACCGAAATATGTTCGAACGCCCTCCGCCTGGCTCGATCCGATGGCGCAGGAAGGCATGGTAACCACTCCCCATTACCTTGCTTCACAGGCAGGGGTTTCTGTTCTAAGAACGGAGGAAACGCCATCGATGCGGCTATCGCCGCGTCGTCGACTCTGTCTGTCGTTTATCCCCACATGGCAGCGCTTGGCGGGGATAACTACTGGCTGATCTACAACGCGAAAACGAGGGAGTTGCGCGGCCTGAACGCGAGCGGGCGCGCAGGCCGCAGAGCGACGATCGGCTTTTATGCGAGCAAACAGTTTCATCGCATCCCGTCGCGAGGCTATGACGCGGCAAATACGGTGCCCGGTACCGTATCGGGATGGGGCGAGGCCTACAGATACAGCAAAGTTGCGCTCCATACAGAATTGTCCTGGAAGGACCTTTTCGCCGACGCGATCCGATACGCCGGAGATCGGTTTTCCGGTGAGCGCTTCGCTCGCGAATTGGCTGAGAAACAGTGTCAATACCACCGATCCTGAAGCTCGACAACCTGCAACGATTTACCGGTTTCCGGCAAACTTTTCTGAAACCGGACGGGTCACCTTACCGGGCGGGAGAAGTTCTGCGGCAACGTCGACCTCCTCTCAACGTTCGTTCGGCTGGCCGAGCGAGGTCCGGAGGATTTCTATCGGGGTGAAATCGCTCGCCAGATTGTGACCGACCTGGAAGCAAACGATGGGATGCTCACCATGGACGATTTCGCGCATCATCAGCCTGACTGGGTGAAGCCTATTTCCGTACCCTACCGCGACACAGTCGCTTTTAATTTGCCGCCGAATTCCCAAGGAATCGCTTCCCTCTCGATCTTGAACATTCTGAACCAATTCGAGGTCGCGGAAATACCTGAAGGTTCGGCCGACTACTACCATCTTCTCATCGAAGCGACGAAAGAAGCGTTTCGCGATCGCGACCGGTATTGGACCGATCCCGCATTTCTAAATATTCCGGTCCAGGAAATCCTTTCTCCCGCTCACGCTCAAACGCAGGCGAGCGCATTCGCTCCTCTCGACATGTGTCGGGTACCGATCTAAAGCCGCTCGATTCAAAAGGCGACACGGTCTGGCTTGGCGTGGTTGACAAGGTCGGCAATGCCGTTTCGCTCATCCAGAGTATCTATCACGATTTTGGATCGGCAGTCGTGCCGGCGGGAACCGGTGTGCTGTTGCACAATCGGGGCTCCTTTTTTTCGCTCGAGCCGAGCCATGTCAACAGGCTCGAACCGGGAAAACGGACCGCTCACACATTGAATCCCGCCATGCTGTTCAAAGGAAGGAAGCCACTCTCTGGTGTATGGGACGATGGGCGGAGAAGGCCAGCCGCAAACCCAGGCCGCCATGGTAACCCGCATTGTCGATCACCGGCTTTCTCCGCAGGACGCCATCGAGGCACCTCGTTGCCTTTATGGTCGAACCTGGGGCGCCGAAGGCAAATAACGTGAGACTGGAACGGCGTGTGCCCGCAGGAGGTCGTAGAAAGTCTTCGGCGACGGGGACACGCTGTCGAGATCGTGGAGTCATACGCACACGCCATGGGCCACGCCGGTGCCATTCTGATCATGCCGGAAAACCAAATACTTTTCGGAGCCAGCGATCCGCGCAGCGATGGAATAGCGCTGGGATATTGATTCACCGTCAAGAAGTCAAACGAATTGCGTCAATTTCTCTGCCGCCTTCTATGACCTCTGGGTTGCTTCATTCGACCATCGCATCCATTGTTGCCTGTGAACCGAAAGATCCGAACAATTCGTCTGCGTCGTCTGGAGGGTCAGATTGGCGAGGTCGCCTACCAGATCACGAAAGTCCATTTCTCCAATTTTCGTGACGCCGAGTTTCGGTGGCGACCTGCGATCAATGTTTTCCAATGCGCCTCCTGTTTTCGAATCTGCGTTGAATTGGCCGGTGTCGAACCCGAGCAGATCGAGGTTGAAGTTGCCTCCGGCCGACTCTGGATCAGGGGACGTCGCGAAGCGCCGGAGCCGCTGCAGCAACAGGAGTACGCTCTCTCAATCTCGCGCAAACCGGTGCGTGCCATCGCGATGGAAATCGATCACGGCCGAGTTCGAACGTGAGATCGAGATTCCCTCCGGTTTTGATCAATGAAGAATCACGACCGAGTGGGATAATGGATTGCTCTGGATCTACCTCCCCCGAAAGGCTCACGCCTGAGTTCGGCAGCTTCGCTGAATCCCAAAGAATAAGTTATTTTCGCCTATCTATCCTTTAACACGTCATGAGCTCAGAACACGAAGGGCCGCAAGACTTCCTCGATCTCGGCTGGAGCAAGGCTCCGGAAAGTGCCGTCGACCCTGCTGCAGTCCCGGAGAACGCCGGCTCAAACGAAGCGCAGGTCCGCACGGGGACCGAGCAAAATGAAACCAGAGTAACGCTCCCGATCTTACCGATCCGCGGGATCGTTCTTTTTCCTGGAATGATTGTTCCTCTCACGATCGGGCGGCCATCCGCGCTGAAACTGGTCGATTCCGAATTGCCGGAAAACAAGCAACTCGGCTTGGTGACTCAGCGAGACGAACAGTTGGACCATCCTGAACCGTCAGACCTCTTTCAGGTCGGCGTGTCGGCCCAAGTCGTCAAGTTGATCCGGCAACCGGACGGCGTCGTGGTACTGATCGTCCAGGTGCTGAGACGCATCGCGCTCGAATCGTTCGTACAAACAGAGCCCTATCTCCGCGCCATTGTTCAACCGGTCAATACCATCCTCCCCGAAGGGGACGATACCGAGTTGCAAGCCTCCTTTAACAATCTGCGACGAAGCGCTCTAAAACTCCTTGAACTTTCGCCCGAGATTCCGGATCAGGCGCGAGCAGCGTTGATCAGTGTTGAACAGCCCGAGCAGTTGACTGATCTGTTAGCCGGCAATCTCGGCATCGACCTGGCCGCTAAGCAACGGATTCTGGAAGAAGCCGATCTATTGCGCCGGATGCGTTTGGCACAGGAAGCGCTTCAACGACAACTGGAAATCGCCGAGTTACAGCAAAAACTCCGAAAGGATGTTGAAGGCAAGTTTTCCGACACGCAGCGACGAGCTTACCTTCGCGAACAGCTCAAGGCGATCCAGCGGGAGCTCGGTGAAGAAGAGGCCGACGGCGAAGAACAGGCTGACCAATTGCGGAAGAAACTTCAGGAGGCCGGCGCAAACGAAACGATTCTGGCCGCGGCTGAAAAGGAGTTGAAACGTCTGAGCCATATTCCAACCGCAAGTCCGGAATACTCGGTCATCGTATCCTATGTAGAGATGCTGTCGGATCTCCCATGGAACAAGTCGACGGACGATGATACCGATCTCGACCGGGCGCAGTCGATCCTCGATCGGGATCACTACGGCCTGGAGAAAGTTAAACGCCGCATCGTAGAGTTTCTCGCCGTGCGAAAACTAAATCCAGGCGGACGAAGTCCGATCCTTTGCTTCATCGGACCTCCTGGAGTTGGAAAGACAAGTTTGGGTCAGTCGATCGCGGATGCGTTGGGGAGAAAATTCACGCGCATCTCTTTGGGAGGGATCCGCGACGAAGCGGAAATCCGGGGCCACCGGCGAACTTATATCGGAGCGATGCCGGGGCGGATCATCCAGGAGATTCGCAGACTCGGGTTCCGCAACCCGGTGATGATGCTGGATGAAATCGACAAGATGGGAGCCGATATTCGTGGCGACCCGGCCAGTGCGCTGCTTGAGGTACTTGACCCGCGTCAGAACAACAATTTTGTTGATCGGTATCTGGACGTTCCGTTCGATCTCAGCCAGGTAATTTTCATCGGCACGGCCAACTATTGGGAAGGTGTCCCTCCGCCGCTTCGCGACCGAATGGAGACTATCGCCGTGCCCGGCTACACCGAAATGGAAAAGCTGAACATTGCTCAGCGGTACCTTGTACCGAGACAAATCGAAGAGCACGGGTTACTCCCCGAGCAGTGCAAATTCGACGGGGATGCAATCCAAACGATCATTCAAGAGTATACCTATGAGGCCGGTGTTCGCGATCTGGAGCGAAAAATTGCAGCCGTTTGCCGCAGCATTGCTGCCGAAATTGCCAGGGGCGTTCGGGCGGAGGTCACAGTTTCAGCCAGCCTGGTGCGGGGAATCCTTGGAAATTCTGCACGGAGTGTGCGCGAGCAACGTTTGCCCCGACAGCCTCATTGGCGTGGTAACGGGCTTGGCCTATACGCCGACGGGGGGCGACATACTGTTCGTCGAAGCGACAAAGTATCCCGGAAAAGGGGGGTTCCTGTTGACCGGACAGGTTGGCGATGTCATGCGCGAATCGATGCAGGCCGCATACAGTCTCGTCCGCGCTCGCGCCAAGGATCTTGGGATAAACCCTGAAATGTTCGCGCAAAACGATGTCCATATTCACGTGCCTAGCGGCGCGATTCAGAAAGATGGCCCAAGCGCGGGCGTGGCAATGGTCACCGCGTTGGCCAGCCTCTTTAGTGATCGACCGGTTCGCAACGATGTAGCAATGACCGGCGAAGTCACGTTGCGAGGAGTCGTCTTGCCGATCGGCGGACTTAAAGAGAAGAGTCTTGCCGCGCTGCGTGCAGGAATTACTGAAGTTCTGATTCCGCAGGATAACGAGAAGGATCTTGAGGATATCCCTCATGAGGCAAAACTCCAGCTCCGCTTCCGGCCGGTGAAGACGATCGATGAGGTTCTGGCGATCGCACTAGAGCCTGTTTGAGGCGATCGGATGGAAGTTGAAGGTTTGCGTAGCCCTTATGATGTCCTCGGGGGAATCGTCTACTTTGGGCGCATGATCGACAAGATGCGGCTTCATGCCGCCGGGAAGTTACCCTCAGAATACCAGCCGTTATTGGGCGATGCGAACCCCCGCAGCTTTGATGGGCGGTGCTGCCGCTTTCTACAAATCGACTATCGTGGACTCGCCGCCCAGGCGGTCCGGGGAGGAACCGACGAGTCGCTTTCCCAATGGGCCTGCACCTGCGGTCGAAGACCATTCGAAAAAGACGCCGAAATCTGGAATGCCTCTATGCGGAAGCGCGGTTGGCGCGACGAAAGCTCCGGACGGCTGCTCGAACAGACCCATCGGGCGGGAATAACGGATCGCACAGTCGCGACCTTTTTCGACTTCTTCGATGCCGATGAAGGACGCCCGCCTCGTTTCCCTGACGATGCGCCGTGTCCCGGTGAGCCACTGCCCGGCGGCACGCGAATTCCCGGCTTACGAAGCCCCAGGGATAAAATCGGAGGAATCGTGCATTTCGGCCGGATGCTTGACAAAATTCGACTGTTCCATCAGCGAAAACTACCTCCCGCATGGATCGAGGCGAGGGGTTCCGCGGCCGGATTTGACGGGGCCTGTTGCCGCCTTCTCCAAGTGGACTATAAAGAGTTGGCCGAGGAGACTCTCAAGGGTGAATCGGACGATCAAGTGCTCCAGTGGGCCGTCGCGCGCGGACGTCAGCCGACGGACGAGGAGATCGAAATCTGGAATGACTACCTCTCCAAACTAGTGTTAATTGCATAATTCAGCGTAAGAACGCTTCATGTCTTGTTGTTTGACCTCCTGTTTGGTCCACTCGAAAGGGGATGCGTTCTGGTTCCAGCTTGCGATAAAGGCTTCGATCGCCTGGATTAGCATGCGGACGCTGGTGAAACTGCTGCCCTGTAGGGCGCCGCGGCTCAAAATGCTAAACCAGCATTCCACCTGATTGAGCCAGGAGCTATGCGTCGGGATGAAATGAAAATGCACGTTAGGATGGCTCTTTAGCCAGCGGTCTTCTTTTGGCTTATGGGTGCTCAGATTGTCCAGAACCACGTGCAGCTCTTTACCGGGATAGAGGGCAACCAACTCATTCATGAAATCCAGAAACTCACGCCGGCGGCGCCGCCGATAGTGGCCAGAATGGACCAGCCCGCTCGCCACCTCCAGAGCGGCAAAGAGCGTGGTGGTGCCGTGACGCTTGTATTCGTGAGCGAAGCCGGTCAGGGCACGACCGTTTGGTAAGCGGATCCAGCCTTGGGCACGCTCCAAAGCTTGAATGCATGGTTTTTCGTCGACGCAGAGCACCAGCGCGTTCTGGGGCGGATTCAAGTAGAGGCTGACCACATCAGCCGCCTTGCGACTAAACTCCGGATCGGTGCTCACGCACCAACTCTGTCGGCGCTCCAGATGTAAGTCGTGCTTCCGCATCACCCGCCACACTTGGTCCTTGCTTACATCGCCCAGATGCTTGGCGAGCAGCCGCCATTCCAGCGGCTGTAGCCGGCAGGCGGCGGATCATCGAGCGCTTTCAAGATCCGTTTTTCGGTCAGCGAAGTATACTTGCGGCGCTTTTCCCTTGAACGAACGTTATCACTAAGGCCGGCTATTCTGTCTTGAGTAAATCGCCGAAGCCACTTGCTGATGCGCGCCGCCCGGGTCTTCATCTTTAAGGCGACCTCTTTGCCGCTGAGTCCGCTGGAAGCAAAGAGAATCGCTCTGGCTCGTTCGACCATGCGCTGTTCGGTTTTGGAACTTCGCATCCAACGCAAAAGAATTTCTCTTTCCTCAGTGGAAAGCCGGATTTCAGGACAGGTCGACTCATATCGACCTACTTTTACAATTATTACGCTGTCAATTGCAAGTAACTGTTGGCGCGATCGATTTGCGCCGCGCCTTGAAGTTCGCTTGCGGGAAGCTGGCATGCCAATCGGCTCTGCCCTCACCATGTTCGATTTCATCGACCTCGACGAAGGCCGGGTAAGCAGAGCGTCCCGCTTTGCTTCTTGAGGGCTGAACAAAAAAGGGACCGGCAGGCGAGGCGCAGCTAGGCAAGGGCGTGCGCCCGCAATTCTTCCAGATCCACGAACTCGAGTGCAGACGAATGAGTCGCTTCCAAGTCCACCGGCGGCGCCACGCCGGCTTCCAACGCCTCTTTCCATCGAGTCACGCAGAGACACCAGCGATCCCCCTCCTTCAGGCCGGGAAAGTAGTCGGCATGCGGCGTGACAAGGTCATTTCCGCGCGAGAAGGAGAAATCGAGAAACTCCTCCGTCATCCGCGCGCAAACCGTGTGCAATCCCGTGTCTCCGGGACCGGTGCGGCAATATCCGTCGCGGTAGAACCCCGTGACCGGATAGTTGCAACAGGAGCGCAAGTCTGTGCCCAGGACGTTGGTCGGCATGACACCACCGTAACACGTCCACGCTCCCTCTACAGACCAATTCGCCAACATTTCCGAGTGATCATGGATGCTTTTCCTGGCACCTCGACCGGAAACGACCACGTTCTCTCTGCGGTTCGTTATCCCGCGACCAGCGAAACTTTCATTGCCCGGCGCCGATCGCTGGCCAGATTAAATGCCTGGACCGCGTCGGATGAGCGGAAAAGTCTTGGTCAGCATGGGCGTAACATCGATCCAACCTCTAGACAACACATCCACAGCCCAACGGTACTCATCCGCGAATCGGAAAGATCCGAGGAGATCTATCTCTTTCGCCATGATTTTGTTTAACGGCCCGGCCGATGGTCCCGCCGGCAGGCTCCCCACCTGGACGATTTTTCCGCCGACACGCGTAACGAGGATGCAAGTCTCTAGCGCCTTCGCGTTCCCGCTGGCTTCAAATGCGACATCAAAATCGCCTTTTCGACTCCCCTTCGTGAGGGCGTTTGCGGCAAGCGTGACGTTGACCGTTTCGGTCGCACCCATCCTTTTAGCCGTTTCCAAGAGGCTCATCCAACAGGTCCGTTAAAACGATTTCGGTCGCTCCGGCAAGCCGGCAGGTGGCGGCAAGGAGCACGCCTATCGGTCCGCCGCCCGTAATCAGGACTCGCTTTCCTAGAAGAGAGCCGGCGCGCAAAGCGGCGTGTCCGGTCACCGCCAGTGGCTCGGCGCAGGCGGCCACGCGAAAATCCATCGTGTCCGGAATCGGAATGCATTGGCGCTCGGCCGCAATAAAATATTCCGCGAATCCACCGTCCACGTGGGGGAAACGGGCCGCACTACCGTAAAACAAAACATCCCGGCAAAGGTTGGAACGTCCGGAGAGACACTCAGAACAGCGGAGACAAACGCGGCTCGGGATTTACCGCGACACGTTGGCCGGGTTTGAGCAATTCAACTTTCGAACCAACCTCTACCACCTCACCGGCGACTTCGTGGCCCAGAATGAACGGATTTCTCAGCCGGAAATCGCCGACCGCTCCTTCGTGGTAGTAGTGAAGATCGGAACCACAGATACCGCCCGCGCCTAGCCGGATCACAACCTCGTTCAAATCGGGCTTCGGAATCGGCCGCTCTTCAATTTCAAGTGCGTTCGCTCCGTGGAGAGTACAGGTCTTCATGTTCAGTAAGCTCGGCGATTCATCGCCAGAGGCAATCATCAAAGTGTCGGCTCAGAGCAGGGTATCGAACGCCAAGACCTTTGGACACAACGTATCGAAGGAAGACTTTTTAAACTGTTTTCCGCCCTTGAGTGCGTTCATTGCGCACGAGTCCACACTGCCGTCCGCCCAATCAGTGAGATACCAATAAAACCCCTCACCCTGATGCGACCGGGACTCTCAAGTTCCAAGAAGCTAGAGTAAGTGTTCCCGCTTTTCGGGTCATAGATGGTACCTCTATCCCACCGCGTGTCGCTTTGACGCCTAAATCCGGACATGAAATACGAGCCCAATGATCGGCCTGTCCCGCTTTGACCGATCCGGATTGTGGATGTCCGTTTTCACTTTTCCGTCGGGTGTCTTCGGTTCACTCAAGGCGACAATCCTGGCACTTAGTTTGCCCTCACCTTCGAAGATTTCGAAAGTCGCATCCTCGTTCTTCCAAAGACCGATCGGAGAGGTCGTGTCCGCAGCGCGGATACCCGTCGCAACCCAAGCGAAAGACCCAAGGAAAAGGAGATAAATAGCGAATCTCGACACGAACATACGGATTCCCGAGGTCGGAAAACGGACGGGTCTCGCTGCCTTACGCGAACTCCGCTAACTGTTCGTTCAAAGATGCGCCGCAGAACGCATCCATTCCACCCAGTAAGCATTGGACGCTGTCGAACCCGTGCGCTTGCAGCCAGCTTGATGCTACGGCGCTCCAGTAACCGTTTTGGCAAACAACGACCAAGGGCTTTGAAGGAGACAATTTGGAAACTTCCGAACTTAGCTGCGCAAGCGGGATATTTCTCGACCCCGGAATCTCGCTCCTTTTCCATTCGACGGTTGAGCGGACATCGAGTATTTCAGGTTTTCCACCTCGGCAAAGTGTTGACTTAAGGTCAAAAACGTTCAGCTGCGTCATCCTGTGTAACTCCCTGAGACGGCCGGCTTCGATATAACCTCCTACCTTGCCAAAACCAGCGCGAGACAATTCGAATCGTGCCTGATGCGCTTGCTCCGGCCGGTCGACGACGAGAAAAATCCGATCCTGTTTCGTTAAGAAAAACCCGACACAAAGGGTGAACTCTCGACCGACTCCGACCAGACCGACGTTCAGACTGCCGGGGAAATGGCCTTCGGCGAAATCAACGCCATGCCGTAGGTCGATGACCGCAGCCTCGGCTGCGCAATGGACTTTCAGCTCTTCTTCAGTGATTCGCGCAAGCTTCGGAAGGTGACGTAGCAAAGCGGCTTGAGCGAGCTCCCTTAGCTGAAATCTTTTCAAAAACATCTTGGCCATTCTCCTTATTTTCGGTTGAGCTGTAACACGGTTTAGCGTCTTTGGCCACGATCTACGGCTTACCCGATCGGGTGAGCTTCACCCTCTACTCGATATTTCAGGCGATCAGCAGACTGTACAGTCTCGTGTTTTCATAGTTTCTCGGCTAGGTCTGTACATTCAAATCGATCAGCCGAACCTTGAGGTCTTGCTGATCAAAAGTAACTTTGGCAAGCGAGATCGGAAGACGAAACCGGCGAGGTCCGACGCTCCCGGGGTTGACGTAGAGAACGCCGCGCTGTCGGTCAATGCGGGGTTGGTGGGAATGTCCTGAAACCACCATCGCGATTCCGGCGGCGGCCGGGTCGAGATCGAGAAGGCTCAGGTCATGCAGCACATAAATAAGGCTGCCGTTGACAGATACCACCTCTGTCAATGGCAGATACACGCCCTCATTGTCGACGTTCCCGCGCACGGCGATCACCGGCGCGATTGCTTCCAGACGCTGAAGCAAACTGAGATCGCCGATGTCGCCGGCGTGAATGATGAGATCTGCGTCCCGCAAGACGCCCATTGCCGATTCACGTAAAAGCCCATGAGTATCGGAAACGAGTGCGAGACAATTGATTGCCTCGAAACTGGTTCGAACGTCGGCGACCATCTTCCAAAGGTATTTGTCCAGCCCGACCAGCCGCCATCCACAACGTGAACCTGCCCTGTCGTGTAGCCGGACTCGTCGGAAGCCAGATAGGTCGCGAGATAAGCGATTTCATCCGCCTCACCCAAACGTCCCATTGGCTGACGGCCGACGAAGGCGGCGCGCACCTCCTCTTCCGAACGCCCGGTATTGAAAGCCTGGACCCGGATCCGCTCATCAAGCGACGGAGTTTGCACCGTTCCAGGACAAATCGCGTTGCAACGGATTCCTCGGCCGACGAAGTCCGCGGCGACAGATTTCGTCAAGCCGATGACGGCGGCTTTTGTTACACCATAGGCAAACCGGTTCGGCACCCCTTTCACGCTCGAGGCCACGGAGGACATATTGATGATCGATCCGCCACCACGCGCCAGCATGCCAGGGAGAAACGCTTGGATGAGGCGGTACATGGACCGAACGTTCAGGTTGAAAGAAAAATCCCAATCCTGCTCCGTACACTCAAGAATGGTTCCAGCGTGGACAAACCCGGCGCAATTGAAAAGCACATCGACCGGTCCGGTTTCAAAACTGAATCGCTGAATCGCGTCTGGATCAGTAACATCGAGTCTGCGCGGGATAACATCCGGAATATCGGATAGAGCCGAATCGTCAATATCGGTCGCAATTACCTTCGCACCCTCGTCCGCAAACATCCTTGGCTGTCGCCCGGCCAATACCGTTGCCGGCGGCAGTCACCACGGCGATTTTTCCCGCAATTCGTCTAACCATCCTTCTTACATGTTTTAATAGACGCAACAATTCAGGTATACAATCAGTATCGATCATGAAAGCAGGCGGCACCATCCTCAACAGGTTACCTCTTGGCGCCTACTCTCGACCTACGATCGCCTCTTGGGTTCTGGCGGGAACGGCCATGTTTTTGGTCCTTCACCTTCACCTGCTTTCTGCCCTGCTGGGCGGCCTTCTGGTCTATGAACTAGTTCAACTGCTTTCTTCACGGGTTGCGAAACGGTTGACAAATAAAGGCGCCCGGCTGGTGGCGTTGGCGGCTTTGGCGGCTCTGACAATTGTCGTCCTCCTACTTCTGACCTTCGGAACGCTTGCTTTCTTCAAGAGCGATACGGGAAGTCTCCAGACGCTCCTGGACAAGGTTCAGCATATCATCACCGATGCGCGCACCAAGTTACCGCCCTGGATCGTTGATAATTTTCCCGGCGACCTTGATGACCTGAAATCGTTTGCAACCGATTGGCTCGATGTGCATTCCAAAGAAATTCAGCAGGTCGGAAAGGAAATCATGCATTTTTTTGTCCGTGGTCTGGTGGGTATGGTCATCGGGGCGCTGGTTTCTCTGCATGAAGGGCCGCCGATCAGCCGAATGAGGCCGCTCGCCGCGGCCCTCACCGCGCGTATCTCTCGATTCGCAAATGCCTTCCGGCAGATTATTTTTGCGCAGGTTAAAATCTCTGCGATTAACACGACTTTTACCGGGATCTTTCTGGTTGCAATTCTGCCCGCTTTCGGCGTGCACTTGCCCCTTGCCAAGACCCTCATTGCCATTACTTTCCTTGCCGGTCTCCTTCCTGTCGTCGGAAATCTGATTTCCAACACAATCATCTTCGTTGTCGGTCTGTCCATCTCGCCCTACATAGCCCTGGCGGCGCTCGTCTTTTTGATCGTCATCCACAAGCTTGAATATTTCCTGAATGCCAGGATCGTCGGCACACGGATCAATGCCCACGCCTGGGAGCTTTTGATCGCCATGATCCTCCTGGAGGTAGCATTCGGCATCGCAGGCTTGATTGCCGCTCCGATCTACTACGCGTTTATCAAGAATGAGCTGTCGGAGGCAGGCTTGATCTAGCTCAGCTAAGTAGCGGGGCGACGCCACAAACCGGTGGTCCTGGAGATCGTGCATTCCGGGGTGCCGAAAGTCACACGCTATTTGAAGCTCGCAGATTGAAGCCACCTGCCAGCACGTTGGGCAGATTTGAGCTGAGCGAAAATCCAAGGCATTGGCAAACTGCTGCGCCCAGAAGTCGAGTCGATCTTCGCATTGAACTTTGCCAGGAAACGCTACGCGCCCTTGCTGGGGGAGTTAAAATAAAGCTTCAAGCGATGCCGAGCACGCAGACGACGCTGTAGCAGTCCGTTGGGTTCCGACAACAACCGCAGACGGTCTCCTCGCACTCTGGCTAAAACCTTCCTGGAGATCAACGCTTTAGCTCTGTGAGCGATGAGACCGATTGCGCTTGCTGGCCTAAGATGCCGGGGCAATCTCCAGAGCCTAGCCTTCTACCTCCGCAGCGTTTGCTGCCAAGGGCACACATCGACTACTAGGGTTAGGGTGTTCTGGTATGTGCCTTCGAGGGGATCAAGCCGCGTGCAACTTAACGCCGCAGATCGAGGCCTACGTGCGAAAGCCGAGCCTGGAGTTTGGACATTCTGAGCAGGATTTTCAGGCCGTCCCCAAAACAGCTCAATGACCAAATCCGATACAAAATTGAAGACGATGAACCTGTTCCGCAAGCCATACCATCAGGAGCAGGAAAACGCAGAGCATCACCGCAGCCATTCCGAAGCCTGCCAGCGGTATCACCAGATGCTCGCGGTAAAACTCTCTGAATTCATCTTTCTTCATGTGATCTCTCTTATCCCACACGCATCACGGCGTCCAGCCCACGATTCATGATCCCAGAATACTGTGCCGGTCCAAGTGTCCTGTCCCCTCACCAGGGGTCGAAGACCATCGGCGGACCGTACGGAGGCAAACCCGGCCCGTACGGATAGTAAATAATCATCATTCTTTCGTAGCGATGGCGAGCGGCCACCTTTCGAGGCCTGTGGTGCGCTCGCATGCGAGCGGCAACGGTCGAGTAATACGCACGCAGATAAGTACGCCGAGCGGCAACGCTCGAAGATTTTCTGGCTCGTTTGAGCAGGTAAGCAGCGCGTGGACTGCTCATCGCCATGGATTGAACCTTGGCAACACGACCCTTCTCTCCCGCAGAAGACTTCAGCGCGAGTCGATTGGTTGAAGCCCTCGTTGGCTGCTCCGCTGCCGCCTTCGCCGGCAGTTCGTCTGACTCGGGTAACAAGGTCGCGTCGGCGTCTCCCGGAGTAGCGTCCGGAGTCGGCAGGACGGGTTCCTCCATTTCGCCGGAAATCGGGCCGGGAGTCGGAGAAGGCTTGGGGTCGGAGTTTTCAGCTTCGGCCACCGCAACCAACACACCAACAAATAGGAGCACGAAGAATTTCATAGGCCTGAACCAAGAGTTGGGAAAGATTGCCGGAATCATTTCGCTGCGGCAAGACGCGGTTCCTTCAGGCAGATCTGTTGTTGTGTGGCAGCTGAGTGGCAAGCCTTGGTCCTTCCTTTGATCTCGACTTCGGGCCAGACCACGGTGGTCCTGCGATCCGCGACATCGTCCATTGGGCAGAGTCCATGGGCGCGATATCGCGACCCTCTGTTATGATTCCTTTTCAAGAGAGCTTTGCAACAACTGAATCAGTGGTCCGATCTCGTGATCAGGCTCCGCAAGAAAACGCTCGAAGGGTAGCGATACGGGCACGCAGCGCGGAACTTCTTGCGAAATCCGCAGCTGAGGCAGGTCGAGCCTGACCAGCTTGTCCATCACTTCTTCAATCTCAAATTCCTTCAGGAGAAGTCCTTCAACGTCGAAAAAGCTTGTTGATCGAGTCCTCGCCATTATCGCTTCCTGCCCGCGTCTCTTTGCGCTTGCGTTCTCCCGCATTCATGCAGCCAGTTGAGAGCAAATCAGTGAGCGGAAAAGTCGATCTCTAAAACATGCCAAGAGTTGAATTGACGCACTCGCATTAACCGCCGTCCGGTTCAGAACTTGCCAACCGGTAAATACCCAAGGCAACACGAAAGTTGACGAATACCTGCACTACCGCCGAAGGTTTGGTCCGCGCTTGGCAGCTACTTGCGCGACCCTGATACTTTTGCAATTTCGAAAAACAGACATCAATGGCTGAACAGAAATCGGTACTACACGAGTATGACCGCTACATAAGCGATCTCTTTGCGCCCGAGGACGATGCACTCCGTTCCGCACGTGAGGAGATGCTACGCGAAGGCATGCCGCAGATTAATGTCTCCGCGAGCGAGGGCAAAGTCCTGCATGTCCTTTCTCGCGCGATCGGCGCCGAACGTATCCTGGAAATTGGCACCCTCGGTGCGTATAGCACGATTTGGCTCGCACGGGCGCTGCCTCCACAAGGCAAGTTGATTTCCCTGGAGATCGATGCACGACACGCCGAGGTCGCCCGACGCAATCTGAAACGTGCGAATCTCGTTGAGAAAGTCGAAATACGAGTCGGCCCGGCCCTCGAGTCTCTATCTCAATTGAAAGCTGAATCGGGACACCCCTTTGATCTGGTCTTTATTGACGCGGACAAAGAGGGCTACGTGAATTATTTGCGGATGGTTATGCCGCTTGTTCGGGAGGGGGGTCTGGTGTTGGGCGATAATACCCTGCCCGACGCCGTTCTGGACCCGGGAGCCGAGAGCGGTACAAAGCGATACAACGCGGAAGTAAGCGGCCGCGCCGACCTAACCTCGATTCTTATTCCGGTGCTCCGCAGTCGGGGCATCGACGGCTTGCTGGTCTCGATCAAGCAATCTTCTCCATCATTCCAAAGATGAAGAGGAAACGAAGATGAAAGGCGCCAATCGCCACCGTTTTCGACTTCTAATACCGTTGGCTGCGGCAGCTATTTTAGGTTTTGGTCTCCTGCTTTTCCGCACGGTCGGCGTTCCTCCCCGCGCGGTAGATTTTTCCCAATCGACCCAAAATCTGGAAGCCTTTGACTTTGTGGAGATTACCGCTCGGGTGTCCGAGCCTCATCTGGCTAACCCGTTTACCGACGGATTCTTCCGCGGAACATTTAAAGCCGCGACCGGAGACAAGCAATGGAACGTGGAAGGCTTCTGCGACTCGGAGAATGGCAGTCTATACCGGATACGGTACATGCCGCAAGCCCCGGGGGACTACACTTATTCAGTCGCGTACCGGCAGGGGTGGTTCACGAAAACCTCCAATGGCGCCTTTCATGTGAGCGACGGTCATCGCCGTGGTCCGGTTCGGATTGATCCTCAAAACCGCTGGCACTTTGTGCGGGAAGGCACCGGCGAACATTACTTCTTCAACGGAACGACGGCCTATTTTCTCATGGGCTGGCAAGATGAGAAGGTTATTCCATCAAGCATTGAGCGCCTGCATCAATTGAAGATCAACCGCATGCGCGTGACGGTTGCGGGAAGGACGAACCTGTATTACGGCGAACCAGTCATGGAGGGACCCGGTTGGAGTCCGTTCAACAGACCATGGCAAACCGGGAAAGACGTACACTACTTGCATATTCTCGGACGCATCGGACAGCGTCTCGGTTTGGGCGGAGGTTTGTTGACGCGCTCGCTAACTTTGGCTTCGCCGAGGACATTTATCATCCGGGCTTCGACTATAGTCGTTTTCAAGTGTCGTACTGGCAAAAACTTGACCGGGCCCTTCGTTTCGCGCGCGATCGGGACATGGTTTTCTCGCTTGTGCTCGATATGAACGATAGCCGCGCTCATCCCGCGGCATACAGTGCGGATGAGCAACAGTTTATCAAATACACCGTCGCACGTTTCAGTGCTTTCTCGAACATCACCTGGGACCTCGGTGATGACATTGACCAGTACCGCGACGACCAATGGACGCATAAAACCGGTACGGAGATCAAGGAGTTGGACCCTTACGAACACCTCGCGACCAGCCATCCAATTGACAATGCGCATCAGGACCGCACTTCTGGCTGGTTCGACTTCACGTCATTTCAGGAGTGGTCCAGAGAGCAGCATGCCTTTATGCTGGGCGAACGAAAGAAGCAGGAACGCCTGGGTCGCATCATTCCGCAGACGAATGAAGAGTACGGCTACGAGGACCATTACCCGATATGGGCCAAAGGGGCCTGGATCGGATTCGGCCGACGCGCTGCGGCGCACAGCATGGGACATCGTGATGGCTGGCGGCTACCAAACGACGGGCGAAACCGCGCGCAGAGGCACGAACGTGCTTCCTGATACCGGCGGTGGATGGATGAACGGCCGTGGCGACGACACCATGACTATGTTAAAGGGCTACGGTTACATGGTAGACTTTTTCACCAGTTTTGAATGGTGGAAAACGGAGCCGCATGACGAACTGGTGAATAACGGCAATTACTGCCTGGCAAAGCCCGGCGAGATCTATGCCGTCTATCTTCCGCATGGCGGCGGCGTGACCGTGCAGATGGAGCCTGGAGAGTATGTCGCCGCGTGGTGGAATCCTGCCACCGGCGAGAAGACGGCTCTCCCCCTCGTCAATGTCACGGCATCTTCATGGAGTTCGCCGGTGGCAACGGAAGGCAACGATTGGGCCCTCTTGTTAAAGAAAAAATAGGCCAGCGAATCTAATCAATTAGCTAACCTAACGCCTTGGTTTCGACAAACGGGCGCGGTTGAAGTTCCTCGCGTAATTCGCTTGCTATTCTAAACGAGCGAAGGCGCGCGTTGTGGTCGTAGAAGTGCCCGGTGATCATTAATTCGTCCGCCTGAGTGGCATCGATAAACGACTGCAGACTTCGTAGGACCGGTCTTTTTGAACCCACTGCAGAATAGACAAGCGCGTGATCAACCGAATGCCTTTCGATAGGCGAACAGTAGGCATCGATGTCATCGATAGGCGGCGGAACTTGCCCAGGCATTCCACGATGAAGATTGATAAATGACTGCTGCAGGGAAGTGAAGTGGCGGCGGGCTTCATGGTCGGTGTCTGCGGCAAAGACGTTTACGCCGAGCATCACATAAGGATGGTCAAGTTGACGGGAAGGCTCGAAGCGATCGCGATAAATCGCGATCGCCTGCGTCATCGCGTCTGGCGCGAAGTGGGATGCAAAGGCAAACGGCAGACCCAGCATCGCGGCAAGTTGAGCGCTGAACAGACTTGAGCCGAGGAGCCAAATCGGAACACGTAAGCCGGCGCCCGGTACAGCGCGAATTTTCTGATCCGGCGCAACCGGCTCGAAGTACAATTGAAGTTCCTGAACATCTCTCGGAAAATTATCGGCGCTTGACGCCAGATTGCGCCGCAATGCCTGGGCCGTCAGCATGTCCGTTCCCGGAGCCCGACCAAGTCCCAGCTCGATCCGGCCGGGGTAGAGAGAAGCGAGCGTACCAAATTGTTCGGCAACAACGAGTGGCGAATGGTTCGGCAACATGATGCCGCCCGAGCCTACGCGGATGGACTTCGTACCTCCGGCCACATAGCCGATCACAACTGCGGTGGCGGCGCTCGCGATGCCAGCCATATTGTGATGTTCAGCCAACCAAAAGCGATGATAACCCCAATCTTCCGCGTGCTGCGCCAAGTCGAGCGAATTACGAAGAGCATCCCCAGGCGTCAAACCCCTGGGTACCGGAGATAGATCCAAGATAGAGAACGGCAGCATCAATACGAAGGAGTTGAGGAATGGCTTTCCTGAGCGCTGGTTGGTAGCAGTTCGGCGGGCCCTTTTCCACGCTGCGTGGTCGCCGTTCCTGGATTGAACCTTTCGCAGTTCTCATTCATCATATTTCGAGTTTAGAGCCTCTCGCTCATAGGTTGCAATTGAGGCCTTGAAAATAATGCTTCGCCCACCCCTCTCCGTTGCGAATGAAACCCGAGCGAAATATCCGTTCTGTTGACGCATTCGTGCGGACACTGCTTGGCGGGATTGCGCTAGTCATCGTGCTGGTGACGATCGCTTTACACTTTGGCCTCGTGGATATTGGTCAATGGGCGTATGACGAATTCGCGATTATTAGTTCTTATCGAGACAACGGCTGGGTGGCCTTCAGCACCCGATTGTTTCAATGGAGTCCACGTCCAATATCCGAGACTCTCATCTGGATATACGGCTGCCTCGTGAATTGGGCACAGAGGCCGCTTATAGGTGCTTTTCTCGGTTTGTTGTGGTTGACACTAATCTCGGCACCATTGATTGCGTTCATCCAGATTCCCAAGGTATTCCGTGTCAATTCGCCAAGATCTTTTATGTTTTCGGCGCTTTTTGCCTTCGGACTAGTCGCCCTTTTCCTCGGGGAACATAACCCGGGAACATTGTTTTACTCTCCGGTGGTAGCTGCCGCTTACCTGACGACTCTCAGTGCGATAACTCTGTGCTTCTTCCAACTTGCTTATAGTCTGACCGAGCGCCCTGAAGGACGAGTGATAACAGCGCTGGCATTGATTGTTGCCGCCGCTAGCAGTGAAACTGGCGCGTTTTTTTCAATCGTATTCGGCTTACTATCGTTGATTTCTCTGGTCGCCGAAAAGTTCTATGGCTCGTGGCATAAAAATGACAAGGTGCTTTGGTACCTAGTTCCGGCCTTGATTGGAACTGGTATTTTTTCCCTCACAATGTCGAATCGTCTTAAGACGCAAGAAACGTTGTTTACGACTCCAGAGTACCATAATGTTCTCATCAGTCTGCAAACTGCAGTTGCCGAACTATTTAAAGAAGTCCTCATAAGCGGTAAGCGACTAAGCAATCGTGGCGTCATCCTTAGCCTAATACTTAAAGTGGGTTTCTTTTTTGGTGTCCGTTACTGTTGGTTATCTAGCGGAATCAAGGTGGCTCGAAAGCAATGGTTGATAGTAATGGCTCTGTCAACGATCGGGACGACATATTTCTCCGCGGCGGCTTCTTACTACGGGTATGGTGGGCTCACTAACCCCTGGCATCATGAATTGCGACAGTGCCTGATCATGCTTTTCGTTGCGACGATTGCCTTGCTTTCCTGTTACCACCAATCGGCGGAGTTGTCCGTGCGAAGATGTGAGTGGCTCGGATCAACAGCGTTTTGCGTAGTACTTGTTCTTATGATACCAGCACGACTCGGCGGCCTCATTCACGACTACAAGAATTATGCAGTGTCTATCGAGAGCCGCAACAGATCCTGGAGCTCTGGCTTATCGGACGGTGATACGATGATCTGGTTGTCTCCTCCGCGAGGCCGTGTGGCAGATACGCTCCAATTTATGCCTGGGATTTATAAGTCCGAATCAAAGGCACCGGGCGTTCTTGATATCATGCATTTTTTTCATAAAGAGCATCTGCAAATACGGTCGTGGACAGAGACAGGCGGAACCAAAGTCGACGAATAGAGGAAAGCGTCGCGTTCAAGCAATTCGAGCGCTTGGTCTTCGAAGGACCGGAATAAGTGCACCGATTTGGTCGATCCCTATTTTTCCCGTGCGCTCTGGAGCTCACAAGGCTCCAAGGCGATGGCCCTCACTTCAACGGTCTGACCATACTCAAGACCGGGGCAGTCGTTGGCTATCTCCACGGCTTGCTCAAGGCTGTCTGCCTTAACGATAAAGAAGCCTGCAATTGCTTCCTTGGATTCTGCAAACGGGCCGTCCATTACGACATGCCTGCGCGCGACAATTTTCCCCTCATGCATTAAAGGACCCCCGCCTTTGAATCGCCCTTCATTGTTTAGTCGCTCGTACCACGCGGTGAATCGAGCCAAATCTTGCCGAATCTCTTCAGGCGATAGACCCTTGTGCCAGCTGGTATTCCGGAAGAGCAACAGGTATTCTGAAGTTGTCGTGTTTGCGATCATGGTCTGTTTAAGCACCCGACGAACGTAGATCACAATGACGAGGACAACTCGCACGTCATTTTTTACTTTGAAATGTCCTAAGCAATCGCCGGCCGGCACGGGCCCTACAGAAGGGAGCGAAGAGGGATTGAACAGAGGTCACAGTGCGGCGTAGCCGCAACCACAAAGGACGCGGTGTCGGCGTATCGGGGAGTCCGCAACAAGAATGGGACGCTGAGTGATCGAGTGAGGGCTTTGAAGCAGGTGAAAGACCGCCCGGAATGGGCAGCTTCGTTTTGTGAAGACAAAAGCAGCCATTCGCCAAGACGGTCTTCCAAAGAAGACCGCGTACGATCTGCGAGTCGAAACCACCATCGTGCGGCCCAGGGAGTTAGAATTTATCGGGGCTAAGGAAGGCGAGCGAGCCCCTCCCGACTCCCAGCTCGGGCCGCCTTCGCTACCTTACCTTCTGTTCAATTCCCTCTTTGCTCTCTTCTGTAGGCGCCGTGCCACCCGACAAAAACGAGAACCCCGACCGGTTTTCACCGGTCGGGGTTCATTAACTCTGGCAATGTCCTACTCTCGCACAACCTAGAGATGCACTACCATCGGGGCTGCAGCGTTTCACTTCCGTGTTCGGAATGGGAACGGGTGGGGCCACTGCGCTATGATCACCAGAAGGCTGGCGAAGCCGAGACTAGCCCGTGGGGGGCGGCCTCTCCTCAACTTCACCAGAAATTCTGGCGAAAACGTGTTCTCTGAAATCTGCATATAGGAAGAAACTTTGGATCTGAATTCTACAAAAAAGATTGTCTTACGCTTCTGATCGCAAAGGCTCTCGGCCTCAGCCATGCTGACCGATCAGAGAGCAGAAACAATCAAGCCGGACGAGTAATTAGTACTACTGAGCTGAACACATCACTGTGCTTATACCCGTAGCCTATCAACGTGGTGGTCTACCACGACTCTTCAGGGAGAATTCATCTTGGAAAAAGCTTGGCGCTTAGATGCTTTCAGCGCTTATCCTTTCCGAACATAGCTACCCAGCACTGCCGTTGACACGACAACTGGAACACCAGAGGTTCGTCAGACCCGGTCCTCTCGTACTAAGGTCTGAACCCCTCAATTCTCCTGCGCCCACAGTGGATAAGGACCGAACTGTCTCGCGACGTTCTGAACCCAGCTCGCGTACCACTTTAACCGGCGAACAGCCGGACCCTTGGGACCTTCTCCAGCCCCAGGATGTGATGAGCCGACATCGAGGTGCCAAACCGAGCCGTCGATATGAGCTCTTGGGCTCGATCAGCCTGTTATCCCTAGCGTACCTTTTGTCCGTTGAGCGATGGCGATTCCACTTTCAACCACCGGATCACTTGGACCTGCTTTCGCATCTGCTCGACGTGTGTGTCTCACAGTTAGGCTGGCTTATATCCATGTACTCGTCACCTGATTGCCAACCAGGCTGAGCCAACCTTCGTACTCCTCCGTTACTCTTTGGGAGGATACCGCCCCAGTAAAACTGACCGGCTGCCAATGTCCTCAACCCAGATCATGGGATTGAGTTAGATTTTCCAACTGTAAAGGGTGGTGTTTCATTGTCGACTCGGTCCGGTCCGAAAACCGGATTTCACAGTCTCCCACTTACGCTAAGCATTAAAATCGAAAAACCAGTAACAGCGTACAGTAAAGGTGCATAGGGTCTTTCCGTCCTACTGCGGGTAGGCGGCATCTTCACCGCCACTACAACTTCGCTGAGCTCCTCGTTGAGACAGCGGTCAACTCGTTACACGATTCGTGCAGGTCGGAACTTACCCGACAAGGAATTTCGCTACCTTAGGACCGTTATAGTTACGGCCGACATTCACGGGGACTTGGGCTCGAAGCTTCGCCTTGCGACTAACCTCTTACCGTAATCTTACCGCATTGGTCACGTGTCACACCCTATACGTCGTCTTACGACTTGGCAGAGTGCTGTGTTTTTGCTAAACAGTCGGTTGACCCCTTTCACTGCGTCCCTCCTCATTTTGATTGACCATTGTCACGCTCATTTTCATCCGCTTTTTCAGCTCCACCATTCCTGACCCGTGAGCCTTAAGCTTTCGCTCCCGCTCTCTAGCGTCAGCGTCCGATAGATACGCTTCATAGTAGGCGAGCTTCCACCCACGATGTGCGGCCTGCGCATGCTCGCGCATTCGCCTCTTCAAATCCTCCGAGTACCCGACGTAAATGCTGCCGGTCCTCTGGATTCAGAAGAACGTAAACCTAATACATATGATCACCCAAACTGAGGCGGGAACCCCTTCTTCCGAAGTTACGGGGCTAGATTGCCGAGTTCCTTAACGAGGTTTCACTCACGCGCCTTGGTATATTCTACCCACCCACCTGTGTCGGTTTACGGTACGGGCGGCCACGGGAACATCACAAAGCTTTTCTTGGTGTCCGGTTTAAAGAATCCACTTCGGCCGTAGTCTCCGCGTCAGCTTGCGCCACTGCCACTTTCAACCGGCAGCTCCTCTCTTCAAACACGTCACTCTGCAACTTAACCATAGCCGGTGCAGGAATATTAAACCTGCTGTCCATCGTCTACGCCCTCCGGCCTCGACTTAGGTCCCGACTAACCCTGGGGGGACGAACCTTGCCCAGGAAACCTTGGGTTTACGGCGGCCAGGGATCTCACCTGGCTTATCGCTACTCATGTCTGCATCCTCACTTGTAAACACTCCACCGTCGGTTTCCCTTCGGCTTCAATGTATTTACAACGCTCCCCTACCACTCGCTGCGATCGAAATCGCAACGAATCCAGAGCTTCGGTATACCGCTTATCGCCAATCATTTTCGGCGCAGAATCACTCGATGAGTCAGCTATTACGCACTGTTTAAATGATGGCTGCCTCTAAGCCAACATCCTCACTGTCTAAGTAACTCCACATCCTTTCCACTGAGCGGTATTTTGGCACCTTAGCTGTTGGTCTGGCATGTTTGCCTCTCGCGCGTGAAGCTTATCCCTCACGCACTGACTCCCGTGTTACATTCGATGGCATTCGGAGTTTGATTGAATTCGGTACCCTGGTGTGGGCCCTAGTTCATCCAGTGCTCTACCTCCATCGATCAGCACACGAGGCTAGCCCTCAAGCTATTTCGGGGAGAACCAGCTATCACGGGGTTTGATTAGTCTTTCGCTCCTACCCACAGCTCATCCGAGAATTTTTCAACATTCACCGGTTCGGACCTTCAGTTGCGGTTAAGCAACTTTCATCCTGGCCATGGGTAGATCACCTCCGCTTCGGGTCTACTGCCAGCAACTAAACGCCCATTTCGGACTCGCTTTCGCTTCGCCTCCGTCCCAGAAGGATTTAAGCTTGCCACTGACAATAACTCGCAGACTCATTAAGCAAAAGGCACGCCATCCCCAGCCCCAGTTTTGTCCCTCGGATCACTGTTGAACTTACCATCTCGTTTTGCCAAAGCAAAACTGGAGCTGGGTTTGACACCTTGTAGACGTATGATTTCAGGTACTATTTCACTCCGCTCACAGCGGTGCTTTTCACCTTTCCCTCGCGGTACTTGTTCACTATCGGTCGCCAATTAGTATTTAGCCTTACGGCGTGGTCGCCGTTGATTCATGCGAAGTTTCACGTGCGTCGCATTACTCAGGAAATCCCTAGGGCTTCTCCAGTTTTAAGTTACAGGCCTTTCACCTTCTGTGGAGCGACTTTCCATCCGCTTCACCTAACTTTCGAAGTCCCACGTCGGGCTCCTACAACCCCACTAGCAAGCTAGTGGTTTGGGCTGTTCCGCTTTCGCTCGCCACTACTTACGGAATCGAATTCTCTTTCTGTTCCTCCGGTTACTGAGATGTTTCACTTCGCCGGGTGTCGCTTTGCTACCCTATGTATTCAAGTAGCAATGATTGAGCATTACCTCAATCGGGTTACCCCATTCGGAAATCTACGGGTCAAAGCGTGTTTGCCGCTATCCGTAGCTTATCGCAGCTTACCACGTCCTTCATCGCCTATTGGCACCAAGGCATCCATCATACGCCCTTAGTAGCTTGATTATTTTGATATCTGTCGAAATGAAAGCGAACCTCCATTTCTGATTCTCCAAAGTTGTATTTTCTACCCTATATGCAGATGTCAAAGAACACTTTTCCGCTTATTGCGGTAAAAGGGCCTGGCTCGAGTTTTGGCTCTTACCAAACGTCAAAATGGTGTGTTCTTGCTTTCGCATCGCGATGATTCTACTGACGGTATTCGGTCTGAGACGCGTCTTGCCAGACCCAGCGCCGATCTTTACCGGTGCAAAGTCTGGGCCTGACTGGGCTCGAACCAGTGACCCTGCGCTTATCAAGCGCATGCTCTAACCAACTGAGCTACAGGCCCGGAGTCAGGTCTCAACACGTTCGAGTGCGCTCCCGTAGTTTTGAAATCTCGAGGGAGCTTTCGTCGGACAAAGTCATGGCTACTCTTTAAAGCTCTGGCTCGCCAAACCAGGCCTCTCCAGAGCGGCAAGAGAGGCAAAGTTTGGAGGTAAGGGGATTCGAACCCCTGACCTATAGCTTGCAAAGCTACCGCTCTACCAACTGAGCTATACCCCCGGAGATTCGAATCCGGCGGGTGCCGGATCAACGGCGTCAACAAACCAACAGCATCCGCCTGCGTTTCGCTGCGACCGTTGATGTTCATTGGCCCGGCATTGTTGCCGGGTCGACGTTCGTTGATCTCTGTCCGGTCTCGCGATGATCAGCAAAAACTGAATTGTGCGCTATCGTTTCAGCCTTCTGAGCCTGGCGGCCTTTCGGTCCACCAGGTCTTACAGCATATCAATCAGATCCCCATTATTCCCTTTTGCCAACTGACTTAGCCGTCGACCTCTCAATCCCTATCTAAATTGGGAAAGAGTGCTCCTTAGAAAGGAGGTGATCCAGCCGCAGGTTCCCCTACGGCTACCTTGTTACGACTTCATCCCAGTTACCGCTCATACCTTAGGGCCCTGCCTCCTTGCGGTTAGCACAGACACTTCGGGTACAAGCGACTCCCATGATGTGACGGGCGGTGTGTACAAGGCCCGGGAACGTATTCACGGCGTCGTAGCTGATACGCCATTACTAGCGATTCCGGCTTCATGTAGGCGAGTTGCAGCCTACAATCCGAACTGGGCTCAGTTTTAGTGATTTCCTCCACCTCGCGATTTCGGTTCGTTCTGTACTGAGCATTGTAGTACGTGTGCAGCCCTGGGCGTAAGGGCCATCCTGACTTGACGTCATCCCCACCTTCCTCCCCGTTTCACAGGGCAGTCTGAACAGAGTGCCCCAGCACCTTTTAGTCTCCTCAATGGTTCCTCTGGTACAGGACTAGAACCAGAAGTGGTGCTGGGTAGCAACAGTTCACAGGGGTTGCGCTCGTTGCGGGACTTAACCCAACATCTCACGACACGAGCTGACGACAGCCATGCAGCACCTGTGCAAAGCGTGTATTGCTACACTAGCCGGCTTTCACCGGCGACACGATGCATGTCAAGCCCAGGTAAGGTTCTTCGCGTTGCATCGAATTAAGCCACATACTCCACCGCTTGTGCGGGCCCCCGTCAATTTCTTTGAGTTTTAATCTTGCGACCGTACTCCTCAGGCGGCACGTTTAACGCGTTAGCTCCGGCACGCACGGGGTCGAATCCGCGCACACCAAACGTGCACCGTTTACTGCCAGGACTACCGGGGTATCTAATCCCGTTTGCTCCCCTGGCCTTCGCGCCTCAGCGTCAGGAACTGTCCAGAGATCCGCCTTCGCCACTGGTCTTCCTCACGATATCTACGCATTTCACTGCTACACCGTGAATTCCAATCTCCTCTCCAGTCCTCTAGCAAAGCAGTATCGAGTGCAGTTTCAGAGTTGAGCTCTGAGATTTCACACCCGACTTACCTCGCCGCCTACGCGCCCTTTACGCCCAATGAATCCGAACAACGCTTGAGACCTCTGTATTACCGCGGCTGCTGGCACAGAGTTAGCCGTCTCTTCCTCTTCTGGTACTATCAAACCTCCACGCAGTTAACGTAAGGCTTTGTTCCCAAATGACAGGAGTTTACAACCCGAAAGCCTTCATCCTCCACGCGGCGTCGCTCCTTCAGGGTTTCCCCCATTGAGAAAAATTCTCGACTGCTGCCACCCGTAGGTGTCTGGACCGTGTCTCAGTTCCAGTGTGGCTGGTCGTCCTCTCAGACCAGCTACCCGTCGAAGCCTTGGTGAGCCGTTACCTCACCAACAAGCTGATAGGCCGCGAGCTCCTCTAAAAGCGCCAGGTTGCCCCGGCTTTGGATTGTTCACAACCACATGCGGTATTAATTCGCCTTTCGGCGAGCTATCCCCCACTTTCAAGGCAGATTGCTCACGTGTTACGCACCCGTTCGCCACTAGCTCAGCCTTGTATTGCTACAAAACTAAGCCCGTTCGACTTGCATGTCTTATCCACGCCGCCAGCGTTCGTTCTGAGCCAGAATCAAACTCTCCGTAGAAAGTTTTATACCCTGGCACCAGTCGAACTGATTGCCAGCAATAAAAATTCTGACCTATAATCAATCTCTGCTTCTTTTCTCCGGCGAAGACCGGATCAAGAGCAAGTTGTTGTCGGTCATTAAAATTGTAAGAATCAAAAGAATCTGACGTATAACGCACAACACAATTTTTGCTGACATCACCATTCTGAAGTTTTTCCAAAAAACTCAGAACCAAACTTTCAATGAACGTAGTTCTCTTTCGCTTCAGGCGACAAAAAAACTCAACTTGAATTCCGGCTAAACTGGTTTCAACTGCCTATCAATTCAACCGGGACAAAATTGAGCCAATTTGAAGTCCCCTCAAAACTAGAAGAACATTCCCGCCTCAAGGCGGATGTCTCTGTCATCAGCAGAGAATCTTACTTTAACCGCTCAGGATTTTTGGTCAACTCGAAATTTAAGAAATTTCAGTCAACCTCGCTCCCGGAACTTTCCCGACTTTTCAGCCGGGACGCAGAGATTAGCCCTCTTTTTCGAAGGCGCAACAGTATTTTTTATTTTCTTTCGACCCGCCGTGAAGGCACACCGTTACTCCATGGTCTCAAACCACCGAAACGCCCTCGGAACCGGAAGTCCAATCTGGTCCAAAATACGGTGAACGATCGTATCAGCGACTTCATCGATCGATCCGGGTCTGCTGTAAAACGACGGTGCCGCCGGTAGAATGATTGCACCCGCCTCGAGCAGGGTGGCGCAATTACGGACGTGGATCAGGTTCCACGGCGTCTCCCGCGGCACCAGGATCAGTTTTCGCTTTCTCCTTCAGAAAAACGTCGGCGGCGCGATGGATCAACGAGTCACTCGTTCCCGAGGCGATCCTGCCAAGCGTTCCCATGGTGCAGGGAACGATGACCATCGCATCGAAGAAAGCAGAGCCGCTCGCGAACGACACGTTCATGCTTCGATCGTTGTGCTCCCGGACACCGGCAGGTACGTGTAATTCCCCCAACTCGTCGTGGATAACCTGCTTCGCAAAAGGGCTTAGCACGAGGTGCACCTCATTCTGGGCGCAATCGATCTGGGCCAGCAATCGCTGCAGATAGATCGCGCCGCTCGCGCCGGTCCCGGCGATAACGAGTTTCATGGCTTAAGCGGCTAGCGCTAGAGAAATCCTCCTGTCGTCAAGCCGTTGAGTCAAGCCTTTGAAGCGGCTGTAGATTTCCTGGTAAAGGTTGGCCGTCGCCGGCTGTGGTACGGCGCGCGAAGTTTCGTCCAATTTGACCACTGCATCCAGCAGCTGCACGAGGTTTGCGGATTTATTATTGACCAGCCGATCGACCCAGGCGCCGTGCATCGCGGCGCCAAGGGCGGCCCCCTCAGCCGTCGCAAGGCAGACCACCGGAATCCGGAAAATATCGGCGCAGATTTGACGCCAGACCTGGCTTTTGCTGCCGCCGCCAGTCAGACGGATCTCGGAAGGCTTAATCCCCAGCGAGCGAAACCGGTTCAGACCATAGGCTAACCCCAAGGTCACGCCTTCCATAGTGGCTCTGGCCAGATTCGCGGGCGTCATATTTGTCGTTGTAAGTCCATGAAACACCCCGACGCCATTGGGAAGGTTCGGCGTTCGCTCGCCCGAAAGATAAGGGAGGAAGGTGATCCCCCCTGCTCCCGGTTGTGCGGAGGCGACCTCCGCGTTCAGTTGCGCAATGTCCCATCCAAAAAGCTTTCGCAGATTCTCGGTAGCCACCGTTACATTCATTGTGCAAACCAGCGGGAGCCATTTATCGGTACTATCGCAAAATGCGGCTACCTCGCCTTGCGGATCAACAACCGGTTCCGTCGAGAAGGCATAGACTGTTCCGGAAGTTCCGAGACTGGCCGTGACCACCCCGGGGCTCACATTTCCTGTCCCGATCGCGCCCATCATATTGTCGCCACCGCCGGCGGAAATCACCGGACCGCTTTTCAGGCCCCATTTTTCTCGCAAATTCTCCCGGAGCAGACCGACCGCCTGGCGAGAGGAACCCAAAGGCGGCAATTTTTCGATCAGCGCTTCATCGATGAACTCGATCACAGGTTCGCACCATTGGCGCGTCTTAACGTCCATCAGGCCCGTCCCGGAGGCGTCCCCGTACTCCATGCGTTTCTCGCCGGTCAGCCAGAAGTTGATATAATCGTGCGGCAAAAGGATGCTGTCGATCGAGGCGAAGTTCTCCGGTTCGTTTTGTTTCAGCCAAAGAATTTTTGGAGCGGTCCAGCCCGGCAACATCGTGTTGCCAATGAGCTTGATCAGCGCGGCTTCGCCTCCGAATTCCTCGATGATTTCTTTGCACTGTTCCGTGGTCGAAGTATCACACCAAAGTTTGGCCGGCCGGATCACCTGGCTGGAAGAGTTAAGAACGACCAGACCATGTTGCTGGCCGCTGACTCCGATGGCTCGGACCTGATGTTTCCGATCACCGAGCTGGGTGAGACAATGCTGAATCGTCTTGTCCACGGCGCCGACCCAAACCTTGGGATCCTGTTCCATGTGTCCCTCGGGCAAACCGGCAATCAAGCCGTAGTTTTGCTGCGAGGTCGCGATAATCCCGCCTGTCTCGAGATCTACCACAATTGATTTGGTACTTTGCGTACCGCTGTCAATGCCGATGTAGAGCATAGAATTAACTCGCGTCGAATTTATTACGAGTTGATGGCCCACGCGATCCATTTGTGCCAGTTTTCTAACGTATGGTTAAGAAACTCCTTCACACCCGGTATCGAGTATCCGATCTGGATAAAACTGTTGCGTTCTATAAAGACGTACTTGGTCTCGAAGAGATCCACCGTTTGAAATCCCCACGCGGCTCTGAACTCGTCTTCTTCAAAGCCCCTGAGAGCGAAGAAGAGATCGAAATATGCAAGTTCGATGGCAGCGGCCCGGTTAATGTCGGCTCGGATATCACCCACTTGGCATTTGAGGTCGACGATCTTGAAGCATTCGCCAAGCATTCGGCCTCCAAAGGTTATCCCCTCTCTGACGGTCCAACCGAGACCGGCGGCGGGAGTGTTATTGCCTTTGTGGATGCACCCGAAGGGTACGAGATCGAACTGATCCAGCACGCGAAATAACCGACCAGGATTCGGATTCGAGAGCCGGGAAGAGAAGGGTCCAAGGACGCATGCACTCCGGCTTCCTGGCTTCTTGACCCGGCGGTACCCCTCCAGGGCCTAGGTTGGAGGTGGTAAAGTTGATTCGGCCACTTCTGTCGATCCGCTGTTTGGCAAAAGCTTCCAGACGTCGGAAAAAATTTGCTTCGGAAAACCGAGCGCCGTTGTCAGCTGAAACTTCCTCTCCAATGGATTTCGAATCGAACGGATCCGGTCGAATTCAGCATTGGAAATCCACCCTGCGAGCCGGGACCAAAAAACTGTGGTCACGACGGGGTAGTCGCTGCCGTAAAGGATTTGACGGGGATCTTCGCGAAGCCGGTGCAGTGTTCTCAAGTGGGTGACCTGCGACAAAGCGGAAATATCCCCATAAAGATTCGGAAAGGATTTTCGCATCCTATCGAATTGATCGAAATAATCCCGATCCCAAGGCAAGGCGGGTGCTCCGCAATGGGCGGCGATGGCAGTCACCCCACATTCGAGCGGTAAGCGCAGATTTTCGACGCTTTGCAGATCTCGCCGGTGCGTAGGCAGCGAAAATTCTCCTCCTGTGTGTGCCAGCAGAGGCAGGTTCAGTTGTGCGAGGCGCTGCCAGAAAGGCTTGTACTGTTGCCGGTTACAATCGACGGCTTGCACACATGGCAGGAGTTTGAGGAGGACCGCTCCGGCTGCAGCACACCGTTCCAACTCGGCCAGGGCATCCGGTCGCGCGGGATGAATCGAGACAGCCGGCAGCAATTCCGGGAAAGACCTGGCAAGTTTGAGCACGTAGTCGTTCGGCACGAACAGGCCGGACAGGCCGGGAAAACGAACGCCGGCTTCGTCGTACAGATCATCGCAGGCAAGAACGATCGCCTTCCGCAGGCTTGATTCTCTGAGCCAGGTAACCAGCTGCTCCACGAAGAGCTTGTCAAGATCAGAGTTCTCGGGAGAAACGTTGAGACCCACATTGGCCGCCATCAGTTCAATAAATGGCCGCTGCCACCAGCTCATCGTGAACCGGCAGCCCGAGCCGGATTTTCCGTTACCTAAAACATGGACATGAAGATCAACCGGGTGAAGGCTATACCCAGTGCCAAGTGACATAGAGATTTCAGCCTACTCCATCTGGGCGGATCTGCAGAAGATTCGTGAAACTGTTCCCCTCGTTTACAACATCACCAATTCGGTAGTGCAGGACTTCACGGCAAACGCGCTGCTTGCGTTGGGCGCTTCACCCATCATGTCAGATTCGGTCGAAGAAGCGGCGGAATTGGTCGCCCTCTCCGACGTGCTGAATATCAACATTGGAACTCCCAACCAGAATTCGATCAAGGCGATGTTCGAGGCCAACAAAACGGCGCATCAGCTAGGCAGACCGGTGGCGCTCGATCCTGTCGCCGTCGGAGCCACCCGGTTGCGCAGAAAGCTGATCGAAGAGCTTCTGCTGTCCGGAACACTAACGATCGTTCGGGGTAACCTGTCCGAGATTTCCGTTCTTGCCGGCCTCGAATGGGACGGCAAAGGTGTCGATTCGAGATTAGACCTAAAGCTTCCCGAGGAAATTGTTCGTACGGCCTCCCGGAAGATTGGCTCCGTCGTTGTCGGCACCGGAAAGGTTGATTACGTCTCGGATGGAGAGCGGATCATTTCGATCGCAAACGGCCATCCGTTCATGACCCGCGTAACAGGTATGGGCTGCGTCTCGACTTCGATCATCGCAGCTTTCCTTTCAGTGCAACCCGTCGCTCTGGTTGCCGCGGTTCACGCGATGACTTTCATCGACCTAGCCGGCGAGTTGGCGGTAGAGCATTCGCAAACTGAAGGAGCGGGTACCTTCCGGGTAAGCTTTCTTGATAGCTTCGACAAGCTGGGACCGCAGTATATGGAGGCGAAGATGAGGGTCGAAGGCTCGGTTCGCGGCTAGCTGACGCCAGCCCTTAGAATCACACGACAGCCGAAGCGACGAGCTCGTTACGGGCTATACAGCTACAGCTGAGCTGAAAGCCCGGAGCGGTCTTTCGTCAGATCTGGACCCGGTCCAACTGGTCGCCAGCCAATTCTCACGGCCGCGTCTCCGACTCCTTGTGTCGTCTGAATGACTCGATTGCTTCGTACTCTGCAAGACCCAGTCGGTCGTAATGCTGAGCCGTTGCGCGGTTGTTATTCTCGGCCTGCTGCCAGCTCTCTCCAGATTGAGTTTCCAGGAATGGCGTTTGGCTTCGCTGTGACCGATGATGATAAAGGCAATCCAACTTCACGGCCAACTCTGCAGGGCTTAGAGGAACAGCCATGTCTATTTCATGGGGATACCACGGGCGCTCGCTGGATGCATATAACCAGACCTGGCAAGCCTTCATCCAGGGTTCATCACGGCACATCTCGAGAGCGGAATTGACGAGGCGAAATGAAATTCCGGAGACGCTGCTAGGTTCAGCTCCGGAACCTGTAATGTAGATCTGATGAGGCAGGATACGTTGACAAAGATCACGGATGACGCTGACATCCTCATCCCCCGTTGTGAACTGGCGGTACCTGCCTTTTTCATAAAATGGAAGGTCAAGAAAGTGCACCTCCGGAAGTTCGAGTCCGAGAACTTGACACGAACCACGCGCCTCGGCCTTACGAATCAAGCCCTTGAACTGCCGCAGGTCAGAACTGTCTTCGTCAAACGGAGTCTTCTTTTCGAGCTCCTGAGCCAAATCTTTCACCCGGTCTTTCCCATGCTCGTCGCCTGGTCCGCTGCCGCTCAACTCATTCAGCAGACTGATCGCCATCCGGGCTTCGCTATCGGGGACGCCCAGATTACCTGAGGTCAGGTATGCAAAAGTCACCTCATGCTGGTGGCGGCAGAGACGATTCAATGTGCCAGCCATGCTTAGTTCGGCGTCGAGTGGTTCCGGTCCAAAGACGAGTACTCGCTTCCGGGAGGGTTCCGCTGGAACCGGACGATTCGAGTCATCGGCATTTGGTTTTCCGCCTGGCCAACCGGTGATCGTGTGTTGCAGTTCGTTGAAGATACGAATGTTAAGGGTATAGGTCGAACCGGTCTCCAACAACAGCGGTGCGAGTCCGTTTTCGGCGTAGTCTTCGTCTCTCAATCGCAGAACGGGCTTTTTAAGATCGCTGGCTAACGAAACGACGGCTTTACGAATAATCTGGGGTTTCCAGTCGACCGGGCCGACCTTCCAGGGAAATCGAAATCGAGTCAGTTCTCCGGCGGCAGCCTCATCAATGTAACATCCGCAGTTGGAATGGCTCTGGAGAAAACTGGCCGGGACAGCATCCGTTTGCGGACCCTCAATTGCCGCTCGTAGAATAGCCGCCTTCGATTCTCCCCAGGCAAGCAGCGCGATTTCTTTGGCTTGCAATATCGTTCCAACGCCCATGGTGATCGCGTACCCGGGTACGTTCGCTTCGCCACGGAAGTCCCGTGCCGCATCCCGGCGAGTTAACCGGTCCAGCGCCACCATCCGGGTTCGCGAATCAATGCCGGATCCGGGTTCGTTAAATCCGATGTGCCCGGTACGTCCTATGCCCAGAATCTGAAGGTCTATACCGCCGGCATCCCGAATTTTCTGCTCGTACCCTTGGCAATAGCCGAATACGTCCGGTCGCGCGATCATCCCGTCGGGCACGTGAACGTTTTTCCGCGGAATGTCGACGTGACTAAAAAGCTGTTCTTCCATGAAGCGGCGGTAACTCTCCGGATGGCGCGGCGGCAGCCCGTAGTATTCGTCGAGATTGAACGTGACGACGTTCCGGAAGGAGAGTTGCTCCTCCCGGTGCAATCTGATGAGCTCGCGGTAAAGTTTGACCGGAGTTGAGCCCGTTGCGAGCCCCAACACGGCGGGCCGAACCTCCTCTTGGCGTTGGCGAATCAAACCGGCGATCGAAGCCGCCGCGACACCGACGGCCTCGTCCGACGTTTGAAAAACCCTGGTTCTAATTCGTTCAAACTGCTCGGCTTCGGTACGCGGCATTTCCATTTTGAGGGCGTAAGTTGAGTTTCCAATCAAAACCAATACACGACGAGAAGGTATCGATTCCTGATCGCTTGGCCAGGCAATCACAGAGAGGTTTAAAACATCTCCGCTGCGCCCCAATGGACTAAGCAGTCCTGTTCCAGTTGTCGATTACGATATCGCGTGTCGGAACTGCCGGTCTAGCTGCGGACCAAATGCCTGAAGATCCCGTTCCAGGACGGGGCGGGCGAATGAGCAATCGGCGCTCCAAGTAGATCCTCGAATTAAAATAAAACTACACGTTATTTTTATGTTGTATATTTTGAATAACATATAAACTTATATGTTATGATAGCGCCTTTGCTTTTTCGTTGTCCGCTGCTCTGGGTATTTGTTTGCACGCAGGTTGCGGGAGGGCCGATCACGATTCCATCGGCTGTCACCGCGCTCGTCGAGCGAGCTGATCCCCAGGCCAACGCTGAATACTGCGGTAGCGTCTCCACCGATCGGGTTAATTACTATTTGTTCATCCTCAGCCGGAAAGAGCTGACCGGAGTCGTACTGGTCAAGCATCCGACCGGACAAGCACCTGCCATCGTGGACGCTGACACTTCGCTTTTCTCATTCCGTGATCTTCACCAGCAATCCGTTGCACAGCCGTTGCAGGAAGGGATCGAAGCACTACTGAGCAGGCGAAACCTGAAGAAGAATCAACGGGCGCACCGGGTGGCCTCCAATCAAACACCGGAGATCAGCGCAGTTGGACGCGACATCGATCAAGTCGTGTTTCCAATTTCCGGATTTCGGTTCGGAACAGATTCCACGCGCGATATATTGCGTCTCCTCCGTTTAGGTCCCACTCTTGCGGTAGATCCCAAAAACGCTCCGCCCGGTTCGATCGTCGTCAGCCCGACGCAGTTTTCCCACGATGGCCCGATCTTTCTCGGCCATGCCGGAATCCTCGGCTCAGACGGTTCAATCTATAGCGCGGACGCCAGGTACGGAGGCGCGTGGACAAAGAATTTCACTTTGTCCAGTTGGCTGGAGCGATTCTCCGGGACAAACGGCACCTACGCTTTCGTTCTTCGAGCGCAATTCAGCGGAAACCCCAGCCGGCTCTAGTCCCCTGCTCAAATCTCGTCTTCGCGCGATTGAGGCGCGATTGAGTAATGAAGCACCGAGGTTTGCGACCCCTTAAAGCCCTTTTTTGGGCCACTTTGCTGTTTCTGTCCGGATGTGATGACGAAGACACTGCGGATTCCGGAACTCCGGCGGGATTCTCTCAACCGTCGCAAGGCGATCTGCTTCAGGGCAGGGCCATCGCAAGTCAGGCCGGGATCAACGCCGCCACGCCGGAAGGTGGCTCTACCCCTCTCATTTCCGGCTCTAGTGACTTGAGCGTTCTTGGCGGTGACGCTAGCCAAAATCAGCGCGCCTTTCGGCAGCGCTTCAGCTTGAGTGATCCGACACAGGACCAGTTGACGCAGTGGGAAGGGTACGATGCCAGACTTACCGCATACTCCAGTAAGGACGCCGATTGGCAATATCCGACCGCAGCGTCCGCTAATTGGACCGGAACCACCTGGACAAACGGCGACCCGCTCGCCATCGAGGGCACTACGGTGGCCGTTGACTTCAATCGGATCCCACGCGGTTCCCTTATCTACATACCGGCGCTGGACATGTACGCAGAAGCCAATGACACCGGAGCGGCGGGAAGCTGGTCACAATCCGACGCAGGCCAGAGCGACTACGGCGCAACCGGGGCGGGCCGAGTCGACGTTTATAATCTGGCTGGAGACCGGTCGTCCAACCAGGTTGAAAGAGGCTTTCAGAGCCGGGTGGGAAATGATGAATACGGGCGAATTTACATCGTGTACCGAGGACCGGGCTGGAAAAAAGCAGGCGAATAGAAACAAGAATCGGAATCGATCGCATCGCGCAAACAAAACTCGCTTGGTAACCTCACAATTGTGGAGATCCAGCCGGCATCGACTCCTGCGAGCCGATGGCGCGCCCTTATTATTGTGCGGAAATCCGGTTATGGCTCCAGAGTCACCTTCACGGAAGTCAATCCGGAGATCACAAGATCGATACCTTTCTGGAAGTCGCTCAGGGGAAGACGATGAGTGACAATCTCGTCCATCGGCAAAAGGCCCTGCTCAATCATGCGAGCCGCCACCGGATAGCATCGAGGACCCAGATGAGACCCATGAACATTCAATTCTTTTGAATCACCAATGATTGTCCAGTCCACGGTCACCTTTTCGCGCATGACGCTAAACTCAACAAACGTGCCAAGTTTACGGATCATGTGCAGACCCTGTTCCACGGCCATCGGATGACCCGTCGCCTCAATATAAACATCGCAACCGTATCCGTCGGTCATGTCGAGGACTTTCTGTACCGCATTCTCCTTCTTCGGATTGATACCGAGATCGGCACCCGACCGTTTGGCAACCTCCAGCCGGTCGTCACTCAGATCGAGTGCGATGATCCGCTCGGGCCCTTTCATCTTCGCGGCGGCTACCATGCCTATTCCAAGCGGACCGCAGCCGGCGATCACCACGGTATCCTGAAATTTGATCTCGCCCCGTTCCACAGCGTGGATCGAACATGCGAGCGGCTCGATGAAGACCGCGTGATGAAGCGGGATCGATTTAGGAACCTTGTAATTCAGAGCGCCGGCAGGGAACACCATGTAGTCAGCCCAGGATCCGAAGGTGCGCTGATGAAATCCGTAAATATCATGAACATTGCACATCCAATAAAAACCATTTTTGCAGTATCTGCAGTTCCAGCAAGGGACGATTTGTTCGCTGATTGCGTGATCTCCAATCTCGAGGCTATATAATTCGGCGGCACCCTCTCCCAGTCCTACCACTTCACCGACAAACTCGTGACCTGGGGTTACCGGCGCCTGACAATACCCGACCCGATTTTCATCACCCCAGAAAAGAGGAGCGCCCGTATAACACTTGATGTCGCTGGCGCACACGCCGGTGCTCCGAACCTTGATCAGTACTTCACCCGGGCCAGGCTTCGGAACCGCACGTTCTTCGAAACGGTAGTCGCGCGGGCCATGCGCCATCACTGCCGGCATGGTTTTTGGTAGTTTGTCGACGATAGCACTCATGAATTTGTGTCTTCGTTGGGGTTATGTTTTCCGAACTCCAGCCTTGAACAGGGATTGCCTGACTCTCAGCTCGAAACGGGCGATCGTTTCCAAATAATTGGCCGATGCAAACAGTTTGCTATTTTCCGGTGGTTTGCTTTCCTTTTCCAATGTTTCTTGCGAACGCCCGACGGAAGCTTTGACCTCAATTAATCGATTCGAACGCAGGAGGCGATCTCGCCAATGGCAAAGTTAACTTCCTCGACGCACAACACGGCCGAGTCTCGTCGCGCGACATGGAAAAAGTCATCCTCATCAAAAAGGAGGCGACCCCGCAGGAGCAAGCCGGACCGGAGCAAGACCTCACACTTGGCACCCAGCGGGAGCCCCAATTCGGTACCAATCCGACGCAACGCCGCTCGCTGCTGTTCTCGCCAGAGCGACAGGCCATCACTGGGGTTATTCGCGAATTCGAAAGCAAGCTGATGCGTTGATTTGCTGTCGTCCTGTTCCATCGCTAAAATTTATCCGGTATATTTCGGCGCGAGCCATTGAAAACTTCCAGGAAAGAGCCTTCGTTCCCATAGATCCATGTTGCTCAAAAGACCTCTATGCATCGTTCCTCTGGCATTTGCCATCCTGACTTTCCGGGCTTCAGCGGAGCCCCCCATCCAGGATCCGATCGCCGACTACCTGGCGATGAATGTGCCGGACCGCATCACGAACGTGGGGCGTTTCCTGGTGATTAAGAAGGTTGCGGTCGACATGGAGGGGAACGGAAAGGACGACCTTTTTGTCGGAACCTGGTACCGAAACTCCGGGCCTAACACGTGGCTTTGGGCCGGCTACGCACCGGTCGCCGGCGGTTACAAGCGCATCACTCCGGCCGATTCCGACGTCTTGATCGACTTTGACGGGGTTTACCTGGGCGACCTCCCGGATATTGGACGAACCGGAATGGCCCAGGCCTACAGCCTGGAGCTCGATAACAAGGAGCGAGGCCAATCGAATATCATCAGTGACCTTACCTTCTATTACATCGAGGGCGGGAAGTTAATGCAGCAGGGCACCGGAGCTCTGGACCGTGATGATCCTGAACAAGAGTCCAAATTCGAGTATTACTTCGGCTCGAATCGGAGAACATCAGCAACACCAAAAATCGAATCATACACCGTTGGGGAATTGGCAAAGCGGGGCTACCACATTCCGGATTGGGGATTGCGTAAACCCCCGGGAGGACAATGACGGGCCAAGTCGAGGAAAAGCCAACATAGGCGATAGTTGCCCGGAAAAAACCGCACTTTCGCTTTGCCCAAGAGAAGGCTAGGTTATCGGTGCTATGAAGAGAGGGAATATATGAGAAAATTTTTGATCGCCGTTTGTGCGATCTTTGCAATCACCGCCGGTATTGGTTGGGCCCAGGAATTTACGACTAGCCCTCGCGTTGCTCCGCGACCCGAACCGCCACGAGCCCCGGTCGAACAGAATTCAAATTCGTCCTGGTTCAAGAAGTTCATGGCGGCTCCAAATAAGTTGCAGTTGATTAACCCGTGGCGCACCCAGCCAATATGGCAGCGGCGAACAAGTTGTGGTTGCCGACCCCCGAGACCCTCAGGAGAGGCCGCGCTACTTCCGATTGTTCTCCATCACTTTCTAAATCAAGGGAGATTTCCAGGGCGACCCACCAGAGGATTTAGAGCGATCGGTGTCGGCAACGGGTCAACCACGCATCGCTATCTTTTGCCCAACATTTCTGAAGTCAGAGATGCTTCACGTGTATCGCCAGGTGGTGGGGCTGAAAACGGTCGCCCCTATCCTGCTAACGTTTAAACGCGAAAACTCTGACCGTTTTCCGTTTGCAGACATTCGGCTTGTCCGTCGTTCCCATCTTCGGTGGCTGCGTCGAATCTGGAATGTTCAGATTAGAAATGTGCCACCCCAAGCTTATCCGGATGAGGTGAGATCCATTCGGGAGTCTGCTTGTCGCGGATCATTGTGAGTTGCTGCACATTTACTTTGGTAACAATGGGCTCTTCTGGCTGCCGCTCCTGCGCCGCCATCCGGTTCCAGCCATCGTCTCATTTCATGGGGCAGATGTCCGGGTAAACTTGGATTCGCCGGCCGCCCGGCGCTTGTTTCTGGAACTTTTTGCCTCTTGCACACTCGTCCTGGCGCGGTCCGAATCTCTCGCTTCTTCGCTTATGGATCTTGGATGTCCCCCGAGCAAGCTTCGGGTTCAGCGCACGGGCATCCCTTTGGATACATTCCGCTATTTTCCTCGCCGGAAACCGGCAAACGGAGCGTGGCGACTGCTTCAAGCCTGCCGTCTGATCGCGAAGAAAGGAGCTCGAATCAACACTTCGAGCCTTTGCAACATTCTCTAAAATACATCCGAATGCCAGTCTCACCATCGCCGGTGAGGGCCCCCTGCGCGGCGCCCTGGAGGAATTAGCGACGAGACTGCGGTTAGAGGGGCGAATTACTTTTGCGGGGTTCGTCGACCAGTCCTCACTCTTGGAGCTTTATCGCGAAAGCCACCTTTTTCTCCATCCCAGTGAACAGGCACCCAATGGCGATCGCGAGGGGATCCCGAACAGCCTGCTGGAAGCCATGGCGACAGGACTTCCCTGTATCACGACGCGCCATGGCGGAATTCCCGAAGCCGTCAAACATATGGAGTCCGGAATACTGGTGGGCGAATCGGATCCCGGGGAGATCGGAGACTGGTTGGACCGTTTGGTGCGGAACGATGAACTGCGAGATTCTTTAGGAAAACGAGCAGCCCAGATCGATCTCGGATAAATTCGATCTGAAATCCCAAGTCGAGAAACTCGACAAGATCTATTTGAGTTTATGCAACCCTGGCGAGATCAAATCTGAAGGTCAGGAAAGCCAGGGATGACGAGGGCTAGCCGCAAAAATCACGCAAAGGTCGAAGCGATGAGCTCATTGCGGGCTAGCCTAAATCTGCAACATCTTTCGCCGGTACTCCTCGTCAAGGCGATTCTCAATCCGATCCACCTCCCGTTGCGGCATTGGAACATTCCCTCCTAACGTGTGGGCGCCCACAAATATTTCGGCGGCTTTCACGGTCATCGACATCGCGACACGGACTGCATCGACCGATTGACCGATCGTGATCACACCGTGGTTCTCGAGCAGGATCACCTTCGGCGGTTTGCCTTGTTTGCGTTCAAAGCCTTGCACATCCCGTCGAATTCGTCTCGCCAACGCCAGTCCAGGATCCTCGTACGGGATAAGCAGTGACATCGGTCCACAGCAAACGACTTCATCTGGAAAACGCCTTTCCTCGGCGAATGAAGTACCAAGGCCGGAACAAAGGATTTGATTGACCGGAATGGGGTGAGTGTGGCCGACGTAGTTGACGCCGGGAAGCGTTAGCAAATAGGCGTGAAAAAACGTTTCCACGGAGGGTTTCAAGGCAGAAGGTAGAACGCGGGAACCGCGAAGAATATCCTCGATCTCCGCTTCCGACACGTTTTCCCGATCCAAAACCGGAAGGAGCCTATCGAAATAACAATGTGTCAGCCCAATCTCCGTCAGCGTGGCAAGACTGCTCCCACTTGATTTCACTGCAAAGACATTCTGGTCGATTCGGCCGGAGACATTTCCTTCTCCCAAAATCGTCCAACGAGCGCGGCCAAATTCGTGCGAGAGGTCGACAAGTCGCGCATGCACGAAAACGGGGTCTTGCTTTAGCGTGACCATGAGTTATTGGCTTAGAAGTCGCCGCAGAAGTGGACTTTGAGGCCGAGTTCGTGCATGACTGCCGCCTTGGTAAACATCGCCAGGCGAGCACCCGTGCGATCGGGGCCATAAGCCACCTGGATGTGATTCGATTTGTGTCGAGCCATCATCTGGTCGCGACTAACACCATGCAGGACGGCGTGCATGATCGGCCACTGCGGCGTAGTTAACTGCCAGCGCTCATTCGTTTCCTCTTCCGGGAGACTGCACCACTTCCGCTAACCCGGTGTCAAAATGAAGCTCGCCGCCTGAGACGTAAACACGGCTCCAGACGACCCAGCCCGGCTTGCTGATTCCCTTGCAGGTACCGCCGCCCAAGCGAAAATACATGGGTGGCTGGCGTTCGCTGGAGGTCCCTTCGTACCCTCCAACAAAGTGAGCGGGCGGCGCACCACCACTGATCAAAAAAACCCAGACATACGCGTCGATCTTGGAATTCTTGAAATGGCGCCCCCATCTTATATCATGCAACGTCGTCTCGGGTGGGTAGCCCAATTCCAACCACACGCGATTGGTAACCAGACCATCAAGTCCGGCGCACTCGTCGACTTCGTTAAAATGCGGTAGCGCCTGCCCCGGAAATAATTCTCGACCAGTCGTCTCGTGATGAACCGGCGGGCGATCGACGTTGTTCAAGAGTCCCTCGACGAGGTCCGAAGCCGGGGCGAGATCTTTCAGCCCTTGCTGGTATTGGATACCGATCGTCGCACAGCCAAATTCATCGGCCAATCGAATCGCTGCGAAATACATCTTGCACTGTTGGAGAACCTGGTTCTCCGTGAGATCGGTTTCTTCGTTCGGACCAAACTTGAATTTTAACCCCCGGGAAGTCAGCCATTCGTAAATTCGGCGCGCCTCTTCATCCGATACGGTGAGCATTTTCGCGTACAGGGTCGACTGACTCAATCTCTCCTTGTACACGCCAATCGGATGCAGCAGCTCGTCGGGAATGATCGCGTTGTACATGCCCATGCAACCCTCGTCAAACACCCCCATGATCGCCTTCCCAGAAAGAAAACGGCCCGCAATCTTTTCCCCGTATTTGCGCGGATGAGCCCGGTATTTTGACATCCTTGAATTTCGACACTTGGGAGGTGTCATGTTTCACCTTCCCCTTTTCGAGCCACGCTCGCAGATTCTTAATAAAGAACTTATCTTTGAAATCCTCGCTCCAGAGACGTGCTATACTTCACGCCGGCTTTGGTCAGGCTCCCGTTCAAATTCAGCAAACCGACCAACCCAGGCCATGTTCCGCTCCAGTTTGCGACCGTGAGGATTGGGCCGTGATGCGAGATCAAACCCCCGAGCAGATGCTGACTGTATTGCCAAACAGCCTCCGCCACGACGAGCGTGGCCTCTTGCGGGATCGACTTGAAAACGCTCAACCCCATCTTTTGTGAATCGATGAATCCGTGCCCCTTCGTTTCATCAAATGGATGAGCTCGCTTGACGCTAAAACCTTCGCGTTGAATTGCTCCAACCAGAGCCCTTTTCCATCGCGGCTTGCGCAGGCTCGCATTTTTGGTTGGCCGATAAACGGAGATCGCCGTTGGCGACAAGGTAGACTGTGTTCATAGATCAAATTTGATTCCCGTATTTGCTCCCGAATTTACCACCAGCGAAACTGACTGAGAGTCCGCGTATACCAACAAAAGCGTCACTGATGACCATCAAGAAAAAGGTCGAACCAATGAGTATCGATACGAACAGCCAGTCGCCTTGGGTGACTACCTCAGCTTGGCCGGCATATCGTTGGAGAATCTTATAGTTTCTTATATTTGGCTTGTACCAGAGCACAAAAATATCACCAACCACGGGCACAATTCCCACCACACCGTTAATTAGAATGTTCAGAGCCATTCGGACCAGCGCGATCTTTGGAAGGCGATGCCGGACGCTGCGATATAAGAGGGCCGCCGAGATCAGCGAGGTCGTTTGATCGCCCAGGATTGGAATCAGTCCGATGATCGGCTCCAACCCAAAACGAATACGCGTTCCCGGAATCACGAAAAGCGTATCCATAATTCGGCTGATAAGGTTGATGAACGGATCGGGATCGTTGGGCTGCTTCGCCTTCCCGTCAGGAGGCAACACTTCCACCTCAATGTAAGCCGGCTCTTTTCCTGGTTGGCTGGTTTTTGGACCGCTGTCCATCATAGGCATTTCAAGGGGGGATTCGCCTCTATCCTGCCGACTATCTATGGCTACACGCACCGCGCAGGATCCGATTCCAAACGAAGGTCAGAGTTCCTTATCCCGGAATCTCTCGCAACATCTGAGAATTTGTTGGGAATTTCTTGAGGAACGACAACAGCCTTTCGATCGCTTCCGGCGGCCGATGCCCGGCCAATCCGCGTCTGATCGTGTTGATCTTTTCCAAATCGTGCACCGGCAGTAAAAGTTCTTCCCGCCGAGTCCCCGATTTGAAGATATCGATAGCCGGATAAATCCTTTGATCGCTGATCTGTCGATCCAATACCATTTCCATGTTGCCGGTACCTTTGAACTCCTGAAATATTAGTTCATCCATCTTGGAACCGGTTTCGATCAGGGCAGTCGCCATGATCGTTAGCGAGCCCGCTTCTTCGGTGTTTCGCGCGGCGGCAAAAAGCTTGCGCGGGATCTCCATTGCACGGGAATCCATGCCGCCGCTCATCGTTCGACCGCTGCCGGACATTGCGTTATTAAAGGCGCGGCCAACTCGTGTCAAAGAATCCATCAGCACAAACACGTCTTTTCCGGCTTCGACGAAGCGCTTTGCTCTTTCGATTGCGAGTTGAGCAATCCGCGTATGGCTTTTGATATCGCTGTCGTTGGAACTCGCCATAATGTCACCCTTCGGCACGGTTCGACGAATTTCGGTAACTTCCTCAGGACGCTCGTCGACCAGTAGAATGATGAGCTTCATTTCCGGATGATTCCGGACGACCGCATCCGCGATATGCTGCAGAAGGGTGGTCTTTCCGGTTCGCGGCGGAGCCACGATCAATCCTCGCTGCCCCTTTCCGATCGGCGTCATCAAATCCATGACGCGCGTCGTATACCTGTCCGGAACGGTCTCCAGGCGAATTCTTTCTAATGGATTGATTGAAGTCAGCTCCTCGAAGACAGGGAGATTCCGATACTTTTCAGGATCTTCGCGAGTTGATCAGGGCCAGTTTAAAGAGCTGAGGACCACGACTACCCCGGCGAATTTCACCCTTAATCCACAGCCCGTCACGCAAGGCATGCTTTCGAACTACCTCCGGTGTAACAAAGATATCCTGAGGGGATTGGGTATAGTTCCGCTTTGGATCCCGTAAGAAACCCGAAACCTTTACCGGAAACCTCAATCAATCCTTCACCGAAAATTGATTCATATCTGGGTGGTTCTGCCGGCGGAGCGGTTTCCAGAAACCGAACCGAAACCGATCCTGACCGGGCGGGCTCTTCCATCGCGTCGTTCCATCTCAGCACGACGCTCTTCGGTCAAACGTTCCGCATTTTCCGCAGTCTCTCTGGCTGTTTGGCGAGTGAAGCTTGGGCGCATCCAGATCGTTTGCAGGCGGACGTCCATCCTGCCCCTCCACCGATGTCGAATGGTTATTGCCATCGGAGAGGCTTGGATCTTCATCCTTTAGCCTGTTTCTTAGTTCTTCTCGAACTCGTCTTGTTTGCTGTTGTCTTTCGCGACGCCAGCAGTGGTTTTCGTTCGCCGAGGTCTTTTTACACTGTCCACGTCTTGATTCAGCAAAGCGGGTTGTTCGTGTGCTTCTGCCATAACTTCCATTTTAGAAAATATTTCCTCTCCGAACGGTTAGCTCGAAAGCTTCGTTATTAGCTCGTCGGAGATGTCGAAATTGCTGTAAACATTCTGTACGTCGTCATTATCCTCGAGGGCATCGCACAATCTCAGAACTTGCGAAGCTAACTCCTCCTTCGCTACTGCGACCATGGTGCTCGGTAAAAAGGTTAACTTTTGCGACTCGACATGGATTCCAGCGTTTTTGATCGTTTCGCCGACCTGGTACAACTGATCGTGAGGCGTTGTAACGACATACAAATCCTCATCCGTGGTTAGATCCTCCGCCCCGGCCTCCAAAGCGACCTCCATAAGTTTATCTTCATCCACTCCTTCTTTACCGAGAGCGATCTGACCCCTTCGCCTGAACATGTACGAAACCGCCCCGGAGGCAGCCAAGTTCCCATGGTTCTTGGAAAAAATGCTTCGTATATCTGCGGCAGTTCGATTCCTGTTGTCAGTCGCAGCCTCAACAATGATCGCAACGCCCCCAGGTCCATATCCCTCATACATCAACTCTTCGACAATCCCTCCCTCGATCTCGCCGGTCCCTTTTTTAATCGCCCGGTCAATCGTGTCATTCGGCATGTTTTGGGCACGCGCGGCAAGTACGGCCGTCCTAAGACGGGGATTTAAATTAAGTTCACCGCCGCCCATCCGGGCCGCAACCATAATCTCCTTTGAGAACCTACTGAATATCTTGCCGCGCTTTGCATCCAATGCGCCTTTAAAGCGCTTCACCTTCGACCATTTACTATGACCCGCCATACTTCGGGTAAAAACAGAATCAGTTCAGAAAAAAGGGGTTTAAGTTTTACTAGCGACGCACTTGCGACCGATGAGAAAGACAGAAGACTTCCAAGAGAGAACCGCCGATTAGCGCATCAACAAGCGATACGCCAAAAAACCGCAGATGGACCGGTTTGTCAACTTACTTTGGAAGAAGCCCGCTTCCGGACCGTCGAATCGAGGATTTTTTTCCGCAATCGCAACGACTTCGGCGTCGCCTCCACGTACTCGTCCCGGCCGATATATTCGAGCGCTCGCTCGAGAGTCATCCGAAGGGGAGTCGCCAGTTGCACACCCTTGCCGTCTCCCTGGCTCCGCATGTTGGTGAGATGCTTTGTCTTGCAGGGATTTACGTTCAAATCGTCCGGACGAGAATTCTCACCCACAATCATCCCTTCGTAGACATCCTCTTGCGGGCCAATAAAGAGTTTCCCGCGTTCCTGGACGTTATTTAAGGCGTAAGCCGTTGAAATTCCACCTTCCATGGCGACCAGCACGCCATTGTCCCGATTCAGAAATTTCACCTTTCAAAGCCCCGTACTCCTTAAACAGATGGCTCATTGAACCGAGCCCTCTCGTAAGATTAACCAAATCGCTCTCAAAGCCGATCAATCCACGAGTCGGAATGACCGACTCGACCAACACCGTGCTGATCTGGTGGTCCATGCTGACTATTTCAGCCTTCCGACCCGCGAGCGATTGCAGAATATCTCCAAGATTCTCATTGGGAACGTCGACATAGAGCGTCTCGTAGGGCTCCGTTACATTTCCCAGATTGTCCTTGAGAAAGATCACTTCCGGCCGGGAAACCAGGAGCTCGAATCCCTCACGACGCATTTGTTCGACTAGAATCGCGATTTGCATCTCTCCCCGAGCGCTAAGCGTGAATACCCCAGCTGTTTCCGTTTCACTAAACTGCAGCGACACGTTGGTGCGACATTCGCGAACCAGTCGTTCCTTGAGATGGCGCGCGGTGAGAAACTTGCCTTCCCGTCCGGCGAGCGGAGAGTCGTTCACCAGGAAGTTCATCTGAATAGTCGGCGGATCGATATCAACGAAGTCGAGTGCAGTTCGCTCTTCCAAATCGGTCAGCGTTTCTCCAATGAAAGCCTCCTCAAAGCCAGCCAGACCGACAATGTCGCCGGCACCGGCGTGTTTAACTTCAATTCGCTCCAGACCCTGATGCCCAAACAAGGCCGTCACCGTGCCGCGCTCACGCCGTCCATCCTTGTGAATGCAAACGATCGAATCACCGACTTTGACCCGTCCGCTCACTATGCGACCAAAAGCCAGTCGACCGAGATAGTCCGAATAGTCCAGATTGGAAACCAACATCCGGAAATAGGCTTTCGAGCGCCTTGGGCGGAGGCGGAATGTACTTAATAATGGCCTCGAACAACGGTTCCATCGAGGTACTCGGTTCATGGATCTCCCGCATCGAGTATCCTTCCTTCGCGCTTGCATAGATGACAGGAAAATCGAGCTGTTCATCGGTGGCCTTAAGCTCGACGAAAAGGTCGAACACCATGTCCAAAACCTTGTGCGGACGAGCATTTTCCCGGTCGACCTTATTAATGACCACGATCGGACGGGCCGTGATTCTCTAAGGCCTTGCGCAGCACAAACTTAGTCTGAGCTTGCGGACCGTCATGTGAGTCCACGACAAGCAGCACGCCATCGACCATTTTCATGATTCGCTCTACTTCTCCACCGAAATCGGCGTGACCAGGAGTATCGATGATATTGACGTGGTAATCCTTGTATTTGAAAGCGGCGTTTTTCGCCCTGATGGTAATCCCTTTTTCCTTTTCAAGATCCATTGAGTCCATCACGCGTTCCTCGACCTTTTGATTGAGCCTGAAGGTACCGGACTGCCGCAACAGTTGGTCTACAAGAGTCGTCTTCCCATGGTCGACATGGGCGATGATGGCGATATTACGTATATGATCCATAGAAGACGATGGAGAATCAGTAAGATCACCGTGCATTATGAGATCGTCAACGAGGTTTGCGCGCATTCACCAGTAACCAAGAAGAGTTCCGGTCAGATGGCAACTAAGGTTTTTACAACACAGGCAGTCTCTCAAACCGGTTTAAATCCGAGGAAAAGAGCGCAGCCTGAAGATCTCCGTAGTCCGAGCCGATATTGATCCCGGTCATTCCACCCAAACTAATCGGCCCTGCCCGGCGATGGGTGTGTCCACAGACCACACCAACAATCTTGTGCCTGGATTGCCACAATGCAGCCCCCATCGAACGGTTTCCGAGATAGGCCCTAAAGAAGGCGTAGACCGATGGAGGCGACGCAGACCGTGCGTTATCAACCGCCGGCAAACCGAGTAACTCTTCGAAACGGAGGGGTATGCAGTACCGCGATGAGGCGGGACGCTCCGGTCTCCGAGAGCCTCGTTTTCATGCCCTCGACCTGCTCGAGAGCGACTTCGTGAGGATGCTAGTCCGCTCGGCATGAGTTGAAAATCGCGCCATCGCATTGGAGAACCGGCGGAAGGGCTCCCTCGGAGATAGTCCTCTTCCGTCACCCGAACTCCGTCGTAAGCGAGATCCGGAACAGCGAAACCGAGATCATAGTGGCCATAGCCGCCGACGACGGTGATCCCCGGAAGCGAAAGGTTCTCCAGATCCAGGAGCACCACGTCGTACGGACTTGGCTGCGGGCACCCAGTAGCGATCGATGACCGCCGAAAGCGTGCGACACTCGTTACGCATCGCTGTCGTGCAACCAGAAGTCGTGGTTACCAAGACAAACGGCGATCGGACCCTGCCGGGAAGCAGTTCGCGCAGTTTTTCCAACGTCTCATCGGCTTGCGGTGCGCTCGAAAGGTCCCCGCTACTACGAATGCAGTCCGGTCGGTAAACGGCGATCCATGCTCTTAATCGCTGCAGTATCCGTTCCTGCGTCGCCCGCAACAGGTGAAGATCCGCCGTAAATAGTATCTTCACGGCGTCGGCGTCCCAAAACCGCCGCCTCCGGGAGTTTCCACGACGATTTTGTCCCCCGCCTTAACCTCCGCTCGACCGCAACTGGCCAGATTCTTCAATCCTGTCCGTCGCCTCGGCGGATGTAAGTCTTGCCAACTTTGGCCGGGGCCGCCCCCTTCCAAGCCGAACGGCGGCACCAGCCGAGTATTGGCCAGAATCGCTACGCTCATCGGTTCGCGAAACCGAATCTGGCGAATCGACTCCCTCGCCTCCTGGCCAACGCCCCGCACCGCCGGAGCCTCGCCCGAATCTGAAACGCACTCGAGCAGAACAGGGTAACGCGACTCCAGGATCTCCGGATCCGTCAATCTGGTATTCGTCATGTGGGTATGGACCGCGGAAGCACCTGCAAATCCGGGACCCGCTCCCGCGCCGCCGCAAATCGTCTCATAGTATTGGTATCGGTCTATTGCCGAACGTAAGATTGTTCATCGTTCCTTGGCCGGCCGCGAAAACGTTCGAGGCGCCATAGAGCGCGTTCGTCGACCGCCTGCGATGTTTCCACGTTCCCGGCGACAACTGCCGCCGGCGATTTTGGCGACAGCATCGAACCTTCGCGGAATCAAGATTTTGAGCGCCTCGAGACAACCGTCATTCAATGGGATATCCTCCTTCACCAAGGTGCGAAATACGTAAAGGACCGCCGCTTGAACAATCGAAGAAGGCGCATTGAAATTGTCCGCACCTGCGGAGACGTGCCCGGAAATCGATCGTCGCGGTGCGCGCATTGGCATCGACATCGATCCGCACATGGATCTCTGCCGCCAAAATCCATTTTTTGAACGAATCGACCAGGCTTGAGACGGTCGATCACCCGGCGAACCTGTTCGGCTGCATTGGCTCCGGACATGACCCATATAGGCCTCGACCGACCTCCAAACCGAATTGGCTCGATCAAGGACTGCAATTCCCGGCACACCTTTTTCGTTCGCCGCGATCTGGGCATGAATATCACCCAGGTTCTGTGCAAGATTTCGAGCCGGATATCGACCGCTTCCTAGTAAGAAGTTCGAGTAACTCGGCTTCTCGGAAAACGTCCTCGCTCCACGAGCAAAAAATCGGTGATCATGACTCCTTCTTCCTCGATCGTCCGGCTATCCGGAGGCATTGATCCCGGAGTCAATCCACCGATATCCGCATGGTGGCCACGACTTGCCACCCAGAATTGGGCCGTTCCTGACCTCCCGAAGACCGGCGTTACGACTGTGATATCCGGAAGATGCGTGCCGCCGGCGAACGGATCATTGAGGGCATAGACGTCCCCTCGGCCGAATTCGTTCCCTCCGACGCTGAATAATCGCTCGCACGGCCCCGCCCATCGAACCGAGATGCACAGGCACATGAGGCGCATTTGCGACCAGCCTTCCCTCGGCATCGAACAATGCGCAGGAGAAATCGAGACGCTCCTTGATATTAACCGAATAAGCAGAGTTCTGGAGGACAGCGCCCATCTGCTCCGCGATCGACATGAAAATGTTATTGAATACCTCGAGCAACATCGGATCAGCCGTCGTGCCGATCGCGATGCGTTTCGTGCGCGTGGGACCGCTCTGTTCAACGAACAGATCCAGCCCCGAGTGATCTCGGCCTGCCAGCCCGGTTCCACAACCGTGGTCGTGTTGCGCTCGATGATAATTGCCGGGACCTTGATCTGTCGAACCGGCAGCCATGCTTTCGCGCTCAAAAACCGGCGTAGACCTCCACTTCCCTCAAACATGGCATCCACCTGGGCAACCGGTTCGGTGCAACGGTTCGCCGGTTACCCGGGCAGACGGTCGACTTGCGCATCGGTTCCGCCAATCGCTTCGACTGAGACGGAATCAATCATCAAACCTCTTTCGTCCGGATCCATCACAAAGCCAAACCGCGCCAGATGAGCCTCCTGGAAATGCATCTCTCATTTCAGCAATCGAACCGGCATCTATCGGCCAAAGGCGTATTGGTGCCGCGATATCGAATGTGGAATTTCCGGATGATGGTTTCCGCTCTGGATTGCCTGGGAGAGCCAGTTGCTGCCGGGCCTCGTCTTCCAGTGATCCGCCAATGTCCGCCTCGCCGCTTCTTCCTCATCCAAGTGGCTTTTCCACGGAACTTTCCGTCAGGACGCGGAGTTCAGCCAGTCCCATCCCGTAAGCGGACAGCACACCTGCAAAGCGATGAATCAAGACGCGATCCATGCCGAGCGCATCGGCTACCGCACAGGCATGCTGTCCACCCGCTCCTCCAAAGGTGACCAACGCGTATCGCCTGACATCATAGCCGCGAGCCACCGAGATCTTCTTGATGGCATTGGCCATATTTTCGACCGCGATCCTGAGAAAACCCGCTCGCCAGCCGCTCGGCAGAAAGATTCGCCCATCTCGGCAGCGAGCTCTCTGAAACGCTCCGGACAATTCCACGTCGATCGGCAGATCACCATTTGGACCAAAGATTTTTGGAAAGAAATCGGGCGGCAAGCGCCCAAGCATCACATTGCAATCGGTCACGGTGAGAGGACCGCCCTGTCTGTAACAGACCGGCCCCGGGTTAGCACCTGCGCTCTCCGGCCCAACCCTGCAAACGAGTTCCGTCAAATCGGCAGATCGAACCGCCCCCGGCAGCGACGGTGTGAATATGCATCATCGGCGCGCAAATCCGAACTCCGGCAACTCTCGGTCTCAACTCGGCGCTCAAACTCGCCCGCGAAATGAGTGACATCGGTCGAAGTCCCCCCCATATCGAACGCTATGATCCGCTCAAAGCCCGCTTGCGTGCCCGACCTTCGCTGCTCCGACGATTCCTCCAGCCGGACCCGGACAAGATCGCGTCCTTTCCGTAAAATAAGGTCGCATCTGTCAATCCTCCGTTTGACTGCATGAAGAACAGTCGCACTCCTGGGAGCGCGGCCGGACGCCTCGACATATCGTCGCGAGGACCGGCGAAAGATACGCATCCACGACAGTCGTGTCACCGCGATTCACGAAGTTAATGAGTCGGCTGGTTTCGATGGCTGGTTGACACCTGGTCGAAACCAAGATGACGTGCAAGCCCGGCAATGGCTTGTTCGTGCTGAGGATATCTGTATCCATGCATGCAGACGATCGCGACCGCGCGAATGCCCTTCTGCCAGCAAGTCCTGGAACGATTCGCGAACAGCTTCCAAATCCAAAGGCTCGATCTCTTCACCGTCAACCGAAATCCGTCCGGCAACCTCGACGACTCTTTCATAAATTTGCTCCGGTAAGACGATCCGGAAGTCAAAAAGCCGGGGCCGTTGCTGCGTTCCGATCCGAAGCACGTCGGCAAATCCACGATTGATGAAAAGCGCCAGTCCGTTCTCCTTTTCGCTCCAGCAGAGCGTTCGTGGCTACCGTTGTGCCCATTTTGATCGCTTCAATCCGATCAGACGGAATCGGTTCGTCCGGGCGCAGGTCGAGCATCCGGCGAATTCCTTCGACCGCTGCATCCGGATATTGCTCCGGAGTGATCGGACAAAAGTTTTGCGCATACAATCCGTCCATCCGGAGCTCGCCCAACGATGTCGGTGAACGTCCCGCCCCGATCTATCCAGAATTGCCATCGCGCGCTTTCCCGTCCTTCGTTTTTGCACAACTCACTGTCTCGCATAACTCCAAGAGTCTCGTGACAATTCAGCTCAGCTTCAAGAACTCCAAAACCTTGGCGAGGGCCCGGCCGCGGTGACTCAGACTATTCTTGATTTCGGGTTGAAGTTCGCCAAACGTCTCCGAATATCCGAGGGGAATAAAAAGACAATCGTAGCCGAATCCTCCATACCCGCGCTCTTCCAGGATCACCTTTCCTTCGACAGTTCCCCCAAAAGATCCGAGCAATGCACCCTGGCTCGCTAACACCATCACGCAACGAAAACGGGCCGGAAACTCGGTTCCGCCGACTTCCTTCAGCTTTTGGATCAACAAAAACCGATTGTCGGCATCATTTGCATTTGGACCGGCGAATCGAGCCGAATGCACTCCGGGAGCGCCGTTAAGAGCGTCCACTTCAAGCCCGGAATCGTCCGCAAGAACCAACCCGGTAAAGATTCGCGAAATCGTGAGCGCCTTTAGCTCAGCGTTTTCTTCAAACGTGGCTGCCAGTCTCTTCAATTTTCGGAGCGTGCGGCAGCGAGGTCAAATCGCTGACCTGCCATCCAGAACCGAGCATTTGACCGATTTCCCGGGTCTTATGCCCGTTGCGACGTGGCAATTAAAAGTGTTTGCATCGTAGAGTGACCACCTCAAAGTTGCCTCCTCCGCTGAGGCTGTTCAAACGCCCGCAGGCAACACGCGCCTCGGAGTATGACCAACCTCATCGTGGATCTGCACTAGATAATACCAATGAGCGAGCGACGAAAACAGTTTCCGTTTCCGGAATTCGAACCCAAATGGCAACAAATTTGGCGGGAAAGGCAGACCTTTCATGCGCCAAACCCGGGCGAACCAGGATTCGATCCCGCCAAACCCAAGTTCTACGTGCTCGACATGTTCCCTTACCCCAGCGGAGAGGGACTTCACGTGGGTCATCTTGAAGGCTACACCGCGACCGATATCCTCGCTCGATACAAGCGCATGAAAGGCTTTAACGTTCTGCATCCCATGGGGTGGGATGCCTTCGGATTACCGGCGGAACAGTTCGCAATCAAAACGGGACAACATCCATCGGTCGCGACGGTTCGCAATATCGAACGCTTCAAGACCCAACTCAAAAAAATCGGATTCAGTTACGATTGGCTGCGCGAAATCAATACGACTGACCCGGGCTACTACAAGTGGACCCAGTGGATCTTTCTGAAATTGTACAATTCCTGGTTTGATCCAAAAAAGAACGCAGCCCGCCCGATCGAAGAACTCCTTGAGCAGAGACAGCTGCGAATTTCCGCATGAATCCGAGGAGGAACGCCTGGAATTTGTCGATAGCAGCGGCTCGCATACGTCACGGAGGCTCCTGTGAACTGGTGCCCGGAACTGGGTACTGTCCTGGCAAACGAAGAAGTCGTTGACGGCAAGAGCGAAGTTGGGGGGATTCCCGGTGGTTCGGCGGCCGATGCGCCAATGGATGTTGCGGATCACCGCGTACGCCGATCGGTTGCTGGAAGAACTCGAAGGGCTTGATTGGCAGGAGTCGATTAAAGGCTCTGCAGCGAAATTGGATTGGGCGCAGTGAAGGTGCCGCGGCCACGTTCCGCGTGGATGGGCTCGACGATCTGATCACGGTTTTTACTACCCGGCCAGACACGCTCTTCGGAGCGACCTATGTTGTACTTGCCCCTGAGCATCCTTTGATCGATCGGGTGACAACCAAAGCGCAAATGCCCGCTGTTGGCCGAATACAAGGAAAAAGTCGCCACCAAATCTGATCTCGAACGGACGGATCTCGCCAAGGAAAAGACCGGCATTTTCACCGGCGGCTTTCGCCATTAACCCGGTGAACCAGGAAAAGATTCCGATCTGGATCGCAGATTACGTTCTCATCAGTTATGGGACCGGCGCCATCATGGCGGTTCCGGGCCATGATGAGCGCGACTTTGAATTTGCAGAAAAATTTGGAATCGATATTCGCTACGTCGTCGAGCCGCCAACACCGACCGGATCCTTTTTACCGGAGAAGGCGTGGCCAAGAACTCTCGTTTTTTGGATGGATTACCTACTCCCGAGGCCAAGCGAAAGATCATCGATTGGCTCGAAGAGCAAGGGAGCGGCAAACGATCGATTACCTATAAACTGCGGGATTGGTTGTTCTCGCGCCAACGCTATTGGGGTGAACCGTTCCCGGTCGTCTGGCGCGACGGCAAGCATCAGGCGCTGCTGGAGTCGGATCTCCCAGTGGTTCCCCCTCCACTCGACGACTATCGTCCTACAGGCACGATCGAGCCTCCGCTCGCCAAGGCAAAGGCGTGGATCACACTTTCCGACGGAGCGACCCGGGAGCTTAATACCATGCCGCAATGGGCTGGATCATGTTGGTACTTTCTTCGGTTCGTGTCGCCGCACGAATCAACTCGTTTCGTGGACGAAACTGCTGAGCGCTATTGGATGGCCGGAAATCAAACCCGCAATCGCCGGCGCGGAGGCGTCGATCTTTACGTTGGTGGAACCGAGCACGCCGTGCTTCACCTTTTGTATGCGCGATTCTGGCACAAACTGTTGTACGATCTGAACTACGTCTCGACCATCGAACCATTTCAGCGGCTTGTGAACCAGGGAATGATCCTTGGACAGGACAACCAGAAAATGTCCAAAAGTCGCGGCAACGTGGTGAATCCCGATCTGATTGTCGAAGAGTATGGCGCGGATTCATTACGCCTCTACGAGATGTTCCTCGGCCCCCTCGAAGCGACCAAGCCCTGGAGCACAAGCGGCGTCGAAGGTGTTTACCGCTTCCTGGCAAGAGTCTGGCGACTTGCGATGGATGAAGATCAGGAGGGTCAATGGAAGCTGTCCTCATCCTTGGGTAACGTCGAACTCAGCTCGAAACAACAAAAGATTGTTCACGGGACGATCAAGAAAGTCTCTGAAGACACCGAAGCGCTGTCTTTCAATACGGCTATCGCGCAAATGATGATCTTCGTGAATGAATTTACCGGCGCGCAAATCCGATCCGTGGAAGCCATCCGCACTTTGCTGATTCTTTTGAACCCATTTGCGCCGCATCTTTCAGAAGAGCTCTGGTGGCGCCTGAGCTCCAAGTTCGCCGGTTTTGACGGATTGGCCTGCCAGCAGCCCTGGCCTGAGTGGAATGCTCAAATCCTCGAGGAAGAGGAAGTGGAGATCGTGATCCAGGTGAACGGGAAATTGCGCGATAGGGTTACGGTCAAGAGGGATCTGCAAAAAGAGGAACTGGAGCAGGTGGCGCTCGCTTCCGTCAAGGTGAAAGAAGCCGCGCGCGACAAAACGGTTCGGAAAGTTATCATCGTTCCGAATAAATTGGTTAATGTGGTGGTCGGCTAATCACTCTCCCGGTTCTGAGCCTTGACCCGAAAGACCTTGCAAACGCGGATTCCACCGTTATATGCTAGTTGGTCGGCGTCGTGTCTTTTTGGACCTGTCTCATTGCGAGAGCCCTATTCACTTGGCGTCGGCATAATATCTTCTCAGAATATGGACAAGACCGAATTAGTGGAATTGGTAAGCAGCAAGACAGGATTAAACGAGCAGATGGCCACTCTGGCCGTGGATACGGTGATCGGCTTCCTTAAGCAAAAGCTTCCGGCCGAATTTCCGGGCAATTGGATTCCCTGCTGTCCGGCCAGGAGCCTGCCTCCGGAATACTGGGTGCGGTCAAAGGCCTTTTTGGAAAGAAGGACGGTTAGGCTTCCGAGCAAATAGCAGCGCGCCTCGTCTGAGAAGGGTGTTGCCTCGAACTCTTCGGGCATACGCTTTTCGAGGCTGATTTCCCGTTCGACGCAAGTGCATCTCATGAGCGCCGTTCGTACCGACTATCATATCCATACCCCGCTTTGCCACCATGCAGTCGGCGACCCAATCGAATATGTGCAGGCCGCACGGCGCGCAGGACTGACTGAGATCGGTTTCGCCGATCATAACCCGATGCCAGAACATTTCGACGCCTGGCGTATGTCGTTGGAAGATTTCCCGCGCTATCTTGAAATGGTGGAAGCGGCTAGGTCCACCGGATTCCCAGTTCGTCTTGGTCTCGAGTGCGATTTTATCGATGGCTACGAATCACTGGATCGAGAAACTGGCGGGAATGGCTCAATGGGACTATTTAATCGGCAGTGTTCACTACATCGCCCCTGGCTGGGATGTGGACAATCCAAAATACCTGGCGCGATTCAAGCAGTATCCGGTCGAAGAAATCTGGGCACTCTACTGGAAACACTATGTCCGCTGCATTCGAGAGCGGGCTCTTTGACTTTGTTGCACACCCGGACTTGGCAAAGAAATTTGGCTATCGGCCAACCGGAGATCTTCGACGGTACTATGAACCGGCCGTAGAATCTCTGGCTGAAACAAAACGTGGCGTTCGAGATCAACACGGCCGGCCTCCGGAAGGAAGCTGAAGAAATATATCCGGCCCCGGGATTTATCGAGATGGCAAAACAAGCCGGGGTCTCAATGTTAATCAATTCCGACGCGCATGCACCCGAAGAGGTCGCGTACGGCTTCGGACTAGCGAGAGATCTGGCACGCAAAGCCGGCTATTCTAAAGTGTGCCGCTTTGAGAACCGTCAGCGGATCGAAGTAGATTTATGATCCTGACGATGAGGGGTAGAACGGTCGAGTTCCCTCGTCGCCCTTTGGTCATGGGGATCGTGAACGTCACCGATGACTCGTTTTCCGGAGACGGCTCCCTGGAGATCGAACGGGCTTTAGAAACGGCGCGACGCCATGTGTTTTTCGGCGCCGATCTCATCGACGTCGGAGGCGAGAGCGCGCGGACGAATCGTTCTGCAGATCAGTGAAGACGAAGAATCCGCTCGAGTTCTGCCGTTCCTTGACCGTTTTCACGAATGTTATGCCGGACTATCGCCGGTGGACGAGACTGCAGCTCTTTCCGCCTTTGTTATCGATCAATACCTGGCGGCCCCGGGTTGCTGAAGCGACACTTCGGCTGGCCGGCGACCTGCTAAACGATATGAGTGCGCTTCCGACGGACGAAAACGCCGTGATCGCTGCAAAGTATGGCGTCGGTCTCCTTATCATGCATTCTGTCGGGCTGCCAAAACAGCCGCAAACGCACATTCGGTATCACGACATCTCTTCGCACTCTGGTAACTTCTTCGACCAGAAAATTCGCCAGGCGATCGCTGCGGGTGTTCGCTCCCGAAGCGATCGTGCTCGACCCCGGCATCGATTTCGCGAAGCAAAAACCGGATAATCTCCGGATCTTTCGAGAACTGGAACAACTCAAACGCTTCGAACGTCCGATCTTGCTTCCGGTTTCCCGAAAGACGGTGATCGGTGACGTCCTCGGAATTTCCAACCCGGCAGATCGAGATGCCGGAACGATTGCCTGCGTGGTGGCGGGCACTTTGCGTGGCGCCTCGATTTTTCGTGTCCACAATGTCCATGCCGCAGTGCAAGCGCTCAGAGTCATTTTCCCGATCCTCGATCGTTACAGTTAAACGTCGGCGTAGAGCGGCGTGCCATGGTCGAACCGCATTTGCTCCGACGAGCGTCATTTACAACGGCCCAGGCTCTCCCGCCAGCAGCGGCCCACGACGTTTGTAAAAATCATACCGCGCCAGAATCGTTCGCACGTAGCGCGCCGTGGATGGAAAATCGATGCTGTCTTGGAACGTTTGAGCCGTCACCGGCTGCCCATTTCCCTTTTGCAGGGCCGCGCGAACCCAGCGATCAACTCGGCTTTTGCCGGCATTGTATTCAGCAAGGCCAAACGGAACGGCGTTATCCTCAGATATTCCAACGCTGGACCGCCTTACTGAGATACCAGGTTCCTACCTCTAAGTTCAATTCGGGAACAAGCATTTGTTCCGGGCGCAGCGCCGGCAAACCCTTTTGCAACGGCCCAGTCTCGCGCCGCAACTTCCGAAACCTGCATAAGTCCACGTTCGCCATTGCGGCCGATCATGTCTGCCTGAAATCGGCTTTCCCGCCATACGACGGCTTTAATCAGGCGAGGATCCAGATCGTACTCGCGCCCCACCTTTACGATCAACGCGTCGAATCGCCGTAGTCCGTCCAATCCTTTAACTCGCGCAGGACATAGACCGGATCATGAGATCGAAACGCCACGTACGCCACCGCCGCAGCGAAAGACAGAACGAGCACGACGACGAGCTTAACCAAGAATACGCCCGCCGCGCTCCATCGACCGTTCAGATTTTGACTTTGCTCTAAAGCCATTAGAATACGACAACCAACATGCAGCTGTACGCGCGAGTCATTCCCGATGGACCCACCGCCAAAGAACTAGACTACTCCATCCCTGAGTCTTGTATCGGCAAAGTTCACGTCGGTTCTCGGGTGAAAGTTCCACTACGTTCTCGTGAAATACTAGCAACTGTCAGTCGCGCTCGTCGATACGCCGTCGGTGGCAGAACCAAAACTTATTTCGGCTCTTATCTCAGAAAGTCCTATCCTGAACAAGTCGTTGTTAGCTTTAGCGCGTTGGATGGCGGAATACTATTGCTGCTCGGTCGAGACCGCGATTCGATCCGTCTTGCCCCAGGTGATAAGGAAGGCCGAGCTTGGTTTCAAGCGAGAGCGGATCGTTTCAGTCAACAACGAGATCTCGGAGGAGGAGTTGAAAAGATTCGGGGCGAAAGCCCCTCGTCAAGCGCAAGTGTTGCGGTTCGCGATCTCGGTTGCCGAACCACTCCAATGGAGGGAACTGCAATTGCGCGCAGCCACCACCGACCGGACCATCCAGCATTTGGTTGAGCGCGGTTTGCTGCGTGTCGAACTCGAAACCGCCGACCGCGACCCATACGGCAACGAGCGGTTTGTTACGAGCACCGCCCTTGAGTTGAACCCTGGCCAAATACAAGCTTTGGAGATTGTTGTTCAGTCCATCAAAGCCAGGGACAACCGGCCGATCCTTCTGCATGGGATTACGGGCAGCGGAAAAACGGAGGTTTACCTGCAGGCGATCGCTCTCTGCCTGAGTCAGGGACTCAGCGCCTTGGTACTCGTTCCGGAAATTTCGCTGACACCGCAAACCGTCGAGCACTTCAAGATGCGATTTCAAGCGGAATTGATTGCGGTACTCCACAGTCACCTCTCCCCCGGAGAACGTCACGACGAATGGCACAAACTATACAGCGGCAGAGCACGAGTCGCGATTGGAGCGCGGAGCGCGGTCTTTGCTCCGGTTCAGCGCCTCGGGCTGATCGTGGTTGACGAGGAGCACGAGACTTCCTATAAACAGGCGGAATCGCCGCGGTATCACGCACGCGACCTGGCTGTCGTGCGTGCCAAACTCGACCAATGCGCGATTCTTCTTGGAAGCGCGACTCCATCTCTGGAGAGCTATCAAAACGCGACAGACCGGAAAGTATCGACTTGTCCATCTGATTTCCCGCGTCGATGACCGCCAACTCCCGTTGATCCGCGTGGTCGATATGCGCCAGGAGTATCTTAAGCAGAAGCATGTCCCTCTCATATCGAGCAGTCTGGCCAACGCGATCGAAACGAGACTGGCCAGGAAGGAACAGACCATCCTATTCCTCAACCGGCGCGGCTTCGCCACTTCCCTGGTTTGCAATCAATGCGGCTTCGTCTGTGAATGCCCGAATTGCAGCGTCGCGCTCACATTTCACCTCAGCGAAAATCGGCTTAAATGCCACTTGTGCGGCCATATCGCGGTGGCTCCGCGGAAATGCCCGAAATGCTCCGACTCCTCCATCCGATACGCCGGCTATGGAACTGAGAAAGTCGAAGGTGCGGTACAGAAGCTTTTTCCGTCCGCAACGGTCGCGAGAATGGATGCCGATTCGATGACGCGGAAAGATGCGTATCGTACGATTCTGCAAACGTTTAGAACCGGTAAAATCGATATTCTGGTCGGAACACAAATGATTGCCAAGGGGCTCGATTTCCCAAACGTCACTTTGGTGGGTATCATCAATGCAGACGTTGGATTGCACATGCCCGATTTTCGGGCTGGAGAACGCACATTCCAGCTCTTGACCCAGGTAGCCGGTCGCGCGGGTCGTGGCGATATGGCCGGAGAAGTCTATGTCCAGAGCTCGACTCCGTTTAGTCCCTCTATCCAGTTCGCGCGACACCATAATTTTGAGGGTTTCTGGGAGCAGGAAATCGAGTTCCGAGAGCGGTGCGAATACCCGCCTTTCCTCCATTTGCTCATGATTCATATCCGCTCCGAACACCAGCGGCGAGCGGAATTCACTGCTGAAACCATCCATCGGCGAATTAGCGAAAACCTGGAGCAGGGGGTGACCCTGCATCCGGTCGTTCCTGCCCCGATCGAACGGTCTAAAGGCTTTTATCGGTACCAGATTCTATTGCGAACCAAGTCGATCCGTCGACTTAGCAAGAGCGTCCGATCAATCATCGAAAAGCTGACGTTTCCGGACGATGTCGATGTCTCGGTAGATGTGGATCCCTACCAGGTTTTGTAGATCCTAAACCGTCTGCCGGCGATGTTCGATCGCCTGGATCGCCGTCGTGCGAAAACGGGTCGGCCTTTCATTCCGGACGAATGTGAATTCCATCCGGCCGCCGCAAAACAGATGTCCGGGCTTAAACGCATGACAAAAACCAAACCCGCATCCTGAAATCTTCACTCTGCCAGACGGACGATCGGCTCGTGAACATTTGAGCTGCACCTCCTGCCCGCTGATCACGGTAAAGACGTAATTTGTGTGCTGCGTTACGATTTGAAGCGTGTCGCCAGGATTTAGCCGTTCAAGGGAGAACTCTTCAGCGTCCGATTCGCCATAGTTCGAAGCGAACTGCTCCCAATCTGAAATCGCCGCTCTCATCAGCTAACGAATCCATACCACCTACGGTGGAGCGGAATCAAGGAGAACGAGCGCGCGAATCGGCCTACTCATACCTGAGCGCCTTTACCGGATCCAGGCGCGCCGCAAAATACGCCGGGATCAGAGCGGCAAGGGAACAGATCAGAAAACCACTGACACAAATCACGAAAACGTCCCGCGGCACGATCTCGGCCGGAATCTGCGAAAATTGATAGACCGCCGCCGGGAACAGTTCGATATGAAGCGTTGCGGCGAGAAAATCGCGGACTTCGTTTCGGTATTGAACCAACGCGATGCCGCTGGTTAGCCCGATCAAGGTGCCAAAGAAACCGACGATCATCCCTTGGGCAAGAAAGATCCACATGATTTGGTTCACCTGTGCTCCGAGGGCTTTCATGAAGCCGATCTCGCGGGTCTTTTGCACCGTTGTCGTGATTAGCGTGCTCATAATTCCGAAACGCCGCGACGATGACAACGAATATCAGAACAAAGAACATCGTGGTGCGTTCGATCCGAATCGCGTCAAAAAGCTCGCGATTCTGGTCAATCCACGTGACCGCCTGGAAAGGCGGCTTAAGAAACCCATTCAGGCGGTCTCTCACCTTGTCAGCCGTATACGGGTCAGCGGTCCGAACCGTGATTCCATGCACACCCCCGCCCAAGCTGTAGGCTTCCTGCATGATGTGCAAAGGCACGAGGATATAGTCTGAGTCGTAGGCGTACCTTCCGGAGTTGAACATCCCCGTAACGGTGATCTCCATCGGAAGAATCAGCTCCCGCACCCGCTTCAGCTCTTGTTTGTTGTCTGACTTGCCCTCGGCGTTATCGAGAGCCTTTTGGAGCTCTCCCATGTCGTGAGGTGAATAAATTTCGAGCGTATCGCCAATGTTCACGCCGAGCGTTGCGGCCAGCTCCGAACCGATGACACCCGTGTCTCCGCTCAGATCGAAGTCTCCGGCGACCAGGAATTGCTTCAAATTTGCCACCGACTGTTCCAATACCGGATCGATGCCCCGCAACCATGGAACGGCGCGATGGTTCTGGAACTGAACGATGACTCGACCTTGCGCAAAAGGAGCTGCTGCGACGACTCCCTGGGTCTTCTTGGTTCCGCCCAGGATTTCGCGCCAGTTGTTCATGACTTCGTTACCGCTGATCAATATGTCGGCATCAAACCCAATGATCTTCCTCTGGAGTTCCCGTTCAAAGCCCGTCATGACCGAGATCACAATGATCAACACGCTGATCCCAAGGACGACCCCGAAGATCGAGATCAACGTAATCAGCGAAATAAAGGTGCGCTTCGGCTTCAGGTAGCGCAACGCCAGGAAGTACGTAAAGGGCAACCGGATCTTCTTAGGCACAGGTCGGACAACGTAATTCAGACCAAGGACACCCTTATCGGTTGAAGAATCTGCCATAAAGCTTCAACCGCGCCAGGATGACAACATCGCGAATAGCCGTATCAAACGGTTTGCCCCTTCTTTTCAACAAGCGGGCGTCGCCAGGAAAAAGGTAACAATGCCTAGAAGCGCAAGCAGAATGAAGTAAACGCTATATCGATTAACCTGAAAAACTCCAATTGAAAACTCGTTCTTTGCCAACACATCGAGAAAAACTCCCCAGAAGATCGGCGCCAGACCGAGACTCAGCGAGGTGAAAACCGTGAAAAGCGAAAAAAAGTGATTTCGCCCCATCTCCGGCATCGTATCCATCGCTATTCGCGTATTCGCGATGGAAAAGAGGCCGCCTGCAACGCCTAGAACCAGGTAGTTAAATCCGACGAAAAGATACTGCGCAGGGACCGTCCCGCTTGTGACGAGTACCCAAAAAATGATCCCAAGCAGATAGAGCGTCATCGCGAGGCGTAGGAGTGGTTTGCTACCGGTTCGTTCAAGCACAAGACCAAAAAACGGAACACTCGCGAATGCTCCGACCGCCGACGCCAGACTCACAGCGAGGACCTCTCCTGCCGTGTATCCCGCCCTGCCTTTAAGAAAGGCGATCACAAACGCAGCCAAACCGCCGATTACCCAGTTATAGACTACGTTAAAAATCAGAAGCTTGGTAAAGGGAGGATACTTCAGGATCTCCAGCCAGGGGACCGGGTGACCCGAGGATCGAACCTGCTCTCCTCCCATCTCAATATCAGGAATTTTACGCACGAAATGAAGGCTTAGCGTTCCTGCGCACGCGCTGATTAAAAGAGAAGAGAAAATTGCCAGGGCTGAGCGCCCGACCACAAAACGAGTGTCGAAATAGCAATAGCCAACAATCCGCCGCATTGCATGTGAAATTGATCTGAACGGAGAAAAGCCACCTCGGGCATTCTGCGGGAACGAGGGCCGTCAACCAGGGAAGCCAAGCCCCTGTCGATACGCCCCGGACAACGTTAAACAGGAAGAGACAGGTTAGCATCAGCTCGACCTGCACCGCGGGAGGAAAAAGAACGAGCAAAGGCAACAGCGCCAGAACGAACAATAACGCTGCCCGAACCGACCAACCAAACAACACGAATCCTTTATAGCCGAATCTTCGGAATGAAATAAGCCGTTGGGAGCTGGAGCACTGTCATGAGCGGTGCCAGGGAAGCCACAATCCCAATCGTTGTTGCGCTACCTCCCAACGCTTTGGCGTACAACATCATCGGGCGCTCCAAGCGTGATCTGGAAATTGACGGCATTGAACAAGCTGAACCGAAAAGAATTATGGGCCTGAGGTGGAACTTCCGGCTTCGTCGCAGTTACCGAAGCAGTCGTCATTCTTGCGATTTTGGTTTCAGATGCGGAAACAGAATGACATCCCGAATAGAATCTGCCCCGGTCAGCATCATCACCAGGCGGTCGATGCCGACCCCGATTCCGCCTGCAGGTGGCATACCGTGCTCAAGCGCGAGGAGAAAGTCTTCGTCCAACTTCTGGATTTCCTCACCGATCTGGTCCAGTAAACGACGACGCTGCACCATCGGGTCGTTGAGCTCCGAATAGCCCGGCGAGATCTCCTGGCCGTTGATGATCAACTCGTACACATCGACCACATCCGAATTCTCCACATTCTGTTTCGCCAGCGGAACGAGCTCCTTAGGCAAATGCGTCACAAACAAAGGATCAATCGTTTGTTCTTCAACCAGTTTCTCGAATACTCGCTGGGTGACCTCAAACTCCTCCATCTCAGGATTCACTTCGACACCGAGATTGCCGCAATGCATCAGCTTTTGGTCGCGGCTGCGGTCAAACCACTTCTCGTCAACCTCCCGGATCAGATCTTCGTATCGAGCCCGTTTCCATGGACGAGACAGATTGATCGTTCGCCTGACGTTCCCATCGCTATCCTTGTGGGCGACTTCCAGTGACCCAAGGACGCTCTCTGCCAACGTGCAGATCATCTCTTCGACGAGATTTGCCATCAGCTCAAAGTCCGCATACGCGCAATAGACTTCCAGCATCGTAAATTCCGGATTGTGCCGCCGGGAGATTCCCTCGTTCCGGAAATTGCGATTCAGTTCAAACACCTTCGTAAAACCGCCGACCAGCAGCCGCTTCAAATAAAGTTCCGGGGCGATTCGAAGGAAAAGATCGATATTCAGAGCGTTGTGGTGGGTCTTGAATGGCTGAGCCGCTGCTCCGCCCGCAATCGGTTGCATCATGGGAGTCTCCACCTCCAGAAAGCCTCGGTCATGCAAGAATCGCCGAATCTCGCGGACGATCCGAATCCGCATAAGGAAAACATCACGTGACGCCGGGTTTGCGATCAAGTCGAGGTAGCGCTGCCGGTTGCGAATCTCGATATCACTGACCCCATGCCACTTGTCGGGAAGCGGGCGCAATGTTTTTGACAATATCTGGAAACTTTCTGTGCGAATCGTCGGTTCCCCTGTCTTGGTGATAAAGCTTTCCCCTTCGACCCCAATAAAATCGCCGATATCGAGAAGCTGAAAAATCTCAGCCTGTTCGGCGGAGAGTTCTTTCAGGTTCAGGTAGACTTGCAGGCGGCCGCTCAAATCGCTGACGTCGAAGAACTGGCTTTTGCCCATATTGCGGAGCGCGGTGATCCGACCCGCCACGCGAATCCGCCGACCCTCCACGAAATTCTTGCCGGACTTCGCCAATCGTTCCGGAGACATCGAAACGGCCGCCGAACGGATTCACCTTTCGCTCGATTAACTGCTGGAGCTTTTGCCGTCGGAAAGCGAGAAGTTCGTTTTCTTCCATGGAACGCTGAAATAAAAGGCAAAAGTCAGGCGAAGCGGCCCACCATTTTGAACGGTTCTGCCGAGCAAACTAGGACTAGGCTGCGAACAACAAAGTCAAACTGGTGCGGGGCGCTTGGCCTACCTTTGCCTTTTCGCTTTTCTATCCCTCAAACTTACCGTGTCGCTCGTCGATGATGATGTCACGGTAGGTTTTTCCGGATGGAATCATCGGCAAAACATGTTCGGTATACGGCGTCATGACATCCAGGACATAGCATTCATCGGCATCCAGCATGCGCTGCAGCGCCGCCCTGAGATCTTTCTTATCGATAACCCGTTCGCACTTCACTCCAAATCCGCGACATAGCTCGACATAATCCGGATAGATCCGATCTCTATCCCGGGGATCGCCCAAGAACGTGTGGCCTCGATTGCTATTGTAAAACCGATCTTCCCACTGCACGACCATGCCGAGATGCTGGTTATTGATGATGATCGATTTGACAGCGATCCCTTCGACATGGGCACAGGCGAGTTCCTGAACATTCATCAGGAATGAACCGTCCCCATCAATGTCAATCACTTGCCGATCAGGAAAGGCAACTTTTGCTCCCAGCGCAGCAGGAAACCCGAATCCCATGGCACCCAGCCCCGCCGAGGTAAGGAATTGTCGCGGATGACTAAAGTCGTAATATTGGCCCGCCCACATCTGGTGCTGTCCAACGCCGGTCGTAATGATCGCTTCGCCCTTGGTCATTTCGTATAGCAGCCGGATCAAGTGTTGCGGTAAAATCGCCTCGTCCGTATCCTTGAAATCGAGCGGATAGCGCTCTTTCCACCGGTGAATCTGCGCCAGCCAGTCCGGAAAAGGGTGAAAATCCTTGGAGTTACGCTCGTAGCCACCCGCCGCAAGCAAGCGATTGAGCTCTCCGATTGCGTATTTGATGTCGCTCAGAACCGGTAGTTTAACCACCTTGTTCTTATTCAATTCCGAGAAATCAATGTCGATGTGGACGATCGTGCCATGCTCGGCAAATTTCTCGACCTTCCCGGTAACCCGGTCATCAAACCGAACACCCAGCGCAAGCAAAAGATCTGATTCGTTCACGGCGCAGTTTGCGTACACTGTTCCGTGCATCCCGAGCCATTTCAGCGAAAGCGGATGCCCTTCCGGAAAACCGCCGATTCCCATCAGAGTCGTGGCCACCGGGATTTGAGTCCGTTCGGCAAACTCCAGCAATTCACTCGTGGCGTCCGAAGAGATGATCCCGCCTCCAGCATAAATCATCGGTTTGCGCGCCGATTTTATCAGTCCAACGATTTCATTCAAGGCAACCGGATCCGCTTTCGGTGGCACTTGAAATCCGCGCAAGGTCAATTCGCTCGGAAAAACCGGTTGAGCCATCTGGTTCTGTATATTCTTTGGAATGTCGATGACGACCGGACCTGGCCGACCGGTTCTCGCGATGTGAAAAGCTTCCTTCACCACGCGCGGAATCTCGTGAATATCCATGATAAGGTAACTGTGCTTGACGATCGGCAACGTCATTCCAAACACGTCTGTTTCCTGGAAAGCGCCGCGCCCGATCATCTCCTGGGGGACCTGACCCGTGACTGCCACCATCGGAATCGAGTCCATGTAGGCGTCCGCAATCCCGGTCACCAGGTTCGTTGCTCCGGGACCGGAGGTTGCCATGCAAACCCCCGGTTTCCCGGTGGCCCGCGCATACCCTTCGGCGGCAAAGCTTCCTCCCTGTTCATGCCGAGGAAGAATCGTCCGGATCTTTTGGGACCGCGTCAGGGCCTGATGGATCGGCATGCTGGCCCCGCCCGGATAGGCGAAAATTACCTCTACACCCTCGCGCTCCATGGCGGCGACAAGAATCTCGGCGCCATTCATCGTTTCCCCCAACGAAGGGGCTTGACGGGTAGTGGCCGGCTGTTTTGCAGTAGAGGTTTTCATAAAAAGAGTCGGGTATTATAGAGGGTGGTGCCGAAGCGATCAATCCTTAACAGCACCCAATGAAAAAAACGACCAGGGCCTAAAGTGGCCACCTTTCCCATTGGATGTACAGTAGAAACCTATGATGACGCGACGCGAAGCAATTAAAACTGTGGCTCTAACCGCCGGTGCTTTAGCCGTAGTTCCCTCCTTTCTTCAAGGTCAAACTCCAGATTCGAGTGTCGGCAGCTCCACCTACCCATTCAAACTGGCTCCTCTCGGCTACCCGTACGATGCGCTCGAACCGTACATCGACGCGCTCACGATGCAGATTCATCACGACAAACACAACGGCGCTTACGTCGAGAACCTGAACAAGGCAATCGCTCAGGCACCTGAGGCGATTCAGAAAATGTCCCTGGACGAGTTGTTGCGGAATCTCGACCAAGTTCCCGATACCATCCGAACCGCAGTACGGAACAACGCAGGCGGCCAATACAATCATTCTTTTTTTTGGAAGCTCCTCAAAAAGAACGAGGGGGGCAAGCCAACCGGCGAACTCGCTACGGCCATCGATGGGACGTTTGGCAGTTATTCAGCCTTCCAGGATAAACTCAGTGAAGCTGCCACTAAAGTGTTTGGGAGCGGTTGGGCCTGGCTGGTCGCGGACGGCAATAAACTCGAGATTACTACGACGCCGAACCAGGATTTTCCTGTCTCGAAAGCGCAGCAGAAAGAAATTCCAATCGTCGGGATCGACGTATGGGAGCATGCCTACTACCTCAAATATCAGAATCGTCGTGCAGAATACGTGAAAGCATTCTGGAACGTGATCAACTGGGATTACGCCGCTGAGCGGTATAACTCCGCTCTCAAAGCAGGCTGACAGCTTTGGCGTTCGGCGTTCATCGTTTAGCCGTTCGCCGCTTCTCGGCGTTCACCGTCTCACCGCACATGCCGATAGCCGACATCAATCTCCTTGCGTCCGGACGTCGTTACGCCGTTCCATTCCGTATGGCGCGCCTGTTCGATCTGAACCCACAACAACTCGAAGCGGTCAGGACAACCCGAGGCCCGGTCTTGATTCTCGCCGGCGCCGGGACCGGGAAAACACGCGTCATCACGACTCGGATCGTCTATCTTTTACACGAAGGAGCCGCCGCCGATAAAATCCTGGCTGTTACATTTACCAACAAGGCAGCCAACGAGATGCGCAATCGAGTACGCTCGATGATGGAGAAGGGTCAAGGCTTCTAAACTAACCATCTGCACATTTCACGCGTTGTGTGTCAGGATCCTTCGCCAGGATATCGACAAGCTGGGCTACAAAACTAACTTTTCCATCTACGATGAGAGTGACCAACTAGGCCTGATCCGCAAAATCATTCCCCGGTTGGCTGCCGCAAATGAAAAGTTAGATCCCCATCTGGCACGGAACTTTATCAGCAAAGCCAAGAATCAGGGTTGGAAAATCCTCCCGCCTGAACAGAATCTAGCAGCGGCAGTGTTCCATCGCTATCAGGAACAGTTGAAAACATTCAACGCCGTCGACTTTGATGATCTACTCCTCCTAACCGTCCGATTGTTAGACGAATTCACTAACATCCGAACAAAATGGGAAAACCGCTTCGAGTTTGTCATGGTCGACGAATTCCAGGACACAAACCGCTTACAATTTGATTTGGTGCGTCAACTCGGTGAGTCGCATCGGAACGTCTGTGTCGTTGGCGATGATGATCAAAGCATCTACGGATGGCGTGGAGCAGAGATCTCTAACATTCTCGAGTTCGAACATCATTTTCCACATCCCAAGATTATTAAGCTCGAACAAAATTACCGGAGCACCAATGCGATTCTCGGGGGGGCCAACAGCATCATCCGCCTTAACCCTCGGAGAAGGCCAAAATCCCTTTGGAGCGAGAACGGTGACGGCCAGGCGATTCGCATCGTAGAGGTACCGGACGATCGTGAAGAAGCAAATTTTGTAGTCGGCGAAATTCAGAAACAACAGTTAGCCGAGCAATGTGGCTGGACCGAATTCGCCGTGATCTTTCGAATGAACGCCCAATCCCGGCTCATCGAGGAGAATTTTCGGCGACTACAGATCCCTTACCGCATCGTCGGTGGGCGCAGTTTCTTTGAGCGGCGCGAAGTGAAAGATTTGTTGGCCTATTTGGCTTGTCTGGCTAATCCGCAGGATGACGTGAGCCTACTGCGAATCATTAACACCCCGGCCCGGGGAATCAGCCCGGCTACGATCGACTTGGCCATTCAGGAGAGCAACACCTCAAAGAAGAGCTTCTTCGAAACTCTGGAGTCAGAAGCGTTCCAGGAACTACTGACCTCAGCGTACCCGGGATTCCATTCGGAAGTTCACGGAACTCATGGACGAATATGAGACAAAAGCGGCCCAGCCGTTAGCCGACTTTCCTAAAATAGTCGAAGAATTGCTTTCTCGAATTGACTATTTCCAGGATTTACGGCGCAGCTGCAAGAGCTCCTGAAGAAGCACTCAACCGGGAGGAGAACGTGCGGGAAGTGATGCGCGCGCTGTCGGATTATCAGGCGCGATCCAGCGACGGGCTACCCGGATTCCTGGCCGAGACGGCTCTCAATCAGGACCGTGCAGAAGAAGTCTGAGACGGGCGACGAACGGAGTAACCCTTATTACGTTTCATGCTGCAAAAGGGTTGGAATTCCCTCACGTCTTTTTGATCGGGCTGGAGGAGGGACTTTGCCTCATAGCCGTTCAAAGCTCGAAGGAAGCCTGGACGAGGAACGAAGGCTCTTTTATGTCGGTATCACCCGCGCCATGCGCAGTTTGACCATCACTCATTCTGCAAGCCGTATGAAGTACGGAAGCCCGTCACCTTGTCAGCCGAGCTCGTTTTTGGGAGACCTTGGACCCCCGCTTCACTGAGATAGTGAACTTCCACGAACTGGCAAATAAACCGGCCAGCGAAGGAACAGCCCGGCTGCATTTTGCGAAAATGCGAGAACTTCTGGGTTAAGCACGTCCAGCCGTCGACGGCTCGGTTTGATGCCGACCGACGGGTGACCTCAAATTAGATGCCTCGTCGTGGGAATAGAGCAAATTCTTCCCGGGACCTTCGAACGGAGCTCTCTACCTGATCACCTCGAAATGGCTCATTAATCTGAACAGCTCATACCGCTCCTCGATTTCACTTCCTGGAGAGCGTTTTGATTCGGTCAAGGCTGAACGATTCGACACAAAAGCTGGCCATCAAACTGCCGTAGACAACGGCCTTTTGCAGGTCGGCGAATTCAAACGTCTCCTTTTCCAGGCTCGCCAGATAACCGGCAAAGCCGCCGGCAAAAGTGTCTCCCGCCCCAGTCGGGTCATGGATGTCTTCCAGAGGAAACGCACCGCAGCTGAAGAATCGATCATGGCTCAACAGCAGGCACCCGTGTTCGCCCTTCTTGATCGCAACAAACCTGGGTCCGAGCCGGAGGATGGTCCGGCCGGCCCTGATTAAACTGGTCTCGGCCGTCAATTGGCGAGCTTCGCTGTCATTCAGCACGAGAAGATCCACTCGCTTGAGCAGATTGAGGAGTTCCGGCTTGGTTATTGTTATCCACAGATCCATCGTGTCCGCAACCACGAACCGGGGATCATCCACTTGATCGAGAACGTGATTTTGAAGAACCGGGCTGATATTCCCTAAAAGAATGATCGGAGTTTTCTTGTAAGTATCCGGAAGTTTCGGCGTGAAGTTCTCGAACACATTCAGCTCAAGGTTCAGCGTCTTCCGCAGATTCATGTCCCACTCGTATTCACCCGACCAGCGAAAAGTTCTCCCGTCGACTACTTGCACGCCGTCGAGATTGATTCCTCGCGACTTGAAGAGTTCGATGTAGTCCTGCGGAAAGTCCGAACCAACGATCCCCACCAGCTTGACCGGGGCAAAAAAACTCGCACTGATCGACGCGTAGGAAGCGGCCCCTCCAAGCACGTCGCGACGCTCTTCAAGCTGTGTCTTAATGCTATCAATGGCGATGGAACCTGCGACCAGAACTGACATATGATTTTAAAAAGAAGCAAATCCGTTTAGCATATCCCCGGGTGATCGCACGCTAAATCTGCGGTGGCCATCCGCGTCCCAGCAGCGTTGAGGCCTTCAACGGACGCTCGCAAATCCATCCTCGGCGGTCGCGGTTTCGGTGCACGGTGCAACTTCAATCGCCCGCTTTCCGCGTAAACGGAACAAATCGAACGGGGCACATCACCTGTTTTCTCATTGCTCCCGAGCGCTTTTCGATGAACATCAAGTTCTGGCCGAACGTATCACCAACGGGAATCACCATCCTCCCACCCTCTCGCAATTGATCGAACAGGGGTTGCGGGATATGATCCGGTGCAGCGGCCACAGTGATGGCGTCAAAAGGCGCGAACTCCGGCCAGCCTTCGTAGCCATCACCACTTTTCGTGAGAATATTCGCGTATCCCAAACGTTGGAAATCCGCGATCGCACGGTGAGTCAATTCATCGATAATCTCGATCGAGAACACTTGAGCTACCAGCCTCGATAAGACGGCCGCCTGATATCCCGATCCCGGTCCCCAACTCAAGCACTCGATCCGTCGCCCTGAGCAGAAGGTTTCTCCAACATGAACGCAACGATGTACGGCTGCGAAATCGTCTGACCAAATCCGATCGGCAGCGGATGATCGTCATAAGCGCGGGCTCTTACCTGCAGCCGGCACGAACTCGTGTCGCGGCACTTCTCTCATGGCCTCAAGCACCCGCCTGTCGCAAATCCCCCGGCGCTCGATCTGTTGGAGAACCATCCTGCGGCGTTCTTCTTCCAGGTTTTGTCGCTTGAACTGGCGAGCCATCCGGCCCGATCGCGAGCAACGAAATCACGCGCCTAAAGTAGTATCCTGTCCCCGAATTCGCATGTACTTTGTTGTGATCAAAATGGGCGTGTCGGCAAAACCGGTCCGAGTCGTCCCTTTCATCGCGCAGGAATTAAAGACGTCTCAAACGAAACTCCGCAAATGTGGCTTCAAAGCCAGGCCCGTCCGGCGCAGCCACCATCCGTCCAACTTCGAGCTCCGGCGCAGTCGACAAATAAGCCGTTCGGAACATGATCCATTGCCCGTGCAGCGGCTCCGTATTCAAGAATCACCGCCCCGCCCTCCCGCTTCAACCTTAGTCGAAGGGATCCGGGATAACTACCAAGCGGAACGACCGACCAATCCGAAAAATCGCGCGTGACAACGGCACTCACATTGTGAACCCCGTTTACGAACTCGATGCCGGTTTTTACCCAGGTTGTTTCATCCAGCCCGAACCATGATTCCGGCCTGATCGTACAATGCCTCGTATTTTGCATGGAACTCTGTTTCGACCTCAAAATCTCCAGAAATTTTTTCGTAGTAAAAATGTCCATTGTCCCGGACAAAACCGTAATGAGTTTTGCGCCAGAAATCCGTTTGCGGATCGGCAAAAACAGTGAGCTTCTCGTTATCCTGCTTCCAATTTCGGGGTTCGTTGAACCAGTTCATGGAAATGTTCTAGCGGCCTATCCCGAAATAGCATTTATTTTGTTGCGATCAGAGCAGGGGCGCAGGCCGGATCACTGCCTCACCTTAGACTGACAAAGCCGATGTTTCGAGAATGACTACCAACTGCGTTATTCGCTCAATGCCAATTTGACTTCGGCTGTCCGCTTCGCCATGTCGGTAGCCAGAAGTAGATCCGACACCATGCACACCCGCTTGGCACCCGCACGGAGGATCTCTCCGAGATTATCCAATTTCACGCCGCCGATGACAAATATCGGCAGCTGCACCTGCTCATGAAGTGTTCGGATCTCAGACAGACCAACCGCTTTCGCCGACGGCTTGGTTCCCGTCGGAAACAGGGGTCCGAACCCGATGTAATCCGCCTTCTCTCTTTGCGCCGCTGCGCGCCTGCTCGATCGAATGAGTTGACCGACCGACGATACAAATGCGACCAGCCAGATCGCGAGCTTCGGCGACACTGAAATCCTCCTGACCAACGTGGCATCCTTCGGCATCGACTTCCCGCAGCAGTCCGGATAATCGTTAATAATGAGCGGAACTCCGGCGGCTTTCGTCAGCGGCAGTATCGCCTCCGCATATTTCGCAATTTCCAGCTTTGAATGCCCCTTCGCGCGCAGTTGCAAAATATCGACCCCGCCCCGGACCAGTTGCGCTGGTCACCGATGTCAGGTTATCGGTCGTCACGTAGCCCAAATCCACAATCCCGTACAAGAAACAGCTGCTCAGCGGCGTCACTTCTTCTTCTCGAAACGCTTTCGGCCCATGATCTTTTCGACAAAGCTCGTATCGAAATCGCCACGGATGAAATCCGCGTTCCGCATAATTTTCGCCTGAAACGGGATAGTGGTTTTGATTCCTGAAATCAAGTACTCGCTCAACGCGCGCGTCATGCGGCGAATTGCCGATTCACGCGTCGATCCCACGCAGATCAATTTCGCAATCATTGAGTCGTAATTAGGGGGAATTGTGTACCTTGAATAGACGTGGGAATCCACTCGGACGCCGTGACCGCCCGGTGCATAATACAGATCAATCGTTCCGGGACTCGGTTGAAAGTTGTTGTCCGGATCCTCCGCATTAATGCGACACTCGATCGCGTGACAACGCCGTTCAGCGGTTGCAATGTTTTCAGAGAGATGCGCGCCTCCAGCAATCAATATCTGTTCCTTGACCAGATCGCAGCCATACGCCTCCTCCGTGACCGGGTGTTCGACCTGGATCCGGGTGTTCATCTCCATAAAATAGAAATTGCCCCGTCGATCGACGAGATACTCCATCGTTCCGGCGTTTTCGTACCCGACCGACTCGGCGAGCCCGATCGAACATTCTCCCATCTGTTTGCGCAACTTCTCGTCGACGAACGGAGACGGACATTCTTCAACAATTTTCTGATTTCTCCGCTGGATCGAACAATCGCGCTCACCCAGATGCACCAGGCGACCATGGCTATCGCCGATAATCTGAAATTCGATGTGATGCGGACGGTCGATCAATTTCTCGATGTAGACTCCGCCGTTGCCGAACGCTCTCTCCGCCTCGCTGCGGGCAGCGTGAAAGCCTTGCACAAGGCTGACATCGCTGTGCGCAGCCGCGCATTCCCCGGCCTCCGCCGCCCGCAATGGCTTTGATCATCACAGGATATCCAACCTTCTTGGCGATTTTAACAGCCTCCTGCTCAGTTTCGACGACACCATCGCTTCCCGGAGAGATCGGTACCCCTGCTTTCCTGGCCTGTTCTCTAGCCGCATTCTTGTCGCCCATCATCCGAATCGCGGCCGGCGAAGGCCCGATAAATTTGATATTGCAACTGCGGCAAACCTCCGCGAAATGCGCGTTCTCGGCGAGAAAGCCGTATCCCGGATGAATTGCGTCGACATCGCTGATCTCTGCGGCGCTTATGATCCGATCGATTTTTAAATAGCTTTCCGTACTCGGCGCCCGACCGATACAGACCGCCTCGTCGGCCAGTTGAACGTGAAGCGAATCTACGTCGACCTCAGAATAGACGGCTACCGTCGGAATACCCAGTTCTTTGCAAGCTCGGATGATCCGCAATGCGATCTCGCCGCGGTTGGCAATCAGGACTTTGTTAAACACGATTACTTCACCCGGAACAATGGCTGACCAAATTGAACGGACGTCCCGTTCTCAACCAAGACCTCGATAATGGTTCCTTCCACTTCGGCTTTGATCTCGTTCATCACTTTCATGGCCTCAATGATACAGACGACGGTCTCCTCGGTAATTTGCTGCCCCTCCTGGATGTAGGGTGCAGAATCCGGCGAAGGCGCCCGATAAAAAGTCCCAACCATTGGGGAAGCGATCTCTTTAAGGGCCGGCATCGTCTTCCGACCGCGGTCACGGTCGGAGGTTTGGAGGGAGCGTGAGTTGAATAGCCCGGCCCCGGAGCGGCGGTGACAATTTGATGGGCCGGGACAGCCGCAATCAAGGGTGCCGGCGGACGATGCGCTTCAAGCTCGAGCTTAAAACCTTCTTTCTCGAGCTTGAAAACCGCCAGATCGTTCTTTTTCATCAAATCGATGATGGCTTTGATGTCTTTTAATTCCAAGGTGTTATCTCCTGGTTGGGGTAGGGCTCATGTTAGGCAACGGGCCGAACATCGCGCAAGACTTCTGTTTTATGGATGATGACCTGATGACTTCAGCAAGACAACTTCGGTTGCAGCATCATGTCGAGTCGCTCTCGGAGTGTCGCAAATGCGCCGGCATGCAGTCGCATCCGGTTTCAGGAGGGCCAATTCTGAGCCGAGTCATGCTCGTCGGACAAGCGCCTGGCGTCAGGGAACCGATCTTAGGACGTCCGTTCGCCTGGACTGCAGGTAAAGCGATGTTTAAATGGTTCGAACAGGAGCTCGCCATCACCGAGGCGGAATTCCGTCGAACGGTCTATATGGCAGCCGTATGTCGCTGTTTCCCGGGAAAAATGCTCAAGGCGGCGATCGTGTACCCGCCAAGGAAGAGATCGCGCTTTGCGGTCGAATGGCTGCGGGCGGAGCTTGAGATATTGGAACCGGGACTCGTGATTGCCGTTGGCAAATTGGCGATCGGCCAATTCCTCGATGAGCTACCGGCTTTGACGGAACTGGTCGGACGAAGCCTGCGGGTGGAAAAATTTGGGCTGACATTTGACTTGGTCCCGTTGCCTCATCCGTCCGGAGCCTCGCCATGGCATCGGATCGAGCCAGGAAAGACTCTAACGAAAAAGGCGTTGGCCTTGATCAGGAATCATCCGGCCTGGCTGGAGCGAGTCTGAAAATTAAACGCGAGACCGAAGATCTTGCAGGGGCACTTTAGAGCCAGTTCTTTCGTTTGAAAAATACGATCATTCCAATTGCCACGGCGAGCATTAAACAGATTGCGAAAGGATATCCAAAAGACCATTCGAGTTCCGGCATATTGAACGGGCCCAATTTCGGATCAAAGTTCATCCCGTATATGCCTGCGATGAACGTGAGCGGAATGAAGATCGAAGAAATGACCGTCAGCACGCGCATGATCTCACTGGTCCGAATGCTGATGCTCGAAAGGTAGATGTCCATGATGTTGCGCGCCGCATCCCGGAATGTTTCGAGCAGGTCCAGCATGATGACCGTATGGTCGTAGCAGTCGCGGAAAAACGGCTTGGTTCGTGCCGCAACAAGACCGGTTTCATCTCGCATTAGCCGGCCGAGCACCTCCCGTTGCGGCCAAACGGCCCGGCGAATCCTCGCGATTAAGCGCTTGAATTCGTGCAGTTCGCGCACACGTTCCCGCGTCGGTTGATCGAGCAACGTCTCTTGCAGGTCTTCCATTGATTCGCCCAACGATTCGATGATCGGAAAATATCGGTCTATCACCGCGTCAATCAGAGCGTAGGCGAGATAGTCCGCCTTCATAAATCGCGCGTTCCCCACTCCTTTTCGTAATCGCTGCCGCACCGGGTTGAATACATCGCCCGCGTTTTCTTCATCGCCCGGATCTTCTTGAATGGTGATGACAAATTTCTCCGCGAGCACGATGCAGACCTGTTCGAAAACGACCTCTTCTTTTTTGTTTTCGTACCCCATGTCGAGCACGATGAAGAGCTGGCGATCGTACTCGTCCACCTTCGGTCGCTGCCCAAGATTGAAGATGTCCTCCAGAGCCAGCGGATGAATTCGAAAATGCAGTGCCAATCGCTGAAAAAATTCCGGATCACCCAGACCCATCGACTTGATCCAACTGACCTTCTCATTTCGAGGCAGGGCAAAAGTTCATCGATCGTCTCAATTTTGCGTTCCTGGATAGAGTGGGCGTCGTACTCAGTTAGAGATACCACCGGTTTCCGGCTCTGGTACTCCGGAGGCACTATCAGCGTGGCCGGCGCGGTACCGGGCGGGGGATATCGCAGTTTATCCATTGGGCTAGCGTGGACCCCTCCAAGTGCCGCGTCCAAACAGGCCATGACGTGACCCAGCCACCCGAGAAGTCCAAAGGAAAGGATCCAAAGAAGCCCTGAGACACCGAACAGCAGTAACGCCGAAACAATTCGACCCTGCGCGAGTTGCCCAAGTCCGGGGATGACCAGACTTGCCAGCGCAGCGATGACATTGCCCCCGGACCCACGGCCTTCGTTGATTCGTGCATAACTCCTCCGATTCGTTGCTTCGGATCTAACGCGCTTTCCATCGAGCCGCATCGACACAGGAAAATATATGCCCAAGCCACCCCAGCCAAATGAGCCAGAGCATGCCGGTCACGACGAAGTGCACTAGCGCCGCAAGAATCCGGCCCTGAATCAGTTGACCCAAGCCCGGGATGAAAAAGCTCACCAGCGCGGCAATGACATTACCAGAGGAACCTTGTCTCATAACAATATTGAATTGTGAAATTTTAGGGACAATCAACTCAATTGGGTTGGATAATCACAAAAGATCGCTGACGGTTACGCGCCATGCCAACCATCACGGGCCGGTCCGGGTCCAGTTGGCCGACCACACGCTCAAAATCATCGACGTTGGAAACGGGCTGCCGATTAATCTGCTCAATGACATCTCCCGGCCTGATTTGTTGCGCGACAGGCGAACTGGGATCTACGCTCGTCACAATCACCCCATTCACGTTCGGCGGAACATTCGCCTCGGCCTCTAAGCTGCTGGGTCAGGTTCCGAACTTCGATTCCCGGCAAATAACCCATTCCCGGACGTCCCGGGCTGACCAGGGTCGTTCTGGTTGCGGTTCATGCGCGCGACGAGATCAGCCGGTTGTTCTGTGACTTGAGCCGTGACAGTTTTGGTCTCCCCATCCCGTACCAGATCGATCGTCAGATTTGAGCCGATATCCGCCTCGGCTATCCTGTTCACAAGAGAAATCGTGTCCTTGACTTCGTACCCGTTCACCTTTCGAATAACGTCTCCACGGATAATCCCGGCCTTCTCAGCCGGAGAACCGGGAGTGACATCGGTCACAAGGGCGCCTCGAGCGCTGTTGAGCTTAAACTGTTCGGCAATATCCTTCGTCACCGGCTGAATCCCGACTCCGAGGTACCCTCGAATCACTCTTCCCTTGGAGATGATACTGTTCATTGCCGCTTTGACCACGTTCGATGGAATCGCAAATCCAATTCCCTGATTCCCGCCAGACTCAGAGTAGATCGCCGTATTAATTCCGATGACTTCGCCCCGGATATTCACGAGAGGACCGCCCGAATTACCAGGATTAATTGCCGTATCGGTTTGAAAAAACTCCACCTGGCTGTCGTTCATTGCCCGGCTATCCTTGGCGCTGATAATTCCTTGACTCACGCTCTCGTCCAGACCAAACGGGTTGCCGATCGCCATCACGATCTGACCAACTCTCACTTTGTCGGAGTCTCCGATCGGCAAAGGAATTAGATTCGGAAGATCAATCTTCAAAACGGCCAGGTCGATCTGTCCGTCCGTGCCGACGATCTTGGCTTTTTCTTCGCGGCCATCGCTCAGCTGGACTGTGACATCGTCCGTCCCATTCAGAACATGGTTATTCGTCACGATGTGCCCCTCCTTGGAGACGATCACGCCCGACCCGAGCGAAGTGACTTTCTGCTGAGCCGGGCTCTCGTCCGAAAAGCGGCGCCCAAAAAACAGCTCCAGAGGATCGATCGGCATCCGCCGAGTCAATGTTTTTGTCGTCGTAATACTCACCACGCTGGGAACCGCGGCCGTGACCACCTTCGTGTATTCGTCATCCAGGCGTTGCAGTACGTCCACGGAATCCAGGTCGAGGCTGGGCTTGTCCGCCGGCGTGAACTTCTCCACCTTCACTTGAGCTGGGCCCGGTTGCTTGGCCTGCCAAACGTAGATCAGCGAAATGGCAAGGGCCAGGAGTAAGACAAATACCAAAAACTTCAGGAAGCTCTTCATGAGTGCCGTGCTAACTAACTTAACTAGCTAAACTTGTTCCATTTTCGCCGCTTTGGACAGCAATTCGAGCAAAACGTTGATGTTGAGGCTCTTGCAGCTCAGGGATCCTGGTCCAGGATCGATCGGGCGATCATCTTTGGCCCGAAATAATAACGCTTCGTCCCTGACCAGGCTTGCAAGTCGCAATGGCGGCAAACCGCTCTGCACCGTTCCAAGCAAATCGCCTGGACCCCTTATTCTCAGGTCCTCCTCGGCAATCTCGAATCCGTTTTCGCTTCGCTCCAAAATGGCAAGTTTATCGAGTGCGTCAGGATCTTCTCGATCTGTCAGAAGAACACAATAGCTTTGATGCTGGCTGCGGCCGATCCTCCCTCGCAACTGGTGAAGTTGGGCCAATCCGAATCGTTCCGAATTTTCAATCAACATGACGGTTGCATTCGGAACATCGACGCCCACCTCGATCACTGTAGTAGAAACGAGGACATCAATATGACCCTCCCGAAATTACTCCATCACCCGCTCCTTTTCGTCCGGCGGTCAGCCGGCCGTGCAGAAGTCCGCACCGAATCGGCGCGAGCAATTTCTCCCACTTGGAATGTTCAGTCGTCGCAGCCTTCAGGCTCAGCGTATCGGACTCCTCGATCACAGGGTAAATAATGTATGCTTGGCGTCCGGCATCAACACGTTCTCGAATAAAGGAAGCGGCTTCCGGGATTTTCGCAGACGGCCGGACGCGAGTGATGATCGGGCGGCGATTGGCCGGTTTTTCATCCAAAACAGAAACCTCCAAATCGCCGTAAACTGTCATCGCCAGAGTCCGAGGAATCGGTGTCGCAGTCATCACGAGCAGATCCGGAACAGGCCTTCTCTCTAAAACTTTGGTCCGTTGCAAGACGCCAAATTTGTGCTGTTCATCGATCACGACGAGGCCAAGACGACTGGAATTGGTCAGGGTCGTAAAGCAAAGCGTGCGTACCGATCAGAATCTGGGAATCGCCGAAGAGCTCAAGATGGGAAACCTCCTGGCGCGTTCCGGTCCGAAGGGCGATGTCGGACATCCATCCCGGACAACCAGCGCCGGAAATTTTCGAAATGCTGTTCGGCTAGAACCTGCGTAGGAGCCATCAGCGCAGCTTGATAACCCGCTTCAACCGCATAAAGCATGGCCGCTGCCGCCACGATGGTCTTGCCCGCGCCGACATCTCCCTGCAACAGTCGACTCATCGGAACCTCTTTTGCCATATCCTGCCGGATCTCTCGAATCGCGCGCTTCTGGGCCACCGTTGGCCGGTAGGGGAGCGCAGCGAGAAAGCGTTCCGTCAATTCTCCGGAAGCGACGTGACGGTCGCCCGCAAGCGCCGCCACCGAACGTTTCCGCTGCTCGACCACAATCTGCATGGCCACGAATTCCGCCAATGCGAGAACCTTTCTAGCCTCCTCCCGAGCTGAAAAACTGTCCGGAAAATGGATCTGACTCAGCGCTTCCTCCTCGGAGAGCGAGTACCGAAGCGGCAGATGGGATTTCCCGAGAGCGCCTGTAGTTCTTGAGTGGCCCGGAATATCACAGACCGCAACGCTCTTTGGCGCACTCCTTCGGTCAACGGGTAGATCGGCGCGATCCGACCCATGTGAATATTCTCTTCTCCTTCCTCTTCGACTATTTCAAATTCCGGATGGTCCAGATAGATTCGTTTTTTGTACTGCTTGGGACGGCCAAAGACGATCAGCTCCTGGCCCGCAGCTAACATTCGCTGCAGATAATGCTGGTTGAACCACCGGCAAATGACGCGTCCGCTCAGAACTGTGCTGAAAACGATCCTCCAGGATCACCTCGACTATTTTCCGACCTCCAAAATAATGAGCGGATAATCTTTTGCACGATTCCACGAAGACAAATCGGCTCTTCAGAACCATCCGTCGGGAACACGGCAAACCGCGTTCGGTCCTCGTACCGCCTCGGATAATGCTCCAGTAACTGACGCCAGGTCTCAATACCGAGCCGTCGGATCAACTTTCGCTGCGTCTCCGGCACCCAGGCGAGCTTTTCAAGCGGCTGGTCGAGTGCGTTCAACGGAGAGTATTGGTGCTTGCTCAATTTTTCGATCCGCTCTCCGCGCATCCCTACCTCTCAATGCCATGATTGCTCGCCACCGCTCGCACGTATTGCTTCGACATGGAGCTGCAGTTGTACCCGGTTTTGATAATAATTCGCCTCGAGGTGGAAAGCGACGTCCCAGGGCGGGTCCGGCAGTGGAAATCTTGCGCCGTTAAATTGAATTGCACTCAAAAGGCACCCACCATGGCGGAGCGTGAATAATCGATGTTTCTCCTTCAGTAATCGCGGTTCACCGGCGGGCGCAACTCGTCGAATGAAAAAGAGCGGTTGCGGATTTCCGATCCCGAACGGCTGAAGCAAATCGTGGCAACTGAGAAATTTGAGCGTGATATCCTGGCCGGTAAGTTCCGCATCGAGCTCAAGCCGGGGCTGCAACAAATCCGGCGTCAGCATCTTTCTCGCCGCGGCCCGGAACGCAAGCGGAGAATCGCTCGAGCTGACCAAACTCGATCCGCACACCGGCAGCCATTTCGTGGCCGCCGAATTGCAACAGGTAGTCGCCACATTCTTCCAATGCCTTTACAAGCGATAAACCGGCAACGCTACGACCGCTCCCTTTCCCTTCGCCCGAATCGTCAAACCCGATCACCATCGTCGGGCGATGGAACTGCTTTGCCAGACGCGACGCTACAATTCCGACCACCCCGGGATGCCAGCCGCGTGAGGCCACGACGATCGCAGCGTCTCGATCGGGAACGAACGTGTTCGCGAGCTGCTGCAGGGCTTCTTCGAGAGTCTTCTGTTCGACTGATTGTCGATCGCGATTCTGCCAATCCAGGCTGCGCGCCAATAGAAGCGCCTTTCCCACGTCCTCAGCGAGCAAAAGTTCGAGCGCATCCTGAGCCACTCCGACGCGGCCGGCGGCATTCAAGCGCGGGCCAATCCGAAATCCAATGTGCACGGGGCGAATCGGGGGCGTCACCCCGGCGACTTGCATCAAAGCTCGCAAGCCGATCCATTCGGTTTGCTCCAGTTGGCGCAAACCGTGTTGTACGAACGTACGGTTCTCATCAACCAAAGGTACCAGATCCGCGATTGTGGCGATAGCGACCAAGTCGAGGTATTTCTTCAAATCAAAATCCGGCAGCCGCCGTGTGCGCAAGAGTGCGTGACAGAGCTTAAAAACGAGGCCCGCCGTGCAAAGATAGTGATAGCTCGAACCCATTTTCGGATTCACGAAGGCGCGGCAATCTGGAAGGCGGCCTTTGGCTTCGTGGTGATCAACAACGACGACATCGACCCCAACAGCCTCAATTTCGCTGATCCGATCTGCAGCCGTAGTCCCGCAATCCAGCGCGACGAGCAGTTGCGGCGAATGCAACGCCAGGCATCGTTGCGACCCCTTCTTCCGATAAACCATAGCCTTCTTCGAGTCGATGCGGCAGGAAGGTTCGAACGTCGGCGCCAAAGGCCCTCAACATGCGATGCAGAAGCGCGACGGAAGTGACCCCGTCTACATCGTAATCACCGTACAGAACGATGGCCTCGCGGCGATCGACCCCCTGAAAGATCCGTTCGACAGCCTTCTCGAATCCCACCGATCTCGAATGGATCGCGCAAATCGCGCAATCGTGGGAACAGAAACTGGCGCGCTTTTCCTTCCTCCACCAGACCCAATTCTCGCAAGAACGCTCGCCAAGCCCGGCACAATGTCCAATTGCCGGGAGACCGCCAATGCGCCTTCCATTTGCATCGGGTCGGGAAAGTACCAGAGACGGTTCATAAGAATTATGCCAAGAATGACACGAAAGCCGCGAATGCCAAGAATCCTTCGTTCTGACTCCGACTCCTGGCCTCGCTGCTAGGATTTCGGTCTAATGCGCCGCAATCGGACAGCTTCTTAGCATTGAGCTCTTCCTGCTCGGGAGTGGCGCCCCAAATCTTCTTCTCCTTCCCTAGTTTTATTTAGTCTGGTCAGAATCGTTCGCGGCGGAATCGGTTTTGACCGTATCGCCTCCTCCACCGGAACCCAACTCCCCACACTAACTCCAGGCAAACATGGCAGACAAAGTGATTATTTTCGACACCACCCTGCGGGACGGCGAACAATGCCCAGGGGCGTCGATGAATCTCCGCGAAAAAATGGAGATCGCACGTCAACTGCAGCGTTTAAACGTTGACGTGATCGAAGCCGGTTTCCCCGTTATCAGCGACGGCGATTTTGAAGCTGTACAGAAAATTGCAACCGAAGTCCGCGGACCGATCATTGCAGGTCTTGCGCGCTGTGTCCCGCAAGACATTGACGCAGCAGGAGCGGCCGTCAAGCCCGCATGCGACCGAGCCCGCATCCACGTCTTCCTCGCGACTTCCAAGATTCATCGCGATTTTAAACTCAAAAAAGCCAGCGAAGAGATTATCCGGCTCACGATCGAGAGTGTGAAACGAGCCAAGACCATCGTGAAGGATGTGGAATTCTCGCCCGAGGATGCTTCCCGAACCGAGCCGGAATTCCTGGCTCAGGTTGTCGAGGCTGCCATTGAGGCCGGCGCAACCACCGTCAATATTCCCGATACCGTTGGCTACGCTGTGCCTGGTCAGTTCGCTGCCTTAATCAAGTATTTGAAGGCGAACGTAAAGCATATCGATGACGCAATCATCAGCGTACATTGCCATAATGATCTTGGAATGGCCGTGGCGAACTCGCTTGCGGCGGTAGAATCGGGTGCGCGCCAGATCGAAGGAACCGTGAACGGCATCGGCGAACGTGCCGGCAACGCCGCGATCGAAGAGATCGTGATGGCAATCAAAACGCGGTCCGACTACTTCAAAGATTATTACACCGAGGTTAACACTCGCGAAATCGTGAAATCTTCGCGATTGGTTAGTCGTATGAGCGGTCTGATCGTAGCGCGCAGCAAAGCGATCGTGGGCGAGAACGCTTTTGCTCACAGTTCCGGCATCCATCAGGATGGAATCCTGAAACATCGTGAAACATACGAGATCATGGATCCTCGGGACGTCGGTTGGGGCGAAACGGAACTGCCGCTCACCAAGCACAGCGGTCGGCACGCAATGGCAAAGCGATTGCAGCATCTCGGATACCAATTAAGCGACGAAGAACTTCATCAGACTCTTCGTCCGATTTAAGGAAATCGGTGATAAAAAGAAGTTCGTTTACGACGACGACCTGGGAGCGTTGGTGGATGACTCGATCGGTGTGACTCAAGAAGCCTGGCAACTGGACTACCTCAACGTCAATTCAGGAACTGCCACAATCCCAACGGCTACGGTGCGCCTGCGCAAGGGGGAAGAGACTTTACAGGATTCTTCTCCTGGAAATGGAGCCGTGGATGCCACCATGAAAGCAGTCGACCGCATCCTCAACCAGCGCGGACATTTGGTGGAATATCACGTCACGCGCGGTCTCCAGCGGCAAAGATGCGTTGGGCGAAGTCAATCTCAAATGCGACTTCGGTGGCGGCCGGCTCATCACCGGCAAAGGCGCAAGCACAGATGTCATCGAAGCCAGTGCACGAGCTTATTTGAATGCCGTGAATCGAATGCTCCATCAAACCTCTCAACACTCTCCGGAGAAAGAAATAGAGTTTCTTGAAGCGGCAGGGGTCTGATAGATAGCCAGAATAGGTATCCGATGCAGCAAAACAGCCACGCTCCCTGCGCGCGGGCGTTTCCCGCGCGCTGGGAACATTCCATGACGAACCCGGAAATTCATGCGATTCTCCCGGATTGCTGTCGCAGAGCGAATCATCTTCTTCCGGGATAGCCGTTAGGGCTGATCGCGCACACGGGCTCATGAAAATCGCCTCCACCATTAAGCAAATAGCCTTCGTCGGCGATCATCTGCCTCGTCAGTGCGGCATTGCCACCTTCACTTCCGATATCTGTCAAGCCATCGCCGCGGAATTCCCGGAATGCGAGTGTATCGTGGGCGCAGTCAATGACCGCCCCGAAGGATACAACTATCCGCCTCAGATACGATTTGAGATTGATGAAAAGGAACTCGACTCCTACCGTCGTGCAGCCGACTTCCTGAACATCAACAACGTCGAGGTCGTTTCAGTTCAGCACGAGTTTGGCATCTATGGCGGACCTGCCGGCAGCCATCTCCTGGCTCTTCTGCGAGACGTACGAATGCCAGTGGTAACGACGCTGCACACTTTGCTCCGCGAGCCGAATCCGCATCAGCGGGCGGTGATGGAGCAACTCAACGAACTCTCAAACCGTTTTATCGTGATGGCCGATCGCGGCAAACGCTACCTCGAGGAAATCTACGGTGTGTCGCCAGAGAAGATCGACGTGATTCCCCACGGAATACCGGACATCCCTTTCATAGATCCAAACTTTAATAAAGATCAGTTTGGCGTAGAGGGCAAAACGGTGCTGCTAACTTTTGGCCTGCTATCCCCAAACAAAGGGATTGAGCACGTCATCGAGGCCCTGCCGACGATTCTCTCACAACATCCGAATGTCGTTTATATCATCCTCGGGGCCACGCACCCTAATGTTATCGCACGCGAGGGGGAGTCCTACCGGCTCAAACTCGAGCGCCTCGCGGAGGATCGCTCCGTCACCCGGAACGTCATCTTTTATAATCGATTTGTGACGCAGGAGGAATTGAAAGAATTCATTGGTGCGGCGGACATCTACATCACGCCGTATCTCAACGCGTCGCAGATTACCTCTGGCACGCTGGCTTACACTTTCGGCGCTGGTAAGGCGGTTATCTCCACGCCCTACTGGCATGCGAAGGAGTTGCTCGCTAAGGAGCATGGAATCCTCGTGCCATTTTCAGATCCGAAGGCCATCGCAGAGGGCGTCAATCGATTTCTGTGCAATACCGTTCTCATGACGGCGACACGGAAAAGAGCATGGAAACTGGGACGTGGCATGATCTGGTCGGTAGTCGCACAACGCCATATGGAAAGCTTCGAACGCGCGCGGGCGAGTTTAATCGATCCTCCAAGAAAGGCTTTCGCTGTTCGCACCCTTGACAACCGGCCCTATCAGTTGCCTCCCCTGAAATTAGACCACCTGCTTCGCATGACTGATAGCACCGGCATTTTTCAACATGCGATATTCAATGTGCCGAATTTTGCCGAAGGATACTGTACTGACGATAACGCACGTGCCTTCATCCTCACCCTGCTTTTGCAGGAGACCACAAGTCAAGTCACGAAGCAGCAACTCGAGAGTTTGGGAGCATTTACCTCGCGTTTCTATGGCATGCTTTTGATCCAGAAAGTTGTCGTTTCCGAAACTTCATGAGTCATCAGCGCCAATGGCTGGAACGCGAAGGTTCGGAAGACAGCCATGCGCGGGCTCTGTGGGCAACGGGCACTGCGCTCGGCCGATCCCAAAACGAGGGACACCGCAGTCTTTGCGCCTTATTGTTCCAACGAGGTCTCCCGGTCGTCGAGAGCTTCAGTTCGCCAAGAGCGTGGGCGTTCGCGCTACTCGCTATCCAGGAATATTTGCGTGCCTTCTCCGGCGATCGAAACGCGAATCAACTGCGCGAGATTCTAACTAACCGTCTGGTCACCCTTTTCCGGGATAATTGTTCGGACGAATGGATGTGGTTTGAGCCCGTAGCCACCTACGATAACGCAAAACTTTCTCATGCGATGATTCTGAGCGGCTACTGGACTTCGCGGGGTAACGTCGTAGAAATCGGATTGAAATCGCTCCGTTGGCTCGTGCAACAGCAAACCGTTGAGGCCGGTCATTTCACGCCAATCGGCAGCAATGGCTTTTGGACTCGTGGCAGCGAGCGCGCTCGGTTCGATCAGCAGCCAGTCGAAGCTTACGCGATGATTTCCGCTTGCGTCGAAGCTTACTCGTTAACTCGCGATGTGGCATGGCACCGCGCTGCTCGCCGCTGCTTCGAGTGGTTTCTCGGTCGCAACGATCTCGGACAACCACTCTATGATTCTACCACCGGCGGTTGTCGCGATGCGCTGCACTCGGACCGGGTCAATCAAAACCAAGGAGCCGAATCGAGTCTTGCTTTCCAGCTTTCACTGGCGGAGATGACCCGCGCGGAAGCGGTGCTCTTTAGCGAAACCCAAAGGCTAGCAAGAATTTGAAGGTCAAACCCACCGGCATCGACTTGCGGCCGAGCGCCGACCGGGTGCTCAATCGATCGTTTATCCCAACCGGTCCTGACCGAGTCAGCGGCATTATCGAGCGAGTTCTCGGTTTAAGCGAAAAGGAAACGGAAGCCCAGTTAGATCAGTCTCCGCGCCGAATTCGGCGGGCGGCATCTGAACCTCGATGAGTCCTGGCTTCGTCACTTTGAGAAAATACAGGCGTACTTGCCCAATAGTATTTCGCTCCCTGCGAATCGCCGGCTGATGGTTGGAGCCTATTTTTCCGGAGAATACGCGATCGAATCTGCGGCGTTGTTTAATCCTTCGATTGTTCCCCACCCCGATCAAGCAGGCCTCGAGGGATCAGACCTTCGCTTCATCCTGAGCCTCCGGGCCATTGGCGAGGGCCATATTTCGTCCATTGAATTCCGTACCGGAATCATCCATGGGAATCATGCCGTGGAGATAGATAAAGCTTCGGCACTGGTTGCGGCCCCGGAAATTAATCCCGAACCGACATTTCCGAAAAGCATCTTTTCCCATAAGCTGAAGGAAAAGGGCTTGGAGAACAATTGGTCGAGATTCGTGATGAATGGCCTCGACGCCACTTTCACGCGATCACAACTGGATGAGTCGATGCAGCGCGCGGCACGCGAAACCCAATTCCATACGGAGGAGGTGCGCCGGGCGATTGAGTGCGTGCAATGGCTTGTGGAATCGAATTACGAAGTCGATTTCAATCCGGCGATCTCCCTATCCGAACGCGTCATCTTTCCGGTCTCGTTGAACGAAAGCAATGGGATAGAAGACGCGCGGTTTGTTCGCTTTGTCGACGAAGACCGGAGTGCCACCTATTACGCAACCTACACGGCCTACAATGGTCGCCTCATTCTGCCGCAACTCATCGAAACAAGTGACTTCCTTCACTTCCGCGTCCGTACCTTAACCGGGCCGGCGATTCAAAACAAAGGGATGGCGCTCTTTCCAAAGAGAATCGATGGGCGTTACGCGATGCTTTCGCGCTACGATGACGAAAACCTTTACCTGATCCTCTCGGATGATCGGCATTTCTGGAGTGATGTTCAGCTTTTGCTGCAGCCGTCACGACCTTGGGAGTTCGTAAAAATCGGCAATTGCGGCTCCCCGCTCGAAACCGATGCTGGTTGGCTTGTTATCACCCACGGCGTTGGTCCGATGCGCAAATACTGTATCGGCGCGATGCTGCTCGATCTTGAGGATCCTTCAAAGGTCATCAGCCGGCTCAACGAGCCTCTGTTGGAACCTGCGGCTCACAACAGGAATGGTTACGTACCTAACGTCGTTTACACTTGCGGAGCGTTAGTGCACGGCAACTGCCTGGTCTTGCCCTACGGCCTGAATGATTCAACTACGAGCATCGTGACCATCGAGCTAGAGACGCTCCTGACCGCCCTTGCTCACTAGTGTCCTGTCCCATGTCTAGTATGGCTCGCACATGCGTAATGGCATTCCGGCACCTCGGCGGAGACTTTCGCTTGCTATTTTAGCCGATAAGGGCGAGGCTCGAGTCCCGTTTGTTCTTGTTCGTAGCACGGAAGATCGTCAGTTGGGCTTTCCTGAGTGGTGATTTGAAACCCGATTCCCGGGAACGGCTCCGCGGCTGGCATACGTTATCACCCTGAATCCATTATGAAACTCTATGTAGGAAATCTTTCGTTCGATACCACTGAGAACGATCTTAAAGCTTTATTCGCGGACATATGGAACCGTCACCGATACTTATCTCGTCACAGACCGAGCCACGGGAGATTCCCGTGGTTTTGCCTTTGTGACGATGTCGAATGCCAACGAAGGGAACGCGGCGATCAAAGGATTGGCCGATAAGGAGTTTGCCGGACGCACGCTGACGGTAAACGAAGCACGCCCGAAAGAAGAGCGTCCGAAACGTTCTTTTGCGGGGTCCCGGCGATAGTTCCTTGAACTAGACATCCCCGGGATGGCGAACAAGGCCCGGTTTTTGTCTTTCAGGTTCAAGTAATCACCGATCGATTCGCCGGGTCACCAGATTCGGCGAATCGATTTTGTATCTCTCTCGATCTATACGAAAAAGCATCTAATTTTACTATGCCCGTGGAAAGTCCGATTGTAACCGAAGGAAAGATTGTCACTGTACTCCCTGGAACCATGTTCCGCGTTGAGCTTGCTAATCAACATCTCGTCCTCGCCCACATCTCGGGAAAAATGAGGAAGCGATTTATCCGGCTTACAGCAGGAGATCGAGTCAAGCTTGAGATGTCTTCGTACGACCTTGGAAAAGCGCGCATAGTTTACCGGCTCGGCTAACATATCGCGCGCAAGTCCGCGGGCGAATTGATCTCTTTTCCCGTAACGGAGTCCGGGATGGCATGTACCACCCCGGGCTTTGGGTTTTGGGTTGCGTGCCCGCCGCCCTCCATTTGCGGCCGCTGTTTTTGAGTTTCTCTCCGGTAGGGAATTCTTGCTGCCCACGGCAGGGAATTCTTCCTGCCCTTGACCATGGGCCAAGGACCATGCCGATCGAGCTGAAAGCCGCCAGGATGATCCGTCGTGGACCGCGCCAGGTTTTTCACGTACTCATCATCCACATGTGGAGAGGACGCTTTCAGCAAGAGACTGCCCCTACGGTTCAACGATTCACCGAATCAATCTCGTTCGACTGGCGACTGTACAAGTTTGATATCCAAGGATCCGTCGCCCACGCGGCAGCCCTTGAAAAAGCCGGGTTGCTCACAGCAGAGGAAAAGCGGCAGATCGAGACCGGTCTCAAGGACATTGAAAAGGAGATCGATGAAGGACACTTCCCGTTCCGAATCGAATTGGAGGACATTCACATGAATATCGAATCCGCTTTGACGTCACGGATCGGGTCCGCGGGAGCAAAACTGCACACTGCCCGGAGCCGGAACGACCAGGTCGCTCTCGACATGAGGCTTTATCTCCGGCACGAGACGGATGAAGTCCGACACCGGATCACCGCTCTTCAGAGCTCTTTGATCCAGCTTGGAGAAAAGTACAACGACGCCATTCTTCCGGGTTACACACATCTGCAGCGGGCGCAACCGGTCTTGTTTGCGCACCATCTGCTTGCCTATGTCGAGATGTTGCAACGAGACGAAGAACGCCTGGCAGACGGCCGCAAACGGATCAATCGAATGCCTCTCGGATCCGGGGCCATCGCCGGATCGACGATTCAAATCGACCGCGAGTATATAGCCCAACTGCTCAGCTTTCCGGAGGTCACACGCAACAGCATGGACGCCGTGAGCGATCGCGATTTCGCTTGCGAGTTCCTCTTTGCCCTCTCGCTCCTGGGCCTTCACCTTTCTCGCCTCAGCGAGGACTTAATCCTTTTCGCTTCCTCTGAATTTCAATTCATCAAAATCAGCGACAGTTACACCACCGGCTCGAGTTTAATGCCGCAAAAGAAGAACCCGGACGTGTGCGAACTTGCTCGCGCAAAAACCGGACGCCTGATTGGGAATTTGGTGTCACTTCTGACTGCATTGAAGGGTCTGCCAATGACTTACAATCGGGATATGCAGGAGGATAAGGAAGCCGTCTTTGATTCGATCGACCAGGTCAAATTACTGCTTGAAGTTTATGCGGGCATGATCCTCGAGATCGAGGTGGATTCTACTCGAACACGGCTGGCCGCGAGCGATCCCGGCCTGCTGGCAACCGACCTGGCTGATTACCTGGTCCTCGCGGGCGTACCATTCCGGCAGGCTCACGAAGTCATTGGGAAGCTGGTAGCCTTCTCTATCGACCAGAATCGCGGATTTGGGGAACTCAAACTGGAGGAGTTTCGGCAGTTCAGTGAAAATTTTGGACCGGACGTCTTTTCAGTTTTGAATCTTGACCGAGCAATCGATCGCCGAACCGCAATTGGTGCGCCGTCACGAAAAAATGTTGCAGCGGCCTTGGAAGCATGGAACGCAATCCTTCGTGAACGACCCTGACGGCTGGCAGATTCTGGAAACCAAGACGCTGTTCAAGAACTCTTATCTGGAAGTGCTTGACGAGCGTGTCATACCGCCGGGCGAAAATCGCATTCGATACTGGACCGTTGTGCGGCGAAAACAGGCTGTCGTGATCGCGCCCGTCACCGAGAGCGGAAACTTTCTTCTGATCCACCAAGCCAGGATACCAGTTCGGAAAATTCTTTGGGAATTTCCCGCCGGACAAATCGACGGTTCATTTCAGCCGGAGATGGACACTATCCAGGAGACCGCATTGCGCGAGCTGACAGAGGAGACAGGATATGCATTAGCCGCGGGAGGCAGGCTCATTTATCTCGGACATTATTACTCGTCTCAGGGCTATAGCGACGAGATGCCTCACTTGTTCTTAGCACGACCCGTTAAGCCGACCGGCTTAGGCCATCAACCGGACGATAGTGAAACAATCGTCGAATGCAGGGAGTTTAGCTTCGAAAAATTGCGTTCGATGATCGCGGACAACATCATCCAGGATGCCAATACCCTCGCCCTTTTTGCACGGCTGGCGGCGAAAGAACTCCTTCCATGAGGATCTCCAGGATTTTCAAGTTTCGGGAAGGCGAACAAGGCGAGGCTGTTAAACCGTTTCTGGATCACCTTGAGGATTTAAGGTGGGTGATCGTCAAGATGGCCGCCGCCCTCGGGATCGCGATGCTGTTGGCATTCTGCTTCCGCACCCAACTTGTCCACATTCTCCAGGGTCCGCTTAAGTCGATCGATCCCAAATTATTGAAGTCGCTTGTTTCTTTGGGTGTCGCAGATTCGATGACCATTTCATTCCAGCTTGCGTTCTACGCCGGCATCGTCATCGCGTTCCCGTTTCTAATTTACTTTGCCGGACAATTCATCCTGCCCGCGCTGACTCCGCCCGAAAAGAAGGCCATGTTCCCGGCTGTGGCGGTCGGTTTCGGCCTCTTTCTGGGCGGCGTCGTGCTGGGATATTATCTTGTATTGCCGGCGACCCTTCGGTTTTTCTTCCGAGACGCTCAATCGCTCGATTGGACTCCGACCTGGACTGTGCGCGACTATTTTTCATTCGTCACCCAGCTCTGCGTCGGATTCGGCGTCGCATTCGAACTTCCGGTCATTGTCCTGGTTCTGGTTCGCCTGGGCGTTTTGTCTGTTGCGCTCTTACGCCGGACGCGAGCCTACGCGTTCCTCCTGATTTTTGTTGCCGCGGCATTTCTAGCGCCTACCCCTGATGCCGTCTCCATGGCGATGATGGGCGCACCGATGTACCTGTTGTACGAACTCTGCATTCTCGTTGCATCGATGATGGAACGGAAACGAAAGAAGGATGCGGAGGCGCTGGCACAGAAGAGCGAATAGGATGCGTTAGCTCTGCTCCTGCCACTTTCCCCACCTCCGCCGGCGAACAAAAATGTCCAATGGCAGGAGAGCGGCGGCCAAGGCTAACAACCAGGGGGCCAGATCCGTGCGATGGCCCGGCACTGCTGCGCCCGGTTGAAAAATCTCATTTTCTTTCGGATCCAGCCGACCGTGAGAAATCTGCACCAACTCGCTAAGCGCTTTCCGGTTCGTTCGCGTATCAAGAAATTCCTTGGGATAACTCCGTGTGTAACTCAAGGTTGCAGGAGGGCTGTTCGGTGTGCTGACAGAGATCAATCGGACCCCCTGTTCCGGCAAGGGCAGACTTGCGACGTAGCGGCCCGGGCCGATCTGGGTCGCGGACGCCGAATCGGTTCGCCCTCCCGCATCCGCGGAGATAACGCTTAAGGGTAGTTCGTTGGCAAACGAACCATCGGGACGGACTGCGTCGATACTGACGCGCAGCCGATCATCGATTTCCTTGACGTTTATCTGAAACTGCCCGCGATCGGCACGCCGCATCAGCGTGCGAATCGCTTGTGTCCAAAATCTGCCGAATCCAGTCCACCCCAACCATTCGGAGGCCCACCGGCTTTTGACATCGCTCGTGAACGCGGCCGTCTGCCCGAGGCCAAACCGCCACGATGCGAACAGTGGCGCGCCGGTTTCCGTAGCGAGGAGAAGGTCAGCCGTCGGCTTCAGTTTCGTCGAGTTATAGCCGAGGAGGAGCGGTGACTGGGACCAGGAGATTCCGTCCAAGACCTTGGTCTCCCGCACAACCTGGGCCTGAAATGGTTCCTCGATCAGGCTGTTCTGGGCGACTTTCATAGTCTCCGTAGTGAAGATTTGGGGCAGATTCATCGGGTCGTTCGTGAGATAGAACCGTCCACTGCCTCGTTCAGCGAGCAACTTGAGGAAAGCCACATCCTTGTCGCTTTCGTAACCGAGCCCCACCACAGAGGTTGTGATTCGACTCGCTAACATTGTTGAAACAATGTCGAAGGCTGTCCCGGAGACTCCGGACCCTTCGCCCATCTCACCGGCAAACTTTTCCTCGGCATCGGCCGCGTCGGAAAACAGGATCACGTGCTTAATCTGAGCGTTGACCTCGCGCAAAGCCCGGGAGGCGGCCACCAAAGAGGTGAATATGTAAATCCCGCCACCCGCTGAATCAATTCCAAGTATTCTTTGCTGAATCTGTTGCCGTTCTTGTAGTCGAGCCAACGACACGACCTCATGCACTTTTGTGTCAACCGCGAACACACCAAAATAATCGTTGTCCTTCAGGACGTTCATTGCCAGGACAGCCCCCTGGTCTGCCAGTGAAATTTTCGTTTTCCCCTGAACCTGTGCCGCCATCGAACCTGAGCGATCGAGCACGACGAGAAGAGCGACGGAGGGCGTCTGCTGGCGGTCGTCATGCTCCATGCGGACCGGCAGCATTTGCTCGATCGGGGTACGGTAATAACCGCCGACGCCGAAACTGTTCTCCCCCCCGGCAAGAATAAAGGCTCCACCAAAATCTCGCACCCAGGTCCGAAGCAGCTCCATCTGGTCGGCCGGAAAGCGTCAGAGCAGATACGTCGCTGAACAAGACCAGGTCAAACTGATCGAGGTCATCCATTGACTTAGGAACCCCTGCGGGGGTTCTGGTTTCAACCTGGAATCGTTCACTCCGCAGGACTCTTGCCAGAGGTTCCAGGCGGCTCTCGTTTGGATCTGCTAACAGCACGCGCGGTTGGCCCCGGATCTGAACGACCGCATCACCGATATTGTTCTCTGCAAAAGTGTCTTGCTGAGCCTGGACTTCGACCCGGAACTGGCTCCCCTCCGAAGTGAGATCCTCGAATCGAACCAGGTTCGGTCCGGGCGCCAGATCGACTTGGCGTTGATGGACAAGAAACTGGTTTTCATACAAGCGGACACTAGCGGTCTGCTTGATGGTGGACCGGATGACGGCCGTCAAATTGAAAGGTTCATCCGGCGCGATATTGCGTGGCGTCTGGACCGACTCCACCAGCACTTCCGGCGATTCCGGGTTTTGCAGCGCCACCGCATCGAACTCGATCCCCCTTCGCCCAAGATCGGAAACCGATCCCGCTGCCTCTCCCGACGTATCATTTCCGTCGCTTAGCAGTATGATTTTGCGTCGTCGATCTTTCGGCAAGATCGACGCAGCAAAATCCAACGCATCACGGAAATTGGTCCCTTGCCGCTCTTTCAGTTCGGGCCAGCTCGAGAGAGAGGTTCCAGCACCGAACGCCTGCCAGACTTCGCTCTTTTCCGCGAATCCGATGACCGCATAATCATCGCCAGAGCGCGTCCTTTTGATACTCGTCTCCACGAAATTTCGTGCCGCGGCTCTTGCCTCGGGCGACACGCTCGCGGAAGCATCAACCAGGTAGGCAACAGCCAGGCGGTCGCTTGGCGTTCTCCATTTCGGACCGGCCAGCGCAATGATTGTCGTCGCAAGGATAAAGAGCCGGACCAAAAGGACGGTCCGACTCTGAACCGGATTCAGTGCGGCCATCGTCTTCCGAAGAGGGAGCCAGCAGAATCCCAGGGCGAACAGGAGGATCAAAAACCACGGGTAAGTCCACTCAATCATTCCGTGCGCCGCCGATGGTATGTCCACCACTCCAATCCGGACAATAATAACGCCAGCAGACCAAAATATATCCAGGGTGGCCACGACAGCCACCGGATGGCAGCTGGCCAGATGGCGGCCGGTGCTGAACCGGGCCCGGCCGAACCGATGGATCGCAGGTCTGACTGAGCCGGGTCAAAGGTGTTTACCGCGACGTTCTTACGCTTTTGCTCATTCTCGATTCGATAAAAACCGTTACGAGTTGGGTGAAAATCGCCGGCAATAGGCACCTTCTGACCTGAGCCAGACGCCGTCAGAGGACCGTACACAACGTGATTTCCATTCTCCAGATGGAGCGTCTGGCCGGCTTGAATCTGGACTTGCGCGTCACTACTCTTGTTTGCCAGCCATGCAACGGCGTTATGAATCATCAACGGAAAAGCGACTCGCACAGGAAGATCAGAGTCCATGACATCAAATCCGATAATCACTCGGCGGCGCTGAGATGATTCCAGCGAAACCATTAAGGGTCCATTAGCGCCTGCGACAGGCACACGAACTGTCCAACCTGGGACCTCCCGGGGTAAGCGGGCAGCTCGCAAAATCGTTGACGCACCAAGATCGACGAAACGCATAATCGGGTCTTCCGGATCCGTCTCCACGACTACTGGGTGCTCGGATGGAACAGAGGGCTCGACCGGGGAAACTCCGAGAAAGAGAAGATTTCCGGGACTCTCGAGGTTGATTCCCGGTGGAAGTTCCCGGTCGAACATCACCACATCGAACGCCTGGTTAAGAGAGACGCGGTAGTTTGCCGCTGAGACGATCTGAGTCTCATTCGCCGCACCAGCCTGCAACGCGTTTTCGAGGAACCAATTATTGCTCGTTACGAGGAGAACACGCACCTGCTTCTGTTCCGGTAAGAGAGTGAAAGCCTGGTCATCGCTTGACAATGCGTCTTGACCCTCAATGCGCGCAACAATCAACCCGCTAGAATTTGCATAGCGTTTTGAGGCTGAAATACCCTGGAAAATGATCGCTCGGGATTCGCCCGGTGCTAAATCGATCGTCTTCAAATCAAGCAGAGCCTGATCCAGCGTGAGCTCTACCTTTATGTTCCTGGCGCTTTGGCCAAAGTTCGTTACTTTGACAAACACCTCAGCCGACTCAGGGTCTGCGGGCAAAAGACGAGCTTCCATCCCCACAATCCCGACATTGTCGAGGGCTCCATTGGTCAACCCGATCTGCTTGAATTCGACACCGCTCACCGCCTTTCCTGTTGGTTCATCGCTCAGTAGGAGGATTCGATTTAATCCCGGCCGGCTTGCCAGTATCTTCCCGGCTAACTGCAAAGCGTCATCCAACTTACCGGCGGTATCGGATGGCTGGATTCCATCGATCGCCCGCTGCAGCTCTTCACCGGCATCGGTCAGAGGGACTTCCGTTTCCGGCTTTTCTTCAAGAACAATGAGACCGGTCGGGTTCCTCGCACTCGTCCGGCGCAAAATCTGCCCTGCCAGCCGCTTTGCAACGTCCAGCCGCGTCAGGCCGGAGACGTCTCTGGCTTGCATACGCGCGCGGTTGTCAACGATCAGGAACGTGTTCCCCTCAACGCTCGAAAAGCCGGGCCAATGCAACTGCGCCGCCGCGAGTACCAGGCAGAGCAAGATCAAGAGATTCAGTAGCAGCGACCAGAAATTGCGCAACCGATGGAAAAGTGCGTGGCGCCGCTGTTGTTCGACGATTCTTTGCCAGAAAAGCAGCGTGGAGACGGTCCTGCGACGGCGGGTTACCTTCAGGAGGTACAACACAACAACAATTGGCGCCAAACCGAATAACCAAAGCGCAAAGGGATACATCATAGAGCGATCCCTCGTTCACGCAGCACGCGCAGAATGAGATCCTCGAACGGAGCAGTGGTCATGGCTTGAAGCAAACCGCAACGAGTCTCCAGGCAATGACGGCGCAACGAGTCCTGAAAGCGTTCTACCTCCGCTTTGAACGCCGTACGGACAGCCTGGTTGCAATTGACCTCCATCCGCCGGCCCGTTTCACAATCTTCTAATTCGAAATCCCCGGAAATCCCAGGGTCCATTTCGCCCGGATCGACCACCTGCACCAGTTGGATTTCAAAGCGTTGGAATCGCAGGAGATTCAACGCGGTCTCATACCCGGCTAGATCAAAAAAATCGCTAACGACGACCACCAGTCCTCGCCGTCGGTTCTGTTGGGTAAACCGTTGGATGACCGGATACAGAGCGGTGTTTCGTTCTGTCGGCTTTAGGCCGGTTAGGAAACTGAGCATCCGATGAAATTGACTCTTCCCGCGTCCCAAGCCGGAATCGACCTCAAGCCTATCGTCAAAGCTGAAGAGATGAACACGGTCGAGGTTGGCCAGGGCAATATAAGCGAACGCAGCGACGACCTTGCGGGCTTGATCAAACTTTGAGACGCCGCCTGAACTCCATCCCATTGAGGCGCTGCAATCGAGGAGAATGGATACCTGCAGATCCTCTTCTTCTTCGAACAGTTTCACGAACAACCGGCCCAACCGGCCATACACATTCCAGTCGATCGTTCGCGGGTCATCGCCATGCACGTAATTCCGGTAATCGGCAAATTCCAAACTTGAGCCAAGATGACGCGAGCGCCGCTCCGCTCTGAATGCCCCTCGAAAGATTCGTTGTGACAGGAGGCAAAGATGCTCCAGCTTCGCCAGAAACTCGGAATCGAACAACTCGGCCATTGAATGGAAAGATGGAAGGAGGTAGCCACCACGGCAAGCGGAGAAGTGAACGGAGGCGAGAGGGCTTGACTTCTCGGCTTCCCGAGTCCTTGTTGCGGCTTCGCCAAGGTTCCCAATGGCTAGGATCTACATCAAAACGTACGGTTGCCAGATGAATGAGCGCGATTCCGAGCAGGTCGCTCAAATGCTTCTCGAACGCGGCCACACGATGACCGTTCGGGAGGAGGAAGCAGACGTCGTTCTGCTTAACACCTGCAGCGTGCGCGACCTGGCGGAGCAAAAAGCGTTGGGTAAAATGGGGATGCTTCGTGCCCTTTCTCGCGACCGCCCGATTGTGTATGGCTTTATGGGCTGTATGGCCCAGAGCCGGGGATCAAGTCTTCTGAAAGAGACGCCGCATCTCGATCTGGTCGTCGGCACCCAGAAGTTTCATCGGGTGGCTGACTATGTAGAACAGGCGCTGGAGCGGAAATTGGCGCGGCGATTCGACGACCTTCGATTTCCCATCGTGGAGGTCGAGGAGGAGCAGCACTCACAAAGCACCATCCGCGATCATGTTCTGGAGAACGGTCAAGTGACCGCCTTCGTTTCGATTATGCAGGGATGCAACATGCACTGCACGTTCTGCATCGTCCCCTACACGCGCGGCGGTGAACGAAGTCGACCCATTCAGGAAATCGTCGACGAGGTGAAACGCTTGGTCGAACGGGGCGTCAAGGAGGTGACTTTACTTGGTCAGATTGTGAATCTCTACGGCCGGCACGAGTTCGGCAAAGTCGATGGGAAGAGTCCATTTGTTCAAGTGCTCGAAGCCCTGCATGAGGTAACAGGATTGGAACGCATCCGGTTTACCTCGCCGCATCCGATCGGCTTTCGAAGAGATTTAATCGAAGCGTTCAAACAGTTACCCAGACTGGTTGAGCACATCCATTTACCGTTGCAATCAGGTTCCAACCGAATCTTGAAGGCAATGCATCGAACGTACACCGCCGAGAAATATGTCGCGTTGGTCGATCAAATTCGTTCGAGCACACCGGCCATGGCGATCACTACAGACGTTATCGTTGGTTATCCCGGGGAAACCGACGATGACTACACCCGGACGCGTGAACTCGTCGATCTAGTTGGGTTCGACAACGCGTTCGTCTTCAAATATTCGAAGCGGCAAGGCACACCGGCTGCGCAGATGGAACGACAATTGCCGGACTCCGTAAAAGAAGCACGGAACCATGATCTGCTCGAATTGGTTAATTCCTGGGCTAAGCGTCGCAGCGAACCTTTTGTTGGCCAGGAAGTCGAGATCTTGTGCGAAGGACCGAGCAAAACCAATCCAAAGCGTCTAGTGGGCCGAACCCGGGGAAACAAAATTGTCGTGTTCGAAGGGGTGCCACGCCAAATTGGCGCGCTGATCAAGGTGCGCATTATGCGTTCGACGGGTTTCACTTTATTCGGCGATCCGGCGATTTTGGGAGGTCATTGAACTAGTCTCCGTGTTCCGACGCGCAGCCGTTTCCAGCTTGCGCGACTGGAAACTTGAGCTAATGAACAGCTTCCCACAGCCATGGATTATCCTCCTCGCGTTTACGACTACAGCCTTCACACCATTGGATTGATCGTCGGTCTCCTATTGCTGGCAACCCACTTGATCGCTCTGGTTCGGCCAGAGCAGACGAAAGGTTGGCTCTTGAGATTGCCACGGTCCCGGTCGCTCGGCATCGGTCTTCTCGCCGTCGATGCTCTCTGGACCTTCTGGCTCGTCTCGAACATGGATCTCGGTGAGTTCTCGCAGTTCCGGACCTGGCTTCAAATCGGTGTTCCGATCGTGTTTGTTCTGACCTTACTTTTTGTCGATGAATTCCTGGCTGTTCGCGCGCTTGGGATCATGGCGTTGCTGGCCGCAGAGCCGATCTTGTCCGCGTGCTTTCTTCGTCCTGAAACAGCGCGTCTGTTGCTGGTCATTCTTGCATATGCATGGCTTACCGTCGGACTCTTTTGGGTCGGTATGCCTTACCTTCTGCGTGATCAAATCAGCTGGATCACAAAGAACGGGACCCGGTTCAAGGCGGCAACGTTGACGGGACTGGTCTATGGGCTGGCGGTGCTGGCTTGCACCGTGGTGGCCTTCTAGCCTTCACGCCGTTACAATTCCGTTCATGGTTAACGATCGCCTTCCGCGTCTCATATTTGCCTCCAGCGAAGAGTCTGCCGATATGCTCTACGCGACGAAATTTTCTGTTCCTGACGCGTTTTTATTTCTGCTCCAGAATGGCAAGAGAACCATTCTTCTAAGTGATCTCGAGATCGATCGCGGGCGAAGGCAAGCGGAGGTTGACGAGGTGATTGCGTTGTCAAGCATCGAGCATGAGTTAGAGGAGCGGCTTAAGAGCAAACCGCCCATCGAAAAGACGATTGCCCATTTCTTGCGGAAACGCCGCGTCAAGAGGGCGGCGGTTCCCTACAGTTTTCCCATCGGCTTAGCCGCCGAATTAGCGAAGGAAGGAGTGCAGGTCGTTCCGGTTCCAGGTCTGTACTGGACTGAACGGGAATTCAAAACACCAGAAGAACTGAAGTTGATCCAACTCGCCATCCGAATCACCGAGATTGGCTTGGCGCGCGGGGTCGAGATATTGCAGGCGTCTGAAATCAGACTAGGAAAAAGGCTTTTTTGGGCGGGGAAGCCGTTGACTTCCGAAAGGCTGCGGGCGGAAATCGACACCGCCATTCTGCACGCCGGAGGGGTATCTGCCAACACGATTGTCGCGGGCGGAGACAACGCGTGTGATCCCCACGATCGCGGAAGTGGCCCCTTAAAGGCAAATTCACTGATCATTCTGGATGTTTTTCCTAAAGACGCGGAGTCAGGGTACTACGGCGATCTGACCAGGACCATCGTCAAAGGGCAGGCCAGTGAGGCTCAACGCAAGCTATGGTATACTGTGCTCGAGGCGCAAAAATTCTCGTTGCAAAAGATCCGCGCGGGCGGGTCGGGCGCGGATCTGCAACAGGAAGTCTCGACCTTATTCAAGGAGAAAGGATATCCAGCTGAAATTCGGAACGGCCGCTGGGTAGGCTTTTTTCACGGATTAGGTCACGGCCTCGGACTCGACATTCATGAGCAGCCCCGAATCGCAAAGACCGAATTTAAGCTGGGCCAGGTCCTTACCGTCGAACCCGGACTATACATCCCCGGAATTGGCGGCGCGCGGATTGAGGATGACGGAGTAGTAACGGAGAGCGGATTTAAAGTGTTATCGAGATTCCCGAAGCAACTTGAAGTGTAGGGGTAGCCAAGCTAGCCCGCAAAAATCACGCAAAGGTCGAAGCGATGAGCTCATTGCGGGCTAGGAAGCTCTTAAACAGACGCTGCGCGTCTGTTTAAGAGCCTGTTTTAAGATAAATGAATTGAGACAAACTGTTGCATAACTATTCTCTCTAAATCTAAAAAGCAGTCGAATTTTCCGGCGTAGCCGGGGAATTCTGCTGCCTGAGCCTGCATCGATCACAAATCTCTAAGGATTTGTGAGCGATGCAGGCTAGATGCTACCGCTTTGCGAGCGATACCTTTCCGCCGCTTCCAGAAAGGGCCTCAGCGAATCCGGGTTGCTCATCGCTTCGCGACTAACCGACTTCGTAATTTCGACTCCCTGGAAGATCCGCTTTACCGGGACTTCCAACTTCTTTCCGTTCAGTGTTTGTGGAATCTCCGGAACAGCGAAGATGGCGTCGGGAACGTATCGAGGCGACAATTGAGCTTTAATCTGTTCACGAATTCGATGGATCAATGCCTCATCGAGTACGACTGCCTCGCGCAATACAACGAAGAGCAGCAATCTACCCGATGGGTTCTTCCCGCCCTGGCCCAGTCCGCCGGTGTCGACCACGAGTGACCCGATTATTTCGGGAGCGGATTCGACAACTCGGTAGAATTCGCTCGTGCCCATCCGCACCCCACCCCGGTTCAGGGTGGAATCAGATCGACCGTAAATCACACACTGACCGGTGCCGGCATCGATCTCTATCCAATCCCCGTGGCGCCAGACGCCAGGGAAATGCTCGAAGTAAGCTTGCCGCAATCGAGTGCCGCCTGGATCGTTCCAGAAACAGACCGGCATACAGGGCATTGGCGCGGTAAGCACCAGTTCCCCTACCTCGTTCCACAGCGGATGACCATTCTCATCCCAGGACTCAATCGGCGAGCCCAGCCCCCGGCATTGAAGCCTCCCAGCGTAAACCGGAAGCCAAGGATGCGGCAGAACGAACGCCGTGCAAACATCCGTTCCGCCGCTTGCCGAACCGAGCCAGACGTCCGCCTTAACGTCATCGTAGACCCATCGAAAACCGTCCGCCGGCAAAGGCGCGCCCGTCGACCCGATGGAGCGCAGTGATTGAAGCCCGAACTCTTTGCCAGGTTCGAGCCGTTCTTTTTGACAAGCAAGGAGGAATGGCGCGCTGGTCCCAAAATAGTTGATCTGTTCCATCTCAGCCAACTTCCAGAGAACTTTCAAATCCGGATATTTCGGACTCCCGTCGTAGAGGACCACACTGGCTCCGACCGCAAGACCGGAAACCAGGAAGTTCCACATCATCCAGCCAGCCGTTGTGAACCAGAAGAATCTGTCTCCCTGCCGGAGGTCCAGATGCAGGGATAGCGCCTTGAGGTGTTCCAGCAGGATACCGCCATGTCCGTGCGTGATCGGCTTCGGGACACCCGTTGTTCCTGAAGAGTACAAGATCCAAAGGGGATGGTCGAATGGCACCGGCTGGAAAAAAAGTGTTGCGCCCGATCGCCCGGAGCCAATAAGATCCGGCCAGCGGGACACTGAAACCGGCCCATCGAAATGAAGGGTTTTCTCGTCCGGAGCCTGTGGGATCACGATCATCTCACGAAGCGTCGGCAAGCCGGCGGCAATTTCAACGAGTGCCATTCTTCGATCATGCTGCTTTCCTCCGTATTGATAGACGGCCACCGCAATTAGAACTTTCGGTTCGATTTGGGTGAGACGCTCAAGGACACCTTTGCTCGAAAGTTCCGGGGGACAGTTGGACCAGATCGCTCCGAGACTGGCCGTTGCCAGGAAGGCCACCAAAGTCTCTGTCCGATTCGGCAGATAACCTGCGACCCGGTCGCCGAAGCGCACTCCAAGGTCGGTGAGCGCGCCAGCCAACTGTGCCACCCGCTCTACTAGCTCCTGCCGGGTCAGGACTTGCCGACTGTCCGGCGCTCCTGGTTCGGCGCAATAGAGGACCGCCATCCGATCATCAGATACCGGAAGTTCATTCATCCCGAATCGGAGCAAGTGTTCGGCATAATTGATGGTTCCACCTCTGAACCACCTCGTTCGGAGCGGATCGTTATCACGGTGCAGGACTAGCTCCGCGGGGGTGTGAAACCGGACCCCAAAGAAATCGGCCACTGCGCGCCAAAAGCCGTCCAGATCTCGTACGGACCAATCGTAGAGGGCTCGGTGATCGGCAAGGTTCAAGCCGCGCTCGTCGCGCAACCAGCTTTGGAACCGCGTCAAGTTGCAATTCGTGATCTGACCGCCGTGCGGCCGCCAAAGTGGTTCCAAGATTTGGCCGGTGGCTCCCATCGCGAATCTCGATTTGCTGAGTGAACCTGAACACTAGGTCGTTTCGCAGCAAGCGCAATTCACGCACTAGTGTCTGGTCTCGGACTCGCAGGAAAATGTGGGTCAATCTCGCCCCGGGCAGACTTAATATCGTCTGGCGATATATATCGCTGCGCCCCTTGACAAACCCCGCCAGTCGCGCTTTTTCTAAGCTCTTTCCTGAGAAATGAACCAACCCTCCGAACATGATCACCGTTGAGAAGCTAACCAAGAGCTTCGGACCTAAGCTCGCGGTCGATAATATTTCGTTTTCAGTTCAGAAGGGCGAAGTCCTCGGATTTCTCGGACCAAACGGCGCCGGCAAATCAACCTCCATGCGCTTGATTACCGGCTATCTGCCGCCCTCTTCCGGCAAAGTCTCGGTCTGTGGTTTTGACGTCGTCGACGAACCACTAGAGAGCCGCCGCAAGATCGGTTATCTACCTGAAAACGCCCCTATTTACAGCGACATGTCTGTGTTGGGTTTCTTGAGGTTTTGCGCAGAGCTCCGCGGTCTTTTCGGCGAGGCCGAGAACAAGGCCATTGAGCGAGTCGTTCAACTCTGTTTTCTCCAGCCTGTGCTCGAGCAAAGCGTTGATACGCTCTCCAAAGGATATCGTCACCGGACTTGCCTGGCGCAAGCGATCATTCACGACCCTGAAGTGTTGATCCTGGACGAACCAACCGACGGGCTTGATCCTAACCAGAAACACGAAGTTCGAACCTTGATCAGGCGAATGGGGCAAGATAAAGCGATCATTTTTTCGACTCACATCCTCGAGGAAGTGGAAGCTGCCTGTACCAGGGCGATCATCATCGATCAAGGGAGAATCGTTGCCAATGGTACTCCGGACGAGTTGAAAGCCCGGGCCCCATTGGCCGGAACAATCATTCTCGCGCTCCGAGCAATTACCTGGCAAGCAGTCGAAAACGAGCTCGGTAAGCTTCGGTTTCTGGAAAAATCTGAGCTGATTTCAGAATATGGCTTCCGGGTCACGGCCCGGCTCCAGCCAAAAGGAGATTTGTTGGCCGAAGTACTGGAGTTGGCGCAGAGAGAAAGATGGCAGGTCGAGCATCTAAACGTCGATGAGGGTCGATTGGAGGATGTGTTTCGGTCAATCACAATGCCGGACACCAAAAGATCTTCGGCTCCATGAAAACCATTTGGACTATCGCACGTAGAGAGCTGGGGGCTTACTTCTCATCACCGGTCGCGTACGTATTCATTGTTATTTTCCTGCTTCTCACCGGCTTTTTTACTTTCATGGTGGGACGTTTTTTCGAACGTGGGCTGGCGGATCTGGTCGCATTTTTTGTCTGGCATCCCTGGCTTTACTTGTTCCTCGTTCCGGCGGTCGGGATGCGTCTCTGGTCTGAGGAACTGCGCTTGGGAACGATTGAGCTTTTGTTCACTATGCCGGTGACCCCTTGGCAGGCCATTCTTGGAAAATTTCTGGCCAGCTGGTTATTCCTCCTGATTGCGCTGGTCCTCACTTTCCCGATGGTTGTAACCGTCGCTTTCCTTGGGCATCCGGATCTGGGGAGGATTTTGGCCGGGTATGGAGGCAGTTTTCTGATGGCCGGCACATTCCTGGCTATCACTTGCATGACTTCTTCGCTGACGCGCAACCAGGTCGTCAGCTTTATTCTGTCCGTGGTGATCTGTCTATTTCTAATTCTATGCAGCTGGCCTCCGGTCACTGACATCCTTGTTACTTGGGCGCCCGCATGGTTAGTCGATTCGTTCGCCGGGATTGGCGTCATGACCCACTATGAAGGCTTCCAGCGCGGCGTCATCGATAGTCGCGATCTGCTCTTCTTCCTAACCGTAATTGTTTTTTTCCTTTTCACCACCAGTGTGATTCTTCGCAGGCATCGTGCATAGACGTATGAAAGGTAAATTTGATAGTTTACTCTATTCGGTCGTCGGGGTGATAGCGGTTCTCATTATCATTGTCGGGATTAACCTGCTCGGCGGACTCTTCAAGGTTCGATCCGATCTGACTGAGAACCGTCTCTACACCCTTTCGAACGGCACCAAGAAAATTCTTAACAAGCTCGATACCGATGTCGTAGTTCGGTTTTACTTCAGCAAGGATAACGCCTCCGTGCCGGTTCCTCTCAGGACTTACGCACAGGAAGTGCAGGATCTGTTAGAGGAATACCAACAATTCAGTCACGGGCGGATCAAAGTCGTTAAGTTGGATCCAAAGCCGGATTCAGATGCAGAAGACTCGGCAAATCTAGATGGTATCCAAGGTCAGGAGGTTAATTTAACAGACAAGGTCTATCTCGGGATAGCGGTTAGTTGTCTTGATGCGAAAGCAACCATCCCGTTCCTCAGTCCGGATCGAGAGACTTTACTTGAGTACGATTTGTCCCGCGCGATTTCAAGTGTCGCTAACCCGAAGAAGGTGGCGATTGGCGTGATGAGCGCGCTCCCTGTCACCGGCCGTCAGGCGACTCCAATGATGATGCAACAGCGCCAGCAACCTAGTCCGCCGTGGATGTTCCTTACCGAGCTCAAGGAAACATATACGGTCCGTGATATCCCGATGACGACGGACAAAATCGATGATGATATCTCGGTCCTTGTCGTCGTGCATCCCCAAGGCATCAGCGATCGAGCTCAATATGCGATAGATCAATTTTTGCTTCGCGGCGGTAAAATGGTGGCGCTGCTCGACCCTTACTCTTTTGTCCAGGCCCAGATGGCGGGGCCCTACGGCGGTGCCGCCGGATATGACTCAACACTGGCTAAGCTGCTCCCGGCTTGGGGCATCCAGTTTTCGGAAACGAAAGTGCTGTCAGACCCTGTTTTTGCCACTCAGGTGCAACGCGACAATGACGTCCAATCCGACCCTACGATCCTGTCAATCACGAGCGACGGCATCAACAAACAGGATGCGTTGGGTGCTGCCGTCAATGATCTCTTGTTGCCGTTTGCCGGCGTATTTCAGGGAAAACCAACTGACGGCCTGAAAGAAGAGATCCTGCTTAGGTCGACGAATCAGGCAGGGCTTGTCGAGGCGGCACTTCTGCAGGCAGGCTCAGACGCGGTTCGCAAAGAATTGAAGAGCGACAATACTTCGTATCCGATTGCCATACGATTGAGTGGCAAATTCAAGTCTGCTTTTCCAAACGGCAAACCCGAGGCAAAAAGCTCTCCGGAACCTTCCCAAGGCTCAAAACCGGAATCCGGACCGTCGGCCTCGCCGACAACCAAAACCGAGAGCCTTCAGGAGGGCCGACCAGGCGCCGTCGTCATTCTGGTCGGTGACGCCGATTTCGCATACGATGCGATCGCCGGACGAACTCAACAGGTACTGACCCAGACGGTATTCATACCGTCAAACGGCAACTTGAATTTCATCCAGAGCTCCATAGAACAATTGGCCGGGGATTCCGACTTGATTGGTATTCGGAGCCGGTCCTCCGGCAACCGTCCCTTTGTCGTCGTGAAAAAAATGGAGGCGGCGGCCCAGCAGAAATTCCAGAGCAAAATCGACGAACTGGAAGATAACCTTAGTCAGACGCGGCAGAAATTAGCATCCCTGCAAACCGGCAAACAGACCGATCAGAAGACGCTCTTGTCTCCAGAGCAACAGGCCGAGATTAAAAAATTCCAAGAGAACGAGGCCACCGTCAATCAGGAATTAAAACAAGTCCGCAAGAATCTACGCCAGGAGATAGATTCGCTCCAAAACACTCTGAAGTGGATCGATATTGCCGGGATGGCCGCCATCGTCACTCTCGTCGGCTTGGTGCTGGCTTTCGTGAAAGGTCGTAAACGCGCTGCGCGATGAAGAGGAGTCACCTTCTGTTGTTGGTCGCCGCTGCCGTTGGTTTGGGTCTTGCCGGCGTCTATTTCCAGATCTCGCAGTCGGCCGGATGGAACGGATCCAAAACGGATCGCAGGATCTTTCAAAATTTAGCCATTAACGATGTCACCCAGATTCAGATCCGATCCGCCCGGGGCACCGTTACCCTCAAAAAGAAGGGTGACGAATGGCGCGTAGCGGATAGAGATGATTATCCGGCGGACTTCGAAAAGATCCGTGACCTGGTCAAGACGCTCTGGGGGCTAAGGGCCGGTCAAGAAATGCAGGTCGGACCTTCTCAGTTTGCAAGACTAAAAGTCGTCGCACCCGGTCAGGGCAATGACGCGGGGATAGAAATCGACCTGAAAGGCGAGCAAAACGGAGACATAGCCTCCTTAATAGTGGGTAAATCTGTGGAACGGAGCGACAATGCGAGCGGAGCGGCGGCTTCCGGGAGGTTTGTTTTTAATCCAGCCGTTAAAGATCGCGTCTACCTGGTCTCCGAAGCCTTTCCCAGTATTGATCCTCTCTCCGTCGGATCTTGGCTCGACAAGACATTCATTGTCCCCGGGGATTTAAAGGAGATAGACCAGGCGACCTGGTCCAATAGCCCTGGCTGGAAAATCGTTCGTGATGATCCGAAAGCAGATTGGCGGTTGGAGAACCTGCAGCAAGGTGAAGAGTTGGACAAATCATTCGCGCAAAGCTGGTCAAACTTCGCTCCCAGTTTTGCAGATGTCCGCCCGGCGTCGATCTCGCCGGATGAAACTGGTTTAAATGATCCGTTTAAGATCCGCATTAAGGCTTTTGATGGTTTTACCTATGACCTGCTCCTGGGCAAGCCGGGTCCGGATAAAACGCGCTACCTTCAAGTGAAGGTCAGCGCAGATCTCACTTCCGTCCGCACGCCGGACCCGAAGGAGAGCCCGGAGGACAAGAAAAAGAAGGATGAGGAATTCGATAAAAAATACGCCGGGCTTAAACAACGGCTGGAGAGAGAAAAACAGTTCGAGAAGTGGACCTTCCTTGTCGCCGACTGGAGCGTTGAACAGATTCTGAAGCGGAGAAATGAAATTGTTTCGAAGGCCTCGCCGCCACCCTCTCCATCCAGCACCGGCCCTACGCCAGACTTATTAACTCCTTCCCCAAGCCCCGAATCATTGCTGTCGCCCTCTCCCAGTTCTAGTGCAAGCCCGACTCCCGCTATCGGACAGTAGCTGCACAGAGCCATGCGGCCTCGCTTTACAGTTCTTCGGAAGATAACTGTTCCTTGCTTCGTCCAATCCGGACCGCAACCGAGCCCGACTTCGTCTTCCCAAAAAATCCAAAATGGCTCTTACACCGCTCTGTGATTAGAATGGCAAGGTTGTGACTCCGCTGACCTTAAATAGTTTTTACAATAATTTCGACGTGGAAACCCTTGAACCGCGTGAATCCGACGACTACCGGACGCCGTTTCAGACAGACAGAGATCGCATTATCTACAGTTCGGCTTTCCGTCGACTACAAGCCAAGACTCAGGTTTTTCTTTCCGGCGAATTCGATTTCTATCGCACGAGGCTGACCCATTCGCTCGAAGTCGCTCAAATTGGGCGATCTATCTGTTCGTTCCTGAAACAGACCTCGCCTTTGCTGGGTGATGATTTTTTCGTCGATCCGGACCTGGTGGAAGCGATTTGCCTGACGCACGATATTGGCCATTCCCCGTTCGGTCACGCCGGCGAACGGACCCTGCATCAGCTGATGAAACAGTATGGAGGCTTTGAAGGAAACGCGCAAAGTCTCCATATCATCGTAGAGAATATTTATCCGGGTCTGGATTCACGGCGCGGCATGAACCCCACCAGGGCCTTCATGGACGGTATTCTTAAGTACAAGAGGCTTTCCCGCGAACTTCCGGAGGCGCTCAACCATTTTATTTACGATGAGCAGGACCATTTGCGAGCATTTGTACTGGGAAACGTCGCCCCGGGCCATATTCCCGATTTGAATCATTTCCGAAGCCTGGAATGTGAAATCATGGATTGGGCGGATGACAGTGCTTATTGCCTGAACGACCTGGTCGACAGCATTAACGCCGGGTTTCTACAGTTGGAGCGGGTTCAGCGCTGGTCTGAACTCCAGAATCTCCGGGGCGCACAGGCTCAACACGCAGAAGCTGTTCTCTCGGCCATCCGCGAGCATAAGGCAGAGTCGCGGTTCAGTAAAAAGATCGGTACCTTTATACGTTCCTGCTCACTGGGTGAGCGCTCAACTCCGGGGTTGACCATCACCAACCGTTACCGCTTCCATCTATTGATCGACCCTGCTGTCCGCGTGGAGGCCGATTTTTACAAAAGATTGTCGCAAGAACTCGTTTTCGATCACTCGCAGCTTCATCAACTTGAACGAAAAGGCCGGGTCATTCTCGAAGGCATCTTCGAAGCATTCTCCGAGAGTTATTTTAGTCAAAACGGTTTACGTCTTATGCCGGAAAGTTTCGACCGAATCATCCGTCTTAAGAACGATCGCCGCGCACGCGCTCGAGTTCTGTGCGATTACATTGCCGGGATGACGGACGGATTTGCGATCAGGACCTACAAACGATTATTCGACCCCGGTTTCGGTTCGCTTCTCGATCTCGGCTGACTGCGGACGTATTCCATAAAATCAAGTGGGCCGCCAAATTCCCGGACTCTTCAGCATCGCAGAACCCTGTGAATCCCGTTACGGACTTCAGGTGAATAGATGTGCACGAAGGTGAACAACATTCACGTCGGTCTTTCTATTGGCGCTTCCGGGAGCCATTCCGGGAAGTTGTTCACAAGTTAAAGTATGTATAATCTGCTAGACGTGAACGCGTTAGCCATTAAACCGACAGTAGCTCACACCTATAAGAAGAAGAATCTGTGTGAGCACCACAAAAAATTTAATCTCGGAACTGTTAACAAGATCGGAGTCTTCGACGGTTCAAATATGAATAGCCATACCAAACGCCGCGCCGGTGGCTTCATGGACGGCCTCGCTCAAGGTCGGATGTGCGTGAATGGTATCCTCAATTTCTTCAAAAGTAGATTCCAGCGTGATGGCCAAGCCAAGCTCGGCAATTAATTCGGTCGCTTCCGGTCCGATAATGTGCGCGCCGAGGATTTCGCCGTGCGGTTCGCCAATGATCACCTTGACAAAACCTTCAGGTTCTCCAACCGCCAGCGCTTTGCCGCTGGCGGAAAACGGAAATTTGCCCACTTTGAATTTCAATCCCGCCTCTTTCGCGGCCCTTTCGGTAAGGCCAACACTAGCGACTTGTGGTTGGCAATAGGTGCAACCGGGGTAAATTTTTAATCGCTTCGGTTTGTCCGCTGAGAACATTCCGTTGACGGCCTGTATCGCTTCCCAGCTTGCTACGTGAGCCAGCCAGGGCGGTCCGATGACGTCCCCGGCTGCGTAAATGCCATCCAAGCTGCTCTCATAACGGTCGTTGACAGCGATGTAACCCTTTTTGTCGAGCTTTAGTTGGGCGCCTTTCGGCAGCAAGGCTGCTACACCAATGGCCACTAGCACGCAGTCGCCTTCCAGCATCTCCTGCTTTTTGCCTTCAATGGTGACCCGCACGCCCTTATCACCGGCTTCTGCATTGACGACCCTGGCATTGGTAAAGATTTTGATTCCTTGTTTGGAAAGCGATTTTTCGAGGGTGACACTGACCTCGGTATCCTCGACTGGAAGCACGTTGGGCAACATTTCAACAACGGTAACTTCCGTGCCGAAGGCGTTAAAGAAATAGGCGAATTCGATGCCGATGGCCCCTGCTCCGATCACGATCAGACGTGCCGGTTGCTTTTCGAGAATCATTGCGTCGTGGCTGTTGAGGACAGTCTTGCCGTTGGTCGCAAGACCAGGCAGGTCGCGGGAGACTGCTCCGGTGGCGATGAGAATATGGCTTGTTTCTAGCGTCTCCTCTTTGTTCTCCCGGGTCTTGTAGGTGACTTTACCCGGCTTGGCGATGGTAGCTTCGCCGCGGAGGTAATCGATCTTGTTCTTCTTAAAAAGGAACTCGACTCCGCCGGCCAGCTTGTCAGCAACACCTCGGCTGCGTGATATAATCTTAGTCCAATCGTATGAAAGATTGTCAAAGCTGAAGCCAAAAGCGGAGGCCCGCTTTTGCAGCAGTTGGTATAACTCTGCGTTCCGCAAAAGAGATTTCGTGGGGATGCAGCCCCAGTTGAGACAGGTGCCCCCTGCCCGTTCCTTCTCCACGCAGGCGACGTTCTTGCCAAGCTGAGCGGCGCGAATGGCTCCCACATAGCCGGCGGGTCCGCCGCCGACAACAACGAGGTCGTATTTCATAAGAAATGACTAGTGGCTCACACTAACAGGTTGGAATTCGATTGGATATTCGACGCGTTTATCTGCCGGCTAGCCGGCAAGCGCTTCTTTTAGATCAGCATGATCGCCGGAGCCTCGAGGAGTTTTTTCAGTTCGCCTAGAAACTGGGCGCCGACGGCTCCGTCAACGACCCGGTGATCGCAGCTCACTCCGACAATGATACGTTGACCCGGAACCACCAGCCCAGCTGCATTAACGACCGGTGTGCTAACAATGGTGCCGACCGAAACAATAACCGCTTGCGGCGGGTTGATGATTGCAAAGAACTGCTCTACACCGTACGAGCCGAGATTTGAAACCGTGATGGTGCCGCCTTGGTATTCCTCCGGCTTCAGTTTTTTCGATCGGGCGCGACCGGCGAGATCCTTAACCTCCGCACTAATTTGGGCGATTGTTTTCTTCTGCGCTTCCCGGATGACCGGAGTAACAAGTCCTTCGTCGACAGCGACCGCACAGGCGAGTTGTACGTTGGCAAACTGGATGATGGAATCCCCATCAAAAGCGGCGTTTGCCAGGGGTACTCGCGCCGCTGCAACGGCCGTTGCCTTGAGGATAAAGTCGTTAACGGTAAGCTTTCCAATACCCGCGGCTTCCGCTGCGCGGTTGATCTGCTGCCGGAGGCTCATCATCGGTTCGGCGTCGATTTGAGCCTGGAGATAGAAATGCGGAATGGTGGTCTTGCTTTCCAACAGGCGCGCCGCGATCGTTTTCCGCATCCCGGATAGAAAAATCCTTTTGTCCTCGGCCGCGGCGGAGGGCGTTTGCGGCTTCGGCGGCGGTTGACTGGACGCCGGTTTCTTTGGCCCAGTTGGTTGAGTCGCAGCCACTACATCATCGCGAACGATTCGCCCGGAAGGGCCGGTTCCCTGTAACCCGGAAAGATCGACGCCCATTTCGGCGGCGATCTTCCTGGCCAGCGGCGAAGCCTTTATCCGGGTGCCGGTCGTGGGCTCTGGATGGTCTCCCTGGGCGTCGTCTGTTGCGTGGTCCGTTGAAGGTTGGGATTCAGCTTTGGCGCTCGGCGCCTCGGTTTTCGGTGCGGCATCCTCAGGCACCTGGCCTTTTGGTTTGCCGGCTGGTGCATCGTTCGCTTGGGGGGCCTGCGATGTGGTCGAGCCAGGTTTTTCGTCCTGCCCAGCTAGAAGAGCGAGCTTTTGACCGATCTGGACTTTCTCGCCGTCCTTAACATAGATCTCGGTCAAGACACCTTCGTCGAATGCCTCCATCTCCATGGTAGCCTTGTCGGTTTCTACCTCGGCGAGAATATCGCCAACTGCGACGGTGTCCCCCACTTTCTTGATCCACCTGACCAACGTTCCTTCGGTCATGGTGTCACTCAGTTTTGGCATTTCGATGGCGATAGGCATAGATGCGAAAGGTTAACAGATTTGCAGGACTTTCGCGATGACGCGCTGGGGATCCGGCAATTGTTTCTTTTCGAGCGGCGGGCTGTAGATCGCCGGGGCGTCTATCGCGGATAAACGACCAACAGGCGCGTCAAGATCATCGAAGACTTTTTCCTGCAAAGTCGCCGCAATCTGAGCACCAACGCTGCAAAACGGTTTGTTTTCTTCGACGACGAGTGCCCGATGGGTTTTTCGTACGGAATGGAGGAGCGTTTCCTCGTCCAGGGGGCGAATGGAACGGAGGTCAATGACTTCAGCGTTGATATCATGTTCCGCGGCCAGTAATTCGGCTGCTTTCAGGGAGGTGAGCACGGCGCGGCCGTGAGCGATGATGGTAATGTCGGTTCCAACCCTTTTGATTTCGGCGACCCCGAGCGGGATAAGATATTCTCCTTCCGGAACCTCCCATTTTTCGCCGTAAAGAAGCGTGTTCTCCATGACGAGCACCGGGTCGTTGTCGCGTATCGCGGTTTTCATCAAGCCTTTCGCATCGTAAGCTGTCGCCGGAACGACAACCTTGAGTCCCGGAACGGTGGCCAGGAGATTCTCGGGAGTGTGGGAGTGCGTGGCGCCCACGTTTGTCCCTCCGTTCGCCGGTCCCCGAATGACCACTGGCACATTCACCAGACCCCCGGACATGTAACGAACGCAACCGGCATTGTTGACGATCTGATCGAATGCGACGTACGCGAAGCTCCAGAACATCAGCTCCATGACCGGACGCAGACCCAGCATCGCCGCACCGATACCCATGCCTATAAATCCGGCTTCGCTAATCGGCGTGTCGACCACCCGCCGGTCGCCAAATCGTTTCCAGAGACCTTCGGTAATTTTGTAGGCGCCGTTGTATTGGGCTACTTCTTCTCCGAGGATGAACACGTTCTCGTCGCGCTCAATTTCTTCAGCCAGGGCGCTTTTGAGTGCCTCTCGGTAAGTAATTAAAGCCATAGATTTCGTTTCACAGGTCAAGAGTTGAAAAAGTAGCGACCATTTTTGGCGGCATCTGTTTGATGATCCACCTCCCAATAGACGTCAGTCAAAATATCACGTTCCTCCGGGAGCGGGCTCTCTTCGGCGAACTTGACAGCGGCGTTGCTTTCTTCTTTTGCTTCACGATCGATCTCGTCGAGTTCCCCTTCGGTAATGATCGCTTCCTCGAGCAGGTGCTGCGCCCAGACGCGGAGCGGATCATGTCGCGTTTTATATTTCTCGATTTCCTCCGGTGTGCGATATTTCTTGGCGTTCGCGTCGGCTACAGAGTGGCCATAGTAGCGGTAGGTTTGAATTTCCAGAAGCGTTGGTTCGGATTCATGGTGCGCGCGATCGATCGCGATCTGGGTTTTGGCCCGAACTTCGTAGATGTCTTCGCCTTTGAAAACGTCCCAAGCCATGTGGTAAGCGTCCGCCCGTTGCGCCAGACAATCGCGAAAGGCTGATGAACGTTGCTGACTCGTTCCCATGGAGTATCCGTTATTTTCGATGATATAGATGACCGGCAGCTTGAGTAAGGCCGCTAAATTGAGGGCTTCATGGAAAGGTCCCTGGTTAATTGCGCCATCCCCGAGATAGCAGAGGCAGCAGCCTCGGAGGCCCTTGTACTTGATGGCGAAAGCGATCCCGGCGCCGAGCGGAGTTTGGCCTCCGACAATGCCATGGCCACCCCAATAATTCTTGTCCGGCCCGAAGAAATGCATCGATCCCCCCTTCCCTTTCGAACAACCGGTGGCTTTGCCGAATAATTCGGCCATGCACGCCTTAGGGTCCATGCCGACAGCCAGCGCATGCCCGTGATCGCGATAGGCCGTGATAACATGGTCATTTTCTCCCAATAGGGAGACGGTGCCGACGGCGACAGCTTCCTGGCCCGAATACAAATGCAGAAAGCCCCCCATCTTCCCGAGATTGTAGTATTTGAGCGAAGTCTGTTCGAAACGCCTGATACGAAACATCTCGCGGAGAAGGCGTATTTTTTCCTCCTTCGTTAGCTGCCGGTTGATGGCGGCGTCGGCGTAGGAGTCGGCAAGAGTTTCCATATTTATGACGGCCTGCGTTGAATTGAGCTGCGGACTAGAGAAGGCGCCGCCTCGGTAATCCGAGCGCGAGATGAGGTAAAAATGGTTTGTGCGACGACGAAGAGCACGGTGAAGAAGAGGTCGCTGAAAACGGTATTGCGGAGGAAGTAAAGCGTGGAGGGGAAACTCGGGAGACCGATCGTTAGAGCTTGCCACCATCCGGGAAACGTTTTGGGGTAAAGGGCCGTTGTTATCCAGGCACCGGTGTTGGTAATCAGATAAAACAGGAAAGAGCTGAGCAGGGCGGAGGCAAAAAGACGCAACACTTTATGATGGCGTTGTGACCTGACCCAGAAACCAAGCAGCAGGATCAGCCCGAAACTAAAAAACCGGGAGAGCATCCCGGTATCAATCAGCGGCGCATGATAGTGCGCGTTGAGGAAGCAAGTCGGCTACCAGGACGGGTCCGGCGCCAAAAAGGAGAGCACTCTTTTTAGGCAGATAAGCAGCACCGCAGAGCAAAATGGCGGCCAATGGAGAAAAATTCGCGCATTCAACCGGCGACCCGGCGAACGCGTACCCAACCCGGTAAAGGGTGGCGGCGAACATTAGTAACAAGGCGGGAAGCATGACCGCGAAACAGTTGGGCAACGACTCAACGAAATCAATGTGACTAGAAAAATCAATGCCGAGGTTGTAAATTGGATAAAATAACAAGAAAGGTAAAAGTTATGATTTATGGAGACCTTTGCGCGAAGCGCAACAGACCGGTCACGATAGGGCCTGTTGCGTCTAAAAGCGATTCGGCAAAGGAAGTGGTGTGGTGTTTTTGCTTCCCGCGAAGAAGCGCACGATCCGGTGCCGGGCGGCGGAAGCGAGCGCTACCAGTTTTTCGCCATGACGTGGAGTTCTTCCACGACCGTGTCGATCTTTTTGAGGTCTTTGCGTCGTCCTTTTTCCGGCTTGATATCCAAGGTACGACAGAGGGTGATCATATCCCGCAAATCACGAATATGACTCGCGGGCAGTTTGGGATTTTTGGTCTGTTCAAGAACAGTTCCGCGAATTTGGATCAGTTGGGCTTCGATTCGGCTCGCGTAGACATTGACACATTCGCGGAATGATTTGCGAAGGAAGTCGAGTTCCTCCGCTAAAGATTTCATCGGTGAAACTTCGAGAGATTTTGCCATGGCGCATGAGCGGTTAAACCAGTGTGGCGGAAAGGGCTGAAATTGTCACGCGAAAGGCGGGTCGGTTTTTGTCGGAGCTGGAGGCTCATCCCTTGGTCTCGCTCGGACGAACGGGAGCGCCGGCCTGAGAGAAGCAGTCGATAAAGAGTTGTGGCGCGATTGCTCAGGAAAGCGTCGCATTTCTCGGAGATGAGGGGGAAAATGGTTCGGATCCGTGGGGAATAAATGTTCCACGTGGAACTTTTAGGAGAGACTCAGGGTTACGCCGCCGGACGGAGGGGGTCCCGGCGGGAGGAAAGGAGTCGTGGCGGTTCATTGATTTTCTCGAAATATAAGCAACCCTTCTCTGATGTTCGTTTACCCGATACGCTACCAGGTCCTGGTGGTTGGCGGAGGCCATGCCGGTATTGAAGCGGCGATGGCTTCGGCGCGCCTGGGTTGTCGGACGATGATGTTGACCCAGAACCTGGACACGATCGGCCAGATGTCATGCAACCCGGCCGTCGGCGGCCTGGCGAAAGGGCACATGGTCCGGGAGATCGATGCGCTGGGTGGAGTGATGGCCCTGAATACAGATGCCACGGGGATCCAGTTTCGTACCCTCAATTCGAATAAGGGCCCCAGCGTTCGTGCGCCACGGGCGCAATGTGACAAGAAGGCCTACCAATTCAGGATGAAGGCCCTGCTCGAGGCGCAGGCAAACCTCGACCTGTTGCAGGGAAATGTCCTTCGGATTCTGGCGGTGGGAGATGGGGTGAGGGGGATTGAGACGACTCTCGGCCTCCGGATCGAGGCGGAAGCGGTCATCATCACCACTGGAACGTTCATGCGCGGCCTCTTGCACGTGGGTCTGCAGAATCAGGCCGGCGGACGAATGGGGGACGGCGCGTCAACGGTGAGCGACAGCCTGCGCGAGTTGGGATTTGAACTCGGCCGCTTCAAGACGGGAACGCCATGTCGCTTGAATGCGCGCTCGATCGATCTTAGCCGGTGCGAGCGGCAGGATGGAGATCAGACCGCCGCCGCGCTTTTCGTTTCGGACGGACGGGCTGGAGCGAAGTGGGAATGACATTTTCACCCTGAACCAATTCAGGGACCAATTGTTCCACGTGGAACAATTGCCCTGCTGGATAACCCATACCACCGCGCGAACGCACGAAATCATCCGTGCGAATCTGGACAAATCTCCAATGTATTCCGGACGAATCGAAGGGATCGGGCCTCGCTATTGCCCGTCTATTGAGGATAAGGTGGTAAAGTTCGCCGAAAAGCAACAGCACCAACTTTTCCTCGAACCGGAAGGACGGCATACCCGCGAATATTATGTGAATGGTTTGTCGACCAGCCTGCCCTTTGACGTCCAATACGAATTCGTCCGTTCCATCCCCGGCCTGGAACAGGCCGAAATTATCCGCCCCGGGTATGCCGTCGAATACGATTATTGTCCCCCGGTGCAGCTCCGTTCCACCCTCGAGACACAGAAGGTCAGCGGCCTGTTTTTTGCCGGCCAGATCAATGGAACATCCGGCTATGAGGAGGCTGCAGCCCAAGGGCTTGTAGCCGGAGCCAATGCGGGCCTCAAGATATTGGGTAAGCCGCCATTTTGTCTGGGCCGTTCCGACGCCTATATCGGTGTTTTGATCGATGACCTCGTCACGCGGGGGACCCAGGAGCCTTACCGGATGTTTACCAGTCGGGCGGAGTACCGGCTTCTCCTGCGCCAGGACAACGCCGATCTCCGGCTGACCCCGAAAGCGTGGGAGAACGGGCTCGTTTCTGAAGCGCAATGGAGGGCAACGGCAAAAAAGATCGAGGCGATTGCCGAAGCGAAACAGTTCGCCGCCAAAATCCGGCTGGATCAATACCGTCTCGATCAATTGTTGCGGCGACCGGACTTTAGCGTCACGCATCTGCCAACCGACCTGCTGGGCGGCTTTTCGACGGAAGCGTGGGAGCAGGTCGAGACCGACTTGAAATACGAAGGCTACATCAAAAGACAGGAGGACACGATCGCCCGTGCGGAACGGGCGGAATCAAAGGTCATACCCGATCGGACGGACTACGAAAACGTCCGAGGCCTCCGGTTCGAGGCTCGGCAGAAATTCACCAGGATTCGACCGGCCACCTTGGGTCAGGCCGGCCGAATCAGCGGAATCACCCCCGCCGACATCGCCCTGCTAACCATCTTCCTCGAGAAAGGCTGAAGGTAGGGTCAAGCTCTCGCATGACCGAACGCGCCATAACCCAGCGGGAGGGACCCGACCCGATCCGGGGTATGAACCTGGTCTGAAACCCACCGCTAACGCGAATACTGCTTGACATTGGTTAGGTTCCTAATAATTAGGTTCATTAAGCTTATGCGAGGGACTCTTACGCTTCTTAAAGGGTTGCCAAGGTACGAGGTTTTCCTCGAGGAAGCTAAACACTTCCCCGGCCTCGATGCTTCGGCCTGTTATACTTTCCTGCAACTGTTACGAACCGGCGACGAATTGCTGGCCCTTGATGAACAGGTTCTAGCGTCGCATGGGACTCGTCATGGCCGATTCAACCTGCTGATGATGCTCATGAAATGCACCGAGGGTCAGGCTACCCCGGCGGGATTGGCGGAAAAAACGGGCGTCACTCGCGCCACCATCTCGGGCCTGTTGGACGGACTGGAGAGGGACGGGATGATTGAGCGGCGCTCCGATCCGGAAGATCGGCGCCTGATTCGAGTTCATCTGACCGCGTCGGGCCAAAGTTTCCTCGATAAAATCCGTCCCGCCTATTGCCGCTGGTTTACCAGCATCGTGGAACCACTGAGCGAAGAGGAGCGGCAGCAACTCGTTTTTCTCCTGGAAAAGATCAGGACACGTCTAAGTGAGCTTGCCCGCACGGTCGGGGAGTCGAACGTTTAACAACAAGTTTTGCTTATGAAGAAGAAGCCTTTCTGGAAGTATCTGGTGTTTTTCGTGGTTCTTTTCTGTCTGTTTGTCGCAGTTCTATTCGGCCTCGGGTTTGTGAAAGTCACCCAGATTCAGGGTTTCATGAAATTGGCCAAGTCCGGGGCGTTCGAGCCGCCGCCGACGGCCGTAACAACTGACCTCGCCAAACAATCGGAATGGCAACCGACCCTCGAGAGCGTTGGGAGCCTTACGGCCGTCAATGGGGTGACTGTTAGCACCGATTTAGCCGGGATCGTGAGCAAGATAGCTTTCGAATCCGGCAATAAGGTGCGCGCGGGCGATTTGCTGGTTCGTTTGGAGACGACCCAGGAAGAAGCTTTGCTTCATAATGCGGAAGCGCAGCGAGATTGGGCGCAGGTGACGCTGAAGCGAGATAAGGATTTAGTTGAGAAACACGCGATTTCCCAGTCGGACTACGATAGCGCCGACGCAAGCTTCCGCCAAGCCAAGGCGTCCGTCGATCAGTACAATGCTTTGATCGCGCGGAAAACGTTGCGTGCACCATTCGATGGTATAGCCGGTATCCGCCAGGTGAACCTCGGTCAATATCTCAAAGAAGGAGATCCTGTGGTGACGCTCCAATCCTTTGATCCGATTTACGTCAATTTCTCGCTGCCGCAGCAGGATCTTAGCAAACTTGTAGTCGGCCAACCGGTGACGTTGCATGTTGATGCCTACGGCGACCAGCCATTTAAGGGTGCGATCACGGCGATCAACTCGCTCGTCGACCAGGCCACGCGGAATATCCAGGTCCAGGCGACCCTGGCCAATTCCGATTTGAAGCTCCGTCCGGGCATGTTTGGGAAGGTCAGTGTCTTGATGAACGAAACGCAAAACGTCATCGCCGTCCCGGCCACAGCGATTCACTATGCGCCTTACGGCGATTCGATCTTTATCGTTTCCGAGATGAAGGACCAGCAGGGAAAGGACTACAAAGGAGTGAAGGAACAGTTCATCAAGCTTGGCCGATCGCGCGGAGACATGATTTCGATCACTTCCGGGCTCAAGCCCGGCGAAGAGGTAGTCACTTCAGGTGTGTTTCGGCTCAAGAGCGGCGCTCATGTCATTGTTAACAACAAGATAAAACCCGAGAGCGATCTGGCCCCAAGGCCTTCAGACAGTTGACGTTGGAGATTAGAAATGCATTTCACGGATCTATTCATCAAGCGGCCTGTCGTAGCGACGGTAGTGAATTTGATAATCTTCATTGCGGGTTATCAGGCCATCCGAAATATCAATGTCCGCCAGTACCCGCGGAGCGATCTGTCGGTGATCACCGTGACGACGACCTACTACGGCGCCGATGCGGACCTGGTGCGAGGCTTTCTTACCACGCCGTTGGAACAATCGATCGCGAGTGCGGATGGAATCGACTACATGGAATCCACGAGCCAGCAGGGGGCCAGCACAATCAGTGTGCACCTCAAGCTGAACTACGATCCGAACGCCGCTCTCGCACAGATTCAGACCAAGGTTGAGCAGGTTCGCAACCAATTGCCGCCGGCCTCCCAGTTGCCCGTCCTCCAGATCACTTCGACGGACAACCAGTTCGCGTCAATGTACCTGAGCTTCTTCTCCAATGATTTGGACCGAAACCAGATTACTGACTACCTGACGCGAGTCGTTCAGCCGAAATTATCGGCCATCAGTGGTGTCCAAAGCGCCCAGATCCTTGGCGCGCGGACGTTCGCGATGCGGATCTGGATGAAACCGGATCGAATGACGGCCTTGAACGTTTCGCCCACCGACGTCCAGACCGCTCTGCAGAATAACAACTATCTCGCCGGAGTGGGTCAGACCAAAGGCTCGATGGTTGCTACCAGCCTGGTCACGAACACGAATCTGGAGACCGCCGAAGAATTCAAGCAACTGGTGATCAAACAACAAAATGGGGCCATCGTGCGTCTCAAGGATATTGCCGATGTGGACCTTGGTGCCGAGGACTATAACTCCGATGTTCGCTTCTCCGGGAGCACCGCGACTTTCATGGGTGTCTTCGTTCTGCCTACCGCAAACACCTTGGATGTGATCAGGCGGGTCCGAGCGGCGCTGCCGGACATTGAGCGGGAGCTTCCGACGGGGATGCATCTGGCCATTCCGTACGATTCGACGAAGTATATTCAGGACGCCATCGACGACGTGATTAAGACGCTCACGGAAACGATCGCGATCGTCATCGTTGTGATCTTTCTCTTCATGGGATCGTTTCGGTCTGTCCTGATTCCCGTCGTGGCGATCCCGTTGTCGTTGGTCGGCGCCTTCTTTCTGATGCTTTTATTCGGGTTCACGCTGAACCTGCTCACCCTGCTCGCGATTGTCCTTGCCGTCGGGCTTGTCGTTGATGATGCGATTGTCGTGGTCGAAAACGTGGAACGGCATTTGCAGGAAGGATTAACGCCGTTCGACGCGGCGATCAAGGGCGCTCGGGAATTGTTCGGCCCAATTATCGCGATGACCATCAGCCTTGCGACGGTGTATGCTCCGATTGGTTTGCAGGGTGGATTGAGCGGGTCACTTTTCCGCGAGTTCGCATTTACCCTCTCGGGCGCCGTCGCTATTTCCGGCGTAGTGGCGCTGACCTTGTCGCCGATGATGTCTTCCAAGCTCCTCAAGAGAGGGATGACGGAGCGCGGCCTCGCGGGTTGGATTACACGCGGATTCGACAATCTGCGAAACGGCTACGTAAAGACTTTGACCTGGTCGCTCGGCTATTGGCCGGTGATCTGTATCATGGCCGGTTTGTTTATCTGCCTTTCGGTGCCCTTTTACTTGATGTCGGCCAAGGAACCCGCACCGCGGGAGGACCAGGGCGTTGTTTTCGGAATCGTTCAAACTCCGCCCAACGCGACACTCGAACAAAATATGCTGTTCACCCAGCAGATGAACGATATTTACAAGAGCTTTCCTGAGACAGCCCAGACGTTCCAGATCACGTTTCAGTCGCAGGGCTTCTCCGGCATGGTTGCCAAGCCATGGACCGAGCGCAAACGAACCATGGAGGAGGTGCTGGTGGACGTAAACCATAAGCTCGCGCAGATTCCCGGGGTTCAGATTTTTGCGACCACGCCATCGCCGCTGCCCGGAGGAACCAATTTTCCGGTTGAGTTGGTAATCTCCTCGACGGCTGAGCCGAGGGAGATCTACGAGTTTTCTCAGCAACTGGTCGGTGCGGCCTTGAAAAGTGGCAAATTTGTTTTTGCGGACAGCGATCTGAAGTACGACCTGCCCCAGGCCAACATCGTGTTCGACAGGGACAAGGTGGCGTCGATGGGACTGAATCTGCAGCAGGTTGGCGGCGACCTGGCAACGCTGCTCGGCGGGGGATACACCAACTACTTCAGTATCCAGGGTCGCAGCTACAAGGTCATTCCCCAGGTGAAACGGGCCAATCGACTCACCACCGACGATTTGAAGAATTTGTACGTTACCGGACCCAATGGCCAACCAATTCAGCTTGGGACCTTTGCGAAGATTGAAACGACGACCCAACCACGATCGCTGAACCGCTTTCAGCAGTTGAACTCCGCGACGATCCAAGGACTGCCGAATAAATTCTCGGGTGCCACCACGGATGACGCTCTGAAGGTGCTCGAACAGGAGGCGGCCAGGATCCTGCCAAAAGGGTATACGATCGACTACACCGGCGAGTCGCGGCAATTGCGGAAGGAAGGGGATTCGTTCCTCACCACCCTTGCCTTGGCCGGGATTCTCATCTATCTCGTGTTGGCGGCTCAGTTCGAGAGCTTTCGAGACCCCTTGATTATTCTCATGGGATCGGTGCCCCTTGGTTTAACAGGAGCGCTCGCGGTGACATTTCTCGGGAAGACGACGATTAATGCCTACAGCTATGTGGGCTTGGTGACCTTGGTCGGGCTTGTCTGCAAGAACGGCATTTTGATTGTTGAATTTGCAAATAAACTTCAGGAACGAGGCCTGGATAAGTTCAGGGCCATCATCGAAGCATCGGGAACACGTCTTCGCCCAATTCTGATGACGTCGGTTGCAACCGTGGCGGGTCACACACCCCTTATTCTTGCCCATGGCCCAGGGGCCGGGGCGCGGAACAGCATCGGCTGGGTTTTGGTGACGGGAATGATTATCGGAACCAGCTTTACGCTCTTTGTCGTACCGGCGGTTTACCTCTTGGTTGCGAAGAATCACTCGAAAGACCGGGAACGCCGTGGCGATCTCTCCCAGAAGCCTGAAGAAAGAAAACTCCAGCCCGCTCTTGCATAGCCTTAGCGGTGCTGGATTGCTAAGGCGCCTTTTCCTCTTTGGAGAAGACTGACAACGGCTCTACCAGATTCGTCGGCAAAGGCCGCACCCGTTCGACGACCTCGGTACCGAGCCGTTTGCCGAATTGATAGGCGTTATGCATCATTTCCAGTTTTGCATCGAGATTGTCGATTAAATGGAGAGCCATGGCTTCCGGAGTCCGAGGTTCGACCGGGGAACCGAACTGCTTCTCGCCGTGATGGGCTGCGATCAGATGAACCAAGTGAAGACGTACCGCTTCAGACTCCGGGGTAAGGGAGCTCCAATCAGGGAAGTCTGAGCTCTCCTTCAGCCTTTGCCAAAGGCGATTAACAAGCTCGACCCCGATGGAGACATGTCCGATCAATTCTCCCCGGATCTCGTAGGGCATGATAAAACTGTCCTTAGGGAAGCAGTTCTCCCAAAGCTTCCCGGAATCGTGGAAAAGGACGCCGGCCAAAAGGAGGTCGCGGTTGAGATCGGGGTAAACTCCTGCTACTGCATTGCTGGACCGCATCATCTGTGCGACGTGCTCCACTAACCCGCCGCGTCTGGCGTGATGATAATTTCTTGCGCCCGCCGCCCGCCGCATGCGATCGCCAAATTCGTGCAAAAACAAAAGACACAACTTGCGGAGCCGGGGATCACCGATGGACGCGGTATAAGATTCAATGGTTGAATAATCGGTCCTTTGCCTTTCCTGGACGCTTACCGGCCCGGCAAGGAGGTCAGCCTTTTCCGTGGCGGTAAGAAACCGGATCGTCCAGCCTTTCGCCTCAAGTCCGTAGGACGGGCTGACATAGAAATCGCCCTCAATCTCGACGAAATCGCCGACACGAAGGTCGCAAGAAAATCCGTAGGATGGATGGTCGCTCCAGACGCGTAACGTGAAACCGGAAGTACTGTCTCGAAGGAAAAGTTCGAGGTACGGTTTTTGATCTTTAGTCTGCTTCGCAGCCACACCGTCAACCTGCGCATGCAATGAGGCGGTGGCGCGATCCGCGTTAGTTCGCTGCTTTAAGTTTTCGATGGTGGTTGGGGCAGTAGACATTTTTTCAGAACAGTCCGGCACGGATGAATCGAGGGCGTAAACCAATCTACTTCAAAACCAGGCCTTGCAAGCGAGGGGAGGATCGGGGTATCGGCGAGCTGCAACGGGGCGAACGAGGATCTTGCACCCTCGTGCCTTTAATGTGAGCCTGTTCGGAGCTCTCGGCGTTTGCATCTCGCCCTTTTTGGCCTTTCCTTCCTGGCGAGCGATGGACAAGTATAATGTTGGTATCGTCGGCTTGGGCTGGCCCGGTAAGCGACACGCAGAAGGAATTCAGCAAAGTGGACTCGGGCGTTTATATGCGGCGTGCGATTTAAACGAGGAACGGCGACAAAAGTTTGTTGCCAGCTATTCGCCGGAGAAGGTCTTCGACAGCTACGAGGAGATGCTTTCGGATTCCAAACTCGACGCTGTGGTTGTCAGTTTGCCCAATGCACTCCATTTCCCCGGAACTTTGAAGGCGTTGCAGGCTCGAAAGCATGTCTTGTGCGAGAAGCCCCCGACATTGAATGCAGAACAAATGAGGCAATTGCACGCAGAAGCTGAGCAGCGAGGATTGATCTATTTTTTTGGGCGTCAGATGCGTTTTTCCGGTGCCATGCAAGCAGCCAGGAAAGCAGTCGGTGAACGGCGTCTCGGCGAGATTTATTTTGCGAAGACGATGTGGGTACGATCAAGAGGAACCCCCGGAGGAATTGACGGTTGGTTTACCGATCGTTCAAGGGCAGGAGGGGGAGCGCTCATCGATCTTGGAGTCCACGCCATCGACGCCGCCTGGTATTTGATGGGCAATCCAAAACCGAGAACCGTTTCAGCCCAGACGTACCAAAAGTTTCCTCAGCTCGTAAAAACGCCCGTCTTTGACGTGGAAGACAGCGCCTATGGTATGATCCGGTTCGAGAATGGCGCTTCCGTCTTGTTCGAGGTCTCCTGGGCGGGAAATCTGACCGACGACATCCCTCTCGGAAAGGACGGCGAGCGTGAGCTATTCAGTACCACCGTTTTTGGACCGAAGGGATCGATCCGAATCGTGGACACTCTGCAGCTGGATCGGTCAGTGAAGATCCCGCCGTTGGCGCTCTTCGAAGACCGGGCTGGGAAGCTGGTCGACAGTGAGCTTCCCTTTGAAACGGTCACGCACGAGTTTGTTCCGCAGATGCAGAATTTTCTGCGAGCAATTAAGGGAGAAGAGGCCCCGATCAATAGTTCAATCCAGGCGGTCCAACTCATGGAAATGCTCGATGCGATCTATCATTCCAGTTTGACTGGCAGGGAAGTCAGCCTTGGGTAGCCCGGCGAGGCTGCAACCGGATTGGCCAAACCAATGGTCCAAGTGACAAATTCGTGTGAAACTGTGAAACGTTCGATGATTCTGGGTGCGTTGATGGTGTTCGGGGTAGCACAGAGTTTTGCGGGGCTCATACCTTGCCTTCCGAACGATCCCGACTTCGTGGCTCTCGGGCGCAACCGCGGTTACTACATGGTTCCTTCGAATTCAGGCAAATGGTGGCGTTGGGGATTGATCCGGGCTCCGGTCGAGGAACCGAAAATGTTCACCCGGGGATTTGGCAATGATGCGATCGCGATTCCGTTTGATGTCAACGGCCGGGTCGCATTCGCGCCTGTGTATATATACACGATCAGGCCGGAAAGCTGGGAAAGAGTGCGTCTGGCGGCTCTTTTCCAGGGGTTGACCGCTCAGCCGGATGTCCTCGCGCTTTTTGGCCGACCGGCGATCCGAACTCGGCTACGCGGCTATGAGGTGTGGTATTACGAAATTCGGGTCCATAACCCGTTTGAAGAGTATCCTGACGTTCGTGGGTAGCGCCTTGCTGTCTGCAGATTCAACAAGAACGCGAATCCGGGACACGAACGGGGTCTTCAGCTCGTACTTGAGTGCCCGCGTTTTTTCGCGCATCTTCGCGGCTCGGCAATTGACCGCTGTATCATGAAGGCATTCGAGATCAGGCAATCATTTTTGGATTTCTTTCGGCAAAAACAGCACACGATTGTGCCGTCTGCCAGCTTGCTTCCCAGCGCGCCAAATCTGCTATTTACGAACGCGGGTATGAACCAGTTCGTACCCTATTTTCTCGGCCAGGAGAAAGCGCCCTACAAGCCGCCACGTGTCGCCGACACGCAGAAATGCATCCGGGCAGGTGGCAAGCACAATGACCTCGATGATGTCGGCTTCGATACTTATCACCACACGTTCTTTGAAATGCTAGGCAATTGGAGCTTTGGGGATTACTTCAAAAAAGAGGCGATTCGTTGGGCGTGGGAGCTTTTAGTTGAACGGTGGAATTTTCCACCGAGCCGCCTCTACGCGACGGTCTATGCGCCGGGCGAGGGTGATCCCGCTGCCTTTGACGCCGAAGCCTACGAATGTTGGGCATCCGCCTTTGCGGGAGCCGGTCTGAATCCGAAGGTTCATATCGTAAACGGCAGCCGGAAGGACAATTTCTGGATGATGGGAGATACTGGCCCCTGCGGACCCTGTTCCGAAATACACATCGACCTGACCGCGAAGGGAGACACCGAGGGCAGGTTGGTCAACCAGGGAAAACCGTCATGCATGGAAATCTGGAATCTGGTCTTTATCCAGTTCAATGCCGATTCGGACGGCGGATACTCATCATTGCCCGCTCAACATGTGGACACCGGGCTCGGCTTCGAGAGGGTCGCCGGAATTATTGAATGCACCAATGACTTCCAGGATTTCAATCGCCCAATCTCCAATTACGAGAGCGATGTCTTCCGGCCGATCTTCCAAAGAATCTCCGAACTGACTGGCAAGTCCTATGGAAGAACGCTGCCCGGCTCGCGCGCGAACCCTTCTGGACAAGAAAAAATGGATATCGCTTTCCGGGTAGTGGCCGATCACATTCGCACTCTCTCTTTTGCTATCTCGGATGGTATTCTCCCTGGTAATACGGATCGCAACTATGTCGTGCGCCGAATTCTTCGCCGGGCGGTGATGTTTGGGCGCTATCTGGGATTCGGTTCTGAAGGATTTCTGAGTAAACTAGTCCGTACCGTGGTCGATAACTTTGGTTCCACTTTTCCGGAATTGGAATCAGAGAAGAATAAATTAGTTGAGGTATTAGTTAGTGAGGAAGATCTGTTCAATCGCACCTTGGACCGCGGTTTACACCTCTTCGAGGAGGAATACCAACGGCACCACGGAAAGACTTTTCCCGCTGCGGCCGCCTTCAGGTTGTACGACACCTACGGGTTTCCCGTTGATTTAACGGACGTGTTAGTTCGGGAGCGGGGCCTGACGCTTGATCTTGAGGCGGTCGAAAAGCAGATGGAACAGCAGCGGACCCGCTCAAGAGCGGCGCAGGAAAGGGAAGTGATTGCCGCCGTCGAAGAGACGGTTCCCACCGAGTTCGTCGGGTTTGACCTTGATGAGGCCCAGGCACTTTTGGTGCAGGTCGTTAACCAGGAGGACCAGGCTTTCGCGATCGTTAACCGATCGCCCCTGTACGCGGAAATGGGAGGACAGGTCAGCGATACCGGCGCAGTGGTCCTCTCGGACGGCGATGTGGTGCCGGTCCATGGTGTAACTAAGCAAGGTCGAACTTTCTACCTGAAATTAGCCAAGGCGGTAGACGTTAATTTTCCCGCCGATGTTATCTTAAAGGTAGACCGCCCACGGCGCCGGATGATCGAGGCACACCATACTGCTACCCATTTGTTACATTGGGCCTTACATGAAGTCGTCAGCAGGGAAGTAAGCCAGAAGGGTTCGTACGTTGGACCCGATCGGTTGCGATTTGATTTCAATAGTCATCCCGTTTCCACGCCACAACTGCGAGAGATAGAGGAGCTAGTGAACGATCGGATTGTGGCGAACGATACGGTAAGCTGGATCGAAGTGCCTTACGGAGAAGTAAGAGCCCGCGCGGATATCAAGCAGTTCTTTGGCGAAAAATATGGGACGGAAGTACGGGTGGTGCAGATCGGCGGCACCAAGGGTCGGCTCGACGGTTACTCCATGGAATTGTGTGGTGGTACCCACGTCATGCGGACGGGGCAGCTGGGTCTTTTTAAGATCGTAAGTGAAGGAGCTATTTCAGCGGGTGTTCGCAGAGTGGAAGCTCTTACCGGTCTGGTTGCTTTCCGTTATCTGCAAGAGCAGTTAGATCAAAGGTCAGCCAGGATCGATGAACTGAATCGAGAGTTAGTTGAGCTGAAAAAGGCGACCGAAAAGGAAAGGACAGTAGTTCTTCAACGTGAGGCGGAACAGTTAGTAAGGCGACTATCTTTGGATGAACGGGCTATTGTGGAGGTAGTCCAAGGTGCGACTGGGGATCAACTTCAGTTAGTAGCGAATCTGTTGAAGGCGAGAAAATTCGCGGGTGTCGCGGTGTTGTTCGGCAGCAGCCACGACCAGATCCATGTCTTGGCGCTGGTCGATCCCTCGCTGACAAAGGCGCTTCACGCGGGTAAGATTGTCCAGGAACTCACGGGGATCCTTGGTGGCAAAGGCGGTGGACGCCCGGACATTGCGCGCGGCGTGGGCAAAGATCGGACGAAACTGGACCTGGCGATCCAACGAGCCAAGGAACTGACGACAGGGATTTAGTCGTGACGGCACAGCGGCGGACTGCCTTCCGGGTGAACGAAAGAGGAAAGACGCGCCGAGCGGGCGTAAGTCAAAACCCTCGGAGAAATGCGGGACCGCAGTCGCGTTTGATGACTGACCCAATGACTGACCCCTTTGGAGGAAGGGAGTAAAGCTTGCCGGGAAAACGGGCCAATCGCGGGGTCGAATTTCAACGCTTTCCTTGTGAGCCCGGAGCATGGTAGCTTCTTGGTTTCAATGAGTCTGGAGCTGCAGGAATTCATCGCGGACGGTGCTCGCCGGATTACGCCGGAGCATCTCGACAAGCTCGTTCGCTGGCTGCCGGAAATTCGGCTGGCCGTCACGCAAGTGACGGAGTTTCCGAATCTTCCGGACCAAGTCGAGTTTTTGGCGGAAATTGTCGAAGACTTTCACGCCGGCTTGAATCGGTCAATCCCGTTTACGGCGATAGCGGAATCCGCTTTTGCGCTCTTTTACCTGCGGAAAGGGGTCGATATCCTGCCCGACACTATCCCCGGGGCGGGTTATGCGGATGATGCGGCAATTATCACGGCGGTGTTCGAGAATTACAAACGCCCGTTCCTGAAGCACGTCTTGGCCCGGAACGCGCGGAGACCGATCGAGCACGACCCAGATTCCGGGGAGAGTTAGGAGAAGCGCGGCAGCGGCCACATGGTTATCGTCCGGCCTCGGGTGCTTTCCAATCCGAGCGCCAGGCTGGTCTACACCCACCGTATAGACGGCCCATAGGCGCCCAACGAATTCGTCTCCCGTGAGAAGATGACCGAAGGTCAAAAGGCGGAACTACCGCGAACGACGGAAGGCCGGCGTCGGCGTTAATTAAGTTGTCTAACTCTAACGCTAGCTTAGCTTTGCTAAGTTCGCTCACGTCGGCGGTCGAGATTCGCGCGGCTGTTCGCCGTTCTTGAAACGGATTGTGATCCCGCGCGGTAAAGGTTTGCTTACAGCTCGTCGATATTTGCGGGTTAGTGGGTCATGCTAAGAGCAGATTGAAAAGCGGCAATGATTTTCTCCCAGCGGACGACTCGCTCGCCAAATCGTTCCGCGAGAACGCCTAGCGCGTCGTGCAAGATACGCTCTGTAGCGCCGGGCTCGCCTGGGCCCGTGTACTCCTCCCACGCGACCCAGTGTTCGTCTGCGCGGTCGGCGGTGTGGTCGGTAAACACAAGCCAAGTGCGCCCGTCGTGGGTCTCAATCACATCTAGTGAGTATTCCAGTTTTCCGTCGCGCTTGGTCATTATTTGTTGCTTTCGGCGACCTCTAAAGCTGGCGCGGCGTGAATCCCCACCAGGGCCATGCTGGATACGTTTTCTCCTATCCATAGGTAGCCTTTCTGGAATCAGAATATAACGCCGTGTGTTCAGAAGCTCGACATGCGTTGTCCAATGCTCTCCGTGCGTCGTAGAAAATCTTAGTCCAAAGACTGTGTTTGGCTCGTTGGAAAGATAGCGATTGGGCCGGCGTGGTTTTGTTCGCCTGGACAACCGGCGCAAGATTGGGCGATTGCGCTAACCTTAAATGGTCTCTCTCGATCCGGAACACGGAATCGTCTCTTTCCGGCAGCGCAAGACCGGGACCGAAATCGTTATCGGCTTACACGAAGATCTCGCCAATTGGCTTGCCGGGCATTCCGCGCCGGATGACACGCAACAATTTGTTTTTCCTATTCTTGCCAGACGCAAAACCTCCATTCAAAATTGGGGAAGTTTTGAAGTTTATGACGCGGGAAGATTTGCTATTGGCGTTAATGCCAAAACCAACAAAGCCTAAGCCGAAGCCGAAACCCAGCGTTGCGCATCCTTACGACCTTCCGGACGGTCGCCGCCAGTTAAACGATCGCCGCATTAAGGCTAAGAAAGCCCGTAGACGAACCAGGGGTGACTCAAGCAAACCTTCTACTGGCCCCTGAAACAAGCGCCTTAGAAACGATTTAAACGTCATGAAAATACCAATAATCCTGTCCTGCATTGCGGCATGTGCATTCGACACGCCTTCGCCCACTCCTTACATTACTCCAATTCCTTTGCCTACTCCATTTACCCCTACTGAAACCTATCCCTCTCCTTCACCACAACCAACGCCGACACCAAATTCCTAATTACCCAAAGCGCTTGTGAAGACGACGCGCCAGGGCATCCAAAGGGGCCAGATTTTGAACGCAATCAAGAAGCGCCATTCACGGTGCGCACATAAAATTCGAAGCCCACGTTAGTTCTAATAATCCCAGCCCGAAGAACGCGGTTACTATTCGCATATCGATGGCTACCGCTGTACATGAACGACAGATTAGGGTCCTTGCTAAGGTGAGTAAGATATCGCGCATACTCCTGCGATCCACGATGATACTGTCCGGTCGCAACTGCCGACTTTGCTTTGTCGTGAAAATCGGCAAAGAATTTGAAATGCAGAAGCGCCCCCCTCATCGTCGATAATGTCCCTTGTTTCGGCTTCACGATGACATGGCTCGTTAGTCTCTTACAGCCGACCTGCCATTTAACAAGCGGAACCTTCACGAGGGCTGGCGTATAGTGAGGCTTATCACCGCGCCAGAGATGTATTTTGTCCACCAGTCTGATGCTAAGGGCCAACAGTGCCTTGCTGAAAAAAATCGGTCCGCCTCTGCCAAGGATAAAACTTCCTCATTCGTGGCCCACCGGGAGAGTTGCAGAAATGGATAAGCGCTCCCATTGGATAGTTCGAACCGCAATGCACGGCGTATTGCCGATTTCGAGATTCGAACCTTCAGCGTCCATTTGCCGGCAGAACCATGAGAGTTCGCTTCTGAACAAGTGCTGAGGCGGGCGCCTGTTGTGCGCATAAGGAGCCGATCCGCTCATCGATTCTGTAACTCCTGCAACTCCTGAATTCTGCCCTCCCGGCCGAGAGGTGTGCCGAGTGCTTCATAATTGCCGTTTTCCAAAAAGCGAGCCGCAAGGGACTTAGCGAGTTGTTCAGCGTTCATGGGGGGTGAAACCGGGGTTCCGAGGCCAGGCTCGTAAGTCCTTGATGCTGAGGGGTTGGTGCGCGATACAGGTATCGAACCTGTGACCCCTACCGTGTCAAGGTAGTGCTCTACCACTGAGCTAACCGCGCGTTTCCCGGTGGACCGATAATAGAATGCAATTCCTAAACTCGGCAACCAGTTTCCGCTGAGCGAAACAAAGCCATTGTCTCCGACCCGATGGCGATGCCCGGTGCTCCGGCGAAGACGTCCACAGGGAAGGTTGCCCAAAACGCCAGGAAGCGAAAAAAGGAAGGAAGGTGGATTAAAACCCGGTCGCGATCGCAAGGGACGCGCGCCCGTGTGAACCTCCTCGGCGGGTCAGATGGTGACGTTCCGGCGAGCCGCCTTCTATGGTAAATGCATTCCGGCGCAGCACGTTCACAGGAACGTGCCAATAAGGAATGGTGAGTGAGTCGAAGGTCGGCCGGCCGTTTTTTCAAGCAGTCCGGGTGGTTCGGCTTGGACCCTGTGTTTGAAACCTCCGCGCGCTCTATGGACGTGCCACCCCGGACGCGCCGGAATGTATCCACCATCCACGGCGGCTAAGCATCGAAGTTACAAACCTGCATCGCAGCAGTTCAACTTGGGAGCGCGTCCGGCTCCTAAAAGATCTGGAGTCCCAAGAATTTTCGTGGCTTGGGACGATGGAACAGGTTGAGAGAGTCCAATGGGTGGCTGGCGCCGACCTTCCTGAAAGCCTGCTCCACAGAGGACCCGGTCGACTCGATGCCTTGCCTGATAGGCTCTGTGATTTTTGGCCCTTGTTCACGGACCCATGCCTGTGCGTAGTTGAGGAATTCGTCGAGCCTGCTTTGGCGAAGGATCAGTTGCTGATATCGGAACGTCAGGTAACCGAGAGCAAATCCTACTCCGACGGCCGTTACAACGACTATCGTAAGGTTTTGGCGACTCTGCTGAGTGTCGGTTGCAGACCTGACCACGGGCTCGGCGGGCGGATGATTCGCACGCGCTTCATTGGACGGATCCTCGTTGTGCGGTGCGGGCCTCGGTCCGAACGGTTGGATTTCCGGAAATTCGCTCATAGTTATGCTCCTTGAATTAAGACGAGGATGGTAGAAACTCTCTTCAAACATCCGGAGCATACGCCTGGATGAGGCAAGAAGAAAGGAAAGGCTGGATCCATTTCAATCCGGTTGCCCAAGGCGATGGTCCGGAGCAAGGCGAAACGCTCCGGTTTTCGGGCATCTATTCAAGCTCTATGGAAGAGTCTCGATTATGAAGAGATGTTGCCCCGGAGAAACCGGCAATGATTCTTTGCACAATACCGAATGGATCGTGCCTCCGCGGATGGTGCGGATTTGCATTTCCATTTTCATTGACTCGAGGATGGCCACCGGCTGATCGACCGCGACTGAATCACCGGCTTTTACGAGAACTTTCCAGAGGTTGCCCGCGATCGGCGAGTTAACGAACGACCCGTTCGCAGGGAAGTGCACTTCCTCCTCAATCGACGTTACTCCTGGTTCATCCGCCGGAACAAACTCTGTGGCGGTCCATCGTTCCCGTTCGGCTTCGAAGGCCTTTTGCTGCTCCGCTTTGAATGCTGCCGCTTCCGGCGCGATCAGGCTTAGAAAGGCGTGGTAATCGCGGAGCCGAAACGTTTGCTCCTCCACCGTGAGGCGGAACTTGCCCTCCAGAAAATCCTCTCTATGACGAAGCAATTGTTCCGCGGAAACAGGATAAAATCGTATTTGGTCAAAGAACCGGAGCAGCCACGGTTTTCCCGGGCCGAAATCCTTGGTAACTCGGAACCGGTTCCAGACTTGTACTGTTCGGCCGATAAACTGGTAGCCACCGGGACCTTCCATCCCGTAGATGCAGAGGTAGGCGCCACCGATGCCGACGGCATTTTCTGGTGTCCATGTTCTCGCGGGATTATATTTCGTGGTCACCAGGCGGTGGCGAGGATCAATCGGGATGGCCACCGGGGCTCCCAGGTAGACATCGCCTAGTCCGAGGACGAGGTAGCTGGCCTCAAAGACGATCCGTTTTACTTCGTCGATGCTCTTCAGACCATTCACGCGGCGGATAAACTCAAGATTGCTTGGGCACCAGGGTGCGTCCGCCCGCACCGACTGCATATATTTTTGAATTGCCAGCAGGGTCGATTCGTCTTCCCATGACAACGGCATGTGGACGATGCGCGTCGGAACTTCCATTTCATCGGCAAGGGGAAGTTCTTTCTCTGCGGCTAACAGAATGTCGAGGAGTACCCTCAGGTGAAGCCTCCGGCTGTCAAAATGGATCTGTAATGACCGGATCCCAGGCGTGAGGTCAATGATTCCTGGAAGGTGATGATGGTTCATCCATTGCGTGAGTGCATGAATGCGGAAACGGAGGTTCAGATCCAGAACGAGCGGGCCGTATTCAACGAGAATGTTAGAGTCTCCGGACGCTCGGTAGACGACTCGCGGCCGCTCTCCGGACGGCTCGAGCTCAGCGAGGATGGCCTGGTCAACGGGACCGGTGTTGAACTTTGCGTTCAGGGTGGCAGTTCGGTCCGACGGATGCAGTGTCTCAATTTCCTGTTCCTGACTGGACTTCAGTCGCTCCGCATCAGCCAAGGTTAAGCAGCGGAAACGGACGGTATCTCCTGCCTTGAGTTGCCCAAGTTTCCAGAGTTCCGCATCCGCGACAACTGCTGGACAAACGAACCCACCCAGACTCGGACCATCGGGCCCGAGGAGGATGGGCATATCGCCCGTAAAGTCGACCGCACCCACCGCGTAGGCGTTATCGTGAATATTCGACGGATGCAGCCCGGCTTCGCCGCCATCTTTTCTGGCCCACTTTGGCTTCGGGCCGATCAGCCGGATGCCGGTCCGATTCGAGTTGTAATGAACTTTCCATTCGATGGATAAAAATGTGTCAATGTCCTCCGTGGTAAAGAAATCGGGGGCACCGTGCGGTCCGTATAACACTCCAAGATCCCATTCGTGCAAATAATTCGGGAGGATCGATTCTGGCAAAAAGGAAGGTAACGGCACCGTGGAACTCGGGACCTCCCGTTCTGTCCCTTGACGTTCCGGAGAGGAGGTAAATTGACTGTCTTCTGTGCGAGTCGAAGGACATCGCCGACGCGAAGTACCCGACCACCGTGGCCTCCGAATCTTCCGAGGGCGAAGGTGGACCTGCTTCCCAGATAGTCGGGAAGATCCAGACCACCGCGCACTAAGAGATAAGCCCGGACGCCGTTTCCCTCGAGTTGTCCGAACCTCAAGGTCTGTCCCGCACCTGCTTTAACAACTGTCCAGAACGCAGTCTCGATGCCGTCGAGATCGGCCTTCATCGCGGCACCCGTTAGACAAAAGTCGCATTGGGTATTGAATCGAAGCGTAGGGCCTGACATGGTGATTTCCAGCCCAGCAGCCGTTGGGGCGTTTTCGAGGAGGCGGTTGCCGAGACGAAAAGCGAGCGGATCCATCGGACCGGATGGAGGAACGCCAACAGCCCAGTATCCCAGCCGGCCTGGATAGTCTTGAATCGTCGTCTGAGTTCCCGGCTCGAGCACATCGAGGGTGGCCGGGATGTATCTCAATGTTGACAGGAACTGGGTGGTACTGCCGCCCTGCAGCACTTGCTCGTTTTCGAAAACCGATTCCAGATAGGCCAAGTTGGTTTCGATCCCGTGAATACGAGTTTGTCGAAGGGCGTCGTTTCATTTTGGCTAGCGCATCCGGCCGGTCGTTGCCATGGACGATGATCTTGGCGATCAACGGATCGTAGTACGGCGAAACCTCGGTCCCGCGCTCAATCCAGCTGTCAACACGGGCATCCGTCGGAAATACAACTTCGGTCAGGAGGCCGGTGCTAGGTTGAAAATTTTTGTTTGGATCCTCGGCATAGATACGAACCTGGACGGAGTGACCCCGGCAAGAGGGTGCCAAGGTTTGCAGCGGAGGGAGTTCGCCGGCGGCAAGGAGAATCATCCATTCCACAAGATCGATCCCAGTTACCGCCTCGGTGACACCATGTTCGACCTGAAGCCGGGTATTTACCTCCAGAAAATAAAACTTCTGCTCAATGCTATCGTAAATGAACTCGACAGTTCCGGCAGAAGCGTATTTGACAATTTTTCCGAGACGGGTTGATGCGTCAAAAATCTGTTTGCGGACCACGTCAGAGAGACCGGGCGCAGGTGTCTCTTCGACCACCTTCTGGTTACGGCGCTGGATCGAGCAATCGCGTTCACCAATTGGCAGGACCTGGCCAGTACCGTCGCCGAAAATCTGAACCTCGATATGGCGAGCAATTTCAACGAATTTTTCGAGGTAAACGCCGCTCTGTTTGAAATTGGCTTCTCCCAGACGTTTGACCGTGTCGAATCTTTCTCTCAATTCGGCGGGGGACCGGCAAAGTTGGAGGCCGATACCGCCGCCGCCTGCCGTGCTTTTTATCATGACCGGAAATCCGATCTGCCGAGCGGCCTCCAGGGCTTCTTCCGAGTTCGCCAATAGACCCGTGCCAGGCAAGAGCGGCGCGCCGGCTTTCGCAGCCAATCGCCGTGCGACGTGCTTAAGACCGAATGATTGGATCTGTTCTGACGTCGGACCGATAAACCGGATACCGGCATTTTCGCATTGGGCGGCAAACTCGGCGTTCTCACTAAGAAACCCATAGCCGGGGTGGATCGCCTCGGCTCCGCATTTCTTCGCCACCGAGAGAATCTTCTCCGAGTTCAGATAGCTCTGCTTGGCCGGGCCGGGTCCGATCCGGAACGATTCATCTGCCAACCCAACGTGCATGGCATGGACATCAGCGTCGGAGAAAACCGAAACGGCCTGGATGGCAAGCTTCCGCAAGGTGCGAATCACGCGACAGGCGATCTCGCCACGGTTGGCAACAAGGACCTTGGTAAACATGGAGAGTGATAGGTGTACGGTGATGGCAAGAAAACGCAGATCCCTCAGCCAGGCTCCAGGCGCGGCTTTTGCGAATGCAGGAGCTGTTTGCCTATGCTCCCTCAAATCTAATCCCAAATCAGTAAACGAATCGGGGTCGGGATTATAGGCGTTACAGGGGTTGTTCAATTGCGGGCAATTCGAAATCAGGCAGATGACATCCATCTCGGCCTGCATCTCAACATATCGACCCTTTCCAGAAACGCCGTCTGCAAAGGTTAGTCCTCCCTCCGGAGTGACCGGCACATTCATAAAAAAATTGATATTGTGAGTTATATCCCGCTTTGTGTAGCCATGAGGCGACTTTGCAATCGTCAAAAGAAAGGTGTCCCGGCAATTATGCATATGCTTCTTTTCGATCGCGTACCGGACCTGATTGCTCTCGGCCGCGCACGCCCCTCCCAGCGTATCGTGCCGCCCACAGGTGTCTGCCACGATGGTTAACAGGATATTGCCTTCGGAAGAAATGAGTTTCGTTCCTGTCGTCAGATAGATGCTGCCCTGTTCCCGGATGGTGTCTTGCGCGCTATATCTGTCGGTTCGATCTTGGGCATTATAGAAAAGTGTGTCGACCGCCTGATTACCTTCCAAATCGACGATCCTGAAGAACTGCCCGGCCTTAATCTCGTGCGCCCAGCCTTCGCCGGAGAGCAGAGTGCAGTCAAAAACGGCCCGTTCGGGCTGAAGCCGACTTTCGGTGTAGATCAGAGTGCTCATGGAAGTATAGGTGGAGAAGATCGACCATCCTGAAGACATTCGGTTCAAGTTAACGAAAAAGCGCCTCGGTGAGGATGAATCCGCGTTTGTTCTCAGGACAAAAAATTCTGACAAAAGTCGTCGTCGAGGGGCGGGTCGGATTTCCAGACTATAGCTTGCAATGGCTTTGGACTGTACTTTGGATCAGGATCCATCGGATGCTGACAAGTATTGAGAACGACGAGGACGTTCATTTCAGCGCGCAAGTCGAGGTAGTTTCCGGCCTTCGAGTTACCCTGTTGAAAACGCATTTTTCCTGCTTCATCAACTGTAACCTTGCTGAAGAAATTGATGTTAGCGACAAAGTCCGCTTTACCTAGTCCCCATTTTCCGAGCTCGATCAGGAATTGATCCCGAGCATTTCTATGGAAAGCGTTCCGTTCTTGTTGATAGGTGGAATTTCCGTATTTGGCTCTCACCAGGGCCGCTGTGGAGTGGCCGCCCAGCGGATCATGCCATCCGCAGGTATCCGCGGAGACTGAACATAGAACTCGCCCCATGTCGCTATACAAAACATAGCCGGCGGTCAGCTTCGCGGTGTGCTGGGCTTTCAGGGTATCCGGAAGATTTAAACGATCCAGCGGATGGTCATGGTTATATAGCAATACGCCTACATTTACTCCCCCTTCAATGTCAGTAAGACGAAGGGTGCGATGACGACGAAGAACGCAAGACCACATGGCGCCGCCTGGAATGGTCTCCTCGGAGAGGATGCGATCCGTTGGAATCGCCGCTGTCGTATTCATGTGTCTCTCTTATTTGTCGTTGAAGTTAGCCCGGTCTGAGCCGCTTTCTTGGGAGGGGATGGAGAGGTGGAATAGTCATGGTGGTCAGTGTGAGTTTGCCGGTCTTTACGCCTTTAAGGGCCATTAATTTGTCAGCGATTCTCTTGAGCTGTTTAGCCGGCCCCTGCACGAGCAGAACTTCCATCCGATGACTATCCTGCAATTGGACGTGAAGCGAACTGATTACTTCGTCGATGAAGCCGCGCTCGAGCTCGGCGAGTCGCTGCAGCAAATTTCCTTTCGATTCGTCGTACACGATGGTGATTGTTCCGGCCATGATTCCATCACCTTTATCTTTCTGATGTTCCAAGGCGGAGTGGGTGACCATGTCGGCTATAGCTTTCGAGCGGCTTTCGAGCCCTCGTTCGGTTACGAGTTGATCCAATTCTCGAAAGACGGAATCGGGAAGAGAGACGCTGATTCGTTGGACCTTGCCGTCGGAGGATCCGTTTTTAGTATTGGGTTGCGATTTCATCGGCGGCTATTAACAAGTCTGTGCTACTCGACTTCGTCTCCGGCCTGTGTCAGCCGCAAAGTCGGCAGTTTGTCTCCGGCCGCCTGGCCCGGCGGATGGATCAGGTCTTCAAGCCGTTTTTTGGTGGCCAGAAATTGCGGTGAGATAAATTGTTCGGATGATCGCGGTCGCGGCACGGAGACTTCAATTAGCTCGTCGAGACGCCCCGGATGAGACTTGAGCACCAGAATGCGATCCGCGAGGTAGATCGCCTCGTCCAAGTCATGGGTGATAAAGACAATCGTCACATCGACGTTGCGCCAAATCTGGAGAAGGTACGATTGCATCTGGCACCTTGTCTGCGCGTCGAGGGCGCCGAACGGCTCATCCAAAAGAAGAACTCGCGGTTGGTTAGCCAAGGCCCTCGCGATCGCAACTCGTTGTTTCATTCCGCCTGACAACTGGTGCGGATAAGCATTTTCAAATTTCGAGAGGCCGACCATCTCGATCCATTGCCTGGCCTCGGCTTCGGCGCGATCGGAAGAACGTCCGGCCATTTTTAGCCCGAACATGACGTTTCCTTTGACCGTGAGCCATGGAAACAGGGTGTACCCTTGAAAGACCATGCCGCGCTCAGGGCCTGGGCCGGTGACAAGTTTGTTATCAATTAGCACTTCTCCCTCGGTTGGCGTGTCGAGTCCCGCCAAAACTCGGATGAGTGTCGATTTGCCGCATCCGGAAGGTCCGATCACGCACAGAAATTCGCGTCGATGAACCACGAAATTGATCTCCTCCAAGGCAACCACTTCATCGTGAGAGGATGCGAACGTCTTGCACAGGTTGCGCGCTTCGAGCACGACCGGTCGCGCGTTGAGTCGTTCGAACCGGACCGCAACGTCCGCCGTCTGCAGTCGATAGTCCGGAAGTTCGATCTGAGTCATGTGGGCGTCAGTTCTTTGACAGGAGTTTCTGGTGTTGGAGTCTGAATGGTTTTCGTCAGTTCTTGCCGCTTTTTTGATCTCTTCGATTTAGGCATTTTGCGGGTATACGGAAAGAGGACGCCCCGGAACCAGGCAAGGAATTGATCCGTAAAAAAACCGATCACTCCGATCATAATAATCACCGGAAAAACTGCGTCGAAGTTTCGCCAGCGCCCCTGCGTTTCGATGAATTCGGTGAGACCGGTCTTCACGCCGATCAATTCCGCGATTACTAACCAGGTCCAGGACCAGCCGAGAAGGATCCGCAGATCATTGTAGAGATCAGGTAAAATTCCAGGAATGACGACATGCCTAAAGAGCTGGCGCGAATTCGCGCCCAATGTTTGCGCCGACTCGAGCAAAGAATGGTCCAGTTGGCGCGTCGTTTTAGAGACGACCAGAACCATTTGGAAAAACGTTCCGATGAAAACGAGAGCGATTTTCGGAGCATCGTGCGCGCTAAAAATTGCCACTAACAATGTGCTGAAGGCCGGCGCAGGCATGTACCGGAAGAAATCGATGAACGGCTCGAGTAGTTTCGAAAAGACCGAGTAAGTCCCAGCCAGAACACCGATCGGAACACCGACCAGGCAGGAGAGCAAAAACCCCCTGAACACGATCCGAACCGAGATCAGAAGACGCTCTGTCATCGACAACTGACCAAGCTCGGCTTCGGAAGTAAAATTGTGCCAGCCGGTCAGGAGCACGTCATGAGGCGCGGGGAGGTAGGAAGGATTGGATGGATTGCCTTGCGGGATGAGACTGAGCAGTGGTTCGTCAGGCAGTTTCCGCGCGTCGAAGACCGGGCTGCTGGCGGAAAGCAACTCCCAATTCCGATGGACAACATCCAGATTTTCGGCGTTCAACGGGGGCGTCTTGGGAGTTAGAGTGCCGGAGGCAATGCCATTCCAGATTTTGTAGATGGCCGCATCGTCGTCTCGCTGATTCCAGTGCAACCAACCGTTTGAGATGGCCAGGGGCGCGATTTGCCGCAGCTTCTTTTGGTTATCGCGCCGAACCATGATATCGCCCGAGGCGTTGCCACTTTGGCGATCCTGGAGGAGTTGGTTGTTTTCGTCGCGAACCGCTTTCTGGAAGGTAGCGAAAAATTCCCTTCCGACGTGGTCTCCTGCCGTGTAAACGGTCGCCACGCCTGTCCGGTCAGCAGAAACGTCTAGTCGAACGTCCGGGTGCCAGATGAATGGCGAGTAGCTAACCAGGCACCAGACCGCTAATGGAAGAAAAAATGAAAGTGCGGTTAGTAACCCGCTTCGATGGGCGTTAAGCTCTTCGCGTATCTTGAACCAGGGTTCCCTTTGCTTGAAGATCATGCGGCTCTTATCGGGCTGGTTTTGAAAAACATAGTGAGAGGATCTCTTCTTTCGGTCCAACGCAAGCGAGCGTGCCTCGCTTTGCCTCCCGGTTTTAAAGGCAAAGCGGGGACGCTTCGCCTGCAACTGAACTTAGACTATTTGGCGGTGGTCTTTGCCGCCGCCGACTTCGCATATTCTACCGTCAAGCTTGGGTCGAAGTAACCCTGGAAATCAACATGCTGCTTATAGACACCGTACCTAACATTAAAGTTGTCCACGATTTTGGTGGAACCGTAGATTGAATTGAGGTTGTCTCCCTTCTTCCATCGCTGCAGAACTTCCTTCAGAGTCAGGATGTGCGTTCCCTTAAGGAACGGTTCGTATTCTTCCGGCTTCACATTGTCCCGGGCAGCCAAAATCTTCAGTGCATCATCAAGGTTCGCCGGGTCGTGGAGATAGTCGACGACGCGATACCAGACCTTCACGAATTTCATCCAATCCGCGCGTCTTTTTTCAAGGCTTTCGCGCGAGACGTACCACAAGTCGTAGATTAACCCTGGCGCCTGCGCCGAGGTGTAAATCGGTTTTGAACCCTGAACGGTTTTCATCGCTTGACCCGAGTTGGGTTGCCAGGCTCCGATTGCGTCTACCGCGCCGGCCGCCAGGACTTGCGGCGTTTCGTTGGTTGGCGTGTTGACCAGGGTAACATCGCTTTCCTTCATTCCGTTTGACTCAAGTGCGTTCAGTAAAAGCAGATGGTCGACCAGGCCCAGCTCAACGCCGATCTTCTTTCCTTTCAGATCTTTGACCGTCTCAATGCCCGGCTTTGCGACAATCATATCGTTGCCGCTGGAAAAATCGGTGATAATGATCGCGACAGATGGTTTGCCGCTGGAACCGGTGACGAGCGCATCTCCATTGGTCATACCGACGCAATCCACCTTGCCGGAGGAAAATGCGTCCATTGAAGGCGCATAATCATACCACATGAACTGGACATCCAGGCCTTCCTCCTGGAACCAGTTCTTCTGAACAGCGATATCAAAGGCGACCCAGCCGGGCCAATCGCTGTAGGCGACTTTGAGCGGCTCAGCACGAGCAACCGAATGAAGGCCGGAAACAAGGGCGGTGACCAGGATGCACCGGAAGATAAAACGGATGGAAGATCGAAACGGGTTCATAGGCGGGATGGTCTGGGTGAGTATTACGGCTTTTAAAATCCGTAATACTGAGATAGCACCCGGTGTGCCATAGGTGGTCCGGGAGGCCAATCCGTTCGTAATCCCTCTGTCTGCGTTTGAATACAAGCCCCGTGGAAGACGAGGCTCTTCCTTTCTAATCTTTAAAGGAAGCCTCGTCCAAATCAATTTGGCTCGTTTTGCCACATCCGGCTATTTTGGGACACAAGACCGGAGCCTTTGCTAACATACGCAAAAGTGACGACGGCAGGCACAGGCTGACGCAATGCAGCAGTAGAGACGTTCCCTTTATTTCCAGCATCAATAGGAGCATACTCTTCAGGCATGCCGAAAGTTAAGCCTGGCGTTGTCCCGACGAAGAAACCACTGCGCCCGATTCCGCCGGTGCCAACCGTTCCGGTCGCAGTTACCTCGCCGCTCCGGCCGGGGCGCCAAGGCAACCAGTTTGGCAGCGCAAACCGCCGGCTGCATCAAAGGCGCGGCAAGCGATAGCTCCTACCCTACAAGCTAATGGTACATAGCCCCATCCATCCAAATGGGCAGCGCAAACGCAAGAACGGCCAGCACACGCCCAAAGGCCCAGCGCAGCCAAATCAAGCACAAGCTGTCGCACGGCATCCGTGACATTAGTTCGGCGCCTCTGAATGTCGAGAAAGAACAAGATTGGTTAAAGCATCACGCTTGTATTCGTCAATCTTTAGGGCCAGGTAACGAGTTTGAAGAGGATCTTGCTTACTTGATTGCATGGCAACTCTGGCGTTTCGGTCGCCTGATTCGCCATGAGACGGAGCTTACATCTCAGAAGATTGCTGAACCCCGATCTCACCTATCGCGACGTGCATCTATCCAAAGACGCAATCCGGGCGGTGCTTACCCTCCCAAAATAAAACTGGATAAAGCTCAGGCCGCAGCTAACTAGAATTCATGGACGCGCTTCGCCGCATTCCCCAGTGTCCACTGATGTGTTGTTTGTTCTGTCGAAAGTCTGCTCAATTCTGAAGGCTGTCCTCACCCATGTACAGGAAGGTATGAACGACTGATCGTGATGACGACGATCGACGGCGTGGTGAGCCATTCACCTGATTCGATGTTCATAACGAACGTGGCCGCGACGGATTCGAGTAAACCGGTCGAACGGCCGGCAGTGGATTGGCGCGAGGAATTAGAGCATGCTCTTTACGCCAATGCGCAAGAGCTTCACGAACAGCGCTGCGCCATAGCAGAGGCGCGGGGTCATGTCACCGGAGGTTTGATCCTCGGAGAGAAGTACTTAACCGTTGGCCTTTACGCCGCCAGTTCACTTCGAGTTAAAAGCACTTACAACCTGCTCGAGCGCGCCAGGGCGTATCGGACCGGTCAACCAATTCCACCTCCGGTCAGTCTCGATCTAACAATTTCGAAAGGAACCGATGCAATCGGTATTTAATACGCCGTTGTTAGCAAGTCTGCGGAGACAGTTTTTTGTGTCGTATGCAACGCCGAGGTTGCTGGTAGGACGTTTATTCCCTCGATTTCCTTCTCCCTCGCCGCGCTCTAATTTGTCGCAGCCCCGGCCTAGGCGCTTGAACGAACCCGAGAGACAACAAACAAACTCCCCCAACGCACAACCAAAAACACAGGACACCAAACATGAAATGGCAAAAACACGCATTTGCAGCAATCACGCTTGCGACGAGGAAGAGGCAATCGACGCTAAGTATGGGAACGCTGCGGCCGCTGCTGTCCGCGGTCGCCTTCATGGCACTGTGTTTCAGCTTTGCAGATATGGCCCTTGCCCAGACGGCGGCGCGCCTACAGCAAGGAGGCCATGGAGCAGGCACTTGCCACCAAGCACCACTATGACCTTTACGGAATCCATTTCGATTTCGACAAGGCGGTGATTCAGCCGGATTCCAACGCGTTACTTGATGATATGACGACAGCGCTGAAGCACTTTCCGAAGTGGCGGCTTAGGATCACTGGCCACACCGACTCAACCGGCGATGCGGCGTACAACGAAGAGCTGTCCATGAATCGGGCCAACGCCATCAAACAGGCCCTGATTGATCGCGGCATCGACGCCGCGCGGCTAGAAACCTTGGGTGCGGGAGAGAAGCAGCCGGTCGCCAGCAACGACACGCCAGAAGGCCAGGCGTTGAACCGCCGGGTCGAGCTCGATGCGGCTTGATATGAAACCCAACATCGTCATGCTGATGACCGATGACACCGGTTGGAATGATTTCGGTTGCTATTCGGGAGGAGGCGCGGGTCTCGGCCATCCCACCCCGAATGTTGATCGCATCGCCAAGGAGGGCGCCGTTTTCACCAACTGGTATGGCCAGGCGAGTTGCACCGCTGGCCGTGCCTCGTTCTTGACCGGACGCATTCCAATCCGCTCCGCCTTGTCAATCGTGGTGGCGCCGGGCGACGAAAACGCCCTGCGCAAGGAGACGCCGACGATTGCCGAGTTCTTTAAGAAGAACGGCTACTCGACGTACTTCTCCGGTAAATGGCATCTGGGAGACAAGCCCGAGGCCTATCCGATCGAGCATGGCTTCGACGAGATGAAGAACTTCGCCGCCTACTATGCCGGGGTCTATACCTACGACTACACGAACAAGTGGTTCCATCCCTGGTTCCCGTCGTATAATCCGCAATTCGCCAAGATCTTCAGCGAGAACGTGAACCTGAACGAATGGGAAGGCGTGGCAGGCCAGCCGGCCAAGGATCTCGGTAAGATTACTTACGAGAGATTTGCCACTTTCGACGAGGAGCAGGCCGCCAACGCCGTCAACTACATCAAGCAGCACGCCAACGACGGCAAGCCGTTCTTCATGGACGTCAATTTCCTGAAGATGCACAACCCGACCAATGCGGCGCCCGACTTCGCGGGCCGGTCCCATCTCGGGGACTACTCGGACTCGCTGATGGAGATGGACGCTGATATCGGCAAGGTCATGGATGCCATCCGGGCCGTTGCACCCAATACGATTGTGATCGTGACCGCCGACAATGGCGCTTGGCTCGATGCCTATCCCGACGCCGGTACGACACCATTCCGGGGTGAGAAAGGATCCCCGTTTGAAGGAGGCTGGCGCGTTCCGGGAATCATGTGGTGGCCGAATCACATTCCGGCGGACGTACAATACAATGAGATGATGTCGCATATCGACGCGTGGGCGACGCTTGCTGGGATGGTCGGTCTGACACCACCACCCCACGATTGGGTCGGTAACGACGGCAAAGGGATCTACTTCGACAGTATTGACAACAGTGCGTACATCTTGGGGAAGTCCCAGCACTCGGCGCGCAACTCGTGGATCTATATCGATGGCGAGGTATTCCAGGGAGCACGGGCCGACATCGGCGGTGATCCCGAGGAACCCTGGGTGCACATCGCGTGGAAGTACCTTTATACGGCGAAGGACTCGTGGCTGGGCTCAGAGGCAAACCTGGGTGCGATTGGCGCGACGTACAACCTCACGATGGATCCGTACGAGAAGTACGACATGACCTTTAATGGCGCCGCACCGGCGCGTGTGCTGACCACCTCGCCGGGAAGGTATGCGGGTCAGGACAACGGCTGGGTCTTGGCGCTTATCGAGCCGGTAATCCTCGACTTCGACAAGTCGATCATGAAGTATCCGAACATCCGGAGATTCCCGGGCGGTGCCTCGAACGACTTGAAGCCGGATCTGCAGCATCCAGACAACCCTCTACCCATACTGAAGGACCAGAAAGAGCCACATGTCCAAGGTGGCGGCGGCTAGTCGCGGCTACCGGCGTGGGACGAAGAAGGCGGGCGTGAATCGTATGCTCACGGCCTGGGGTGGTTTCGGCCACCCCCTAGGTCGGATGCCATTCAAAATAACGAAGCGCGACGAAGGCATTCAAAATCAAGACGAGGAGCGACGATAGATGAGGCGCTTCCGTGACATCATCCTGGCCGTCGCGCTGTCGATAGCCACTACCGCTGCCGGGCTTGCCGATCCAACGCCGCCGTCCAGCGTGCCAACGGAGGACGGCATGAGGGCTTTTGCGCTTCAATGGTTTGCGCAGATGCAGGCTGGGTAAGATCGACCGCACGCAATACACCGCCGCCTATGGCGCCCAATTGACCGATGACGCGGTTCAGGCGATGTCGCACCACCTCAACGAGTACGGGGCGTCGCCGCTCCGCGCCGAAATCATGCAAAAGCGCTCGGTAGACAACCAGACATTCTACAAAGTGAAGCTGATCTTCCCGCGCGGCGATGCGGCCAGCCTTCTGTTCGGCTTCGACGTCGAGGGCAAGATCACCGGCGTCGCTATCATGAGCATGGCAGGAGACTAAAACGGAAACGGGCGAATTCTGCTCGGACTGGAAGCTGCGAGCCAAGTCACTTTGATCTTCTGATCCAGTACTCAACCATTAAATAACCAGAATGTTCGGTGAAAGCCACCAGGCTCAGATTTTGCCAGGACGTCCGCCAGTTATTTCCTGTTGAGGTTCCTTTCCTTCCAGTTGCCCGCAAAAACGATACCGATGTATGAAATTAAGCATTCAAATTCTCGCGCTTGCGGTACTGTTGTTACTTGCGTCCTGCGCCTCCTATGGGCCCTATCACCCGAACACATCGGCTGAACCGCTCAACTCAATACGAGGACCCGAGGACGGGCGCTATAAATTGGCGTTTATTGAATTCGGTGATCAAGGCTCGGCGTTGGATACCTCACAACGAGCTGCTGCACTCGGAGTGATTCGCAAAGCTGATCGGCCTTTGCTTTTCGTCTATATTCATGGCTGGCACAACGACGCAAATTCAGCCGATGTCTGCCGCTTCGAGCACTTCATTGATACGATATCACGCTTTCCGGAGGTAACCGGACGAAAGCTTGATGTGATCGGCGTTTACATTGCGTGGCGCGGCAGGGACATCACTGTGCCAGGACTCAATCTATTTACTTTTTGGAGCCGCAAACACGCCGGTGGAGAAGTTGCGGCGCAAAACGCCTGCCTGGCGACCGTCAACGAACTGGCATTGGCCGCCCGAGCGCCAGGGAATGAGTTTCACCATTGCGTGCTGCTGGGTCATTCTTTTGGCGGATTGGTGCTCGAGAACACAATTTCGCATTCCATCCTTGATGCCAGCAGCAACGGTTCACGCAATAGTAGTCCGTGGGACATGGCCGTGGCGTTTAATCCGGCGGATAGCTCCATCGGCAGCCGGCAATTGATGTCGGAACTCGATTACCTCTACAAGTATGACGCAAAACGGCGTGCTTATGTCGGACGATCTCCCGGCGCCGAAAAGGGGACTACCGTTGCGGAAAACCGTCCGCTTCTGATCATTCTCCAGTCCGAAAACGATCAAGCGACGGGGAAGTACTTTCCTATCGGTACGGGGCTCTATAATTTAGTCAATCTTCGTTTCCACTGGGATCAGGTGCCCGTGCCTGGCAGCAGCGGACAACAACTGTCTGAATCGGAATTCTATGCCCAGACGCCTGGGAACAACAAATACCTGGTCAATTTTCACGTCGTTCCAGTGGGAGAGACGACTCCGCCGCCCGGCTTGAAAGCGCCCAACTGAACAGCTGGGGCCCGGGGCTGTGGGGATTTCCTGAATGACGGGCGCGTAGCCTGCGCCCCGCTTGTCGTTTGGCATTGCCGAGCCGCCGCCGTTGATCGTCGTCGCCCGTGTCACCGGCTGGCTGGTGCCCCTTAGCTTTTGAACGAGGGAGAAATGTTCTGCGTGTTCGTGCCAGAACAGGCTACGCCCCCCATTCGCCCGGGTCGGGTATGGCGTTTTAAATCTCTTTCCACACGCCTTCGCGGGGGCCCTTGCTCCGGCTTTATAGGACGTCCTCGGACCAGAAGCCAGTACGGGGTATTCCTACGCGCCACCCTCGACTTTGAAGATACTAAGCAGCGATGGCCACGCGGCTCGGTCCTTGTCGGACTCGGCGAGATTTTCCGCCCAAAGCACTTGCCGTGCCAACTTGACGGTCTTAGCGTATAGCCCTATAAATCTTGTCCAATCAACCGCTCGCGGCGGATGATCGGTTCATGCGCAAACAATCCGAAGTCTTCCCTCCAACTGTGACGGAAGTTTCATTCACTGCTTCTGGCAAATTCTAGCCAATTAGCACGCGAGGGTTGTCATTTTTATACAGTCTTTCACACCTTGGGAGGCTGGCATCTGAGTTTGCATACTTCCCGCGCCGCCATACACAAAAAGCCAGGCCAATCACAAATAATTCGGACTTCAGGCGCTAAAATTGCTTAACGGTGTTCGCTGGTGTTCGGAGCAGCACCCGGGCGCCCCTTAACCTTGGCGGAAAACGGAATCATGCCAATATCATGAAAAAGCTATTTGAAATGAAACTTATTAGACAGCTCGCTTCCGCGGGCATTGCCGCGATTGTAGCCTGCGCCCTTTTTTCAGGCTCTGGTTACGCACAACAGGCCGCCCCGGCGCCGAGCCCGGCGGTTAGCACAGCTCCGGACGGCAAGGAGACGAAGGAAGCTAAGAAGGTCGTGGAGCAGCCAAAGCCGCCGGAACCGCGCTTTAAGCTCTACGGCTGGATCGAGGCGGGAATTATGGGTAATCCCGATCCTCCAGTTGATAACCACAACTTCGGTCACCTGGAAACTGACCGTTCCAACGAGCCTCTTTTGAATCAGATGTCGATCGTCGCCGAAAGAGCGCTGGACTCCAGTGTGACCGGGTTCGACTGGGGTTTCAAAGCCTGGTTCATGTACGGGAGTGATGCGCGCTATACGAAATCGCTTGGCTTCATGGATCTGGTGACCGATCAACGGGTGCAGCCAGATTTTCCGGAGCTTTACGTCAGCCTTCACGTACCGATTCCAGGAACAAACGGCCTTGACGTGAAAGGAGGAAAGTACCAGGACCCGATGTCGGCGGAGACACTGGATCCGCGCAATAACGTGTTCTACTCGCACAGTTATATTTTTAACTTTGGCATCCCGGAAAATAATACCGGCGTACTAGCCACCTTACATGTTAACAAATCCCTCGACCTCCTGGCCGGAGTTAACCGGGGGGTGAATGTTTCGATTCAGGATAACAACAGCTCAGCGGCTTTTGAGGGTGGAATTGCCCTGAATTTACTGGAAGGAAATCTGACGGTTACCGGACTAACGCACGCCGGTCCGGAGAACCCGCGGATAATCACAACTGGCGTTATCTGAATGACATCGTGACGACGTGGAAAGTGACCAAGTGTTTTACGTCCATCACCGATATGAACCTGATCTGTGACAGTTTTAACAATGGGAAATGGGGCGGCGGTGTCGCACAATATTTCACCTATTCCCTTACCGATTGGCTGCAGTTGGGAGTCCGCGGGGAGATTTGGCGGGATTCAGGGGCATTCTACGTAGCTCAGTTTCGGGCGAATAACGACTTCATTCACTTTCAGCGTGGCGATAACCTGACTGCGAGCTTTCCGTTTGATCCCAGCAACCTCAACGGTTTGCATACCACGTTTTTCGAAGTGACTGGGGGCGTCACTGTTAAACCGCCACTGCCGAAACCGTTCGCAGGTTTACTGATCCGTCCGGAGGTTCGTTATGACCGATCACTGAACAACACCACGCCGTTTTCGCAGAACACCCAACGCGATCAGTGGACGCTGGCGGTTGACGCGGTCCTGGAATTCTAGTGTATCGTCTATTAAATCTCTTGCGGCGGCTTCCCATGCTCTGTTGATTTTGTCGAGAACTTCTTGGCCGTTGGGCATGCCAGACGTAGCGTTTTGGTTCCAGGTTATGTTGTGAAAGGTAACGATTGATGATGTCAAAGCGCACGTAGCGCACCGGGTATTGGTCAGGGGGTATCGGCAAAAGATGCCAATGCGTCCCATCCATTGGGCCCGTGGCCGATCGAGATAGCGGGAATATTGAAAGATGCCCTCAAAGCTCTAGCCCAATTACTACCGACCGCGTTGACCGCTGGTTGACTGGATAATGCTCGCTACCAGTCGCTCATGTTACCTTCCATACGCAACCTCGCCTACGTAAGTCATTACTAATTAGGTGTTTGTACGGATTGGCGGTCCGAACACCAGCCAGAACGATTTAGCAATTTTCGCGCCCGGCGCCGGAGTCATTTATGAAATGTCATCTCTATTTCTACTTCTACCTATGGCTGGCGGATGAAATGTAAAAGGCAGACGCCAAGCCTCTCGGACCGGGAAAGACTGTATAAAATTGACAACATTGCTGTTCCAACTGGCTAAATTTTGCCAGAAGCGGTGACTGAAAATCCCGATCACAGCAGCCGGGAGATGGCTTTTGCTGGTCGCACGGACTCTGGATTGTTTGCGAACGAAGCAGGTGATCAACAACAATGGTTGGCTGGACAGGATTGTAGGGTTACGCGCTACATCTCGGTCCAAGTTGGCACGGCAGGTGCTTTGGGCGGTACGGCCTTTTTAGGTCGCAAATCTAACCCTAAACGACCACCCGCATGTCCGAAAATGTTCAGACCACCACAAAGCCAACTCTTGGCTTAACCGGGTTAACCGTGAATGCGATGGCGCTGATTGCGCCAGGCGCCTTTCTCTGGCTGACCTTTGCTCAACAATCACTCTACGGCGCGCCTATGGCTGGAATAGCTATGTGGTTCGGCATCGTGGTTGCGCTGTTGCTCTGTCTGGCAACGGCCATCTCTTACGCCGAACTGTCGAAGCTTTATCCAGGTGCCGGTTCATCCTACTTTTTCGCCGAACAGGCTTTCCTGTCGAAATCGAAAGTTTTTCGATTTGCCAGGATCGCCAAGTTCACGGTTGGGTGGGCCAGTCATCTCTACTATTGGATCTACCCTGGTGTGATGGTTGCCGTCACCGCGATCCTGGTCGGATACCTCAGCGGCCAGTTGTTTCCGTCCATCTTCAACTCAGCGGTGCCCAGTCCGCTTTTGATGATTTTGTTCTGCTTCGTCTTTCCGTTTCTCGTTGGATACATCGCGTATTGCGGGGTGAACGCCTCCACGGGCGTAAATCTTGCCATCAACGTTATCCAAATCACGGCGCTGCTTGTTTTCACGGTGATCGCCATCGGCTATCGACTCAACCACGGAACCGAGGGTTCCAAAGGCATTACTCTTAATCCGGACGGGGTCCCGGTCTCAAAAGTGATCGCGATGCAGACCGCCAAGGATGACAAGGGGAACGACGTGACCAGCCCGGTGAAAGACAAGGACGGCAATTACGTTTTTGAAAAAAATCCTGACAGTACGGACAAGGATTTCACCTTGAGCTACACGGCGGACCAGGCACTCACCAAAGGGGCCGATCCTAAAAATCCGACGGATACCTTTCAGTTTCACCCCAACGCCCTTTCAGTTATCGCCCCGCACGGACTTAGTTATGTCTTTGTTCAGGCATGTATCGCCATCCTGATTCTCGTCGGCTTCGAGTCGGTAACGTCGATGGGCGAAGAGGCGAAAAACGCCAAACACGACATTCCGCGCGCGGTACTCCTGTCACTCATCATTCAAGGAGCATTCTGCTACCTCTTCGAATACTTTGGAGCGAACTTTTTCCTTAACAGCGGCTACACGATGCCGACCGCCTCTGCTTCGCCGGCCCCAATCGGTGATATGATGCAGATTGTGGGAACCTGGGTCTTTGGAAGTCCGCAAGCCGGTTGGTGGTTCATGTTTATCCAAGCCTGCACCGTCTTTCTCGCGCTCATCGGGACGACTCTTGCCTGCATGAACACTGGAGCCCGCGTCACATACGCGATGGGCCGCGACGACGAGCTAGCTGGTAACTTGGGGGCGCTTCACACCAAGAATCTTACTCCGCACGTAGCGGTATGGACACTGGCCGTCGATCTCGATGTTCATTGGCATCTTCGGGGTATTGCTCTACTTCTGCGGCGGCGCAGCGCTGACCGACGATACGATCAAGGGTCTGCCGCACAACTTTTGGTACAGCTTTGGTATTTTCCCGCATGAACCTGGCGGCCAGTATACCGCAGAGCTTGCTCGTCATCACGCTGGCAAGTAACTTCGGAACGTTCCTGCTTTACATGATGACCTGCATTATCGCCATCATTGCATTCCGGGAACACCATTCGTTCCATGGATTCAAGCATGTCGTCATTCCGGTATTCGGACTTTTGGCGAATCTGCTCTGCATGCTCTTCTACCTCGTCGGACCTTTCTCAATAGCAGGCATGAGCTGGAAAGAGCCGTACGTGGCTCTTGGGATCGCAGCAGTTTGGGGGATTTACGGGGCGGTCCACTTCTTTGTATCGAGCAAGAAGAAAGAAAAACCCGTAATGGTCACGTCTCCCAATCCGGCCTGAGCCAGGCAATCATTGCTCGAGAGTTGCTGTTCGGATAGCGGTCACACTTTGATTGGTGTGGCCGCATCCGCTTTTTAGGATAATTCTGGATGCGTTTAAGTTGCCAGTCCAAGTCTTCCGCCGGACCCGTGCGAGCAAAAAACGAGGATTGCCTCGGGTTTTGGCAACCGGACGACGAAGCTGAGAAGCTGCAGCGCGGAGCGATCGCGGTAGTCGCGGACGGGGTTGGGGGTCTTGAAAAAGGCGAAGTCGCCAGCAAGATGGCTGTCGAAATCGCCATGGCCACCTTTCAGCGAATGAACCCTGTCAACGCGCCGAAACAAATCTTGAAGCAGATCTTCGACACGGCAAATTTGCAGATCTACGAAGCGGGAATGGATGAGCCGAAGGGCGGGCGCATGGCGACGACATTGTCGGTGTGCATTTTTCGTGATCGCGAATTATTCATCGGGCATGCCGGAGACACGCGAGTCTATCTGGTTCGACAGGAACAATTGCGGCGGCTCACCGATGATCATTCCTACACTGCGATGCAGGTGAAGTTGCATCTGATCAGCGAGAACGAGGCTAAAGCGAGTCGGCTTCGTTCCATGCTAACCCGAAGCCTTGGACCGGAACCGATTGTTCACTTCGATTTCAAGCGCATCAAGCTCATGTCACGGGATCGGGTGGTCCAGTGTACCGATGGGCTTTACTGCTTTATGAATGACGGAGAGCTCGCTGAAGGTGTTGATCGGCTGGACATGGATGAAATCTGTCCGTACCTGGTTTCACTCGCTGAGCGGAGAGGGACTGATGATAACCTTTCAGCACAAGTGATCCAGGTTGACCGGCTCGTCGAGCCGAAGTATGACCAGCCAATCTCCATTTTGAAAAATACGGGTGGGGGGCAACCAGTCAGCATGACAAACGAAGTTAAACCCGGCGATATCATAGACGGTCGTTTTGAAATCGAGGGTGTGATCAGCCGAAGCGGTATGGCTTCGATCTACAAGGCCAAGGACCTTGAAGACAAACGGACGGTGGCGGTGAAAATTCCTTACTTTCAGCTAGAGTCGGACCCGAATTCGTTTGCGCGGTTCCAGCGCGAGGCGGAGATCGGGGAGTCCTTAAATCATCCCAACATCCTCAAGTTCATCAAGGTCCCGAACAAGAGTCGTCCGTACATTGTAACGGAATATCTGGAGGGGAAGCCTCTGAGCACGGTCCTGAACGAAGTGCGACCTCTGCCGATTACGGACGCAGTCCAGATCGCGAGCTATATCTGCGGGGCTCTCGCGCACATGCACGAGAACAAGGTCGTGCATCGAGATCTCAAACCTCAGAACATCATGATCTGCGGCGATGGCACTTTGAGGATCATCGACTTCGGCATCGCCAAATCGACAGAGATGCGCAGACTTACCTTTGCCGGGTTCACTCCGGCGATGGGCACGCCTGATTATATGGCGCCGGAACAGGTCAAAGGAAAACGAGGTGACGAACGTACCGACATTTATAGTTTGGGTGCGGTGCTTTACGAAATGACGACCGGTTCGGTGCCGTTTGAGGGCCCGAATCCCTTCATTGTGATGAATTCGCGGATCACTGGAGACCCGGTGGCGCCGCGTAAGCTTAATCCGGAGATTTCTGAGGCGCTTGAAGAGAATATCCTGCACGCGATGGAGCGCGAGCCTCACCGGCGCTATTCATCAGCCGCCGCGATGAAGGCAGAGTTGGATGATCCGGAATCGGTCAAAATCACCGGGCGCCATCATCATCTTAAATCCCCCAAGATCTGGAAAACTCGCTGGCAGGGGGCGCGGTTGGTCATTCTCTCTGCGGGCGTGCCGTTGATCGTGTTCGCTGGAGCGCTTTATTTCACGCGTTGCCATGGGATTGGCCATTGAGGAACGGCCTACCAAGCGAAGCGGAGAGGAGGAGAGGAGGAGTGGTGGAGTGATGTGATAAGGAAGAACAGGAATCGGGGGTATCAGCGACTGCGTGTCTGGGAAGATGCGATTGCATTGTACGTCGAGACTTGCCGACTCTTTAAGCCGCAAGCGTTTGAAATGAAGCGGGTGGTCGGACAAGCAATCGCTTCTGCGGATGCCGTCCATCGGAACATCGCAGAGGGTTATTGTCGCAAATCGATCCGGGAATACATGCCTTCTCGTGAACTACGCAAAAGGCGCTTGGCACCACGGTCTGTTCGTGCTTTATGCCGAGAGCGATTTTATCGTTGTGGACCGCGGAGGGCCCGGATCCAACTGTGACGAGGTCTCCTTGACCCAATCGATTGTTGTTACCGAGGACGCCGTGAGAGGCGTCGACGGTTAGGGCTTCGCCACAGTTTTTTCTTTCCGCTTTGTAATGTTCGAGCAAGGCCTCCGTCAGGTCCGTTGGTTCACAGTGTTGTGTAAACCTAACAAAGGAATTCATGACGAGAAAATCACTTAATCCGCTCAGACTGAGCGTACTCTTGCTGGGAGGCGCAGCATTAACTTTAGGCACCGGCCTCGCCTTAAGCACCGCTTCAGATGGCAACGAGACGCAGAACGCTCCGTTGCATGTGCAGGTCGACAACAGCCCGTTGGCCCGAGAGGTGAAAGAAGGCAGCAGCTTCGCTCCGATCGTAAAAAAGGTGGTGCCGAGCGTGGTGAAAGTTTTTGTCACGATGAAGGCATCGGGGAATCCAATGTCGAATCCGGACATGGACTTTTTTCGCCGTTTCTTCGGGAAAGATGGGTTGAATCAGATGAATCCAGGCCAAGCAGCGAGTCCCGATGGAGCATGGTCTTGGATCTGGAGTCATTGTTTCAGCCGATGGTTATATCCTGACAAACAATCACGTTGTAGGCAACGCGAGCGATATTCAGGTGGCCCTGAATGATGGCCGCCAGTTCACAGCAAAGCTGGTGGGCGCCGACCCGCAAACTGACGTTGCGGTTGTTAAAATTAACGCAGACAATCTGCCTGCATTGACGCTGACTGACAGCGAGAAGGTCGAGATCGGCGACGTGGTGCTGGCGATCGGCAACCCGTTCGGGATCGGTCAGACTGTGACCAAGGGGATCGTCAGCGCGAAAGATCGTTCGACTTCGGGAAACGGGGATGAGGACTTCATCCAGACCGATGCGGCGATCAACCCGGGTAATTCCGGTGGCGCGCTTGTCGACACCGATGGGCGTCTTGTTGGCATTAATTCGGCCATCCTCACGCACAGTGGCGGAAATCAGGGTATCGGCTTTGCGGTTCCTTCAAACCTCTGCCGATGGGTCATGGACAGCCTGGTCAAAAATGGCCGGGTCGAACGTGGACTTCTAGGTGTGATGATCCAGAACCTCACGCCGGATTTAGCGAAAGCGTTCAAGCTGGATCGCACGACGGGCGCCTTGGTCGGAGATGTGTCTCCGGGCAGCCCCGCGGACAAAGCCGGATTGAAGAGCGGCGACGTAATTACCCAGTTCAACGGTCAACCCATCCAGGATGCGAGCCAGTTGAAACTGCGAGTGGCCGAAACAGCGCCGGGCACAACTGCGCAATTGGGCGTCAGTCGAAATGGCGAAAGCAAAACGTTTGATGTCACCTTGGCCAGCGCGCTCGATAAGAAGATGGCGGCGGCGGATGCGAATCGTGGAACCGCCCGGAAGGAAGCCCTGGTGGGCGTAGGCGTGGCCGATCTTGATCAGAAAACCCGAGCCGAATTGAACATTCCCGAGAATGTTCAGGGTGCGCGTCATCACGGAGGTGGCACCTGATTCCGCAGCGTATGAAGCAGGGCTGCGATCAGGAGATGTGATCACAGAGCTTAACCGCCAACCGGTGAAGAATGCGCAGGAGGCGATCACAGGCACTGAGAAACCAACCAGCAGTCAGACCCTTGTGAAAGTCTGGACCAAGGGAGGAAGTCAGTATCTCACTGTTGACGAATCGACTCAGAGTTGAGTAGTGGTGTGGACTTCGGAGCTCTCCCGGGGATCGGGAGAGTTTCGTTGCCTTGGGGGACGAAACCCCTGACTTTGCCTTTTTACTGTCCGCTGATGGGACTACCCAGGCCACGCTGAAGTCTGGGGCTATATACTCTTGGCACTCTTGGGCCCGCATGCCTCCACAATCGTGAATCGTGATCACCGATAACCAAGCGGCTGGCAAGCCTGGGACTTCGCTGATAACGCGCCTGAGATTATGTTTTCAAACAATATGACGGGTGTCGGAAAAATCTGTTATGCTTCGGAATCTCCTATGCGCATACTGGTTGTCGAAGATGACGAAAAAATCGCATCTTTCGTGGTCAATGGACTGAAGCAGAGCGGATTCGCAGTAGACCGCGCAAAGGATGGTGAGCAAGGGCTCGACTTTGCCTTATCGGTCTCCTATGACGCAGCAGTCCTTGATTTGATGTTGCCTAACCTGGACGGCCTTTCTCTCCTGCGCCGGCTGCGTCAAAAGAAGGTTTCTCTGCCGGTTTTGATCCTGAGCGCGCGTGCGGGCGTCGAAGATCGCGTGCTTGGTCTGCAGTCGGGAGGCGACGATTACCTCACGAAACCGTTTGCCTTCTCAGAGCTGCTTGCTCGCGTACAAGCTCTTATCAGACGTGCAACGCATTCGGCCGAGCCGAGCCATCTTTCGGTGAGCGATCTGAAAATGGACCTTTTCGCGCGAGAAGTAGTTCGTGCCGGACAAAAAATTGAGCTCCAATCGCGCGAGTTTGCCCTGCTGGAATTGTTATTGCGTCATGCGGGGCGTCCAGTCACCAAGACAATGATTTTGGAACATCTCTGGGATTTCAGTTTCGATCCTCAGACCAACGTCGTAGACGTACTGGTACACCGGCTTCGCTCGAAAATTGATAGAAATTTTGCTCAGAAGCTGATCCACACGCTTCGGGGGGTCGGTTATGTGGTCAGGCCGGATTAATCAAATATGGCAAAGTTTTGCCTTCCGGCTCAGCCTTTGGTTCGCTGGGACTTTTACGATTAGTGCGGTCATTTTATTCGCGCTGCTTTACGTTTTTCTAACCTCGTTCTTTGAGCAAAGTGAACGCGAAATCATTCAAGCCCGTCTCAAGGGGTGTGCGGCGGTTTATGAAGCCCGCGGACTTCCGGCGCTGAACGCTTTGGTTCATCGGACCGAATTTGATCAGAATGAGGGCCCGTTCTTTGTCCGAGTCACAGGTCCGCAGCGCAGCGTGCTATTGCTGATCGCCCCGCGGGATTGGCTTGCGAATGCCAATGCGGCGGCTGATCCAAACGGAACCAGCCAAAACGCCTGGTTGCGGATTCCCAAGGACGAACGGAGCGAATTTATCATCGCCAGCACTCAGCTCAGTGATGGGTCAATTTTACAGGTTGGCCGAAGCATCAACCGGAGCGAGACCCTCCTGGGGCCGTTCCTCAGTTCGTTTCTATTTGTCATGGCGCCAACCTTGATGTTGGGCCTGGCAGGCGGGGTGATTTTTGCCCACCGGGCAACGGCGCCCGTGCGCGAAATCTTGAGGACGGCCCGGACAATCATCAACACCGGTAATCTGGCGGAGCGAGTTCCGGAGAGCCAGGCCCAAAGCGAATTGGCGGAACTGGCGAGGCAGTTTAACCGTGTATTGGAGAAAAACCAGACCTTGATTCGCGCGATGCGCGAATCGCTGGATAACGTCGCCCACGATCTCCGCACTCCGCTTACGCGACTGCGCGGCTCGGCGGAACTGGCGTTGCAGTCGGACTCAGACTGCCAGAGCCGGGAAGCGTTGGCGGATTGCGTCGAAGAATCGGACCGTGTGTTAACCATGCTGAACACGTTAATGGATATCACGGAAGCTGAGTACGGGATGATGCGCTTACATCGCGAAAGCACATCCGTAGCCGAACTTATGGAGGGTGTGCTGGAGATTTACCGGTTGGTTGCGGAGGAAAAGAGGATTGAGATAAAAACTGATTTCTCAGGTCCCTGCTATGCCGATGTCGATCCGAACCGGATACAACAGGCATTGGCAAATTTGATCGATAACGCCGTTAAATACACACCAGAGGGCGGTAGTATTTCTGTCGCATGCGAGCAGGTGGACCAGTCCATTGAGGTCTACGTCAAGGACAACGGGTTCGGCATAACGCTCGAAGAACAACCTCGAATCTGGGATCGCCTCTATCGCGGTGACAAGAGTCGAGGTCAGCGTGGACTAGGCCTTGGGCTGAGCCTCGTGAAGGCTGTGGTCAAGGCCCACGGAGGACAAGTCACGGTCCGGAGTGATCCCGGCTCAGGTTCCGAGTTCATCGTGAGGTTGCCAATCGGCGAGCGAATCGAAGCTGCAGTGCACTAAATTAAATTAAATTAACGAGACACTCGGGTTGGTCCGATTGGAACAAACAACGCGCAACTTCCCGTGGGCGAAAGCATGAATGGACCTTGGTCCCAAAGCTGGATGCGGGAATTCTGCTGCCTGAGCCTGCATCGCTCACAAATCTCTAAGGATTTGTGAGCGATGCAAGCTAGGCCGCCGACTGGGTCGCCTCCTCTGTGACAAAAAGCCTGATCAGGATCGCCGTACTGTTATCGGCAACTCTTATTTTAGAAAACCGAATATAATATTGCGTACCGTCGTTCGTGTAAAAGTACCTGATCACATGCGGCGATGCGTTGTAGCCGGAAGGGGTGGCAATGTGAGCCAGCAGTATAGCAATGAAGCCGAATTGAATCTGAGTGAGTGATTGTTGCCGGATAAACTCGCTGCCAATCTTGAAATGGACACTAACCTCGCCGAACGCTTCCAACGGTGTCAACTGTATCTCTGAGCCACCGGCCCGCAAAGCCGCCTCCAGGACTGAGAAGGTAAAATCTCCGGCGTGAACGTCCTCGGGCATCCCCCAATCGACCACGCGCGGATAGGGATCATGTACAACCTGGGGAGCGCATTTACTTCCATCCCCGGGTCTGAGCAGTCGCTGATCTGGTAGCTGGTCTGGTGCACTCATAACATCGAAACACGCTGTCGTTCTTTGGCATGCTTAAAAGGGGGCTCGTATGTCGGGACCCTGGTGTTGCACAAACATTCGCCGGCATTCGCTCGCGCCATCATCCGGCCGTCGGTTCGCGAATAGAGTAATGGCAGACGGTGCATCTCGCAACTTTGCCGATCGTTTCGGGCCCTACCCGATCGGGTGATCAAATTGGAGCCGCGGCTCTCTGTTTATGACTGAGTATACCGCAGCGGGCGAACGCGGTTTGCTGGCCTTCCCCACGCGGGACGCATCTGGCTACAATCGTTGCCCCTGTCAAACCTGGCGCACGCGCTAAGCCCTTATCCTGGCACCGCCCACTAGCTCAAACTTCAACGAGCCGACGCTCGATCAGCCAGCACAACGACTCGTAAACAGCTTCCAACGAGCTGTACCGGGGCTGATAATCCAGGAGTCGTTGCGCTTTGGCGATACTGCAGTTCGGGCAATGTGCGATGTGGTCCCAGGTGGCTGCTGCCTCTTCTTTCGGGACGGTCTTCCGCCATTCATCCCACGGTAAAAATCGTAAGGCGGCTTCTTTCCCAAACCATGCAGAGACCGCTTCGGCATACCCACGAAGAGTCAATGCTGCTGCGGAGACCACGTGAAAACTCTCTCCCAGGGCGACACTGCGGTGACCCATGGCCTGCACAAATGCCTGAGCAACGTCATCGGCGTGGACGTGGTGCACCGTTTCAAGCCCAAGGTTCGGCAGGATCACTTCTTCGCCGCGAGCCAGGCGTCCGAAAACCTCGGGATTGAAATGGCCTGCAGGATTCAAAGGCTCCCAGCCAGGCCCGACGATGTGCCCGGGATGCAACAGCGTGGCTGGGAATCCGGTGAGACGGGCCTCCCGAAGCAGGTACTTTTCGATGGCTGCCTTTTTTGTACCGTAATCGCCGAATGGCTTGCGCGGAGTTTCCTCAGTCGTTGGCACCTGAGTGCTTGGGCCATGGATCCAGATCGTCCCGCAATGCAAAAAATGCTGGATCTGGCCCCGAAGCGATTCGACCAGATGCTGCGCGCTTTCCGGCGTAAAACAAATCAGGTCAATCACCACATCCGGCCGCAATGCACGGATGCTTTCCCCAAAAGTACCGCGGGCTTCTTCCTCCGCGCGATCCATATGCACGGGCGTCACGAATTTCCAAGCGCCATGCTCTATATACGGTTCGCGCCCGCTACGGCTTAAAGCGATGACCTCATGCCCGGAGGCGATCAATCGCGGAACAAGATAGGTTCCTATATGTCCGGTGCTACCAATGACAACAACACGCATGGGTAATTCAGAAGCCAGGAATTCAAGAAGTCAAGAATAGAGGCTTTTGTGACCGGCTCTCACGGAAACTTTCGATTATTCTTGGCTGGAGGCGGTGGGTAATGCCTGAATCGATTAACACGATCGTGTATGAAGCGTCCATCGAGTGCGGTGCGGAGTTTTGCTGCAAAGCTGGTTCGGTTTGCGTTAGTGCTCTTTGCAGCGCTGTTTGTGTTTTTTGGGCTTCTCTATCTGGGCTTCGCTCTTTTGCTGCACACGGCTCACGAAAGTCTTCAGAGCCACCCAGATCCGGCGCCTGATTATGCGGAAGCCGTCTCTCGTTTCGAGGGACTTCAAAAAACGGAGGGACCGGAGCTTAACCCCGTTTGCCGTTCGATCTTGTTGACACACGGGTTCCGCACCGAAAGGGCAGTGGTTTTTTTCCATGGCTATACAAATTGCCCCGAACAGTTCCGCAAACTTGGCCAAATATTTTACGACACGGGGGATAACGTTTTGATTCCGCGCTTGCCGCGGCACGGCGTCGCGGACCGCAAGGTTGAAAATCTCTCGCCGATCAGGGCCGAGGAACTCCGGGATTGTGCGGACGTGAGCGTGGACATTGCCTGCGGTCTCGGCAAGAAAGTCTATGTCGCCGGACTCTCCGCCGGTGGGACGTTATCAGCCTGGATTGCGCAAAATCGGCCTGAGGTGACCCGGACGGTCTTGATCGCCCCGGCATTGGGCTTTTCGCGGCGTGAGGGAACGCGTTTGCAAAAAGGGCTGGCATTGCTATTGCCGTTTTTGCCGGATATCCGCACCGACTGGTTTAGTGTTGATCCTGATAGTCTCGATCATACCTACCCTGGCTTCTCGTCGAGGGCTTTGGGCCAGCTTTTGCGCGTGAGCGTGGCAACGTTTGCCGGAGCGTTTGAAAAGGCGCCGAGAGTACAGGATGTCTCCTTGGTGACCTCGAAGTCCGACGAAGCGGTCAGCGACCTTCTTTCCTGGCAGCTAATCGGCCTTTGGCGTTCCAAGGGCCTTTTCAAGGTCACCGCCGTAGACTTTCCAAAAGCCATGAAAATCGAGCACGACATGATCGATCCGGCCCAAAAAAATCAGCAAACCGAGATCGTGTATCCAATCCTGGTGAACCTTTTGAATGCTCCCCTGAGTGTTGACCATGCACAATGAAATCGCGCTGATCTCGACGATCGCCGTCGGTTTGGTCTATGGCCTGATCGGCGGATACGCTGCCAGCCGGCTGGGCCTTCCACCGCTCGTTGGTTATCTTCTGGCCGGCGTAGCGGAGGGACCGTTTACGCCCGGTTTTGTCGCCGATGCCAAGCTGGCTCCGCAATTGGCCGAGATCGGGGTCATCTTGCTCATGTTCGGGGTCGGCATGCACTTTTCCATCCGCGACCTTTTGGCCGTCCGTAAGGTCGCCGTGCCGGGGGCCCTCGTACAGATCGCCTCCGCCGTAGTGCTGACGTGTGCCGTAGCGAGTTTGTGGGGCTTGGGTATTAGCAAGAGCCTGGTTCTCGGACTGGCTCTATCGGTAGCAAGTACCGTGGTGCTGTTGCGCGCATTGGAAACTCAAGGCATTCTGGATTCGGTCAACGGTCGGATCGCAGTCGGCTGGCTCATTGTCGAGGACTTGATTACGGTCTTAATTCTGGTGCTCTTACCGGCCGTGGCCACTTCACTTGGAGGACAGCCGATTGGCCACGACTCCGCGGGGAGCGGAAACGAGGGCGGGAATTTACTATTAGCCCTCGGAATCGTGCTCGCTAAGTTCGCGGGGTTCGTGGTGTTTATGCTCCTGGTTGGAGCACGTCTGTTACCATGGTTATTGGAACGTGTCGCGAGCACCAATTCGCGCGAGCTGTTCACTCTGGCAGTCGTGGCTGCGGCCATCGGTATCGGATTTGGAGCGGCTGAGTTGCTCGGACTATCCTTTGCACTCGGCGCCTTCTTCGCGGGTATTGTGCTCGGCGAAAGTGACCACAGCCATCGAGCCGCGGTAGAGCTGCAGCCGCTTCAAGATGCCTTTACCGCCCTCTTTTTTGTCGCGATAGGGATGCTTTTTGATCCAAGCATTCTCCTGCGTCGGCCGATTGAGGTGCTGGCGGTCGTTTTGGTCGTTGTCGTAGGTAAACCTGCGGCTGCGCTTCTCATCGTTCTCATCTGTCGCTACCCGCTCGGGACTGCTCTTGTTGTGGCTGCCAGCCTGGCGCAAATCGGGGAGTTCTCGTTTATCCTTGCCGAGCTTGGCATCGCGCTTCGGCTGCTTCCGGAAGAAAGCCAAAGCCTCATCGTCGCAGGGGCTCTGATATCTATCGCTCTGAATTCTTTCCTGGTCCGTGGAGCGGTGGCAGTTCAACGCCGCCTTGACTCGCGGCCGACTCCGCTGGCGAACGCGTAAAAATCATTCCGCAGGTTTTGAGGCGAACAGGTTCAGCCCCAATCGCTCGGATAGGAACTTGGTGGCGAGTTGGCCCTTAATGCTGTTGCCGGCGCTATCGAGCAGCGGTGCGAAGGTACCCATTCCACCCTTCCCCGGCGCGACCGTAACAATACCGCCGCTGACCCCGCTCTTACCCGGCAGGCCAATCTCATACAGCCAGTCGCCGGATTGTTCGTAAAGTCCGGCGGTGGCTAGAACGGCCAGCACCCGCTTGCAGCGGTCGGCCTCGATCACTCGCTCTTTGGTGATCGGGTTCACCCCTCCGTCTGCCAAAGTGGCTCCCATCACCGCAAGATCCTTGACGTTCACATTCAGGGAGCATTGCTTTGTGTAGACGTCGGTTGTTTCGATGGGGTCAAAGTAGATGCGACCATAGCTCTCAAGAAGCCTGGCGATACCCTGGTTCCGCTGGTTGGTGGCTGCCTCCGACTCGTACACATCAGCGTTGAGCTTGAGCTTGCGGCCTGCGAAGCGGCATAATCCGTCATGGATAAATTGCCATTTGGCGTCGGCGGTTGCACCCGGGGCCAGACTGGATGTCGCGATCGCCCCGGCGTTGACCATTGGATTCATCGTCCGATCAGCGTTCAGCTCGATGGCCATCACCGAGTTGAAAGGAAGCCCTGTACTGTTCACCCCGATTCTCCTGCGCGCCTCCTCCACTCCGAGGGCCTGGCAAATCAAGGCAAACACGAACGGTTTCGAGACGCTCTGGATCGAGAACTCGTACTCTACGTCCCCCGCGGTGTGCACTGCGCCGTTGATGCCGGCCACACAGAGCCCGAAAAGCTCACGAGGAGTCTTGGCCAGAGATGGAATATAGTCCGCTACCTCTCCCTCGTGGACGGACTTGAAGCGTTCGTGACCTTCGCGCAACAAGGTCTTCACCAGCTCGGCGGAGGGCAGATGGCCGGTTGAGACCGACGAAAGGTCAACGACCTCATCCATATAGAGACGCGCATCCATTTGTTTTACCTCTTTTCCGACAGAATCAATCTTATGCCAGTTGCACCCAGGTTTCGATTACGGTCGCGGATGAAATCTGCAAAGCCAGATTGCACCGCGATATGTCCTTGTTAATCTGGCGCCATATCGTCTAAATAAATTTCCGCCTGTAAAATAAAGAGAAGGCTCTTTGCTGTTTATGAAAAATGAACCAACTTGCGAAATAGCCGATTGGGTCTTGGTCGCGACGGGTAGATCAACCGGTAGTGAGTGACGCCCCGGGAATATTTGCGTGTCCGACGAAAATAATCAGGCTCTTCCGATCCTGCCGTCTGCTTTGGCAGAGGGACAAGTTGATCGCCCTTTTGTTGCCATCGTCCGGAGCCGCAACGAACTGAGCCGCTGGCTGCGTGATCCGTCCCCCGGGTTGCAGTGGCTCCAGGTCGAAGGAGTACTCGGTGATTCCGACGCGTGGACGGAGGCTGCACAAGGTGATTCCGAGGTTCCACTCGACGTCGTTCTTTCCGACCCCGCTTCGGAGTTTTCCGATCTTTACCGATTGGTGGATGCTTGTGCGGTTCGAGATATCCGCGTTACGATGCCGGCCGCTCCCGGTTTTTTGAAGGCAGTCAAACTGGCCGCGGCGCTGCGACTTCCGGTCCGGCTGTTACCCGGTCAACCGACGGCCGCCGCGCTGGCAGAGCTCAACGAAGCATTGGAACTCTACCTTCGTGGGCCGATGGTCGAGGCACCGATGGAGTTTTTCCACACTTTGCTTGCTACGATGGCTGGTGCAGAAGCGGAATCGCTGTGGATGATCCTTGAAGAAGATCCGGCGGTTTTTCTTCACTACGATGCCAATGGGCGCCCCAGGCGGTCTCGCCCAGGTGCATTCGAGGCGGTAACTTCCCCGGCGGAATTTGTGGAGCATCATTTCAAGAGCCTCGTTGAGCAAGGTGCCGAATGTACAACCTGTCCGTGGCAACAGCCATGCAGAGGTTATTTTAAGTGGCCTGACCCCACGTACTCTTGCGAAGGGGTAAAGCAGCTTTTTTCCATTATTCAGGGGGCGGCGCACGAGATTGAGCGGGATCTGGCCGGGGAACCCTCGGAGAAAGCCACAAACCCAAGTGAACGGGAGCGATGCGCGTGAGTGGCCGAGTCTTTAGCGTTATCCTTCTTCCGACCTCGGAATGCAACGTTGCCTGTGACTATTGCTTTGAGCACAAGGAACCGCATCGCCTTTCGTCGGCGTTGTTGCCTCTCCTGACGCGCCGCTTGCTCGACCATCTCGAGAATGAGCGCATCGAGGAGTGCGAGATCTATTGGCAGGGCGGGGAGGCTATGATCATGGGCCCTGGGTGGTTCGCGGATGCTGGAGAGGTGATGGACCGGGCGGCTGCCGCCAGAGGGCGGCGATTTGTTCATTATCTGCAAACCAATCTCATCAGTTACTCGCCCGCCTGGAACGACCTGATCCACGGGATGTTTAAGGGTTCGCTCGGGACTTCCATGGACTATCCCAACGTGCATCGCAAACTGTTCAAGGGCGGAGCCGAGGCATACACCGAACTCTGGACCCGAAGGCTTCGGGAGGCGAAGGCCGCAGGGATCGCGGTCGGCGTGATCGCGGTGCTTCACCAAGCAAGTCTCCAGGTGGGCCCGGAAAGATTCTATCGCTATTTCACGGAGGAACTCGGGCTGAGCGATTTCCAGGTCAATACCCCGTTTCCAGGCGGTCCCGCCAAGGAGGTTGAAAGCTCTTTTCAGCTTGATTTGGGCGATTTGGCGAAGTTTTTGGTCGGGCTTTTCGACCTCTGGATGACGCACGGATACGCGTCGGGAGTGTCACTTGGCCCGTTCGATGCACTGGTCGATCACTTCACCGGTAAACAAGCGCGTCTGCCCTGCATCTGGAAAGAGAACTGTTCCAATCAGTTTATTTCAGTCGACTCGAAAGGGACGGTCGCCCAGTGCGACTGCTGGGTTACCAGTTATCCGGAGTACTTCTTCGGCAACATCTTTCGCGAACCCGACCTCACTCGGATGTTGAAGACAAGCCGCGCACGTCAGGATTTCGTCCAGCGACCGAAGCGTCTGATTGAGGACGAGGACTGTCTTTCCTGTCGCTATCTCTCAATCTGCCATGGTGGATGCCCGGTGCGGACCTACAGCGCACTAGGAACGATGATGACGAAGGACCCCTATTGCGAAGTATACAAGGCCGTCTTCGGTTGCGCCGAAGGTCATGGCCGGAAAATATTGCGTTCCCGACTTGGCTCCACCGCATCAACGATTACGGATCTCCAGCGAGTCTAAATCAAATGGGTACCGGGCGTGTGAAGTTGCTTGTTCACACAGAGGAAAAATCGCTCTTCGACCGGACGCGCACCGATGTGGTAGGTTTTCGTCCGATCGATAAGTTCACGCTCCGCCTTGGTCAATCTTTCACGTTGCAGCAGATATCCGCTCCAGGAAGGCAGCATCATCTCGATTCGGAAAATGTTGGATTTACCGAGGTCTTCGTGCAGATGCCAGTTGAACGCCCCGCTTCGCAAGTGAACCAGGCGAACTTGCCGAATCAGTTCGGCTAGCTCGCTTTCTCTCTTCGGGTCGATCTCGAACTCATAAGTGATCAACACGGGACCATCTTTTGGTTGCGGCATCTCGAGAAGCTTGTGCGAGAATGTTGTCACCTGGGCGGGCTCCATGTTTAGCGTGCCGGTAAAGTCGATCGAAAAACGGATAGCGAGGATGAGGCTGATCAGGAGCAAAACGGCTGCCCCAAGCGAGGTATAACCGACGCCCACCTCGTAGGCGGACGTGCCCCAGACGATTCCGCCGAGAGCCATTGCCCCTTGAGAGGCCATGATGATCGTCGCGTTCATGCGACCACGCGCCCAGGGAGGAGCCGCCCGCTGGCTGGCCACCCAGAGCTCGGCAGCAGACAAAGTCCAGCCGACGCCGGCGAGAGCCGCGACAAAGATTAACGCCAGATCATTGCGAACGAAGGCCATCAAGAGATAGACCGCTACCACTATAAGATTGGCGATAATCGTGATTCGGTTCGACGAAAAACGGGCGCGGACCCAGGGAATAACGAACACCGCGCACGCGACGGATCCAGCGCCCATGCTGGTAAAGAGGAATCCAAGTTCGGAGGCATCAAGATGCAGCACTTTCAAGGCTACCACCGGCATAAGGGCGGGAATGAGCGATATAAAAAACGCAAAAAGAACGTTGCGAGCCACCACAATCTGGATGCCTGGGGTATATCGAACGTATCGGATCGCGGCCTCAAGAGACTCAAAGAAGCTTTCCAGCGGCAGGTTCGATGCAATCTCAGCCCGCTTCCAGCGCAAGACGGCAAAAATGACGACAAAAAAACAAGTCGCATTCAAGGCAAAGAGCCAGTTCGATCCGACAATCGGGATCAATAGGCCGCCGACTGCCGGTCCGATGATGCCGGAAATGTTCAGCTGCAGGCCGCCTAAGGCAGCGGCGGAGGGAAGTTCCTCGTTAGAGACTACTTCTGGAACAATCGCCGTCCAGGCCGGAGCATTGAAGGCGAAGCCGACTCCGAGGAGGAAGATGCACGCGAGGATGATGTAAGAGTTGAGCGCGTTCAGCCAGCCCAAGGCAGCCAGGAGACCGGCGGCGACAGCCAGCCAAACGTTCATGACGCAAATCAATTTGCGTCGATCGACGATATCGGCCAAGGCGCCTGCGGGAAGGGTAAACAGGAAAAAAGGCAAAGATGAAACCGTTGAAATCAGGGATAAAAAGATGCTCGACGTCCCGAGCGAATTCATCACCCATGTAGCCGCCGTCTCCTGAGCCGCCACGCAGGTTCCGGAGAGTAAGCTGGCGAACCACAGGGTGCGGTAAACCGGGTTGCGCAACGCGAAGAAGGTCGATGTCTTGTTCATTGTCTCGCCCTCACAGTGGCTGGTGGTTCGAATTTCCCTTAGGTAATTCTTTTAGGGGGATGGAACTCGGCCGGACATCCAGCGGTTGGCTACCGAACGCCAGTTTTTGCACATCCGCGGGTCAAGCGTCCACCGGCAGGACATTCAAAAAAACCACGAATGGACGCGAAGGGAAGTTAATTCGAGAACGATTTCATCCGCGCCGGTGCCTGTGCATTCGCGATTCACCGCGCCGGAAATTTTCTTGTATTGATTCGGGAAATCCACAACTCGTTAACGGTGAGCTCGCTTTCTGAAGTTTTAGCCACGAGATCGCACGCCTGGCCCCGGCTGACTTTGGTTACCAGCCTCGCAATCTTCTCCAGCTGCGCGAATTATGAAAAAGAGGCGTGGCTCCCGCCCCTCGTTCGCGTTCAGCGCCAGCTTGCGCGAGCCGAGAGGATAAGAACGGACCCCCAACAAAAGGCGGCCGAGATTCTTTCCGTCGCTAGAACCGCTGCGAATGAAATTCCGAAAGCCGCCAAAGAAAGCGGGTCGACTTCAGAAGAATCGATTGGGATTTACAATCGTGCCGCAGCAGATTTGGTCGGCGAACTACCCGAACTGACTCGGGGTCGGGATTCACGCGAGTTTTTGATCATCCGAAATCGCAAGACGGGTGAGAGTTACCGATTTCGGATAGGGTCTGCGACTCCGGGAGAATATACTTCCTCCTATTTCCAGGAGTTTTTGAATAGCCGGAAATTGCCGGTACGGAGGGGTGAGCAAGAAGCTGTGCGAGCGGGAGTTGGGGGGACGCTCGTTGGGGTCCACCATAGCGTTCTGCCTGGCTCGCCGCCGCCAAGGCTGGAATCGGTGAAGGGCTATCGGTTACCCGTAACCTCCGTTGTCGAGTTCGGTCGCGATGGTGACTCGACCGCAGTTGAAGCCCGTCTTCACCTGATCGACCCCCGTAATCGGGAGACGGTGGAGATTGGCGGCGAACGGTTTTCGTTGGCGGCGAATTTCTCCGCACCCTTGTTGTCTTACGGCCGTGTGAACGAGATCTGGCTCGGATTCGTCAACATGGTCCGGGGCCAGAACATGCGGAATACTGACGGTCTCTTGCTGTTTGAGCCGTATGATCCCGATCGGATACCCGTAGTCTTTGTCCACGGACTTTTTTCTTCGAAATTCATCTGGCGCAATACGGCGCTGGCCCTTTTGCTGGATCCGGAGATTCGGCGGCACTACCAGCTTTGGGCCTTTTCCTACCCGACTGGGAATCCCATTTCTTTTTCCGCCCAACGGTTTCGAGAAGACCTGGCGTTTGCCCAGGAGCGCTTCGGTCTGAAGAACGGCGTCGTTCTGATTGGTCACAGCATGGGAGGTTTGCTTTCACGGATGCAGGTTACCAATTCCGGAAGAACGATTTGGGATAAAACGTTTGGTGCGAAAGCTCAAAGGCTTTATTCGCAGGTGCCCGATGATTCTCGCGCCAAAAAAGCGCTGATCTTTAAAGCAAACCCTGCAATCGAGCGGGTTATCTTTGTGGCAACGCCTCACCGCGGAAGCTGGCTCGCTTCCGCGGCAATCGGAGCAATAGGAATCCGGCTGATCAGGTTTCCCTTGGAAGTGTTGCGAGAGATCCCGGAGACGATGGCCGATGTCCTCGAGGGTAAAGGCAGCGACCGGCGTACCAGAATCCCGACCAGTATCCAGGGGCTTTCTCCAACCTCGCCGCTTCTGCACGCGCTCGACCGGCTTCCGATGCAGGCGCCTCATCACTCCATTATCGGTGATCGTGGACGGGGTAACACACCCAACAGCTCAGATGGAGTCGTACCCTATTGGAGTTCTCACCTGAGTTCGGCTGAGTCCGAGAAGATTGTTCCCACTGGTCACGAGGCGATGGCTGATCCGGCGGCGGTTGCAGAAATTCGCCGGATCTTATTGATGAACATAGGCATGGAAGACAAACGAGGAAAGCTCGGCCCGCCCAGGAGAACGCACTTGAACGTCGAAGATTGATTATGAAGACCCAACATCGAGCGGCTGTGCCGACTTTATTTGCGCTTCTCTTGGGTTTCGGCCTTATGCAGATGGGCAACACCTTGCAGGGCACACTCCTGAGCGTTCGGGGAGGGATCGAAGGCTTTTCGCCGGCTCAAATTGGTGCAGTCGGGGCGGGGTTCTGGGTTGGTATCGTGATCGGGTCACTCCGCTGTGGCAAGCTGATCCAGAGCGTCGGCCATATAAGGGCTTTCGTGGCTCTTGGAGCGATCGCCTCGACGGCGCCTCTCCTGCATCTGTTGGTGATGAATCCGATCGCGTGGGTGGTTTCTCGTGCGTTGACCGGGTTTTGCTTTGCCGGGCTGTTTATCGTCGTCGAGAGCTGGCTCAACGGCGTCGCTGTCATACACGCTCATTGTGACGCAGGTCCTCATGGCTATTTGGGGAGTGTATCGACTGGGACGCAGGGCCGCTCCACCGGCAATGCACCAAGGAAAGGACCTTTCGTGGTCGAGCCGTCTATCCCGGTTGGTACCACGTTCGCGTCGGGACATTCGAGAGCTGATTAGCATTAGCCTGCATGCGGGCCGTTCCCCGCTTGACGAACGTTTCCACACGATGATTGAGCGGTCCGGAACTCAAGCGACGGTTTTTGAAGCGGAGAGGCCGAGCATCAATTGGGAAAAGCCGTTGAAAAGCAGGCTGAGGCCGAAAAACAGTCCTAGAAATCGAGCGGATCCCGAAGGCCAGTGGGCGTAAACCATCAAGCCGAGCGCCAGCGTAGCGACGCCGCTCAGGAGCATGAAAATCCATCCGTGGTGCTCTCGAACCTTGAACGCGCCGAAGATAGAGAAGATGCCTTCGACCATCAAATAGACCGCGAAGATGAGCGTAATCAGATTCAATCCGGAACGCGCACAAGAAAGCAAAGCCACTCCCGCCCCGATGCGAACAAGCGCAAAAATTGCATTTAGCCCGCGGGGAACAACGTCTCTGCCAAAGACAGCGACAAAGAGGGAGATCACGCCGCTTACCAAGGCAAATACGCCGAGAAGCTGAACAATCAGGAAAGAGAAAAGAATCGGGGAGCTCAGGGCCACAAGGCCCAACAGGAGAGAGAGAATCGCGCCTGTAATCATCCAGCCGCGGCTTTTACTGTTCATAGCTGATAGTTTCTAGACGAATTGGCAATTGGCAAACAAGAACAATATTTTCCACCCTGCATTGCATACTTCGGCGACAAGACGAGCGAATTGAACTTGATATTCCGACTGGATTTGAGAAGCCTTTTCTCAATGAAAAGCGGGAACCCCGTCATCGCGGTCTTTGATACCAAGCCCTACGACCGGGAATATCTGGGCCGCACCGCCGAAAAGGGCAAACTGGACTTGCATTTTCACGAATTCCGATTGGAGACCGAAACCGCTTTCGCGGCAAATGGCACGCAGGCGGTCTGCGTATTTGTCAATGATGTCGTGAACCGTGACGTGCTCGAGCGACTGGCGGCTTCGGGCGTCCAACTCGTTGCTTTGCGTTGTGCGGGATTCAACAATGTGGATTTGAGTTCTGCCAAGGAACTGGGCGTCGCCGTGACGCGAGTACCCAGCTATTCGCCGCATGCCGTAGCAGAGCATACCGTCGCTCTAATTTTGGCGCTGAACCGCAAAATCCATCGCGCTTACAACCGGGTCCGGGAGTTTAACTTCTCGCTCAGCGGCCTGGTGGGGTTTGACTTGTGTGGGAAGACGGCGGGAATATTTGGCACCGGCAAGATTGGGCGTATCGTTGGCGAAATACTCCGTGGATTCCGGATGCGCGTCCTCGCTTCCGACCCTTTTCCAAACCAGGAATGGGCGGCCCAAAATGGCATTGAGTATGTGGACGTGAACGCTCTCGCGAGAGAAAGCGATCTTATTACGCTGCACGCTCCTTTGACTCCGGAAACCGATCGCATTGTGAATCAAGAGACGCTGGCCCTGATGAAACCCGGAGTCATGCTCGTCAATGTCAGCCGTGGTCGCCTTATCCATACTAAAGCCCTTATCAAATCTTTGAAAAGCGGGCACGTCGGCGGTGTCGCACTGGATGTGTATGAGGAAGAAGAAGGAATTTTCTTTGAAGATCTCTCGGGCGAGGTCTTGCAAGACGATGAACTGGCTCGTCTGCTCACGTTTCCGAACGTGCTTGTGACCGCGCATCAGGCCTTTTTAACGCACGAGGCTCTTAGTGAAATTGCGCGCGTCACGGTCGAGAATGTGCGACGCTTCGCCGCTAAACAGGACCTCCTCGAGGGCACCGTTCTCTAGTGAATATAACTTTCACTAAAGCTAAAGTACAGCGAACCAAATCCCGGCCAGAGCGACCAGGATGACGCCGTAGGCCAGAGTCGGCAGGAAGGTTTTTTTGAGAATGGCACCCTCCTGGTCCTTCAAACCTAAGACGGCGCAAACCGCAACAATGTTGTGGATGGCGACCATGTTGCCCAGAGCGGCTCCGACTGATTGCACGGCAAGCATTATCGTTGGTGATACCCCGAGGTCTTGGGCGATCCTTAGTTGAATCGGCCCGAAGGTAAGGTTCGAGATGGTGGCTGAACCCGCGAAGAAGCTGCCGAGCGCACCGAGAAACCCGGCGACGTAAATCCATAACCCGCCGGTGCCGTTCGCCAGCGCATCACCAAGGATTTTGGTCGAGGCGCGTTCTCCGTCAATCTTAAGCAACTGAACAAAAATAAGGGCCCCGAAAAGAGCAATCACCGGATTCCGAAGACGCGCGAAGGTTTCTCCTGCCACTTCCCCATAAACGCTCGACGGACAGCGATAGAGAATAAGGGCCAGCACTGCGGCGACAAAAAATGGGAGGATGGACGGAACAAACAGAACGGCGTGGGACCAGTGAAGGTCTTCGCCAAGAACTTGCCGCAGCTGGACAACAAGAGAAGGGCTAAGAGAGAATACGCCGAGCTTTCCCAGCGGGATCGATATCCCGCCCGCCTCTGAGGTCAGGAGTTGCCGCAATCCAAGAAAAGGGATCCGGGTAAGGAGCAAAATCCCGACGGTCGCGATCAGGGGAGCCAAGGCACGAAGCACATCAGCGCCGTGCAAGATTCTGGCTTCCGGAGGTTGTTGACTACCGGCCGGCGGAGAGATCGCCATCATCGAAACAGCGGCGTCTGCTTTTTCTTTGGCCAGGCCGATACCTCGTCGTGCCAGAAATATCGTCGCCAGTAAGCCGATCACGCCACCTATGACGGAAGGAAATTCATAACTGAACATCGCTACTGCGGCCATCGGCAGAACACTGGCTAAGATCGAAAGCTCCACAAAAACGAGATTCCGGCGGATGGCTTTCCAATCGACCACCAAGCGCAGAGCGATCAATGGGATAACCAGCGCAGCGAAAGTGTGCATCAGCGCGGCGTTCCGACCGATTTCGATCAATTGCGACTCCGTCAATCCTAAGGAACCGAAGCCGAACCAGTTCGAGGTGCCAACGGCTCCGAACGAAGTCGGAACCGTATTCATGATGATGCACAATGCGGCAATACGCACCGGTGGAAATCCTAATCCAACCAGTATTGGAGCCGCCAATGCAGCAGGAGTTCCAAACCCGCTGGCACCCTCAATGAGAAATACGAAAGACCAGCCAACGATCATCAATTGTGCCACCGGATTACGCGAAACACCGTCGAGCCACAGCCTCAGTGTTTCTAAGGCGCCTGAACGTTCTAGCGCGACAAAGAAAAGGATGGCGCCGAAGACTATCGAAATCGGGGTCAGCGCTTGCAGAAGTCCGCTCAAAATCGCCGCGTGGGCAAGGTTTGGGCTGGTCTTGAAGAAGCCGATTCGGACGAGGTAGGCCAGCAGCGCCGCGAGGGCGAAAGCGACGGTTGAAGGAAGCCCATTCTTCTTCGTGATTGCGAAGATCAGGAACCCGATCGGAAGCGCCGCAAAGACGAGATCCATTACGCAAATCCGCAGCGTTGCAAACAGAGCCAGCAACCAGGTTGTTGATCGCCAGAAGCCATCATGGAGCATTCCTTAGCCCGGGGACGTACCTGAAGGCAAGCAAACACGAACTTGACGTTCGACCCGGAGTTTACTACCAAGGCAAAATGGAAGCGCCAGGACTTGCACGGCGAATGCACAAGCTATTCAAACCTGCAAGGCCGAATCTAGACCCATTTGGCGGGTAAAGGCGCTGGCGGAAAAAAGCACAAAGATCATGAGTCAGACTTCGAGTACTTCCATTGTCGTCACCGATCCCTATGCCTTGCCGATCGAAGACGTGTTGAACAAAGTGCGGAGCCAAATCGACGGGCTCACGACCGTTGAGGCTGTGGACCGGCTCAAAACTGTCGGCCGAAACCAGCTTCCCGCACCGCCGAAAGAGGGGTTGCTGAAGCGGTTTTTCAAGCATTTCAATGACATTCTGATTTACATTCTTCTTTTCGCGGGCGTCGCGAAGGCCTTTCTCGGGCACTGGGTTGACGCCTGCGTGATTCTAGCTGTGGCAGTGATCAACGCCATCGTGGGCTTTCTCCAGGAAGGCAAGGCTGAAGAAGCCCTCGAAGGCATCCGTAAGATGCTCTCCCTGCGCGCCCATACCCGGCGCGAGGCCGAATGGGTGGAGCTCGACGCCGCGGAGCTGGTGCCGGGCGATGTTGTGCGGCTTCGCTCTGGTGACCGCGTCCCGGCGGATGTTCGACTCATCGAGGCGGTCAACCTGCGTATCGAAGAGTCTGCTCTGACCGGGGAATCCGTGCCTACGGATAAGAGGGTAGAGCCGGTGGATGCCAATGCGGGGATAGGTGACCGACGCTGCATGGCCTATTCCGGTACGCTCGTGGCGGCCGGGCGCGGCGTGGGCGTGGTGGTAGCAACCGGAGCGGCTACCGAGTTGGGCCGTATCAGCCGGATGATGGCCGAGGTGGAAAGCCTGGCGACCCCGCTCACCAGGCAGATGGCTGCCTTCGGGAGGGTTTTGTCCTACGCGATCCTCGGGATGGCTGTCGTCATGTTCCTGATCGGATGGCTGCTGCACGGCCTTGGTATTGATGATCTTTTCTCAGCGGCCATCGGGTTCGCAGTCGCCGCGATACCCGAAGGTTTGCCCGCGATCATGACCATCACGCTGGCGATCGGCGTGCAGCGAATGGTCCAGCGCAATGCGATCACGCGCAAGCTTACGGCCGTGGAAACCTTGGGCTCCGTGACGGTTATTTGTTCGGACAAAACCGGTACGCTGACTCGTAATGAAATGACCGCCCGCCATGTCGTCACCAAGGTCGGACAATACGATGTCGACGGCATCGGCTATGCCCCTGAAGGCCAAATTATACGCGACGGGCAGGAGGCTTCGCTGGCGGACAACCCGGATCTGCAGGCATTGATCGAAGTGATGGCGGTTTGTAACGATTCGGAGATCGCCCAAGAGGATGGACACTGGAAAGTGGTTGGGGAACCAACCGAAGGTGCTCTGCGCACCCTGGGCCGGAAAGCAAACTTTGACAAGGTAAACTATCAGCGGCTGGCGGTCGTTCCGTTTGAGTCGGAAAACAAGTTCATGGCCACACTAGACCGGTTGCCGACGAATGGTCTGCGCATCCTGCTCAAGGGAGCGCCCGACCGATTGCTCAGCCGGTGCGCCGAGCAGCGTGCTGTGAGCGGTATCGCGGAACCGCTCGACCTGCCATTCTGGGAAAAACAAATCGACCTGCTCGGCAGCCAGGGTTTGCGGGTCCTTGCTGCTGCCAACCGCGAGGTGATAGAGGATAAGACCGATCTCACAATCGGAGATCTCGATAAGAATCTGGTCTTTCTCGGGCTGGTAGGCATCATCGATCCTCCGCGTCCAGAGGCCATCAAAGCCATCGCGGCGTGCAAGGAGGCAGGTATTCGGGTCAAAATGATCACCGGTGACCACGCCGGCACCGCGACGGCCATTGGCCGCGAGATGGGTATTACCGAAAACCCAAAGGCTGTCACGGGGGCCGAGCTCGAGGCGGCCTCTGATGAGGAGTTGCGCGGGATCGTCCACGATAGCGACATCTTCGCCCGCACTAGCCCCGAGCATAAACTGCGGCTGGTGCAGGCGTTACAGGCCAACAATGAGGTTGTCGCCATGACCGGTGATGGCATGAATGATGCCCCCGCGCTTAAGCGTGCTGATGTTGGGGTCGCGATGGGCATTAAAGGTACTGAGGCGACCAAAGAGGCTGCCGAGATCGTACTGGCCGACGACAATTTTGCGTCGATCGAGCGTGCGGTAGAGGAAGGGCGTACCATCTACGACAACCTCCAGAAAGCCATCCTGTTCATCCTCCCAACCAACGGCGCCCAATCGCTCGTCATCCTGGTCGCGGTGCTTCTCGGGTTGGATCTGCCGCTGGCCCCGGTGCAGATCCTGTGGGCCAACATGGTAACCGCCGTGACCCTCTCCCTGGCTTTGGCTTACGAGCCCTCCGAACCCGGGCTGATGCGTCGTCCTCCACGCCGGCCGGGAGCGGCGATTCTTGGGGAGCATGCCCTTTGGCGAATTGTCCTGGTCTCGCTGCTGCTCGGCGGCGCAACCACCGCCGTTTTTCTCTACGAAGAGCACAAGGGTTATTCGATTGAAATGGCGCAAACCATGGCTGTGAACACGCTGGTGCTCGGGCAGGTGTTTTACTTGTTTAGTAGCCGGTTCCTGAGGGAATCGAGTTTGCGGTTGGATTTGCTCTTTACCAACCGCGTGGTCTGGATGGCGATCGGGGTGCTGTTAGTGCTGCAACTGTTGTTCGTGTATGTTCCGTTCTTGAACTTGTGGTTCCACTCAGCTCCGATTCCAGCCAGCGACTGGTTGTTGCCCCTTGGCATTGGCTTTGCCATCTTCCTCGTCGTCGAAGCTGAGAAGGCAGTGTTAAACAGACTTAAACCCCGCGTTGCCAAAACTTAGGGCAAGAAATCAGGAGTCAGAAGCACCCAACGGGCGAGCACGCGTGAAGATTTAGAGGAAAGCTCGCGCTCGGCGGACTTCGATGTTTTCAGAGAAGCTCAAGAGGCGCCGTCTTCGAAGATCATCAGTTCCAAGCGTTGATTAGCCTCCGGATTACGAGAAGACCGCCCGGCGACCAGCAATACCTGTCTGCAGGGAAGACCCAATTCTGGGAACAGGCGCCTGGTGTAGCCGCGCCAATCATGAGGATCCTCGCCCAGATCCACTGGGTGAACCCCGTAAGAAAACGTCAACCCCTGCATGGTTCCCGTCTCGGGGCCCGCCGCCACCACCCAGACCGGCGCTCTCCAGCGCGCCACGGCCCGGGCCGTGCTTCCGCTACGGGTGGGTACCAGGACCGCATCGCAAGGTGCGATTTCCAGAGCGCGATCGACCAACATCGCCTTTGGATTGACCAGGATATCACCCATTTCCCGGCTCAAGGCCAACGATGTGCGGGGACGATGGCTCTCGGTGAAGGCGGAGATCTTCGCCAGCATCGTCACGGATTCCTCGGGAAACTTGCCCATCGCCGATTCGCCTGAAAGCATGACGCAATCGGTTCCATCCAATATGGCATTCGCCACGTCGGTCGCTTCGGCCCGAGTCGGCAGGCGGCTTGAAGTCATCGATTCCAGCATCTGCGTAGCCGTGATGACCGGTTTCCCGGCCAGATTCGCCTTGGCGATGAGTTGCTTTTGCAGAACCGCTATCTCCTCGATCGGAACCTCTACGCCAAGATCGCCTCGTGCGATCATGATGCCATCGGCGGCTGCCAAGATCTCGTCATAATGCCGGACCGATTCATACCGCTCAACCTTGGCGATGAGAAAAGGCTTTTTGCCTAGAGCAGCGGCCGCGGTTCGCACCGACTCGATGTCGGCGCCGCTTTCCACGAACGACTGACTGATGGCGTCGACGCCACGGGCCAAGGCGAACTCGAGACATTTGCGGTCGTGATCTGTGAACGCCCGAATACCTAGATTGATCCGGGGAAGATTCAGACCTTTGCGCGACCGGAGTTCGCCACCGACAGCAACGGTGCAATGCACTTCGCGGCCTTCGACCCGATCTACCAGAAGCTGTACCAATCCGTCGTTCAAGAAGAGACGATCACCCGGCTTCACCACCCGGGGAAGTGGTTCGAAGCTCATTGAGACTCTCCGGGCGCTGCCGGTGATGTCTTCGCTTGTGAGCGTAAAACCTTCACCAGAAACGAGATGGATCGAATCGGGGTCGATCGTTCTCAGTCTCATTTTTGGACCCGGCAGATCTCCCATGATAGCAACGCGACGCCCGGTAGCCTTGCATGCATTACGGATTCGGTCGATGACCTCTCCGTGTTGGTCGAAGCTCCCGTGTGAGAAGTTAAGCCGGGCGATGTTCATTCCGGCGCGGATGAGATGCTCCAGCATTTCCGGCGATTTCGAGGCCGGACCAATGGTCGCGACGATTTTTGTTTTGTGTTTGGGTAAAATCATTGTCGCCAGCCTGCAGGTTCCGCAATTTTCTGAGAATTTGTGAGCGATGCAGGCTTAATATTTTTCGGAGATGAAGCGATACGGATAGTCCGGCTCCTCGTATCCCTTCGATTTCTGTCTCGGCGGGAGAACCGTTTTTGCCGGAGGGACTTCTTCGTAAGGAATTGAGCTGAGGAAGTGAGCGATACAGTTTAATCGAGCTCGCCGTTTGTCGTCTGCCTTAACGACATGCCATGGCGATTCTTTGGTGTCCGTCGCCGCGAACATCGCGTCTCGGGCTCGCGAATAGTCATACCAACGGCGGTGCGACTCCAGATCCATCCCGCTAAGCTTCCAGATTTTTCGAAGATCGCTGATGCGCTCCGAAAATCGGCGGGTCTGTTCGTCCTTGCTTACTTCGAACCAATATTTGATCAGGGTAACGCCGTCATTGATGATATCCCTTTCCCAAGCCGGGCACACCTTGAGGAACCGGTCATATTGTTCGTCCGTACAAAACCCCATTACTCTCTCAACGCCGGCACGGTTATACCAGCTTCGGTCGAAAATAGTGATCTCGCCCGCAGCTGGCAGATGTTCGAAATATCGCTGAAAATATATCTGTGAACGCTCTCGTTCGGAAGGGGCGGGGAGAGCGACTACCCGAAAGACGCGAGGGCTCACTCGCTCGGTGATCCGCTTAATCACCCCTCCTTTGCCAGCCGCGTCTCTTCCCTCAAAAATAACAATAATTCTGGCCCCTGAACGTTTGACCCAAAACTGCAATTTGACTAACTCCTCATGGAGCTTGGCGATTTGCTCTTCGTATTCCTTGCGCTTGAGCTTCGGTTTGGCAGTCGGTTCTTTTGCCTGGAATTTCTGAGTTTTTTGCTTTTGATCCATAGTTTGACATCGGCCATCGATTGATTGGCCGCTCCCGACTTTGAATTCTTGAATGCTTGGCTCCTCGAATTCAAGCCTGGCTTTTGGCATTCACCCGCTAAAAATTGACCGCGTAATTCAGGGTCGCGCGGAAATCTTCGGTCGGCGCGGGAGCATTGGAAGCGTTGTGGGCATAAGCCGGAGCTGTCATGAAGATCACGGTAGTACTTGATGAGCAATTGCGGGTGCCGCTGATAAGCCGGGGAACCAGGTACACAACAAGGCTCCGGTATCTTGGGATTGAGATTGGGTCCGAATTTTAGCAGTGCAAGTCGACCACGTTGAAGCCATAGTAATGCGAGAACTAAGAGATTTGGCATCGGCCGGGTAATGAAGCTAACAGTGTATGCAATCTGCGCGATAGTGATGCTCTTTGGTGGTGTCAGCTGTACCACCGAAGGTGGACGAGGCGCCGGCTCGGCGGTGGTCACAGTTCAGTTTGTTAATCCGGAAAAATTTACGGACTTCAGCGTCCAGGGTCGCGATGTTCGGTCTTCGGCATCCGTCTTTACTGAGGAAGTTACCAGAACTCTCGAACCGGTAATGGAAAGTCGATTTCCCGCTTCTGCGCTGACGCTGCGATTCACTAATATTGATCTCGCCGGTCGCCGCCGGTCAGCGAGAGCTTCTTCGGCGAGGATTGTTCGAAGCCTTACGGCCGCCCGCCTTTCGTTTGACTATGTGCTGCAGGCTGAGACCGGCCGCACGGTGGCGAGCGGTTCTCAGAGACTCGTCGATACCGCGCGCCCGACACAAGCCGGTAACCCCAACCGTTCTCGCCCGCTATTTAACGAGACTCGAATGTTGCAAAGGTGGCTCCAGTCACTTTCGGCGCACTAAGATGTCGCTGCGCTCAACGCAGCCTGCAGTTTGGCTTCGTCCTCGTTCGAGAGCGAGGTTTTTAAGACCCGGCCGCCTGTCCCTTTCAATTCTTCCAGCACCTTGTCCGGGGTGGATTTTCTAACCAGGACGAAAAGGGTCGAGCTACCTGGAGCCATTGTGGAGGCCAACTCCCTCATGAAATTGTCATTGATTCCCACGTCGGTGAGAGCGCCGGAAACCGCACCGGCAGTCGCACCCATCGCAAGGCCCAGCAAAGGATTCAGGAAGATCAGCCCGATGAGCGCTCCCCAGAAACCGCCGCTGACCGCTCCCTTCGCAGTCAGGTTGACGGCTTGATCCAACTTAATCTTGCCCTTCTCGTCCTTGAAGGCGACGACCGCGTCTTCAAGATCCAGCAAATATGCCCGCTGCAGTTTTTGTAACTGAATACGAACCTCTTCCGCCTTAAAGGGCTCATCGTAACCGACTACAACTAAAGTGCTCATCTATTTTCGTGTCCTTTCGATTGAGTATACTTCGGGTGAAAACTACATCACGTCCTCGACGTCCCGGCGCAAACCGCCGTTGCCTGGTGGTAAGGCGATCATCTTAAAGGGCCGGAGCTACAGCCTAATCAAACTTGATCTTTGGGCGCACGCTTTTTCCAAAAATATGCTCAACCTCAACGGAAGCGGCGTCGCTGGAATTCTCGAGCGTGCAGACTCTTTTGGAAATCGGGCCGCCGCGTAAATCGAGGTGATCGTGCGGCCATGTAACTTTGGGGGCTTGACACCAGGGTTGGCCAATACTTAGATCGCGACGGATGTTATTTGAAACGAGAGGAACTCATTCATGGTGGATTATGTTGGTCCTGCCGATTGCGGTCCTCACGGCCGCGTGTCAACGCAAGACCGAAACTGATGCGCCCGAAATTCGGCCCGTCCGAACAGTAATCGCCGAAAAAGGGCAGGCAGGCGAAACGGTCGTGTTGACAGGGCACATCGAAGCCGAGAACGAGGCAGCTCTTGCCTTTCGGATCGGCGGACGAATGATCGAAAGAACGGTCAATGTCGGCGACCGGGTCCAACCGGGTCAAGTCCTGGCTAAGCTGGACCCGCAGAACGAGGTCAATGCGCTGCGGTCGGCGGAGGCCAATCTGGCAGGCGCACGGGGACAATTGACGCAAGCGCGCAATAATTTCGAACGGCAGCAAAGGCTCCAGCAGAGGGGCGTCATAAGCCGAGCCGAGCTGGATCAAGCACAGGAGGGTTTGGAAACCACGCAATCCCAGGTCGATGACGCGGAAGCCCGGCTAAAGATTGCCCATGACCGGGTGAGCTACACGGAACTTAAGGCAGACGCAGCCGGTTCGGTGACGGCCCGGGGTGCGGAGCCGGGAGAGGTAGTGCAGGCTGGTCAAATGATCGTTCGGATTGCTCGCCAGGAGGGACGGGATGCGGTGTTCGACGTTCCGGCGCAACTGTTGCGTTCGGCGCCAAGCGATGCGGAAATCGCTGTGCACCTGGCTGAGGATCCTGCCGTGACGGCGAGGGGGCGGGTTCGCGAGGTCGCTGAACAAGCTGATCCAGTGACCAGAACCTTCCAGGTCAAGGTCGGTTTGACTGACCCGCCGCCATCGATGCGGCTGGGTTCGACTGTTAACGGGAGCGTCCAGATGGATTCGGCGCCGGTGATTGCCATTCCCGCCTCGGCCCTTACGCAATCCGGTCAGCAGCCGGCGGTCTGGGTTGTCGATCCCTCGAGTATGATCGTATCGATGCGCAATGTTGAGGTTTCGCGCCACGATCCGGGGACGGTTGTCATTGCTCACGGCCTCGAGACCGGTGATCTCGTGGTCACTGCGGGAGTGCAGGCACTCCATCCGGGTCAGAAAGTCCGGCTACTCGGATCGCAGTTATGACCAATCTCTCGGAATGGGCGCTCAAGCATCGCTCGTTCGTCATCTATGTCATGGTCGCTGCGGTTATTGCGGGATTGGTCGCCTACAACCGTCTCGGTCGCAATGAGGATCCGGCCTTCATTATCAAGACAATGATTGTTCAGGCAGCCTGGCCTGGCGCGACCTTGGACGACACCCTCCTGCAAGTCACCGAGCGACTCGAGCGTAAGCTTCAGGAAACACCCGGTCTCGATTTTATCCGGAGCTTCACCAGCGCCGGAGTGACCACCATCTTCGTTAATCTGAAACAGGCGACGCGCGCGAAAGAGGTGCCCGACATTTGGTATCACGTTCGCAAGAGCATCGGCGATATGCGTCATACGTTGCCGGCGGGCGTGATTGGTCCCGGCTTTAACGACGAATTCGGCGACACCTACGGTATCATCTACGGGTTTACCGCTGACGGATTTACCCATCGCGAACTTCGGGACTACGTCGAAGACATTCGCTCGCGGATCTTACATGTTCCCGACGTCTTGAAAGTCGATGTTCTCGGCGCACAGGACGAAAGGATCTTTGTCGAATTCTCGACCAAACAGCTTGCCGGTCTCGGAATCGACCGGGCAGCTTTGGTCTCTGCCCTTCAAGCGCAGAACGTCGTTATCCCCGCCGGCGCCATTCAGACCGGCGACGAAAAGCTCTTGCTCCGTGTCTCCGGAGCGTTCAATTCTGAAGCAAGCATCCTGGCGGTAAACTTCGTTGCCAACGGGCGCCTGATTCGTTTGCGAGACATCGCGGAAATCCACCGGGCGTACGCGGATCCCCCGCAGCCTCTTTTTCGTGTGAACGGAAAGGATGCCATTGGCCTTGCCATTGCTATGCGGGAGGGCGGCGATATCCTTGGTCTGGGCAAAAATATCAAGAGGGTAATGCAGGAGGTCAAAGCCGATCTCCCTATTGGCATCGAGCCAACGCTGGTCGCAGACCAACCCTTTGTCGTTGAGCACGCCATCGGCGACTTCACGACATCTCTTTGGCAGGCAATTGTCATTATCATGATCGTGAGCTTCGTCAGCCTCGGAGTTCGAGCCGGCACGGTGGTAGCGCTTTCCATCCCGTTGACCCTCGCGTTAGTACTGCCCGTGATGCAGATAGCCGGGATTGACCTTCAGCGTATCTCGCTCGGCGCCCTGATTATCGCCCTGAGTCTGTTGGTCGACAACGCCATGACCACGATCGACGTCATGACTTCGCGGCTGGCGGCGGGGGACAGCAAAGAGCAAGCCGCGATTTTCGCCTATGACACGCTCGCATTCCCGATGTTGACCGGAACGTTTGTGACCGCGGCGGCATTCGTGCCGATCGGTTTCGCGCGGAGTTCGGCGGGCGAGTACACTTTTTCGATATTCGCTGTTGTCAGCATCGCGTTGCTCGTGTCCTGGTTCGTCGCCGTTCTTTTTTCACCATTGTTGGGGGTAGCGTTCCTTACCAAACCAAAGGTTGCCAAGTCCGCCGAACCCGGCCTGATTATGCGTGTATTTCGCGGGTTTCTGATCGGTGCGATGCGGGTGCGGTGGATTACCGTGGCAGCAACGATCGCCTGTTTCGTATTGGCCCTGTTGGCCCTGCCGCTCGTGCCGCGCCAGTTTTTTCCAGCCTCGGATCGCCCGGAGCTTCTGATCGACCTGAGGCTGCCACAGAACGCGTCGATCTACGCGAGCGACGAGCTGGCGGGCCGCCTCGACGGGCTGCTTCGAGGTAATCCCGATGTTGAGCGTTGGAGCACCTATGTCGGGCGAGGGGCGATCCGCTTTTATCTGCCGCTCAATGTTGAGCTACCAAATGATTTTTTCTCTCAAACTGTCGTTATAGCCAAAGATTTGGCAGCCCGAGAACGGCTTCAGGTGAAGCTTGAGGCGGAGCTGGCTGAGCAGTTTCCGAGCTCGGTTTCCCGGGTTTCAACTTTGGGTCTCGGGCCACCCGTGGGGTGGCCCGTACAATATCGCGTCAGTGGTCCCGATGTGAACCAGGTACGGGACATCGCGCTGCAGTTGGCGGGAGAGATAGCCAAGTACCCCGGCCTCAGGCATGTAAATTTCGATTGGATGGAGCCGGCCCGGATGGTCCGCATTCGTGTCGACCAGAACCAGGCGCGGCTGCTGGGCCTCAGCTCCCAGGCGGTCGCGAGTGTCTTGAATACGGTCGTGTCCGGCGCGCCCGTAACGCAAGTCCGGGATGGGATCTACCTGGTCGACGTCGTTGCCCGGGCGACTGATGAGCAGCGTGTTTCGCTGGCGACGCTAAGCACCTTGCAGGTTCCGCTGCCGAACGGCCGAACTGTTCCGCTAAGCCAACTGGCTAGATTCGATTTCGAACAAGAATATCCTTTGATCTGGCGTCGTGACCGTGTCCCAACGTTGACGGTGCAGGCGGACGTGGTGCCTGGCGGGTTGCCCGAAACCGCGGTGGTCGCTCTCGCATCGTCCGTGGAGAAACTAAATTCCACCCTGCCGCCCTCCTACCATATCGCGGTAGGAGGCGTGGTGGAGGAAAGTATACAATCCCAAGCTTCTGTGATCGACGTGGTACCGATAACGCTTCTTCTCATGATCACGCTGCTCATGATGCAATTGCAGAGCTTCAATCGAGTCTTTTTGGTATTGAGCGTCGTGCCGATGGGTCTGATTGGCGTGGTTGCGGCACTGCTCCTGTTTCAAAAGCCGCTTGGCTTCGTCGCCATCCTCGGCGTCCTTTCATTGATCGGCATGATCGCTCGAAATGCCGTCATCCTCATTGAACAGGTTGAGTCTGAACGCAGAGACGGTAAGGACGCCTGGAACGCCGTCATCGAAGCGACGCTGGCTCGCTTTCGTCCCATCATGCTTACGGCCATCTCCACTGTCCTGGGCATGATTCCTATCGCGTCGACTATATTCTGGGGCCCGATGGCCTTTGCGATCATGGGCGGTTTGCTCGTGGCGACGGTTCTCACGCTGATCTTTCTGCCTGCGTTGTATGTGGCGTGGTTCCGCGTCAAGGAATCGAGCGCTCGCGAGGGCGCCTTGACATGAGCTCTCGGCAGTTGACGGCTCGTGCCGAGCCGTTTCTTTGGAGTTTTAAGTGCCATATGATCCTTTGATCTGGAGTTATGACGACGACCATCGAAACGCCCGGATTTCTCACCTTCACAATCGCGATCGTCGTTTTCTTCGTGGGCGCCGGTCTCAACCGCTGGATCGGGCCGTTGCGCCGCTGGAACATTCCTGAAGCGGTGACCGGCGGGTTGCTCGCGGCGATTGTTACCCTGGCTGCCTATCAAGCCTTTGGACTGGCGATCACCTTCAACCTGGGTGCCCGCGACATGCTGTTATTGTATTTTTTCACGGGCATCGGTCTCAATGCCCGGCTTGACGATCTGATCAAGGGTGGGAGGCCGTTCCTGTTTCTGCTGGCCCTAACTCTTGCCTTCCTCGTGATCCAGAATCTGATCGCGGCCGGGAGTGCCGCCGCGCTCGGGCTGCCGAAAGGAATCACCGTCCTGCTGGGGTCTGCCTCGTTGATTGGCGGCCACGGTACCACGATTGCCTGGGCGCCGCTGATCGAGTCCCGTTTCGGGCTGTCGAACGCGATGGAAATCGGTGTCGCCGCCGCGACCCTGGGTCTCGTCATCGCAAGCCTGGTCGGTGGCCCCGTTGCGAGCCTCCTGATCTCCCGCTACGGACTCAGCGGCCCAACTGGAGAAGAGCCCGTCGTTGGTCTTCCGGACGACGTTCCCGATCAACCGGCCCATAACGACCTGACCCATGTCAGTCTTCTGCGGACGATGTTGGTCCTCAACGTGGCGATCCTGATCGGTTTCGCGGTCGATGAGTTGGTCGCAGAGACGGGTATCAAGCTCCCTCTTTTCGTGGTGTGCCTGTTGGTGGCGATCGTGCTGACCAACACGCTTCCGCGTATGCTGCCGCAGTTGCAATGGCCGACACGCACCCGAGCTCTGGCCTTGATCTCTGACCTTTCGCTGAACATCTTTCTCGCCATGTCGCTGATGAGCATGCAGCTCTGGACGCTGGGCGGGCTTGGCCCGGCGCTGGTCGTCGTGTTGGCGCTTCAGACGGCAGCCGCCGTTGCCTATATGCTGTTTGTCGTGTTTCCGGCGATGGGTCGTAACTACCAGGCGGCGGTGATCTCCGCAGGGTTTAGCGGGATCAGCCTTGGTGCAACCCCGACCGCGATCGCTAATATGACGGCGGTAACGAAGGTCCATGGCGCGGCGCCGACGGCTTTCATCATCCTTCCACTGGTATCCGCCTTCTTTATCGATATAGCCAATGCCGTCGTGATTGGCTTTTTTGTCAGATGAGGGCGCCCTTCAAAACGTTACCTCGTCGTCTTCGATTGCACTCCTTGTCAGAAACGGCGAGGAGATCAGTAGGCGGCGGGTCGCCTTATCGAACGCCTCCACCAAGAGTTCCCGGTGCCGTTCGGTGCCCTCAATCCTCTCGCATTAAAGAGCAATCAGCCCAGATCATCATTTCCGAAGTGGGCCTGGATATGACCAAGTGGAACACCGAAAAGCAGTTCTGCTCTTTTCTAGGTCTATGTCCAACCAACTCCATCAGCGGAGGTAAGGTACTGCGTCGAGCCACGCGCAAAGTCTACAATCGAGCTGCCGACACCCTGCGCCTGTGCGCTCAGAGCCTGACCCATAGCAAGAGTGTCGATCTCCGTGCCTCTTCAAGCAAACCATGCTTTGGTGGCAGTGGTGAATCCACCGTTGGGCGAGTCATCCCAGTGCATTGGTGTGCGAGTGTTATCCCGGCTCGTTTTCCGTATGTGGTCCAGGTACTCTTCCGCACTGACGCGATTGGTTAGTACCTCTGCCTTCCATGTGTTTTTCACTTCGATATCATCGAATTCCTCGATGCTGGCAAAAGGATAGTTCGTCATCCCGAGTTCGTCGCCTTGATAAATGAAAGGAGTTCCCTTCGACGTCAGTTGAAAGGTCGCCAATAGCTTAGCCGAGAGTATACGATATTCGGGAGAATCATCGCCGAAGTGCGAAACGGAACGTGGATTATCATGGTTCGTCAGATAGACCGTTGGCCAGCTGTGGGCATCCAATCCTTCATTGAACCGCGTGCAGATAGCCTTTAATTCCGGGAGCGTCCACGGTTTCCATCTCCAACCTCGACAATCGAGTCGCACAAGATCGAAGTGAAAAATCATGTTCAATTCGTTGCGTCTTTCGTCGACGAATAAGGGTGTTTGTTCCAGCGTCACGCCAAACGCTTCACCAACTGTCATAACGTCATACTTCGACAACACCTCACGATTCATCTCCTGCAAATAATCGTGAAGCCTCGGGCCCGCGGCATAGATGTATTCAGGCCTTCCATCGAAGTCCTTCGGGAAATCAGGGAAACTCTGATCCTTGGAAATAAACGGGATCACATCCATTCGGAAACCGTCGATTCCTTTGTCGAGCCAGAACTTCATGAGACCATGCACTTCGCTTCTTACCTTCGGATTGTCCCAGTTCAAATCGGGCTGCTTTTCGGCAAAGAGGTGAAGATAATATTCACCCCTTGAAGCGTCATACTTCCAAGCGGATCCGGCGAAAAACGAAATCCAGTTATTCGGCTCTTTGCCGTCCTTCGCTGGACGCCAGATGTAGTAATCGGAGCAGGGATTGTCTTTTGACCGGCGACTTTGAACGAACCATGCGTGTTCGTCGCTTGTGTGGTTAACGACGAGGTCGAGAATCATTTTCATGTCGCGCTGCTTCACGCCTTTCAGCAGTTCGTCGAAATCAACCATCGTGCCGAACTCGGTCATGACTTTGCGATAGTCGCGGATGTCGTAACCGTTATCCGCATTCGGCGAGTCGAAATGGGGACTAAGCCAAACGGCGTCCACGCCTAAACCCTTGATGTAATCGAGCTGTGACGTAATGCCTGGCAAGTCACCGATACCGTCGCCATTGGAGTCTTTAAACGAGCGCGGATAAATCTGATAAACAACGGCTTCTTTCCACCACTTTTTGGCGTAGCCGTTGGCTGTTGTGTCTTCTTTTACGCCATTTGAATTTTCCATTTGAGAGTTACTTGAACTGTTGTGTTTTGGGATTGCGACTGTCAATCAGTTCCGGCTTGTGGCTTTCGGCGGGTACGCAGCATTTGCGCTTCCACTGAATAGGCCCGCAAACCCGCATCAAATCAGGATCGATTCTGAAAAACGCGGAAGTTCGGCTAAGCATGTTGGCCCTGCATCTTCTGCAGAACTGCATGGTTTATATTAACACCCTTATGACTTATGATGCAGCAGGTACTCGCACGTCCGCACTGGGTCGATCGGTTAACGGCGACGGATTTGCGCGCTCTTACACCGCTAATCTGGGAGCACGTCAATCCGTACGGCCGCTTCGAGCTCAATATGGAAACCCGGCTCGATCTCAGCCCAAATGGCCCCTGGTGACACAACTGTTGGGAGAACCCCTTAAAGGGGAGAGCGCGAAAAAGTCGGGGGTCGGGCGATCGAGTAGGCTGGAGAGATGGTTAAAAGAGTCTCCTTCAAACGCTTGATTCTGCGAGCGGTTCTGCGCCACCTGCAACTGACGGCAGAACGCATCGAGCAGGAGTTGGGTGAGGAGCGCCAACTCAATCGGTTCGAGGGCTCGGAACAGGAGTGGGAACGACAGCCTGTACCCGATGGTCCGATCACGGTGGGTATCGACGGCGGTTACGTTCGGGCGGCGCACAAGCAGGGATGGTTCGAAGTGATCGCGGGCAAAAGCGTCGTTGCTTTTCGGCGCGACGAGGAGGGCGAAGTACCCTTGGCGAAGCGTTTCGGGTTCGTTCAAACCTACGACGAGAAACCGCGACGGCGATTGTGGGAGCTGATGAAGTCGCAAGGGATGCAAGAGAATCAGCAGGTGGTGTTCATGTCGGATGGCGGTGAGTATGTCCGTCGGGTGCAAGAGTATCTGCATCCCTTTAGCGAGCAGCTAATCGATTGGTTTCACATCACCACTCGATCTGTAATCACAGCCTTGCTCGCGGAGACCTACTCGACTCCAGGCTGCATCAATCGTAAGCGCATCTAACCATGAGAATTGTTCTCGAAGAGTCTAAGAACTGGAACATGCTGAAAACCTTCCTTGTCCATACAAACTCCTATAGCCGACAAAGCTTAAATGCCGCATGCGGCATTGCTGGGATTAATTATTATATTGCCAATAATGCCCGCGGTGATGTCGACGGTAATGCCCACCGTAATAGTAACCACGATAGTAGGAGGGGCGATAGTAAACGCGTCGACTGTAGTAATAATTTCCGTACCCTGGATTGCAGTAGCCGCCGTTGTAATAGCCGTACCCGTAAGGTGCACCACCGAAAGTGATGCTGAAGCCTTGTGCCTTCGACTCGTTTGGGCCCATAGCCAGCAATCCGAGAACCGTCAGTATAAGGAGGGGGAATTTTTTCATTGCTGTATAACTTTCAGCACTTAAGACGGAAGCATTACCGTTCTTATTCGATCTGAGTTGAGCCGCCATGCAGATAAGGCGGTTTGCGGCTCGCGGGCTTTACACAACTCGGAACGCAACTGCCATGCCAGAACCGGAGGTATCTAAATACGCGCCGGATGGAGCTTTCCGCGACAGGTCGACGCACTCGGACACTCCTTTCAGACTGAGGAAAAAGGACCAAACGGAAGTGAGTCGGTGAGTACGGATGCACACAAAATTGTGATGTGCGGTCCGAGTAAATTAAAGCTCTTCGCGCTGGACCGTGCACCGAATCATGTCGCCGTTTGTGATTTTTCGCGATGTATCCCGGCGATATGTTGTCGTCAACGACACACCACTAAGGGCCGAGCAAAGCACAAATCAGAGATTTAAGGATTTAAGGGACCCTTTAGGCAGGATCGAGGTCACCGTTCCAGGGTGCAATCATCGGTTCTATCAACCGAGGGACAACGCGTTGACCGGCACTAGCGTAAAGCTCGAGAGCATTTCATGCACGCCTGAACTCGCCTCATCAGATGTACGTTTGGTCTTAGATTAACAGCGGAGCAGAATGTCAAGCGGGTGACGCTCGAAGGCGATGGCCTAATCGAGTTCCTGCGCGGTATGAGCAGGTTGCCGATGACAAAATGATCGCCCGATGTGCGGCGCTTCCGACCAGACTTCACCCCACAATCCATTGGTGGCTGCTGTTTGGTCTAGGTCCCTTTTGGGATCAAGCTGGTTCCTGAATTGGCGACGATCCTCGCAGAACCAAACACGCTCACCGCGGGGTGTAAATTAGGCTTTTAACCTAAAAGCATAAAAACAGAAAGTCTCACCTTGAGCCGCTCCTTCAGTTACTCTTTGTGGCGAAACCGGCCCGAAAAAGGCAGAGAACCAGGATCGCCCTTTACCAACGGTTGATCCATCTGCCGCGGCCAGGACCCCACCGATTGATCCATCCGCCGCGAGGGCCGCGTCGGTTGATCCATCCGCCGCGACCGGGACCCCATCCGTTCATCCACCCGCCACGGCCAGGGCCCCATCGGTTAATCCAAACGCCGGCCTTAACCTCTGGCGCGAATGAAACCCACGCGCCCCCAAAGATTACCGCGGTAACCGCTGCTCCAGACCATTTGCCCATGCCACGGAGAAACAGTCGCCTGTCCAGCAGTTTCTTTTCCGCCTCGGATCCTTCAGGTTCAAAGGATGGTTCTCTATTCATTTTTGCTTGCCAGTATCGAAAAATGCATCACGGTAATGAGCCACTTCCCAGTATCTTTCGCGACCGTCAGAGAAATGTTGACTGGGAATGCGAACTCCTCTTCATCTTTCTTTCCGGTGACATTTCCGGATGTCAGCATCCAGCCTATTTCAGATCTCACTCCGCCAAGATTGAACTCGTAGGCGAAATTTTGTTCTCCCTTATCGAATCCATCAAAAAAGTGCTCATGGGCTGCTTTGATTTCTTCGGCGCCCGACCAGATTTCGCCTGGACCAGTTCCCATGATCGCGGCTTTTTCGGACATGCAAGCCATCACCCCGTCGATATCATGGTCGGTAAAGGCCTTATCGTACGCCACAAGCAGCGCGCGAATCGGCTCCAGCGCTGGATCCTCAACGTCAGTCGCCTGCGCACGTGCAGCGGGCGGGGCGGCGACTGCGGCGGCGACCCCGGCTAACCCCGCTATAAAGGCTTCTCTTCGGTTCATAGGTGAATAATTTCTAGCCCTGCGGGATCGGAGCAGCAAGGACATAATAGGAAATGCCGGGAACGTTTTCACGGGAACGGAACTGCTTGAATTCCTTCCTCACGATTGTATGGAGTTGGGTTCCTCCTCCAGAATGAATAAAAAGTTCTTTCGCGCTCCGATTCGCACGTTCGTTGCCGGGACTATTGCCGTGCTGCCGGTGATATTGACGGTGGCGGTGATCGTTTGGGTTGCGAGTCTGGTCGATCAATTGATCGGGCCTCATAGCGCGGTGGGCAAGCTGCTGGTTTCGATCGGGCTCACCGTTGTCGAAACTCGAGTCGCCGCCTATCTGATCGGTATTGTCTTTGTCCTTTCGGCTGTTTATGTGCTCGGGCTGTTCGTGGAGGCCGGCTTGCAGAAGCGCCTTCAGGGTTTTATCGACAACGCTCTGCGGCGCATCCCGCTCGTTGGAAGCGTCTATGATTTGGCGCATCGGTTTGTTGGGATGCTCGATCGAAAGGAGCAGACTGACCTGAAGACCATGAGCCCGGTCTGGTGTTTTTTTGGCGGGGAGGGCGGCGCGGCGGTCCTCGCCTTGCTGGCGACCCCGGAACTTATCTTGCTCGGCGGCCATCAGTGCCACGTTGTCTTGGTGCCGACGGCGCCGGTGCCATTCGGAGGCGGGTTGTTTTTCGTCCCTGCAGAGTGGATCAAACCGGCTTCCTTTGGCGTCGAGGGATTGACCAGCATCTATGTTTCGATGGGAATTTCGGCGCCGCAATACTTCTCCGGATCGGCTCCTCTAGGCCGTTCTCCGGGCCAATCGCCTGTCGAATCCTGATTCAATAGAACGCCGCTCAGAAGGCCATGTCAATTATGAAACGGATGAAAATTACCCACAAAACGGTGTACTACTATCACACCCCCGTCACTTTCGGCCCGCACCGCGCGCTGCTGCGACCTCGCGAGGGGCACGATCTCCATATCGACAGTTCGCTTCTCGAGATTGAGCCCAAAGCCGGCGTCCGATGGCAGCGCGATATCTATGGAAATTCTATCGCCATTATCACCTTCGCCGAACCTGGACGGAAACTGAGCCTCCTGAGTGAGATGGATGTGGACCTTTATGACGATGAACCCATCGAGTGGCTCATCGATCCCAGCGCCGATTCCTACCCGTTTCAATACGGAGCAGACGAGCAGGTAGAAATCATCCCATACCGCCTCCCCAGTTATCCGCATGACGGCCCCGCCTTGCAAAGATGGCTGCTTGACCTTTACAAGCCGGGCCAGCTCATTAACACGCCCGAACTCCTGGACAAGCTGAACACGCATATTTTTAAATCCTTCCAATACGTTCGTCGCGAGGAAGCCGGGGTCCAGCTTCCTTGCCGGACGCTTGCCCTGGGCACCGGATCCTGCCGCGACTACGCGGTGTTCATGATGGAGGCCGCGCGGCATTGGGGTTTCGGAGCGCGATTTGTCACTGGCTACATCCGAATGGGAGAAGGGCAACACGGTGCCACGCATGCATGGACTGAAATCTACGTGCCCGGCAAAGGCTGGCGCGGCTTCGATCCCACGAACAATAAACGTGCCGGTCACGAGCACGTGACTGTTGGAGTGGCCCGCGAACACGAAAAAGCGTCCCCTCTCTCCGGCAGTTGGGAAGGGGATGCGGATGCTTTTGATCGTATGGAAGTCTCCGTACAGGTGTTCTCCACGTGAAAAAAGCAATCGGGATTGACATTTTCTCGGCCCTCTATGGGCGAGCGCAAAGCAATGATCGAAACGCCGATACGCGGATCCGTTTTCCAGACGTGCCACCCCGGACGCGCCGGGGTGCGTTTGCGATCAGTGGCGGTGCACCGTCAGTTGGCAATCGAATGTCCTGGAGCGGATCACACCGGAGCGCGTCTCTACCAATCTCCTGACCCCTTCGGGCCGCAGAATTGTCCAAACTCTGGATTCTATTGGACGACGGCGCGGAATTGGGGTTGACGATTTTGACCAAGAACAGGTAATGCTTTGTTGCAATGGCAAGTGCCCTGAAGAATGTGCGCAAATTTCGCGGTTCATCTTGCAATCGAGGCCCGGCCTTGCGTCAGAGCCGGTGAAGAACGCCGGGAGAATGTTGTTTTATGAGCGGCCGCGGCAATGATCCAAAGGGTTTTGTGCACGCTGCGCTTGCCCGGTGCGCGTCGTTTCTCGGCTTCTGGGTAGTGCTCTCTGGCACCAATCCCATCGGGTTGGCGGTTGGACTGGCGACCGCCGTTGCAGCGACCTGGGCGAGCCTCCGGCTCCTCCCGCCGGTTTCTGGACGCATGCGTTTTTTTTCTCTTGCCCTGCTGGGACTCCGATTCTTTTGGAAATCCCTTGTCGCAGGGGTGGATGTGGCAAGACGCGCTTTTGATCCGCGACTTCCACTGCAGCCGGGCTACGTCACCTATTCCTGTCGCCTTCCGAGGGGTCCGGCGCAGAGCGTGTTTTGCGCGATGACAAGTCTAATGCCGGGATCTGTTCCGACCGGCCTCGATGAACAGGGGCGTCTCCTCATGCATTGTCTCGATACCAGGCAACCCTTGGTCGATCAGATGGCTGCCGAGGAGGCACGGCTGATTCAGGCTCTGGGAGAAAAGAGGCCTCGTGTCTGAGTTCTTATTCGCGGCCGCAAGCTGTGTCCTGGCTGTGGTGGTTCTTGGCCTGGTCAGGGTTTTGCGCGGACCGGGGAACGTGGACCGCATGATGGCAGCCCAACTTCTCGGCTCCGGGGGGATAGCAGTCCTGCTATTGATGGCGGCGGCCTATGGGGTGAACGCGGCCGCCGACGTGGCGCTTACTCTGGCCTTGCTGACCGCCTTTGCCTCTGTTGCCTTTGTGAAGAGCGTGATGGCCGCCGAAAAAAAGACGACCCCAGCGGAGAACAAGACTGAATGAACCTGGCCCTCAATGTCTTCACGATCCTGACCGTTTCGGCCGGCTTCATCTTTTTTCTTGCCGGCACGGTCGGGCTGCTCCGCTTTCCCGACACGCTCACACGCCTGCATGCATTGACCAAGGCAGACAACCTCGGACTTGGCCTTGTGGTCCTGGGGCTGCTGCCGCGCGCGGATTGGCCTCTCGGCGCACTGAAACTGGTCGCGGTCTGGCTGCTCGTTCTGTTGGCCGGGGCAACCGTCGGGCAACTCATTGCGCGCTCGGCGCGACAGAGGGGACCTGACGCATGAGCTTCCTCCCGGTCCTTGCCGGCGGCCTGGCGCTCCTGATCCTGGCCGTCGCTGGGTGGACCATTGTGATTCGCGATACCCTTGCATCCGTCATCGGCTTTGTCGTATACGGTTTGCTCCTGACGCTCGCCTGGGTCTGCCTTTCTTCGGTCGATGTGGCGCTGACAGAGGCTGCAATCGGCAGCGGCGTGACCGGCGCGCTGCTGCTCGGCGCCTGCGCGCGATTGCAGGATACGGAGGCAGCGGCTGACAAAGAGCGGCCCGGCCTATTTGGATGTGTTGCCACAGCGTCGTTGTGCCTTTGCGTCTCGGCGGGATTGGCGGCCGTCGTGCTGCTACTGCCCGATTCTGCGCCCACTCTCGCGCCGGCGGCCCACGCTGGCATGCCGGCAACCGGCCTCGGGAATCCGGTCACCGGGGTGCTGATCGCCTTTCGTGCGCTTGACACGCTATTGGAGAAGGTGGTGGTGCTTCTGGCATTAGTGGGCGTCTGGTCGCTGGCTCCCGACGATCTTTGGGGAGGAAGGCCGGGCCTTGCGCACCGGCCTGAACCGGATGGTGTATTAGTCTTCCTCGCCCAGGTGCTGCCGCCGCTGGGGATCGTGGTGGGCATCTACATTTTGTGGGTCGGTTCGGATGCCCCCGGGGGTGCCTTTCAAGGTGGCACTCTGCTCGCCGCGATGTGGTTCCTCGCTATCATCGCCGGGGTAACAGATATGCCGCCGGTGAGCCGGTTGTGGTTGCGACTTGTCCTGGTTGCGGGTCCCGCGGTCTTTCTCGGGGTCGGCCTGACCGGCTTTTTGATAGCATCGGGTTTCCTTTCTTACCCGATGGCCTATGCCAAACCGCTCATCCTTACGATCGAAGTGGCAATGACGCTGTCGGTCGCTGCAACGCTCGGTCTCCTGGTGGCCGGGCCGCCCGAAAGGCCGCCTCAGAGATGAGCGTTACCACGCTGTTCGGGCTTTGCGGTGCGGCCCTGGTTGGTCTGGGTCTCTTCGGCCTGATCATTCAACCCCAACCGCTTCGCAAGATACTCGCGTTTAATCTCATCGGGGGCGGTGTCTTCCTTCTTTTCGGCGTCATCGCCCGCCGCGGGGCGGCGGCAGGGATGAGCGGCGATCCGGTCCCACAGGCGATGGTTATTACCGGCATCGTCGTGGCCTTCGCAGCCACCGCGTTGGCGGTCGCTCTGTTGTTGCGACTTTACCAGAAGACCGGTCGTGCCACTTTGCAGGGCGAGGTGCCGAAGACTGCCGAGAAAGAAGAAATCGACCGGTAATGGCGCTCTCCCTGGCTTATTCCGGTGTGCCCGAAGCTGGCGGGTTCCTTCTGGTGCTGGCCATCGTCCTGCCGGTTGCGGGCTTACTGTTGGCGGTGGCGACCGGCGGACGCTATGCCCGCGGCATCGCCCTCGTACTGATGCCGGCTGGGCTCGGTATCGCCTTGGCCATTGTTGCCGGCGTCTGGTACAGGGGAGATGCGCTTACTTATCTCGTGGGCGGATGGACTCCGCCGCTCGGAATAGCTCTCCGGGCCGATGGTATCTCGGCGGCTATGGTGGCGGTTACCGCGATCGTGATTTGTGCGACGGGGTTGTATGCGCCGGCACAGTTCCGAGTGCCGCGCGGTTTGCCCGAGACGCGCACGTCGTTCGTTTTCTGGACGCTCTTGCTTGCGGTTTGGGCGGCGATGAACGCCATCTTCATTGGTGGCGACCTTTTCAATCTTTATGTCGCGTTGGAATTGATCACCTTCGCGGCCGTGCCGCTGGTTTATCTCGATGGCGGTGCCGGCACGCTGGCGGCCGCACTGCGTTACCTGCTTTTTGCGCTTCTCGGCTCGGTGCTCTACCTGCTCGGAACGGCGTTGATTTACGGCAACTATGGCACCCTCGACATCCTTCTGCTGTCTCAACAGGTTCGTGGCGGACCCGCCTTCTGGGTTGCAGCCGCTCTGATTACTGCGGGACTGGTAGTTAAAACCGCGCTCTTCCCGCTCCACCTGTGGTTGCCACCAGCCCATGCCGGAGCGCCGCCCGCCGCGAGCGCGCTCCTTTCTGCGCTGGTAGTCAAGGCGTCGTTTTTTCTTGTCGTCCGGCTGTGGTTTGACGTCATGGCCAGGCTGCCGCACCAGACGGCTGCACAGATTCTCGGTGCAATGGGCTCGGCCGCCATCCTGGTCGGCAGCGTGCTCGCGCTCCGGCAGGCGCGGCTGAAGCTCCTGATTGCGTATTCGACCGTTGCTCAGATCGGCTACCTGTTCATCATGTTCCCGCTCGCCGCCGATCCCGGCACGACGGATCTGGCTTTGACCGGCGGTATGTTTCAAGCCGCCTCTCACGCCTTCGCCAAAGCCGCCATGTTCATGGCTGCGGGGCTGATCGTCGGCGTGCTGGGCCATGATCGCATCGTGGACCTCCGCGGTATTGGCCGGGCCCTGCCTGTGACCGTTTTCTCTTTCGGGATCGCGGCCCTCTCGTTGATTGGAGTGCCCCCGAGCGGAGGGTTCGTGACAAAGTGGTTGCTGCTGACGGCGGCGGTCGCCACCGGCCAATGGTGGTGGGCGTTGGTGATGCTCGCGGGCAGTTTGCTGGCCGGGGGTTATATGCTCCGGATCATTGCCCCTGCGTTTGCCGACGCGGATAAACCCTTGAATCTGCACGCCCCTGTGCCGCTCCACCGCGAGGCGGTGGCGCTGGGGCTAGCGCTCTTTTCGTTGTTTCTTGGGCTTGTCCCGCAAAAATCGGTTGAGTTGCTTAGAATCGGCCGACCATATGCATGGGAGGTTGCTGTACCATGAACCACGCCACGTTTGCAGCGCTGCTGCCCGTCGTTGCACTGGCGACACCGGTAGCCATGCTTTTGCTCTGCCTTTCCGGACGGCTTCGGGACCGGATGCAGGACCTGTTGCCCTTCGCGCCGATGCCTGCGCTGGCGGCCGCGTTGTTTGCCGACGGTGGCCCGCCCCTGGTAGTTGACCATGCATCGTACCGGATGACGCTCGTGCTTGACCGCTCAGGCGTTATCCTGCTCGCAGTCGCGGCGCTGCTTTGGGTTGCTGCGGGCCTCTGTGTCCCCGCCTTGCTGCGCGGCAAACCAAATGCCGGACGGTTCACCGTGTCCTGGCTGCTCACGCTCACGGGCAGTATCGGCATTTTCCTGGCGGCCGACTTGGCAAGTTTTTTTCTGTTTTTTGCCCTGGTCAGTCTCCCGGCCTACGGTTTGATTATCCATGATGGTACGGAGTCAGCCCGAAAAGCAGGTGCTCTCTATCTGGCTTTCGCACTCTTGAGCGAGACCCTTCTCCTGATGGGATTCGTGCTGCTCGCCGTGAATGCCCCACGGGGTAGCCTCCTGATCGCGGACGTCATGGCGACACTGCCGACATCCCCCTGGCGGAACATGATACTGGTCCTCGTGGTCGCGGCCTTCGGGGCGAAGATCGGGATCGTGCCGATGCATTCCTGGATGCCACTGACCTACGGAGCAGCGCCGATTCCGGCCGCCGCGGTGCTCAGCGGTGCCGCGGTGAAGGCCGGCGTGATCGGGCTGATCCGCTTTCTACCTTTGGAATTCGCGCTGCCACACTGGGGTGGGGCACTGGTCGCCGCAGGGCTATTGACGAGCTTCTACGGCGTTGCGATAGGCATCACTCAATTCAATCTCAAAACGGTGCTCGCTTATTCCAGCGTGAGCCAGATGGGGTTCATTGCGGCGGTGCTCGGAATGGGACAGATGGCCGGCAATGGGGGTGTGGCCCTGGACGCTGCCTTTTACGCTGCTCACCATGTCCTGGTCAAAGGGGCGTTGTTCTTAGCCGTGGGCGTAGCCGGCGGGACCGGACGGCGCCGTTTTTGGTTCGTGTTATTGCCGGCGGCGATTATTGCCCTCGGTCTTGGCGGACTGCCGTTGACCGGCGGGGCTCTGGCGAAGTCGGCGGTGAAGGGTGTGCTGGGGGAAGGCATGGTAGGTACTCTCGCGGCGTTTTCGGCGGCCGGGACGGCGCTTCTCATGCTGCACTTCCTGCATCGGCTGGTATTGACTGCGGCGAAGGACCGTGGGAAGACGGCGCCGGCAAGGCTTCTCTTGCCATGGTTGGCGATGGCCGTCGCCTCTGTTGCGGTCCCCTGGGCGTTGTATCCGGCGGTCGGGATCGGCGTCCTTTCTGATATACTTGTCCCGGCAGAGCTCTGGCAGGAGTTGTGGCCGGTTCTCCTAGGCGGGTTATTGGTCGTCGGGCTGTGGCGCTGGGGTGATCGCCTTCCGAGGATACCGGAAGGGGACGTGGTTGTCGCAGGCGCAGGCGCGGCGCGCGCTGCCGCCGTTTGCGGCGCGCTGCTGGAGCGCGCGGATGGTCTCCTGCGACAGTGGCCGGTCGCGAGTCTGTCCCTTGTCGTGGTGGCCATTCTACTGGCGATCGCAATGTTGGCCGGGAGTTGATGAAGAGCGGGTCGAAGGCGGGAAATCAGAAATCAGGACACAGGAGCCGCCATTCGTTGGCCTGGCGGATAATATCTCCTTCGGCGAAGTTGCACGATGCAATGGATACAGGTGGTCGAATTTTCTTTCTACTTGGTAGAAACGTTCGCGTTGCCGTTTGCCATCCTGGTGTTCATTTACGAGCGCCGGAAAGAACGGTATGTCGACGAAGAAGAAATCTATCAGCGTCTTTCCGACGAATATACAAACTTTCTTAAGCTGGTGCTGGACAATTCGGATCTCCAGCTTCTCCGCAAACACGCACCTCTCGCAGAGCTGAGCGAAGAACAAATGGAGCGGAAACTGGCGCTATTTGGAATTCTAGTCTCGATCTTCGAACGCGCCTATATCCTTGTTTACGAAGAGCGAATGAAAAAGCAGACGCGCCGCCTCTGGTCGTCCTGGGAAGATTATATGAGGGAGTGGTGCCGCAGGGCCGATTTCCGGCAGGCGCTGCCCGGAGCTGCTGGAAGGAGAAGATCCGGATTTCAAAGCGCACATCGAACGCATCGCCGAGGCGCGGCGACGGCTTCGCGCGAGGCTGTGTCAGCCTGAAGCGATGACAAACTCCGAAAGACCTGGTATCGATTCAGGCTGAGGTTTCTGCAATAAATCGCGATCCATGCTACATCTTCTCAATCATCCGCTCGCCGAGCACGTAGTCACTCATTTGCGAGATCGGACTACCAAACCCGCTACGTTTCGGACGCTGGCGTATCAGATCAGTTTATTGCTGGCACTCGAAGCAACGCGAGATCTTGCGGCGCGAGAGATAACCGTCGAGACGCCGCTGGAGCCCCATTCCGGCAGCGTTCTAACTCAACCGATTGTCGTCGTGCCAATCTTGCGCGCCGGAATTGCCATGGTGCAGCCGTTCACCGATTTATTTCCGGATGTGAGCGTCGGGTACATCGGTCTTGAGCGTGACGAGGAAACGGCCGTTGCTCGAAGCTATTATTGTAAATTGCCACCCTTCGGTTCGAAGAGAGTGACTCATTCTCGATCCGATGCTTGCGACTGGCGGTTCCGCTGTTCAGGCCATCAGGCTCGTCGATGCGCAGAGCCCTGGCAGACATGAGGCTCGTCTGTATTGTTTGCGCCCCGGAAGGCGTCAGGGCGGTTGAAGAAATAGATCCCGAAATCAAGATTGTCGCGGCTGCATTGGACCGGGAATTGAACGCTCGAAAGTATATCTTGCCGGGGCTCGGGGATTTTGGTGATCGGCTCTATGGGACGTAAGGAATTTCCGCGTAGGAGAAGCGTCCCGCTTGCTTCCCAATAGCCGCGCGCTGCCGGATGCTTCGCTGACGCCGACCCGCCGACCCCCGACCCGTTCCGCCAGCCCATTCTCACGGTTCTGCGACCTGACCGACTTGTAATATTAGGGCAATGTCCCAGCCACTCGCAGGGCATTAGCTTGGCGTCGTTCGGCGACATCAGACGCGGAGCAATGCTTATGAAATCAAAAAGAGCTTCTTTTGCCACTTCGAGCCCCGAATCTATATGAAGGACGTGGTCAAGCGAAGTGTCGGTGCGCGATGCGTGGAGGCTTACCAAGCCGTATTGGACGTCGGAGGAGAAATGGTCGGCCTGGGGGCTGCTCCTCGCAGTGGTCGTGCTCAATCTTGGCAACGTCTACATCAGCGTGCGTATCAACACATGGAACAACGCCTTCTATAACGCGCTGCAGTCGTTCAACAGCGGCGAGTTCTTCCATCAGCTAGGCATCTTCTCAATCTTGGCCGCCTTCTATATCGTGTTCGCCGTCTATGCAGTTTATCTCAACCAGATGCTGCAAATACGCTGGCGGCGCTGGCTGACCCGCAGATACCTTGGCGCCTGGCTCGGCGACCGTGCATTCTATCAACTGCAGCTGGGGAGCACTACCGACAACCCCGATCAGCGTATAGCTGAGGATCTCAATCAATTCACGACTCTACGTTCTGAGTCTTTCACTTGGGCTTCTTACGGCGGTCGTCTCATCTGGTTTCGTTCCTGTTCATACTTTGGGGGCTCTCCGGGCCCGCAAATATCGCCCTCGGCCCGTTGGGGACATTGCATATTCCGGCTTATCTCGTTTGGGCGGCTCTGCTCTACGCCGGCGTCGGCACTTGGCTGACCGTCAGGATCGGGCGACCGTTGGTGCCGCTCAATTTCTCCCAACAGCGTTTCGAAGCCGATTTCCGTTTCAGCCTCGTGCGTTTGCGGGAGAATGCGGAAAGTGTTGCTTTCTATCGGCGGCGAGCAGGTGGAGCTAGGCGTCTTTCGAGAGCGGTTTCGAAGTGTGTTCGAGAACTTTTGGAAAATCATGAAACGGCAAAAGCGGCTCACCTGGTTTACGGCGGGCTATGGCCAGGTTGCAATTATCTTTCCGGTGGTGGTGGTTGCGCCGCGATACTTCGCCAAGCAGATCGGGTTGGGCGGCCTGATGCAAGTTGTTGGCGCCTTCTCATCGGTGCAGAATTCTCTCTCCTTTATCATTAGTTCATACACCGAAATCGCCGCCTGGCAGGCGGTGACAGAACGGCTGAGCGGCTTTGAGGAGCGGCTTCTTGCAATCCAGCAGTCGATGCGTGCGCCGCGCAAAATTGCAATTCGGCATGAAGGCGCCGGGGTCACGGTCAACGAGGTCGACCTGGATTTGCCCGATGGCACACCCCTTTTGCGCCGCGTTACGTTTGCCCCTGAGCCTGGCGCGGCGATACTGATCACCGGCCCGACTGGCGCGGGAAAGAGTACGTTGCTTAGGGCGATCGCTGGAATTTGGCCTTTTGGCCGCGGAGAAATCAGACTCGGCAGAGGCGGGATTTTGTTCGTGCCCCAACGGCCCTACTTGCCGCTCGGCACTCTTGGCGGCGCTCTGCTGTACCCACGCGCCGACAATGGCAGCGTCCTGACGGCCCGGCTCATTGCCGTGCTCGAGCAGGTAGGCCTCGGCGCGCTGGCTGATGAACTGGAGGTAGTCGACAATTGGTCCCAGCGTCTGTCGCTCGGCGAACAGCAGCGGCTCGCTTTCGCCCGGATTCTCCTGGCGAAGCCGGCGCTCCTTTTCCTGGACGAGGCAACGTCGGCGCTCGATGAGGCGTCCGAGGCGAGGCTCTATGGCTTGCTGCGCGCCGTCCTATGGCGACCTACCGTGGTCAGCGTCGGACATCGAAGCACGCTGCGGAGTTTCCACGATCAGGTGTTGGAAGTAGACGCTTTCATGGAGCGTCCGATCGAAGTGCGAGCAGCGACCTGCTAACCTGCTTGGTTCAGGAAAACGGTCTGTTTCGATTCAATTATGTTCGGACTTGCTCTTGGACAAATGCTCGGCATCTGTCTAAGAGACTTCTAGGCCGCAATGGGCTCGCCGCTTCGGCTGCCGCGTGCTTTTTGCGGGCTAGTGTCCTGCCATGCATGCGATGATTCTTGAAAAAGCGGGGGATGCTCTTCGTGAAGTCGAGGTGCCAACGCCGTCTCCGAGCGGCGGGCAAGTGAAAGTGCGAGTACGAGCTTGCGCGGTTTGTCGAACCGATCTTCACGTGATCGACGGCGAATTGCCCCGACCGAAACTTCCTCTTATTCCCGGGCACGAAATTGTCGGAGAGGTAGTCGAGTGCGGCGCGGGAGCGGAGCATCTGCGTTTAGGAACCCGGGTGGGCATCCCCTGGCTCGGTTGGACCTGCGGTCAATGTCAATACTGCCGGAGCAAAAAGGAGAACCTATGCGATCAGGCCAGGTTCACTGGATACACTTTGGACGGCGGCTACGCTGAATTCGCAGTGGCCGAAGCCGCCTTTTGTTTTCCGCTGCCTGAATTTTACAACGACGTTGAAGCGGCGCCGCTCTTGTGTGCCGGCCTGATTGGTTATCGTTCTCTGTCCATGGCCGGGCCTGTTCAAGATTCGAGGCGTCTTGGGATTTACGGCTTCGGAGCCGCGGCTCACATCGTTGCGCAAGTGGCGATTCATGAAGGCAGAGAGATTTATGCTTTCACAAGACCGGGCAAAAAGAACGACCAGGAGTTTGCGCGTTCGATGGGCGCACTCTGGGCGGGTAATTCGGACGAACTTCCGCCCCACGAGTTGGATGCCGCAATCATTTTCGCTCCCGCCGGGCCGCTGGTTATCGCGGCGCTGCGCGCTGTGCGAAAGGGATGCCGGGTAATCTGTGGCGGGATCCATATGAGCGACATCCCGTCCTTTCCGTATTCATTGCTTTGGGAAGAACGTAGTATTCATTCGGTGGCGAATCTGACTCGGGCCGATGCCCGAGACTTTTTGAGTCTGGCTCCCGCCGTGCCCGTTCGAACCGAGACGGAATCATTCTGGATGTCGAATGCCAACGAAGCCTTGGAGCGTTTGCGCAGAGGCCGCCTTCGCGGAGCGGCGGTGTTGGTTCCGAATTGGTAAGTTCGTCAGCAGCCCTCAAAAATGGACCATGTAATCAAGGACGATTTGGTTGCGGCTTTGCGGTTCTGTGGTTTACAACGAGGTCTTGATGATGGACCTGATTATTCGGCGCGCCAATCTTCCTGATGGCCGCAATCGCATCGACGTTGGAATAGAGGGCGGTCGCATTGTGGCCGTCGAACCGCAGCTTCAGGCGGCGGCCACCGACGAGATCGATGCCGATGGCCGGTTATTGTCGCCGCCGTTCGTGGATGCCCATTTTCACCTCGACGCGACTTTATCCCTGGGTCTGCCGCGCATGAATCGCTCCGGGACTTTGCTGGAGGGTATCGCACTTTGGGGAGAGCTGAAACCGCGCCTGACACAGGAAGCGGTCATTTCCCGAGCCATGGCTTACTGCGACATGGCGGTTGCACAGGGCTTGCTCGCGATTCGTAGTCACGTCGACGTTTGTGACGATCGTCTGGTTGCGGTGGAAGGACTACTGGAGGTGAAAAGTCGCGTTGCACCTTATCTCGATCTTCAGTTGGTGGCCTTTCCTCAGGACGGATTTTATCGCTCGGCGACTGCCGAACGCAATTTGTTGCGTGCGCTGGATATGGGTGTCGGAGTGGTCGGGGGAATTCCGCACTTTGAGCGGACCATGACGGAAGGCGCAGCCTCCGTACGTCGACTCTGTGAAATTGCAGCCGAACGCGGTTTGTTGGTGGACCTGCACTGCGATGAATCGGATGATCCTATGTCGCGCCACATCGAAACCCTGGCCGCCGAGACGAAACGGCTCGGACTGAACGGTCGGGTAGCCGGTTCCCATCTCACGTCGATGCATTCCATGGACAACTACTATGTCTCCAAGCTTCTGCCGCTGATTTCTGAGGCTGGCGTAGCGGCTATCGCTAATCCGCTGATCAACATCACCCTCCAGGGTCGGCACGACACTTATCCAAAGCGTCGTGGATTGACCCGGGTCCCCGAGTTGATGGCGTCCGGCGTCCTCGTCGGCTTAGGTCACGATTGCGTGATGGATCCATGGTACGCTCTCGGCTCCGGCGATATGTTGGAGGTGGCGCACATGGCAGTCCACGTTGGCCATCTGACCGCGCTGGATGCGATCCGTGCCTGCTACGACGCGGTGACCGTGAACGCTGCAAGCATCCTGCACCTGGATCACTATGGCATTGCTCCGGGCTGCCGAGCCGATCTTGTACTATTGCAAGCTGCCGATCCTTTCGAAGCCATCCGCCTGAAGGCAACGCGGTTGTTGGTCCTGCGGAACGGGAAGACGATCGCGCACACACCAGAAAAGTTAACCAGTCTTTTCATGCAAGGCCGCCCGAGCACGGTGGCGTTGAACTTTGCGCCGGGTTCGATTGCGTAGTTTTTTAGGTTGAATGAGCTCCGGACGCTTTCAGGGATCTGGCGGCAGGCTTTTGTCGCCGCTGCCAATACTTTTTCTAACGGTCTTTATCGATATGGTCGGCTTTGGTATCGTGGTTCCCGTTCTACCACTCTACACTGAGCGATTCGGTGCTTCGCCGTTTACAACCGGGTTGCTGCTAGCGGTGTACTCAGGGATGGGCTTTATCTTCTCGCCAATCGTGGGGACTCTCTCCGATCGCATTGGCCGACGGTCGATCCTGTTGCTGAGCACGATTGGCCAGGCGACTGGCTTCTTCATTATGGGAGCGGCAACGACGCTTCCGTGGCTTTTCATAGCTCGAACGGTTGACGGCATTTTTGGTGCGAATGTTTCGGTCACACAGGCCTATGTCGCGGACGTGACTCCACCACAAGACCGCTCGCGCGTGCTGGGATTGCTCGGCGCGGCATTTGGGGTGGGCTTTATCTGCGGGCCTCTGTTGGGTGGCATCCTCAGCCAGGTATCGCTTTCAGCACCATTTTATTTCGCGGGCGGACTCGCCGCCGCCAATGCCGTCTTAATTTATTTTATCCTGCCTGAGACCCTTCCCCTTGAAGATCGCACGAGACAGGATCGAGCGGCCTTTGTCACCATATTCAAGGAAGGTCGCGGCCGGGTAATCGTGCCCCTCATGGCGGCTTACTTTTTCATGATGGCCGGATTCTCGATTTTGACTTCCTTTTTCGCAATCTTTACCGAAGATCGCTTTGGCTATAACGCCAGCGCCAATGGTTACATCTTCGCCGGCATCGGTGTTATCAGTGTAATCGTTCAAGGGGTATTTATCGGCCCGTTGATCAAGAATTTTAAGGAGAAAAGAATCGCTGTTGCCGGCGTAGCCCTACTGGCTTCCAGTGTGTTCGCGTTTCCCCTCGTGCAAACTTTAGCGGCGCTGCTCCTGGTTACCGCCTGCATTGCGATAGGTAACGCATTCATTAATCCTACGATCAACGGTTTGGTTTCGCGTGCTGTGAACAAATACTGGCAGGGGCGAGTCTTGGGCCTAATGCAAGCCTGCGCGAGCCTGGGTCGTTTTTTCGGGCCATTGATTGGAGGCTGGTTTCTGGCCTTCAATCCGAGACGCACACTGGATTTTGGAAAGACTCCTTTCTGGATAAGCAGCGCGCTTTTGGTTGTATCGCTTGTACTAACGACGATGGTGTCAACGCGGCGGTCGGATGCTGCGGAAACAGCTTTACCGGGCGAAGCTTGATGCACGCCGGCTTCGAGAGGTGTGTCTTCCATTTTCCTTGCACGCGAAAAAAACGGGAGCTCTCGCTTAACGCTAGACGCTTAGTGTGCTGGTATGTGCCTCCGGGGGGCAAAAGCCGCGCGCAAGTTGACGCCGCAGATTGAAGCCACGTGCGAGCACGATGGGCGGATTTGAGCTGAGCGGAAATCTACGGGATTGGCAAACGGCTGCGCCAAGAAATCGAGTCGATCTTCGCAGTGAAGCTTTGCCAGGAAACGCTACGCCCCCTTGCTGGGGGAGTTAAAGCTTCAAGCGGTGCCCAGCACGCGGACGACGCCGGAGGAGTCCGGTGGGTACCGACAACAACCGCAGACGGTCTCCCGCACTCTGGGTAAAACCTCCCTGGAAATCAACGAGTTAGCTCTGAGAGCGAGGAGACCGATTGCGATTGCTGGCCCAAGATGCCGGGGCAATCTCCAGAGCCTAGCCTTCCACCTCCGCGGCGTTGGCTGCCAAGGGCACCCATCGACACCTAGGGTTAGGGTGTGCTGGTATGTGCCTCCGAGGGGACCAAGCCGCGCGCAAGTTAATTGGCCGGTGAGAACCGCCGCAAAAAAAGCGCACCACCATCGCCGCCAGCTCCAGCAACCAAACCAGATGATCCGGGCCGTCGCAATCCAAAAGCCGGGCCTGCTCAAAAGCTGCGTCCAAAAAGTTTGAAACTTTGCGCTTAGAGAGACCGTTGCAAAGCCTCCGTCAATTCTTCGTGTGTGAGCGAAATCGGGTTCGCCTTCATACTGCTGGCTTTGGCGGCCTCATCGACAAGCGTTCCAATATCACTCTCCGCCACACCGTAGGCACGCAAGCCCGGAATTTGAAGCGCCCGACACAGTTTGGTGACCCAATTTATAGCGTCGTGCGCGCCCGCCTCGCTTTTCCCTGTCAATAGGGCGGCGACTCGATCGTAGCGGCGCAGGGACTCTCCGCTCGGCATGCGCTCGTGGAGTGCGCGAGCGTTGATTTCCATCACGTGGGGAAGCAATGCGGCGCAGATCGCACCATGGGGCCCAGGAAACATCCCGCCAATCGGTGACGCGAATCCGTGCACCGCGCCAAGTCCGGAGTTTGCCAGAGCGAGCCCGCCCAGCATGCTTGCAAGCGCCATGTCCTCCCGAGCTGCGGAGTCTTGTCCATCCTCGAATGCCCGGTGGAGCGACCTCGCCGCTCTGTTCATTCCCTCGATACAAAAAGCGTCAGTGATCGGATTAGCCCGAATCGAAACATAGGGCTCAATAAGCTGCGTAAGTGCGTCGAGACCGGTGAAAGCGGTCACTGCGGCAGGTAACTCAAGAGTAAGTTGAGGATCGACGATCGCGACGCGTGGTAACAGGAACGGACTGCGTAAGCTTACTTTGACGCGATGCTCGGGCGAGGCCAGAACAGCGTTCCGCGTTACCTCGGCTCCTGTGCCTGCGGTAGTCGGAATCGCAACACAGGGTAGGGCGGGAACGACGAGCTGTTTTCCTTTTCCTATCACTTCCAGATAGTCAAGTATGTCACCTTCGTTCGGTACAAGTCCGGCGATCGCCTTCGCTGAATCGATCGCGCTGCCTCCGCCAAAGCCAATCACAACGTCACACCCTGACTGGCGGGCAAATTTCACGCCGTTTGCAATTTGCCCAATCGTTGGCTCACCACGAGTTTCGAAGCAGTAGGATTTGAGATTCGAGGCTTCTATCACGGACAACAGCGGTCGACTTCGGGCCGGACTTGTGCCGCAGACGACCAGGACGCGCTTGCCAAGCTCGCGGGCCGCCGCGCCCGACTCTTTAAGTGTCCCCGGGCCGAAAAAAATGCGTCCGGCAGTGGCAAACTCGAATCGCATCACTACCAGTCTTTATCGTCAGGAAACAGGTTAGCAAATTTTAGGCTGGCACGCGTTTCGGCCATCATCGGAGCGACGGCATCGCGCCATTTTGCGTAGTGAGGAGTTTCTTTGTGCGCTTTGGTTGCGGCTTCGTCGCGATACGCCTCAACCAGAACAAAGCGGGTCGGGTCGTCCAATTGCTGAACCACATCGAATCTTGCGATGCCCGGTTCCTGGATGCTTTGCCGTGCGTTCTCGAGCGTCGCGTCGCGAAATGCCTGGACAGACTCAGGCCTGACATGAATCTGGACGTGCACGATTAACATAATAAAAATGAATGATGAGGATTGTAAGCGAAAGCTTGAACTTTGCCTGGGTAAAATATGAGCAGAAGGTGTGATTGGACTCACTCCCCGTACGGCACCCAAATGTTTTTGATCTGAACAGCGTGGCGCAGGTACTCCCATCCCTGAGCCTGGTGATCGTCTAGCCAGCTACGGCATTTGCCGTGGTTAACCCAGGTGTTTTTCAGATTTCCGACAGACTCGCGTTCGACCATCGCGCTGCCCTTTGCTGAACCGATATACCACAGGGCCGCTACGTCGTCGTGCTGCGCCAGCACCTTCGCCAGTTCGTCCGGGTGCCCTGTCACGATATTGACGACACCCGGTGGCAGGTCGCTCGTTTCGAGGACCTGGTAAAAATCCGTGGCCAGCAGCGGGAATCGCCATGATGGGACAGCGACTACGCGATTTCCCATCGCGATAGCCGGTGCGATCAAGGAGACGAGTGCCAACAGGGGATACTCGGCGGGGCAAACCATACCCATGACTCCCCACGGCTCAGGCATCGCCAGTGTGACGTTCCGAAAAGGCGTCTGATGAACAGAGCCATCGTATTTGTCGGTCCACGCGCCGTAATAAAAGAGTCGTTCGATCGCTCTTGCCACCTCGACGCTTGCTTCCTCATGTCCTGCTCCAGTAAGCAAAAAGATGCGCTCCGAAAATTCGGCGGCCCGAACCGAGAGATTTTCTGCAAGGTAATACAAAATCTGCGCCCGGAAGTGGGCTGTCGCCCGCGACCAGCTTTCGGCCTTGTTTGCTGCCTCCACTCCGTTCCTGACATCCTTGCGATTGCCTAGACCGACCTCGGATATATGGCGGCCGTCTGAGTTCTCCGCCGCAAAACTGTATCCGCTATCGGGTCGCGTTTGTTTGCCTCCGATGTAGAGCTTGGGAGACCGGTCGATCGGAGGCTCGCTTGCGTTATTGCGGCCGTTTGTTGCAGGTTGAGAACGAAGTGTAATCTCCCTATTTTCGTATGCGGGGAGGAAGCGCTCCCAGCTTGGGACCAGATATTCGTACATCCCCTCGTTGCCGCCTTCGCGTCCGAAACCGCTCTCGCGATAACCACCAAAACCGGAAGCGGCATCAAAGAGATTCGTGGAGTTGATCCACACGACGCCCGACTTCAGTTTGGGAGCAATGTCAAGGGCGAGGTTGAGGTTCTCCGTCCAAAGCGAAGCAGCAAGCCCGTAGGTCGTGTTATTGGCCAGCTCCACTGCTTCGGCTGGCGTCCGGAAAGTCATCGTGACCAGAACCGGGCCGAAGACCTCGATCTGCGCGAGCGTGGAGGCAGGTTCGACTTCCGTCAGAAGGGTTGGAGGATAAAAAAGACCTTCCTGAGGCAAAGCCCAGCTGGGCTGCCAGCATGTGGCACCTTCAGCCCTGCCTCGCTCGACAAGATGCTGAATCCGTTGCAACTGCACCGGAGCCACGATTGCACCAATGTCGACTCCTTTGTCAAGCGGATCACCGATGCGTAAATTCTCCATTCGGTTCCGGAGTTTTGAGAGCATCCGAGGGGCAATACTCTCTTGCAGTAGCAACCGACTACCCGCGCAGCACACCTGTCCCTGATTGAACCAGATCGCATCCACGACGCCTTCGACTGCGCCATCAAGATCCGCGTCTTCGAAGACGATAAACGGGGATTTACCGCCAAGTTCCAGGGAAATCTTTTTCCCAGTGCCTGCCGTTTCACGTCGGATGATTCGTCCTACCTTGGTTGAACCGGTAAATGCGATTTTTTGGATATCTGGGTGCCGAACGATCAACTCACCGGTCCGGCCGTCACCGGTGACGATATTCACGACTCCTGGCGGCAAAGAGATCTGTTGCAGCAATTCTGCGAAGAGCAAGGCAGTGAGGGACGTGAACTCGGCCGGCTTGAGCACAACTGTGTTGCCGGCGGCAAGCGCCGGGGCAATTTTCCACGCAAGCATTAGCAACGGGAAATTCCATGGGATGATCTGACCGCATACCCCGATTGGCTCGTAACCTATGAATGTTTCGTTGCGGAGCTGTGCCCAGCCCGCGTGATAATAAAAGTGACGGGCGACCAGAGGAATATCAATATCGCGCGATTCGCGAATTGGCTTCCCGTTGTCCAGGCTCTCCAGTACTGCAAATAACCGGGAATGTTTCTGGATCTGTCGAGCGATGGCGTAAAGGTACCTGGCGCGTGCGTGACCGCTAAGTGCCGACCACGATGAGAACGCGGAAACCGCCGCCGCCACCGCCGCGTCAACTTCAATTTCGCCGCATTGGACGATTCGGGCGAGTGGCTGACCGTCACGAGGATTGACCGATTCATGGTACATTTCGTCCATGAACCTGGCGAATTCCCCGTTAATAAACGGGTGAAATGTGCGCCGGTGTTCGTCGAGCCAGTTCAGCGCCAGATCCTCGGACTCGGGTGCAGGACCGTATTCCATGGTTTTAAAGATTTCTCGGACCGTGCTCACGGGGATTGAAGTTTTGGGTTTTTGCGTGTCGGATTTGTCTCTCTTTTCGCCCATAAGTCATCACGACATTGGGTGCCTGTACGCGGCGGAGTAGCGTCCGGTTGCGTAATGCTCCAGCTGGCGCTCGATGTCCGTCAACAGACTCGAGGCGCCGAATCGGAACAGTTCCGGCTCCATCCAGTCCCGACCAAGCTCTTCTTTCATCAGGATTAGCCAGGCCATGGCATCCTTCGCGGTCCGAATTCCACCGGCCGGTTTGAACCCGACTTTGTGTCCGGTTCGCTCGCGGTAGTCGCGGATTGCTCTGACCATCGTGAGGCTGACTGGCAAGGTCGCATTTTCCGTTTCTTTACCGGTCGAAGTCTTGATGAAATCTGCACCGGCCATCATCGCGACGAGACTGGCTCGCTGGATGTTTCGAAGGGTGGCGAGCTCGGCCGTGGCGAGGATCACCTTCAGGTGAGCGTCTCCGCAGGCTTCGCGAAACGCAGCGACCTCATCGTAGAGCGCCGGCCAATCACCGGTTAGGACGTGCTGGCGCGTGATCACAATGTCAATCTCTGCGGCGCCCTCTCCGATCGCATAGCGAATCTCCTCAAGCCGCGAACTCATGGGGCTGAGTCCGGCCGGGAAAGCGGCAGCCACTGAGGCGATCGGGATTCCCGACCCTTCGAGTGCCCGGACAGCGTGTGGTACCATGGTGGGGTAGACGCATACCGCGCCGACACTTATCCCGAGATCCGCGACGCCCATGGCCTCAAGCAGGTCGGTCCGGACGGGGTGACGCGCCTTGGCGCATAACCGACGGATTTTCCCTGGAGTATCATCGCCGCCGAGTGCAGTGAGATCGATGCAACTAATTGCCTTTAGAAGCCAGGCCGCCTGCCATTGCTTCTTTACGGTTCGGCGGGCGATCAAGGTTGAGATGCGCCGTTCCACCGCGCTTTTGTTAACCTGCACCTGTTTCACCCAGCCCATATCCAAAGACAGGCCGTTGTTCCTTGTCTGTTCTTCGAGGGGGTCGGTAGCCTTCGGTTTGTCAACCGGCGTCGTGCGCATAGAGGTTCTTCCAAGTTAGATTAGAGGATGGACGAGAACATGTTCGGAATGATTATCTGTTTTGGTGAAGATAGCTCGCAGTTTCTTTGCTGCGAATCAGAACATTGGAATGGCCGTTTCTCAGACATTCGGCGTCGCGTAGATTTTATGTGTAGCACTCTAACCCCAAGGCTTTACCATGAGCGCCAGCAAACGAATTGAACACCATGCTCAAAAACCTCAGCCGCCTGCATACCCCGGAGTTACTCCATACGTTAGCCTCGATGGGGCACGGAGACGATCTGGCAATAGTCGATGCACATTTTCCCGCCGTTTCGATGGCCCAAAGACTCGTCAGATTGGACGGAGTTGATGCCCCAGCCGCGTTGGAAGCTTGTCTGCGTTTGATTCCGCTCGACACTTTTGTCGATGATCCCGCTCTGCGAATGGAAGTCGTTCGCAACTCGGATGAGATCCCTGAAGTCCAAAACGAATTCCAGAAAGTCATTGACCAGGAAGAGGGCAAACATGTACCCCTCGCAAAGATCGAACGGCACGCTTTCTACGAGAGGGCAAAAAAAGCCTACGCAATTGTCGCAACAGGTGAGTTGCGGCCCTACGGTTGCGTTCTAATTAAGAAAGGCGTCGTATTGCCCGGGTAGAGCCGCATTCTCGCTGGACAATTGCAATTGTTGTTTACCTGTTACTCGATCCCATATTGTTCTTGAACGAATGGCAGCAGACCGGCCTTTTCGAGAGCGGTCAGGGGCGCGAGGAAGGTGATTTGAACGACGCCGGGATGTCGGCCGATCTCGATTCCGCCCGTGATCGTCGCTCGGTTCATAACCTCCGGGACGGTCATTGAGAGAAGTTCGGCGGCTCGGTCCAGACCGACTTGGGTGGCGCTATTTAGATTGGGACCCGATCCCACGACCGAGATTGGAGCAGATTCCTCGATCTTCTCGACGCCCCACTTAGAGGCCAAATGGCGTGCCTTCGCCATTTCCGTCTCGTCCAAAGGCCGGGCGAGTGGCGGCAGGTCTTCAAGCAAAGGGAAGAGTACCGGCCCCTCCAGGCTTCGATTTTTCAAAAGGTCTACCCGTAACGTAACGGTGCCTGAGACGTCCATGGTGTGTCCTGCGATTTCGCCGTCTCCCTGCATGGCATGCATGTCGCCGAAATAGATCCCGGCACCAGGCACTTTAACAGGTGCAACTACAATCGCGCCCGGTCGGACTGCATCGATGTCCATGTGCCCGTCCGTTCGAAGTTCGAGCTGTTCAGCAGTTATGGCGTATTCGTGCGGCGCACCCACCAGAGCGGAGCCGAAGTCTCCGGCATTGTGAGAATCGGGCATGCGAACGGCCGGTGTTGTACCCAATTGACCCAGAAACGGCCGAAGCCTGACCGCCAGGCCGACGAGGTCGTGCGGTGCATAGGTTAGGATTGAATGCTGAACGGAGCTCTCCGGTAGCGCGGCAAATCTCGCGGCTGACTCCGCAATTTTTTCGGCTGCCTCCTTGAAAATAGTTATGCCGACCTGACGGCTGTCATCGAACACAGACGTGTAACCGTTGACGATCTGGAACGGGTTGACGGGAGTATTGCACCTGACGCAGCGAACAGCTTGTTGACCGATACCGGCCACGTAGGTCTCCGGGTAAAGTGTCCCGCAACTCGGACAGCGCGGCGCTGCATATGGATCTCCCAGGTAGTGACCTTCGACCCATCGATCGTGACCGGAGGCTGTAGCGAACGAAGTAACGTTGACGTCGCGGATGCGAATCACAACCGCATCGCCAGGTTCTGCGCCGGTGACAAACACCGGTCGCGTCACTTCGTGTCCACCGCGAATCCGCGGCGTGATCATCGGACCCCAGCATCCGGGTGCCGTGTTTCCAACAATGGTACCACCGCCGATCAAAGGACCCAGCATTGGTTTTGCCGGATCCAGAATACCGTCGGTCAACTCGGAAACGAAAACCGTATTCCTGGCTCTGTTTGCGTCGTCAGCGAGATTCATGATTTTATTCCATGGTGTGTGATTGATGCGGCCGAAGTCGGTCGGCGCCGGGATCAACTTGGAGTACCGGCGTCGAAATGGCCTGCTAACTCGTCTGCGCCCAGAGGCCTCTCCCGGAGGCTGACGATTCAGCCAGGCAATCTAGTGTCCGGCCCCCGAAATAGCATGCATTTTGTACACCAGCGCCGCTGTTTTCGAGTCAACCAAGTGGCCCGGTATCGCTCGCGGACCGGCAGATTCGCGTTGACCGACTCTGGTCGTGTCGCCGCACAAATCGTTACTGGAATTGGCTTTCTTGGAGCCGGCGTTTTGATACGCGGAACGGGTGGCGTGCAGGGTGCGACGACCGCTGCGACAATCTGGATGGTTGCAGCCGTGGGGATGGCGATCGGCGCAGGCTACGTTGCCGGCGGGATCGGTCTTGCACTGCTTACCAGAGGTGTGCTCAGCTTGGTCGGACGTTGGGAACAGAGCCATTTTGGGGCGAGGAGCGTTTCCATGATTGGCTTGGTTTTTGATGCGGACCACGGCAAGACAGAGATCAAAATTGAACAGTTGCTCGCGGAATTCGCGGTTTCACATACGATCGTGAGCCGAAGCGATGCCGCAGATGGCCGTCAGCGCTGGATGATCCAATTTCGACTTACGGCGCGGCATGCCCGGGAATTTCTTTTCGAGTTGGCAAACATGCCCGAGGTTTATGCCATAGAGCGATAGCACAGAAGACAAATGAAAGTGGGAGACAAACATTTCCGAACGATCTGGCTAGCATCCGATGAGCGGACAGTGAAGGTCATTGACCAGCGGAAATTACCGTTTGAGTTTTCGCTGACCGAGCTCCGGACAGTCGCCGATACGGCGTTCGCCATTCGAGAGATGATGGTGCGAGGTGCGGGCCTGATCGGAGCGACTGCGGGCTTCGGCATGTTGTTGGCGGCCCTCGAGGCCGAGCGAATGGATCGGCAGAAGTTTTTGGCGCATGTGCAACGAGCCGGTGACTTATTGATACAGACGCGTCCGACCGCGATTAATCTGGCGTGGGCGGTCAAACGTCAGATCGCAGCGATGAATCAGGAAAGGGGAAGCGATCAAATGGTCTTGAAGGCCATGGAAACTGCTCAGGCAATCGCCGACGAAGATGCGGAGGCATGCCGGCAGATTGGATTTCACGGTGTATCACTCATACGTGAAATCAGTCGCCGTAAGCGTGGAGAGAAAGTCAACGTTCTGACGCATTGCAACGCTGGCTGGCTCGCGTTCGTGGATTTCGGGTCCGCGACAGCCCCAATCTACGCGGCGTTCGACGAAGGGATCCCGGTTCATGTCTGGGTGGACGAGACCCGTCCCCGAAACCAGGGTTCGCGGCTGACTGCCTGGGAACTTGGTCAACATGGCGTACCACACACCGTGATCGTTGACAATGCAGGGGGACATTTGATGCAGCACGGTCAGGTAGACATTGTGATCACCGGGACGGATCGAACAACCTATGCCGGCGACATCGCTAACAAGATAGGAACCTACCTGAAGGCGTTGGCCGCCAAGGACAATGATGTTCCGTTCTACGTCGCGTTACCCTCATCGACTTTCGACTGGGAGCATGCGGACGGGATGAAATCGACCCCAATCGAGGAACGGGGATCGGAGGAGGTCAACCTGATTTCAGGCCGGCTGCCGGACGGTCAGATCGCTGAAGTGGCCACTTTGCCGCTCGGAACCCCGGCAAAAAACTACGGTTTTGATGTAACGCCGGCGCGCCTGGTGACGGGCCTGATCACAGAACGCGGCATTTGTCAGGCGAACGTCAAGAGCATCGCGGCGCTCTTCCCAAAATGATTTGGGTGCACGCTCGGCTAGTGTTGAGGGGTCGTATCTAAAAATATAATAATTGAAACCGATTCGTGACTTAGCTTGTACTGCCGGAGGCACAATATTTATTTTTTTAGATACGACCCCAAGCGGTGACGACCGACCCCAAGCGGTGACCGGCAAACGCGGAGTTCAGTCCCGGAAGCATTGCTGCAAGTTCGGGTCGGAGTGGAGAGCTTTTTCGATCTCCGGAAGGCAATCGCGTGAGGATAGAACGGTGTAAAAGTCCGTTTTCATCGATGGCGCAGTGCCGGCTGCTTCTATCCACTCTGCGCGATCGAAAGGATCATTTGAGATAATGCGCCAGAACCCGGTCGCATCGAACAAGCCCGCGATCCGACTGGAGTTCTGGCCTTGGAGGAGACTAACCAAATAGGTCGCGACCCCGACCTGCAGGCCATGTAGCCGCGGGCGTTTGCTCAAGCCGTCCAGCGCGTGCGAGATGAGATGTTCGCTTCCGCTTGCCGGGCGGGAGGAACCGCAGATGGACATTGAAATACCGTTCAGTAACAATGCGGTGCCGAGTAATGTCATACCCCCAATGTCCCGCTTAGGTCGCGCCAGAAATTGATAAACGCTGGCATCGGACAGCAAAGCGGCGAAATCATCGACTGGGGTTCCCGTGGCATGAAAAGCCAGCTTCCAGTCGGTCACGGCAGTGAATTTTGAAACGAGATCACCCACGCCGGAATACCAAAGAATTTCAGGGGCGTTCAAACACACGGCGGTGTCCAGAATAACGCCAAATGGCATGGCCGAAGGCAGCGGGCGCCGCTGGCCGTCAAAAGTGAGACTGGATTGGGGACTGCAAAAACCGTCGTTCGAGAGCGACGTTGGCACGGAGAGATAGGGAAGCCGCAAGAGGAATGCGATGTATTTGGCGACATCCAATGCCTTGCCGCCGCCGAAGCCAATGATCGCGTCGGCATTTCGAGGTGACCGGCGGAAGAGGTCGGTTACCGTATCGAAACTGATAGATTCCACCGGCGTAGATTCCAGAATATCAATGCCTTGAGACCGGAGCGCTGAAGTCAACCGCCGCATCAGGCGGTCATCGAGATTCAGACTGAAATACAGGATGACCCGCAGAAATTCGAAGCGCCGGGCATATACTCCCATCCGATCCAACGCTCCCGGTTTGACGCGGACCAGTGAGGGGATGGCGGTTTGTTTCGGAATCAGCATGCGCGCGTTTCGGGATCATTTGCTATGCACTTGTGCCGACAGCACGCCGCTACTCGGGTAGCTTCTTCAGAGAGTTCTAACTTCCGATACGGCATCATTAGTCTGCGAGGCTGAACAAAATTCGCATTTCCGGCGACAACAAATGCTCGAGGCGGAGCACACCAATCGCAGCCGGCGCAAAGGAACAGGCATAAATTTCTTCCGGACCTGTGGCGGGGAGGGGCCAGAAGCTCGGCAAGGATGCACCGAAACGACCGGCAAAGATGGACAACAAATTTTGGGGCATAGATTGCTGGGATCCTGCAAAATAGGAGCCAACGATGCTTACCTGGAGCACCTGTATGAGCATTGTGCGTCTGCCTATAGCCGAAATTAACAAAATGGATAAACCCTTTTTTGTATTATCGCGTAAGCTAGTGATCGTCCTGTACCGTCTCGCACACAATGGTGGCAAATGATCTCGACTGGAGCACCCGAGCGGCTCGAATTCAAAACAGGATTGATGCCCTTGCCTTGATCACGGATGAGACGGGATTGATCACTCGCACTTTTTTGTCTCCGGCGATGCAGGAAGCGAACCAGGCGGTGGCGGCATGGATGCGAGAGGCCGGCCTCACTGCGGTCGAGGATCGATTCGGAAATCTTCTGGGACAGCCGCCCGCGGATACTGATGTCCCAGTGTTTCTCCTCGGATCGCACCTGGACAGTGTGCGAAACGCCGGCCGATTCGATGGGCCGCTTGGGGTGCTGCTGGCGATCGAGGCGGTCGACATATTGCGGTCGAACAACGTCGAATTGCCATTCTCACTCGCCGTCGCCGCATTCAGTGACGAAGAAGGTGTCCGCTTCCAAAATGCTTACACCGGAAGCAAGGCCTTTTGCGGCTTGCTTACTCAGAATGAACTCGAGATCCCGGACCGGGACGGCGTGACTCTTCGCCAGCTCCTTGAGCGTCGGGATGGAACTGGAGTCGTTCTGCCGGGCCCGACGTTGCCGCCCGGCCGTATGATTGGCTACTTGGAGGTACATATCGAACAGGGGCCGGTGCTCGAACACGAGGGGCTTCCATTGGGTGTCGTGACGGCAATTGCGGGTCAATCCCGCTTCCGCCTGACCTGGACAGGCAAGGCTTCTCATGCCGGAACTACGCCGGTGCCGTTACGCAGGGATGCGCTCTCCGGGGCGGCGGCATTTATACGGGAAGTCGAGGAGGCGTCGGTGAAGTTCAATGGTCTGATGGCAACGGTCGGCCAGATTCAGGTCGAGCCGAATGTTACCAATGTGGTGCCGGAGCGCGCGCTGCATTCGCTGGACGTGCGGCACCAGGGGGACTCGGTCCGCAACGAGGCCTGTGCCTGGTTGGCGCAGCGTGCAAGTGAACTGGCCGCAGCTCGCCGATTGGTTCTCACCTGGGAGACCCTCCCGGCTACAGAGGCTAAAATATGTGACGCCGACCTGTCTCGGAGGTTGCTTGGCGCGGTGGAAACCGTCACGGGTTCGGAGCGCCGGCTACCGAGCGGCGCCGGCCACGATGCAGCGATCCTCGCATTTCTGTTTCCGGTGGCGATGTTATTTGTTCGCTGCCGCGACGGGTTGAGTCATCATCCGGACGAGTTCGTTTTGTTGGAAGATATCCGTGCGGCGCTTCAGGCGACTGTAGAGTTTCTAAGTTCGTGGGAGTCGATATGACAATGTATGATGTTTTATTTTGCGGCGGGACGGTGGTTACGCCGGAGAGCTTGTCTTCGGCGGACATCGCTGTCGTTGAAGGACGGATCGTTGCGATCCGATCAAAATTGAAACGCTCAGCTGCGGAAATCGTCGATGCTTCGGGCTTGTATCTGTTTCCGGGAATAATCGACGCCCACATTCATTTCAACGAACCAGGGAGAGAACATTGGGAAGGGATAGCGTCGGGTTCGCGTTCGTTGGCAGCCGGCGGAGGCGCGCTCTTCTTCGATATGCCCTTGAATTCCGCTCCCCCTACCTTGGATCGTGAAGGATTTGCGAGAAAGAAGGCCTGTGCAGAGGAGAAGTCGATATTGGACTTTGGACTCTGGGGCGGTCTCACACCGAGCAATCTCGACACTATGGAGGAGATGGCCGATGCGGGCGCGATCGGCTTTAAGGCGTTCATGAGTCGAAGCGGGACGAGTGATTTCTCGCATTCGGATGCGAGAACGCTTAAGCGTGGGATGAGAATTGCCGCCGCGTGCGGCCTTCCAGTTGGAGTGCACGCCGAGGATGATGAGATGACACAGGCGCTGGCTGATGAGCGGCGAGGCCAAGGGAAGATAAGCTGGCGGGATTACCTCGATTCCCGGCCGGTGGAGGCGGAACTCCGCGCGATTGGAGTCGCGCTTGAGCTAGCGGGCGAAACCGGTTGCGATTTGCATATAGTCCATGTCAGTTGCCCGGAAGGAATCGATCTCATCCAAAGTGCTCGGGATCGCGGTGTCCGGGTGACCGCAGAAACCTGCCCGCATTACTTATTGCTGACTGACGATGCCGTCGGGGAAATCGGTGCCACGGCAAAATGTGCACCGCCCTTGCGCGACGCGGCACGACGCGAAGAAATGTGGAAGCGCCTTCAGGCAGGAACGATTGATACGCTGGGGTCTGATCATTCTCCGGCGCCGCCGGAAATGAAGGTTTCGGAAGACTTTTTTGCGATCTGGGGTGGGATTTCAGGATGCCAGCATGCGTTCCTCTTGGCTTTGGCCGAATGGCGTCTGTGCGCGGGAGACGCTGGGTTGGTCCGGTTCTCCGCGCTGACGGCCACCAACGTGGCAGCCCGCTTTGGAATCGGCAGCCTGAAGGGTCAGATTGCCGAGGGGTTCGATGCCGATGTAACATTGGTCGATCTCGAAAGCTGCGAAAGGATCACGGCAGAGAGACTGTTGTACAAACATCCTATCAGCCCGTACGTCGGACTCAATTCGCGTGCTGTCGTGAAAGGAACGTGGGTACGCGGCCGGACCGTTTATCGCAACGGGAAGGTAGTGGTTGGGGCTCAAGGGAGGCTCATTGTCCCGAGCCGCTAGTTCCTGTCCCTGGGACAGGACACCAGGAACAGAGGAAGTCAGAATTCCATAATCCAGGAGAAACCTGCAATTTGCGCAGGCAAACCAGGCGCGGAATGCCTGTCGCCGGCTGCGACAAATCTTTCAGGATTTGAGGGACGCCCCTAAATAAATACTTTTGTTTTTTCTTGCTCCAAATATCTCTAATTCCGCAAGTTGTCACGAAATTTGCTGAGTTTCCGGCATGCTCCAACGTTTCTTTTCTCTTAAAGAACACCAGACTTCCGTGCCACAAGAGTTCGTCGCGGGACTCACTACGTTTGCGGCCATGGCCTACATTTTGGCTGTGAACCCTTCGATCCTTTCAACGACTGGGATGGATAAGGGCGCTCTCATCACCGCCACCGCGCTGGCCTCTGCGGTGATGACCGCCGTGATGGCGCTTGCTACCAACTATCCGATCGCTCTCGCCCCCGGGATGGGTTTGAACGCGTTTTTCGCATTCACTCTCTGTGGCGCCAAGGGTATCCCTTGGCAGGCGGCGCTCGGCCTCGTGTTCTACAGCGGTCTGATTTTTCTGACGCTCTCCGTCAGCGGACTGCGGCAGAGACTTATCGCGGCAATTCCAATCGAGCTCAAATTGGCCATTACCGCCGGGATCGGCTTTTTCATAGCGTTTATTGGGTTCAAGAATGGTGGTGTGATCGTAGCAAATCCGGCAACCTTCGTCGGGCTAGGCGATCTTTCGAAGCCCGGACCGCTGCTGGTAATCGCGGGGATCATTGCGACCGCGATTCTGGTGTCGCGCAAAATCCCCGGAGCGATCATTTTAGTCATCGCGGCACTTACGACCATCGGTTTGTTTATACCTGCGGCGGACGGCAAGGGGATGATAACCCCAATACCAAGCGGCTTCGTTAATTTGCCCGCGTCGTTAGCACCCACTTTCCTGAAGTTGGATCTGGGCTATTTCTGGGCGAATTTTTGGTTCGCTGTTCCAATAGTCTTGTCGATCTTGTTTGTCGACGTTTTTGATAACATGGGTACGCTGATTGGAGTTTCTAAGCGGGCCGGGTTGCTCGATAAGGATGGCAATTTGCCTAAGATTGGCCAGGCGTTTATGGCCGATGCCGCCGCAGCTATGTTCGGTTCAACGCTGGGGACTTCAACCGTCACAAGTTATATCGAGAGCGCCGCCGGTGTTGAGGCTGGAGGACGAACCGGATTGACTGTGATTGCCACGGCAATCTGTTTTCTGCTGGCGCTATTTCTCACGCCGTTAATTTTAATCATTCCCGCGGTCGCTACCTCACCTGCCCTGGTGATTGTCGGCGCCTTTATGATGCAGGGTCTCGCGGAATTGGATCTCAAGGATTTCGAAAAAACGGTACCGGCGTTTGTCACAATCTTGACCATGCCTTTAGCGTTCAGCATCAGCGAAGGTATCGCTTTCGGTTTGCTCACTTACGTAGGCCTGAAAGCTGGGACTGGAAAGTTTAAAGAGATCAATCTGGTGACCTACGTCTTGGCGTTGCTATTCCTTCTGCACTATTTGTTCGGCAGGTGATAAGTCCTGGATTTTGAAATGAGCGGAGGGGTCCGCAGTCGGTTTCTGCCCTGCATGCTAACTAACTTCAACTGGAACGAGATCGGTTGCCTTTTGCCTTACATGGGGTTCAACCTGTTGGCTCTCGGTTATCCAGGAGATCCGCCTAACAGATAAGGGATTGGTCCTTTGTCCGGAAATGAAACTTGTCCCTGCTATTCGAAAGAGCACTATTATGAAGACTACCTCTGCCTTCGGGCTTACGCGCACGCACTTTGGCGCGCGTCATGCGTTAATCGGGCCGGATGGCCATGTGCCGAGTTTTCTGCCCGATGTGGAGCAAGCGACGACGATTGTTCTGATTTCAGCGGAAATGGGCGCTCGATTCACTCAACTTTTGATGACGTTCCCCGCCGGCGGCAGAGCGGTCTTTCCTGCGAACGATACGGAAGCGTTTACCTATATCTTGAGCGGTTCAACCCAGGTTGAATTTGATGAGACGAGCCACGAACTAAGCGCGGGCAGTTACGCCTTTTTGCCGGCCGGTCAAGCATGGAAACTGACCGGGACCGTGGAGGGGACGCAAGTGAACATCTTCTTGAAAAAATATGTGCCATTTGCGGGTGCCCACTCTCCGGAGGTCGTCGTTGGAAACGAATGCCAGGTGGTTGCTCAACCTTATCTCGGCGATGAAGACGCCCTGCTCCAGATTCTCTTGCCAGACAACCCGTCGTTCGATTTAGCGGCCAACATCTTCAACTATAACCCGGGCGCTCACCTGCCGTTTGTAGAGACGCATATCATGGAACACGGCCTCCTCATGCTGGAGGGTCGGGGAATTTATCGATTGGAAGACGCCTGGTATCCAGTCGCGGCCGGAGATTGCATTTGGATGGCTCCTTACTGTCCTCAATGGTTTGCCGCGATAGGTAAGTCGCCAGCGCGTTATCTCTATTATAAAGATGTGAATCGTCCGGTCTTCCCATAGATCAGCAAGGCGGGGCGGGAACATTGGTACACTCACTGCAGATGCCTTCCTGACCAGATAATATATGCGAAAAGCAAGATGATGACGAAGGCGCACCCGGTCTTGAATTGCTTGAAAAAACGGGACAATACGTAAGCGAACACGAAAATCTCGAGACCGGACACCAAAGACGACCCCAAGAAATCCATTACTTTAACGTTCGTGAATGAGTCCGTCGGAGCGGGCTTCATTAGAGAAGCGACGAACGCGGCCACCCAGGAAATAACGAACAGGATCAGAGCCTCGATCGTTAATCGCCGCCGGCGCTGCCTTCGCGCTGATGCTGTTTCGTCGTTTTCGGTCACGATCTCAGAATTGCCGGCGGATTTCGGTGCACGAGCCGTTTCCGACCGCTAAGTGTATGCAGGATGTTGTGGAGGGGGTTAAAGACCTGCGACCACATAATGGTCACGATGGTGCCTCATCGATTTTCCAATGTCGATTCCGAAACCGGGTAACTCCCGGGTCGTTTCTGAGGCCTTGGGGCTATTTTTCTGCTGCTTGATTCGCTATATAGAATCTGCGTTTCGCGCCGCACAACGTTTAACAGGCGTTGACCTCGCAATCGGGCTAACTCTTGAACGGATTGCGTGGCCGCCATTTTCCTGGCAATTTCGTAACCAATGAGATACCCCATGCGCGCCGGCATTTGTCCGCCACGCCAATAGGACAAGTACTTGGCCGCAGTTGAGTCGTCCACTGATTCGAGCTGAGTTACCAGACCGCGAGCAACCATAGGGATATATCCGGGTCCTTCTCGAGCCAGTCGCGGATCGAGGAGTATTTCCGCTAACGATGCATCAGGGTTCAATTGTTTGCTGACATATGTCGCCAGCCCTTCCTGCCAGACAAGACGATAGAGCGCGACGTCGTCGCTATTGCGTGGCAGTGGGTTAACCTGGAAATGATACACATGGAACAATTCGTGGGACAGTATGACCGACAGGCGGGTGTCAGCTCCGTGGAATTTTGCCAGTCCATCCACTCCAAGGAGGAGCACCCGGGGATTGTCATGTGGAATCTTGCCATCAAAGCGAAAGAGCGAAAGCATTAGGTAGACTCTGGCTCTTGAACAATCAAAGTCGGGGAACGCCTTCAAGAAAGTCTCTTGGATTGGTTCGCATTGTTTTTGGAATCGGGCGTGAATCTGTTCAATTGCAGGAAGATAGGCCGGAAGTCCCTCCAGGTACTGCTCTAACGTCCCAAGATCTGTTTTGAAAATCTTCGGACGATCGTAGACCTCAGGATGTGTTTGAATGACGGATCGCGCAAAGAGCCTCGCACGACTATCCTTCTCCTCGGGAGCTACCCTTAAAAAATCAAACAGTTCAGGGATAAGATCATAGACGATCAGGGGGCTTGCTGTGCATGAATTGAAGCAGGGATAGACGCCCGCCAGAAGAATCAGAAGATAACGAATCAGGCGACCTAATTTTTGGAGTTGTCGACCTCTTTGCATGGCCCTGAGTTTTGTTGAACTTCAACAAATACATTCGATCGCCGGTCATAAACCCACATTTCCAGGTGGGTGCGTGGATTTGGAACTATAAACGGCGAAAGAAATAGATTCCATTGGTAGGTGTTTTCCGCTTTGCCGGTCTGAGGGACTCGCTGCAGCATCGTTGCGGCGATAAAGGCATCTTTTCCAACGGGCTTAAGAAAAATCAGATCGGCAGAAAATCCCGGCTCGAATGTTGCCGTGCCTGACAAGGTCCAGCCTTGCTCTGTGATTCCCAGGTACCTCTGCTCCCGTAATCGCTTCGCGACGCTATAACAGCCGGTTGCCTCCGAACCCGAGTCTAAGAAACTAACATTGCGTGCCTGTCGGAAGTAGCCTTCTTCTGATAGCTGTTTTGGACCAATATCGACGATCTTCATACATCTCAATGGACAGAGAGGATAAAATGGTCCAGTGACTGTTCCGTCCACTTCCGGGTCAAAGTAGGCGAAAAAAGGAATCAGCTGTTTGGCGATGGACCGGTCTCGTCTCTCGATGCTGCCTGATTTAAACGCCTGGATATCGCCGATGAGCAGTAATGCAGCTATGCCGAAGGTCACGGCAAAAGCGGCTGGGACGCGGGTTCGGTCAATCCACGTTGGATGTTCAGCTGCGTCCTGGCCCGAGCGATTGAGAGCGACGAGGAGGAGGCCGAGCACTGCGATTGATAGAAGCGTTACATGGGTAGTATAGCGACCGGCGAGGAAGCCGCCCGTGTATCCCATGCCAAGCCTTCCATATGTTGTAATGATACAGAAGGAGTAAGCATAAAAACCGAGTCCAAGCCATGGAGCCGCCTCCGGAAGTTTCCGGCGCCGAATAACGATCCAGGTCAGGAATAGAAACACGATTGTTTCGCACAAACCAATGAACCAGGCTCGATGTGGCCGCTCTTCGAAAGGGAACCAGTAAGCCGAGGGGGTTCCCTGCAAGCCCGAGGAAGCCATAAATAGGCAGCTGCGGCTTTTTCATGATCTGATGCGGACGGAGATGCAACTCCCCGGAGTGCGGTAAACCGTGAAAATAAAGAGCGAGGGTAACTCCCGCGATTACCAAGAGGCAAAGCACGCCTACTATTTTAATTTTTCGGGAATCGTTGGTAAGAAGGAGGGAGAGAATTAGCACCGGCCAGATGAGAAGTCCCTGAGCCGAGGAAAAACTCGCGGCGACGCTGAGGATCGTCACCGCCGGCAGGCGAAACCAAAGGGGCATGCTGGACCGACAGAGCAAAAAAATGCTGACGACCACGGCGAACTGAATAAAGAAGAAGGCGAATTGGTATGCCCACAGCCAGTTTTCAAGTTGTACCGGAGAGAATAGAGTTGCGGCGCTTACACCGACGGTGATTACCCAGAAGATCGGATGGTTTCGGGAACGGAGCGTTCTGAATTGTGAAAAAAGAAAGATCATCAAAATTACGACGACCACCCAGGCCACGATCATGATGAGCTTTGAGTTCCAATGCGTAATGACAGCAAGCGTAGAGAACTCCAGCCGCGGTATGACCATTCGATGCTCATTGTTGGGTGACCAGAAGTGCAAAAAGGAGGCTTTTCCCGATCCCACCGATTTGACCAGGCCGGCATACCACCATTCGTCGGCGAATGGGACGTTTACGCCGTTGAGCAGGATGAAGACAAGAGTCAGAAGAGCGGCAAACGTACAAAGCAGCGCCGCGGCGAGTTCATATCTTCGCGAATAATCGGTCTTCGCGTCGTTCTGTACAGAGGATCTCAGGTAGCTTCTTTCCGGTGATAACTTTCAGTTGCCGGGCCGATTCAGGTCGATCCCCAGACTCTTCGTGCGTGACTTTGTTTCCCAACCAATTTTGTGACCATCTTTCGCAACTGGTCGCCCACCGACGCCGGTTCTTTGTCGCTCCGGATGACAAGAAGAGGCCGATCGCTTCGATCCACGATTTCGCGTGTCACGTTTCCTATCATATAGTTGCGCCAGGAATCCCGAGCCGGCCAGGAGCCGACAACGATCAGGTCAGGGTCGGCACGCTCAACCTCTCCGAGAATCTGATCGATCACAATCCCATGGCGAACTTGCACGTTTACGGGAACCCCAGCTTGTTCGATGATGACTTTCTGGTTGCGAAGATTTCGGGCCAATTCCGAGTCCGAGTTCAATAAAGCCTCTACATCTTCCTGGCGGCGGAGCAGGGTTGCGTGCATTGCTGGCGGCTCGGGTAGTACGGTTAGCAGCGTGACGCTTGCAGACAGATCTTTGGCGATCTCGCTCGTAAAACGTACCGCGTTGTCAATGTAAGTGCCCCCGCCGCTACAGATTAATATTCTTTTCAGATCGGGGCGCGATTTTGGGACCACAAGTACGGGAGGCGCAATCCTCTCGATGATAGAGTAGGCCTTGGCTGCCGGCAGGAAGAACTCCTGCCCTCGTTGCACACCGATCACCACGAGGTCGGGTGTGACCTCCTGGGTTCGTTTGGTGATCTCTTCGACCGGATCGCCAAACCTCGTCACGATGTGGACCTTGATATTCTCATCCTCAAACACCTGTGTTTCCTCCCGGAGAACCTCAAGCAATTGACCCTGGTTTTGCTCGATCTCCGTGACTCCGAGAATGGTGATATCGGCCCTCGTTGCAGCCGCGATGATTGCAGCACAAACAAGCGATTCTCGAGCTCGTTCGGAACCGTCGCTGCAAACCATGATGTTCATAAATGTTTCGTTCAGTGATGATGGCTGTTGAGAAGTCTCAGGGCAATTACGATTGCACCCAGGAAGGGTAGTGGCGCGAACGCGAGACGGATACGCGGGCCCGTGAAATACTGTGTGAAATTCGCGCCGATTCGGGCACCTAGAGCGGCTCCGGTCTGCATGATGAGAGCAATCACGATATCGACGTTTCCCTTCATCGCATGGCGGATCGTCCCGTAACCTGCAGAAATGATGATTTCGAAGAGGTCGGTGCCGACCGCGATATGGGTCGGTATCCCCAAAAGATAGACCATCGAGGGCATTCGAATGTAGCCGGCGCCTCCCCCAAGAAAGCCGCTAAACACTCCGCCAATGAAAGAGACAAACAATATCGCCCAAAACGAAATCGATCCGATCCCCGAATGGGGCAGGCTTACCGTGGGAGCGAGTTTAATTCGCTGGACAGCCCTGGCAAGGCTATCAATCGCCGTACGATCCTCCTTCTTGCCGAGTGTCGGATTGTTGCTCCGGTCGGTTCGCGCGTTTGCGCGCAGCGCCATCCAACTCTCCCATGCGCAGAAAATCGAGATTCCACTGAACACGATGATCGACACGGTCCCGACCACGAGATCGACATCGGCGCCTTTCTTCAGAATCTCGATCACCTGAACTCCAGTCTCGGACCCTGCGATCGTCCCGATCACCATAATTCCGGCCAACTTCAAGTCGATATTGCCAAGAACGCGGTGCGTCCTGGCTGCCACAATCGATTTTCCGACGATGTGAGCGAGATCCGTCCCAACGACGAAATTCATCGGCAGCCCGATGGCGAACAGCGCAGGAGCCGTTAAAAAGCTCCCTCCCACTCCGAAAAATCCTCCTAATATTCCGACGACAAACCCGATCAAAACAAGATAAATCGGATCGAGATGAACGCCGGAGATCGGAAAAAACATGGATACCACTTATCCCTTTCGTCGGCGGCTGAGATAGACCAGACCTGAGGTGAGCCGCTCCAGCCCGACAGCTTGACCGATCATCAGCAGGATTGACACGTAGGCGTAAACTTCGGGTTGCTTTGTAAACAACTCTTTAAGCCAATCCACCAGGAAATGCAGCACCAGAGCCAGGTAGGCTGAAACCAACACTGCGTAGGCGGCAGTTCGATGATCAGGTGCAAAACGGTCGATTTCTTCACGCGCTTCATCAGTGACTCGTTTAAAGCTTTGAGTCGATACTCAGTCTCCACGGGCCCATAGCTGAAGCAGGTTAGAGTCAGAATCACATTCTTTCCAAACAAAAAGGGCTGCCGCTTATTCTTGAGGCTGCGCGGGTTTCAGGTGTTGGCGTCTGCGTTTACACGATTCGTGGCACACGCAATCAAGCCCAAAGACGCTTGATTATTTTAGCCGGCCAGAGAATCGGTAAGATACCGGAAAATGCAGGAGAAAATCATCATCTCAACTGTCAGTGCCTGGGAATTGGGCACGAAATTCGAGACGACCAGAGCTCAAAAGAACGATGCCCTCCGCGAGGCCAAGATTGCCAAGCAGGATGGCGATCTGAGCGAAAATGCCCCGTACCAGGCGGCCAAAGAAAAGTTCCGCACGATGGGTCGAATCCAGCGCCGTCTTACCAAGGAGATGAACGACCTCATCAATCAAGGGCACACAATCGTCGATCCGTTATCATGGGTGACGGTCAGATCGGTTGTTGCGGTGGAATTGGGAACGGTCGCCGAAATCGAACAAGACGGAGAGCAGCAAAAATTTCTCATCGCCGGAGCGAGAGATCATCACTTTCCGAGCGAAGGAGAAATTATCCCGATTCCGTATAATTCACCTTTGGGCAAAGCGCTGATCAATCGCCAGGTCGGCGATCGTTTTACAGCGGAGATCAACGGCAACCAACAAAGCATCGAGATTCTCCGCCTCAGCCGCCCTACCCAATCCGAGATTCTTAACATCTTTCCGGCCCTTTTCGATACCGCCGAGCCGCTGGGTGAGGAGCTTGAGTTCATGAAACCGGACTGCCCTGCCTTTGTCCTTAAGCATCGTGCGGCTGGTTCTGCCCGACGTGCTCGTATTCGCGGGATATATCCTGGCTGGAATATTCGGTCATCAGCATGGCCGCGATGAAGCCGATCACTGCGCAGGTCGCCACATACACGGCAATAGCCGTTCCAGATTTGTAAGTTGCCAGCAACCAGGCGGCAATCAGCGGCGCCGGACCACCAGCGATGATTGACGCGAGCTGATAGCCGATCGAAGCGCCGCTGTATCGCATCCGTGGAGTGAATTGCTCTGCAATTAGTGCCGCCTGAGGTCCATAAACTGAAGAATGTGCTACCGCGCCGAGCACGACGCCAAGAACAATGAGAGCCGGATTTTTCGTTGCCAGAAGACCGAAAAAGAGAAAAGCGACAATGAAATTAATCGCGGCACCGATCATATACATCCGCTTGCGACCGATCCGGTCCGAAATGTGCCCCGCCAGGGGAATCGTGAAGAGTTCGAGTAGGGAGAAAGCGATGACGGAGTTTAGTAGAAGGTCGCGACTGAGTTTCAGGTATCCGACTCCGAACGCGAAGATAAATGCCGTGTAGATGTAAAACGGTGTTTGCTCGGCGAGGCGAGCTAATGCCGATAGGATGATGGGTTTAGGTTGCCGTTTGATGACTTCAATCACTGGGGCACTCTCGATCTTGTTTTCGGCGGTGAGCTTCCTGAAAACGGGCGTTTCCAGGATTCCAAGGCGAATCCATAACCCGACACCGACAAGTATCGCGCTGAGGAAGAACGGCACGCGCCAGCCCCAGGCATGAAATTGATCTCCTGAAATCAGGCTGAAGATCAACACCGCGAGGTTGGAGAGAAATAAGCCGCACGGAACACCAAACTGCGGCCACGAAGCAATGAATCCACGGTTGCCGGCACTCTTGGACCATTCCATGGCGATAAGCACAGAACCGCCCCACTCGCCGCCGACGCCGACGCCTTGGACGAAACGCAGGACGGTAAGGATGATCGCACCCCAAATGCCGATCTGCGAGTAGTTCGGTACGAAGCCGACCAAGACCGTAGCGATTCCCATTAGGAGGAGCGTTGCCACAAGCGCCGCCTTACGGCCGATGCGATCCCCATAGTGTCCGAAGATGATTGCGCCAACGGGCCGGGCGGCGAAACCAACCGCATAAATCAGGAACGCCTGAAGCGTTCCAACGAACGGATCTGAATTCGGAAAGAATTCCTTCGCGAACACCAGCCCGGTGACCGTGCTATATAGGAAGAAGTCGTACCATTCGATCGACGTCCCCACCGTGCTCGCGATAACGGCACGGAGCAAATTTCTTCGATGATCATTCTCCGAGTCAGAAAAGCTGCTTGAGGTAGCCATAGACTGTTCCGGGAGTAGATGTTGAAGGAAAGTACGCGGAAAACGAGCTTTGCGTCAACGATATCGCCAGTGAGGACGCGCCCCGGATCAACGAGAAAGTCGTCGTGCAGACAAGTCGGACAGAAAGCCTATGATCTTTACGCTCTGTCTCGCTTGACATGAAGGCGTCTTTCTAAATATGCAATTCATGTGCGAGCGAGAAGGTGTGCCTTGTGCTATTTAGCAGAATCATGAACCACGATGGCTTCCGTTCCTGACCAGCCCGAACGGCCGTCGAACCTGCTTTATGCTGTCATGAATGGCCTCCCCCACTGCGCCTCGCGCTGCTAGGCTTTCAATACGCGGTGATGGCCGCGATTTATCTGATTCTGGTCGCGATCCTTGCGTCACGCCCACGTTATACAGGTGAACGAGTCTGACGCAATGGGCATTGCGTGTGTTGGGCTCGCGGAATGCCACTTGTCTTCGGGATGACCTCTTTGCCGGCGTGGTTGAAGTACTGGGTGGCCCTTGCTCTTAACCGGCTGAGTGATCACGACCCAGCGGTCTCACGGTTTTCGTGGTCGGCTTGCACTTGGAGTGGTGGGAATCGGGGATACTCTTGATGTCCGGCATGAAGAGTTGCCGACCTTTCCTCTTGCACCTGGTTGTGACAACGCTCCTTGAGCTGCGTTCGAAGAGAAGACACAGGTACTATCCTTAGCCATCAAAAGATGCGCCTTCTCTCCGTTTATACTGGAAATGGCTCAGTTTTGGCCGCCACCCTGATCTCCCGTATCCTCGGGAATCTCTTCACCCTTTTTGACTATAATAGGCTTCTCAATGGTGCCGCCGAAAGTTCCTTCCGGAACAAATTTCACTTCGGTATTCTCGGTGTTCTCTTTATCCGACTGTTCTTTGTTTGGTTCTGTACTCATCTTGGCTCGAGTTGTTGGTATTTGCGGCGGAGCGAAGATTCAATCGCTCTCGCGTTGCTGGGAATGACTGAGTAGGAGTGTCAACCTATAATACGCTGAATCAAGGGGTTTCTGCCATCCACACTGGCAGATGGCCGTTTCATCCGTCAGTCAGCCGGTTCCACTGAGGTTTTGCGACGCCGGGCTGCCCACGCTCCCGACTGCTCGACCGCCACCATGCAAACATCGTCGTCAAAGTCCGATTTCTTTGAGAAGTGACAGGCATCCGCCAACAATGCGTTGAACAGCTGCTCGGCCGGCATCTCCGCATGAGCGCGTAAACTTGAAATGACCGCTTCCAGCCCGAACTGCTCTCCCTCCGGTGAGTCGACCTCATACAAGCCGTCAGTGAATAGCATGATGCAGTCGTTCTCTTCGAATTCGCAATGAGACGTCGAATAGTTCACGTCGTCGAAGAGACCCAGACCGGGTCCCGGCCTGCCGCCATTCGATACGAGTAACTCGACTGCACGCTCGGTTCGCCTGAGACGTACCGGTGTGGGATGGCCCGCGTTAGCAAACTGCGTTTCCTTCATCGCGGTGTCGGCGATCAAATAGAACGCCGTCGCGATAAAAGGCTCATCCAATCGCTCCAGAATGGCTCGCAGACGAAGATTGAGAGCACTCAGGAAACGGCCCGCATTTTGCATCACGGGCCTGAGCTCTTCCAGCAGCGTCCGGATGATCGCCGTTACCAAAGCCGCCCGCAACCCGTGTCCCATGACGTCACAAATAAAAACGCCGGCACGATTTTGTGAGAGCGGAAATATGTCGAAGAAGTCGCCGCCGACTGCTGCCGCCGGACGGTAGCAGTGCGCAAAGGTTAGCGCACTGAATCCGGAGCTGCCATAGTCCGAAAGAGTTGGGTAATCCCGAGGCAGAAGGGCCATCTGGATCTCCCGCGCCATGCGAAGATCGGCTTCGAGTTGTGCGTTCTTGGCCTCCAATTCCGCGGTCGTAATCCGCAGGCAGTTTCGCTCTTCGGCGAGAGCGTCCTCCATTTCCTTGATGGCCGTGAAATCCTTGTTAATCCCGCAAATGCCGATGATTTGTCCCTTGGAATCTTTGAGCGGCAGCTTGGTCGTGTAGTCCCAAGTGATTCTACCGTCGGGATGGATCAGTTTCTCGACCTTTCCTATCATCGGCTGTCCGGTTTCGATAATTTGCTGTTCGTCTGCAGACGCTTCTCTTGCTGTCTGCTCCGACCAGAAGTCGAAATCGCTCTTTCCGATGAGATCACCCGGGTTTGAAACGTCCATGTATTCTGCCACCGCACGGCTGGCGCGGAGAAAGCGGCCCTCCCGATCCTTGAAATAAACTTGGTCTGGCGTGTTCTCGAGCAGGAAACTGAAAAGATCCTGCCCGAAGGAGAGAGCCTCGAAGTCTGGGGAAACGGACGGTTTCACGGCTTGAGAGTCTAACGCTGCCGCGAAAAATGTTCACGCATAATCCGCGGGGCGTCCCAGCTCCTGCGGGATGATCGCGGTACGGCCGCGAAACGGGAGTCTCGCCCGTTCTTTAACTCACAGGGTACACGCTCATGCCGCAATGGTTGCGCCATGAACACAGGGGTGCGATTTTCTCGGCCCTCCTCGAAGCTCAAATGCGAGAAAAAACGCGCGACCCAGGACGCAAAACGCCAGAACCACAACCACACGCGGGCAGGAGGATTCCTGTTCGCATTCTTGTACCCTTGATCGTCGCGTGTGCGTTGTTCATGGAAAATCTGGATGCGACGGTCCTATCGACGGCTCTTCCAGCGATCGCAAACGACCTCCATCAAGGACCGATTCAACTCAAACTCGCCCTTACTTCCTATTTGTTGACGCTCGCTGTCTTCATCCCCGCTTCCGGTTGGGTGGCCGATCGGTTTGGAACGCGGATCATTTTTCGTCTGGCAATTCTCATCTTTGCGCTTGGCTCAGCTCTTTGCGGGTTCGCCGGCTCGATTGAAGCGCTGGTCGCGGCCAGAGCGCTGCAAGGAATTGGTGGAGCGATGATGGTGCCGGTCGGCCGGCTTGTCATTCTGAGGACCATCCCACGGTCTGAATTCGTGGGGGCGCTCGCCTGGCTTGCGATGCCGGCACTGATTGGACCCGTGCTCGGACCGCCGGTAGGCGGTTTCATCACCACCTATTTCACCTGGCGCTGGATCTTTTGGATCAATTTGCCGATGGCCGCACTTGGGATAGTGCTCGCGACCCTATTTATCCCGAACGTTCGCGGCGAGACAGTAAGCCGGTTCGACTATATTGGATTTGCGCTCTCCGGTGCTGGTCTGGCCGCTTTAGTCTCGGCGTCGGCGGCACTTGACGTTAATGGCTTCCCTCCCCTTGCCGTGGTTGGCCTTTTCCTTCTGGGTTCCGTGTTGATCGCGCTTTATGTCTCTCACGCCCGTCGACGCGGAAGCACCTATCCTCGATCTGAAGCTCCTCAGATTTCCCACTTTCCGGGCTGGAATAGTTGGAGGCTCGCTCTTTCGTCTCGGGGTCGGCGCCATGCCTTTGCTGTTGCCGCTCCTTTTTCAGCTCGGTTTTGGAATGACGCCGTTAAACTCCGGTTTATTGACATTTGTCACTGCGCTGGGCGCAATCGGAATGAAGACTGCCGCCGGAACGATTCTGAGGCAGTTTGGATTTCGAAATGTCCTGATTGTGAACTCGATCGCCAGCGGAGCGCTGGTTGCTGCGCCCGCGTTTTTTACAGCGAGGACCCCGATCAGTATCATGCTCGCTGCACTGTTCGTCGGCGGCTTCTTCCGGTCGCTCCAGTTTACCTGTATCAATGCAATCAGTGTCGCCGAGATCGATCAGCCCGAGATGAGCCAGGCAACGAGTTTCACAAGCGTCTTTCAACAGATCGCTCTCAGCTTCGGCATTACTGTGGGTGCGCTGATGCTCCAACTTTCGCTGGCGATACGCCACAGCGATCTGTTGAAGGCTTCCGATTTCCCGCCGGCATTTCTCGTGGTCGGCTTTGTTTCAACAATGGCTTTTGTAAGTTTCGCCCGGCTGCCAAAGGATGCCGGGGAAGAAGTTGCCGGCCGGAAGCGCGTCGGATCGGCCGGAGTCGCCCTGGCGAACGGGCGGATTAATCATTAGGAAGCCGAGATGTCATGAAGCAAGGAATTTCGACAACTCCAGCCCCGAAGCGATCCGCCGGCAAACTTGAACGCTTCCGATACGCCGCTCCGGCGCATGTTTGGCGCTTGAACATCTTCGGCAGCGGAGCTTTCTTCTGAAGAGAAAGGTATGTCTTTTTCTGTCGAAAAGCTCATCGAGGAATGGCTGGCCGAGAATGCATGCGAAGACTTACCTGGGAAGGGGAAGCCGCTGAATTTGGACGAATACTTCAGCTGGCCGGAAGATATGCGCCTTGGTTATTCTATTCTCAGAAATTCTGGATACCTTCCTGAGGAAGTGGAACAGTTGCGGGAGATTGGACGCCTTGAAGAGGAGTTGAGAATCTGCTGTGACGCTATCGTCCGGACGCGCCTGGAGCGTAAGCTGCGCGAAGAGCAAGTGAAGCTGAGTCTCAGGCTCGAACAGTCCCGGCGCAAAAGGAGACGTTGAGTTGAGCGATCGAGAGGCAATTCCGCCGGGCAATCCCCCAGAGCGAACTTATGTCTGTTGATGTTCTTGTCGTCGGTGCGGGTCCGGTCGGTCTTACGATGGCATGTGAACTGGCCCGCAACGGGGTCCGGTGTCGAATTGTCGATAAAGCGGCCGCCCCGGTTGTTGCTTCCAGGGCGTTGGCAATTTTTCCTCGCACGCTTGAAGTGTTTCAGATGATGGGTGTTATTGATCCGGTGATCGGCGCCGGTCACCAATTGAGCGGTGTCGCATTCCACAATCGCGAAGGTCAGATTGGATACATCGGATTCAGCTGCGTGCCTAGCCGTTATCGCTTTGCCATCAGCCTACCCCAAAGCGAAACTGAACGGATCCTCATCGAACATCTGGCGTCCTTCGGGATTCACGTGGACCGCGAAAAAGAACTTATCGGTCTTTCCCAGTCCTCCGATGCTGTGGTCGCGATTCTCCGAAATCCCAGCGGACTCGAAGAGACCCTGGAAGCGCGCTGGCTGATCGGTTGTGACGGCGCTCATAGCGAAGTCAGGCATCTATTGGGTCTGCAGTTCGAGGGAGAAGCCTATCCTGAAACGTTTTTCCTCGCCGACGCGAAGGTCAATAGTCCACTGGATCACATACACATCCATCTCTTCCTCGCTAGCGACGGGCTTGTCGGAATCTTCCCATTCCGTGGCGGCCGTTGCCGGATCATAGCTAATATTCGCACGGAAAAGAACGACCGATCGACTGCGGAACCCCGGTTGGACGAGGTCCAAGCCATAGTCGACAGCCGGGCCATTTCCGGAATAAATCTTAGCGATCCGGTTTGGCTGGCGCGCTTTCACATTTCGCATCGGAAGGTCCCGGAATTCCGGCGCGGTCGTGTTTTCGTGGCCGGCGATTCCGCCCATATTCACAGCCCTGCGGGCGGTCAGGGAATGAATACCGGGATCCAGGACGCCTTCAACCTGGCTTGGAAGATTGCTCTTGTTGTTCATGGGAAGTCGCCCGCCTCTCTACTGAATAGCTACAACGAGGAACGGGAACCGGTGGCGAAGATGGTGTTGGATCTGACCGACCGGCTAACGCGCATGGCCACGCTGCAGAGCGGGCTCGGTCAACAACTCAGGAACGCGTTACTTCCTATCCTTACGGGTATCCACCTGGTTGAGGATCGGATCGCTGAAACCGTGGCGGAGGTCGGGATTCACTACCGCCGGAGCTCGGTTGTATCTGGGAAAACGGGTCACGCCCTTAAGGCCGGTGACCGTGCACCGGATTGCGAACTCCAACAGGAAATCGGTCAAGATCCAATTCGACTGCTTGATTTGCTGCGGAAGCCAGTTCATCACCTTTTGCTTTTTGCCGGTGCAGACGCCGATACTGCTTTGGAATTGAATTCCCTGCTTGTTGAGATGAAACGCGATTTCGGAGACCTTATCGATGCCTCGATCGTGATTCGCGGTGAACAATCTGGTCTCCTCGGCGTTTTGTTCGATTCTGACGGTCAAATCCACCAGCTTTACGAGGCCGAATCTGCGGCCATCGTTTTGATTCGGCCCGATGGCTACATCGGCTTTCGGGGCGGTGCTCGACATGTCGAAGCCCTCCGTGAGCATCTCTCCCTGATTTTTTCCGTGCCGTCGGAGCCCCGTGCGGACTAGTTTGGATCTGAAAAATGAAGCTCCTCATGCTGCTCGTGCTTGCGTCGGCTTATTGCGGATGCGCCTTGACTCCCAACGTCGACACGAGAAATGCCGGTCAGAAGTGGTATTACTATGGGGAGTTGTTGAATTTATACCGCGATCAAACCCGGGGCGGCCCGGTGGCATTGGTTTGGTTGGAGCAAGTGCAATTTACGAGAGTCAAACCAAGTGAATTTCAGAAGACCGTCCGGACATTACTGACAAGCGGATATCGAAAAATCGGGTTCGTATCGGTTCGTTCCCAATTTTTTGTCGATCCCTACTCTGCCAAAAAATTGGCTGCCGATAAGGGAGCCCGAATGGTTGTCGGCTGCTGGTTCTCAGTTCACAGCGGCAGGGAGCAATCGAATACGGTTGAGTACTGGTACCAACTGCTTGACAAGTCAGGGCAGCCAACTCCGGTGGCGCCACCAAGTGTCCTTCCTGTTGTTCAACCGCGGCCTGGATTGTACTAACTGTATATCGAGTTAACTTCGATGCCTTCCCGCACCTTCCTTTTCCTTTGCTGGGTAACTTCGTTAGCGATCGGTCTGGCCTTTCTTAGCGGTTGTGTCCAAACGCCGAGCGGGAATATACCGGCGGGTCGCGGACATTTTTCGACCGTAGTCATTGACGCAGGTCACGGCGGAAAGGACAGCGGTGGCGTGAGCGGGCGAAGGGCCCCCATTAATCTGAGAGAAAAAGATCTCACCCTCGACACGGCGAAGCTCGTCCGCTCCGAATTGCGCCGCGCCGGGCTGCGAACAGTTATGATTCGCGAGGGCGATTATTTTGTGGAGCTGGACGATCGCGTAAGGTTGGCTAATCGGCAGGGGCCCGGAGCAGTGTTGGTAAGTATTCATTACGACGCGGTATCCAGTAGCGCGATGAACGGGGCCAAGACCTTCTTCTGGAGAGCCGATAGTCACGGTCTGGCGACGCGCATTCAGGAGCATCTCATTGCCACGACCGGCGAAACTAATCTTGGTGTTATCCGGCGTCGTCTGAGGCTGACACGGAATCCCGATATTCCATCCGTGCTCTGTGAATGCGCCTATTTGACGAACCTGGGCGAAGCGCGAAAAGCGGCCACGGACAGTTACAGGCAGCGGATAGCCCATGGGATCGCACAGGGGATCCTGGAAGAATATAAACTCGGTGACACCGGCATAGCTCCAGTTCCAGAGATCTGGGCTCCGCTTTCAAAAGCCTCCGACAAGTACGACGGACATCAGTCTCACCGCGCTCCGCGGAAAAAAACCAAGGCCAGGTGAACGACGAATTCGCACGAAGCGGAGCGAATTCGAAGAGGGGTCTTTGCATATCCGCATTTGCGGCTGCCGTTTATTGGGCATCCAGCAGGGTTAATTAATTTCAATTAAAAACCACGATGGAGACGAAGGGGTCCGCACAAAAACGCAAAATTGATATGTTCACCCCGGCACCGGGTACCGCGGCTTTTGACCGGACAGAATGCGAAGGATATCCGCCATCGCGGTACGCCGGAGTTTTTGGCTTGCCTCCACCGAAAACCACGCAACATGCGGCGTGACAATCACGTTTTCCAACTGCAAAAGTTCCTGGTCAACCTTTGGTTCGGTCTCCAGCACATCTAACCCTGCCCCGCTCAGGCGATTTGTTCTGAGTCCTCGGATCAACGCCTGGGTATCCACAAGTCCACCCCGGCTAACATTGATCAAAATCGGCTTTCGTCTCATCAGATCGATCTCTCTGTCCGAGACGAAATGATGACTCTTGGGAGAATAGGGAAGATGAAGCGAAATAATTTCACACTCCGAAAAAATCTGTTCGGGAGAACTCGGCATCGCTCCCTTTTCCTCGATCATGGCGTTTGTTAATATAGGATCGTAACCGAGAATTTCGCTGACGAAGACGCGCATTTTACCGGCGAAATCGGAACCGATACGGCCCAACCCGAAGATTCCAAGCCGCAACTCTTTCAGGAGGTGAATTGTTCCGGCCACCGTGAAATCCCAGCGGCCTTGTTCGACACTTCGATGATATTGAATGAGGTGGCGATGAAGGGCGAAGAGTAACGCGATCGCGTGATTCGCTACGTCTTCTGTCCCATAGTCAGGAACGTAACAGACCTCTATCCCATGTTTCCTGCACCCTGCGACGTCGATAATATCGAAACCCACGCCCATTCGCGTAACCACTTTACAGTGACGGAGCCGTGCTGCGATCGGTTCGCTGATCGGTATCTCATGGGTCATGATGGCTACCGCATCGTCGATTTGGTCTATGAACTCGCCTTGTACCCGGAGCGGCACCAACTCGAACCCGCCGCCAGCCAGCAGCTCTTGCTCAATCAACAAGTCGGGATAGGGTGGATTGAGATAATAGATCCGTTGACCTTTCATTCCTCCGGTATTCAACGATCAGCCTGTCCATGGATCAAGACTCAAAAAACTGAAAAAGCGAGAAGTGAGACGGTTCGCGTGCGGTCCGTTCCGAAAAAGCGTGGCTGAATGGAAATTGCGGAAGGATGCATCGAATATTTTCCGACTCATGTACTAGGGTTACAATAGGCTTGTGTTGACCCTGTTTTCCGGCAAATTGGATGTCCACGTCGTCGATGAGACATGAACCACTATCGATACGCCGTCTCGGATCCGGCCGACTCGCGCTTTCAGGCAACAGGTGTGATCGAGGGTGAAGAATTGGTCATCGATCTTCGGACAGAGTCGGAGTCTCGAGAGCGATCCCCCTCATTGTGGGCGTCGTACCACTTAAGAAAGATAATGGCGCATTTCGTCCCCCGCTACAAAAGTGTTCGAACAAGTTGGTGCCCGGGAGAGAATTTGATAGCTTTCAATCGGGCGATTGCGGCCGGGGCCACGCCTGAGGTAGCTGCGATAAGAACTTCGCTCGGACACCAAGTCGCTCTGGCCGGATATTCGCGTGCAGAAATTCTCTCTCTGGAAGGGGATCCCGCCCGCTATACAAAAGTCGTTGTCCGTTTTCTCAAGGCTTAGATGAAGGCGGTCTTCACCCTGTCGATGCTTTGCTTGTTGGCTGTCGGCCTGATCTTTCCCGCTCCGGCTCAGGAGCATGTAGACGTCCCACTGCCTCCCTATGATCCTCCTCCGCCCGCGTCTCGTCATGGAGATGATCAGGAGGATCGATCAACTCGCACTCAACCCGCGAAAGTTGCCAAAAAACCTGTTCCTAAAACACTTAAATCCCAGCACCCGGCGACGAAAGTCAAACACCGAACAAAAACGTCGCACGTTTCTTCCCACGATCACCGAAGCCATCAACGAAAAAAGCACAAGACTCATCGCCGAAAAAAGCGCCATAGCCATTTTCATTGGCCTTGGCAGCACAGCAAATGACAAGGCGAGCAGGGAGATCTCGACTACCTTTTCGGCCGTTCGGAGACTACCCATCCGAATGGGAATCGAGGGCGGCAAATTGTATTTCCGTTCTCAGATACGCACCACTTGGGCAGGTCGCAATGAAAGCAACGCCCGCCAAAGAGGCTGCGAAGGAATGCCGCCCGGAAAAACGCCCGGCCACAGCGGGGGCATTTCCAGTTCGCCAGCCAGGCAGCAAGAAAGAAGTAAACGACGAAAGTGAGAGCGAAGACAAACCCGGGAACAAAAAATAAGACCCGCATCTCCACCAGCGCAAGAACGAAGAAAGAAAACACGACAAGTCTCAGTCGCCGATAAATCGTCCAAGCATTTGCATACTCCGGGTCCACGCAGGTAACGCCGGACTTTTCTGAAACTTTTTTCAACCGAGATACTCCGTCTCCGAGAGTGGACTTAAGTCACAACTCTGGGAAGAGATGAACCGCCGATTCCGCGATTTTTGCTCAGAATTCAAGTTCAGGAGATCTTCAACGTCTGATCGAGCCAGTCGAATATCCGCTGGGCCCGGAGACCCGGTACCTTTGGCTCACAGTGCATGTCGCCACCTTCAGCTGCCGTAAACTTTAAGAGGGTTTTCGGACCTGGCAGAGCGTCATACAATTTTTGCGATTGGCCCGGCCAGAATTGATCTCCCTCGGGATCCGCGATCAGCATCGGACAGCGGATTTGCTCAGCAACACCAGCCAGCTTGTATTGCTGCACCGCTTTGAAAGCTTCGTAGGGCGAATTCATCCCAAAGGGACGCATCCGTAAGACGAGCGTGGCCATCGCTCGCGCGTTAAATCTGAGTCCGATGCGAATTAAGTTGTCGAAACTTTGCTGTTGGCCTCCTGCCAGCAGGTCCAGCTTGGGTTTCGGCAAGGCCTGGGTCCAGGCGGTAGAAACGTCCCAAACGCCAGGATCGGCTACGCAGGCGGCAATCCGCGGATCGAACGCCGCTGCACGCGGCGCCCAGTAACCCCCTTCGCTGGTCCCGATCAGCGCAATGCGGCCCGGATCGACCTCGCGGCGGATCAGCAGATAGTTGAGCAAAGGTGAAATAACGCTTTCCCAATCAGGTCGGCAGTAGAGTTTCTGCAGCAAAAGTGCCGTCCCTTGACCAGGGCCATAGAAGGTATACGCGTTGTAACCGCGCTCAAGCGCCGCCGCGACTCCAAGGGTCCAGGCGGTAACCGTTCCCCCGTCGCTCCCGTTCACTAGAATAATCAGCGGACGCCGCCGGCCGGAATCGTCTACCTTGAAAAAGTAACCTGGAAGTGTCGTCTTCTCGTACGGAAAGGGTAATTGATCCACCGGAGGATCAAGCAACGCGGCTGCCTTGTCCCAGAGTTCCTGATGTCGCAACCAGTTGAAGGCGAAGGCATCGGCGGGACCGATAGGATTTACAAAATAGGTGGCTGAGAAAATATAACTTGCCGCCTGCATATATGCCTCGCGCGCGCTGGTCCGGAGCCCGTTGGCGGCGGCTGCGTCAGCGACGGCTGAAAATTTGTCTCCGGCAACAAGCAAAGCTCGCAATGCGCTGGCCCAGTCACCGTCGATGATCTGGTCAGCGATGGCTAGACAGGTGCCGATATCCGCGGCCCGATAATAGGCGCTGCCAAGCATTGCCTGGAAGACATAATTTATGCCTTGGTCTTCGAAGAAACGCGACGATTTGCGAAGTTTCGGCTGAGGGGTGCTTCCGGATTTTCCAGTGCCGGCTTCGGCGGACGCGGTCGGAGCCAGACCGGATTGCTGCGGCTCCGCGGCCTGGGCCATATGACGCGGCGCAACAGACCCGGCGGCCAGCGCAGCCGTCGCCCTTAGGAACTCTCTTCTTTTCATTTCGATGAATCAGGGTTTCGGAGCCCTAAGACCTCTGACCGGCGCGAAGTGCACCAGGGTTTACGCGTCTTCACGCGTCAAGAGCCGGTGCCGCAAGCTCCGGACGGCGCGCTTGCATCATTTAGCTTCCGCAATTCAGCATCGGTCAGCCGCAGTTTCGAAACACTCAGCAGGTCCGGGAGTTGCTCGGTCGTCCGTGCGCTGGCGATGGGAGCGACAACCGTCGGCTGGGCTGCCAGCCATGCGAGTGCGACCGTGGCGAGAGCGGCGCCGCGCGGGGTCGCGACCTCATCCAGGGCGGCCAAAACCCGCATCCCCTTTTCACCAAGATAGGCGCCCGCGCTTTGGGCCCGTTGGCTGTCCACCTTGGAGCCCGGGCGATATTTGCCCGTGAGAAATCCGGAGGCGAGCGCGAAGTAAGGTATGGACGAGAGCCCTTCGCGTGCTACGACGCCGGCAAGCTCGCCCTCGTATTTGTCACGCTCCATCAGATTGTAGTGCTGCTGCAGAGCAACGTACCTTGCGAAACCGTCGCGGTCGGACACTGCCAAGGCTTCCAGCAACCTTGGCGCCGTATAATTGGAGGCGGCAATGTAACGCACTTTGCCCTCGCGCACCAGAGCGTCAAACGCGCCGAGAGTCTCCTCGAGAGGCGTTTGTTCGTCGTCCACATGCGCGTAGTACAGATCGATATACTCGCTCTGAAGCCGTGTGAGGGAATTTTCTGCGGCGGCCCGAATGGTTTTGGCCGAGAGCCCTTTGAATTGAGGATGCATTCCGACCTTGGTTGCGACGATCGTTTGCTCGCGTTTGCCCCGGGCGGCTAACCAACGTCCGAGAATGGTCTCGGACTCCCCGCCAGAGTTGCCGGGCGCCCACGCGGAGTAAAAGTCAGCGGTGTCGATAAAATTTCCGCCCGCCGCGCTATACGCATCCAGGACGGCAAATGACTGCTTCTCGTTAGCAGTCCAGCCAAACACGTTTCCTCCGAGCGCGAGGGAAAAAACATCCAGCTCAGTCGAACCGATTTTTGCCATTCTCAAAATTACTGCTCCCGCTCCCGTTGTCGAGCGTGCCCGCGAACGTTCCGCGCCTGGACTTGGTCCAAGCGCGGCTGGGAAGGAAAATCGACCGCCCTTTCGGCGGAGAACAAATGCGCGCCCAATGCTTGAGGACGCCTGGATTCAAGCTGGAAACTCATCCTATAATAAAGCGCGTTCGACCGCATCAGGAAAGAGATCCATGACCTCGCCCTCCAATCGGATTGAAACACACCGCTTGTCGTCGTGGTCCGTTGCTCCACGATTGACGATCACGTAAGGAACACCACGTTGCGCCGCCAGCAACGGAAACGAGGCAGCCGGATAGACGGACAGGGTCGAACCAAGCGAGATCACCAGGTCCGCCTTTCGTGCCGCATCACGCGCACGCTCAACTGTCAAAGGGTCGAGATTTTGTCCAAAACTGATTGTCGCCGGTTTCAGAAATCCGCCGCAATCGCAAATTGGTGGCCTTCGATAAAGTGTGAATTTCTCAAAACAGGGCTCCGCATCGCCGCGCCAGTGACAGCTTTGGCATTCCACAAGCAGGTTTGTGCCATGGAGTTCCACAAGAAGGTCTGGATTTGAGCCCGCGAGGGCATGCAATCCATCGATGTTTTGAGTGAGTACGGCCTCAACTTTTTCGACTTTTTCCAGTTTCACGATTGCGTGATGCACCGGGTTTGGGCGTGCGGCGCGAAATGCCGGCCAAGCTTCAAGCTTATAATCCCAATGCTCGATGCGAGCCGCTTCCGAAGTCATGAAGTCATGGTAATAAACCGGCGTGCGACGGGTCCACACACCGTTCGGTCCTCTGAAATCCGGAATTCCGCTTCCCGTCGAAACGCCGGCGCCGGTGAAAATCAATATCCGGCGCCCGCTTCGGATGTAATCGACGAAATCTTCGAACTCCGCAGTCATCCTAAAGGATTTCGGGTCCGGGCCAAACCCGAACTCCAACTTAAGTTCTAGTTTCAGGAGAGTCGCTAGGGATTTTTCAGCGATAAACTGAAAACCCGGAGATCCTTCTCAACGATTTCGGGCGCCAGACGTCCATAATCCGGCGTCAGATAATCCGGCTGCACCACGCTATCGTTTTTCGGGTCCTTCAAATTGAGGCTAAAAGATATTCCTGGAAAAATAATCTGAATGGGGCGGTACGACTCCGTCCTCTTTTTTTGCGCCTCCTGTTTTTGTTGTTCCTGGCGCTGAATTTCTTTCTCGGCGAGCGCTTCGGTTCTTGAATGTTCGGGCGAAGTTGTAAAGTCAGGTTTTTGCTCACCGATTACGGTGAGTGCCGGAAGGTCAATTGCCTTTGTGAGATCCTTTGAGTATTTCTCGCGATCGGCCGGCTTGAGTTCGTTCAGCGAGAATTGAAACTGACCCTCTCTGCACTGGACTACCAGGTGAGAAGAATTTCGACTCAGAACCTGGACATCGTGGAAAGTTTGACCTGCGGCCGTAACGAGGTCATCGCCGCGCGAAGCGGTTGCGGCGAGAAGAAAGAAAAAGGCGAGCGCGATTTTCCGCAGTCCGCCCATTACCGATTTCTCCGCTGTAAGGATCGCATAGGTTTTGTCGCACCGGAAGAACCTAACCGCTAATCAAACTTCAAACCAGCCGAAATGTGTCTTTCCTGAACGGGCGATCCCGGCAGCATCACCTATCGTGTGCCCGCTGTCTGCAGAGAGGGGGCACGGCAAGGAGAAGTCGGTAAGCACAGGCGTATTCTGACTTCTTGACTTCCTGCGGTTTAACTTCTTGAGTTTCTTCCATGTCGATCAAGAGCCGAATATCCACGGAGAAGGCAGATATCACCAAATTGGCCGTCGACGCGATCGTAAACGCTGCCAATAATTCGTTGCTTGGCGGAGGCGGAGTCGACGGAGCGATCCACCGCGCTGCCGGCTCTGAGTTGTTGGATGAGTGCCGAAAATTGGGCGGTTGCAGGACGGGTGAGGCAAAAATCACCAAAGGCTATCGATTGCGGGCCAAATGGGTCATCCATACTGTCGGCCCAATATGGCACGGGGGAAATGATGGCGAGCCTGAGCTCCTGGCAAGCTGCTACCAGGCTTGCTTCGACCTGGCTGCCAAACACCGGATCCGAAGTTTGGCCTTTCCGGCGATCAGTTGTGGAGTTTACGGATACCCGATCGATGACGCAGTCAAGATTGCTTGTCGCGAATCCGTTGCCGGGTTGATGGCCAACGAATTCATCGAAAAGGTGATTTTCGCGTGTTTCGGCGAAGAAGTTTACGCTGTCTACCAAGCGCGATTGGCTCCGCTAGACGAGTGAAATTGCAGCGGGCAATCGTTTCGGTTTTGACTATTCGCTCTTTCGCGCAGGTCTTTACAGCCGGGCGCGGCCGTTGTACTCGGATTGGATGACCTCCTTCAATTCCTTGCCTTCCGGCGAAGCTTCCGATCTAGGATTCGTGCCGGAACGCCTGGAACGCCTGCATCGGCGCATTCACTCAGTTTGTCCATGACGGTCAACACGCGGGCGTCAGTCTCCTCCTGGTGCGGAACGGAATTGTAGCCGATTCATTTGAGGTTGGATTCCGCAATTGCGAACTTGGTCTTCCGATGCGGCGGGACACGATTGTACGGGTCTATTCGATGACTAAAATTGTGGTCAGTGTTGCCGCGTTAACGCTTCTCGAAGAAGGGAAACTGGGATTACTCGATTCCGTCGCGGATTACATTCCGGAGTTTTGTGACCCAAAAGTAATTGTTGGCGGGACCGCTCAGAACCCTCGGCTTGTTCCCGCTAACAAACCGATCACGCTCCAACATCTGTTCACTCACACTTCCGGAATAATCTATGAGTCTTCAGGAGAAATTGTGGATCAAATTTATCGGGAGGCAAATCTGGGGAATGCCGAGTCGCTGGAAAAATTTGTGACTTGTCTGGCGAGGCTCCCGCTGAAGTGGCATCCCGGGACGCAGTTCGAATATGGCTTCTCCACGGATGTTCTCGGGCGAGTGATCGAAGTTGTGAGCGGCCAACGGCTGGATGAATTTTTAAACGCACGGATTCTCGGTCCTCTCGGAATGATCGATACGGACTTCTGTGTTCCAGACGCGAAGAAGGAGCGGCTTGCCAAGGTTTACGAACATGCCGACGGCAGTGGATTAGAGGCCGGTGCCGTCACTGCAAGGCGAGATCGTCGAGGGTCGAAGGAAGTACCCGAGCGGCGGCTCCGGCCTATTTTCCACACTCGACGATTTCGCGCGTTTTGGTGAGATGCTCTGCAATAAAGGGCGTACTTGAAGAGACTAGAATTATTGGACGGAAAACGTTCGAATCGATGATTTCAAATCATCTTTCCCGCCTTGCCGTCCCGTTTCACAATCTGAGCCAGGGACACGGTTTTGGTCTTGGAGTCGGAGTCCGACTTGATATTGGGCTAACCGGCACCCTCGGTTCGGTCGGCTCATTTGGCTGGAATGGCATGGCTACGACCTATTTCTGGATCGACCCGGCAGAAAGACTGGTCGCCCTCTGTTTCGCCCAGCATCTGCCGCACGATGAGCACGGGCTGTTTCAACGGTTTAGAAACCTCTGCTACCAGGCGCTCGCGTGATGGCGGCTGCGAAGAGTCTCGTTTTATTCGTTTTTAAATCAAAATGAAAGCTGCCTTACGTCGCCCTTTCGAGCAATTTCGGGAGGGGTACGTCCCATTTCTGAGAGCCTCTAAGGATTTGTGCGCGATGCAGGCTTAGGAAGCGGACGAAGAGGTAAAGCGAGACGCATTACTTGCGCCGAACTTCAGAGCTTAGCTCTAGAAGAAGCTAAGCCTGTTCATTCCTTCCTGGAGCTGTACGTCGACTGGGTCGGTTGGCTCTTCGCTCAGCAAAAAAACGAGCTGCATCGGACTCGATTGGGTCGGAACGACCTTTGGGTGGGGAATCTCGTTGTCGACGATCCATTCGGTCCCGTCAGGAAGGTGATACAACACGAAGACATGGCTGCCTTCCAGGGAAGTGTCCCGGATGTGCCACCGGTAAAAAATGAGTCGACCGTGAATGCCGTTGGTAGCAAGTCGCGACGACAATGCAATCGCGTAATCCATGCAATGGCCGTCTTTACCTTTGCCCTTCAGTGTCTGGTCACTGGCCAATCGATAGTGCAGAGGTTGGCTCAGAGAGAAAGCGCTGAGCATGAGGCAAGGAGCGAGGCACGCAAGAATGACGGAAACGCTTCTAGACATCGGATTTTTGTAGCCTCTCAATGAGCATTTTTGATGCCACATGAGAAAGCATTTCGAGCCGATCGCCAGCCGGAGACCGGACCGGGACAGGGAACGCGCTTTGCCCAGGCTCCATCGGAAATACTGGCAGCCGGAACCTCCATTCGTCGAAAAGACGACGATTACGACGATCCCATCCCCGATTTGGTGATTGTTTTAGTCCAGGAGATTCCATAGGATCGAAACTCCCATGTTGAAAAGATTTGCGACGATTCTAGTTGGTTTGGCGTCTCTGGCTGGCATCGGAACCGTTTGGGCCGGAGGGTAAGGTCCAACTCACGATTGAAAGCTGGCGCAACGACGATCTCAAGATCTGGCGAGACACCATCTTGCCGGCCTTCATGAAGAAGCATCCAAATATCGAGGTGGTGTTCTCGCCTACTGCGCCGACGGAGTACAACGCAGTCTTAGGCGCCAAGCTCAAGGCGGGCACCGCGGGTGACCTTATAGCCTGCCGTCCGTTCGATAAGTCCTTGGAGATCTACAACGCCGGTCAATTGGTTGCCCTCAATGATCTCCCCGGGATGGGCAACTTCTCCGAGATAGCCAAGGCAGCGTGGAGCACCGACGACGGCAAGACCACGTTCGCGGTACCGATGGCCTCAGTCATCCACGGCTTTTTCTATAACAAAGCGATCTTCAAGGAATTGGGCCTCAGTGTTCCCGAGACGGAGAAGGAATTTCTAGCCGTCCTTGAAAAGGTTAAGGCCAATGGAAAGTATATGCCTCTCGTTATCGGGACCAAGGACCAATGGGAATCGGCGACGATGGGATACCAGAACATCGGTCCTACTCTGTGGGACGGGGAGGTGGGCCGCAAAGGTCTGATCGGAGGTTCCGCGAAATACAACGAGGGCGGGTTCCTGGCGGCCTTTGAAGCCCTGGCGAAGTGGAGGCCTTATCTGCCCCCCGGTTATCAAGCTCTGGCCTACCCCGATTCACAGAATCTCTTTGCGCAGGGTCGCGGGGCCATTTACCCGGCTGGCTCCTGGGATATCGGTATCTTTCATCAAATGAACCCCAAGTTGGATTTTGGTGCGTTTAAGCCCTACGCGTTTGAGAGCAAAACCGGGCACGTCATCGACGACCATCCGGACATCGCGCTCGGACTCAATGCGGCCAGCAAGAACAAAGATGCTGCGCGTGCTTTTCTTTCCTGGGTTGCCTCGGACGAGTTCGCACAGCTCTATGCCAACGCTTTGCCTGGTTTCTTTCCACTGGCCAACGTGAAGTACACGCTCGGCGATCCGGTTGCTCAGGAGTTTGTTAACTGGCGGAAGGACAACCAGTCCTCTTTTCGTTGTTCCTACCAGATCCTCTCACGCAATGCCAACCCGAACAACGAAAACGACCTCTGGAACGCGTGCGCGCAAGTCTTGAATGGTACCGAGACACCCAAGCAAGCCGCCGACGCCGTGCAAAAGAACCTGGCCTCCTGGTACAAGCCGCAGCAGGGTACCTAATTCTTGGCACCAGTGGAATTCTCCGGCTGCCCAGCCGGAGAATTTCTGCTCGAAGCTGGACCGCTCGCAAAATTTCTCAGGATTTGCGAGAGATGCAGACCGGAATGATCCAAGTAGGCGAGAGATTTCGAAAATGTCGAGGCGCCGGTCCTTCAGGATACACATTCTGGTTTTCCTGGCGCCTGCCGTGCTGATCTACACCCTGTTCATGATCTACCCGCTTTTCGACTCTCTCTGGCTATCGCTTAACAATAAGGCGCCGGTTGGAGGCGCCGAATTCGTTGGCGTGCAAAACTATCAGACGTTCTTGAGCCAGGAGCGTTGGGCAAAGCCGTTTTGGAACGCCCTCCGGAACAACGCGTTGTTTTTCGTCATCCATATGCTTGTACAGAACCCGATCGGGCTGCTCCTGGCTGCTCTTTTGGGAACCCGTATCCGGGGCAGTTGGATTTATCGAACCATTATTTTCACGCCTACCATTCTCTCCGTGGTCATCATTGGCTTTGTCTGGAAACTGATCTTGAACCCGGCCTGGGGAATCTCGCGAGGCGTTTTGCAGACATTTGGGCTGGGCAATTTGGACACCCCCTGGCTGGGTCTCGAATCCACGGCTCTCGTCACCCTCTCACTCATTTCGGTATGGCAAAATATTGGCATTCCCATGATGCTCTTCCTGGCGGCGCTGATACGCATTCCCGAAGAGCTGATGGAAGCCGCCAGGGTTGACGGCGCAGGACCCTGGAAGATATTCTGGCGCATTCAGTTCCCATTGATTCTGCCAACGGTTGGCATTGTGTCTGTGCTGACTTTTGTCGGGAACTTTAATGCCTTCGAACTTATCTACGCCACGCAAGGCGCGCTGGCGGGGCCGAACTTCGCTTCCGATATACTGGGGACGCTGTTTTTCCGCACTTTCTTCGGTTATCAGCTTCAGCCTGCAGATCCCTATATGGGGTCCGCGGTCGCGGGCGTAATGCTCGCCATCATCCTTGTCGGAGTGCTGCTCTATCTCTTCGGATGGCAGCGCCGGCTGCACGAAATTCGTTATTAGTATCGAGGACAGGACACTCAGCTAATCTCTGCCATGTAAGCAATGCGTTTCGACCAAAATGGAAAAGTCGGGTTCCAGGTCTGTTAGAATCTTCGCTACCCACGCGGCGCTGTCTGCTTATTCGGTTCTGGCCCTGTTCCCGGTCCTGCTGGTCATCGTTAACTCCTTCAAGGATCGGCTGACCATCTTCGGAGCGCCCTATGCGTTGCCGAACGCGGAAACCTTTACCCTGGACGGTTATAAGACGCTCTCTTCAACGGCGCGTTTCGACTTGTTCTTCCTGAACAGCTTCCTGGTCACGGCAGGTTCTTTGTGTTTGATCCTTGTGGTCAGCTCGATGGCGGCGTTCGCCCTGGCGGAGTATAAATTCCCGTTCAATACTTTGACCGGGCTTTACCTTGCCATTGGCATCATGGTGCCGATCCGACTGGGAACAATCGGCATTTTACGCCTCATGGTGGACCTTCACCTGGTGAATACGCTTTGGTCCCTGATGCTCGTGTATACCGCTCAGGGCATTCCTCTGGCTGTTTTCGTCCTGACCGCTTTTATGCGGCAGTTGCCAAAAGATCTGACGGACGCAGCTCGCATTGATGGAGCCAGCGAATACCGCATTTACTGGCTCATCTTGCCTCTTATGCGACCGGCTCTCGGTTCAGTACTGGCGATTTCCATGATTCCGATCTGGAACGACCTCTGGTTTCCGCTCATTCTGGCTCCGGGTGAATCCACAAAGACGTTGGTGTTGGGAGCGCAGGCCTTTCTGGGTGAATTTGTAAATGATTATAATGCGGTCCTGGCTGCATTGACGCTGGCCATTCTGCCGCCGGTGGTGCTTTACCTCATCTTCTCACGGCAACTGATTCGAGGGATCACCGCGGGAGCGATAAAGTAGCCGTGCGGTCGTAAGCAAGTCGAAGAGGCCCAGTCCTTCCCTAAATCGGCTCATTAACCTTAGGGTAACACTGAGCTAATCCAGATCTAACTATCTGTGATTAAGCCAATTACATCGAGCCATCCGGCTTGGTGCTTGTTCTGAGTTGACAGACCGGTTAAGCAGGCTAACTTGGGGCGTTAGATTTCCACCGAGTTTTTCTGGGCATTCTGGAAAGCGCTCCGTTTAGGGGCGCCAAATCCGGGATGCTGAGAGAAAACGGAAAGGGAAATCCCGCCAGGGATTATCCTTTCTCTAACTCTCAAGGTTGAAAATGAACTTGAGAAAAGGAGACACTATGGAAATCGTCAAAAACATCTATGACCCGGCTTCTGTCCTGGTCATTTCCGGCATCGCCATAGCCCCGAGGGCGATCGGCACTTATTGGACGCTCCGCAAGGAAGACTAAATGGTCCGAGCCCGCTGGCTTGAGCTCTCTGAGTATCAGCCTTGGGCGCCCTTCTGGTAGAACATGAAAATAGAAAAGGAAAAAACTATGGAAGCACTAGTATTCGCACTAATCGCTGTACGGAATGGGTATATGCAGCAAGAGACGGTTGTTCCTGAGCCGTCGGAGTTTCAGCCCTTCGATCTTCGAGCCCTGAAAGGTTCGTACGAAGCGGAAGAGAACTCTTCTAACCGGCCGTCCAATCGGACGAAGTCGTTTGTGGCTCAGGTCGCCTCTTAACCATGACCCATGAACTTACAAAATAATCACGATTCCCCCCAGACGCCCCCGGACAGCTCGTTAGAGAAAAGATAACCCTTTCGCAATGTTTTGAAGAGAATGGCAACTGCAATGGATACGAAAAGCAGATAGAGGATTCCCATTGCTGAACACTCATCAGGAACGCCAGTCAATCCTGCGAGGGCTAAATTAAAAACAGGTCGTAAAGTGCGTTCTGTTGGTTTTGTTGAAAAACTGTGGACGGAGTTCACGCGGTGTATTCGAAGAGTTGCGCTTAACCTTTTGTTTACCGCCGATGTCGCAGTTGCTAGGGTGGGAGTGGGATTTGAGTACTGCTGCAATATGCAAACCGCAAGGATACCCGAATGCCGCTGAAGCCCGTTTTTGACCTGGTTCACGATGCGCGCGAGAAAAAGTATGCCCTGGGGTATTTCGAAAGCTGGAACTTCGAGTCGCTTCAGGGAGTGATTGACGCCGCTGAGGAGACACGTTCGCCAATTATTATCGGCTTTAATGGGGACTTTATGAGTCATGGAGGTCGCCGGCTCCCGGAACGGCTGCGATGCTACGCCGAGCTGGGTAAGGCGGCTGCGTCAGGCGCGACCGTGCCGTGCGGATTTATCTTTAACGAGTGCCCGATGGATGAGTGGGTGCGGGAGGCGACACTCGCGGGCTTCAATCTGGTGATGCCTGCGGACCATCGGGCTACCTATGAAGAATATGTGCAGCGCGTCACGGCGCTGACCGATTTTGCGCATCAGCGAGGCGTGGCCGTCGAAGCAGAGATTGGACGGTTGCCTTCCGGCGAATCTGGCGAGGTCGAAGACGCTGGCGGGATGACTGATCCGGAGTTGGCCGGGCGCTTTGCGCGCGCCACCGGGGTGGACCTTCTCGCGGTGAGCGTCGGCAACGTACACGTCATGCTGCGGGGTGAGCGAGAACTCGATCTGGAACGGCTTGCACAGATCCACGAGCAGGTTCCCATCCCGCTGGTTCTGCACGGTGGCACTGGCATTTCCGGTCTTGCATTGCGGGAAGCCATTCAAAGAGGCGTGGTAAAAGTGAACTACGGTACCTATTTGAAACAACGGTATTTACAGGCTTTATCTTTCGTCGCTTGAAAAGAGTTATGTGAATCCGCACGAACTCCTTGGCCTGGGCGGTGATCGGGACATAATGATCGCGGGCCGGCTCGCTGTTCGAGAGGCTGTCCTTGAGCGAATCGAACTGCTAGGCTGTTGCGGGGAAGGGAAGATATGAAGTTCGAAATGAAAATGCCGGACCTCTCAACGACTAATTCGGCCGTTAAGGTGCTCAGCTGGCTCATCGAAGTGGGCGGCCCGATCCGGCAGGGTCACGCCGTGATCGAAGTCGAGACGGATAAGGCCACCATGGAAGTCGAGGCAACCGTGAACGGGACACTGTTAGAAAAAAAATGCGAGCCGAACACCGAGGTCGATGTGGGCGATGTGATTGCCGTTATCGAAGTGGAGGATGCAAGCAGAAATACGGCTTCTCCTGCTCAAGTTGCCCCATCGGTCGGGACCGAGAAAATGCAGGCGCCCGCTTCGCCGCCTGCTCCAAAGAAAGAGGGCAGTCTGTTTGCTCGGAACCGTGCGGTGCGTAAATCTCCCTCTTAACCATTTGACCGAGAGACGGGTGAAGCGATCTTCCGGTGTTTCTTTGGACAAAAATAAACCCCGATGAGCACGAAAGGTTCCTGCCAACTCGAATCGCAGATCGAACAATATAATCGCGGACTCCTCTTGGAGCTCTATGAGCGTATGCTCCTGATCCGTCAGTTCGAGGAACAAGTGAAGTTCCTTTTCCTCGAAGGGACGATGCCTGGCACAATTCACCAGTGTCATGGGCAGGAAGCCACGGCGGTGGGCGTCTGCGCGGCTCTGAATCACGATGACTTTATTACCTCAACCTTCCGAGGCCACGGACATGCGTTGGCGAAAGGACTTACCGCGCAGGAAATGCTCGCTGAACTGTTTGGTGCGGCGACCGGCTGCTGTAAGGGGAAAGGCGGCTCCATGCACATCGGAAATATGGAAAAGGGGATGATTCCCGGAATAGCGATCGTTGGTGGCGGTATTCCGATTGCCTCAGGCATGGCACTCGCTTTCAAGATGCGCGGGTCGCGTCAGGTTGTGGCATGCTTTTTTGGTGATGGCGCGGTGGCTGAAGGCGCTTTCCATGAAGGACTGAACATGGCTGCGATTTGGGACCTACCCGTGTTTTTCGTGTGCGAAAACAACCTTTACGGCGCGTCTACAAGGATCGACAAGGTGATGAGAAATATCAAAATCTCCGATCGTGCTTCCGGATACGGTTTCCGCGGCGAAACGGTGGATGGGAACGATCTCCTTGCCGTTTTCGAGGCTTCACGCCGCGCCGCGGAGGAATGCCGCAGGGGACAAGGTCCGGTGCTGCTTGAGCTTTTGACTTATCGTCGTACCGGCCATTCACGCCGCGACTCTTGCCAGTACCAGAGGAAGGATGAACGTGAAGCATGGTTTTCAAATGATCCGATTGAGCGGTTCATTAAGATTCTGCTTACGCGCAGCGATGTTCATCAGACCGACCTCGACCGGATCCAATCTAAAGTTGGTCGTGATATAGTTGACGCTGTCGATCAGGCTCGCCGGGCGTCACCGCCGGCAACAGATGATCTGTTAAGGGACGTCTACGCCTGAAAAATCAGCTTAGAAGATGAAACGCCAAGGAATTGCAGAATCGCTTCGCGACGCCATTGCCGAAGAGATGGAGCGCGACGAGACGGTTTTTTGCATCGGCGAAGACATCGCGGTGCCTGGCGGTTGGGGCGGCGCTTTCACGGTCACACTCGGGTTGGAAAACAGATTTCCCGACCGCATGATCAATACGCCGATCGCCGAGCTCGGCTTTTTCGGAGTAGCGATAGGCGCTGCGATGATGGGAATGCGTCCCATTGTCGATGTACAGTACGGAGATTTTCTTTTTCTCGCTAGCGACCAGATAATCAATAACGCCGCGAAGATGCGTTATATGTCAGGAGGCAAGTGCAAAGTTCCCTTAGTCGTTCGCGTACCGGTAGGTGCGACGGGAAGAGGTTCGCAACATGCCCAGAATATGGAACGATACTTCATTGGTGTCCCCGGGCTGAAAGCCGTCGCAGTATCGAATGCTTACGATGCCAAGGGAATTCTAAAATCCGCCGTACGCGATGACAATCCCGTGATGATCTTTGAGCATAAACTCCTTTACGGCTCGAAAGGGACCCGTGCGGAATCGGGAGCGGTAGACGCGACCAGCGAAATCCCGGATGAAGAGTTCACGGTACCGCTTGATAGAGCCGTGATCCGCCGCGAAGGCTCCGACGCGACGATTCTTAGCTGGCTGCTGATGGCCCACTTCAGCATGTCCGCCGCCGAGACGCTCGCGTCGGAAAACATTCAAGCTGAAATCATTGATGTGCGCAGTCTTTCACCGATCGACTACGGAACAATTGGCCAGTCCGTTAAGAGGACCGGCCGCGTCGTGATTGTCGAGGAAGGTCCAAAGACAGGCGGCGTTGGGGCAGAAATTGCGGCCGGTCTTCTGGAGCGGTTTGGCGATTATCTCCAGGCGCCTATTTTGCGCGTAGCGTCTCCGGACGTTCCGGTGCCGTTCTCGCCGGTCCTGGAAAATGCTTATCGCCCTGACGCTTCGCGCATCGCGGAAGCCGTGAGGCAGATAGTAGTCTTTTAAGCAGACGCCGGTCTGTTTTAGAGCACCCCCGGGCGGGCGCGTGAAGGTTTGAACATGCTGACCCGAGGCGCAGCACTTCCGCTCAAACGCTCTGATCCGTGGCGGGATTGAAGAGGTAAATCGCGTCGCTGGCGACTGAGAGCGAGAGGGCCGATCCCGGCTCAGGTTCCACCTGTTCATTGATCAGTGCGATAAGACGAATATCTTCGCCCGACGCTTAACTGGATAATCGTCGTCGAACCTTGTGGTTCAACCACTTCAACTCGCCCGCTGAATCACATTCTTAGTGATTGCGATTGTCCTTCTGAATCTTCAGATGCTCCGGACGAACGCCAACCCATATCTCGCCCAGACCCAATCGACCCACCTTTTCGTCAGCGAGGCTGGCAGAGATAGCTGAAAATCCGGTCCGGCAGAAACGAGTGCCGTCTTTGGACACGATGCGCGCGCACAAAGTTCATGGCCGGGCTGCCGATAAAGCCCGCAACGAACCGGTTGATTGGCTTGTTGTATAGTTCCTTGGGAGCACCTACCTGTTGAACTCGCCCGTCCAGCATCACAACGACTCGGTCACCCATGCTAAGGGCCTCGACCTGATCGTGGGTCACGTAAAACGTGGTCACTCCGAGGCGTCGTTGCAATTTGACAATCTCTGCGCGCATTTCGACGCGAAGCTTTGCGTCGATATTGGACAAGGGTTCATCCATCAGGAAGACCCGCGGTTCTCTGACGATGGCGCGTCCGAGCGCCACGCGCTGGCGTTGCCCACCGGATAATTCTTTCGGTCTGCGATGGAGAAGGTTCTCGATTCCGAGGATCTTTGCCGCCTTGTGAACCTGCTCCTTAATCTGTTGTTTCGGAACCTTTCGAAGCCGCAGGCCAAACGCCATGTTCCCGAAGACGTTCATGTGCGGAAACAACGCATAGTTCTGGAACACCATTGCGACATCCCGCTCTCTGGGTATCATCCCAACCACATCCCGCCCGCCGATTCTGATCGAGCCCGGCGTAATCGCTTCGAGTCCCGCTATCATGCGCATGGTCGTGGTCTTCCCACAGCCCGATGGTCCGACGAGGACGACGAACTCGCCGTCCGTCGTGTTTAGTGTAAAATCCTGGACGGCGAGGACTCACCGTACCGCTTTGATACTTTCTCCAGTTCGACTATAGCCATGCGTTTTTCAGAGAGGTAGTTGCTTTTTAAAGATCATCCTTTGACCGCTCCAAAGGATAGCCCGCGCGCCAGGTATCGCTGAACAAAGAACGACATGATCACCGGCGGCGCGATGGCAATAATCGTATTAACGGCGGCTGTGTTGAAATTGACGCCACGCGTGCTCCGTGACGCCAGGATATATGCCGGAAGCGTGGACGCATGCTGGGAGGTGAGCGCCGAGGCAAACAGTGCTTCGTTCCAGGAAAACGCGAAAACGATGATGGCGCTCACGATAATTCCGTCCAATGACAAGGGCAGGGCGATCATCCAGAAAATCTGCCAGAGATTGGCACCCTCGATTCTGGCCGCTTCTTCAACCTCCTTGCTGACGTCACGAAAAATGTCCCGCATGATGACGACGCAGAACGCCAGGTTGAACGTCGAGTAAAGGAGGATTAGCCCCGACCACGTATCGATCAGGCGGAATTGCACCATTAAGATATAAAAAGGCACCAGCACGACGACCGGAGGCATCACACGTTGGGAGAGAAACCAGAGAGCGATGTCCTTGCTCTGCCACGGAAACTCGAATCGGGCCAGGCTGTAAGCTGCCGGCGTTCCCAGAACCATCACAAGCAATGTGGTCCCGGCAGCGACAATCGCGCTGCTCATGAGGGAGTTAATGGACTGAGGATCACCCAGAACCTCCTTCCACGAATCCAGGGTGGGCTGAAAGTTAAGAAATGGAATGATGGCGCCCGCGGTAAATGTCGCGTCCAACGTCTTGAACGAATTAACAATTGCCCAGAGAAAAGGAACCATAACCCAGATCGCCGCGAGGATTGCGATCAAATAGACGAAGACTTTTCCGCCGCGTTTCGAATGGGTCCACATCAGATTATCCATAATTTTGTCCCGGTAACTAATCGATCCGTTTTCTCATTTGCTGGAAGAAGACCGTAATGAAGACAGAGACCATAATCAGATAAAGAATGCCCATCGCCGAGCCACGACCAAAGTCGAAGAACTGGATCGTAATCAGATAGTTCATGATGCTGAAGAGCTGCGTGCTCGTGCCCGGGCCGCCGCTGGTTAGTGCGAAGGGCAAGCCAAACGATTTAAGCCCCTCAATCACTCTCAGCAGGATTGCCACTGTCAGCACCGGCCAGGCCAGGGGAAGTCCAACATGCCGCAGGACCTGCCAATGACTCGAGGCTTCCAGTATTGCCGCGTCATAGATTTCATCCGGGATGGAACCCAATGCGGCTAGCGCCATCAAGAACACAAACGGAGTCCATTGCCAGACGTCGAGTAAAATTGCAGCGGCCAACCCTCCCTCCCCGGTTGACATCCAGGGATTTGAATATGGATCAGATTCAAGAGAGCACTGATTAACCCCCCTTCTGAAGTAAACAGCGTGACTCCGAGATAGCCGATGCCACCTCCATCGTAAACAAAGGAGCTGTCAGGACCGACCGAAAAAATCCTTTACCGGGAAGACCGACCGTTATGATCCAGGCAAACAGAAATCCAATACAGACTTCAAGTGGTACCGCTACTCCCACATAAACCAGAGTTATTAACAAAGCATGCCAGAAGCCCCCGTCGGTCAGAGCATTATAATAGTTTTTGAATCCTACATAGGCGGTGATGCCTCGGCCGAGGACATAGGTAGTAAAACTATAATTGAGTGCGGATAAAATTGGAAAGAATGTGAATGCTATCACCCAGAGGACGGCCGGGCTAAGCATCGCATACTTAAAGGCCCTCTCGCCTCTGACCTGCGCTTTATTAGTCGGCTCCATGTCGCTACGCTGTGCTTACTCGATTATCCAAGAAGGATGACGGCCTCTCCGGTCTGAAGGCCCGGCAGTCTGCTGCCAGGCCTCCAGATAGTGGTATACCGTTGGAGTCACTTCGGGAACTTTTCGTCAGTGGCTTGACGGTCCCGAATCCTTTAAGCAACTGACTCGGCATACAACTTTTTCTGACTGTCCCGACCGTAACGTTCCGTGATTTGCTCCCAGGCTTTGGCGCAATCGTCGAGCGCGGCTTTCGGTGCGGTTTGGCCCGCCAGCACGGCCGATACCCGGACGTCGAGCTCATGCCAGTACTCCGCAGCGCCGGGGATGCGAAGATAAACCTCCTGGTCCGGCAATGCCAGATTGTTGTAGTAGCCCTCGAGGTACGAAGTGGCGTCGCCCTTATCCCATCCCAGTTTCAAATAGTCTTCGATGCTCGCGGTTCCAGCCGGTGGCAGGTACTCGTACTTCATTCCCGGCTGACAGCCAGTAAATCCGTTCACGCTGTTAAAAAAGGCATTCTTCTTGTTGGCCATGAAGGCGAGAAAGTCATAGGTCGCCTCTTTTTTCTTCGAAAGACTCGAAATCACACAGTGCCAACTGCCTCCGTTGGTGTTGCCAGCCACGTTCAGCTGAAACTTCTCCCATTTGCCGGTGATGGGATTGAATGCCTCCTCGGTGCCGGGGATCACTGTCGCGCCGATCTTCCCTTTCACTTTGGACGTTTTCTCGTCCTGGGCGAATGTCGGCAGATCTCCCCACGTCGGTTCCATGACCGCGTGCCCGGCAAGGAACAAATTCCATCCCTGCCCGAGCGTCCAGCTGATCTGCTCCTTGGGACCGTTGGCTACGAATTTCGAATATTCTTCCAGCGCCCGGAGATGACCCTCGGAGTTGATGAGAGGTTTCATCGTTTCCGGATTGAAGAAGTAATGTTTGTTGTTCGGAGAGATGACGTAGGGCGCAGAAAGAGTGAGGAAGTGGAAAAATCCCTGTTCGTTCACTTTGGCATGAAGCGAGATTCCCCAGTCGTTTTGTCCGTCGCCGTTCCAATCCCAGCCGGTAAAAAACGTCGCGACATCGTGCATCTCCTTCGTGCTCTTCGGAGGATTCGGCAGGTCATAGCCCATCTTGTCTTTAAATTTCTTCCCGTGGTCCGGGTTGCCGAGGATATCTCTGCGGTAATAAAGAATCTGCGCATCCGCATCGAACAAGACCCCGTAGAGCTTGCCCTGCCAGGTGTAGAGTTTTTTCATGGCCGGCAAAAACTCATTCGGATCCCAATAGGGAGTCTTGGGGTCTTTAAGGAATGGCTCGATTTCGACAATGTACGGTTCTTTCCCGGTGAAGAAATCTCCGTAAAACCATGCGCCCGTCATGTAGGCGTCATAACGACCCAGCCCCGTCGTGAGATCCGAAAAAATCTGCTGGTGCAGTGTGTCGATGGGGACTTCCGCAACGTTGACCTTACCGCCAGTCTCCTTCTCCCAACGCGGTACATGGTATTTCAATCCGTCACCGACGGTCGCCTTCAGAACCATGACGTTGATGGTAGTGCCTTTGTACGGCTTAGTTTTCAGGAACTCAATGCGTTCCTTGGTGATGGGAGCTTCCTCGGGGAAGTCGGGTGAAGAGTCGACTAAGTTAGCATCGGCCGCGAAAGCGGACGGTGCGATCCGGCTCAGCAGAGCAGCGGAAATTCCAAGTTTCGCGGCCTGCTGAATAAATCTACGCCGAGTGATTCTTCCTTGAAAATACCCAGCTGCTAATTCTCTGAACTCGTCCTCGTGATGTTTGGACATAGGGGGGTAATCTGTCGTGTGGTTAACCGTTCCCCCGAAGCCCGTTTTGCTCTGGTTTCCGAATCTCCGCCTCTGTTCAACAGCGCGAAGATTGGCGGAAACCAATGGTTCACGTCGGATTCACCAACGCGGAGCGAGTCAGAATTTCTGGGGGAAAGCCTGAACCTATCACGCCCGGAAATTGCGTCAAGAAACTGCGTGTTCGCAAACGTTTTCTCAATCAAATACCACGGTCTTATTCTTGTACACCAGCACTCGATGATCCAGGTGCGAGCGGACGGCTTGGGCGAAAACGGTCTGTTCCAGGTCCTGTCCTTTGCGAATCAGGTCTTCGACCGTTTGCCGGTGACTGATGTGCACGACGTCCTGGGCGATAATCGGACCTTGATCAAGCGCGGCAGAGACATAGTGCGCCGTCGCCCCTATGATCTTGACCCCTCGGGCGTAGGCCTGATGGTAAGGCCGGCCTCCCGCGAATGCCGGCAAAAAACTGTGATGGATATTGATGATCGGGACTCGGGCGTCCGCGAGAAAGCGGTCGCTCAGAATCTGCATGTAGCGCGCTAGAACGATCAGATCGACTCTATGCTCCTCAAAAATTCCGAGTTGCGTCTCCTCCGCCTCGGTCTTGTGTGTGGCCCTTACCTCGACGTGATGGAATGGCAAGCCCATTGACTCACAAAAATTGCGAAGCTCCGGATGATTCGAAACCACACAAACCAGCTCGCCTCGCATTTCACTCCTGTGAAAGCGCAATGCGAGGTCCTGTAAACAATGAGGAATCTTTGAAACCAGCATCCCGACACGAGCCCGCTTGTTTGAAACCGTGGTTTGGCAATTCATTCCGAGCTCCCTCTCCGCCATCGCTTTGAAGGATCCCGCGATCTGAGGGACGTCCGGTGCGCGGCCCGGTTGCGACCATTCGACCCGTTGAAAAAAAACGTTCTCCTCCGCATCCCGGTGCTGGTCGGCGTGAAGGATATTGCCACCCTGCTCAAAAATCCAGCCGGCAACTCGCGCCACCAGTCCGGGCCTGTCCGGTCCGTGAAGCAGAGCAACAATCGACAAAGTCCCCATTTAGACTGCGACGAAAGATTCCAGACCGAGCCGGCTTGCGCAAACAAGGCCGAAGATTGCGATTTGGATTTCGAAATTCACTTACTACCGGCGCCGCCGAGACGATAAGATCCATCGTTGCCGCATTCGTCTTCGATGTGGATATTGATGATCTCCTCAAAGCTCGTCTCCGCCCTGAAACCAAGGGCCTGGGCGCGCGAAGCGTCCAGCCGCTGCGGCCAGCCATCAACGAACCTCTGAATGTTCGGGTCTGGCTCGCGCCGAATCAATTTCACGCATTCGATTCCGGCAACCTTTTCAAGGCTCGCGATCATCTCGCCCACGGTCGCCGAAAGGCCGGGCATGTTCAGCGTTCGGCGCGAACCAAGTCGATCGAGATCAAGGGAACCGGCGTGGAAAAGGAAGTTTACGGCGGCGCGCGGAGAGGCGAACCAGTGCCTGACATCTTCAGTCACCGGCAAGACCGCGCGTTCCCCATTTAATGGTTCGCGAATAATACTCGAAAAAAATCCGGATGCAGCCTTGTTCGGCTTTCCCGGTCGAACACAAATGGTCGGAAGCCGGATCCCGATTCCGTCGAAGAAACCGCGACGGCTGAAGTCGGCCAGGAGGAGTTCTCCGATCGCTTTCTGGGTACCGTAGGAAGTCAGCGGCGCGGGCGCAAAATCCTCGGGGATGGTCTCAGGAAAAGGAGTCCCAAAGACCGCGATTGAACTGGCAAAAACGACTCGCGGTCGATAGTCGGCCCGCCGGACGGCCTCGAAGAGCCGCTGGATACCAGCTCAAATTAACCCGATACCCCTTGTCAAAATCGGCTTCCGCCTCACCGGAGACGACTGCGGCCAAATGGTAAATGATGTCCGGTCGATCGATGGTGAGAGACTCCGCGACGGACTCGGCAGATATGTCGGCCGAGAGAGTGCGGACGGAAAACGGTACCCCGACCGGCGCAACCGGTGCCATCGTATCGGCCATCGTCAGCTGGCCCACCGGTTTGCTCGCCAATGCTCAACCGTTTGGCAAGCTCCTCGCAGAATTTGCGGCCGATCATGCCGGCCGCTCCGATCACCAAAACATTCATACCTTGCTTGATAAATTGGATTATGGATGATTGATCCGCTCAGCACAAGCAAACGATTGCGGGTGAATTGCTGAATAACGCCAAAATTCAAACTCGCGGTTACCATTCTTTCTTGCCGACCTGATCGCGATAATGGATAACCTCTTTGAATCGCGGCCGCGGCGGCGCCCCCTCCTGGCGCGGAGCACGCGGACGGGGGAAAAGAGAGGAAACTATGAGCACACTTTATCTTGGTCGTCGCAACTTCCTCACCGGGATTGCGGTCTTTGTTCTGGGAACTATTTCAATCGGCGGTTTTTCTTACGCCGAGGAGGTTCTGAAAATTGGAGTTCTTGGAGTTATGAGCGGGCCCGCTGCTTCCTGGGGGCTCGTCAACAAATACTGTGCCGAGACTTCGGCTCAGCTCCACAACGAGCAAGGTGGGTTCGAAATCGGAGGCAAGAAATATAAGATCGAAATTGTGCCGATCGACGATAAGAACGATCCGAAACTTGCGGTTTCGGGCGCCGAACGCCTGACCAAACAAGAGGGGATTCGCTACATCATCGGTCCGAACGTAGATACGACTGCCGTGAGTGTGCAACCTGTTGCCGAGGCTGGCGGCGCGATCTACTTCCCGTATGCTTTTCAGAAAACACTTTATACGCCCCCGCACGGCAATGCAGTCCTCGGTATGATCGCCTCTTACCAGGCCGGGCCAATCATCTATAAATACCTGATGGACAAGAAGGGTGTAAAAGCGGTCAGTTTTGTCGCCCGCAATGAATCTGATCCGCTGAATCAACGAGATGAAGGCGTTCAAGCGGCGAAGAAGCTTGGCCTTGAGGTCAAGTCGTCGAACGATACCTATGAACCTGGCACGACTGATTTCTTTCCGGTAATGTCACGCGTAGTGAATAATGGCGCAGATCTTATCGTTCTTTCAGGCGTCGCTCCAGCCGATGCGCCTTTGCTGATCAAGACCGCGCGTGAACTGGGTTTCAAGGGAACTCTTGCCACTGAGACCGCCCAGGATATCAAGATCCTGAACGAAGTAGCGGGCGCCGCGGCCGACGGTTTCATCTGCGTCGGCGGCGCCAGCACGCCAGAGATTCGCAGTGACGAAATGGAAAAGTTCGCTGACCGTTACAAGAAGATTGCCGGGGAATGGAATGACGAGGCCGGGACAAAGGTTTATGCGCTTGAGATCATCCTGGAGACTCTCAAAAAGGCGGGACCTGAGGCGATTACTAACGTCGAGTTGTTTAAAAAGGCACTTCCAGATTTCACGATGAAGAATCCCTTCCTCAAGGAAGATAAGGAACTGAAGTATGTTGGCACGGCTTATTTTTCTCAGCCCCGCCAGATTGGTGTCCCGATGGTTGTGAACGAGGTCGATGGTGGCAAGTTCCAAACCCTTTTCGTTGGCAGCGTCGAGTGAGCAGTGGCGGCAGGCCGCTCGAAGCAAATCTAAAATCCAATCAGGAGGGCCTTAGTCTTGGAGCAGATGCTCGTGAATGGCGTCGTTTTGTCTGTCAACTACGCTTTGATCGCGCTCGGTATCACGCTGATTTTCAGTATCATGAACATTCTGAATTTTGCCCATGGGCAGATGTTCATGATTGGAGGTTTCGTCGTCTATTATCTTTACGGTGTTTTCAAGCTCAACTATTTCCTGAGCCTGATCGCCGTCGTGATTGTGCTTGGTGTGATTGGTTGCTGTTTTGAAACCTTCTTCTTCAGGCGGATGCGGAAGACCGCGACCAGAGAAGAGAATTCAATGTTGCTCGCCGTTGGCACGGCGTTGCTGCTTGAAAACCTTGCTCTATCGCTTTTTGGCGAAAAGCAGCGGGGTGTTCCGCCTGTGGTGAGCGGAGTCTATCGGATCGGAAGTGCCTATCTGCCGGCCGGCCGCCTGCTGGTCATGGTGTTGGCTCTTTTTTTGATTGTCGGGCTTCTTCTCTTCGTCCAGTACACCAAGCTGGGACGAGCGATGCGTGCCTTGGCACAGGATCGGGAGGTCACACACCTGATGGGCGTGAATGTTGATCGTGTCGCCGCGTTCGGATTCGCACTTGGGGCTGCGCTGGCCGGTTTGGCGGGCGGCCTTCTCGTTACCGTTTTCGGTGTCAATTCCGGCGTTGGCAATGTCTACTCGATCAAGGCCTTCATCATGATCATGATCGGCGGTGCAGGCGTTGTTCCGGGTGCCATCCTGGGCGCGATTGTTCTGGGGTTCGTCGAAGCGATCGGCTATGAGCTTCTACCCGGTTCGATTACGTATCTTCTAATCTTCACGGGTCTGATCATTTTTCTACTGTTGCGGCCACAAGGCCTCCTGGGTAAGCCATGGGGTTAGACGATAGGCAGTTGACCCGAGAAGTCGGCAGCGGCGGCGTCCATTCTGCAAAAGAGTATGACCGCCTCAGAACTGGCCAGAAGATGCGGTTCGCTGTCTTGGTGCTGATTTTGTTCGTTGCGGTCCCGATCTTGCTGGGCAGGTCGCCGTATTTCATCACCGTACTGACGAACGCAGCTATCTTATCGTTCATCAGTCTGGGTGTCTGGGTTACTTTCTCGATAGGCCGAATGAATCTGGCTCAGGGCGCGTTCGCTCTTGTCGGAGGCTATGCAAGCGCGATCCTGGCAACGCGCTACGGCCTTTCGTTCTGGATCTGCCTGCCGCTATCCGGGTTAATTTCTGCGGCACTAGGGGCTCTCATTGGCTGGCCGGTGCTTCGGTTGAAAGGTGTCTATTTTGCCATGACAACGCTCAGCCTGACCGAAGCGATTCGGCTTCTCGCGCTGAACGGAGGTGATGTCACCAAGGGTGCCACAGGGATCGTTAACATTCCAAGGCCCGGAGCAATTGGCGTCTTCGGCTTGACCATCGTTCCTGAATTCAGTGGCTCCAACCCTTTGCCTTTTTATTTCCTGGCCTGCGGGCTGCTCGTGTTCGGGCTTGTCGGGGTATGGCGCCTGTCGACAAGTCGGCTTGGCTGGGTGTTTCGGTCGCTGCGTCAAAACGAGGATCTGGCCACATCCATCGGCATTAATGTCGCGAAATATCGCGTCATTGCTTTTGGGATTTGCTGTTTCATGGGGGGGATCGGCGGCGCATTCTTTGCCGCCTTTCACCAGAATATCTACCCGGCGACTTATACCATCTCGGATTCGGTTAACTTCATGCTCTACTGTTTTCTGGGCGGCCTTTCCTACATTTTCGGTCCGGTCGTCGGTGCGTTTCTGCTGGTCATCGCCTTCGAGCTTTTGCATGCAGTCCAGGATTATCAGGCGCTCATCTACGGTGTGCTCATGATCGCGTGCATGCTCTGGCTGCCGAACGGCATATTGAGTCTTGCTCTGCGGCGCGACGGCAAGCGCGAGGGGGAAGGAACTGACCATGCCTATCCTTGACGTTCAAGGAATAACCAAGCGGTTTGGCGGCCTGACGGCGGTTAATAACGTCAGTTTCTCGGTTGAAAAGGGCGCGATCCTGTCCGTTATCGGACCGAATGGAGCTGGGAAAAGTACGCTTTTCAAATTGATTAGTTCGTTCGTGGCGCCGACATCGGGCCGAGTCGAATACGATGGACAAACCATTACCGGCTTGCCGCCGCATGACGTGGCGCGGCGCGGTGTAGTGCGGACGTTTCAGGAGACGACCATCTTTAAGGAAATGACGGCATTGCAGAATGTGATTGTCGCCCATCAGCTGCGAAGTCAGGGCGACGAGTCTCGGCATCTATTTTTCAAGTGCGCAGGCCCGGGCCGACGAGGAGCGGTTTCGCAACAGCTCGACCGAGATCCTCGACTATCTCGGATTGAGCGCCGTCAAGCACATGCTGGCCCGCAACCTTCCGCATGGCCACTTGCGGGCGCTCGGAATTGCGGTCGCCATGGCAGCCGAACCGAAAGTGCTCCTGCTCGATGAACCTTTCTCGGGAATGAACATTGACGAAACTGAAGCGGGCGTGAAGCTGGTTCGTGGCATAAGGGATCGAGGTGTAACGATCGTTCTGGTTGAGCACGATATGTCGGCTGTCATGCGGATCAGTGACAAAATCGTGGTCTTGAATTTCGGCACCAAGATCGCGGAAGGAACCCCAGTGGAGATCCAGCATAATGAAGCGGTGATCGGAGCCTATCTTGGCCAGGCCGACGAAGAAGTAGGGCACTGAGGCATGTATTTCGAACTCAAAAACATCAGCGTTCACTACGACAAGGTACAAGCTCTGGAGAATGTGACGCTGCATGTCGAGCAGGGTGAAATAGTCGCTCTCATCGGCGCGAACGGCGCCGGCAAAACGTCGACGCTCAGAGCGATCACTGCACTTGCCCGGCCGTCTTCCGGGGAAATCCTGTTCGGCGGCAAGCGCATTGACGGACTTGAGCCGGCCGCGGTTGTCGCGCTTGGGATTTCGATGGTGCCGGAGGGACGCCATGTCTATCCATTCATGTCCGTCAAAGACAATCTCTTGATGGGAGCCTACCTGCGCAAAGACAAGGGCGAAATTAAACAGGATCTAGATCGGATCTTTACACGTTTTCCGAGAGTGAAGGAGCGACTGAAACAACAGGCCGGCAGCCTCTCCGGCGGCGAACAACAGATGGTCGTTATCAGCCGCGCGCTGATGGCGCGGCCGAAGTTGCTGTTGCTGGACGAGCCATCGCTGGGGCTTGCGCCGATGGTCGTTCGCGACATCGCGCGAGCCGTTGTCCAAATCAATCGCGATCAAGGCATCAGTGTCATCCTGGTCGAGCAGAATTCGCGCATGGCCCTCAAGATTTCGAACCGGGCTTACGCGCTGGAAACCGGGCGAATCGCTCTGGCGGGCAAGTCCCCAGATCTTATGAACGATGATCATATTCGGAAGCTTTATCTGGGTGGATAAGTGGGAGCGTTTCGGCATACCGGCGAATTCGGAGACCGGATGGCAACCGGTTGAGACCGATGTCCTTTTCCTGCGGTCTGCGCAATCTTGGTTTATCTTTCCGTTTTCGAGGCTAAGCAACGAAAATAGGTAGGCGTGTAATATCTGGCCCTGGAGAATCAAGCGATTGGGAAGCCGGATCTCTCTGGACGCGCCGATTTTTTCCGCGACCAATTGGGCTCCCAAATTTGTTTCGGCAACGACGATCTCAAGGCGAATGAGATTGAGGATGGCAAGACCGAAGGTGGCGATCGCGGTCGCCGCTGCTGTTGCTGCGCCCTTATTTGTTTGAGATGTGCGGACCCAGTAATAGAGATCGCCCAAGCGGTTCCTGGCTTGAATCCGGTCGATGCCGCAACCTCCGATCAGATCACCGTTCCGGGCGTCCGTGATCGCAAAATCATAGGACCGTCCTTCGAATCGCTCTCAGTTCCCGGGACTGAAGCCAACGCCGGGCGTCTTCCATGGAATATTCTGGACAACACCATGACAGGAGCGGAGCAGCTCGGTGCGCGACTCTCGAACTGCTTCGAACAACGCCTCGGTAAAGCTGACGTCAAAGGGAACGAGTCGATACTTTTCTCCGGCGGCCAATACCAGGGAACGGTAGTCGTTGGTCATCACTTGATCAGGGCTGGCGAGGATTCCCCTGGAGCTCCACTCGTTCGATGTGAACGATGTGAAATTCGCCTTTGGAGTTCTTCCAGATCCGCAGGTGGAGCGTTGCACTCCCTTGATCGGCGCGCGAACCGTCCGAAGTCGTCCAGGTAAACGGTTGGCTAATCTCATACAACTTAGGATTGGCCGAAGGCTGTATCTCGGGATCCCCTTGAGGTTTCCAATCCCTTCTAGGCCATTCGCGGTCATAACTCTCTTTGGCCTCCTGAACTTTTCGAAGCGATACCACTCCCTGGTCATAGTAGGTAACCCTCCGCGCAAAGAAGCTTTCCTGCGTCGAAACGTCGTCGCTGGCCACCGTTTGCAGATAGTCGAGAACAAACTTCTTTAATAATTGTTCGTCACTCGGAGACTTGGAACGTTCTTCGGTTTGAGGATCCGCAGGGGTCGGTACTGCGGGTATGGCGCTGGACGCAGTTGATTCAGATTTGGGTTGGTTTGCGACAAGCTCGGCGTTTTTCTGGGCCGTCTGATGATCCGCCTCTTCCGCCCTCTTCAGCTGGGTTTCCAGGGCGCTATCACCGTTTATGGAAAAATCGCCATTTTGCGTCGTAGTTTGCAGCCTGTCTTTCGTCTGCTGCGCGCTCCGCCGGTCCTTGGTGAGCTTCTCCACTCTTTGCTCAAAGAGCGCAAGTTCGTCGGCTCGCGTCCTGCGGACATCCGTGTTATACCAGAGAAATCCGGCCGCTGTCGCGAGAACGGTCAAACCCGCAGCAATCCCTGCAAAGATGGTATTTCGTATTCGGGAATGTTTTTTCCGGGACAGAATTCTTTGCAGGTAGTCGATCTGAGTCTTATTGAGTGCCGAGCGAAAGTGTCTGATCAGGGTCTCGGCGTCTGCAACGCCAAACTCGGGTCCAAGCAAATCCTTGCACTGGCGATCTCGGCTGAGCCAAAGCTTCACATTTGCATCGAGCCGATCTCTCATTCGAAGAAAGCCCTGATGTTCGGCTAACCATGACTGAAGCCGTGTCCACCTCCGAAGCAGCGCTTCGTGGGCGATGCTGACGATGATCTCTTGTTTGGGGCCGGTCTCGGCACTAAACAATTCTTCCTTGATGAAAGAGTCGACCAAACCTCTGGCACCCGCCTTCTGTCGACGATCGAACTCAGGATAAGAGACAAGGTCACGATAGAGAACTGACCTGCGGAGACCTCCCTCGCCGCTACCGAACGAAACAAGGTGCCTCATCACAAAGTCAAACGCCTCCTGCTCATCGCTATCAAGCTCCCTGAAAATTCTCTCCGCGTGCCGCGCGAGCGCACCTTCGAGTTCACCCAGGTCCCGGTAGTCAGACCATCCGAGCAAGCCGTCCTTTCGCTCTAACTGCTTCCGGTATGCCTGAGACAAGAGGTGTTCCAGAAGCGGAAGGGGTTCGGAGCTAACCATCGCCGCATCAACCAAGGCCTCGTCCAGGCGGCGGCCCGATGTGCCATCCCGCTCGAAGTGAAGCCCTGCGGCCGCCGCCGGCAGTCGGACCATGTTCCCGAGATCCTCTCGCGTGGGAGGCTGTAAGTCGAAGCTTCCGCCAACCCGAACGAGGTCGGCTAGCTCGGAAAATTGCTGGAAATGAGCGTAGAAATCGCTTTGCAAAGTTGCAATGACAAAGACCCTCCGGCAATGAATCAAAGCAACCAGAGCAGCAACATACCGGTGCTGAAGGTCGACGGAATATCCTGCTGCAAACAAGTCTTCCAACTGGTCCACCACAAGCGCCAGATGCACCTTCGGTTTCACTCGCCTCAGCATTCTGTGCCTTGCAAGCTCGGCGCCTTCGATTCTTCCCGGAAGCGGAGACCCGCTTACTTCGTCATCCAGGAGACGATCCAACTCTTGCAGACTGATCTGGTCCAAAACTTCAGCCAGTCGAACAGCTGCGCTGTCCGGATGTTCTCGGAGCTCGAACGCCAGATTCCCTCTTCCGTTGAGCGACGCCCCGGTCCGAAGCTCCGGCAAGGCGGGGTCGGCAAGAAGGGACGCGGCCAACCTGTCAAAAAGATCTGCTGAAGCGCATTCGGCTCCGGGTCGGGTCACTGCCCGGCGCCACGGTCCGTTTGCCGCCCCAACCTCAGTCAACAGGGGAAGAACGCCAGCACGGACAAGTGAACTCTTTCCAGAACCTCTTCTACCGAACACCATGACAAACGGCTTTTTCGAAATCGCCTGCTTTTTCAGCGTGTCAAGCACTTCGCCGATTATCTTTGTCCTGCCGTGAAATATCGGTGCATCCTCAAAATCAAAGGATCGCAATCCCCGGTACGGATTCGACTTCCAGTACTGCTCTCTTGGCGGATCTTTCCGAGGGATGATTTCGCGTTCCAACTGCTTGGCGAGAAAGCCCCGGAAATGTTCACGAAAAAGTCCTTCGAATTCCTGGAGATCGTGATAATCACTGCATACTTCCGAATACGAACTACTGCTCTCCCAGGCGGAAAAAAATTGCTGCACCGAATCCCATTGTTCGAACGACCTGTCTCGCTCTTCTTTCGGTTCAAATTTCGCGACAGGAGTCAATCGGTTGCGGTAAACGTGCAACTCGGGGAATCCGGGAGTTCGATTTGTCTGATCCAATACCCAGGCGATTTCGTACTCAGTTGCAGAGGTGGGTTGCGTGCCATCCGGCATCACGAATGGCGGCGAAATTCTTGTTCCGAGTCGAGACCAGAGAATACAGATCACGAGATCGTATTGGCCCGTATTCGGAATTCGTTCACGGTAGTCTTGCTCCGATTTGAAATCCTGATACTCCCAGAAGCAAGGACACAGCAACAATCTGCTCCCCTTCGAAGCCAACTTTATCTGACGGTGTTAGTTTCCGTAGCCAATTGGAGTAGGAGACGGCAACAGGAACGTTGAACTCAGCAGCTATCGACCGAATTAAGCGCTCAACCAGACTTCGCTCTTTCTGCACGTCGGCGGGCGAAGATACAAAGATATCGATCCTTCTCATCCTAAGCGGAGTGGTCCCGTTATGTGTTTACAACGGACATCGTATGGGTTTCTGTAGCTCGCGGGAGGACTTTTTGGCGGCCGCACCGGCATCCCCGCCTCGAAATAGCATGCAAAATATATGTTATTTCAAGGTAATGACCCGGCTCTTTCACCGCGGGCGCGCTACGAGTGCCACGGCGACGTTCGCGACGAGCAGAATGCCGCCAAACGCACCGGCCAGCCACGCGACAATCACGCGGAAGGCGTCTTCGGCCATCCGAACGGGGACCGAGACGGGCACCGAGACAATCTGAGCACCAATGATGTCATCCAGCTTCCAGCCAAAACCGTTGGCCTCTCCATAGAGTTTAATCATCTCCGCCGGAGCCTTATCCGGGGTGCTGTGGCACTGGAGGCAGCTTACGTTATTTACCTTGATTGGTCGGGAGAGGAAAAGGGATGTGCCGGTGGACGACTCGCGCGTGTTGATGAATTCAGAGAGTGACGAACCTCCACGGAATTGGTTGACCACGTCGGCTTCCCAATCCGTAGCACGGTCACGCGGATTGGTCGGATTGAGCGTTGCCTCCTTATAGAAATAGTCGGGGAATTTTTCGCGTAGATAGGCAAATATCTCTGTCGCCGCGAACGCTGGAACCGATTGGGGGTGGAACTCATTGTCGAGCAAGTTCCTCCGGTCTGCCCTTGACTGATGTGAGGAACTGCTCCTGCGCGTTCAGCGCTTGCTGTTGTCCGAGGAGGAAGCTTTTTTTCGCGGGTCCCTTAATGTCCTTTCCGGCGGTTGGATCGGGAGTCCTCGGAATTTCCGTGATCGTCTTGCGGAACTCCGAGATCGCGGTTTGCAGTTTGAAATTCTTTTGTTCCAGTAGCGGGGCGATCTGTTTGGTCGTGTAGGTACGGCTGGAAAGCATTGTTTCCATGATAATCCGCGCATTCTGAATCACGTGCTGGCGCGCGTCTTCGAGCAACATCTCTCGCGCGATATAGGCTACGACACCCAGGCAGAGTGCCAGGAAAGGGATGAAAATCAGATTGAATTTAAGCAGTTTCATTCGTGCACTCCATCTGTGGCAATGACGCAACGGAACCCAACGTCATCGCAACGGAATAGGGGTCCGTAGCCACGGCGATAGGACAAGAGCAGCTCTTCTGGACGAGATGTCGCCCACGAGCCGCCACGGATCGTGCGCCAGTTCATCGTGCTCTCGAATTTTTCCATACACCATTCCCAGACGTTCCCGCCCATGCACCAAAGGCCGTTTGCATTGGCGTTGAACGCGGATACCGGCGCCGTCCGGGGAAAGTCATCGTGAAAGCCCGGGATAACCGCCCACGTCGATGGCGCGCCGGCGCGCGATTCGCTGCCTGCAAAGTTTCCGACGTCGTTTGGCGGCGGAAAAGCGGTACCCCATGGATAGACCCCCTTCACCTTTCCACTGCGCTCCTCTGGGGTAACGCCTTGTTCGTGCTCCAGTCCGGCCGCGCGGCTCCACTCACTGTCGGTCGGTAGCCTGTACCTTTGAAACGTCGCGAGCGTTCCTTCCGTCCTTTCCTTTTTCGTGAGCCAGGCACAGAATTGGTTCGCGTCCTCCCAGCTTACACCGACAACCGGATGCTCGGGTGTTTGCACGAATCCCGGCGTCTTCCAACTCATCGTATTGAGCTTGAATCCGTTTTGGGTGACGGCAGACGCCATGCCACCCACGGCGTCATAGCCGGTCGCCTGCACGAATGCCTCGAAATCACGCACGCGGGTTTGCCATGCCGAGATGTAAATGCCGCCAAGCGGTACGAATCGCATGTCAAGGCTGTTTGTCCATGGCTTGCCCGGTTGCGGGCCGAGGGCGAACAACAACCTCTTTATTCGCCTTTGGTAAAAGCGTTCCAGGAAGAGTCGGCGGCTTTGGATTCAGGAATGTGGGACCAAAAAACCAAGCGAGGCCTGCGGTCACTAAAATGGCGGTTAGACCCGCCACCAGGAGAAACCCATTGTTCTTCGGACGAGGAAGGGCAGGGGAAAGTGGATTGGGCTGAGTCGGTGTACGTTGCCCAAGCGATTCTGGTATTGAATTCAGGCGCGCTGAAGTCGATCGCCCTGGCGCCGTTGCTGCCGGAGTGGAGGCAATGGATCCGGACTTCGCCGCCGCGATGGTGCCGAGCGCGTCGCAGAAATCGCGAGCGCTGGAAAAGCTGCGGTCCGGCGTCAGGCACTTCCGAAGAATTTCGTTGCCCTCCTCCGACACGTTTGCGAGCGGCGCGAAGCCACCACGTTTGCCACCCAAAAGCTCGTAGGCCAAAATACCCAGCTGAACGACGTCCCGCTGCGGCTTTGCTTCGGACACAATTGTCTGTTGCTCAGCGGACCTGGACAATGCCTCCAGCTCCTTGGCCTTCGCCAGAAGACTCATCTTGATCACAAACGTCGGCCATTCGTCCAAGCGGGCATCGGAGCACAACGTTTGCCGCCGGTTCGGCGAAGCTTTCCGGAAAATGCACAAGGATGTTGCGCAGATTCATCTCCAGCCTCAGGTTCAACTCGCGCGCCGCGTCCACGGCGGGTGCGATCTGTTGAAGTAACATGAGCATTTCCCGCAGCGTCAGGGCGCGCCGCGCGCGCAACAGGTCGACCAGAGGAAAGCCCTCGAGCCATTCGAGCACGACGAAACTGAAGGTTTTTTCCCGCTCGACTCCAAGCACATGCACGAAGTTCGGGTGGGACGCATCTTTGATACGATTGGTCTCCTGGTCGATTTCCCCGAGAATGTCCGGGTCAGCAACGAAAACCCGTACCGTTACGCGCATTCGGACCAGGATATCTTCCGCATGGAAAGTGCGGCCCGGATTCGCCGGATTGACATCCTCGATCAAGCGATAGCGACCCTTGAGCACTGAATCGACTTCCGGTTGCAACGCCGGCACGTTTCCGCTCGTGAGCTCAATCGTCTCGATATTTTCGTGAATCCTGGACTGTGGTCGCATCGATGGTTGGGCGGCCAGGTTTTCGATGCAAGACCTTAATTCCATCCGAAGTTGGGCCGGCGTCTGGATCCGCTTTGTCTTGTCTTTTTCCAACATTCGCCGCAACACATGACAACTTTCGCTGGCAGAATCGCAAGCGACTCGAAGGCCGGCGTCTTTTCGAGATGTTGCGCAATGACGCTTGCCATGGAGCCCATGAACGTCGGCTTTCCGGTGAGCATGTACCAGAGGGTTACTCCAAGAGAGTAGATGTCCGAGCGAATGTCCTCGGCCTGCCGGTCGAGTTGTTCGGGGCTCGCGAAGTACGGAGTGCCGATGAAAGCCCTGGTCGCGAACGCCCCCTGGTCGCTCGATTCGGTCACTCCCGATTTGACAAGGCCGAAATCGATGACTTTCGCGAGAATCTCTCCGTCACTCTCGCGGACAAGCATCAAATTCGACGGCTTGATATCCCGGTGGACAAGTTGTTGGCCCTCCGCCGCGATGAGCGCACAAGCAACTTGCTGCGCGACATCAAGCCCGAAAAGACAATCGAGCGGTCCATCCCGTTTGACCCGGGAAAGGACCGTCTCGCCATCGATGAATTCCATCACGTAAAAATAGCTGTCGCCGTGCTTTCCCAAATGGAATACAGATGCCACGTTTCGATGCCGCAACTGCGCCGCGGCTCGCGCCTCACGTTGAAAACGGTCGGCCGCGCTCTTGCTGTCCAGCAAATTAGTGGTGATGACTTTCAACGCGACGTAGCAGTGCAAGTTGGTATCGAAGGCCTTATAAGTGACCCCCATAGCGCCGCGCCCCAACTCCATGAGAGAGCCATCCGTGTTTGTTAGAAGTTGATAATGCTCGAACTCCAGCGATTCCGGCATCTGCTGAAAGACCTGGTATGATGATTTACGCTCTGTAGTTGACCGCCAAAAGATCGAGCTTATCAGTGAGCATCCGACCCTTCCAGGTAATTAGCTTCACAAGAAGCCAAGAATTCCTGAGCGTCAACCTGCGCATGGCCCAAGATCATTCGACCAAGCACTGCGACGTTTGCGGTGCAGCGATCAGAAGTGAGGCATCGATTTGTCCAGACTGCGAGAAAGCCTTCGAGTCGGCTCAGGACAGTAGATCGTTCCATGAGCCAAGGCCGCTCCATCTGGGGCAGTATTCCTGTCAAATGTTTCCGTGGGAGCAGAGCAGAAATGAGATTCGGTTGATCAGCGCCAATCCGGTATGGCTATTTGTAGCGCTCGGGTTGGTTATTCTCGTGGTGTTTCTGGCGCTGCTCCGAACGCCTCTTCCATCTTGCTGGGAAGTCGCTTCCTGAGAACGGAGCCCATCAACGCGAAGGCACTTCGCGGGATTTTAGTGGTCCCTGGAAAAAATCCGGAGGCAGCGTTTTTCTTTTGCTTTTTTGAGAGTAGGCCACTATATCTTGTATGCGTTGGGTCCGACGAACCCCATATATACAAACACAGAGGTTAGGATGACGTGGCTCTGCATCGTGTAATTTCGGGGTTGGTGAAGGACGCCAAAGGCCATTTCAAAAATCAAAATGATGTTCTGGGAACCGGAAGACCTGAGGAGATTCTGTACCGCAAAATGATCGAATTACCAGGGACCAGCCTGCCCAAGCCCATTGAGCTTCTGAACGAAATAAACCACCGAAAAGGCAAACAAAAATGACTCGAAACACACTTAAGAATATGAATCTAACGCCTTCCCAACCTGCTCCCGCATTGACATCCGTTCCCGCCAAAAAGTCCGCTCAAAGTCAGCCACCAAAACGGCAGCTTCCAAAAATAAAGCACGAAAGACCATTGAGGCCCTCCCGAGTAGTGAACAGGTTGCATTGCGTGCTTACTTTATCGGTGAGCGGCGGCGAAACATGGGAATCCCCGGCGACGAGACTTCGGACTGGGTAGAAGCCGAACGAGAAATATCCGAAGAATTAAAGGCCGGCTAAAGTAATCCCCGGCGTTACGCCGGCTTAGTCCATCGGCAATTTCAGGTGGCCTTCGGACCTGCGATCGCCGGGCATCCAAGGGCGTCGTCACCGAGCAGGGAAACCAAGGCCGAAATCTTGTTCCGGCCTTGGATAACCTCCGAAGGTCATCCCGGTGTCGATTGCCTCTTTTGCTGGCTCGTTCGACTCGGCAAAAAGCGGCTTTTCCAAGGTCGTTTGAATTCTCGATCGCCCTTTTTGACCGGAACAAGTCGAATCCTCGTCGGTCTGCTTCACGCGATGACCATCCCCATCCAATTCAAGGACGGTTCGCTTGCTGCGTGTTACGGTTACGGCCCATGATAGCAGTATCGGACGATAAGCGCAGAGTCATCGACCCTGAGCCGATCTTTTTTGTGATCGTCGTCGACCTGCGCGGGCTCTCATGCGGACTCAATGGGCCGGAAGTTTACGCTTTTGATTTGGCCAAGGCAAAGCGGTAACTCTCTGAGGCTTCGCCGGTACTGTGGCTGAGAAAATTCCATATCAAAAAGAGACGCCCTTTCTATATTTTCTTCTGTTGTCCGTAGTCCTGAATATTGGAGTGGCGCTATCGGGTTACTATTTGAGATTTCCAGAGCGAACGGTCGAGCCGGATATCGAGTTGTCCGCGATTGACGCAAATGATGTACCTCCGCTTGGAGAACCCGACGCTGCCGAGCAGGTTTCGACTCCCTCGACCCCCTCTGAGCCTGCCGCGCTCCCTCCGTCGCCGCCGCCTCCTGTTCCTGAACCAACTCCGCCGGCGTTAGATCAGGTACCGGAGTTCGAAGTGCCCATGCTCAACCCGACGCCGACGCCGACGCCGACGCCCACGCCGACGCCGACGCCGACGCCGACGCCGACGCCCACGCCGACGCCGACGCCCACGCCGACGCCGACGCCCACGCCGACGCCCACGCCCACGCCGACGCCGACGCCGACGCCGACGCCGACGCCGACGCCCACGCCGACGCCGACGCCGACGCCCACGCCCACGCCCACGCCCACGCCCACGCCCACGCCGACGCCGACGCCCACGCCCACGCCCACGCCCACGCCCACGCCGACGCCCACGCCGACGCCCACGCCCACGCCCACGCCCACGCCCACGCCCACGCCCACGCCCACGCCCACGCCACGCCCACGCCCACGCCCACGCCAGCCACGCCCACGCCCACGCCAACGCCCACGCCCACGCCCACGCCCACGCCCACGCCCACGCCCACGCCCACGCCCACGCCCACGCCCACGCCCACGCCCACGCCCACGCCCACGACAACGACAACGACAACGGCAACACCGAGGCCAACGCCGGAGTCCTTACTTACCCACGGTCCGGAAAAGACTCCAAGATCCACGCCGAGCCCAGTTGCGCACTCCAAGCCGAACACCAAATCGACGGGGACTACCGGCGCCGGTACGGGCGCTACAGCCGGCTCGCTCAAAGGCAGTCCGACAGGCGCACCAAACGGGACCGGGAATGGTGGTCCGCGCGGCAATCTTTTGCTTCGGAGTCCAAGCCCTCCCTATCCGCAGACAGCACTGCAGCTGCATATCGCCGGGGATGTCAGGGTGCGAATCACGGTAGAAAATGGCAACATCGTCAATGTTGACGCATCCGGCCCGCCCATCCTCGCAAACGCTGCTGCGCGTTGGGTGAAGGCGAATTGGAAATTCGGTTCCTCGGCGAATGGAACGTTTACTCTTCCGGTGAGTTTTGTGCTGCGCTGATGCGTCACATCGGACCAAGCCGACCCCTGACAGTCTGCGACCTCACCGGGACTGCATGTCGATGTTTCCACGATATTGCGGTCGATTTTTTTACTGAAACCGGCTATCGATCCCTCCCGCAAACGGATGAAACGAACTACTTTACTCGCCTGCGTCCTTTTTAGCTCGACGATGTCTTGCTTCGCTCAGCGCAGCATCGATATCGATTTGACCAACCAGGAAGCGACCTTATTGGATCATGGACGAATCATTTTCCGATCGCCGATCTGTTCGGGGCGTGCGGGTCATGAGACGCCGGTGGGGAGATTCAAAGTAACGGATAAAGACATCAATCATGCTTCGAGCTTTTATGGGTTCATCGGCAATCCGATGACGAAGCAAATTGTTGTTCCTGACGCCGATATTGATATGAAGGTCGCAACCGGTCTCGAGTTTGTGCAGGCGCCGATGCGGTATTACGTGCAGTTTCAACCCGCGATTGGTCTGCATTCCGGCTTTCTCCCCGGACGTCCGGCTTCCCACGGATGTGTTCGGATTCCGGAAGTATACGCGGCAGCCTTCTTTGAAGCTGCGACTGTCGGTATGCCTGTTATCGTCCACGGCTCTCCGCAATCGACCCGCTTTTATTGGGCTTCCCGGCACACCCGTCCATCGGGCTTTACACACGTAGCGGCGTTCGGATATCGCGGAACTGGCAACGCCTACAGGGAGGCGTTCGAGCGCAGGCGGGAGGCTGCGTTCGATCAGTTTGAAACCGAATGGGATTTGAAAGAAAAAAAGTTGGAACACCAGATCGATGCCTTGGAAGACCAGGGGGACCATGCGACGGGACCGCGCAAAGTGCAGCTCAGAGGAGAAATAAAGCGATTTGAGCAGCGTAAGGGAGATCTCGAAAAACAGCACGATGCCGCTCAGGAGACGCTTAAGCGGCAGTGGGAGGACTAGTAGCTCGTGTCCCGCACCGGTTTGACGCTATAGGAAGTGGCCTGGTTTTGCTCGACGAGCCGTCAAACTGGTGCGGGAGCCGGTGAGGTCTTTACGTTCCTGATAGATGCGCGCGCGACGACGAGGAAAGGGTAAGCTAAATTCGTGTTTACAACAGACTTTATATATGTTCTTTTATCCGGGTGAAAATAACTACATTAATATATTCTGTTGTTTTTGTGGCGATCTGCATCCCAAAAGGCTCTACCTTCGCTCAATCCACGGTCTCTCCGGGACCTCAGCAAGAGCCATCACCGATCGTCGCGCCTGCCAAAATGAAGCGGAGTATAAATCCCGAATCGATTAAGCGGGCAAAACTGACCCGATTGCGAAACGAGGTTGCTCTGACCGATGAACAGGTGGCAAAAGTCAAACCGATCATCGAAGCTTATGTGAATGAGATCCAGGCGGTCAAAGTTGATTCGACTCTGGATTCTCGCTCAAAGCGTCAGAAGCTCTCCGAGCTGCGCCGGCGGTACGACGCCGATCTGGATGCCGTTCTAAACGCGGAGCAGCAACAGAAGCTTGCCTCTGCTAGGTCGGAACGCCGGACAAGGCTGCGTGACGCCAAGTCTGGTACCGTCTCGGGAGTTGCCGAACCAGCCGGCTTAAAAATGGCACCGGCGGTTATCCAGTGATCAGTCTATGCAGTCGGACTCGACGGCCGGATGGCGGTTCACGTTCTTAGAACGGGACGAAAGTGTGCAGATCTTTACCGATTGGTGAGATCTGCCTCTTAAGGTCGACCGCCTCGCCTTCAGAAAGCTGGGGGCACTCCTTGAGAGTGATCCTGGAATGGTCAGGCGGCGCTGGCATCGGATCTGCCATGTGCCGCCGACCGGTAGCCTGCAGATAGAGCTGATTTATTCTCGCCATAATCGCTCAGATACCTTTTTATATCGCCGTTATCTTTAGAATTACATTGGCCTGACTAGGCAGCGGGAACCGCTTGATCAAATTCGCAGGAATGCGATGATGGAATGGAACCGTTGTCTCGCCGATTGGTTAACCTTGCATGGTGGGCAGGTTAATCGGCGCCCGACGGAAGTCGGCTGGGATAGTGAGTTTCGCAAAATGGGTGTTTTGGAGCGCCCGGCGATTCTTGCGGGTTTAGGCAGTAAACTTTCGGGCAAGTCTCATCCATGAGAGGAACGTTGGAGAAATCGCCATGCAAATGCCGTCGCTGCGTCGCCAGAAGGCGCATCCGGTTTCTCACGTTAGCGGGCGCATGCATTGCAATGGCAGCCGTTTGTTACATTCTGATGGGTCGCTCGAAACTCGGCTGGCTTCCTTCCTTAAATATCCTGGAAGCATCGGTACTGGAGTCGGCTTCGGAGGCGAGAGTTCTTCCAGAAGGTAATGAGCGAGTTGGAATGTCAGGATTGGCGCAGTCCGCGATGCCGGGAAAACGACAAGATATAGAGACCACCAGGGAAACGCTGGGGGCGGGTGACTTTTCTGCAGGCTCGCTGGAACCGACCAAAGCTTTAAAACGTCGTGACAACGGCCGCCGACGGGCAGCACTTTCCTTATCTAATCCGCTCGGAGAAATGCCAATGCCGCGCACTAGCGGATGGCAAACTGTTCCGTTGGGTGACGCGCCAAAAAGTGCGCCGGAAGTCGACGGTCAAGGGAGACCTCGATCGGATGATGCGAAAGTCGCGGTTATGCATCCAGAGTCATCCCCCGCGCTCGCGGTCGGCGAGCCGCCGCTTCGTTCTGTCGCAGAAACCGGCGTTCGCAATGCGGAAGGCGATGTTTTGACGGCCAAGGAGACAATTGCCGGCGCCGATACCAGAGCCGCCCCAACCAAAGACATGTTGCCCGCGCTTGTAGATTCTGCTGCTGTCGCGACGGGAACTCCGCACACCGAAAAAATGGTTCCTGAAGAAGTGGCTATAGCCAAGACGCCGAAATTTGATCCGCTGTTGCCGCCCAAGCACGATCCGGCGAGTGAGAGAAACGAACCGAACCCGAAACCTGCGGAAACCACGGTCAGACTGTTCGCAAGACTGGAGGGCAATTCTGCTCCACTTGCTCCGACAGAGGAGCAGTCCAAGCCCAGGGGATACATCACCATCGAAAGCGAGTCTGAACCCCGTCGAAACGCGGAGGCTGAGACTCGTCGTACCAAGACTCAAGATCGTTCTCTAAAGGCTCAGGGTCTCACATCGAAGGTGCAGGACCGTCCGGCGAAGGTCCCGAATCATCCATCTCAGCCCGTGGAAGATCCGCCAGATCCGGAGGAAAAATCAGGGGACCTTCGACGTTTCGCTTCGGCGTTTGTACGGGCCGACCAAGCCGGCACTATCGCGGATCAGCATCGCTTTTATGCGGACTCAGTTCATTTCTATCGCGAAGGGGATTTGAGCTGGGCAGGCGTTGCGGCGGCCACCCGCAGATATCGCCAGGAAAAACAGAATGGGCGATACGATATTGAGGGAGCCGCCACCATCAAGGGACCCGTTAACGGCGGATTTTACATCATCGAGCAGCCCGTTTCCCGGAGTCGCGCAGAAGGATCGCGGGTAACACGTGGTCGGTCTCTGCTTCGTCTTCGAGTCGTATCGGCCAGGCGAGGCGACTGGAAGATCACCTCAATCGAAGAAACCGGACAATGATTCGCCGCGTCCTGACACTCCTTAGTTTCCTTCTGTTGACCCATGTGCCTTTGCTGGTCGCTCAAAAGGTTGACCTTCGGAACTATGCTATCGGCGGATACGACCCGACCCCCAATGAAATGCGGCTAGCCCAAGGGAGAGTCCAAAGCTATTGGCAGAAGAACAGTGGGCGATTTGGCAAAAACGCGCGCTATCTTGCTGTAGTTGCGGCTTATGTGATGCCGTCGGACGTCATCCAACCTCTTTGGCAGAACATGATCAATGCGGAGACGGGTTCCGGTTTCCTCTTGCCGACCGCATGGAAAACGGGAGATATGCATTGCGTGATGATCTACGACACGCAAACCGGAGAATTTGTGAGCAAACACGGCTATCTCGTCGTCGAGACTCCGCGTCGTGAGACTTTCGCGAGGTTCGGCGATTACATCGCTCTCTATGTCCGCCGAGGAACATTCTGGTAGCGCTCGTTCGGCAAAGTCGCATGTGCCGATCGACGCTATCCCAAGGCCTCCAGCTTGTTTTTCTGAAGCTCGACTTTCGAGTAGAAATCCTTAGACGAATCGCGGTAACGCGAATGGGCAAACGAGAGGTGGTTATTAGTGGACCTTCTGGTCTGAATCCGCCAAAATCCCCCGCTTCCGATGAGGATGCTCTTTGTTGCAGACCTGCACTATGCGTTGAAGCAATTCGATTGGCTCGCAGCCAATTCCGCGAACTACGATGCCATCGTTATCGGCGGCGACCTGCTCGACCTGGCTTCGCCGCTCGATTTCGAGGTGCAAATCGTGGTTGTCGAGAAATATCTCAACCGCATCCGGCAACGAGCCGACTTGCTTGTCAGCTCCGGCAACCATGACGGTGACAGCCGGAATGCGGGTGACGAGTCTGTGGCGCAGTGGATCAGGGACGCGAAAGCGGACCGTCTTTTTGTCGATGGAGATAGCGTGGAGTTTTCCGGCACCCGCGTGACCATCTGCCCATGGTGGGACGGGCCTGTTTCTCGTGCGGAGGTCAAAGCGCTTCTTGCGCGCGAAGCCGAAAATAGAGGGCACCGCTGGATTTGGATTTATCATGCGCCACCGGCCAGTTCTCGAGTGTGCTTTCCGGTTCGAAATTCATAGGTGACGAATTTTTGCTGGAATGGATTGAGTGCTTTGGCCCGGATATGGTATTGAGCGGGCATATCCACAATGCGCCCTTCTTCCCCGAGGGATCGTGGGCTGAGCGCATCGGGAAGACCTGGGTGTTCAACCCCGGTCGGCAGACTGGGTATTTTCCCACTCACATCGCTTTCGACTTTGACTCGATGACGGCTAAATGGGTTTCATTCGAAGGCGAGTCAATCCGGCTGTTGACCGTGGCGGATCGTTGATTCGCTCGGGCGGACCCGAGCGCGGGTTTCACGTCGCATCAGCGTCTCAAGAACCTCGCCGACCATCCCTATATGGTCATGATCCCCGAATTGGCTCTTTACATCCAAAACATACTTGGTGAGAGCGTCGAGCCGTTGCGCAAGTAATCTCGCAGACGTAGAGACACGCGCCCGGCGATTCACTCAGGAACAATTTGGGATCCTGGACGACGCTAAACGTGCACGGCTTGACGGCTCGAACTGTGGCGGTGTGATTCCCGCCCAACAGAGCGGAAATTTCGCCGAAGACCGCGCCGGACTGCGACACGGTGGCAACTCGCGTATTGTTCTTGAGCACGTCGACCGCGCCTTCGATCAGAAAAAACAACAGTCCCGTCTTTTCACCCTGGGTGACAATGTTTTCCCCTGGGCTGAACTGCCGTACCTCGCAATCCTTCAACAGCTCGACAATCGAAAACATATAACGCTGAAACTACCTCCCCATGCGTTGCGAGTAAACGGCAAAGCTCGGCCGAGAACGTCAGAAAAAAATCTTTCTGGAACGATCGACGGAGATTCAAAAGTTGACGTACCGAGCTTATATCCGCAGCCTTCTTCTTCCTATGTATCTTATCCTTTTGAATTACAAAGGTTCCGAGAACCGGGGGTCATCATTGCTCGGACAAATGCTCGGGCGGAAGTCGATCAACTGATCAGCGAAGACCCATTCTACCAGGAAAAAATTGCGGACTATGAAGTCGTCGAATTCCGGGCCATCAAGTTCCATCCGGCGCTTTTAAGCTTGGTGCAGGCTGAAAGAATAAGGGTCCCGGTTGGCTCGGTTCTTGCTGACTATTTACACATGCCAGAGCAAATGCAAAGGCCTCCGGTTCAAAGTCCCTGGGAGAGAAAATCAGGGGATGATAGCGGACCGAAGGCTCCAAATATCGCGAAACCCGATACGAACAGTTTATTGAAGCGCCTGCGCTCGATTGATCCCGATCAATCGAGAAAATACCGGCAGCGCAGCGGACAATAGACTTTTCTTAGTCGGCAAGCCAGCGGGCAGGAGCTCTTACGCGTTGTGGCGCCAGAGCAGGTTTTATTCTCTCGAGCGCAGTTCAGTGACTGTGCGCTCAGAGTCCTGAAATGCCGGACGTTAAGTAATCAGAAATCCGCCATCGACGCGGAGTGCAAGACCGTTCAACATGGCTGCGCCGTCGGTCAGGAGAAAACAGACGACGGAAGCGATGTCTTCGCACTCGGCAAACCGGCGCAAAGGAATCCGAGCCAACATGGGGCCGCCTTTGGCAGGATCGCTCCAGGCGCGTTTTCCCATCTCCGTTAGCACGACGGTCGGATTGACCGAGTTTACGCGGATCCCGTGTTCTCCAAGTTCAACCGCCATCACGGCGGTCAATTGATCCAGGCCCGCCTTGGAAGCGCAATAGGCAGCGTGATCGTGAAGGGCTTGAAAGGAGGCCATACTGGAAATATTCACGATCGAGCCGGCGACATGGCGTTCGATCATGCGCTTTGCTACGACTTGTGAGACGATCATGACGGCGCGAAGATTGATTGCCATTGTCTTGTCCCAGGATTCCACCGTGGTTTTCAGAAACGGTTCGAGGATTGCAACCGCGGCATTGTTGACCAGGAAATCGATGTCACCGGCCTGCTCGGCCGCTCGCCGGGCTGCATCAGGGTCGCCCAGCTCAGCGACGATGGTCTCGCAGTTGATTTCTTCTTTCAGGCTCTGCAGATCTCTCTCGGTCCGGCTAAGAGCGACGACTTGAGCGTTGAAACTGTGCAACATGCTGGCGATCTCTCGACCGATCCCTTTGCCCGCGCCGGTAACCAGAACCCGCTTCTGCTGGAAGTTGAACTGATAATTTTTGGGGAGTTTCATGGCTGATACGCAACATCGCCCGCGTGATGGCTGAATGCCATTCAAGAAGCCAGATTTTCGTGGAGCCAGGAATTCCCGGCTTCTCGAATTCTAATGGTTCGCCCTTCCCTTCTTCGCCGACTCAATCACCTCTTGTTCCAGCTCGGGCGGAAGCTCCTCGTAGTGATTGAATTCCTCGGTGTGGAGTCCGCGACCGGCGGTCAACGAGCGGAGCTGGCTGGCATAGCGGTAGAGTTCCTTGCCTGGAGCCAGGGCGTGAATGATCTGAAGGTTACCGCTTGAGTCCATGCCGACCACTCTGCCGCGGCGGCTTGAAAGATCTCCGATAACTTTGCCAACACAATCCTCGGGGACGCGAATTTCGAGAGAATGGATTGGTTCAAGCAGGCAAGGCCTGGCCTTGAGGAACGCCTCTTTAAACGCCCAATAGCCGGCGAGTTGGAAGGAAATGTCATTAGAATCTACCGGGTGCATTTTCCCATCGTAAAAATCGACCTTCACATCCACGACACGATAACCTGCCAGAATGCCCTCGCCGCAGGCATTTCGCAGTCCGCGCTCAACGGACGGAACGTAGACGCGGTCCACGCATTGCCCGGAGAGTGATTCGCTGAACTCGATCCCTGAATCGCGCGCTGCCGGTGTGATACGCAACGCCACCTCGCCGAACTGTCCGGCACCGCCCGACTGTTTCTTATGGCGGTAATTTGCCTCGGCGCGCACTTTGATCGTCTCGCGAAAGCGCACGCGTGGCTCCAGCAAGATCGAAGTGAACATTGAAGCGGCGGCGAAGCCGTTCCGCCACGACGTCGAGATGCAACTCGCCCTGCGCGGCGACGATCGTCTGGTGCAGTTCCGGGTCGGTGGTAAAGACGAACGCGGGATCCTCCTCGTGCAACGTGGCAAGGCCGGATGCAATCTTGTCCTCCTCGCCCTTGGCCCTCGAATGGAGCGCGGCGTGAAGCGTGGGCTTCGGATAAACAGGCGGCGGCAGCTTCACCGGTCGGCTTGCCAGGCAGAGTGTGTCGCCAGTGTGGGTGTCTTTGAGCTTCACTGCAGCCCCAATGTCGCCGGCGCCCAGTTCACTGACCGCCGTGCGTTCGCGTCCATTGAGTCGATAAATCTGGCCGATGCGTTCAGTAGAACCGCGTGAGCTGTTTAGCAGGTCCATCCCGGTCCTTACCTCACCAGAGTAAACCCGGAAAAACCACAGCTCGCCGAAGTGCTCCTCATTCATCGTTTTGAAAATCTGTGCTACCGGCTCTGAACCAGTGAGCGTGACTGCGACCTCGTTGCCGCTACCGTCGTGTGCAGCCACTCTTTCCCGGTCCACGGGAGACGAGCCATACTTCGCGATGAAATCCATCAAGCGCGCAACACCCACATCGGTTTCGGCCGAGACGCAGAAGAGCGGGATGAAATGCTGTTCTTGCACGGCCGTATGGATGCCGCTTCGAAACTCCTCCTCCGAGAGGCCGCCTTGATCAAAGAATTTATTGAGCAGTGTATCGTCGGATTCGGCAATGAGTTCGATTAACTCGTGGTGGAGCCTGGTCACGCGTTCTTTCCATTGGCCCTCGGCAGGTTCCTCCTTGAAGCGGCCTCGGCCGGTCGTCTCGTAGGTGACGATTTCGTTGCGGAGCACGTCCAGAATCTGGTTAAAGCCCGGCCCGGGATTCACAGGCACGTTGACTGGAAACACACGTGGACCGTACTGCGCACGTGCATCGGTCACGATGTCATCGAACTTCGCGTTTTGTTTATCGATGGCGTTGACGACGATGATTTTCGGTATCCCGCATTCGGTGGCGTAATTCCAAACGCGTTCGGTGCCGACCCCGATGCCGTGCTGAGCGTGCACGACGACAAGGGCAATGTCGGCCACCCGCAAGGCCGCAAGCGCCTCGCTCATGAAGTCGAGGTACCCCGGTGTATCCATGATGTTGAAATTTTTCTCCATCCACCTCGTGTGCAGCAGCGAGGTCTGGGTGGAGATTTGCCGCTGCCTCTCGCTCACGTGGTAGTCGGAGACCGTGGTGCCGTCGGCGATGCGTCCCATGCGGCCGATGGCGCCGCTACAGGCCAGCATCGCCTCGCCGAGCAGCGTCTTCCCGGATGACGCGTGCCCGACAATGGCAAAGTTGCGGATGTTCGCGGAACGATGCGTTGCCATAACCCGAGAATGAGGCGGAAATGGCTTGTGCGCAAGTTTCGCGAGACGAAAGTGTCAATCTTTGACAGCTTCGGAACCTGGATTTAGCCGTTCATTGTCCCCGCAGTGTTTTCGCATTCGTGTCAAAGAACGTAGACAGGGTAACCGGATCAATTGCTGAGTGCCTTGGTATCCAGCTTAATTTTGGAATCGGGAGTCCTTGAATTCTTCTTGCCTCCGTTCGGCGTTCGCTTGCCTCCATTGCTCGAGTTTTTTCTCGACAGCGACGCCCACAAGAGCGCGAGCCTCGTGGCGTTCGATGCCTTTAAGCAGCAATCTGTCGTAATTCGTAAACTGATGACGAACCGCGGCTACTACCGCCAGACGAACAGCCTCAGGATCAAACCGCTTCGCTGCCGCAGAACGACCGACGCGCCCGCTGGATTTGCGACAAGCGTGTTCGGCAATGCGAAGTGCCTGTTTGGGCGGACACCCTGGAAATTCTCGAGCAATCGCATTGGCAAACGCGGTCACGAACTGCTGGTCGAGTTCCGCTTCTCGTACCTGTCGCCGTTCCGCATGGCGCTGGCGCCGATCGGCGGCCGCCAAACACTCTGCTTCGGCCCTCTCGATCGCTTCGGTCTCGGCAAGAATGCCCTGGCGTTCATACCGTTTCCGCGTTCGGCTCCATCGAAGAACGACGGCCTTCAACTGCGAATGTTTCGAGGCTCTGTGCGTCAAAGCCGCATCGCCGCTGGCCAGAAACTCCAAATGATCAAGATCGGCACAACCGAGGCAAAGGGCGCCGCGTTCCCGGTTTAATGTGATCATTCGACCTGACCAGAGTTCTTCGCCGCACTCTGAGCACTTGGTTTCTTTGCGAATCAGAAACACAAGAATTTCGCCCGGCTTTTGGGCAGGTCCTTGCTGCGGATCCGCTTCCATAACCTTGAAACTTCAATTATGCCGGAGGCAGCCTGGGAAATCGAGTTCAAGGTAAAGGCCGAGAGGGCGACAGGTAGTGGTGCTTAAGCCTCGCGCAAATGCAATCCAAATAATTATCGAAAATGATTTTCATTATTTAAACTATTGTAATTATGAAGCAATTTTAAAGGGGCGAGTTTCTTGCATTTAGCGATCAGAGTCTATATGCGATCTTTAAGAGGCGCTGCACGGCTGAAGCGAGCCCTAAGCTATGAAAGATCGCGGACATGATGTCGCACGATGAATTCGTCCTCGGCTATGAAAAGGGCCGCGTGGGATGTAGTGTAAGCACGTTGCTGACATTGGGACTCTTCTTTGCCGGTAGCATTCGCGAAAAGAAAGTTTCGATCAGTCTGCTTATCTGGTCGCTCGGTTTTCTGGTATTGATTGCTCTGTCCGTTATAGGGTTTCTCAATTTACCTGTTCTCTGGGCGCTCCTCGGCGCCATAGCAGTCCTAGTAATCTACGCACTCTCGTTTTTCTACTCGTTCGGAGAGATTGTCGTGTCCGCCGCGCTGGCAAACCAAGAATTTTATGAGTTCGTCAAAGCGAAGAGAGTTCTTTGGATCTACTCTGACGACGAAGGGAACCTGCCCAAACTTCAGAAGGTTGTGCGCACGCGACCTGCGCGTCGTGTTCAACGCTGACTTCGAGTTGTGTCCGAAAGTAAGCTCAAACTCCCGATAGCGCGCTTTCCCGGATTCATTCCAGTTTTTCATGTCTTCGCCTTTTTGCGGTTAGTTGTAGCCAGCGCTCGCGCGGCATTAGTCGAAGTCGAAACACGTAATTCGGTTATAGCTCCGCAGCCGGAATTAATCCTCGTGGAGTACTTGAAAAGTTCAGCGCGATGTAGACGATCGACGTTCATCTACCCGCGAGCGACGGCCGCACCTTCATCCTTTCGCGTTACACTCAACCCGACACCGACCTTCAGCTCCTTCTCGAGCAACTCAAATTGCAATTACCCGATCAGCGCGATTATCACTTGATGAAAGATTTCGACGTGAACGCAGTAGGCACCTTAAACCTTCTGGAGGCCGCACGGCGCGGTTGTCCGGGGTCCCCGTTCATCCACATGTCAACCAACAAGGTTTGTGGAGACGCGCTGAACCGGCTTGATCTTGTCGAGCAGGAAACTCGCTGGGGCTACTCTGGCACGAAATATGCTAACGGGATCCCACGAAGAATTCAAAGGCGTTTGTCTTCCGCTCGCCGGGTTGCAAAGCGTAACGGTCTTGGCTCCCGGTTGATGAATCTTCAGCTTTACGGCCGCGGCCTGATGAGAAGCTTGCCAGAGGGCAATCAAAGCCTTTGACCCATCCGCTACGTCAAACCTGTAAACCCTGTAATCCTTCTACACGAAGTTGGACGGAACGTCGTAGGTCTCCGGCAACTGCGAATTGGGCTTCATGCCCGCGAGTAGCTTGGTCACACGATTAATCGTTCCAAGCGCCTGTTTCGTTGGGAGATTGGTGTGAATCAAGCCGTAATTGGCATAGTTCGAGTGGGGGTCATCCGATTCGTCTTTGAAAGCGTAGATAAAGCTGTGCTCCCCGCGCCGACGCGCACCTAGTGTGCCCGACATGGGTCTGAACTAATGATATGAAAGGAGATCATCGGAACTGGTGGAGGTAACCGTAGCCGAAGTGCAAGCAACAGATCGCGAGGTCTGGAGACGAAAGAAGCGCGAGGCAAACGAGCGACCGTAGGAACACGAACTGGCAGAGAGGCCGGATGCGGGCGACGAGCTGGCTAGGAACAGGCGAAGTCCAAAATCCACCAAGACGCATCAGGTAGAGCCAGACGGCGCGTTCGGAAAGAGCAGACACCTTACTCGGGGAGACCTTCCGGGGTGAGAGCCCTGGAGGAGTCAGCAGAGGCCATAGTAGTGAAGAGACGCTCTGAAAGGGGCGAGGAGCGAAGGGCCGAAGAACCAAAGAGCAGAGAAAGACGAAACTGGCGAATGAAAGCCGAACAGACATGCGATACGGGAGGACGCGATAACTGCGATCACTATCCACCCGACGAAGAAGGGCCCGGTGGTGCAACCACCTCAACCTGACCGAGGGCATGCCAAGGCTAAGCGCCGCGTTCCGACTGAAGAAAGCGAGCTACAAGGTTCAACCGCCGGATGCTGAAAACGGCATGTCCGGTGGTGTGGGAGGGTTACGGTGCGCAATCGCCGTAACCCGACCCGATCGTAACGAGGAAGGAGGCGGCTAGATGCCGACTGGGCCGGTGTTTATTCGTAATTTTTCAACCCGTCATCCTGAGCCTTCGGCCACGACGCTCACGAGAATTGAGCCACCCGCGCTCAGATAAACTGAGCCAGTGAGTTGCGGCATCGGGAGTCGGTCCTTCTTTTTCTGGCGTGTGTCCCGCCACGGGATTTGGCGGCAACCGGGTATGTTCAGTGGCAGAGGTGAACGCGGAGCCATCGGCGCAATTTAAGTGAGCATCAGTGGCTCATTTTCGGTGAGCGCTATCGCCTTCGGCGGCAGGGCTGGTCGTTGCCCGAAACACTTGCTGATTTTCACCCTTAAACGTGCCGTTATATAATCCCAAACCAAGGCGGCCCTCCCGCCCCACGTCAAGCGCGGGCTCCGCAGATAGTACCCGATTTGATGAAGCTGGCGACGGAAGAAGTAGAACCGGCGAGGGAAGTAGGGAGGCATTTTGCAGTCCATACCTAGCAGAAGGGCTTCCCACAACACCACCGATCGGGCCGTCATCCGCCCGGTATTGCGCCACAGGAAAAGGCTGCGCATTTCTCTGACTGGAGCTGTGGAAAGCCGGTCGCTCTTCAAATCAACCATCCGCACGCCGGCGGGTGTCGCGCAATGGACGAAGCGCACGCCACCCGACTCCATCCTCAGCAGCATGTCCCAATCCTGGTGCCGCCGCAGTTCCGTCGACGAGAGAAACTTCTCGAACAAAGTGCGGTTCCCCAGCCAGTTGCTGACATGGATGTCTCCCTGCCGGACGAAAAGGTTACTCGCTCAAGGCCTCTCCTTTCCGGAGAAAATCGTGCGGTGCCAGTGTCCATTTGCCGTTCTGTTCGCAGTAATAAGAAGAGTAGATCAGGACGTTGTCCCGATCCGGCTCCCGCTCGTGGAGCGCCATCTGGTTCTCCAGCTTGTTCGGGAACCAGTAATCGTCCGAATCGAGGAATGCCAAAATCTCCCCCCCGGGCGGCCTGTATGCCCGTGTTTCTCGCTGCAGGCACTCCCTTGTTCGTCTCGTGCCGGACCACTCGCACGCGCCGATCCTCGACAGCATGGCAAAGAAATACTTCCTCGTCACGTGAACCGTCGTCCACCACCACGACCTCCAGGTCGGCAAAGGTTTGCGCCAAAACGCTCCTGACCGCCCGGTGGGTCAAATTCTTCCGATTGTACGATGGTATGATAACTGAAACCATGGCTACTCCTTGCTTCTATGCGGTCGGCTGACCGCCCTTCCAGGTGATGGTTGGCTTACCTCCGGTGCGAGCCATTGGACCCGGAGCGGCTTACCGCCGAGACGAAATCGATGCCACACAGCCGTGCGATCGTTTTTGTGGTTCATATAAAAAAAATTGATATTGCGGAGATTATTGGACACACTCCTATTATTGTATGACTCTATACCTAACCCTCTTCGGAATGCGATTGAGCTCAGGCGACGTCTCGACAACGAAGTCATTCGAGGATCTGAATGCCGTTAATCCCCCTCAAGTAACGGCTTTCGGCCAGCAACAATGGCCCGTTTAGGGCTCTTGGGGGTTTTAAGATGATTAAATATCCGATTAGCCGATCTGATGGATATCCGTAGAGGTTATTTCCTGATCGTTTTGGCATGTTATGCCCTAAGCTCTCCATGTTTCGCTGCGGATGTGCTGACCTACCACAACGACAACGCACGCACGGGCTGGAATCCGAACGAGGTCGTGTTAACACCGAGCAACGTCAATGCGAATTCGTTTGGTCTCCTGTTCAATCTCCTGGTAGACGGCAAGGTGGATGCTCAGCCCTTGTACGTTTCAAACGCGGCGGTCTTCGCCGGGAGCATATCGCTGGGTAGCCACAATCTCGTCATTGTCGCCACCGAACATGATAGCGCCTATGCTTTTGACGCGGATACGGGCACTCTCTACTGGCATGCGTCTCTCGTGGTCCCTGGGGAAACTCCCTCGGATGATAGAGGATGTAGCCAGGTGACCCCGGAAATCGGCGTAACAGCAACGCCTGTGATTGATCGCAATAGCGGAGCGAACGGAACGAACGGAACCATCTACCTGGTGGCCATGAGTAAGTCGGCGACCGCCTATCATCAACGTCTGCACGTCCTTAATCTGGCTACCGGTCAGGAGGTCCCGGGTAGTCCGGTCGAGATCCAGGCGAGTTATGCCGGGTCGGGTCCGCATAACGACGGCAACGGCCACGTGATCTTCGATCCCGGGGCCTATAAGGAGCGGCCTGGCCTGCTCCTACTTAACGGAACTCTGTACACGGCGTGGTCGTCCCATTGTGACATTGCTCCTTACACCTCGTGGATCATCGGATATGATGAGAAGACTCTCGCGCAGACTAGAGTCTTAAATCTTGATCCCAACGGCGCCCCAAACTCTACCTTTCTCTCGGACGGATCCGGCAATTCTTTTTGGAACAGCGGCGCCGGGCCGGCTGCAGATGCAACCGGAAATATTTACGCGCTCAGCGCAAATGGCCCGTTTGATGCGACCCTGCTCAACGGGTTTCCAAGCCACGGAGATTACGGCGATACCTTTTTAAAGCTATCAACTCAGGGGTCCCTGGCAGTCAGCGATTACTTTACACCGTTCGATCAAGCCACTGACGCGCAAAACGACGCCGATCTCGGTTCCGGCGGAGCTCTCGTGCTCCCGGACATGACCGACGGGAGCGGTCAGATACGACATCTGGCAGTCGGTGCCGGGAAGGACAGCAACATTTACCTCGTGGATCGCGATAACATGGGCAAGTTCGCTCCGGGTGCGACGTCTAACAGCTACGTGTATCAGGAGCTGGTTGGCGCTCTACCTGGAGGAGAGTTTGGTACCGCCGCCTACTTCAATGGCTCGATTTACTACGGGCCGGTCGGAGGTGCCTTGCGGCGATTCACTTTCACTCAGGCGCGCCTGGATCCCGGCCCGGCCGCAGTGACAGAGACGCCGAAGTTCTTTGCGTATCCTGGTGTTACCCCGAGTATTTCCTCTTCGGGCAACACCGCGGGAATCGTTTGGGCGTACGAGAATTCGGGTAATAATCAAGCCGTATTACACGCGTACGACGCCACGAATCTTCAGGAACTTTACAATAGCAATCAGGACCAATTCGGTCAGGCGAACAAGTTTATCACACCGACGGTCTGCAACGGCAAGGTGTTCGTCGCCACCCAGAATTCGGTTGCCGTCTTTGGGCTTTTCGCGCAGAAACCGCCGCCAGGGCCCTCTGCTCCTGTTCTTTCTTTCAGCGGTCTTGCCGCACTAGTTAAAAATAGCACCTGGCCATATACAGAAATCCTGTCTGGGACAATGGATTGGAATAACTATTCTGCGCAACAATTTGATACGTCAGATGGAAAGACATCGTATGTTCTCTTTTCCTCTACAGAGCAGTTATCTAATACTGAAAGGACGCAGATCAGGATTACAATTCGTCATCCAAATCCAGTACAGATATTTCTTTTAGATCTAGTTACAATGTCATTTATTAACCTACCATTAGTCGTTTGGGATAACGGACAGACTGCTAAAGCTAACGTTGTCGTTACTTCTCATCCCCAATTACTGATTGTTCAATGACATATTGTCTAAACTAATGCCTAATA
>CAVVII010000025.1:0-15863 GCA_963748055.1 uncultured Verrucomicrobiae bacterium | reverse complement strand
ACTTTTTGATATCTCGCGCCAACATCCTCGCGGCACACTTGTCCAAATGTTGGCTCCAGTGTCGGCAGCTTTTCAAATAACAGATCGCAGTCGCTGAAAAAGGTGCCCTGGTGATCGGCGTCGCCTCTGTATTTGCTCGAGCGTGTCGGTTTCTTCACGGCGAATAAGTTCTTGGAAAAAATCCGCAAAAGGTGACGAAAGTTTGGCGATATCTTGTCGGACCATTTGTGGCCCCAATTTGGTCGCAGAATTAAATGAAAATCATCGTTCCTGGCACCGCGCTGACCAAGCCGAATGGGAATGCGATTCTAGGCCGGACGCTCTCATCAGGCCGCTGGCCGACGAATTTCCGGTTTTCAGACTGTGTGTGGCCCTTTGCAGAGTAAAGTGCAAACGGTCTACGATTTCACTGAAAAAAGCCGGGATAGTCTACGATTTACTTAAAAAAAAATCTGACCCGGAAATGACTTAGTCTACGATTTAACTGAAATCGACACCAGGCATTTTATGCCATTCGGGCCGTTCTAGTGCTTGAGAACGCATGAACCAAGGGTAACTTTAGTGTCCGTGTGTGCGAATATCGGCGGCCCGATGGAAACCTCCCGGTAGGAGGTATCTGCTAACGGTCTGACCTCCAGTGGCATCAACGGAAATGATAAACCCGAGGATAAAAATTCATGAGCGAGGCTTCCGTAGTAATGAAGGATTTGGTGAAGACGTATGTGGACGAGCGGGGACGCCCAACGTTCACAGCGGTCAAGGGTATCAACTTAAACGTCGAAGACGGAGAGTTTATGGTCCTTGTCGGGCCTTCCGGTTGCGGAAAGTCGACGACTCTCCGTATGATCGCCGGACTCGAAAGAGTCACCGGTGGAACGATCTCAATCGGAGGACAGGTAGTAAACAACCTCGAGCCGAAAGAACGGGGAATCGCGATGGTGTTCCAGAGCTACGCGCTCTACCCCCACATGACCATCTTCAAAAACATGGCGTTCGGCCTTGAATTGGCAAAGAAGACGAAAGCGTTCATCTCGGAAATGGTTGGACGAACCGCAAAGGCGCTCCAGCTCGATCACATGATGGAACGCAAACCTCAGGCTCTTTCCGGCGGTCAGCGGCAGCGTGTCGCTTTGGGACGCGCCATTGTGCGGAATCCCAAGGTGTTCCTTTTCGACGAACCACTGTCCAACCTGGATGCCAAAATGCGCGTCCAGATGCGCTCGGAGATCTCACGGTTGCACGCTCAGCTGGGTTCGACAATGATCTACGTTACCCACGACCAAGTCGAGGCAATGACCATGGGTGACCGCATCTGCGTCATGCGAGACGGCCTCATCATGCAGGTGGCCGATCCGCTAACACTTTACCTTAGGCCGGAAAATCTCTTTGTCGCCGGTTTCATTGGAAGTCCGCCGATGAACCTGCTGAAAGGTAAGGTGCAGAAGCGAGATGGTCGTCTGTTTTTTTCCGAAAACGCGGAGAAGAACGCGCTGACATTCCCTCTAGAAGGTCGCCTCAAACCCCTCGCAAGCAGATACGTCGATAAAGATATCATCTTCGGCATTCGTCCTGAAAACATCAGTAATGAGCCGAAGGAGGGCTCCAGTACACCCGTTACTTTGACCGTTGATATCGCCGAACCCATGGGTTCGGAGTCGATTGTGTACATGAAGGCAGGTACAGGTAACTTGATCGCCCGAATTCCTGGCGAACATTTATTCCATTTGGGCGAAAAGGTGACTGTCCAGCTCGATCTCGATAAAGTGACCCTATTCGAGCCCGAAACTGAACAGATAATTCGATAAAGCGCTCCCGTCCGGATATTCTGGTCTTGAATCTTAGGTAGGATATCTCTGGCTCAAGGCACGATCCTGGCATGTCGTGGCCGTTTCGAATGGCGATCAAGGACAAGGCGGAGTTTCAAGGATCTGTGGAGACGGAACATTGGACGCGCTCGGCAAGATACTCTTTTGCAAGGTTCTCAACTTTGTCGGGGAGCAGGCTTCTTCTGGACAACATTCTTCTGGGCGGGTTTGACGGCTTGGGGTTTGCCGGGGATTGGCTTTTTGGCGACTGGTTTGGTTGGCATGGCGTCTCACCCCAGCGACTCGAGTGCAATGTTTACTTTCGCCGTCCCCATTCTCATCAGTATGGGATGCCGAGCCTGTAAGCGGCCCACGGACGCGGCGGACATGCTCAAACGACGAGATTTCCAGGCCAAGCTACGCAAAGTACCGCCGGCGGACTCGCTTCGCGGAATGGTTCAGCACGCTAACCCGCTCATGCTTGGAAGTGTAGCCAATAAAGCGGTTGCGGCTGATTTCTGGAAATGGGCGCAAGCGGGCAACGTTCAGCCGGCGCAGCTTCAGGAATTCAGGGACCTGATGAACACCTACCAGAAGACCATGTTCGCCGCTGGGCTTTCCCGTGAACGATTCGAGGTGCCTGAGAAAGGCGCACCGATTACACGAATTATCCCTGCCAGAGTCTCACTCGTCACTATCAAATGGACCTTCCGGGCCCACTTTTGTTACTCTGCGCCCGTGGAAACGCACGCTTTCGGCTTCAGACTCCGGGCCAACGCCCCGGAGGGCCAAAAGCGATTTCCTATCAGTATCAGTTCGCCAGGATTGGGCAGAACATGGGCACCGCGTCGTCGTCCGGCAGGACTTTGAAGAACAGCGGCAGCGTGCTGATGGTCATCGGCACCGGGATCTTATTCGTTCTCGGATTCGTACCACCCAAATGGGTCTTGCTGGTTGGCGTGCTGGCGTTGGCCTTGATTGTAGCCGGTGCATTCCTGTTTTACGTTGGGCGGCAGTACGCAGCAGCGCAGGTCTCTACCGAAGCCATCGTGTCGGATGCCAAGCCGGACGTCTTGTACTTGCGGTCCTTCAAGGTGGACCCCTCAGCTGCCGGGCAGGCGTTCTCCGCGCTGCTGACTCCAACGTTGTTTTCAGGCACGGAAGAGGAGCAACTCGCCGAGGTTCTCAAACCCTTTGGTGACCTCGTCGCCATCGGCCGACCGGGTGAGAGCCTGCCGACCCCCGGCGCGGCCAAGCTCTATGCGTCTCACGAGGAGTGGCAACGGGATGTGATCGGGCAGATGAAGACCGCGAAACTGGTCGTCATACGGGTGGGAAATACACCGGGCGTACTCTGGGAGATGCGGAAGGCGAGAGAAATCCTGCGACCGTACCAGCTGTTGCTGCTCATGATGAGGATGAGCAATAAAGTATACGACGCCTTCCTAAACGAAGCAGGTCAAGCGCTCGGCGTCTCCCTTCCCGAGCGGGACGGCCTCAAGAAGCGCGGCAGCATCAGGGGTTTCTTCCGATTCTCGGCGGACTGGACACTAGACTTCCTCCCGCTGAAGGCACCGAGACTGCGTCTGCTTAATGACAAGGACTTCAAGCCGTTATTCAAGTACGCCCTGAAACCCGTATTCGCGGACTACGGAGTGAAGTGGGCCGAACCTCCGATACGCAAGATGACGGTGTTCTCGCTCATAGTGGCCTCGCTGTTTGGCCTCTTGCCTGGTACTACTCGTCGGCGGGGTCGGGGGAGCCCGTTGCGCTCGGTCCGTCGCAGCCGTACCCGGTGTCGGACTATCGGTTCGGGGATTTCAACGGCGACTTCCAGACCGACGTCTTCCGCACCGATGGCATCCGCTGGTACGTGTCGTGGTCGGGGCGGACCGACTGGCAGCCGATCAATGCGTCTGGTTACCAGGTGTCCGCTCTGCGGTTCGGCGATTTCAACAACGACGGCTTCACCGACGTGTTCGCGATGGCCAACGGCTGGTGGTCGTGGTCGCGCAGCGGCCAGTCGGCCTGGATGAAGCTCAACGACCAGCTCTCGACCAACCTGTCCAGCTTGGCGTTCGGCGACTTCGACGGCGACCGCTGCACCGACGTCGCCCAGAAGAATGGCAACGGCTGGCGGTACTCGTCCGGCGGCCGGTCCGGCTGGCTGGCGCTGCGCAGCGGCACGGAAAACACCCTCGATGCACCTACCGCCGCGCGCGTCGGCGATTTCAACGGCGACGGCACGCAGGACCTTTTGCGGTACCAGATCTTCGTGTCGCCGAGCGGCGCCGTCACCGGCTCCAGAGGTATGGAACTCTATGGGGCAAGGGTTATCGTAGTTGAAGTTCGGGACCCCGTCGGGGGGGGTATTTGGGAACTAGGTTAAAGAAAATCGATCAAATACTGCGATCGGACCCGAACGCGGTCTGGCTCGATCAATATGCTAACATAGCCAACAAAAATGTTCATGCCGAGCAAACGGCAAATGAGATTGCGCGCGAATTTGATAAAGTCGATTGGGTCTTTGTCGGGACCGGCACTACTGGTACCCTGGCCGGGATCTCAGAACGACTTCATCAAGAATTCCCAAGGATTAAGATTGTGGCCGTCGAGCCGGTAGGCTCTGTCACATTCGGAGGCGCGCCCGGCAAAAGAAACATCCCTGGCATTGGCGCGAGCGTGAGACCAAAGCTTGCGGACCTCGCCGAGCCGGATAGAATCGTCGCAGTGAACGAAGAAAAAACGGTTGAAGCTTGTCTTTCTTTCCTTCGAGACCATCACTTACTTGTTGGGGGAAGCAGCGGAACAGTCCTGGCCGCTGTACAACAGCTAGCTCCAGAGTTCAGGCGCGGCGACACTATAGTCGCCATATCCGCGGATCTCGGCGAAAAGTACTTAGACACTATTTATGACCCCGCCTGGGTAGAGAAGGTCATTGTACCTGAAGATGACAGGCCAGGGCGAACTTATGCGTTCGTCGCGACTGAGTTAGGCACAGAAAAAGCGTTTGATCGTCGCGCTCACAGCCGGCGCCCTGGCGCAAGGATATGCCAACTGACCCGTCACCGCCGGCGCGCGTTAGCCAACTGATTGACACGATCAGCGGCGAACAATATCTCCCCTCGAGCAACGACTGCAGATTTAAATGGAGGACCAAAAGTGCAATTGGCCGCAGAGAATGTGATTCCGGCTACGTTGATTCCCGGTGACGGCATCGGCCCGGAAATTGTCGAGGCCACTGTCATGGTGCTCGATGCCTTACGTGCCCCGTTTGAATGGGAAGTGCATACAGCGGGGATGGCAGGAGTGGAGGCGTTCGGCGACCCGCTGCCCCAAACCACTCTGGACAGCGTCCGACGTACCCGGCTGGCGCTAAAAGGGCCGCTGACTACCCAGGTAGGCGGTGGCTACCGCTCCTCGAACGTGCGATTGCGTGAGGAGTTTAATCTGTACGCCAACGTGCGTCCCGCTCGCACCCTGGTGCCCGGAGGACGCTACGAAGACATCGACGTGGTGCTGGTGCGCGAGAACCTTGAGGGTCTCTACGTTGGCTTTGAGCACTACATCCCCATTGGCGACGATCATCACGCGGTCGCGATCGGTTCTGGGGTCAATACCCGCGCGGGCTGCCGACGCATCGCCGAGTTTGCATTCGAATACGCGATACGCAATGGCCGCAAGAAGGTGACCATTGTGCACAAGGCCAACATCCTGAAGGCGCTTACCGGTATTTTTCTGGAGACAGCCCTCCAGGTGGGGAAAAGTTACGAAGACCGGCTCGAGGTGGACGAACGCATAGTCGATGCCTGTGCTATGCAGCTGGTTCTCAATCCGTGGCAGTTTGATGTCATCGTAACGACCAACCTTTTTGGCGATATTCTGTCGGACGAAATGGCTGGCTTGGTGGGTGGGTTGGGGATGGCCCCTGCGGCCAATATCGGCCTGGACGCCTCGATTTTCGAAGCCGTGCATGGCTCTGCTCCGGATCTTGCGGGAAAGGGGGTTGCCAATCCGCTCGCGTTGATGCTCGCGGCCGCGATGATGCTTGATCATATTGACCGGAGCGAGCTTGCGCATCAACTGCGCAATGCGGTTCATCAGACGCTGAACGAAGATAAGGTGCGCACCGGCGACCTCGGCGGCACGGCGTCTACCAAGGAGTTTGCCCAAGCCATCGTCGGTCGCTTGAAGTGAAGCGAGGTTTGATCTTCGGATGCTTGCGTAAGCACCCGCAGGACCAGAATACCCCTATTTCGTTAAGCAGGCGGCGGTGCTGGGGTTATGTTCCAGGTCTGCATCGATCCTTCCAAGCATCGCCCTTACGGACTTTAATCGCCGACCAATAGCCCTTGAGTTGGTAAGTATCGCCGCTATCGCCTTGACGGGGTCATCGCAGAATCTGTTCCAAAACGTACGCTAAGGTCTCAGGCATGATCCCGCGCTTGGATTTCGCGGTAGAGCGTTGAGCGTCCGAGCGCGGTTCGGCGGGCGGCCTTGGTGGGCGACATGCCGCCCTTGACCAGTAACAGGGCGGCTTCGAGCTTTTCCAGATTGAGCGGAGGTCGTCCGGGCCGGCTCCCCTTGGGGTCCATCGCAGAATTTGTTCCAAAACGTACGCTAAGCAGCATCGAGGAACGCGGAGCGGGGATTTCGCAGCGGACGAAACCCATCCTTGAACGGTTCGGACGGCCAGACGTAGTCGCCATTGAAGCTGATGTGTTCCCAGCCGAGCGGGCCGATATGGGCGAGAAGCGTGTCGGGCAGAAATCCGCCTTGAGCGCGAAGCTCGGCGACGGCGCGGCTGAGATAGACGGTGTTCCAGAGGGTGATGGCGGCGATCGTGAGGTTGAGACCAGAGGCCCGGTAGCGCTGATTTTCGAAGGCGCGGTCCCGGATCTCGCCGTGACGATGGAAAAACAGGGCACGGGCCAGCGCGTTTCTGGCCTCGCCTTTATTGAGCCCAGCGTTGGAACGGCGTCTGAGCGCCGGATCTGAGATCCAGTCGAGGATGAACAGATCCGCTCGAGGCAACCGATCTCGCGCAGAGCCCTGGCCAGGGCGTTCTGCCGCGGATAGGCAGCGAGCCGGCGCAGAAGCGCCGACGGTGCGACCGTTCCAGCCCTGATCGAGGCCGTCATGCGAAGGGTCTCGTCCCAGTTTTCCTCGATCTTGCAAAGATTGATGACGCCTCCGATCATGGAATCGAGGGCGCCGTGGTCAGCGTGACCGTCGGCAACATAGAGCCTGCGGTCGGCCAGATCGCGAAGGCGCGGCGCAAACCGGAACCCCAGCAGGTGGCAGAGCCCGGCGTCGGCGGCTTGAGATGGTGATTCGGAGAGCGGGGATTTCATGGAGTGTTGGGTGTTGAGAGTGATAGGCGGCCACTTTGCGCCGCGGCGCGACACTCCCCGGTTCGCGGATGCAAGTGTGCGCGAGACCATTCATTTGGTCGAGCGTCATTGTGTTGCCCCCTTGCTGCGGCTCCATTAGAATTTTGGTCCAATAGCCCGCGCTGGCGCGGCTGGTTCATCCTGCCAAATCGAAACCTCAACAGTCTATGAGCACCACGCCCCCCACCTTCGACCTTACCGCCCACGGCATCACCGTCACCACCGTGCATCACAACCTCCCGCCGAGCGCGCTCTACGAGCACGCGATCCGCTACGAGAAGGACGCGAGCATCGCCGACAACGGCGCGCTCGTCGCCTACTCCGGCGCCAAGACCGGCCGCTCGCCGAAAGACAAGCGGGTCGTCAAGCATCCCGCCTCGAAGAGCGACGTCTGGTGGGGCCCGGTGAACATCCCGCTCGATCGAGCACACCTTCCGAATCAACCGCGAGCGCGCGATTGACTACCTCAACACGCGCGAGCGCCTTTATTGCTTCGACGGCTTCGCCGGCTGGGACCCGAAGTATCGCATCAAGGTCCGCGTGATCTGCTCGCGGCCGTATCACGCGCTCTTCATGCACACCATGCTCATCCGGCCGACGAAGGAAGAACTGGCGAGCTTCGGCGAGCCGCGACTTCGCCATCTATCAACGCGGGCGCATTTCCCGCCAACCGGCTCACGACCGGCATGGGCTCGAACACGAGCATCGACCTCAGCCTCGAAGACGCGACTCATCATCCTCGGCACCGAATACGCCGGCGAGATGAAGAAGGGCGTGTTCACGGTTGCCAACTACTTCGCGCCCGAAGCGCGGCGTGCTGTCGATGCACTGCTCGGCCACGGCGGACAAAAAGACCGGGCGCGTCGTCGCTGCTCTTCGGCCTGAGCGGCACGGGCAAGACGACGCTCTCCGCCGACCCGAAGCGCCACCTGATCGGCGACGACGAGCACTGCTGGAGCGACGACGGCATCTTCAACATCGAAGGCGGCTGCTACGCCAAGGCCATCAACCTCACGCCGGAGAGCGAGCCGGACATTTTCCAGGCGCTGCGCTTCGGCGCCGTGCTGGAAAACGTGGTGCTCGAGGACGACCACGGCGTGGACTTCACCGACACGAGCATCACGCGAGAACACGCGCGGCGCCTATCCCATCGAGTTCATCCACAACGCGAAAATCCCGTGCGTGGCCGGCCATCCGACCGACGTCATCTTCCTCACCTGCGACGCGTTCGGCGTGCTGCCGCCGGTCAGCGCGCTCTCGCCGGCGCACGCGATGTATCACTTCATCAGCGGCTACACCGCGAAGGTCGCCGGCACCGAAATGGGCGTCACCGAGCCGCAGGCCACGTTCTCGCCGTGCTTCGGCGGGCCGTTCCTGGTGTGGCATCCGAGCAAGTACGCCGAGCTGCTCGCCGAGAAGATGCGCAAGCACAACGCCCGCGTCTGGCTGGTGAACACCGGCTGGGGCGGCGGCGGCCACGGCGTCGGCAAACGCATCAGCCTCAAGCACACCCGCGCCATCATCGACGCGATCCACGAGCGGCGCGCTTGCGAAGCCAAGACCGAGCGCGACCCGGTGTTCGGCTTCGAGGTTGTCGACCGAGTGTCCCGGCGTGCCCTCAGAGATCCTCGTCCCGCGCAATGCGTGGGCCGACAAGGCCGCCTACGACGCCACCGCGCAAAAAGCTCGCCGGCCTGTTCAGCGACAACTTCGAGACCTACGAGGCCGGCGCGAGCGCCGAGGTGAAGGCCGCCGGCGCCGGAAGCCTGACGCATGGGCTGGCTCTTCGAGCTCAACAGCGACGCAGCCCATCGCCCACGCCATCGGGGTGCTCGTCTTCGTGTGCATGGCTCGGCATGGCGCTGGGCAGCGTCAAGTTCCGCGGCATCGGGCTCGGCACCGCGGGCGTGCTCTTCGCCGGCATCCTCGTCGGGCACTTCGGCAAGCCGGTCGATCATCGCCACGCTCGATTTCGTGAAGGAGTTCGGGCTGGTCCTGTTCGTCTTCACCATCGGCCTGCAGCTCGGCCCCGGCTTCTTCGCGGCGCTGCGGCAGCAGGGCGTGAGGATGAACGCGCTGGCCGCAGCGATCGTGATGCTCGGGGCCGTGCAGCGCGCCGCTCATTGGCTGGCTCGCGGGCTTCGACCCGGCGGCGGTGCTCGGCATCTTCTCGGGCGCGTCGATCAACATGCCGTCGCTCGGCGCGGCGACGCAGACGCTCGGCACGCTCCCGGGCATCGCGGCCGACCGCCTCGCGCTGCCCGCCCTCGCCTCCGCCGTCACTTTCCCGACGGCGATCGTCGGCATCATCGGCACGCTGCTGCTGCTCAGCGAATCTTCCGGATCGATCCCGCGCAGGAAGCGGTCGCCTTCGCCGCAAGAACCGCCGCCAGGTCGAGCCGCTCGAACGCCGCACGCTGGTCGTGACGAATCCGAACCTCGACGGCATCCGCCTTGACGCGATTCCCGGCCGCATCGAATACATGACGCTGGGCCAATGCCATACTACATGGAATTCAGCCAGGCAGTTGGCATGCATGCCGGTTTTCTTCGCTGGGTATCCCGCATCTCACGGGTGCGTGCGGATGCCTCGAGACCTCGCAGCACCGGTTTTTCGAACGGGTTAATATTGGGCACTCCGGTGACGGTTGCCGGCAACACGGGGACCTCACTTCTGTCCGAAAGGCTATCCAACTTTTCTATTGAGATCCCTTTTGTATGAACAACGATAAGACCTTCAGCACAGTCCCGTTGGACTGTTTGATAATGGAAACCAGGTGGTACGTAGGTGCCAGGAGTTGCATTCGACGTTGCGATCATGCCCTAACCATCGACAACCGATCCGAAGCTCTGAGACCGATGGTCAATATCCTTGCTAATGACCGAGAAATTACCCGTTGGTGTCGACCAACCGGGTTGACCTGACGCGATCGAAGAGATCAAACTGACTTTGCCTCCTTCTATCAGGTATGCTCTGCTCTGAGAGATTGATGATTACTCTCGTTCCCGAGCGCATAGTAGACGCGTTTATCCAACCGATCACGACCGGCGGAGGCGGAACCGACGCCACGCGCTCCTGATAGGCGCAACCCGTGGCTAGAGATAGGAATAGGATGGTCATAAGTACCATCCTATCCATATCCATATATCTCACTTTTAATCTTATATCGTTTCCGGCGACGGTTTCTGGGTCGAATCGGGAGGTTGATCGAATTTGGCTTCGCAAGAGAGGCGACTAACGTGAATCTAGTCCCGCTTGATCAGCTCCTCCCATACTTTTCAAGATCTGTTACCGTTGCCTTTGCGTATGCCTAAAATCGCCGGAGGAGGCTTTGGACATCGCCGAACTTCGGGTGGCCCTGATAACCTTGGCAACCAAACCCGCACATCGGCATCTTTCGCCTGCTGACTTCGACGTTGCCTACGGACTGCCAGACAGCTTACCCGTAGCGACAGCGCCAAAGAACACTTCGAGTACAACCGCGGCTTTTGCGATATCATTTTCGGAAAGACTGCTAGCGAGGCTCTCGAAATCGGTAGTTTTCGAGAAATGAATCTAGTATGCGTAAGATGCTCTCAAAAGGTCGCTTTAAGGTTCTCGAAACCCGTTCTCGATTCGTTCTTCTCGTTTCTTCCTCTCCGACACGGATATCGAGAATTTGATGGCACAGGGAGAACTTCAAGCCATGCGGATTGGATACGCCCGGGTGTCGACCCGTGACCAGAATCTGGAACTGCAGCTGGACGCGCTCAACAAGGCAGGATGCAAACGCATCTTCACCGACAAACTCAGCGGGGCACAGTTCGAACGTCCGGGGCTAAAAGAGGCGCTGTCCCACTTGCGGGAAGCCGATACCCTTGTGGTCTGGAAACTGGATCGGCTCGGGCGCAGCGTGAAAGGATTGGTGGATCTGGTTAACGAACTGGAAACCCAGAAGGTGCATTTCCAAAGCATCACCGACGGCGTTGACACGAAGACGCCCGCAGGGCGCTTCTTTTTCCACGTAATGGCCAGTCTAGCCCAAATGGAGCGCGAGCTGATCCTAGAGCGCACCCGCGCCGGACTGGATGCCGCCCGCTGCCAAGGACGCGTCGGGGGCCGAAAGCGTCAGATGACCGAGAGCAAGGTTCAGGCGGCAAGAAAGCTATTGGCAAGCGGCACGGCTCCACAGGAGGTGGCGCACAGCTTAGGCGTGTCGGTCCCCACGTTATATCGATGGGTACCGGCTTCTTCGCGCACGTAAGAGGTTTGCGATAGCGGGTCGATCACGGATCCTGGTAGATTCCCTCCCGCTCGACGAGAACTTCGGAGGCATGCAAACGCATAATGGGGGAAACGCTGCTTAGCATTAGGCGTTTTAATTCGGCCCTACCTCCTGGAGAGGCCGCACCAAGCTCCAACATACCGTCGGGTAGCCAACCTCCCGCAGGAGCTGCTGCGCGGCGGCCGTTGGCCTGGCAAGTGAGGTTGAGTTGCTGCTCTTTGCCGTCTTTGATCCGCGGTTGGAACTGCAAAAACATTACATGCACCAATTCTACTGTTAAATTTCGGGTTGTGAAGAGACTTGGTCTGGCCTAGAGACATTTTGGGGATCCTGTTCCTTTATTTAAGCGCCTCGGCGGTCGACTTTTCGCGAAAAATAGCCGATTTCAGCGTCGAGTTGAGAAAATCGGGCTAACGCTCAAGGAAGGGGTGCCTTGCGGACTGCATTTTCTATATAACGATGCCGGGTTTTGGCTCGAATCCATGGCGATTACGAAATCGGCGACGAAGCGTTCTCGAAATTTACGTGCCGCTGAATCGGTATAGTCTGCTTGGACCTACCGCATGAAAATACTCATCACAGCGGACCTGCATTATCAGGAACACTGGTTTCGGTGGTTGCTAGATCGGGCGGCGGATTATGATCTGATCTGTATTGCCGGGGACCTGCTGGATATGTTTAGCCGTGAGCCGAGGATCGTACAGGCTCGGGAGGTCGGTCGATGGATTCGCGAGTTGGTAAAGGTAACTCGCGTTGCGATCTGCTCCGGGAACCATGACGATGCCGGACGCCAAATCTCCGCAGACCGGGCACCTGTATACGAGTGGCTCGTTGCGTTAGGAAAAGAGCCAAACATTATCACGGATGGGGTGACGCAGGTTGTGAACGATTTGATCGTGACGACCGTTCCGTATCATTGTTCTAAAGAACAAAAATCGGTCTGGCTTGACCGGGGAAACACCCTTCGAAGGCAACGCCGAAGTTCGATGGCTTGTCCTCCACCATGTACCACCGAGGGCCTATCCTGGTTCTATTGGCGAGGAACGCGAGGCGGCAGAACTTCTCCGCACTTACCGTCCGGAATATTTTATTTCCGGGCACAGTCATCAATATCCCTACTTGGCGGGAAGCGAGTTGGGCGCAAATGGTTAAGGGAGTCCATGTGTTCGTGCCGGGACAGCTTTTGACCGCGACATTTCCGAACCACATCGTTCTTAATACGGAGTCGGGGGAGGCTCGATTGGCAGACGTCCAGTCGGGAGTGGATCCCTGAGGACCTTTTGTCGAGGTTTCCGCCTGAATGAATCTGCGAGGCAATGCGGATCTGTGTTGTTGTGCGTATAGTCGTTGCTTCTTCGCTTTGCATATGCCCGAACCTCCCGCCTACCCATCGTCCTTTTCAACATTGCCTGGGTGCGGTTGTTGGGTCGATGGGCCTTAAAGAAGTATTCGCGTGCCTTGGCCAGGACATTTTCGGAAGGCTCCTCGCCATCACTGAAACCCTAGAGAAAAGAGAGTCGGTGGCCGCGGAGCGACCACAACAATCGGTGCCGTTCGCATCCGATCAAGCGGAGAATATCAATAATGCGGAAAAGGAATTGAACGAAGAATACAACGAGCTGCGCCAGTCCCTGAGGCAAGAGGATAAGGAAGTCCTTAAACGCTCGGAGCAACAGTGGTTAAGAAGAACGCGGAAAGTTTCGGGATAACCCAAGTGAGTATCTGCGCATCACGGCTCGAGAGAGTGCAGGAGTTGAACCATATGCACACCCGATCCGAATGATGAACATCAAAACTACGTCACGATACCTATGCGAAGTAGGCCATCTTGCTCGCGGAGCCGACCTTTCACTTTCAAGGTTTGAACCTGCCGGTCGATAGTTTCACGCAGTCCGGCGCTCATGGCTTTGAATCCAAGCAATCGAGACACAGCGACAGTGATTTCGGGAGGGCTGGCGCCCGTAATGGGCAGCGACAACGGACTCGATTGCTACGCACAGTTCTTGAGGCGGCAGCAGGTCAACTTTGCGTAGACTCAGACATCCTGATCTCTAGGAATTTGGGTGAGCCTGATATTTCATAAACGAGGCGCAGATCGGTGCCTGGAAAAACAGTTTCTGTTTGTGTTAGTTCTTGGATAATATGGTGGACGACTTCGTCGTGTACTTGGGTGCTCATCGGGTGCAAACGAACGGTGAGGGTCTGCTTGAGGCGGTCGGGAATGAGGTCGATCTCGGTGCGGAAGAGTTGTCGGATCAGTGAGCGGGCGTCATCGCAGCGTCTGATCTTTTCGCGGGCTAACTCTGCGAGAGCTGTTTCAGCGCGGTAAGCGATGAGTTTGATCGTGTCGATGAAGTGTTTTTTCTCCTGAACGCAGCCGCCGGAATCGATCCGGCTCAGGCAGATCTTTGATCTCGATGTGCTTGGGATTGGCTTTGCGTTGAGCTTTAAGTTGCTGGATTTGTTAGCGACGTGCTTCGATGGCCTCTTGGAGTTGACCTTTCTTGCGCTCATAGGCTTGGACTTCTTTGGGCCCAGTTCCGGAGGCAGCTGGATTTGGGCGAACTGAGCCAGTTCCGGCCGAGCATTCCGTTCTGGCGACGAACCTGGCTGTCGAGTTGGCGCCAAGCCGGGTTGACGACCCGGGTTGTATCAGGAATGGCTTCGGTGCCGTACTCGGCTAATCGGTCCAGACTGTAGTGTTGGCGCATATATTTAAAGAAGTTTTCCTGGCACCATCTGGCAAACATTGCCACGGCTATCCGGGTCAAATCGGAACGGTAATCGGTGCTTAAAATCGAGCTTTGGTGTCCTTTTTCTGAGATGACGCACTTCGCGCACCCACAGCTTGTTGGAGAGTTGGACACCGCGTTCGGCCATCTCCATGGTGACTTCTTCTCCACTGATCAAGCTGACCTGGCAGGACTAAATTCCTCCGACGCCCACAGCTCTCCAAACTTGCGGTAGGTCAGGATCGCGATGCGTTGCTCTTTCATTTGGGCGAACAAGGCCGGCGAGTAACCTTCGCGATCGAAGACGATCGTAAAACGGCTTAAGAGCGGGTCGGCTTTAGTTGCTCCTGAGTGGGTTGGTTTGGCACCTCGGCTTTGAGCCGCGGGATAATCTGTTCGCGCAACACGCTCTGCAGGCCCGGATCGACGGCGCAGCTGAGCATGAAGAAGGGCCGTCCATCCATCGCATTGACCCAGTAATCGGTCGTCGCGCGTAAACAGAGCCGCTCCCGGGCCACATAGCGCCGAGGCAGATCAGTGAGTTTGCCATGATAAACTCGCACATGCCCATCGGCGTAAAAAACGCCGGCCCATTGCGGTTCGTCCCTCATCCACTGCTCGGCCAAGGCAGTGCTCCAGCGCTGCGCGTTGCCTTGCTCGGCGCAGAGTTGGGTCAGCTTTTGCCGCAGCGTGCGCACCTCCGGGATCCGATCCAGCCCCATTAACTTGCCCCATTCTCCGGGCGCCTCATAGCGCAGTGCTTCGATCGATGGAATACGCCCCAAAGCCATGAGCGCCAAAACTAGAAAGATGCTTTCCAGCGGATAAAATCCCTCCGCCATCCGAAACATCTCCCGGCTCCTGCTTAATAGTCCATAGGCCAACAACGCCGGCAGAGCCAGCAGGACGCCGCCATCGGGAACGTCCTGGACAAGTTCAAACTCAATAGGTGCCCCATTGAGCATCCCAATGCTGGCGGCCACCCGCTCCAGGCTGCGCGTCGTGCCTCGACCCAACGGGGCTTGAACATCGGCTAGAGCTCTTTGGCTCTTGGTGCTGGCTTGCCCATCCTGGGATGGCTCTTTTTTTTTCCAGGCCGCAGTCGACCCGCCCGGATCGCTTTGTGCACCGTGTTCGGCAAGATCCCTAGCTGCCGGCCCACTTCGGGCACTTCCAGCCCTTGGTCTAAGAGCCCTTGAGCCTGCAGGCACACTGGCGCCGTCAGCTTGCTGGCCGAACGCTTCTTGGCAGGAGCAAAAAAGGCCGCTGCTCCTCCCTCTCGGTAGAGCTTCACATAGCGTTTAACTGTCACCAGCGGCACCCCGAAGGCTCGAGAAATCTCCGCCTGCGTCGCGTTGCCGTTGATCACCAATTGCGTGCTAAAAAGCCGGAAGGTCGCCAGCGCGCTCTTCTCATGGACGAAGACCGGAAGGTGACCATTAAAGTAGTAGACCTTTCCGTCTCGCTCCTCAAAGGCGACCTCCGAGTTGATCGGCGTAACTCCGGCCGGAAAGATCGGCAACTGGACCTGTGGCATGCCAAAATGGTTGCCACATCCGCCGAAAAAATGCACCTCTCTTTCCCTCGCTTTTCAGCGCAAAAAAGTCTCATCTCACTTCCTTCTTCCCCCTATCTTCACCTAAGAGATCAGGAGTTCTGAGACTAGCT
>CAVVII010000024.1:85000-262520 GCA_963748055.1 uncultured Verrucomicrobiae bacterium | reverse complement strand
CAACCCTGTGATTAACAGTAGGACTATGACCGAGAGCGCCGCAGCGTACCCAAATTGGTTAAACTGAAACGCCTGTAAATAGACTTCCACCATCGCCACGTTGGTTGATTTGAAAGGTCCTCCTTGGGTCATCACGTAGATCAAATCGAAGACACTGAAGGCGCCCAGGCTTGCGATAACGACATTGACGGCGGTGAACGGCTTCAAGAGCGGAAGCGTGATGCGCCGAAGCATTTGCCAGTGAGACGCGCCGTCAAGAGCAGCGGCTTCATAGAGATCGGCGGGAATCGATTGCAGCCCGGCCAGGTAGATAACAACGTGAAAACCTGTCCACTTCCATAAATCGACGAAGATGACGGCCGGGAAAGCCGTTTCGGGAGCACCTAACCAATCGCGTTTGAGATCGGCTAGACCAATGGCCTGGAGGAGAAAGTTAATCAGGCCGTAGTTGTAATTGAAAATGAGAGTCCAGAGCAGCCCGATCGCGACGAAGGATAGAATCACCGGTAGAAAGAAAAGGGCTCGGAAAGCTGCTCTGCCGCGGAACGGCCCGTTCAACAGCAGCGCTGCAATCAGGGCCAGAACCACTTTACCGGAGACCGTGCTGATCGCATACCAGACATTGTTCAAGAGAGCCGCCCAAAAGTCGGGTTGCCCGGCGGCCTGGGTATAGTTCGCAAATCCGATGAATCGCGGCGTGGAAAACCCATCGGCGGCGAACAAGCTCAAGACGAACTCTGTCAGGATGGGTAGATAGGTCAGCGCGCCGACTAAAAGGAGAGCCGGCGCGAGCCAGAGCAAAAGCTCGAACCGCTTGAAGCCCAGGCCGGGGCGCGCCGGCGACAAACGAGGGTTTGCCGCTTGCGCGCTCCCGGAAGGAGTTCTGGAGGAAAGGTTCGGCACGGTAGCCCGTAACGCCGCCTTATCCGGCGAAATGGTAGCCGCCACTTGAGAGGCGATCCAGAACCGCCTGCAGATTCTTGGCAAGCGCTTCGGCGGTAATTCGACCGGCCAAACCCGCTTGTAATCCCTCTTGCAGTGCGGTGGTAATTTCCGGCGGATAGAACCAATCGAGGTAGGTGACCATTTTCGAAATCTCCGTCTTTTCCTTCTGGTAAAAAGGCAGATCGGAGGGCTGCACGTTTGCGTTGACCGGAACGGCTCCTCCGTTGATCTGCATCGATTCCCGATTGACGTCGTCTGAGCTGAGGAAATCGATCAGATGAAGCGCTGCTTCTTTGCGGGCCGGATCAATCTTTGCAGGAATCGCCATCACCAATCCGGGTCCGCCCGGATACTGGGAAATGACTGGTTTCCTGACCAGGTTCGGCATCAGCATGAAATCGAGTTTCAGATTTGGACCTTCCGCGTCGTGCAGGCCTTTGGCGATCGAGTCGTGGAATAGGTAGAAGCAAGCTTTTCCGGTCTGGAACTCGCTCTGCGCGTTGGCAAAGTCCAATCCGAACACGCCCGGACTGAACAGCTTGTCACGGGAGAATTGGAAGACCAGGTCGAGCGCTTCAACGAAATCGGGATCTGTAAATTTTCCTTTCCCTGAAAGAATCTCGACCGTTCTTTCGATGGAACGGTTGCCGGTTGTTTGGGCAAAGGTGGTGAAGAACCAGACCGGCCACATATAAATCACTTTCCCGGGATGGGTAAACGTGCTGAAGCCTTTTGCCCGGAGGGCATTGCCGACTTGCTTGAGTTCCTCGTAGGTGGAAGGAATCTTCAAGCCCAGTTTATCGAGCAGGGCGACGTTGGTGAAGACTACGAACCCGCCTGCGGCACCGGCGGGCAGCCCCCAAAGGGTCCCATTCACAGTGTAGGGCGTGAGCGATTCCGGAATAAACCGGTTTTTGTAGGGGACCGAATCGAAGGACAGAAGGGCGTTCGATGTGGCGTAACGGCGAAGATCCTGGCCGTTCAGATTCAAAAGATCGACCTGCTCACCGGCGGTCTGGGCCGCTGTGTACATGGCGACGAATTTTTCTTGCGGATAAAGGACCAGCTTGGTGGTCATGCCGGGGTTGGCGGCTTCAAACTCTTTGAGAGCTTTCGGCAGAGCTTTGTCCGGGGCTGCACCGGCCTGGCTTACGATGACCAGCGAACCGGTCGTTGTGCTCGCGGCTTTGGTGGTGCGAACGAGAGACCAGGCCTGACAGGCTGGCAACAAGTGCCACCTTGCCTGAGTTATGCAGGAATTGTCGCCGCGTGAGGTTGCTGACGGTTTTTTGTGTTTCCATTGTTTGGGGGTGTAATGAGCTGAGGTTAGCAGGTGCGGCTGATCAGCGTTTTTTTGACCGGCCGTTTTTGCGGTGGATTGTCGAATGGTGAGTCGGGTTTCGAACATGCTTTCAGAAATCTCCAACCGCGGATTCTGAATGCGGAGGAGAATATTTTCCATTCTCTGGCGGCCCCATCGACCAGATACTCCGGGCGCATGGGGAGGTTCGCATCGAGGAAGGCTTTCTTGAACCCTTCGATCCTCATTTGGGCGATGTTCTTGGAGGGTGGCGGAGTATTGACGTCAGCGTCAATCGGGAAGTTATCAGCGGCGCTGTCATTGGAGGGAACTGAAGGAACACTGCTGTCCAAAATAAAGGTAGTTGGACAAGTCAGTCTTGCATTAGGGCGTTTGTGGGTCGTTGAAAAGCGATTTTTTGGAGCGTCGGCACACTCTCATACGACGCCCTGACCCGGATTTCGCTGGTATTAGGCATTTACAAGGCCCTCCATATTGCTCGGCGCATAATCGTAGGAGGTCGTTACGCTGGTCGCGTCGCTTCGGCCATCCTCTAGCCCGCAAAAATCACGCAAAGGTCGAAGCGATGAGCTCATTGCGGGCTAGGAAGCTCTTAAACAGACGCTGCGCGTCTGTTTAAGAGCCTGTTTTAGATAAATGAATTGAGACAAACTGTTGCATAACTATTCTCTCTAAAAAGCAGTCGAATTTTCCGGCGTAGCCGGGGAATTCTGCTGCCTGAGCCTGCATCGCTCACAAATCTCTAAGGATTTGTGAGCGATGCAGGCTAGATCCGTGTAAGAACGGAAGCGCTCAATCGGTGGCCGGTTCGGCCTGCGGCACAAGAATCGGAAGCACCTTCGAAACGTGCCACCTATTAACCTCCGACCACGCCGAAACGCGGACCCGCCGACACGTTCCCCAACGCATGGCTCCGACCTGGACCCTTTGTTCGTCGTTGAGGTCCTTCATGGCATTGAGTTGTTCGATAGCCGCGGCGGCACTGGAGACATCCTGGCGGGCCATAGAGCCGCGCAGGTTGATCATGGCCACACGCAACCGGGACTGGACGACGGAATCGGAAAGCTTTCCTAGTTCGGCGCTGGACGAATGACTCCAATAAGCGCATTGCGGTCGCCGTTCTCGTTTTTCAACCTGGATGAGCGGGAGCACGGCCAGTTCGCGAGTAAAATTTATTGGTCTGATGATCCCGGGCGTTGCGTTAGGCTGGTGTCATGGGCCCCGCCATGAGCTCGCCTTCGTCATGCAAGTGCCTCCACTGCAGAGAGTTCTTTGTCTTGCCCTCATTGAAGCCTCACCAATTCAGCCAACAGAGGCAGACGCGACTGGTCAATGAACGCTAAAGCGGCGGGGTTTTGGCCAGCGCGACAACCTCTGAGGAGATTTTCTGCAATCGCCGGCATTTCGACAAAAACTTTTCGCGCGGAGAAGTATTACAAATTATCTTGCGTACTCCACAGGTATTTGGATACTTGTATGCCTGCAGTAAGAATTCGTACGATTACTGTCTTGGTATCTGCAGGGAGGGGTGTTGTGGGGCGCGGAAGGATCCGTAACCAACCTGCGGCCCAGCAACATCGATTAGTCAAGCCTGCGCTCGAAATGGCAGAGGTTTATTGGATGGCCGGGGCGTTGACGCACGATCATACTGTGCGGAAAGTGTTCTTCGTTCGAAAGTCCGAACGATCGACGGATTTATTTTATACTTTCGATGCCGCAAATACGTGACTACACGAATAGCAACTTAGCGCAAAATTTTTGACCCACCCCAATGAGCTACTCACCTCCATCAGCGATGCAGTATTTCGACATAGAAACGCTGCTCCGGGACTTACCTAGGGGAGACCGGTGGCTGAGACATTTGAAAGATGATCTAATTCCTTTCTGGACAATGCCAACAGCCCTGGGCAAACCGGTGGGAAATTTCCCCACCTACCGGAACAATGACGGATCGCTCGTGGACCCGAACCATCTGAAGCCCGAGTTCCAACATCTAGTGGACGGAATCGTCTGGTTGGAACGGGATCATGTTCGTGCCAAGTCACGACAATGTTTCGCCTACGGTGTCGCCTACCACATGACGGGTGAGGAAGTCTATCTCAATTATGCTAAGGCCGGAGTGGAGTATCTACTAAATAATGCGATCGACCGAGACAATGGCGGCGCGTATAGCTATTTTACCGAACTTGGTGTCAACCGCGGCCCCGAGCGCCCTTATCGAACCAGTCAGGATCTCGCTTATCTGCTCGCAGGCCTTGGCTTTCTCTACTATCTCACCCGCGACCCGGATCTCGAAAGGGAGATCCTCGCGGTGCACGATTATATCTGGTTTCACTATTACGACTCCGGGGCGGATATGTTTTGCTGGGTGCTCGAGGATTCCCCGGATGGCGATAAAAAGACGCAGCAGGAGATCGTCGCTCAGTTGGACCAGATTTACGGTTACATGATGCTAGTAACGCCATGTCTCCCGAGGGAACCCCAGCTTCTCTGGAGGACAAGGCTTTTAAAGCTGGCGCGCATCCTGATGAATCGCTTCTACTCTCCTCGCACGGAGATGTTCTGGGGCGCGGTGACGGACACCGTCGGAAAGCGTTGGGGCACACCTCACACCGATTTCGGGCACAGCGTGAAGACGTTCTGGCTGATCTCTCTCATTGGGTCACTGACGGACGACTACGAGATGTTCGTAAGTGCCCAGCGTCGGGCTACGCAAATCCTAGACATGGCTTATTTAAAAGACTCAGGCTCTTGGGCGCGTCGGTTCAAACCGGACGGGACGCTCGACGAAGACAAGGAGTGGTGGATTCATTGCGAATTGGACCAAGTGGCCGGCGCGGCCGGCTTAAATGACCCCGCCTACCTTCGCTACATCGTCCGTACCTACGACTATTGGTTCAAGTACTTCGTGGACCACAAACACCATGAAATCTGGCCGATGCTTAGTGGTTCCACCAACCTGCCTGTGGAGGGTTTTCCAAAGCAGCACTCCTGGAAAAACGCATTGCACAGCTTCGAGCATGCTCTCATTGGGTATATCTTCGCCCAGCAACTTCACGGCGAGCCAGCCACACTTTATTACGCGTGGCAGAATACGCCTCAAAAGCGGCAGATCGCTCCTTACTTTTATCAAGCTTCCGTCCAGGACATCTCCGAGACGACCTCGGGAGCAACCGGCGTCAAGCATCAAAAGGTTCTCTTCACGACTATTCACTAAATCAATATTTCGTTGGTTATGATGGAACAACGTCTTGCGGGAAAGCGTGTTGCCGTTTTGGTCGAGACCGAGTTTATTCCAATCGAAATCGATTGCTACAGAACTCGATTCCCAAAACTGGGCGCCCAAGTGGACTTGTTAACCTACTTGTGGGGTAAGCCCGATCGCGAGCTCGTGCCCGATATCGATAGCCCCGACAAACCGGTCAAGGATCTTGGGCTCTTGAAGGTTAATAAAGATGTGGCCGACGCAAATCCCGACGAATATCATATTGTCATCATGGCGGCCAACTATTGCGCCGTGCGACTGCGAGAGATTATGCCCATGGGCAGCCTCGGTTCGCCCGAAGAGGTTGCCAGCCCTCCCGCGGTACAGTTTTTCGCCCGCGCGATGCAGAACAAAAGTATCGTCAAAGGCGCGATGTGTCACGGCTTATGGATTTTGACGCCGCGTCCAGACTTGCTGAAAGGGCGCAAAGTCATTTGCCATACGGTCGTCCTCGCCGATATTATCAATGCTGGCGCTTCTTTTCAGCCGAGCCCAAGTCACGTGGTGATCGACCGCGACTTGGTCACAGCCCGTTCTGCGGCCGATCTCGATGCCTACTTTAATGCACTGGTGGAGACGGCCGTACAGCAATCCACCTCCACTCCATAGCTCTACCTCGAGCCTATGACTACCAGGAAGGCAGCGCGTTCTGAGATCGTAAGCACGGTGAGTATCTGGTGACCGATTTCCCAATCATTCCGGAATGGCACTGCGTTCGTGGCCATACGCAGTGTCGCCCCTTCGGAAATCATCGTGCTCGGCAACAGATCTTAGCAATCGTGGATTATGAAACCGGTCATTGATCAATTGGTGGTCCGCTATTTCGGAAATACCAATTTGACCAATCAGACCAATGGCGACATCCGCACTAATGGGACCGGTAAGTTCGCCAGCCTTTGCCCTTCCTTTCCACGCAAGGGACTCCATAGCCTCCCCGAACGTGACGTATGTTCCGATCAGAAATCCATCTTTCGAGGCGGTGAAGGATGCATCGTGGCGGACAATCTCCCCAAGCGGACCTAGATATACATAGTAGCTCATCGTTGCCCAGTTCTTAAAACAGAGACCGGCGTGCCAAGGTCCCCAGACTTTGACATAGCGGCCTTTGACATAGCGGCCAAACGTAATCCATCATCATTACTTCGCGTAACGGGGGCAGCGCGGACGTGCTTGAAAGGTTGGTCGGAGTGCTCGCCCGGACTGAGTCCGTAAAGAAAGCGAGTTCCGGGCAGCAACAGAAGTTCGGCCGTTTCCTGGTCGCTGAAGTGCGCCAAACTCTGACCGACAAGTAGGACGGCAACATCAGGAACTCAGCGCCAATTAATCAATCCGGATAACATTACCGCCGAATCAACGGTTGGTTTTCTCAGTGTAGCTGATCTTATTCTTTCGCCATTGATTCGAGTTCGAGAACAGCGTCCAGCCACGAGGATTTTTACGTCGCTTCAAACTTTGGTGCCAGAGCGCGATCAACCGCGCCTTTACATCTTCAGTCCGTCCCGATGAGCGGCATCTTACTTTTGGAATCTTTGATCGGACAACCTTTGCAGAATCTGGCCGAGGTGATGGAGAACGCGATGTTGCGTTTGCCTGCACGTCGGGGTTACTGACCTTAGTACCGAATTCGTGAACAACGCTCGTCGCCTGTCCCCAAGCTAGTTCCCCAAGGCTCTTTCCGTTCGAGCCGAGCGTAGCTGGATTGGCATTCAATAAGATGCCGCTCGCCTCTTTTGGGAGTTCATCCGCCTTTGGGTCGCGTCCCAGGAACGCGAGCACAAGCGCTGCGAAAATCACGGTACCCAGCAGTCCAGTTGCAACCAACGTCGTATCACGATTTAATTTTTTAATTACCTTGTGTATGCTGGTCAAGGGGGCGGGATATTCTGCGGATTGTAACGTAGGTGCAGATAATGCCCTCGCCGCTGCGTTGCCCGCAGCTGCTACTTGAAGTTCGTTGTCCAAATTATTGTTCATGTCAGCGGATTCGCAGGCCACCATGAAATCAGAAATTCCCACGCGATGGTATCGGGGCGTTCCCTGAAAGTGAGAGCGGCGAAATTCATTCCTGCCATCTCGCCATGAGCAAAACATTCGATTGTCTCTGTCTTATTTCGTCTGCGGTTGAGTCGTCGCGTCTAGCCCGCAAAAATCACGCAAAGGTCGAAGCGATGAGCTCATTGCGGGCTAGGAAAGCTCTTAAACAGACGCTGCGCGTCTGTTTAAGAGCCTGTTTTAAGATAAATGAATTGAGACAAACTGTTGCATAACTATTCTCTCTAAAAAGCAGTCGAATTTTCCGGCGTAGCCGGGGAATTCTGCTGCCTGAGCCTGCATCGATCACAAATCTCTAAGGATTTGTGATAAAGCGATGATGCGAATACGACCAAAAGTGAAGGCGCTTCTGCCGAAGATAGCGGAAGCTATAATTTCCATAGAAAGCGACTCCCTGGAACGGCAGTAAAGATAATAAAGCTGGTCGGCCTCCTTTGTCAATGTACGTCGTGCTTGAAAGTATTCTTTTTGTACTAACAGAGGGATGCAGTTGGAGAGCTATCGATCGGCCACAGGCCCGCTGGAACTCTGTGTACCAGTATTTCCGTCGTTGGTGTCATCGCGGCACTCTACAAAAAGTGCTGGCTCAATTCGGGCCGGAGCTCGCTCCGGGGTGGTTTTTTGTCGACAGTACCCACGTCAAGGTTCATGCTGACGGGTCCAATCCGGCCGGCGGCCAAGCTCCACAAGCCATGGGACGCACCAAGGGAGGGCTAAACACCAAGATTCATGTTGTCGTCAATGCCCGCTCGCAAGCCATCATCGTTGCCTTGTCCAGTGGAAACGAAGCCGACATCTGTTTGGCAGGAAAGCTTACGGAGTGCCTGCCAGAGAATTCTACCCTTATTGGCGACAAAGCCTATGATAGCTCCACCCTCAGACAGACAGCGGCCGCTAAGGGAGTTAAAACCTGCATTCCTGGTCGCGCTAACCGCACTACGACTGTACCATTCTCCGCAAAGCTCTACCGGCGTCGTCATCGAGTAGAAAACTTCTTCCAAAGAATCAAGCGCTACCGCCGAGTCGCCACTCGCTATGACAAACTTGCCGAAACTTTCCTGGGTTTTGTCTGCCTTGCCATCGTCCTCACCTTTCGGCTCACATAGATGATTTACAAACACGCCCTAGTGTTGCTGTCCCTTAAAAGCGTGACAATAACCAGTTTTGGGTTATTATCATGAAATGGCGCGCCCGATTTTGCAGCTGGAAGCAACTGAGGAAGAAGTTCTTGAACTCAGCCGCTTAGCGCGCGGTTCCAAAGTATCGGTAAGGGATCGATTTCGTGCCAATATTATCCTGCTTCGCCTGGAAGGTAAATCCGAGACCGAGGTAACCAGCGCTCTTGGTTGCAGTCTGGGAGCGGTTTGTAAGTGGTCCAAGCGCTTTGATCGTGAGGGAATAGTGGGTCTCAAGGATGCGCCCGGAAGGGGTCGCAAGGCCTTACTGCCCGCTGAGAGAATCTCTTTGATCGTTGAACGGGCGACTCGTCCCGCGCAAGGTCGAATCCGATGGAGCGTGCGCACCATGGCGCGCGAAGCCAAGGTGAGCAAAAGTACGGTTCAACGCGTCTGGAGCCACAACGATATCAAGCCGCATCGATTGGAAACTTTTAAGATTTCCAACGATCCGAACTTTGAAGAGAAGTTCTGGGACGTCATCGGGCTCTATTTGGATCCGCCCGAGCGGGCTTTGGTGCTCTGTTGCGACGAGAAGAGTCAGTGCCAAGCGCTAGAGCGCACACAACGCGCGCTTCCTCTGAAGAAGGGTTACCACCGCACCTGGACCCATGACTATATCCGCCACGGCACCATCACGCTCTTTGCCGCTCTGAGTTATCTAGAGGGCAAGATTATCTCTCGAACAGAAGAGTTCCACACCCACGTCGAGTGGCTGCGCTTCTTAAAACAGATCGACCGGGAAACTCCTAAGGAGCTTGATCTACACCTCATTGTCGATAACTACGCGACCCATAAACACCCAGCTGTTCAGCACTGGCTCAAAGCTCACGGTCGCTTTCACATACATTTTACTCCAACCAGCTCATCATGGTTGAACCTCGTCGAGCGATTCTTTGGAGAATTAACCTCCGAGGTGGTGCGGGAAGGAAGCTTTCAATCGCTGCGCGAATTGGTGCGTGCTATTGAATCCTATCTGGCAGAGCGTAACCAAAATCCAAAGAAGTACGTTTGGCGAGCCTCCGGCCAGAAGATCCTTGAGAAAATCCAACGTGCCAAGGAAGCGCTCGCCACTGCAGATGTTATTATCACGTAATTAAGGGACATCACGCTAGAGGGGACTTTGCCATTGAAAGATATGAGGCAGAGTGCTTGGCATCGCGAATGCATCAACGATTGGTTTTCTCGGTGTAGCTTATCTTCTTCCTTCGCCATTGATTCGACCTCGAGAAGAGCGTCCAGCCGCTGGATTCTTGAGGTCGCTTCAAGCTCTGATGCCAGAGCGCAAGCAACCGCGTTTTCACATCGACAAACCTCGGTCGCACCGACGACCTGGTTCTTGCTTTTGGGACCCTTGGCCGAATTACCTGCGAAGAATCTTGCGGAAGTGCCGGAGAGAACCAATTGGTGCTCGCATGCCGGTCAGCCTGGTTTATCTGAGGGGCGAGCGCGTCAACAGAAGTTCGGGTCGATGCAGCGGTTTCGGTATTGGAATTTTCCGGCGGCGAAATCACGGTGTACTCGTGATCAACGCCGATCGCTTGTCTCGAAGTTAGTCCGCCGGTGGTCTCTCCTTTTAAGCCCACGACTTTGGAGAGCGTATCTGGATTGGCATTGAAGAAGAGGTCGCTTCCAGTTGGCCTTGCCTCTTCTGTGCGGTTGGCTGCCTTTTGATGACTCCCTTGGAGTAGGACCGCGAGCACGAAAGCGGCGAAAACTACAAGACCTAGAACCCCCGTTGCAAGCCACCTCGTGTTGCGGTTGAACCCCCTCATGACGTCATCTGTGGCCGGTAAAGTTCCGGGATGATCTCGGGTTTGAAACGGAGGTGCATTCAATGCGCTCAACGCTCGTTCGCCCGTGAACTCTTCCTGATGATCGTTATCTAGATTGCGGTCCATGCTACAACGAATTCGCTGGTCACGATGAAATCATAAATTCGCAATGTCATATATCAGGGTTTTCCCTGATCGTGGAAGCGGCGAAGGATTGTGTCGGCAAGCCCAATTCCTGCGAGAAGGTAGAAATCCACTACTGGGGTAAACCAATGCTCACCGGTCTGACGCGGAAACACAATTCCGGTTGCGTCGGCTAAAGTCAGCCAGTTATCCACCCTGGTTGTAGAGTCTGACTTGGATGAGGACACCGCGCCCATTCTCCTGTTTTTGCATGGCAAGGGGTGAAGCTGGTGCATCACTGAACGCACTTCCGCTGGGCACCGTCCGTCACACCTTTTCTGCCAGAAAGGACCTTGCCTTCAGGGGCAAGCTGATGCCCGGCCCGTTTTCGGAATCCAAGGAAGGGATCGCTGGTTACTGGTTCATTCAAGCAGCCAGTCTTGAGGAAGCGGCAAAGATCGTTAAAGGGAACCTCTTGTTGGACTACGGTCACACCATTGAAATAAGGCCCATTCTCCCGGAGACCGCGGAGCTTCAGCCTACATAGCAATTAAGACGCGCCCGCTTGAACCAGGCGGGTTCTTCTGACAGATACCCTCGAGCTGCAGATTTTTTTTTGCCGAGCGAACAATGCAGGCTAGTCCGCCACGCCACTATTGAAAGGTTGCCGCGACGCCGAAAGTGTTTTTCAAGCTATCTTCCAAGCCCGAATCCCACGCTCTTCGTGATTACACGGCCTTTGGTTCATAACACGATGTCGATACTCGTACCAGATCGGTGGATCTTCATCGTAAAGGCCGGCCGCGCGTTTTCCTATAGCCGGGAACGGGCTTGCCGTCTTAAGAGCAACATCCCGTGCAAGATCAAGAGCGATGGCCTTCTCTGTAAAATCTTGACCTACTAGATCCGACTGTCTCATCAACCCCCTCGGAACTTCAACAACAATCTCGTTAGGACTGCCAATAGGTGCTGCCAGAGATACACTTTTAGGCGTGAACTTTAAGTGTACGTAAAAAAACTGTGTGCTCATACTTTTATTTTGGACGAGCGATGTTGGTGCTGCCTTCAAACGAATTGAGTGTTCAACCCGAATCGGCGGTACGATCATCGTGCTCGATATGCGACAGAGTCTGAGTCCGGCAGATACGAAGAATCGAAGAGGTCCGCGCGTTTCGACCATCTGTCGCTCCTCTCTCCTCGGCTCGGCCTGGTGACAAAATCGCTCGCGTCATACCTATCGATTTTACTTTCCAAATTAAGTAACGCACTTTTTTGCACGCTATTTGGCGTAATGCGGGACCGACAGCGTTCTTGCTTGTGGGAAATCGAATTACCGCCGTTGACCGATCGGAGCGACAAGTGAGTCTGACGAGCTTGAGCTGCAGCACATGACATAACTACTCTCGCCGAATCTTTGAAAAAATGAAGTTGAAGTGAATCTTTAAAAGCGCCGTTACGTCAAAGTTAAGCTCACATATCGTAGAAAGACGACCTAGATCTGAACCAATGGTAAGATGATGAAAATTCAGGTAGATGATTCGTACTTTTCCGCTTCAAAACGGCCCGGCGCGTTTGTTTTTGTGATTGATTTTAACGATCCAAGGGCGATCGAGTCGGCCGCGTCTGCAGGAAAATGTAGGCATTCGATCGTCGTCCGGATCGAACCCGAAGATGTCCTTTTTACATTAAGCGCGATGGAACCAGAAAGAGCGACAAGAACTTTTGCCGAGGCGCTTGCACAACAGACTGCGTTCTTAGCTATTGAAAAAGATTTTCCCAACGGTGTTGAACCATCCCTCTCTGCTGAGCAAATCGATCACATTCCGGCCGAGTTTGAAAATCGACTCCCGGACCTTTGTGTGAACGGGAATAACGCGTGGTTGGTCGATCCTCGAATAGGCAATGCGGAACTTTTCTTTGCACGCAAACAAATGCGCCCAGGGTACGGCTGACAGGAGTAGTTCAGCGGCAATGGAACAATTGCCGGTTTTCCGGGATCCAAACCTATCTTTCCGAACGAACTGTGACGGCACCAAGTTCTCGGGCTATTCACAGAAATTGCTTTTTGTCTGCAGTCAGGAATGACTTTTTCGCAGCATCAGACGCAGGGATTTCCACGGTTGCGGGACAGGCCCGGGCGAGCGTCGCCGCCAACGCCGTCAGTTGCACCGGCTTGCTGATATAGGCGTTCATCCCAGCCGCTAAACATTTTTCGCTATCGCCATGCATCGCGTGGGCGGTCATCGCGATGATGTAGGGGCGGGTTGAATCGGTGCGCGTGGAACGAATACGGCGGGTCGTTTCGTAACCATCCATCTCCGGCATCTGGCAATCCATCAGGATGATGTCGTAAGGGGTGCGACGGAGTGCGGCAATCACCCCCAGGCCGTTGGTCACAGCGTCCGCGCTGTAGCCAAGCTTTTTCAATTGCCCGATGGCGACCAGTTGATTTACCGGATTGTCTTCGGCTAGAAGAATCCGTGCAGGCCGAAGGAGTTCTGGCACGGAGGCGCCGATACCCTCAGGCAGCCGTGGTGCAGCCCCGGTCACGATGCTCACCATGCAATCCAAAAGCCGCGATTGTTTCACCGGCTTGACGAGACAGGCATCCACGCCAGCCGTCTTCAACCCGGCGGCGTCAAGCATCTGGCCAAGCGAAGTGAGGATAACTAAGCGCGTGGCGGCAATCGCGGTGTCAGCCTTGATCGCCCGGGCCAGCATAATGCCGTCCATCTCTGGCATCTGCATGTCGAGAATCGCGAGGTCGTAGCCGCCGGTCGGCACCGCGCGCCGCAACTCCTTCAGCGCCTCGCTGCCACCGGCGACCGAATCCGCCGTTATCCTCCAGGCCTCCAGCTGATGCCGCAGGATCTTGCGGTTCGTAGCGTTGTCATCGACGATCAGCACGCGCAGACCTACTAGGCCGTGCGCACCTGGAGCAGCCAGTACCCCCATGCCGATCTGTTTTTCAAACCGGGCGGTGAACCAGAAGGTCGCACCATAGCCCGGCGTGCTGTTCACGCCAATTTCGCCACCCATCAGCGACACCAATTGTTTTGAAATCGCCAGCCCAAGCCCGGTACCCCCGTACTTTCGCGTCGTGGAACCGTCTGCCTGGCTAAAGGACTGGAAAATCCGCGCCTGCGCCTCCTCCTCAATTCCGACCCCGGTGTCGGTGACCTCGAAGCGCAGCATGATGTCAGTAAGTGACTCACTTTGTTTGGAGACTATCACAACGACCTCTCCGTGCTCGGTAAACTTCACGGCGTTGCCCAGTAGATTGGTAAGAATCTGCTGCAAACGACCCGGATCGCCGCGAAGTTGGCCCATTACATCGGGCTCCAGGAAATTCGCCAACTCTATCCCTTTAGCGTCTGCCCGCGCGGCAAACGTTTCCATCGCGCCTTCAACCGCTTTGCAAAGATCAAACTCAATAGTGTCCATCGTGAGCTTGCCAGCTTCGATTTTGGAAAAATCCAGAATGTCGTTGATGATCGCCAGGAGCGAATCAGCGCTTGCGCGAATAGTCTCTGCGAAATCGCATTGTTCATCTGTTAGCTTGGTGTCGAGCAGCAACTCGGTCATGCCGACCACTCCATTCATCGGGGTGCGGATTTCATGACTCATGTTTGCCAGAAACTCACTCTTAGCCCGCGTCGCTGCTTCAGCGGCTTCCTTCGACTCGAGTAGCTCAGTCTCCACTTCCTTGCGCATGGTGATGTCCTGCTTGATTGCGACAAAATGGTCGATCGCGCCATCGGCGGCGCGGACGGGAGCAATGGTCATTTCCTCCGTGTAATGCGTGCCGTCCTTTCGGCGATTCACGACCTCTCCATGCCATACCTTACCGGAACTGATTGTGCCCCAGAGATCTTTGTAGAACTCGACCGGTTCCACGCCGGACTTCAACAGGCGGGGATTTGCTCCAATGACCTCACTCGCTTCGTAACCCGTCAACTGCGTGAACGCGGGGTTGGTCCATTGAATCGTGCCGTCTCGCGACGTGATGACGATGGCATTGGCCGCCGCTTCGAGTGCGGCGCTTTGAACGTTCAATTTCTCCTCTAAAGCGCGCCGTGCGGTCACGTTGCGAAAAATACTGCGCTTGCCGATCGGTTTGCCGTCGCGCAATTGACAGTGTGCGCTGCCTTCCAGAACAATCCTGTGTCCGTCCTTCGCGACGAATGTGGTCTCAAAGTCACTCAGTTTTTCTCCGGCAATGAGGCGCTCGAATCTCTGCGCGGCCTTTTCGAGCAGTGCCGGGTCAACAATATCGAAGAGACGGAGCCCTTTAAGGTCCTCCTCGGTGTAGCCGAGCGCTTGCTTCCAGGCGGGATTAACAAAAACGAATCGCCCATCCATGTCGACGCTCTGGATGAGATCGCTTGCGTTTTCGAAAAGATCGCGAAAACGCTCCTCGCTCTCGCGCAGCGTTTGCTCGGCGCGCTTACGTTCCGTGATATCGCGTACGACGGCCTGGATGTACACTTCACTTCCCAATTCGAGCTTGTTGATACTAACGTCTGTGTAGACGGGTGTGCCGTTCGAGTGCAGATGTACCCATTCTCCACAGTGAGGTTCACCGACAAGGACGAGCTCCATGGTCTCCCTCACTTTCTCCTGCGAATCACGACCTTCGGGCTGGATTGCCGGCATAAAGTGTAGGGGCGACCGTCCGATCACTTGGTCCATCGGTACCCCAAAGAGGTCCGCGCCCCTTGCGTTGCAATCGACGAAAAGGCCATTGTGCAGAATGAAAATAGCATCGTTCGCCGCCTCAAAGAGCGTTCGAAACTTGCGTTCGCTACTTGTGAGCCCCTCCTGTGCCTTTTTGTGTTGGCTTATTTCGGCGACCAGTTCCGTCGTGCGTTCCCCCACACGCTGTTCCAGCTCGGCATTCGCTCGCGAGAGCGCCTCTTGAGCTTGGCTGCGTTCGGCGGCTCTGGTCTCCAGGGCATCAGCCATCTGGTTAAAGGTGTTGGCCAGTACGCCGATTTCATCGTGAGTGGTGGCAACCACCCGGGTGTCGTAGTTCCCTGCGGCAATCGTCTTTGCTCCCTTGGTTAACTTTAATAAAGGCTCAACCAGGTGGTGCGAGACCAACACGCCAAGGACGCCCGCCGCCAAAAGGGTTGCCAAGAGTATGCCCATCATCCGGTTAAATGACTCGTCTGCCGGTTTCATGATTGTCTGGTAAGAAACCGGACTGATCAGCCACCAACCGCCAGCATTGTTGTCACCATAAGTCGCTAAGCCGGCGTAGCCGGCCATTAGTTTCTGTCCGCGGAAGTTTGTGTACACCAGATGTCCGTTTTTAGGGCCCGCCATTGCAACTCGTAACGCTCCGCCTGTCGCATCAGTGGGAGTCGAAAATAGGCGGACGTGAGGGTCAGCACTCATTAGGACCAGCCCTGCCTGATCCAGTAGATAGGGATATTCGTCCCCGGGAGCTTGCTGTTTTAGATTTCGCAAGAGCCAAAGCAGCTGGCGCGTCAACACATTGGCTACAATCACACCCACCGGACGCCCCTCGCTGTCCTGCACCGAGACCAGTATCTGGATATCAAGGAGCCTGTTACTCAGGCGCTCATCGGCTGCAGCCAGGCCCAGGGATTTCAAATCACTTCCCAGGTCGGAAACATAAACAGAGCCAGGCCTGCCGCGAAGAGCTAGTTCAAACTCATTTCGAGTTTTGGCAAAACGCGCAAAAAGCGATAAGCCAACGCTGGAGCTATCGGAAGAGGCTATAATCACGCCCCGAGGATTTACCAGCATCGCTTCGTCGAAGTAGGAAAACGCGTCCACCGAGCGGACCAGATCTCGGTCGGCTTGAGGCAGGTCTTGCGAACTCATATCCTGGTCAGACGCGATCGTTTGAATATGGCGGATAGCGTTGAACATAAAGTCGTCCATACTCTTCCCGACCTGTACTACGCTATCCTCGAGCCCGCTGCCGATCTGCTGTTGAGCCTGTTCAACCAGAGTCTGGCGCGCGACCCAGATGATCACTTCAATCGGGATCAAGACCGCAAGTAAAAAGGTGAAAACTAATTTCTTAGTTAAGGACATGAAACTCCAAGGTCCAGATAGAGGACACTTCAAGGCATTGGCTAATGCCCAATTCTCCGTGCCTAAGGACTATCGATCATACTTTTGGGCGATCCTTCCCTTCGCGAACAGGGCGTAGAAAAGCGAGGGCAACGGCGTTGAAATTGACTTGTCTTCATCGAGTTTGAATATAATAACAATACTTACAATATTTTCTAGGTCAATAACGCGCCTGGCTGATGATTAGCCTTTCCTGCTTGATCTTGGTCTCTAGTAGTTACTTGCAATTGACAGCGTAATAATTGTAAAAGTAGGTCGATATGAGTCGACCTGGTCCTGAAATCCGGCTTTCCACTGAGGAAAGAGAAATTCTTTTGCGTTGGATGCGAAGTTCCAAAACCGAACAGCGCATGGTCGAACGAGCCAGAGCGGTTCTCTTAGCTTCCAGCGGACTCAGCGGCAAAGAGGTCGCCTTAAAGATGAAGACCCGGGCGGCGCGCATCAGCAAGTGGCTCCGGCGATTTGCTCAAGACAGAATAGCCGGCCTTAGTGATAACGTTCGTTCAGGGGAAAAGCGCCGCAAGTATACTTCGCTACCGAAAAACGGATCTTGAAAGCGCTCGATGAGCCGCCGCCTGCCGGCTACAGCCGCTGGAATGGGCGGCTGCTGGCCAAGCATCTGGGCGATGTGAGCAAGGACCAAGTGTGGCGGATGATGCGGAAGCACGACTTACATCTTGAGCGCCGGCAGAGTTGGTGCGTGAGCACCGATCCGGAGTTTAGTCGCAAGGCGGCCGATGTGGTCAGCCTCTACTTGAATCCGCCCCAGAACGCGCTGGTGCTCTGCGTCGACGAAAAACCATGCATTCAAGCTTTAGAGCGTGCGCAAGGCTGGATCCGCTTACCAAACGGTCGCGCCCTGACCGGCTTCGCTCACGAATACAAGCGTCACGGCACCACCACGCTCTTTGCCGCTCTGGAGGTGGCGACCGGGCTGGTCCATTCTGGCCATTATCGGCGCCGCCGCCGGCGTGAGTTTCTGGATTTCATGAATGAGTTGGTTGCCCTCTATCCCGGTAAAGAGCTGCACGTTGTTCTGGACAATCTGAGCACCCATAAGCCAAAAGAAGACCGCTGGCTAAAGAGCCATCCTAACGTGCATTTTCATTTCATCCCGACGCATAGCTCCTGGCTCAATCAGGTGGAATGCTGGTTTAGCATTTTGAGCCGCGGCGCCCTACAGGGCAGCAGTTTCACCAGCGTCCGCATGCTAATCCAGGCGATCGAAGCCTTTATCGCGAGCTGGAACCAAAACGCAGCTCCTTTCGAGTGGACCAAAAAGGAGGTCAAACAGCAAGAGATGAAGCGTTCTTACGCTGACTTATGCAATTAACTACTAGCGACTGTTGTTGCTGTAACGCTTCGGCCTTTTTCGCGCGCCGGCGTGACGATCAATGAGGTCACGCCGTTGGCTAATATTGGACTCCGCAGCCAGTACGCCCTGCGACTGTAGAGTTGGGCTCAGAAATATGTGACGCGCGTTGGAAGTCGCGGTCTCGCAAGTCAACGGGTCAACGACGCCTCATTGTCGTTGCTGCGGCAGCAGGACGGTAAAGGTGCTGCCGTGGCCGGGTTGGCTCTCGACGTTCACTGTGCCGCCCTGTAGTTCCACCATCTCCCGTGTCAGTGCCAGCCCCAGACCGGTGCCTTCGCAAGCGCGCGTGGCGGCGCTTGCGTCCAATTGCTGAAATTTCACAAACAACCTCCCGAAATCCTCCGGCCTGATGCCGATACCGGTGTCTTGAACTTTTAGTTCGATTGTGCCCTTTTCGCGCCGACTAACGGTAAGGGTCACGCGTCCGCCCGGGTTCGTGAACTTCACCGCGTTGGACAAGAGGTTGTAGAGGATCTGCTTGAAGCGCTGTTTGTCCAGATAGACGTGGTCCACAACTGGCGAAATCTCCTGGCAGATGGCGAGCTCCTTTTCCAGGGCAAATGGCTTCAGGGCGTCGGCGACTTCTGCGACAGTCTCCCCTAAGAGGAAGCGTTCCGGTGTGAGCGTTATCTTGCCCGATTCGAGCTTCGCCAGATCGAGTATGTCGTTGATAAGGGCAAGCAAGTGATGACCGCTGGCGAGCATTTCGGTGAGGTAATCCTTTTGCTTAGCGTTTACCGGGCCGGCCTTTTCATCGATTAAGATCTCCGAAAAACCGATGAGCGCGTTCAAGGGCGTGCGCAGCTCATGCGACATGCTGGCCAGAAAATCCGACTTCAGCCGATCTGCTGCTTCCGCTCGCTCTTTGGCTTTCTGCAATTCTGCCGTGCGTTGGGAGACCTTGAGCTCCAAGGCTTCATTGCTTTGTTGCAGCGCCTCTTGCGCCCGTATGTGCAGGGTGATGTCATGCGCCGTGCCAACCAGCTTGAGCGGGCGTCCGGTTTTCTTCTCAAAGAATATCCTGGCCTGTTCGTGGATATGACGGATTTCGCCATTGGGAAGTATCACGCGGTGATCGATGGAAAATTCTGTTCGCTCGGCGACCGCGCTTGCCATGGTCTGCTGGACTTGCTCCCGTTCTTCCGACGATGGTATTCGGCTGAAGAACCAATCGATCGTGACCGGCACACTCCGGGGCTCGAAGCCGAAGACTCGATAACACTCATCCGACCAGCGCAGAGCGTTGGCATTCATATGCCCGTTGGCCAGATCCAACTCCCAGCTTCCGAAATGCGCTATTCGCTGTGCCGCCGTCATGTTCTCAGCAGCCTCTCGCAAAGCCGCTTCTGTCTGCTTCCTATTGGTGACATCTTGTTTAATGGCAATGAAATGTGTAATGCTGCCGCCCGTGCCAACTACCGGGGTGATGGTCATTTCTTCGGTATAAAGTCTGCCGTCTTTGCGTTTGTTGACTAGTTCGCCATGCCAAACTTGGCCGCTCACAATTGTCCGCCACATCTGCGCGTAAAATGAGGTTTCCTGTTTTTCGGATTTGAGGATACGAGGAATCTGGCCGATAACCTCTTCGGCGCTGTAACCAGTTAGGCGCGTAAAAGCGTGGTTCACCCATTGGATGGAACCATCCGCTCCGGTAATGATTATGCTATTCGCCGCAGACTGCATGGCGGTTGCTTGCAGCTCCAAGTCCGCGTTCAGACGCCGGGTTTCTTGTTCAGCGCGCTTGTGCTCGGCGATATCCGTGTTGGTCCCAAACCACTGAACGACGTGTCCCTCTTCATCTTTGAGAGGTAACACGCGGGTCAAGAACGGTCGGAAGAGGCCGTCAGCCCCTCGCAGGGGAAATTCCATGTCGAACGGTTGGCCCGTCGCAATCGAGCTCTTCCACTGTTCCAACACCTTAGGTAGGACGAGGGGATCATGCACGCTCTGCCATCCCCACCCTTCCATCTGCTCTGGCGTGGTCCCCGTGTACTCATACCAGCGCTGGTTGTACCAGTAAATGAAACCGTCAGCGTGGGCGATCCACGCGAGCTGCGGGATAGAGTTAGCCATCGTCCGGAACCGCTCTTCGCTTTGACGCAATTTTTCTTCCGCGCCCAGGCGCTCAGTGATGTCCTGAGCTGTCCCACGAAGCGCAGTAATCCGGCCTTCTTCATCGCGGACGGCTTCACCGCAGACGTTGATCCATTTGCGCATGCCTTCCGGGCAGAGAATTTCCAGCTCCAATTCAAAAAGAATTCCGGTCTTTGTTGCTCTTTCGACGACAGCTTGAAGCCTGCGCCAACTCTCGGATGTAAAGAGCGCTGCTTGCTCGCTGAAGGAGGGCACAGGCAACCCGGGATCGTGACCGAAAATGCGGTGCAGCTCTTCGGACCAAGTGACAGTATTTCCTGTTAATTTCCAATTCCCGACCTTGGTTATTCGCTGGGCTTCACTGAGTTCTGCCTCCCGCTCGCGAAGTGCCTCTTCGGCGTACCTTTGGTCGGTGATGTCGTTATTGACCTCCAGGAAGCTAGCAGGATTTCCATGCTCGTCTCGCTGGAGTGACCAACGACTCGCAACTATAATTCGACTGCCGTCCCGGGTGGCGTGCTTGAGTTCTCCTTCCCAATGTCCCTCCTTAAGCAGGATCGCCTTGATTTCTTCCAATGGCTGAGGAAAGACGGTCTTCAGAAAGTTGTGAGTGTTCTTGCCCAGCGCTTCTTCCGGGCTCCAACCGTAGCGTCGCGTTGCGCCTAGGTTCCAGTAGGTAATGAGGCCATTCTGATCAGTGACAAAAATTGCGTCAAATGCGAGGTCCAGTAGATGCGCCTGCCTGTGCAGCACTTCTTCAGCGCTCTTGCGCTCGGTGATGTCTTGTGCTGTGCCCTGCAGTCCCACAATCTAATCCGCAGCATTCGCGATGGCTTCGCCCCGAACCGCGATCCATCTGCGCGTTCCATTGGTGCGAACTATTTCCAGGTCAAGGTCGTGGGGCGTTCCCGTTTGCAGTGTTCTTTCGATGCGGCGCCCTCATCTCCTAAAGATCTGCTTCCCTTGCTTGTAGGAAGGCTTGGACTGCTCTGGATCACGGCCGAATATGCGGCAAACCTCTTCAGAACAGGTGAAGGTGTCAGTCTGCACTACCCATTTCCAACCGCCTAAATTGGCCAATCTTTGTGTTTCTTTCAGCTCCGCCTCCCGCTTGCGTAGTGATTCTTCGATTTGTTTTCGCTCGACACGTGTAAAATCTAGCGCGACGACCAACGCTACACCTACTGATATGGCGGCTAGTAAGTAACTTGGAAGCAGATAAACCCTTCCTCTGCTGCTCTGTGAGGCGGTCTTTCGCACGTTGTTGTATATTTATTGATTTTATGTAAATTATTGTCTACGGTCAATAAAGCTTTTCTGGATCATTCCTATCGGTTTCCGCTGGGACAATGCGAGGAACCGATACGCCCAGGAACCCCAAATGCCTGGGCCAAAACTATAGATGAGGTGCCCTGCGCGGCGTAAAGCGGAGCCTGCTGCAAGCGATTGCCTCGGAAAGGTTGGCTAGTGGGGCGTGGTGGGTATCGATGACGTAGTTGTAGAGCGGGGATGGCAAGCCCATTTTGAGGCTCATGAGTTGGCCGAGGCCGTTCTGGGGCTAAGAATTTGTTTGTGCCGGGCTTCTCGCCACGGATTGAGACGACGCACCGAGATTATCAATCAGGATATAGATGCTGATCAAGAGCACCCACAGAGGGAAAACCATTATAATCCACTCAACATAGCGCCCGCTAAACAGCAGAAGCAGCGCTAAGGCGAAGCCGAGGAACGCTATCCAGCGTGGGGCAAAACCGGTGTGTAGCGCAAGTGTGGAAGTAGAGATCATGAACACCCCCGCCATCTTGACCGTGTAGAGGTTCATGATCTCGTAGGTTACAGCGCGGGCGAAGGTAAACGTTGCCGAGTTAAGCAGCGCTTCGGGCCTGGCGGTATAGGCTATGATGATTCCGCCCGCCACCGCGGCCGAAGCGAACAGCATGGCGAGGAATAAAAGCCCACTGCCGAGAAAGACGGTGGCAAAGAACCGGTCTTCAAGCTCTCCCAGGCGGTCGCGGAGCACGCCAATGAACCATAAAAAGGCAATCCCGGCGAATGGCACCAGGTTCAGCGCCAGAGCGACTGTGTTCGACCTGGCCTTAAGCCACGCCCCCGACTCCAGCGGATCGGCTTGGACCGAAAGCCGGAATAGCACAAGGCCGGTAATCAGAAGGACCGCGAAGAGAATGCCGGCAATGGCGGCGGCACGCGGCGTCTTCAAGCGCGCGCGGATCAAATTTGCTTCCTGCTTCATCAATTAACCCCTGGAAAACGTCAGTCTCCAACGCGCCTTGTCTCGAGCTCAGGCAAACAATTCTCTCAAATCAATCCTGATATCAGGCCAGGCTGCCGGGCTGATGCTCTCGCTCAATGTCCGGCGCTTATGGTCGGGCGCGACAAAGCAGTGCACCTGCTTGATTCGCAGGTCGACTACCCAATATTCCGGGATCCCGGCAGTCTTGTAGAGCGCAAGTTTTTCGCCCAGATCAAATACGAGGCTCGAGTCGCTGATTTCGACAACCAGGGAAATATCCGCTGCTCCCGGATGCTGGCCACGCCAGATGCCTGGCCGGTAAAGAACCAGATCGGGCTGCGGCTGGCTCATCTGCCCTAAGTTGATCGGATATTGGACACGTACTCGGAACCGGCCTTGAGCTCGTTCGTTGAAAAGGCGGGAAAGGATATCGCCGATATTGGCGTGCCACGGGCCGATAGGTTCCATGTCAGTAATGATGCCGTCGAGTAATTCGGTCCGCTGATTCAGGAGCCCGAGCTCACCGAGCTCGTAATATTGCTCAACACTGAAGCGGTGAAGGTTTGGTTGTTCAATAACGCTCACTCGACTTTATCCTTTTTAAGCTGAGCCAGGATCGCGCTCTCAACGTACTCGCTGGTGGAATCAAGGTTGAACTGCATTGCGGCTTTTTCCAATCGTTCCTTGGTTTCTGGGAGAATTCGAAAGGCAACGGTCATTTTACCGGTCGTCCGGCGTCCAGGCTTTTTCTTTTTCGTCACGTCCTTTGATGAAGCCACGATGAATCATATCGAGCAAATAGAGAAATAATTCAATAAAAATTGGTTAAAGAAATGGGTTGCGCCTAGGATACAGAAATATATAATCTTTTCATAATAAATGTTTGCATCGGACAACCGCTTTTTCGATCTTCGGTACCGCTATCGTGAAACCATCCCTTTTTTTAGCAGCTCTCATCTCATTATTCTGCGAATCCTGTGCCCTGCTGCCAAGCGCACCGGGAAAGCCATTTGGTCCGGATGATTACGCGTTTATGATTGCCCGGCCGTATCCGAAAGAAACGGCACTGGCTCAGAAGCGCTTCCAGAACTTCCTTCGCCGAGCCAACGCAAACGGAAAGATAACGCTCTCCAAAACACCGTTCGTCGCCGTGCGCGCCTATCAACTGAAAGCGAGCGAAGTTCCAGGTCTTGTTTGGGGGATCTCCTTGGGAAAAGTTCCCATGAAAGCCTGTTACGGAGCCGACTTGATAAACAATACCGCCAATATACCTGTCGAATTCCTGCTCGTCTTCGATCAGCGGACCGGGAAACTGGCCGCTCCGGACGGCGTATTGGTCGTCGGATCCCCTATACGGGGCTCAATCGGACAATACGGAGGAGTACAAGCCATTTACGCGGGCGGCGGATGGTGGTAATTATGGATAATATATGCAGCATTTGCTCCGCACCTGCATCCAACGTTATCCTGAGAGCGCATTTGCCATGAATCCAAAACCATCCTCGCGCCCGGGAATATACTGCTCATTCGTCGGTCTATAGGCTAACAGGGCTTGAATCTAATGAACCACAAATCTTCGTTCCTTTTGGCGATGGCGGCGCTTCTTTCCGCGTGCGGCACAATGGATACCGCGAAAGTCGACAATCGCGATTTTGCCGTCGATACCTACTATCCTGCATCGAACGAGATTCAATTGGCCGAACGGCGCGCACGCCATTATTGGCAAAAGAATTCGGTCCGGCTCGGAACCGAACCACGATATCTTGCCGTGAATGCTTCGGCTCTGCTCGCGGCGGAACTGAGCGCGGAGTTTTCAGTTAAGCTTGATCGCTCCGAGATGAGTGGGGCCTATTTTACCCAAGGAATTTCCAGCAGTTCCAAGCAGGGCGTTTCCGGCGTCATGATTTTCGACACGCGGACCGATCGGAGCGTCGGGCCGCAAGGGTATATCATCGTTGATACTCCTTCGCGCGGACGTGTCGTTCGAGTCGCAGATTACATGGCCCGGTATATTGGAACCGGGGGTTGAACCGGAGTCCGGCTTTGACCACCAGCTTCACTACAAAAGAAAGCGAAGAGAATTGAACAGAAGGCAGCAAAGATAGCAAAGGACAGAAAAGAATTTGGGGCGAAAGAGCTCGTTCTCGTCGCTCGATTCGTCAAATCGTACTCGTTACTCGCTCTCGTTCCTGAAATCGTAAAGTACTTGGTGACCGCATCTCAAGCACTTACAGGCAGCTCCGTGTTCTCCCTCGGCAGGCAACATCCGTTCTGCTTCTCCCGGCTCTTGATGTTATCGTGACGTTCTATGCCCTCCGGCGATATCTACGTGCAAATCACCGCGACCTCGGAGTTCTCTGAGAGATCAAGGTCAGTGGTCGTCCTTGTGCCTCGGAAAAATATCGAGGATTTCAAAAAGCAAAAAGGCAATCAAATTTCCGATGACCATTCCATCGTCAAAACTCTGGCCGAACCCCTGGCCAAGTACGCTTTCACTCATCGGGCCATTTTCAGCAAGTTCGAGATATCACACTCCTTCTCCGCGACACGACCGGCCGAGATTGAGGGCAAATCGCCCAATCTTTCGCAGAGTGGCATAAAGGCTTGGTCTATCGGCTGAGAATGACGCTCAGTTTTGGGTTTTGTTTTCCTCGACAATTTGCACGGTCAATTCGGACCTAATCTACTTCTCATATAAAGAAGTGGACAATCTCTTCGGCTTCCTTTAGCAGTAGGCGTTTTATGAGCACGAAAGAAGTCCTGGATGCCTTGGAAAAGTACACAAAGGAGTCGGCAGAGACGGATCGAGAAACGGCAACCAAGCTCGGCGTGAACCAAATCACATTGAACACTTGGCTTCGAAGGGCAGCTCAACCTGAAAGGTGTATGCTTGCGCGGTTAGCAGGATTTTTGAGACGGGCGGGATACATTTAGGATTTAGGAGCCGGAAGCCAGGAGCCAGAAGTTACAGGAAACCGCAGGGGGCCGACTTTCGGTGACCACCTGTTCGAAACGTTTTCTTCTTCCCAGGTAATTACGTATTTGCGTCCGTGCCATCTGAGGAAGGAGCGGATTTTCATCAGGCTATCTTTTCTTGGATTGGCCTTTCCGCTTGCCCAGGTTCTCAAGGTCTCGATCTCGACCCCCATTAAGCGTGAGATTCGCTGATCGCTCAGATCAGAATTGAGCATGAAGCGCCGAAGCGCATCGAGGACGATTGCATCACTAAACTCGTCTCGTGTCATCGTTTCTTCTCCACCCAGACGATGACAGAAGGCGGGAAATTTCGGTATCACCCGTTCGGGGGATGGGAGGAACGTGTCGGCGGGTCCGCGTTTCGGCGTGTCGGAGGTTAATAGGTGGCACGTTTCGAAGGTGCTTCCGAGCGCGATAGGGTCCACGCTCCCGCGTGACCAGCGTGGCATGTATGGAAAACGCTTCGCCGATCAGCGTTCAGAGCGTTCAGCGGCGCACCTGGCTGACACGGTTTCCAGACGCGCCACGCCGGTCAGGCAGGAGCCTTACCCTACCGTCGGAGGATAACTAACCTCCGATCACGCCGACACGCGGGTACGTTCTTACAACGTGCCACGCCGGGCGCGCCGGAACGCATTACGATCGGCGGCGCTGATCATCGGTTGTCACTAATATCTTGCGGCGGATCGCGCCGGGAACGCACCCCTACCAACGCTGACTTGGGCCTCCTGGCTCCTGGCCCTGGCCCTGGCCCTGGCCCTGACTCCTGATTTCTGATTTCTGATTCCTGATTTAGTTAGCGCCTCACGGGCTCGTCTACGGGCAACTGTCCGGGTATTTCCGTTTTGCGCTTTTTCTCGCCAAAGAGCTTCATGATGACAGAGAAAAAGACGGGGGTCAGAAAGATACCGAAAAGCGTTACGCCGATCATGCCGCTGAACACGGCGGTTCCAAGGGCCTGCCGCATTTCTGAACCTGCCCCGACCGCGCGAACCAGCGGAAAGACCCCGAGCGTGAAAGCGAATGAAGTCATCAGGATCGGACGCAAACGCAATTTCGAGGCTTCAATCGCAGCATCCTGTCGGCTTTGACCTGCATCCATCTGTTGTTTTGCGAACTCGACGATCAGAATCGCGTTTTTACACGCCAAGCCGATCAAGACGACGAATCCGATCTGGGTAAAGATGTTGTTATCCGAACCTCGGATATAGACACCGAGGATCGCGGCAAAAAGGCACATTGGAACGATCAAAATAATGGCAAGCGGCAATGACCAGCTCTCGTATTGAGCCGCCAGGACCAAAAACACGAACAGCGCACAGAGCGGGAAAATGTAAATCGCGGAGTTGCCGGCAAGGATTTCCTGGAGCGAGAGTTCAGTCCATTCGTAGCCAAACTGGCTTGGCAGTGTCTCTTTGGCCAAGAGCTTCCATCGTTTGGATCGCTTGTCCGGAACTGACCCCGGGAAGGGTGTTTCCGCTGATTTCAGCAGACGGATAGATATTGTAGTGCATGACCTTGTCAGGCCCGGTCACTTCCTTGATATCCAACAGGGTGCCCAACGGAACCATCTGGTTCTTATTATTCCGGGTGTAAAGCTGGCCGATCGATTCCGGCTGAACCCGGAACGGAGCATCCCCCTGGACGTTGACCTGGTCAGTACGGTTTACGAAATTGAAATCATTGACATAGGTGGATCCAAGGTAGGATTGCAGGGTGTTGAACACCGCATTCATTGGAACGTCCAAAGTCTCGGCTTTCTTACGGTCGATATCGAGGTAGAGCTGGGGCACTTGAGCACGGAAGCTGGTGAATAAGCCGACGAGTCCATGGCCGGAACTAGCCTTGGCGATCAATTGATCGGTAGCCGCCTGCAAGGCCGTCAATCCCGCACCGCGACGGTCCTGGATCTGCATCTTGAAACCGCCCGCATTCCCGATCCCGCGCACCGGCGGCGGTGGAAAGACGAGCACTCGCGCGTCCTGGATCTGGGCGAACTTCTGACGCACCGTGGCGGTGATCGCCGAGCCATTCAACCGCGGGTCTTTGACCCGTTCCTCGAACGGTGCCAAGGTCAAGAACGTTGTCACCGTGTTGTTGCGGTTGGTACCGTCCAACCCCGAAAAGCCGGCGAACTCGACAGTATGGACTAATGCCCGGGACCTTGCGGGCAATCTCTGACATCTGCTTTCGGACTTCTTCGGATCGCTGCAGCGAAGCTCCGTCCGGTAACTGGGCAAAAGCGATCAGGTAACCTTGATCCTGGCTCGGAATAAATCCCGCGGGCACAATTTTAAATCCGAAGTAAGTCATGACCAGGAAGCCGACATAGACGAGCAACGCAACCGCGGCGAACCGCAACAGCCTCCGGACCGCCCAGGTATACCCTTTGACCGTCGCGTCAAATCCGCGATTGAACAGACGGAAGAACCAGCCGAGGAACAGGTCTAACGTACGCGTTAGGATGTCTTTCTTGGCGTTACGAGGCTGCAACAGAAGGCCGGCGAGCGCCGGGCTCAAGGTGAGTGAATTAAAGGCCGAAATCAGAGTCGATACCGCGATCGTCAAGGCGAACTGACGATAGAACTGCCCGGTGATCCCCGTAATAAAGGCCGTCGGAATGAAAACGGCGCTCAGCACGACTGCGATCGCGACAACCGCCCCTCCCACCTGGTCCATTGCTTTTCGGGTCGCTTCCTTTGGCTGCATCCCTTCCTCGATATTGTGCTCGACCGCTTCCACAACGACGATCGCGTCATCGACCACGATACCGATCGCGAGCACAAGGCCGAAGAGAGAAAGGTTGTTGAGCGAAAAACCAAAGACCGCCATCACAGCGAAGGTGCCAATCAGAGAGACCGGAACTGCCAGGAGCGGGATAATCGTCGCCCGCCAGGTCTGCAGGAACACCAGCACAACAATAAGCACCAGGAGGACGGCTTCAAAGAGCGTGTGAATGACCGCCTCGACCGATTGCTCGATGAATTGCGTCGGATCGTAAACGATGGTGTATTCCAAACCTTTTGGAAACGACCGTGAGAGTTCCTTCATCATTTCCCTGACTGAATGGGCGGCCTTAACTGCGTTGGAGCCGGGCAACTGAAATATCGCAAGCGCTTGAGCCGGTTTACCATCCAGGTAAGAGGAAACGTTGTAGTCCTTCGCCCCGAGTTCGGTGCGGCCGACATCAGCCAGGTACACGATGGCCCCGTTGTCGCCGCGCTTGACAATGATCTGGCCGAACTCTTGGGGAGTAATCAAGCGACCCTGGGTATTAATCGTCAATTGGAGTTCCGTGCCCGGGGGCGCCGGCTCCGCGCCGAGACGCCCGGCTGCCACCTGAATGTTCTGAGCCTGAATCGCCGCGACAATGTCATCAGTCGTCAGATCGCGAGCAAACATCTTGTTTGGGTCCAGCCAGATCCGCATGCTGTATTCGCGGGCGCCGAATACGTTTACGTTTCCGATTCCTTGCAACCGGGAAAGCGGATCGCGGATCTGCAAAAAGGCGTAGTTACTGATATAAGCCTGGTCGTAAGTGTTGTCCGGCGAGAGCAGGTGAACGACCATCATCAGGTCAGGAGACTGTTTCTGTACCGTTACGCCCAAATTCCGGACTTCTTGCGGCAATTGCGGGGTGGCGATGGCGACCCGGTTTTGCACCAGGACCTGGGCAATATCCAGGTCAGTGCCGGACTTGAATGTCACCGTGAGCGTCATCGTGCCGTCCGCGGTCGACTGTGACGCCATATAGAGCATGTTTTCCACGCCGTTGACCTGCTCTTCGATCGGCGTGGCAACGGTTTCGGCGACTACCTTGGGGTCCGCACCCGGAAAAGTAGCGGTCACCTGCACTGTGGGCGGCGCAATCTCCGGATATTGGGCGGTTGGCAGCGAGAAATAGGCCAGCAATCCGGCGATGACGATGACGATCGAAATCACCATCGCGAAAATAGGACGCTCGATGAAGAAGTAGGAGAATTTCATGGTTCGCCAATACTGCTAACGACCGCCTCCAGGTTTTGCCCGGTTCTGCTGGCCCCCTTGACCGGGCGCCTTGCTTTGCGGTTGCTGATTGCCACCTCCCTTTTCCTTCCCCTCGCCGACGGGTTCCGTCTTGGTGGTGACCGGCAGCTGGAGCTGATTGGAGAGGAACTGATTCATATCACCCGGTTGAGGGCTGACTTTTGACCCTGGCCTGGCATTCACGAGTCCGTTGATGATCACTTGTTCATCGCCTTTCAGCCCGCTCCGAACCACCCTTAGTCCGTCCACCTCCGGCCCAAGCTCCACCGGTCGCATCGAGACCACGTTCTCCGCATCGACTACCAGAACAAATTTTGTTCCCTGGTCGGTACCCACGGCCCGGTCCGTGATCAGAAGCGCCTGGTACCGCGGACTTCCAGCGACGCGAATTCGAACGAAGGCTCCGGGAAGCAGGAATCCAGTCGCATTGGGAAAGAGACCGCGCACCTGCAGCGTGCCGGTGGAAGCATTGAACTGGTTATTCAGGAAATCGATTACCCCTTGATGAGGGAACCCCTTCTCGTTTTCCAACTGCAGATAGACCGGAACCTGCGCATGCCTTGCGTCGGCGAGTCTCCCTTCCCGGACCTGGTTCTGATATTTCAGGACAGAACGTTCATCCACATTAAAATAGGCATAGATCGGATCGACACTCACGACATTCGTAAGCAGCGTCGAATCCGCCTGAACGAGGTTTCCCACCGTGACTTGCTCCCGGCCGATCCGTCCTATAATCGGCGACGTGACCTGCGTAAAGGTCAGGTTCAATTTTGCCAGTTCAACCGCTGCCTGATCGGCCAGGACTTCCGCCGCGGCCTGGTTTTTTTTGGAAAGCGCGGTATCGAAATCCTCTTTCGCGATGACGCCGGTCTGCCGGAGCCTGTCTTGTCTGGCAAAATTCGCTTCCTGGAGCTGCTGGTTTGCTTCTGCCTGGCGCAGTTGGGCGCTGGCCTGATCCAGTGCGGCCTGATAAGGCCTTGGATCGATGACAAAGAGGAGATCGCCTTTATTTACAATATCACCGGCCTTGAAGGTAATGTTATCGATATACCCGCTCACGCGCGGGGTAATATTGACGCTCTCTACGGCGTCCGTCCGCCCGGTAAATTCATCCCACTCGACGATCTCTTTCTGAACCGGCTTGGCAATGGTCGCCGGCGGAGGCGGAGGCGCCGGAGCAGGCGGTGGCTTGTTACAACTCGAGAGCGTGACAGTCATCCCGAAAAGCGCTGAAATGCCGGTTAGTGATAAGAGTCGACGAATCATTGAACTCCGTGGTTGACGGAACGGTGGAACAGGCCACGAACACTTGCAACGCAGCTCTTCATATATCTTTTGAAGCTTCGTCCGGCTTTACACCAGGTAAGGCGTCCCCGCCTTACTGACGCCAAGAAGAGGTAAGGCGAGACGCCGCTTACTCACCGAATGAGAGTTTGTAAATCGTCCCGCTCTCGTCGTCGGAAATGAGCAGATCGCCGTCCCGGTCGGGAACGACATCGACAGGACGGCCCCAGACCTGTTGCGTCTGCTCGTTCAACCAACCGGTCACCAAATCCGTCTGAGGTCCAGGCTTGCCGCTTGGAAGCCACGGAAAAAAGATCACTTTAAAGCCGGTCCTCCGGCTCCGATTCCATGAGCCATGCAACGCAACGGCTGCTCCATCGCGGAACGGAAGAGGGATCTCGCTACCTTGCAAAAAGGAGAAGCCGAGCGGAGCGGAATGAGCCGGGATACCCTTGTTCATCCGGGTAAATGAACTCTCCAGAACCCGCGACCAGTCCGGATTCGTTTCAAAATCGGGATCGAAGGGCATATTATCCAATCCCTGGTCCGGGTTAGGGTTGGCAAAAGGCCAGCCGAAATTGGCGCCTTCCTTGACATGGATAAACGCGTCCGGAGGATGACCATCGACATACGACTGGATCAGCCGACCGTAGTCGCTCGGCTTGTATCCGCCGCGGCCATTCCTGAAAGGATATCGAATGTTATCGCGCCCGTTTACAACCGCCCACAATTCATTTGTTCCGGGCAGGAACGCCAAGCCTTCAGCGTTGCGTATACCACGCGCAAAAAGCTCCCTGTTACGTCCGTCGAGGTCGTAACGGTAGATCGCGCTTCGCACCGGATCACTTTGCGCGTCATCCGGGTCCGCGTTGGTCGCCGACGCAATATCCACGTAAAGCTTTTGATCCGGTCCAATGGTTATGTTTTTCAATTCGTGGCCATACGCCCCGCCAAGGTCGGGACTGCTTCGGTCAGGTAGATTCGGAACAACGATTTGCTGATTTTCGCGGTGAAGCGGCTCGTTGGCGTACATGAACCGGCTGATCTGATTTGATTCGCCAACGTAGAGATAAAGCGTATCGCCGATCCGATGAAAGACCATCCCGTGCGGAAGGCGAAGTCCGCTGACGAGTTCGACCACTCCAGTCTCAGCCGGACGAGACTGCCTGATCAACAGGATTCTGCCCCTGTTCGGCTGGGACACCAGGACATCCCCTTTCGGACTCACTGTCATAAACCGGGCTCGTTCCACTCTTGCCAAAACTGATATCCGGGCTCTCGCCGGGACCGTTAATTTGCGTTCCCGATCGAACGGCGCAGTTCGCCATTTCTGGGGCACCTCCACCTTCACAGGAACTGGTGCGCCGGCCGCTTTCGTCAATTCGCCCGACAACGGTGGAAGACTTCCGAAAAGCAAAAGAACAAGCAGGCGAACGAAGATTTTCATCGGATTGATTCGCTATAGCCTACATTGACCACAAATCCTTGGGATTTTTGATTGGTAGGACGCACTGATCGTCTACACGTTCCGCCCGTCCAACGTAGGGACACGCTCCCACATGCGCCGCCGCGAGACATTTGATGCTAACCGACGGTGCTACGCCTCCGGTCGTCTGCGCGTTCCGGCGGTCCGGCGTTGCACGTCCGGGGAACGGTTCGGCGTGTCGAGGTGTCGGCGGATCGGCGTGATCGGAGGATATCGTCTCATGGTTAGGAGAACCCAAGACGACCATGGGACGTGTTGAGCGGATTACGCTGGAGCGCTACCGATCAGAACTTTCACCCAGGCTCTTTAGCAACTCGGTCACCTCGCGATCCAGCCTTGGATCGAGCATCCCGAGGGCTTCCTCGATAAAGCCTTCGTCAAAAAGATACCTTTTGACGTATCTTTGGATTACGGGATCGAGGTCTTTTCTATCCCAACTCAGGGCGCCGGTTGCATGATCGATATGAACAGTGCCCGCCAAATGATTCGCAATGGAATATTTTTCCTGCATGGAAGTGTATCTGAACGTGCAGCATGATATGTGCCGCAAGGCTTGCATTTTTGCGGAGGCGGGGCCTCGACGATTTGGACCGGAGCGAACGAATTTCCATGGACAAATTGGCAACTCCTCGACTAACTAGGCTTGCTGCGCTCCGAGTTCTAATGATTCCAAAAAAAATCTCCGCAATCACAGCTACCAACCTAGTTGTGGCGAATATGGTCGGAACCGGCATCTTTACGAGTCTCGGATTTCAGGTTCTGACCATAACCTCCGACTTCGCCCTGATGGCGCTCTGGGTCGTCGGTGGATTGGCCGCCTTGTGTGGTGCGCTCAGTTACGCGGAATTAGCGACTGCGCTTCCCCGGTCCGGGGGCGAATACCACTATCTTTCCAGAATTTACCATCCATCGATTGGATTTCTGGCAGGGTGGATTTCGGCAGTGGTCGGGTTCCCGGCGCCCATCGCCTTGGCCGGTATAGCGTTTGGACAGTATTTCAAGGTGTTTATTCCGGGAATTCCCCCGCTTGCCATTTCTCTTCTCGTGGTCTGGATTATTACTGTGGTGCACCTTTTCGGTCTCCGCACTGAAGAGCTATTTCAGAATGGATCGACCTTTTTGAAGTTAGGGTTGATCTTCGTTTTGATCATTGCCGGATTGCTGGTCAGTAGCCCGCAGCGACTGGATTTGAGTTTTGGACCGGGGAGTCTCCGAACCCTCGTTTCCGGTCCGTTCGCCGTGAGTCTTGTCTACGTCATGTACGCGTATTCCGGGTGGAACGCCGCGACTTACATCACCGAAGAGGTCCGCGATCCGGGGAGGAACGTTCCCCGGGCTCTTCTGGTTGGAACAATCAGCGTGGGCATCTTGTACCTGGTTCTCAATTACGTGTTTCTCCTGACGACGCCTAAGTCTGTTCTTGCCGGTCAAGTCGAGGTCGGGCTTCTTGCCGGCGAAGCGATCTTTGGTCCAACCGGGGGCAAGATAGTCGGTGCTTTAATTGGGCTGGGACTTATCGCAACCATCAGCGCCATGTCCTGGATCGGTCCTCGAATAACGAAAAGAATGGCTGAGGATTTGCCGAAATTACAGATTCTTGGCCGGAGCTCAACGAACGGCACACCCTATACCGCGATTCTGTTCCAGGTAATCATCGTCACGCTGCTCGTCGCAACCGGAACATTTGAGAAGGTACTGATTTATACACAATTCAGCTTGTTGCTTTCCTCATTTCTGACCGTACTTGGCTTGGTCGTCCTGCGATTTCGAGAGCCGAACCTTGCGCGGCCTTATAAGGTTTGGGCCTATCCGCTCACACCGATGGTTTTCCTCGCTATCACTTTGTGGATGATGGTCTTTGTCATTCGTGACAAACCGAGGGAATCTTTGTTAGGACTGCTCACCGTCATAGCCGGCCTGATCATCTATTTCTTCTCGAAAGAGCCCCGGCAAACTATTCATTCGAAGCATTCAAAATAGATCTATGACAAAGGTCACCGTGAATCACTGGTCGGCTATGAAAGCCGTATTCCTTCTGGCAATGTTACCGACGTTGCCGTTGTTCGCGCAGGAAATTGCGCAACTGCCGCCCACCACCGCCCCTGCCCAGCAGGAGGGGCAGACTGCAGCTAACCCGCCGGCGCCGACGCCCACGCCTGAAGGGCCTCGCATACCCGGCCGTAGTTCACCTGCGAATGATGCCGCCCGCTATTTAGCCGGCTTACCGGTTGCGCCCGGGTCGCCGCTCGCTCCTCTATCCCAGGATCCTCGCTGGTTAGCCCATGCGAAGGCGATGAATCAAGCCTTCGCCCAGCTCGAACAGCGCCAACTGAATAATATACGGATATTCCAGGCAGAGAACATCGCGCCGGCTACTCAGCAAAGCCACACCTGCCTCTACCTGTTCAGCGGACCGGACTTCCTCTATGCCGATGCGATGTTTCCAAACTGTTCAACGTTTATCCTGCAAGGCCTGGAACCCATTGTTCCGATGCCGGATCTTTCAACACTTCCTCCGAACGCGTTGTTCGGCACGCTGGAAAGTATTCAGACCTCACTGAACACGATTTTGAGTTTCAGCTTCTTCAAAACGAAAGACATGCGGGAAGAATTTGAGCGCTCACAATTGAAGGGCGTTCTTCCGGCAATTTTCGTGTTCATGGCGCGAACCGGCAAAGATATTAAGGAAGCCCAGTATATCTCTTTGGATAAGGCGGGCACTGTTATACAGGGTTTCCAAGGTTCGCCGCGCGGCGCGAAAATCACCTTCACTGACAATGCCAATGGATCAGATAAAGAAATGTATTACTTCACGTCCGACCTTTCCGACGAGGCGGCAAAAAGGAATCCGGCACTGTTGCATTTCTGTGAAAGCCTGGGGCCGGCGAATAGTCTCTTGAAGGCCGCCTCTTATCTCCTGCACGAAGGAGGATTCGATACCGTCCGAAACTTTCTGCTGCAAAACAGTACCGCAATTCTTCAGGATGATTCTGGAATACCCGTGCGCTATTTCACCGCTGACCGATGGACGCTCAGATTTTTCGGTGTCTATACTGCACCGATTGACCTGTTCAAAAAGTTCTATCAGCCTGACCTGCGCCAGCTCTATACGGCAAGCTCCCCGAAACCGCTCACGTTCGGCTTTGGTTACCGGTGGAACAGCCGAAGCTCGACGCTCATTCTCGCGGTCCGAAAGTAGAAGCGGAGATTGCGGGAATTGAACATGGCCCGAAGGAGGGACGCGCTCCCGGACGATCCGCAGCAGGACATTCGATGGTAACCGATGGGTACAGCGCCTCCGGTTGTATACGCATTACGGCGCGTCTGGCGTAGCACGTCCGGAGAGCGGTTCGGCGTATCGGTATCCGGCGGTTCCGCGTATCGGCGTTTCGATCATTGCTTTCGTCTCCTTTGTGCGTGCCACGCCGGACGCGCCGGAATGCATCCACCGCTTTGAAGTCGGCGCACCCGGGACGACAATCGGGCCTGCTGAGGCGGATCGTCCCGGAGCGCGTCCCTACCTCCCAAAGATCAGCCGCAAGAAATGGGCGTCGGAGAAACGGCCATCGTCCCGGCCCTGCCGTACGATGATCATGTTCATGGAGGGCACAACAAACATTCGCTGATAGCCGGAACCAATCGAGGCAATCATATCCCTGGGCGCTTCACGGCAAAGGCACGCGTTCCGCCAGTTCTGACGTTCCCACGGCACTTCGAGCATCTTTTCGACGTCAACCTCGCGACCGTCAGGCGAGGAACGGTTTAACCAAAAGCCCATTCCGAACATCGGATTGATGCGCGTACCTCGGAAGCATTCGGCCATGAGGTCCCACCGCACCACCTGACGTCCACGGTATTTGCCTTTGCCTAGAATCAATTCTCCCATTTTCGCCCACTGACGGGCCGTTAACCGAAACCCGCTGGCCAGAAGCGGGTTACCTTTGGCATCCTCTCGAAAATCGAGGTACCCAATTCCAAGCGGTCGCAGAATGCGCCGGTCGACATACTGCTGCGGGGTCAAACGACGTGGCTCGAGCTTTCGCCGAAGTACTTCGCAGAAAACCTGCAGCTGGCTCGGTCCGTAAATGAAAGACTCTCCGCGCGGACGGACGGCCGGCAGCCTGATGCTGTATCTGTTCCGATCGCCTATGGATCTGCCGTGCAGCGAAAAGGCAGGCTCTATTCCGGCAGTAAAATTGAGGAGGTCGCGAACTCGGATATCTGCTTTTCTGGGATCAGATCTCCACTCCGTAATCGTGTCGCGAACCGGCTCGTCGAATTCGAAAAATCCATCTTCAACCGCAGCCGCGGCCGCGACGCACCAAAAACCCTTGGTGCCGCTGAAGATCGAAACAGTGCGGCCCTCTGAATCGCCATGTGCATAGCCCTGGTAGGTTATCCGCCCGTCCTGGATGACAAGGAATGAGAACCCGCTTCTGGCCGCGGAATACCTGGAAGCGGCTTCCAGAGAGGCCTTTCCAAAGCCGCCCGAGGTTGCGTGACAAAAGAGACATGGCACGGCCATGCTCACCAACAAAGGAAGAAACAGCTGTCGCATTCGAGCGTCACATCTGTATGCGAGTCGAGAGAAAAGCAAGCTAACCCGCAAAAATCACGCAGCGAAACGAAAACGCGAGCTCATTGCCGTTCGTTGGTCAGCTTCTGGCTGCGGGCGCCGGCTCTGCGGGCGCCGCCTTGACATCGATCCGGGTTTCGCGAGCTCTCCGGCGAGCGGTCAGGACCTGATCGAGACTCACGGCGATCATGATGACTCCGCCCATCACGACGAACTCCAACGAACTATCAATTCCCTGTAGATTGACGATGTTACGCAGCAACTGAATCATGGCCGTCCCGATAAAAATACCGAGGATGCCGCCTTCACCTCCGCGTAGGCTGCAACCACCCAGCACGGCGGCGGCAACGGCATAAAGCTCGAAAAAGCTGCCATGGCTGGCCGGAGAGATTGAGTTTGTGTAAAAGGCGATCAGGATCGCGGAAATCCCGGTCAGCGAGGCGCAGAGTACGTAAGCGCTGGTCACGACGAGCTTAGTGTTGATTCCCGAGTAAAGGGCCGCCTCTTCGTTCCGGCCGATCGCGTAGAGATACCGGCCATAAACCGAGCGATGCAATACCACTCCCATGACGATACAGACCACGACAAAAAGGATAAAGGGAGCCGGCAGATTGAAGATGCTTCCGGTCGCCAGGGTCCGGAGCAGCTCATAAGCGGTATTGCCGCCGAATCCGACGGTCTGGTCGGAGGAAATAAAACGGGCTAACCCGCGATACGCAAGCAGACCGCACAACGTGACCACGAACGGCTGGAGGCGTGCGCGCGAAACCAGGAGTCCGTGAAAGAGGCCGAGCACCATCGCAAGCAGGATGACGATCGTAACCGCCAGCGGCCAAGGAATGCTATATGGACCTAGGAGGTAAGCTAGAATAACACCAAGCAAAGCGAACATTGAGCCAATCGAGAGATCGATTCCACCAGTAATGATCACGATCCCCATCGCGACACTGAAAATACCAAACAATCCGATCGACCTCGTCAGGTTCAAAAGGTTGGCCTGACCGAGAAAAACCGGGTTTGCAAACGTTGCTGCAAATCCCCTTTGAGATGCTTCCAACAGAGCGTAACCGAAGAAGAGCCCCAGGAAAATGACAACCATTCCAAGTTCTTTCTTTTGCCTCACGTTCGGATTTCCTTACTGGTTGTGAACTGACGCCGACAGATCTGTAACTTTAACTGCGTGCACGGGTGCGACCGCTAACCGCATCACCGCCTCTTCACTAAAATCTTTCGCTTCGAGAATCCCCATGAGGGCACCTTCTCGCATGACAGCGATTCGGTCGCTGACGCCCAATACCTCTTCCATGTCGCTGCTGATCATGAGGATAAATACCCCGCTGTCAGCCAGGTTCCTCATCAATCGATAGATCTCCGCCTTGCTGCCAACATCGACGCCGCGGGTCGGTTCGTCGAAGACGATGAGCTTCGGACTGAGCGAAAGCCATTTGGCAAGGACCAGCTTTTGCTGATTGCCGCCGCTTAAATTCTTGGCCAGGGTTTCGCACGAGGCAGTTTTGATCGAGAGCTTTTTCCGCTGTTCCTCCGCAGTCCGCAATTCACTTCCGTAGGAGATCAGGCCAAGGCTTGCGTAGCGCCAAAGGTCAGGAAGCGTCACATTTTCCCGGAGCGCCATGCTGGTGATTAAACCGGTCTTGCGCCTGTCTTCCGGAACCAGATAAATGCCATTGGCAATGGCGTCGCGCGGGGAATAAACCTGGACGGCTTTTCCATCGATAACGATTTCCCCTCCGAGCGGTCGGGCGATCCCAAAAACCGTCATCGCGAGCTCGGAACGACCGGCACCGACCAAACCTGCCAGACCGAGGACCTCGCCTTGGCGGATATCCAGGCTGATCGAATGACTTGGGAAAAACGGTGAGATTATCTTCCGAAACTCGATTCGCTTTTTCGGGTCGCCGAGGCGTGTTTCGGTTCTTTTCAGATCAATATTTCGACCAACCATGAGTCGGACCATGTTGTCGTGACTGATCTCAGATTTTTCCAGCTGGCCGGAGTTCTTCCCATCGCGGAGACCGACGACGCGGTCGGCGCACTCATTCACCTCCATCAGACGATGCGAAATATAGATAACGCTCACGCCGGAACTCTTCAGTTCGGCGATCAACTTAAAGAGACGATTTGTCTCGGTGAGGGTCAAGCAGGAGCTCGGCTCGTCCATCACGATAATGCGGGCGTTGGTCGAAAGCGCCTTGGCAATCTCAACGAGTTGCTGTTGTGCGATCGAGAGAAAACTGAGACTGGTCCAGGGAGAAAGATTCAGACCGACTTTCTCAAGATAGTCGCGAGACTTTTCGGCAATCTTTTTTCGATCTACCAGGCGGAGCAATCCTCCGGAAAGCGGTTCGCGCCCCAGGAAAATATTTCCGCCAATGTCGAGGTTGTCGAGATTGTTTAGTTCTTGATGAATGAGGCTGACGCCCAGTTTCTGGGCGTCAGCCACATGACGGATCTGCACCTCACGTCCGTCGACCCGGATTGTGCCCTCGTCGGCTTGGTAGACGCCTCCGAGTATTTTCATCAGCGTCGATTTCCCGGCGCCATTTTCGCCGATCAGCGCGACCACCTCGCCCGGATTGACCGAGAGGTCGACGTGACTCAGCGCAACGACGCCCGGAAAACGCTTGCCGATGCCTTTGAGTTCGAGGATTGGATCTGGCACAACACGGTGTCGAACGCAGCAGAGGTCCGGGTTGACTAATGTCCGCGAAGTTTCTTTAAGTTCGCCCAGAATTCGTCGACGTTGCTCTTGTCGATCGCCCGAGTCGGAACAATGAACGCATGACTCTCCGGGATCTTCAAATCTTCGCCCCGGAGTTTTTTCGCCATCAGGGTCACGGCTTGCCGGCCGAATTCATAGGGGTTCTGAACGACCGTTGCTTCGACGGCACCATCCTTAACTCCTTGCAAGGTATCATTCTCCTCGTCAAACAAGACGAGTTTAACCTTGCCGATTTTTCCGGCCTCTTTGGTGGCATTGATAATCGCCGGACCGTTATAGCTCCAGAGACCAACCAGACAGGCGATATCCGGATATTTCACCAGGGTATCCGCGACGTTTTGCTTCGCCCGCACACGGTCGGTATCGTCGGCGCGCACATCGATGATTTGCACGTTGGACCCTTTCAACGCTTCCTCGATTCCCTGAATGCGCTCTTTCGCATTCTGGGCGTCTTTTTTGCCGACGAAAAGCATGATCTTTCCGCCTTCAGGAATGGCCTTCTTAATCAGTCCGCCCGCCTGGCGGCCGGCAGCGACGTTGTCTGTGCCGACGTAAAATGCGCGTTTGCTCTTCGGCGCATCACTGTCCTGTGTGATCACAAGGGCCTTTTCCGTTCCCTTGTCAATCATCGCCGTCTGGTTTGCCGGATCAACCGGACTCAGGGCGATACCGTTAATACCTTTGACCAGGAGATCGTCGAAGATGCGAGTTTGCTCCGCCGCCGTTCCGTCGGCCGGCATTTTGAATTCGAGTTTAAGGTTTGGAACTTCCTTGACGGCCTGTTCACACCCGGCTCGCGCGATCGTCCAGAAATCGGACGGATTGTTGGTCAGGAACGCGAGGCTGAGGGGTTTATCCTTCGATTCGGCGAATGTCGCCGGGAGAAACGCCGCTGCTGCGGCGATCGCACACAATAGTGCAGGTAAGGTTTTGGTTCTGTTCATTTTGGGGGTGGGATTGGGGAGTTCATGGGACTGTCCTTTGGCATCGCGGAAACTGAGCGATGGATCGAACCCGACTACTTGTCGTAATTTAGTTCGGAGGTCAAAGAAAAAAGCGATTGCTGATGCGTAAGCCTGCGTAAGCAGCCTGCATTGATCAAAAATCCTTGGAGATTTATGATCAATGCAGGCTCAGGCACGCGATCTACCCCCATGGAAGCCGGCTCGATACTGCGTTTGTTCATTTCGCTTAACCCGCCTCCGGAGATTATTTCCAGCCTGAGGGATCAACAGACTTCCCTCCGCGCGCGGCTTGCGGAAGAATACGGGCCGGAACTGCCGGTCCGCTGGACAAAGCCGGCCCAGTTTCATCTGACACTTCTCTTTCTCGGGAATCTCAATTCGCAGCAAGTCGAATGGATCGAGAAGGAAATTGCGGAAACCGTCTCTATCGCAAAGGCGTTACCGATTCTGAAGTTGAGCGGATTTGGCTGTTTCCCGGTCTTTCAATCCCCCCGTATTCTATGGATCGGGGTGCAGCCGGACGCACAATTTCACAAGCTGCAGGCAGACCTTTTGACGCGGTTCTCATCTCATCTGGCCCTGGGTAGTCGAGATACTTCCTATCCACACATTACCCTCGGCAGAATAGCCGGAAAACATCGATTCGGGGGCATTTCTGAACTTTTTCGGCACGCGCCGGGAACCGGCGCACTGCCACTCATTGCGTGGAAGACGACTGCGGTCAGCCTGATGCAGAGCATCCGAGGCGCACAGGGTGTTGAATACTCTTGCCTCGCGGAGTTCGGCGCGTAGTTGAAGGCCGATGCAATGAACCGTTTTGCCCTGCCACGCGCGTCATGTCGGTCACCATCGGATGCCCTGTAGCGGTTCATATGGGAGGGTGTACTGCCAACGCCCCTCCTGGCTTCCTCTGAAAACAGCGAGGCCCGCCGAGCGCGATTTTCTTCTCAAATCTTCACGTGCGCTCGCCCGTTGGGTGGTTCTGTCTCCTTCCTGCGCGCTATTTCGCCACCGGCAAGTCGCAATAGAACTCTGTTCTCTTTCCAAGCTCGCTGAAAACGCCGATTCTTCCATCGTGGGCTTGAACCACTTCGCGGGCGATCGAGAGGCCCAGTCCTGCGCCCTCGCCCTTGCTGGCAGAACTTCGATAAAACTTATCAAAAACCCGGGCCTGGTCCTCTTCGCTGAGTCCTGAGCCTGAATTAACGACGCTGAAGCGAACAAAGTCGGGACTATGCGCGCGGCTCATTAGAAGAATCTCGCTGCCGCAGTAGCTATACTTGAGCGCGTTAGAGAGGAAATTTGTAAAGACCAGCGAAATTCGTTCGAGATCCACGTAGACAGCCGGGAGTTCTTCCTGCACGTCCATCCTGAAAAGATGCGAGGCGTTCTCGACCCGATCACGGAAGGCGTAGTAACTCTCTTCGATGACCCGCACGGCGGGGATTGCTTGCAAGTCGAGCTGGGCCTTCCCACTCTCCATGCGGGCCAGATCCAGGATACTGTTGAGGGTCTTCAGCAATCTTTCGCAGTCGCTCCATGCCGTCGTGACCAGTTCCTCCTGAGCCTTCGTCAGTTCCCCTGTGCTCTTTTCCAGCAGGAGGTGAAGCACAAGACGGATTCCAGTTAACGGCGTCCGTATTTCGTGGCTAAGCGTGGCTAGCATGTCCGATTTCATCTCGTCCAGCCAGCGAAACCTGGTGACGTCGACCAGCATGAGCGCTCTTCCAAAAATGGTGCCATCTTCGAGGACAATGGGAAATATTCTGGGCAAAAAATAGAGCTGTTGCTCGTCGATTCGAAATAGCAGGGCCTGTTTCAGGTCGTCCAGGCGATAGTCCGGACCTGTAACAGAAGCCTCCGCCAGGTGTTTCCGGATCTGGTTCGGCATGGCTCCCTGAATCCGGAGGGAATCCATCAGTCTCTCGGCAGCCGGGTTCATCCGGCTGACTTCGTCGTAGTCACCGAGAATGAACAGAGGGTACGGCAAAGTCGTCATCATCGCCCGGATGACCTGATTCAATTCGATAAACTTCCGGTCCGTTTCCCGATAGAAATTCCTGAGTTCCTCCGCCATGGCGTTAAACTCCTTGGTCAGGGCTCCAAGCTCGTCGTCAGCCTCCACCGCCAACGATTGGGCAAAGTCGCGGGATCGAAGTTCGCGAATCGACTTGGTCAACTTCTGGATCGGGGTGATAATCGAATGACCGAGGCGGGCATAGGTAAATACAAAAACGATCACGGCGCTGATCATGGCGATGATCAACAACCGTATCGAATCCTTGGATTTTTTCTCGGCGGTCCGATTTGCCTCGAACATCTGTTTCTCGTTAAGGTCGAGAATCTTACCGCTCAGGTCCGTAATGCCCAGGGTCAGCGGCGGGATCTGCTGCCGCACCTCACCGAGGCGCGGATTGCTTATGCCTCCCTCTTTGAAGTACTCGAACATTTGCCTGTAAATGTGGATGTACTGGGCGCAGGCGTCCTTGAGCTTTCCGACCAGGTTCTTGTCTTCCTCGGTCTTCGCATTTCTTTGCAGGGTCGGGAACCGGGTGTTGAACTGTTGCTCCACTTCGTCCAGCGTCTGGGGCTGATCAAAGGGAGGGTAAGGACGCTCGCCGCGGGTGTAGAAAGTATTTACCCTGGCCGTCGCAGTCCGCATATAGTGGCAGACTTTGATGCTATCGTAATTATCCCGCAAAACATCGTCGACCGCGCGACCGAGGTCGTTAAAGAGCCAGACGCCGTAGATGCCGACCAAAAGCAGGATGATCAGAGTGGCCAGCAGCCCAAGTGTCAGCTTTAACCGCAGCATTTCTCAAAGATTCATCCGCTTCCTCTTGCGATAAAGCGTCGCAGGATCGATCCCAAGCGTTTTCGCCGCCGAATCGAGGCTCGAGGCTCTTTGCAAGATCCTCCGGATGTGCACCTCTTCAAGCTGGTCAAGAGTAATGTCAGCTCCGAGCGTAACTTCCGTCATTTGCCCATCCGCCGACGCATCCGGCAGGAATTCCTCACCGATCTCGCTCGTCTGCGCCAGAATCGCCGCCCGCTCAATCGTGTTTCTGAGCTCTCGGATGTTGCCTCGCCAGGGATGTGTTCGCAGCTTCTGAATCGCTGGATCAGAAAACGCCAAACCGTTCCTGCCCAGCTGTCGCGCGAAGAACTGTAAAAACGACCGTGCCAGGCTCTCGAGGTCCTGCACCCTTTCGCGCAAGGGCGGAATCGAGACCGAGATGACGTCAAGCCGGTAGTATAAGTCCTCTCGAAAGGTTCCTTTTCGCACGCATTCCTTTAGATCTTTGTTGGTGGCGGCGATGATCCTGGTATTGGCCATCCTCACCTTGTTTTCGCCGACTCTTTCGTATTGGCGCTCCTGGAGCAAACGAAGCAGTTTCGGCTGAATCTCCAAAGGCAATTCGCCAATTTCGTCCAGGAACAAAGTTCCAGATTCAGCCGCCGCCACCTTCCCCCAGGTATCTCGCACCGCGCCCGTAAAAGCCCCTCTCATGTGACCAAACAATTCACTCTCCAGAAGCTCCCGCGATAAGCTAGGGCAACTGACGGTCACAAACGGACCCTCTTTGCACTTGCTTCTCTGGTGAACCTCGCGAGCCAAAACACTCTTTCCGGTGCCACTCTCCCCCAACAACAGAATCGCGGCTTGAGTCGGCGCAGCGCGCAAAAGTACATCCAACATCGCGGTCATCCTGGCGTCGGATGACAACAATTCGATCGTCGGATTTTGCAGATTGATCTGCTGCTGCAGATCGTCAATCTTCGACTCAAGCTTTCGCTGTTTTTCGACCCGGGCGATGATCTGCCGAAGATGCTCGGGCGTGAAAGGTTTTTCGAGGTAATCGAATGCGCCACGTTGCATTGCAGCCACTGCGGACGCGACGGAGGCATAGGCCGTAAAGACCACGACCGGCAATTTGGAATGTTGGCGTTTGATCTGCTCCAGGATCTCGAGGCCGTCCTCGTCTCCGAGACGTAAATCGAGAAACGCAAGATCGTAAGCGTCATCCTGAAGCTTCAGGATCGCAATTTGTCCGCTGTCAGCGGTCTCCGCATGATGACCGGCAGCCTGGATGGCCACCGCAGTCGATGTGCGAATGGATCGTTCATCGTCGATGATTAAAACGCGCATGCCTCTCCGTTAGTGAACTGGAATTGGGAAAGAATACCCCTAGCAATCTTCAAGCCTGCGCCGTGGATATGCTGAAGTTCCCCTCTGGAAAAAGCCTTTTGCCCCAGAGGATCAAGAAAAACCCATTCTTCAGAACGTGCAAACTGCAATGGCTTTAGATCCGAATGTCGCATACTGCATCCCGAATTGTTCGCGTGCAAGGCGCCCTGGGGATTTCGCGTTCCGCAACCTTCGTGTCGACGACTCTTTCGCGATGAATCTTTCCCCGACATTGCAATATGTCGAATTTTGGTCTTGTTCCGGTGGGCTGGATTTGCCACAAACACCCTGCGCCATTTCAGCCGCCCCCCAACCTGGAGGAGAACCGTTATGACGAACGCAACCAAAATCCATGTCTCGAAGCGGGTTGTGCTCGGCAGGTGCGTCAGCGTCCTGCTCACGATCGCGAGCGTTGCTCAATCTCAAACAGCAGCCCCGGATGCCCAACCGACTCCCGGAACGGAATCCTCGCCGGCCGTTTCGGCGACGCCTGCTGTTCCACGGGGCGAGGAGAAGGCGCCGGCTCAGGTTTCACCCACTTTGCCACCTGACTCCGCCCCTCAGCCGGCTTTGCCAATGGCGTCTCCCGGTCCGGGGCAACCTTCGGAGGCTCCGGAATCGCCTCTCGTTCCACCGGTTGCGGGACCCGGCGCACTTCCGACCGCCACACCCAGGTCAACTCTTCCGCCCCAAACCGTGCAGGCTCTCGACCAGGAATTTCAAGAATCGTTACGGATTCGTCGCGTTCATCCAAAGGAATTGCTTTTCATCTCGTTGATGGACGCGGTTCGACTTGCTCTTTACCAGAATTCGGACGTCCGCCTCGCGGTTCAGGACTCGCAATTGGCAAAAGGGGCATTGGTAAAAGCTGCCGGGGATTTTGATGCCAAGATTTTAGCGGTGATTGGTTACGCCAAGAGCTTTACAAATCCGGCGGATGGCCAGGCGGCGACACCGAATCAAGTGCGGCAATTGGTAAATCAATCGCTGAGCAACGTTTTTAATACGCTCGCGGCGAATCCAGCCGCAGCGAACGATATCGGCGGCCTGGTCAACCAGAGCACGACGGCTGCCTCGAAGAATGTCATTGCCCAAAGCATCACCGCCCTGTTCGCATCATTCGATGTCAGCAAGCAACTTCGGAATGGGATGACCGTTGACCTCTCGTATGGTCCCGATCTGCTGAATGAGAATGATGAGCCCACGTTCCCTCCGATCAAACACGATTTGAAGGTGACGGTTTCCATGCCTCTTACCAAGCTGGGAACAATCGCCAATAACGCCGACGAAATGTCGGCAAGGATAGACTTTGAAGCCAGCCTGCTTAGTCTAAGTCACACCGCGACAAAAGCAGCCCTTGATACCGTTCAGGCTTACTGGAAAGCATCCGAGACCCTTGAAAAGTTCTATTTGAGCGACCGGGCCTTTCGCATTTCGAGCGCTCTGCTTTCCCTCTCTCAACAACTGGTGAATGCGGACTCTATCCCGGCATCGGAGCTTTCTCTTTCTCAAGCCAAGCGCGCCCAGGCGTTCTCAAATCGGTCGAGCGCTCTTCTGGAAGTCTTTCGTGCGGGCGCTGAACTCGCAACGGCGATGGGCATTCGGGCGGACCAGTTGAAGAAGCTTCCCCTCGCCTTCGAATCTTTTCCTTCAATTCCCAAAAGCAGCCTCGCCGGGCTGAATTCGGAGTCTTTGATCGACCTTGCGCTGGCGCGCCGGTTTGACCGGGCCGCAGCGTTGAAGGGTATCCAGTCGAAGCGCTTATTGGCCGATAAGGCAAAGATTGACCTGCGCCCGGACCTCAAGTTCAAGGCCGGCGTCGGAGTTGCCATCATCGACAACGCGGCGACAAACAATGGCAGCGGCTACGGGCTAGAGCCGGAGTTTGAACTTGGGCTCGGGTTCAATCTGGTTCCCGCCAACAACACGAAGAAAGGGGCTCTCATCAGCGCTCAGGCAAATTTGGACAAGTCAGTCCTGAGTATGGAAAGCGTTTCCCGCAGCATTGCTTCGGAAATACTGGTCAGCGTTGACACCATGAAGGAGCTCGATAGGCAAATCGCGGAGTCAGAGCGTTCCGCCAACTACTATACGAAGTCTCTTAATGATACGAGGGAAAGGCTTCGCCTCGGAGCCGCCACATTGTTCGACACCATTCAGGCGGAGGAACTGCTAACCACGGCGGCCACCTCGGCGGTTTCAGCCAAGGCCAACCTGGCGGAAGAAATCGCCAAGCTGCGGTTCGAAACGGCGACCCTGATTTCCAAAGATGTTGCCTACCGTATCCCGGGCTTCCCGAAGCCGGTGGAAAGCCTGAAGATCTCTCGAACTTCGTTCACGAAACTTCCCGTTGGCAATGAAGATCGCGGCCCCGTAGTTTCGGACAGGAATTATGAGTCAGGTCACAGGTCCAGCACCTCCCGGAACCCCTAAGGCCCCGGAAAAGGAGCAAGCTCCTCCGTCCAGCATCTTCCGAAAAGCCGCTCTCGAGAGGTTGTCTTCGCCGGAACAGTTGGACTACCTGATGTCCATCACCTCTCCGATCGCCTGGATCGCCTTGGCCGCCATCGGTGTGATCGCGCTGCTCATTATCTTGTGGGGGTTTGTCGGCTTCATACCCGCCAAGGTTTCGGGCAAAGGAATACTCATTCGTGGCGGATCGGTCTTTGACGTCTCCGCCGGTTCGGACGGTGTGATCACGGATCTGACCGTGAAGCCGGGCGACGAAATTGTGGCCGGCCAATCGATCGCGACGATCAGCCAGTCGGGCCTCGATCTCAAAATTCTGCTGGCTCGCCGCAAGCTCGATGATTTACGGGCACAGGACGCAGATATTACTGCGCGAGAAGACCAGAATAACTCGGCTGCCCTAAAGGCCCTTACAGAAGAGAATGGTACGCGAAGCAAAGTGATCAGCGATCTGAAGCAGCAGGAGGGGTCGCTCATCGACCGCCTGAAAACCGAACAGGAACTTCAGGCCAAGGGCCTGACGACGCAATCTACAGTAATTACCGCCAGAGACAGCCTTTTTTCGGTGCAGCACCAGGTTTCGGACAATCAGGTTCGCCTGACCGAAATCATCTCTGAAAAGGTAAAACTTTCGCGGGAAACGCAGGAAAAGCGCAACACCCGGAAAAAGGAGATCGATGATACTCTGCGGCAATTGCATGAGTATGAAACGCAGCGGGAATGGAGCACGAAAGTACTAAGCCCCTACCGCGGGAGAGTCCTCGAAAAGCTGGTCGAGCGGGGAAACCTGGTTTCGACTAAAGACAGGATCATCACGATCGAAACGAACGAATCAGCGATGGAAGCCGTTCTGTTTATTCCCGCTGGGGATGGAAAAAAGGTCGACGTCGGAATGGAGGTACAGATCTCGCCTTCAACCGTGAAGCCCGAGGAATTTGGGTTCATGTTGGGCAAAGTAAAGAGTGTGTCTCTTTTCCCGAGCACGCCTGAAGGCATGCAGCGCGTTCTGCGGAATGATCAATTGGTTAAGGAACTTTCTCAGAGAGGTTCTCCGATCGAAGTCACTGCCGAGCTCCTGACCAACCCCGCCACGAAAAGCGGCTACAAATGGTCTTCGCCCCAGGGTCCCCCGATCGGAATATTCAGCGGCACGCTCTGTACGGCATCCATCGTTGTCGATCGGAAGAGACCCGTCGAATACGTCATTCCGAAGATTAAAGAAACACTGGGACTTCAATAATCCTATGAGCCAGGCAACCCGCCCCAGTTTTTTACCGGTGGGCAGAGAGCAGTATGGCAGAAGGAAAAAACTGGGGCCGGATGCTCTCTCCTCGCGCCTTGCCGGCGGCCCATTTTGATCTCAACAAAACACATGCTACTTCGGGGACAGGAGACTCCGCCCAAGAGGATCATCACTCCAACGCTGCTTCAGATGGAGGCGGTCGAGTGCGGCGCCGCTTCACTAGGCATTTTGTTGCGCTATTACGGCCTCTGGATGCCGCTGGAACAGTTGAGGGTCGACTGCGGCGTGACCCGGGACGGAAGCAAGGCGAGCAATCTTTTGAAAGCAGCGCGGCGGATGGGCCTTGAGAGCCGAGGAATCCGATGTGAGGTCGAGGGTCTTCTGAAGCTCGAACCGCCGGTAATCTTGTTTTGGAATTTCAATCACTTTCTGGTCTTCGAAGGGGTAAACGAAGGGAAGGTCTGCTTAAACGACCCGGCAACCGGCCCACGACGCGTAACGGTCGAGGAATTGGAAGCTTCGTTTACCGGCGTCGTCCTGATTCTTCGGCCGACGGATAAATTTCACCCCGGCGGCCACAAACCAAGTCTGGTCCATTCGTTACGCCGGCGTTTGAATGGATTCGAAATCGGGATCGCTTTCGCAGTGGGAGCCGGTTTGCTTCTGGTCTTACCCACCCTGGTCAACCCGGCCTTCACGAAAATTTTTATCGATGAGTTTCTGATCGCCGAACAGAACGACGTATTACGTCCCTTGCTGGTCGCGATGGTTATTTCCATCGTGCTGATGGCGGTCCTGCTCTCGTTGCAACAACATTTCTTGCTGCGCCTGGAAACGAAGCTAGCTCTCACCACCTCGGCAAAATTCTTCACCCATGTCATTCAGTTGCCGATGGAATTCTTCTCTCAACGCTTCGCCGGGGAGATAGGTTCGCGTGTCTTGATCAACGACAAGGTCGCCAAAGTGCTCTCGGAAAAGCTGGCAACGACGATGCTGGATATGATGTCGCTGGTCTTTTTCGGCCTGATCCTGCTCAGGTACGATGCCCTGTTGACGTTCGTCTGCGTCACATTTTCGATGATCAACATCATCGCGACGAAGATCGTTCAAAGACCGCGAACAGATGCCAGTCTCCGGGTTCTTCAGGAAAAGGGCAAACTTGTCGGCACTTCCATGAGCGGGCTGCAAATGATCGAAACGCTGAAGGCCACGGGCGGCGAAAATGAGTTCTTTGGCCGCTGGGGAGGTTATCAGGCGAAGGCGATTAAATCACAGCAGGACATGGAATTCTTCGGCCAGTTTCTGACCGCCATTCCTCCGTTTACAAAGGCGATGATTTCGACCTCGATCCTGGCCTTGGGAGGTTTGAGCGTCATGGATGGGCGAATGACGGTTGGCCTTTTGGTTGCCTTTCAAACTCTGATGGACAGTTTCACCAGGCCGATCACGACGTTCGTGACATTCGGAAACGCCCTGCAAGAGACCGGCGCCGATCTGAATCGGCTTGATGATGTTCTGCGTTACGAAAACGATCCGGCCTACCTTGAGCGGACGCACATTCGACCCATCGCTCGATAACCTGATTAAGCTGAGCGGTCATGTTGAAGTGAGGAATGTCAGCTTCGGCTTTCAATCCGCTTGGTCCGCCGCTGATCGATAATCTGAGTTTCACCGTCAAGCCCGGACAAAGAATCGCTCTCGTCGGCGGCAGCGGCAGCGGTAAATCAACCGCCTCCAAGCTGGTGGCCGGCCTTTTTAAGCAATGGAGCGGTGAAATCCTGTTTGACGGTGTTCCTAGAGAGAAGGTTCCACCCAGACTCCTCCACAGCTCCATTGGGATGGTCGACCAGGAGATCTTCATGTTTGAGGGCACCGTTCGAGACAATCTGACGATGTGGGACACAACGGTGCCGGATATGCACGTTACCCAGGCCTGCAAGGACGCAGCGATCGCCGAAGTCGTCGCATCCCGTCAAGGTGGAGCCCAAAGTTATGTCGCCGAAGGAGGAATTAACTTTCTCCGGCGGTCAACGGCAACGACTTGAAATCGCACGGGCCCTGGTAAATTCGCCGACCTTCCTGATCCTCGACGAAGCGACCAGCGCTTTGGATCCATCGACGGAAAAGATCATCGACCAGAACCTCCGGCGCCGCGGCTGCTCATGCCTGATTGTAGCCCATCGATTGAGCACGATTCGCGATTGCGACGAAATTATTGTGCTCGAATACGGAAAGGTCGTTGAACGCGGGTCGCACGATACCTTGAAAGACGCGGGCGGACCTTACTCACGGTTGATAAAGCATTAGGCGCTGCACAAAATCTATGCCTAGTCTTTCACCGAACTCGGGCCTGGCAGCGACCCTTCCGACGATAGGCGAAGAGCAGACGCTTCGGACGAACGAAGCATTTATCATCGGCGACCCACGACTCCCTGTGGTTTATCGCATCCGGCCAAATTGAGTTATTTGTTGTCCAGACCGAGGGAAACGAACCGGTGGGCGCCAGAACTCATTTCGCCACGTTCAACCCTGGTTCAGTCATCCTGGGAATGGATTTCGGCCGAATACGGACAATCCTCCGGATTTTTGGCCACCAGCTCCGACCGGACGCAGATTTACAAAATTTCGCGGGACAAACTTCGAACTCTTGCGCGAGACCGTGAATACACGCTCGAGGTGGGCGAACTGCTCAACGGTTGGTTACAGACTCTTTCTCACAGTGTCGCCCGGGATATTCGTCCTCGCCCCAAACCGGACGAGCTCCTGAGCGGCGGAAAAGAAATCAAACTTCCGCGCGGCAATGTTGCCCGGGCCAAAAAGGGAATCGTCTGGATCCAGGTAATGAAAGGCGAAGCGCTTTACCTGGGAATGGAGGCTGTCTCGGTGACGGGCGAAGGCGCGTCGATACTTCCAATTTCAGCGGATACCTGGATTGAAGCGTATGGTGACTGCGTCCTCCATTCTTTTTTGACGCCATTGATCATCGCCCAGGGAGCCTTCTGGCGTGGCATCGAACTCTTCCACAGAATCCTCTGCCAATGCGAGTTCATTAACAAAAGAATGCGCATGGTAGACGAGTTCAATCGAATTCGTCTCCGGGAGTCATTTGGTCAACGGTCAAAAGAAGTCGCGCTTAGAGAAATAGCTTCCGTTCTGGATGAATCATCGAGCGGCAAGAACGGTGCCGGTATTCTCGAAGATGATCTCAGCGACCAGACATTTGCCGTCTGCAAACTGGTTGGCGAGGCCGCTGGAATCCGGATCGTTGCGCCGCCGGATTTGCGCCGTCTCAAACAACGCCTGCCGGCGATTGCCAAAGCGTCCCGCTTTCGCTTTCGTTCCGTGGCCTTGCGAGACGACTGGTGGGAGACCGATCACGGACCTCTGCTCGCTTATCTTGAACAGGGCCTCTCCCCGGTCGCGATCCTGAAGAATAAAGCGACGAGGTATGAGCTCGTCGATCCGGAAACCAAACGGCGCGTTCCGATCGACGCAACCGTCGCGACGACCCTTTGTCCCTTCGCCGTTTCGTTTTATACGCCGTTTCCAGAGAAAAAACTGCGAGCCTGGGATCTGCTCAAATTCGGGGTGCGCGAAAGCAAGCTCGATATGTGGACCATCCTTGGGATGGGCATTCTGCTGGGGTTGCTTGGGATGGTTACACCCTACTTCAGCGGCCAGATTTTCGACTCGATCATCCCTGCAGCCGATCGTGTCCAATTGTTCCAGTTCACCATAGGATTGTTGGCGGCGGCTTTCGGGACTTTTGCCTTCGAGCTGGTGCGAGCAATTTCGGTCCTTCGGATGGCGGGCAAAATGGACTACCTCGTGCAGGCAGGCGTTTGGGATCGGCTCCTCGCTCTTCCTTCTACGTTCTTTCGAGAATACGCCGCAGGCGACCTCGCAGACCGCGCGCTTGGAGTTGATCAGATCCGCCAGGCCGTATCCCAAGCTGGGACTCAAGCGATTGTGGGATGCATCAGCGCGGTGATCATGATCGCCTTTCTGTTCTCTTACAACACGCGGATGGCCTTCGTCGCCCTTGGTCTGGTTGGACTATCCGTCGTTTTTCCGACCGCACTGAACCTTTTGCAAGTGAAGCATCAACGGAAGCTATTTTACATTCGAGGATCCATTACCGGGCTTGTGCTCCAGCTGATCAATGGCGTGAACAAGCTCCGTGTCTCTGGCTCCGAAGACCGGGCATTCCGCGAATGGGCCCGCAAATTCTCAGAACAGAAGCGGATTGCCTTCGCGGCGGGCAAGTTGGCGAACGCGGCCCACGTCTTTAATCAGATTTTTCCGGTTATCTGTTCGGCGATTCTTTTCGGCACGTACGCCTGGTTTCGGGATCAAGCGTCTAAGAATGGTGAGACCTTCAAGATGTCCACGGGTGAATTTATCGCCTTCAATATGACCTTCACGATGATCCTCTCATCATTTTTATCTCTGGCTGCCGCGTCGCTTGAGCTGATGATTATCGTGCCGCTCTTCGAGCGTCTCGTACCTATCATTGAATCTCCCCCTGAAATCGACGAGGCCAAAGCACATCCTGGAGAACTAACGGGCGAGATCGAAGTTTCCCACCTGACTTTTCGGTATGCCAAAGACGGTCCGCCGATTCTCAGAGATGTCTCTCTCCATATCCGCCCGGGCGAATTCGTAGCGTTGGTCGGAGGCTCCGGATCCGGGAAGTCGACCCTTTTGCGATTGTTGCTCGGATTCGAAAAGCCTGAATCGGGCGCGATTCTGTATGACAACCAGGATCTGAATTCCCTTGATCTGCGGGAAGTGCGCCAGCAAACCGGCGTCGTCCTTCAGTCAAGCAAACTCATGCCAACCGACATCTATCGAAATATCATCGGATCGCATCAGCTTTCGCTCAACGATGCCTGGGAAGCGGCCAGAATGTCGGGCCTCGACCGCGACATCAAGAACATGCCAATGGGAATGAATACCGTTGTTTCCGAAGGAGGCGGCACCTTTTCCGGAGGCCAGCGTCAGAGACTGATGGTTGCACGGGCGCTGGTGAACAAGCCAAGAATCATATTCTTCGACGAGGCAACGAGCGCGCTCGACAACGAAACCCAGCGCACCGTAACGGACAGCCTGGACGCCATGCAATCGACCCGCATCGTCATCGCGCACCGATTAAGCACCATTATCAATGCCGACAAGATTTACGTCTTGATGAACGGAGAAATGGTCCAGTCCGGATCGTACTCGGAGTTAATGAACCAGGCCGGACCGTTTGCCGAACTGGCTAAACGCCAGCTCGCCTGAAGCGTACTGCCTCTTCCGCATCTCGAATGCGAGATTGTCCCATCCCGAAGCTGGGATCTCATCGATTGAGGGCGCTCACGACCGCTTCGCTGCGCTCGTCACGTGTATGGCGCATTCACCCGGAGCAGAGAAAAACCAGACTTATCCAGAGCCATAGGTTCCCGGCTTGTGCTATGTAACTTGCTCATTAAAAACAGGTTATGATTTTAAGCCCCCCGCCTTGACCGGACCGGCGGATGCGCTCAGGCACAGCTCTCTCGAAGAGAAACAAACCTGGCGCTTCGAATCAAAGGCGGCTCATGTCCTTTCGCCTGGATCCGGATTGCCGAGAATCGTCCAATGTGGGAAATTCGCATAACATGTTGTTTTCCAGGATGTTATACCAGATAATCCAGAGCTGGCACATCACTTGCTCAAAGAGGTTGCGGATGCGCAACCAAAGCATCCACCGCCGGAGGAACCGGCACAAACAAATGTCAAACGATATTATAGTTTCCCGAAAAGACGTAAGAGAGGCTCTCGTAAGAACCGCGTTGAAAGATGAGTCCTTCCGCGAGTCACTTTTGGCCGACCCAATGTTGGCCGTCGAGCGGGCGCTTGGCACGAAATTACCGCAATACATGGAAGTGGTGGTGCTTCAGGACACCGATGACAGAATGTTCATTGTTCTCCCGATGCAACTGCCGTTCGAAACCGGCGACCTCAGCGACGCCGAACTCGAAAAAGTAGCGGGGGGATTTCTGGATGCGGGCAGGGACAGCTCTTTGATCTCAAGAGCCGGACTGATCTGAACAGCGAATACTCCTTCCGATGGGTAATAGGGAAACTATCTAATCAAAGACTAAACAAACTACTTCAACCGATACTATTAATACTATGAACAACGAAATCACTCCTAACAATCCCGAAATCATCAGCGACGAGCAACTCGAGGAAGTCTCCGGCGGCCTGTTCGACAACAACAGCTGTAACGCGCTGATCAAAGCAACCGTCAACGTTTTGTCCTAATCCGGCAACTAACTCCAAACTGACAACCATCACCTCAACACTCCTATTTGACATGAGCAACGAAATCACTCCTGAAGTCATCAGCGATGAGCAACTCGAAGAAGTTTCGGGTGGCCTGTTCGACAACAACAGCTGTAACGCGCTGATCAAAGCGACGGTCAACGTCCTCTCCTGATCCGGCCGACCAACTCCAAACCTCACAAACCATCACCTCAACTCTCCTACTTGCCATGAGCAACGAAATCCACATCCTGAAATCATCAGCGACGAGCAACTCGAAGAAGTTTCCGGCGGCCTGTTCGACAACAACAGCTGCAACGCCCTCATCAAGGCGACCGTTAACGTTCTTTCCTAATCGGACCGGGACGAATCCAACAAGAATGCCGCCACTTCACAAGAAGTGGCGGCTTTTGCTATTGTTGTGCACGGCATGGACTATTGCTTTTCGAATGCGGAATATCTGCAGGATCGACTGAACCGCACGGTGGACGCCCAATCATCGGATGCATCAGATGCAGATTTTTTCGCCTGGAAGGACGTTTTTGCCGCTGCGGGGGAAACGGTGTTTTCAAAGCGGTTGGCTTCCCTCAACCTGGACGAGGTTCAGGCGCTGCGAATGGCGCGACGGGCAAAGGACAACGGCGAGCAGACCGCGCCGGAATGGCTCTTATTGCTGCAAGAAGCCTTCGATTCAAGCAATGCAATATCGACCGATGCGGATCAGCCCTTTGCAAAGATTTGGGCGCCCATCGCTGCACATGCTTCCACCAAGATCGAATTTGGAACCCTGGTCTCCCAAAATGCCGCCTCGAAATTCGTAGGTTTTCTCCATTCCGAGATTTGCCATCTCGCGGCCGAATCCACCTACTCGATTTTCTGCGATTTTCGCACCCGGGGTTTTACATTTGATTCTTTCACCGAGATTCAGCGGCGGTCCAATTGCGCTGATATTTTCTCGAAGTATCCCGTGCTAGCCAGGCTTATCGGGACTTTGGCCCTGCGTTGGATCGAAACGACAAAAGCCTTCCTTGAACGTCTGGAGAGGGACCGGGCGCTCTTGTCCTCGGTGTTCACAATTCCGCCGGAAATCCATTTGACCTCCGTGGAGCTTGGTCTCTCGGACCGCCATGCCGGCGGCTTTCAGGCTATCCTTGCAGAATTTGGTCCGACCAAAATCTTATACAAGCCAAAGGACATGTCTCTCGAGGCATTGCTTCCGAGCATAAATCAATGCCTTGGAGCCGCAGGCTTCCCCGTAACTTTTCAGATTTCCGCGCGCCATCGATCGCGGGGGTTATGGGTGGGCGGAATGGATTGCTCAAAAACCTTGCCATTCGATTGAGGAGGTCAGGCTATATTACAAGAAATCAGGAGCTCTCCTCTGCCTGGCGCATCTGTTAAATGCGAAAGATCTCCTCTTCGAAAATTTGATTGCGTGCGGGAGCGATCCTGTATTGATCGACTTGGAGGCATTTTTGCAGCCAGAAGTACGAACCTTCGATCAGATTGGCAGGTCTTTGTCGGGAGATCATCCCGCTTACCAATGGAAGGGGTCCGTGATCGACATTGCTTTTTTGCCATTCTGGCAATTCTCTTCCTCCCATCCGGTGTGCGATCTGAGCGGCCTCGGATGCCGTAACGAGGATCTACCGCCGATTTCGGTACACGCATGGGATCGGCTGAACAGCGACGACATGAAACCCGTTCTTCGTTCGGACAGGCCTCGTCGAGCCGGGAACGAAGTCTTTTGGGATGGAATCGTGCAAAACCCTTCCGATTTCTCTCATGAAATCGAGTCTGGTTTTGCCGAACTCCACAATTTCGTCCTCGCCCACAGGGAAACGTTCCTTTCCTACATACAAAGCTTTGCCGGTACCCGAATCGAGACTTGTCTTCCGGTCAACTCAACTCTACGGCCGCTTGTCGAAACAATCGGTGAGCCCGGCCAACCTTGAATCAGGGATTCGCAGGTCGATCGTATTCGAGCAGCTCTATCGGCCGTCGCTGAAAGCCGGCTATTTGTCGAATCCACTCCAACGGGTCCTTGATTTCGAAACGAGCGAGTTGTTGCGATTGGATATTCCGCGATTTTACATTTCGTCGGATTCCGATGCTCTGGAGATCAATTCCGAAAATTGCGTTTCGAAATTCCTATGGGAATCTCCTCTCAGAACGGTCCAGCGGCGCATCCTTCATATGAGCGACGCGACGCTGCGCCATCATCAAGAGGTCATTCGCCAATCTTTGACTCGAAAACCGAGAATTCTCACGGCTCCTGTCGCGCAAAGCGAGGTGCGCCGCCTGGTTCAGGAGTACGCTGATCTGACCCTCGCGATGGTTGAGCGAAAAACCAAATCCCCGCTCTGGGCTCAGCCATCGTTCGTCGAAATTGATCCACCGTTGATCGAACAAATCGGGCTCTACTCTGGGGACTTGGGAATTCTCATTTTTTTGGCGGCCGCCGACCGTTTTTTGAATCGTGATACGGTCAAGCCGCTCTTGATAGGGTTCCGCGAGAATCTTGAACAGTTGCAGTTTGAGTCTGATTCGCTGGGGATCGGGAACGGGATTGGTTCCTTGATCTATGGGAGCCTGCTTCTGGGAACCATTCTCGAAGACGGCTCCTGGTTCGACCTTTCCGAAAGACTCTTCTCACGACTAACGGAAGAGCGGGTTCGAATCGAAACCGAATCCGATTTGCTTTACGGCATCGCAGGAATGCTCCTGGCGATCGGAAGACTGCACAGGCTACGTCCGGATGACCAGAAAGGAAGGCTCGGCGCTCTTTGTTTACAAAAACTCGCCGCGAATTTCCACCCCTCCGAGGGTTGGAAACGCCCGAACGGACACTCGTCTCTCGGTTTTGCGCACGGGGCCGCCGGCATTTCCTATGCCGCGGCCGTAGCGGGCGCTATTTTCGGGGATGATCGTGGGCAACTGCTTGCCCAAAAGGGAATCGATTTTGACCGTCTCCATTTCGATGGGACCGAACATAACTGGCCCTCGATCGTGAACGACACCCATCCGGGAATGCGAGCGTGGTGCAGCGGATTGACCGGGATGTTGGTGTCGCGAATCGGCATCTGGCGCTTGTGGCGCGATGATGCGCTGCTCAAGGAGATAGAGGTCAATCTGCCCTTTCTCCCAAACCTCCTCGGACTCGATCACTGGTGTTGTGGCAGCGCAGGCGTGGCGGAAGCTCTGCTCTGCGCTGCGAGCGCTTTCGAACGGAAGGAACTCCTGGAAACGGCCAGGACCACCATCGATCAGACCGTTCGGAGAGCGCTAAAAACAACCTACTATCGATTCAGCCCGCAGGTGGGTCAAAACTACTGCTTGCAGGCAAACCTCTTCCGTGGCCTCGCAGGTATCGGATACACACTCATCCACGCACTGGAGCCCGCAAGCTTGCCATGCATCATGGCGTTTGAATTATGAATACTTGGCCGACAACGCTTCCCGCACCGCCCCCAACTGATGCGCAGGTCCAAGCTTTTCGTTCTTGTGCGCGATAAATTAGCGCATTCGTCAACAAAAATTTTGCCGGGCGACGAAGATCAAACTGATCCGGATGATCACGGAAAAATTCGCGATGAACCTTCGGATCGGTCAGAAATGCGCTTCCCTCGTCCACTTTAACGTCTTCTTCTACTCCGCCTGGGACGCTGAGTGATCGAGTGATTGGGTTTGCCGAAATGTAGAAATTCTCTTCCACCTTTGCTATCTTTGCTGCCTTCTGTTCAAATCTCTTCGCTTCCTTTTTTGGTCAGGTCTTCTGTTCAATTTTTCTCCTGTTTTTCCTTTTGGGCTCCGTAGTGGACGTGGTGACGTTGTGACGGGTCTTCTGTTGCCTATCCTCTCCAAAACGCTTCCACGGCTTTTTCGTAGATCCGTTTGAGGGGCTGCTGGCTCCGTTCGGCAGCGGCGTTGCAGGATTCAAACTCAGGGGAAACCTGTAGAATCTTGCCGTCCTGGCTTCCGACTTTTACCTGGATCGATCCGAAATCCGTTTGAACCTGAACGACTTTGCGGTCAAGCGTGACCCTATCGATTTCCCGGTAACGGATGCCAAACGTTGAGGTCTCTGCGAATAAAAGTTCCTGGATTTTATGCCGGTCCGATGTGCGGCAGAGTACCGAAATCAGTGTTCCAGGTCGATTCTTTTTCATCTGGGCCGGCGTAAAGAACGCATCAAGAGCGCCCAGGTTGAGCAGACGGGTTTGGACCGCTCCTAATATTTCGGGCGAAAGATCATCAATATTCGCCTGCAGCTCCACAATGCGTTCGGCGGATTGCGACATTTCCGCGTCACCCAGAACTGCTCGCAAAATATTCGGGCGCTCAGGCAGTTCGCGCGTCCCCACGCCATAGCCAATCTTGACCGGGCGCATCTCGGGCAGAGGTCCAACGGCATGGTGGAATTCGGCTACGATGGCCGCCCCGGTCGGCGTGATCAATTCAAACGGTACCGCGATCTGGCGGACGGGGATATTTTTGAGAATTTCGAGCGTGGCGGGTCCGGGCAGAGGATACTCGCCGTGATCGCAGCGGAACGTCCCTTGACCCTCGACAAGCTCGGAGACGTAAATCCGTGCTACTTCGAGCGCTTCAAAGCCTATGCAGGTCAGCACGATGTCGACGATCGAGTCAAGCGCGCCCACTTCATGAAACTGGACTTCTTCGAGCGAGATGCCATGAATCTTTGACTCCGCCTCTCCAATTCTGCGGAAGATCGCCGTCGCATGCTGTTTTACAAAGTCCGACAGTTCGCTGGCTTGAAGCAGTTCGCGAATCTCTGAGAAGCGTCGCGTCGAAGCGTGAAAGAGCTCGTGATGGTGGGATTTGTGAGAGTGCTCGTCCGGGCCGGCTTCAACGTGTGTCGCTCCGGTGTGGACATCGAACTTAACACCGGATATTCCCCCGCGAGTCTGACGCTCGAAATGCAGGTGATGATCACCCAACTCCAGTTTTGAGAGTTCCCATTCAAAGGTCGACGGGTTGATTCCCAAATCAGTCAGGGCGCCGACCGTCATATCGCCGCTGATTCCAGAGAAGCAATCCAGGTAAAGAATGCGCATCCGGGTTCTACCTACGTTGAAAAGGATCACACGCAAGAGAGTTATTCGAAGGCGCATGAACCGTCTCCACGGCGTGAAACGCGCGCTGACGAGGATCAGGTGGGAGACGCGGCCCTGCCGGTCCTTTTTCGGCACCCTCGGCGCTCTCCGTCACCTCACGGCAGGGCTCAAAGATCCAAAACGACGATTTTAACTTCTTCCCTCTCACAGAAAGTAGTTGAACTGCCGCCACAAAAGGCGTTCGCTTTGTTTTGATATGAGCACCGCCACTCTGGAAAAAGTTTCTCAGCTGGATCAGCTAAAGAAGTTCACGAAAGTCGTCGCTGATACGGGCGACTTTGAAAGCATGCGAGCTTTTCAGCCCCAGGACGCGACGACGAATCCCAGCCTGATCCTCGCCGCCACGCAAAAAACGGAGTACGGCTATCTTTTAGACAAAGCGATCGCTGATCTGAAGGATTCCGCACTGAGCTCTTCGGCAAAAATCGAGGCCATTATTGACCATCTCCTCGTCCTTTTCGGGACGGAAATCCTGAAGATCGTGCCTGGCCGCGTATCGACCGAGACGGACGCCCGTCTTTCCTTCGACCGGGAGGGGTCCATTAACAAAGGACGCCAATTGATTGCGTTGTACGAACAGCGCGGCATAGCGCGGGAACGCGTATTGATCAAAATCGCCTCGACCTGGGAAGGCATTAAGGCGGCGGAGCAGCTCCGCAAGGAATCGATCAACTGCAATTTGACGCTCCTTTTCTCCTTCCCTCAAGCGGTCGCATGCGCCGAGGCGGGAGTCAGGCTTATTTCCCCGTTTGTGGGCCGCATCTATGATTGGTACAAAGCCAATACCGGTAAAGACTACAAGGGTCCCGACGATCCCGGAGTTCAGTCGGTCACGCGGATTTACAACTATTATAAGAAATTCGGACACCAAACGGAAGTTATGGGCGCCAGTTTCCGGAACGTAGGCCAGATCATTTACCTGGCGGGATGCGATCTGCTCACCATCAGTCCAAACTTGCTGGATGAACTGAGCAAATCCTTTGATCCGATCGAACGGAAGTTATCCCCTGAAACCGCAAAGAACTCTGAAGCTGAAAAAATCTCTCTCGACGAAAAGACTTTTCGCTTCCAGTTCAACGAAGATCCCATGGCCGTCGACAAAACGGCAGAAGGAATCCGCAAATTTTCGGCCGATATCGTCAAATTGGAAAAATTGATCTCCAGCCGACTTTAAGGGGAACGGATCTGGCGTACCGGCGTGTCGGCGTTCGCGAGGTGGCGCTCGGTCTGGGCCAGGATGGTGCTGCGTGGGGGACCACCCGTTGGAGTGGTGTTTGTCGACACGGCTCGTTGATAAATTCGTGCGTACGGTCAATTCTGGCACGCGCCATGTCACCGGCGTTTGACTTGGCGCGTGCGGCCGCTGATGCGTGTGTGCCGTTATGTTTTTCACGATATTTTCGATCGCACACCCACGATCACTCGGCTTACGATGCTCTTTGACTAATAAATGAAACAGCTTGCTCTTTCCCTCCTCGTGATTGGTTCGTTTTTCGCTGGCATCGGTCCGTTACCCGTTTCTGCGGGTTCTATCGATTACGGCCTGATGTCAGCAACGCCCTACAATTCTGAAATCGCACTAGCCAGGGCGCGTCTCGAAAAGTTCCTGTACAGCGCGAACGCTAAAAAGCGCGCGATTTTGGCGGAGACGCCGGTCGTGGCCATCGAAGCCGCCGTTCTGCCAGCCGCTGAAACCGGCCCTCTTCTTCGCAGAATACAAAGCGGCGAATTGGGTATCGGAAACGGAGGACGTCCTGCGGATCAAGCAAGTCGCCTGGTCGCGTTTCTCCTGTTGTTCGACAGTCGTACCGGGCAGCTCGTCTCAAACGATGGTGTTCTTGTTCTGGATACTCCCAAACGCGGGAAGGTCGGCGTTTTTGAGGGTGTTTCAGCTCTCTATATCGGGCCGGGCTGGTAGTCTTATTGCAAAAACCCGCCCGCCGCTTGCAATGGGTTGAGTGACCCGGCCGCGGTGACCCAGACTGCGACCGCCTTTGCGTTCGCGATGTTCAACGGCGACTCACCCGAGAACTCGCCATTTCCACCGTTCAGTTTGAATGAAACGAGATCCAGAGCCACGAAGCTATGCGCTAGTTTGCGCCCGCGATTCTCACCGGCGCTCACATCGGAACTTACTTCCATTGCCAGAGGAACAATGTGCGCCTCAATCTCCTTTGGCCCTGACTTTTCGGAATACATGATTCTCGCAGTTCCATTTCCGATCTTGACCTCCAACGTTCCGGGCGACCGATCGTCGGGATTCGGCAATGGAGTTCCGCCAAACCATCCTTTCCACTCCCGTCCATTGAAAGCAAAACCGGGCGTGTAGACCGAACCGGTCCCCCAAGCTGCGGAATAGCTCCGCTGCCGAGCAGAATAGTCGCGCCTGGCGTACCGATCTTTCCAACCCAGATCATCCCAGTAATCCACGTGAAAGGCGACCGGAACAATCTCTTTCCAGAGGCGCCCATCGGTTGTCAACCGGGTCAGCCAGGTTTCGGCCGGCGGACAACTGCTGCAACCTTCGGAAGTGTAAAGCTCGAGTAACGAGACCTTCTGGGGCCCGCTTTGAAGGTCTGTTTCAGCATGAGCTGAAACAAGAGTCACCAAGACAACGAGCCAAAGATTTTGCATAGAACGTAGATCCTGGTCGAGAGAGTTTTATTCCGGGAGAGCGCTCCGTTGACCGCAAAAGTCACGTAGCCAGTAAGTAAAGCGTTCCCCTTACCTCCGCCGCACGTAGATCCCGGGTTACCCCGGTTTGAGTAGGAGGCGAGAGTACTGAAGAGGTTAAGCGGGACGCATTACTTACTCGAAGCGAGCATTCGTTCACAAATCTCGAAGGATTTATGAGCGATGCGAGCTAATCTTGAACAATGATCATCCCTCCGGACCAGCCCGCTGATCGAACGATAACGATCAGTCAAACCTCACATTCCTGGATCTCCGGCCAGCTGGCGCGGGCATGGGGCAACGATGTCTTCACACGGTTCGAGCCGTTCGAGCAAATGTGTTACGCCGCAGAACAACACGACATCGGATTTCTGGATTGGGAAAGTCAACCAACTCTGAACGTGAACACCGGTCTGCCGTACACCTTCGACGAGCTTCCGGAGGCAGTTCATTTCGAAATTTGGCACCGCGGAATCTTTCAGCTCGTGCCGGTCTGCTATTATGCTTCCCTCGTCATATCACTTCACTTCTGCAACCTTTGCCAGCGGTTTCATCAATCTCAATCGGGCCCTGGTCGGCCTGAGGTCGATCAGTTTCTCAAGACCCAAAGAGAACACCAAAACCGAGCGCGCCAGGCGTTGCAACGTGATCCCCTACTCAAACGTGCCGTCGACCAGGAGGTGCTCGTTTTTCATCGTGATCTGATTGCAGTTTGGGACTTGTTTTCGTTAGAACTTTGCCGAGGCCGAACGGCAGAATTAAAGCTCCCAAACGTTCCGCTTTCCCGCGACAAACATGTGGATCTGTATCTGCGGCAGGCAGACAAAACCGATAGCGTCTGGGAAGTCGATCCGTGGCCGTTCGCCGGAGAAACTCTCACCGTTTTCTGTGAGGGACGGGTGGTTAAACAGAGGTTCAAAGACGCTGAGGAAATGCGACGGGCTTTTCGCGATTCCGAGCGCATCACCGTACCGTTTCGCTTTGTCACGACGGGATGACAGAAGGCAGCAAAGGTCTCAAGGTTCGGAGTTTCAAGAGGATTGCTTGGTCCTTGATCGTAACTCCGGGCGGCGATGGTTGCAGATCGGTACTCCCGGGTCAGTTTAACGCCTGTCGCGAGGAAGCGCGACTGCGTCCGGCTGAGCTTCGTTCCTTTGATACTTGCGCTTCGCTCGCCGGAGAGCCGTATTGCGAGCGAGTTCAAGGATCGGTCCTGGAAATCGGCGGCAACCCTCGAGCCCTTCGTCGAACGCCTTCACGAAATAGTCGACTTCTTGTTCGCTGATGATCAGCGGCGGCAAGATTTTGATGACATCCATGTTGTGGCCGGCGACCTGGGTCAGAACTCGATGCCGGCTCAAGAGGGGAACTACCACGAGTTGCGCAAAGAGCCCGTGATCGATCCGATGCAAAACTCGCCAGGCCAATTTTAGCGCAAGCTGCGGCGGCTCCTGGAATTCGATTGCAATCATGAGCCCTTTTCCACGCACATCTTTGATCAGCGAGTGTCTGCTTCGGAGCCCATTCAGTCTCTGCAGCAGTTTTTCGCCCATAGCGTTTGAGTTCTCAACAAGCTTCTCATTTTCCAGGACGTCGAGGGCGGCGAGCCCACAGGTCATGGCAAGATTGTTCCGCCCGAAGGTGCTGGAGTGAACCACCGCACGATCCAGTCGACTAAAAACTTTCTGGTAGATCGCACGCCTGGTGATTATGGCACCGCACGGCACAAAGCCGCCGCTCAGACTCTTAGCCACCGTGACGATGTCGGGCTCAAGATTCCAATGTTGAAATCCCCACCATTTTCCGGTACGACCCATCCCGGTTTGCACCTCGTCACAAACCACCAGCGTGCCGTGCGTCCGGCAAAGTGCTTGCGCTTGTTGGTAAAAATCGTCGGAAGGATAGTTCACCCCTTTTCCTTGCACCGGTTCGAACAGAAAGGCAGCGACATCCTTTTTCCTCAGAAGCCGCTCCAAGGCCTCAAGGTCGCCCAACCGAATCCGCGCGACATCGGCCAAAAAGGGTCCAAACCCTTCCTGAAAATTGCCACTGCCGGTCGCTGAAAGTGCGCCGTAGGTGAGACCGTGATAACACCCTTTTAAACTAACTATCTTTGACCGCCCGGTCGCCGCACGAGCGAATTTGATTGCGCCTTCAATCGCTTCCGTACCGGAGTTGCAGAAAAAGACAGCCTCCAGATGGGCAGGCATTTTCTTCAGCAACGCCTCCGCGAGCAAACCACTCAAGAGCGAACAATCGAGCTGGACCATGTTCGGCAAATCCAGATCGAGCGCGTCCCGGATCGCTTGCTTAATGACTGGGTGATTCCTCCCCATGTTGAACACGCCGTAACCACTCAAAAAGTCCAGGTAGGCCTTCCCTGCGCCGTCGTACAGATAGGCTCCCTCGGCACGGACATAAACTTTATCGAACCCGGTGATCCGCAAAACCTGGACCAGCGTCGGATTCAAGTGCCGGTTATGCAGTTCGTAATTTTCGCCCATCCGGGCGGTAACAAGACTTTTTAAATCGAATGACATCGGTCGTTAAACGTCTGAACTAAGGCGGCAAAACGATTGCACGGGAAGCCATCAAGGTACAGGAAGAATGAAGGCGCGCACGGGCCAGAGAAGGAATTCAGAATCCAGGAGTCAGAAGTTGCAGGAGTATGCCGAACGGAAGGCAGCGAAGATTTTTTAGACAGATGAAAGCGAAGAAGATTTGAACAGAAGGTAACGAAGGTCACAAAGATTCAGAATTTGAGAGGATTATCCCTTGGTCCTCGATTGATGGGCAGGATGAGATCGGTTTAGCAATCGGCGAACTCCAATACGGCACTACGCAGTCGCTGGAATTTGGTGCGTCGTCGTGCTGGCGCCGCGCGAAGTAGCAATCGTATTCCTCTTGCAAACGCCTCTAGCTCTAACGCGGACCGGATTTTGGGTTTTGCGGAGTCCCCTTAGTCCGTCATCCGAACTCAACCCCCAAACGCGAAGCTCACGTCATCTTCACGGACTCTCCTACTTTTTCTTCGATCATCCGTGGGCTGTAGGCGGCGGAAGTTCGGAATCGAATCAGCGGGAAGGCCGCTTTCTGAAATAGGTCGTCCAGCAACTCGTCCCGCACCCGTCGATCGGCCCGCTGATGAGAGGAATCGTCCAACTCGATGGCAGCGACCGGGCACAGGTTTGCTGCCTCGGCCAAAACGAAGTCCACGTGTTTACAGGCAATCGATCGGAAGACGCGGTGCCTGGCGGCGCGATTCGCACTCGTGACCAAAAACAAGTCTGCAAGGCGAACCTTGGACAGAATCAGGAACCGACCGTCGATCGCGGTGTCGAGCGCTTCGTAAAACTTCTGTTCGGCAGCGGTGAGCAGGGTATCGACCGGCTCAATGTAGACCGTCGGCTGTAGAAAATGGCGTATAACCCGGATCAGGAGCAGGAACGCACCTGCTCCAGCACAACAAAGTACCACGATCCACGGATCGACAGACTGCGCCATCATTCAGTATTTGAGCGCTTTGTAACAAACAAAAGGAACTGGGGCCAAGCGAATCCTGAGACAACATGAAACAAAAGGCGGGGCTGTAACAGAAGGCAGCGATGCAGGTTAGATTAGACAGAAGAAAGCGAAGAGGATTTGAACAGAAGGTAGTGCGACCTTCTGTTCAATCTCTTCGCTTTCTTCTGTCTGAAAACCTTGGCTGCCTTCTGTCTTTATTCAAACCTGCTTGTGCTCTTCGATCGTCTTGAGGAACGCCGGCATATACTTCCCCGCTTTGATTTCGCCGACCCCGCGAATACGCCTGGCATTTTCAAGAGAGCGTGGCTTCAGCCGTGCAAAGGCCTTAAGTGTCTCATCGGAAAAAATGACGAAATGAGGTACCCCACCTTGCTGCTGAGCCAGGGTGGCGCGCGTTTTCCGCAAGGCCTCGAACAATCCAGCATCAAATGGCGCTTCATCGCCCTGCTCGCGAATGAACCTATCTCGTTGTCGCGGTGCGGATTCCTCAGGCCAGACCAAACCGAAATGAGGCGAGGTTCTGCATCACCGCAACGCCTGATTCCGTCAGACCGATGATCGGGTATTGACCGCCGGTGCGAAAAAATGAGCCCTGCTTCTTCCATTTCCCGGAAAAGCTCATGCAGATAGTTGGACGATTTCTGTTTCAACAAACCGTAAGTGGTCAATTCGTGGAGGCCCGCATCCAGGATCTCTTTTCCCCGACTGCCAACAAGGACCTGGATGACGCGGTTACGTCCGAAACGCGGCACAAATCCTTCCTTCGTTCGGTAGCACATTCGAGCAACGGCACTGAGCGCTTTGCGAACCACCACGTGTTCTTCATCCGTAGGTTGCCGGAGGTTCTGCCCGCGGACGCTCGAGCATCGGTCGCACCCACCGCAGTTGGTGAATTCGGTGTCACCGAAATAGCGTAAGATGATTTTTTGACGACACTCCCGGCCATAGGCGTAGTCGACCATCGCTTTGAGCTTGGCCCTGTCCCGTTTCTCCTTCTCCCGCAAGGCCGCCACATCAATCGGCAATTGGAACGGCTGAAGGTCTCTCTGGAGCAAACGGGTGCCGCGGATCCGTTTCCCGGGAATGTCATAGCGATCGATCACGCCGTGCCGATCGAGAATCGTGATCGCCGAATGGACTGCCATGTCGTTGTGCTCCTGATCAAGCCGCGCGGCGAGATCCTGGATCGATCGCACAATCTCCCCCTCCTCATTCGCCATGTTCCGCAAAAGCAGATAAACATTCCGAATCAGTTCGACCGACGGGTTGCTTCCGTTGATGAAGAACTCCTGAATCCGAGTATCGGCGTAATTAAAGAGCAGTTCGCATTCCGCAGGTTCACCGTCCCGCCCGGCTCGCCCCGCTTCCTGGTAGTACGCTTCCAACGAACCGGGTATTTCGAAATGAACCACGAACCGAAGGTCAGCGCGATCGATTCCCATCCCAAACGCATTGGTAGCGACGACGACATCGCAATTGCTTTGTGTAAACCGGTTCTGCGCTTCTTCTCGAGCGGCATCGTCAATGCCACCATGGTAACTAACGACCTGGATCCCGCCTGACTTCAGATATTCGCTCACCTGGTCGACGCGCTTACGCGTCGCGCAATAGACGATTCCGGTTCGATGGCGACGGATCAATTCGCGGAGCCGATTGTACTTATCCGACTCTCTCTCGGACTCAGTCACCATGAAGCGCAGATTCGGTCGCGCAAACCCCGCCACGAAAACACCCGGATTCTCCAGTCCGAGGCGTTTGACGATATCGGTTCGCACTTCCGGGGTTGCCGTCGCTGTAAAGGCGGCGACTTGAGGGCGACCGAGTTCTTCCAGCACCGAGCCGAGTCGAAAATAGTCGGGCCGAAAATCATGGCCCCATTGGGAAATGCAATGGGCTTCATCCACCGCAAACAGCGCGATGGTGACCTGACCGAGAGCTTCGAGGAATGACCGGCTTCGAAATCGTTCCGGCGCGATGTAGACCAGCTTGAACTCACCATTCCGCATGCGACGAATGCGCTGATGCTGCTCAGCGACTGATATCGTGCTATTAACCAGCGTGGCGGAGAGACCGCGCGCAGTCAGAGCGTCCACCTGATCCTTCATGAGCGCCACCAAAGGAGAAACGACAACGGTAACCCCATCAAGCAGAATCGCGGGCAGCTGGTAACAGAGCGATTTCCCACCGCCGGTCGGCATGACCACGAAAACGTCCTCTCCATTCAGGATCGCCGAGATGACCTCACCCTGCGGCTCTCTGAACTCGCGGAAACCGAAATATCTCTCAAGCGCCTGCTGGGGATCCATGACCTGTGCGGTCAGAATAGCGCGGCTTGACCAGAGGAAAACCTGAAAGCTTTGGAAACCGGCGACGGCATCGGTACCGCACTATTTTTTTTGAGCAATTTGGGCTCGAGTGAGCGGTTCGCGGGCCGCGGCCAGCGTTTCGAGCACCTGGTGTAACGGAATGTTTCTCTGACAAAATCTGAAACTCCACGATCGAAAATCATTTGTAAATGGTGAAGTCCGGCGGTCTGGCTCACTGAACGAGAAGCCGCCGGCAACTAAAAAACGAAAGACAAATGCAAACAATCCCTTTTCCGATCAGCGCCGCCGCGTTCCCGCTTCACCAGGGAGTCTGCCAATTGCTGGAGAATGCGCTCGAACAGGCGCTCTTGATCACCAATGACCATGGAGAAATTCTGTTTGCGACACAGCAGACACGACTATTTCTACGAACGTTCTTTGTCCAAAGTGAAGATTCTGTCGTTCCCGACGAGATCCTTCGCTGGTTAGTTCAAAGCGATGCGAGCAAACCTCTGGTCGTTCGTCATCCCGAAAAGGGTGAGATCGAAATCCACCATTTCCCTCTCTCGCCCTCTGGAAGCCTGTCACTCATGCGGCTCGAGCATAAGCACGTCGATCGCGGACCGAAGGCGCTGCTGGCCCTTGGGTTGACGGCACGTGAGGCCGAGGTGCTTTACTGGATCACCGAAGGCAAGACGAATCCCGAGATTGCCATCATCCTGGATGCGTCTCCGGACACCGTGAAGAAACATGCCGCGAATCTCTATGCCAAGCTCGGCGTCCCAACCCGCACCTCGGCGGCACGATGTGCTCTTTCAGTGCTTTTGGCGAACGCCTGATCGGATTCCGGCCAGCCTTCCGCGTCGATTTGCAGAAATGCAAGTCGAGAAACTCTTGTTCCCCTCTCAGTTGGCGCCATGGGTGTCACAGGGGTGCCGGAATCGGTCAAAAATTGCTTGATTCCGGCTGCTTCTGACGCATGATTCCTCCTCAATTTAAAAAGATGCGGGTGTAGCTCAGCTGGTAGAGCACTTCCTTGCCAAGGAAGATGTCGCGCGTTCGAATCGCGTCACCCGCTCCATTCTTTCCTCTTTCCCTTGCTGTCATGAGGGCTACGACGTGCTGTCGATTTACCGTATCGCCGTTGAATATTTACTTATTTGCGATTGTGCCCGAACCTCAGATTGCATCCTCAGGATCTGAAGCTGAAGAAGGCTTCGATTTCGCAAAAGACTCCATCCGGGCGAGAGTCCAATCCAGAGCGTGATACCCGCTCCCAGAGAATGTGCTAATCCTTTTAGAGAGTCTACATCTACAGTGACACGATTTGGGTAGAAGCGTAAGCGGCTGATGTTACCGGGAGACTGGCTTTCGTCCAATCGGGTCAGTCTCTCAGCAATCCAGCTTCCTGCTCGTTTGAATTCCTCCTCCGTCGAATACCCGCGCTTCGCCGCCGGGTCGAAATGAACATAGACTAGGTACCGATCTGTGCACGATTCTCTAGTGGGATCATAAACATCAACTTGATACACATCTACTTCTTTCACTTCAGGCAAGACCGAGTACCTAGTCTCACGCGAAGCTACCACAAGATATGGGATAATCAACTCCGAAACATACAAAATCTTGTACAATTTTGAGGGTTGCTTGGTGATCTCATCCGCGTCTCCAACGTTTCAGCGCAACTTGAAGTTCAGGGCCGCGCATCGGCTTGCAGATATAGTCGTCCATTCCCGCTGCAAGGCATTTTTCCCGTTCACCTTGCATGGCATGAGCCGTTATCGCGATGATGTGAACCGGCACTTTCCAAGGGCAACATCCATCCAAGGCTTTTTCCCGCTTGCGGATGGTTTGAGTTGCTTCATAGCCATCCAGTTCCGGCATCTCACAATCCATCAGGATTACGTCGTACGAACCTTGTTCCAGGGCCTTCACCACCTCTAACCCATTTGCCACCGCTTGCGCCGAATAACCAAGTTTGTGCAACTGGGCTAAACCAACTTTTTGATTGACGATGTTATCCTCTGCTAGAAGGATGCGCATCTTCTCAAGCTCCGGGGGCATCTCTAAAGGAATCGTAGCGCAGGTTGAAGCAACGGTTATAGGGTGGACGATTTGGACTGCCGCCCTGTTCTTAGCATCCGTGATGCAATCAAAGAGGCGCGATTGTTTGGCTGGTTTGATGAGGCACGAATCGATGCCGAGTTCCTTCAGTTCGGCGGGGCTTAGCAATTGACCGTGCGAGGTCAACATGACCAAGCGAGCAACGCGGATCACCGGGTCGCTCTTGATGGCGCGTGCAAGCGCGACACCGTCCATTTCAGGCATTTGATGATCTAGCAGCACCAAGTCGTACGGTTTTCCCGCAGAAGCCGCATCCCGCATCATCCTTAGCGCTTCCTCGCCCCGAGCCGCGCAATCTGGTTGGATCTTCCAGGCCAGAAACTGGTGGCGCAGAATTTTGCGGTTGGTGCTGTTATCGTCAACGACGAGCACGCGGTGATCGCGGACCTTTTTAGTCTCCCGCGATACCACCGGACATAGTTGCTTTTCGAGCTTGGCCGTAAACCAAAATTTTGAACCCTTTTCCGCCTCGCTCTGCACTCCGATTTGGCCCTCCATGATGGCCACCAAGTGCTTTGAAATCGCGAGACCCAAGCCAGTGCCGCCGTATTTGCGCGTGGTGGAACCATCGGCCTGACTGAACGGCTGAAAAAGGCCGTCCTGCGCTGCGGGTGAAATGCCAATACCGGTGTCTTCAACTTCGAATCGTACCGTGGCGTGCGTCAGGGTTTCACTAGCGATGCTGACACGCACTACCACCTCCCCCTTTGCCGTAAATTTGATGGCGTTGCCAACGAGGTTGGTAAGAATCTGCCGCAAACGTCCCGAATCGCCGCGCAACCCTGCGTGAACGTTGGGGGCGATTTCGCAAGCTAATTCGATTCCTTTACCGTGAGCGGCTTCGGCCAGGAGTTCCAGGGTGCCTTCAACGGTTTCAACCAGATCAAAGTCGAGGAATTCAAAGACCAGTTTGCCTGATTCGATCTTGGAAAAATCCAGGATGTCATTGATAAGGGTAAGGAGCGTCTCACCGCTGGCACGAATGGTCTCGGCAAACTCGCGCTGCTGCGGGGTTAGTTCGCCGTCCAGCAACAAACCTGTCATGCCAATGACGCCGTTCATCGGCGTGCGGATCTCATGGCTCATGTTGGCTAGGAACTGGCTCTTGGCCCTATTGGCCACTTCAGCGGCCTCCTTGGCATGATGCAACTCCCGCTCCGCCCGCTTTCGTTCGGTGATATCTCGCATCACCTTGGATGCACCGACCACACTACCGGTGGAATCCTTGATTGGGGATGCCGTTATTGAGCTGTAGAGTTGCCGCCCGTCCTTAGCGAGACGAATGGTTTCGAAATGATCGCAGTGTTCGCCGCGCCGGATGCGGGTGAGGATCTCCCGTTCCTCTTCCTGGCGATCAGGTGGAATCAATCGCATAATCGATGTGCCGATCATTTCGTCGTAAGCGTATCCGAAGATGCGCTCCGCCCCGAAATTCCAACTGGTAATGATACTGTCCAGATCCTCTCCGATAATCGCATCGTCGGACGAGGCAACGATGGCTGCAAGCTGGCGAGAAGTGACTTCGGCCAAATGGCGGTCAGTGGTATCGCGAAAGGTCCAGATCCTTCCATAATATTTTCCGTCCTTGCCCCGAACCGGCGATGAGTATCGGTCCAAAAATCTCCCGTCGATGAGTTCAATCTCATCTTGGCTGACTTCGTTCGGATAGGCATAGAGATAGACGACTTTCTCGACAAATTGTCGGGGGTTCTTGACCTGCTTGGTCACCCAAACGAGTTGAGGTCCATCGTCAAGTTCGTCGGCCACCTGCCTGGGAATATTCCATAAGTCGGTCATCCGTTCGTTTTGAAGTATTTTCCTTCCTTCGCCGTCGACGACCAGGATTCCATCCAGAGCCGAATGAACTTGGGCCTCAAAGAAGGCGGTTTTCCAGGCAAGCTCCTGTTCCGCCCGCTTGCGCTCGGTCACGTCATTCATGATTGCGATGAAATGGGTGATGACTCCCTTCTTTGGAACGCACGGGGGTGATCGTGTGCTCATCCTGGTAGAGGCTTCCGTCCTTGCGACGGTTCGTGAAGTCGCCGCGCCATGTTTTGCCGGTGAGAACGGTGGTCCAAAGATCTTTGTAAAATTGCCGGTCGTGTTTTCCGGACTTGAGCAGTCTCGGATTTTTGCCCAAAACGTCTTCGGAACGGTAGCCGGTCAGGCTGGTGAAGGCCGGGTTGACCCAAAGTATGACGCCCTTACCGTCAGTGATGACGACCGCGTTTGCAGCAGTTTCCAGCGCGGTTGTTATGACGACCGCGTTTGCAGCAGTTTCCAGCGCGGTCGCATTTTCCGAAAACGGTTGGGTTTCCTGTCGTGTCCTTGGCATATCGCTTAACGAACAAATAGCCCATAGAAACAATAAATACCATATCATGACCGAGGGTCGCGGTCAAATTAGATGCGACCCCAGCTGATGGGTCGGTCTCGGAAAGCAGGCGATGCCGGACAAACCAACACCATCACGTTTCCACCGAGACGTGATTACACGATCATCTCTCTCACGAAGCACAAATTCGTGCTGCAGGATAATGCCGGCGGCCGCCATATAGGCATTTGGACCAAGTAGAAATGCAACAAAACCGACGCCAACTCGGAGTCCTGGCGCGTAGCCCTCAGTGGACCTCTTGCGCGGTCCAGCTCCAAACGCCTTTATGGGCCGTCATCGTACCGTTGGTGACTTTCACGATCGCGTAGCGTAATCCCGGACGGATAACGATGTCTTCCCCAACCTCCTCACTTCCCAGACGAATCATGAACAGTTTGATCGCCTTGACCGCCTCTGCGGGCAACTCAAAACCAAGGTAATGTTCCCACACTTGCCCACCGAGATATCGGTCCCCGGTGCGGAAGCGAAGATCACCTTCCGGACTCTGATGCCACGGCTTCCAGGTAATCGTGCGGTCCGGGCCTTTAAATGCCTCCCGGTATGACTTGTAGTGGCGCACCGTTGGCGGCGATGCCGCCGCGGGCAAGATCGATAAAGCAAAGAAAAAGAGGGCGAAATAATTCATAGGCCAGGATGATCTTATTGCTCCTTTCAGAGGCGGATCAAAGCCGTTTTTCTGCTTTTGATCTTTGCGGACGGACGCTCATCATCCCGGCGGAGAAACGTGTCACTGAGGTCGGCGTGATCGAAGGTTATCCCTCGATGGTAGGGATCACGCTCCGGCGTGTCCGGCGCGGAACGTCCGAGAAACGTGCGGTCGGGAAAGGTTTGGAGTGGACGTTTCTTCCGACCGCGGTTCCGAAAACGGCTCCCCGATGGCTCCGTGAGAGATCATTTGCAAGGACTGCCATCCTTCGCTTTCCGCTCACCCTTGAAAGATTGTAAATGACACAAGCGACAAAAAGCCAAGTGTGTAACCAATGAGTTTCCAGACGGGTCCAAACCTCTAACAGGCTTAAAAGCACGATCGCCGCGACGGTCGGAAGGGTCGAAAGTATCAGTGCGTGAACAATCGATAAACCAACCAACGCCGATTCGATCCGCATATAGTCCAAGCAATCCTGCTTCGTATGAGTGCCAATATATTTCAAGAAACTCATTTTTGAGATGAAGTGGATTGCGATAAAAATCCCAAAGTATTGGAGCCAAAGAACGTTACTAAAGTAGGAAAGGATACACCAGACAGCGGTTGCCAGGACTGAAGCGTCAAAAGTTCCTCGAATGATAATCCAAAGAAGGAAGAGGAATTTCATAAGATTGATGGGTGCTTACACGAAGCACGTCTCTGTACGGCGGATTGGGGGCCAGCTTGAGCCGCGAATGGCCGAAATCTCAGCCTCGACCCGCTAAAAGAGAGCGAGTGACGAGTACGATTTGAAGACGAATCGAACGCCGAGAACGGGCGCTTTCTCGCCCCAAATTCTTTTCTATCCTTTGCGATCTTTGCTGCCTTCTGTTCAAAATCTCTTCGTTTTCTTTTGTAGTGAGCTGGGGAGGAACGTCGGCGTTCGTTTCTCGTCTCTCGTTCCTGAAATCGTCCTGGACGCCGGTCAACCGAGTCAGTTTTTCTCGGATTTAGGAATCACGGTCACCGAGGTGATGTCTTTCCCGTCAGCTTTGAGTGAGACAATCTGCCGGTCACAAAAATGGTCGAAGAAACGCAGCGTCTCGGGTCCGGCGATTGTCACCGTTGCCAGATCAAAATCGATGAGCAGCTGTTCCGTGCTAGCGGTGTAATGGGCCCCCCTGAGTCGGCGGAACCCGAAACCCCAACAATCGCCGTCGTCCGTCCAGAACCTGATCACCTCGGTGTTGCCGGTTCGCCAAGCCTCCGAAGGCTTGGTGTAGAATTCGGCCAGGCCGTTCTCGCTCATTGTTGTCTCTCCCCCTTTGCTTTGGTGCCCGTAGCGGGCAGGATCCATACTTGGCCCTTTGGCGGCGCCGGTCAATCCCCATGGTTCCGAACAAGAACGTCGGCGGAGGCAATATCAAGGGATCCGATCAGGGCCACAGCCACGGAAAGAAATTTCGAGCACATCCGGAGCCCTCGCTGAACGCGATCTAAGGTGGACGAAGTTGCACCGGCCGGCGTGTCAAAGTTTTGGGGGCCTTGGCACGTCGGTCTCTTCTTAAAACGGTCGTGCTGTGGACGGTCAGGATGATCAGGATAACGCCAGAAGAGGCAGAACGAATTTTCCCGAAAGCGGTGCAGTGGGTCACTCAAATGGAGCGCACATGCATGGAGAATGGACAGCCGCTACCACTCCAAAGAGGCGGACCGATTAGCCAATAGTGCCCTGCATCCGAAATAACAGCCGGACGCTTCTTGAGAGAGTGCTTGCCGTTTTAGCCTAAAAGCTCTTGCGGAACTTTACCACCGTTCTCGGCCAGTTTGATGATCACCTGCTTGTGCAGCCATACGTTCATTGCGGCCGAGTCGTTCTCATTGCCAGAATAGTGAAGTTCCGTGGCCAACTCCTTCCGTGCGGACAAACTACTGTCCATGCCCACAAGTTTCATCAGGTCGACGATTGACTTTCTCCAATCGAGTTTCTCCGGATTCTTGGAGGCCAGATCATCGAGGATGGCTGTAACATCCACGGTCTTTTCCGGTACGGAAGAGGCGACAGAAGAAACTGCAGACGCAGCTGGAGTCGTTGGCGAGGGCGACGTCGCGGCTTCGATCGTCGTAGGGGGCGCTGTGGTGGCGTGTCCGAATATTTTCGACATCAGGTTGGTAAACATTCCCATGAGTCACAGGATACGCTCTCTCGCAAGAAGTTGCGAGGTGCTTCTGAGGTCCCCATCTCAATGACGCGAAACGAACCAGACAACCGCTCAAGCCCGCCGACCGGCGCGCGACCGATCTCGACGTCATGCGTTCCTTGCTTCTTTAAGGAACCTCGGTTATGAAACATTAAACCATCCACATCCAGTCGATCGACCCATGGATCTCGCATCGTCTTTCTTCGTCGCTGGCATTTCATTATCACCCTTAATCTCTTTGATTGCCGGTATTCTAATTCTAGTCATGCCGCGCTTACTCAATTTCATCGTAGCAATCTATCTCATAGTCATTGGCCTGATCGGCTTATTCCACTTGTAAAACATCGTAGGTAAGCCGTCTCGACTTACTCACCCTTCGAAGAGGTAAAGCGAGACGCATTCCTTACTTCGGGCGACGGCCAGACAAACGGCCTTTCCCTCAGAAATCGATATGCACGTTGCAGACGTCGCCCCGGAGAATCTTAGCGGCTGCACTCCTCAGACTATCCCAGTTCATCACGTCTGAACGCGGTGCGATACGATGACTTAATAAAGTTATTCACACTTCAGCAAAAGGTGTTCCTAAATCTGCGTCGCAAGAAAAATTTCGGGCGGTTTCATTCGCACTCTTAACCTTTACGGCGTCTCGGCACTGCTGATCATTCACGGTTTTCTCAGCTTTGAAGTAATTAACAACTTATCCACAAGGCACAGCGCATTGCTTAGTCATTGAAAAGATCCCGGTCGCAACGGCGCCATCTGCGCACAGGAGAGTCATTCCTCCGTAGGATCGCGGTGAATGCTCCGCGGTTCACGTTCAGCGCGTCGTTTGCCACCGGCACGACATCACATGCAAAATCGACCCTAAAATTTTTGGCATCGAGGGAAATCGATGTCATAGGACATTGCTATAAGGCCGAAGACCAGGCAAGGGAGACCTACAGCTCTTCTTTGGAGCAGGCCCACAAAGGATGAATTGGTCAAGCAAAGCGATCTGGTATACGGACGAAGGCTACGAGATCCACTTTGCGTCTGAACGCAATTGGGTCACTTATGGCCCGGACGGTTGGGTTCATTTCGCCATCTCGCTCCACGACGCGAAACAAATGTGCGATTCCCGGGAGAAGGTCAGGACCGACGACTTGGGGCAATCCTGATCCCCGCCGGACCGATCAATCAACGGGGGGACGGGACACCCTTATGGGCGTGGCTCCATTTAGTCTCCATACGCACTATAGATCCAGTGATAAAACGGCTTGATTTTAGGTGGAGCACGATTCAGCCTTGCTATACGATCCATGCGGACTGGATCAGCCTTTTGGGGGGAAGGAGGCGCTTGTCGGAGCACACGAAGCTTGAACCCTTGGGTCTGAAATGCTGGAGTGGCTTGAACACCTGAACTATGATCCGGATTTTTGGCGACCGCTCCTTGAAAAGTGGCTGCAAACTTACCTGGTCCCGGTCGCGGGTGTCTCGTTTGGGCTTTTGCTTTTAGGCGTCGTTTTTCTGCGGATGGTTATCGAGGGGAATTGGACTGGCAAGGGAGCAGTCATCCTCATGGTCCTGTTCTTTATCATTGGGTTGAGCGGCCTGGTGGCGACAATCTACGAAATGCGATAATTTTTCCAAAAGACCGGCCCGATCGACTCGCTCATCCAATTCTGTTCGTCCCGGTGCCGGGGCGAAGCTGGCCTTTCATACCCAAAAGCAACCGTTACCCATCGAGAAAAATATAGGCAATTTGTGGCACGGGATATATTTTCCGTAAGTATGAGAGACTCGAACAGGGCAGAACGGGATCTGGAAAAGCATCAAATGGGTGAGACCGAATGACAGCGACCGACAGGCACAGACAGAGACGGGCATACGCGATCGACCAAACTCCGGGTGGGTTTTTATTTCGCTACGGCCAGATGGCCGAGATGTCGCGCGCAGCTGACGCGGCATTAGCCAGGCGCGGCTTGAGCAAAAAATATAACCCCTACGAAGGAATATACCGGAAGAAGAATTCGCCCAGTAAATGAGCGCGGAATTACTGCGCCGCTGAAGGCAATAGTTTTATAGTGCCCTGCAGTTTGGCCTGAAGGGATGCGACTATTTGCCAGTCCGCCGGTCGTTCATAGGCAATTCATGGTTCAAGGCTTTAAGATGACCTTGACTCCCTGCTTGTTTTTCACTACTTCGAGCGCCTCATCCCACTCGGAGATCGCAAAGCGATGGGTGATTAGGCGTGATGCATCTACCTGTCTCCGGGCCAGAAGCTTCAAAGCCCTGGGCCATGCGGACGTTACGCTCGCGTTCGTACCGGTCAAGATCAGCTCCTTATAGCAAATCGCGTCCTGATGGAAGATGATTGGTTTGCCATAGAGACCCATTTGACAGAAGCGGGCGCCGCGCCGTGCGACGTCGATCAACGTCTTTGCGGCCGCCGCTGCGCCTGAACACTCAATCACCAGATCCGCACCCTGGGTAGCGAAGAGGTCGCCAACCGCCTCGGCTACATCATCCACTTTCTCGCTGTTGATGACACCGTCGGCACCAAGTGCCTCTGCGAGCTTGAGCCTCTCGATATCCAGACTGGTGCCAATCATGACCACAGTGGCACCCCCGATCTTAGCAAGTTGCATCGCCAATAACCCAATCGGTCCCGGCCCGGTGACCACCACGTTATCGCCCGCTCGAACGCACGCTGTATCGACTACGCCATGAACGGTACAAGCCAACGGTTCTGTCAGGGCGGCATCCTCCAGATCCAGACAGTCGGGAATCCGATGCAAATTGGAAGCGGGCGTTAAGAGAAACTGCGCGAAGGCACCGTTTTGTCTGGATCCGATGGAACGGCGAAGGAGACAGAGATTTCTTCGACCGCGACGGCAATCCAGACAATGACCGCAAGTAGAAAAATAGGTTTCCGTGGTCACCCGGTCGCCGATGGTCCACTCATCGACATTCCGCCCCACCTCAACGATTGTCCCGGCTAGTTCATGACCCATGGTCACCGGCGGCGCCGTTTCAAACTCGCCAAGATAAATGTGGAGGTCAGTACCGCAAATTCCGGCAAAATTTACTTCGATTACCACTTGTCCGGGGCCCGCGTGGGGCACAGACACATCCTGTAGTTCAATATGACCGACTCCGTGCGCGACTTTTCGAACAGCAAGCATAAAATTCGTTCAAACATGAGTGATAAACTCGTCGAGTCGCACGGCGCGCTTTTCTGCGACCGAACGGTATGCTGCCTCGACCAGAGCCATCGTCTTCAGATTGTCCGCGACCGAAAGCTCGGGTTCAGTGCCGGATTTGAGCGCATACTGCAACTGCTCCATCACGCCGCTAAACGCGTCAGGAAACCAACGCGTTTGCCAGGACGGCTCAACCCATTTTCCGCCGGTCGTCTTAGTTGAGTTGAAACGTAGAGTTGAGGGCGAACCTGCCGGGTAATCCGGCCATCCGATTGTTCCGGTTGCCAATCCACTCATTCCTTCGACGCGCCAGCGAATGTAAATGTCGGATTCAAATCCTTCCTCCCGCGGGCCTGTCCAAACATCATCCAACGTAACGGCCAAAACTCCATTGGGGAAACGGAGCGTGGAAACACATATTCCATCCTGATGCGCAAAAGGCGTCCTGGGATCCGGACGAACGACGGTGAAAATATCCATCGGATCACCAAACAAAAAACGCAGCACGTCCAGGTGATGGATGCTCACGTTCAAAAGGGTGAGTCTCTTATAGGGCTCCAGGAATTTTTGCCAATGCGGTATCGCGCGCATCTCGATCGTACCGAACACCAACTCACCCAGGTCTCCGCGGTCAATCAGTTGTTTGAGAACTCGCATCGATTGATCGAATCGCATGTTCTGATTGACCGATAAAACCTTATCGGTATCCAGTGCCTCCCGAACCAGTGCTTTTGCGGTTTCAAAGTCCAGCGCGAGCGGTTTCTGCGCCAGGATGCCCCGCACGTGCGGCTGACGGAGCGCATGCCGGACCAGCTCCGGCTGCAGGTCCGGTGGAAACGCGATATCGACGATTTGAACATCGCCATCTTCGATGAGTTCAATTGGATGATCGTGACTCCGCGGGATGCTCCATCTCTCCGCTGCCCGCCTGGCGTGACCTGGAGTCCGGGAAGCGATCGCTACCACCGGGAACCCTGATTGATGATAGGCCGCCAGCTGAACATCGTTCATGATAAAACCCGCCCCAATACACCCAATTCTAAAATCCCGGCACCTAATCTCCGGATCAGGCTGAAAATCATTTGGCATTTAGCGGTTCCTTTCGGTGGCTCTCAGGCTATTCAAGCAACGCCCGCAGACGCTGAGTAACAAGAAAAATCGTCTCAGTCAGTCGACACGCAGTCCCCTGTCAGTTCCGGTGATAAGGACCGATGTAGCTAAGAGAACGAATTCGGTTAAATTGGCCGTCCAATGAGCCGCCTTGCAGAGATTATCGCTTACAAGCGAAAAGAGATTGAGCCGTGGTTGACGCATACCGGAGATTGGGGCGATCGCGCCGCCGCCCTGCGTTCGCTGTTCCGAGGTTTTCGGAAATCGCTGGTTTCAGAAGAGTTTGGCTTCGTCGGCGAAGTGAAGCGAGCGTCGCCTTCCGCAGGCGTGATCACGGAGGAATTCGATCCGGTCCGAACCGCTCTCGCCTACGATGTGGCCGGCGCAAACTGTATCTCGGTATTGACTGACGAAAAATTCTTCCAAGGTCACCTGGATTACCTCGCACTGGTCCGGCACCGAGTCCCAAGGCCTATTCTAAGAAAGGATTTCACGCTCCACGAGGTCCAGATCTACCAGGCTGCACTTGCCGGTGCTGATGCCGTACTCTTGATTGTCGCGGCGCTGGCTGAGGACGAACTGAAACGGCTCAAGTCGGTGGCCGACCAGATCGGGATTGATTGCTTGATCGAAGTCCATGACGAAAGTGAACTGGCTCGAGCCCTTGGCTTGGGGGCCACCTTTATTGGAATCAATAATCGCAACCTCGCGACGTTCGAGCTTGATCTGAGTGTGACGGAACAGCTGGCACCCAAAATACCCGGCGATTGCACGATCATCAGTGAAAGCGGAATTCGGACCGCTGCAGACGTCCAGCGGGTCGTCGCTGCGGGAGCGCACGCAGCCTTAATCGGCGAATCGCTGATGAGGGCACCCGATCCGGGCGCTTTGCTGAAAAGCTTCCGGGCCGCCGCAAAAGATGCAGTGTGAATCGTGAGCGAAGCGTTCGGGTATGCTTTCAAAGAATGGACAAAGGGAATATCGGCCAGATCGTCGTTAGTCCGGCTGATCCGGAACAACGGCTCGATCTATTTCTGGCCGCGAAAATAGACCGTCTATCGCGCACTCGGATTCAGACGCTGATCCGATCGGGCCGCATTCTCCTCAACGGAACTGCTTGCCGCGCCAGGCAGATTATTCGCAGAGGAGACAAAATAACGATTTCGGAGCCGGAACCAGAACCGGTAAAGATCCGGTCAGAGGACGTCGCACTGTCCATTCTTTTCGAGGACGAACACTTGTTGGTCGTCGACAAACCGGCCGGGATGACGGTTCACCCGGCAGCCGGCGTGCAATCGGGTACTCTTGTTAACGCACTGCTTCATCATGCCAAGAACTTAAGTGGCATCGGCGGCGAGCTTCGGCCGGGGGTGGTGCATCGACTCGACAAAGAGACCAGCGGGTGTCTTGTGATTGCCAAGCACGACGCGGCACATCTGCGGCTGAGCAGTCAGTTCGCCGGACGCAAGGTTCAGAAATTCTATCTGGCGTTGTGCGCCGGAAAATTCGCTGTGTCCTCAGGCGAGATCATAAAACCGATTGGCCGTCACCCAGTTCACCGTCAGAAAATGGCTGTGGTTGAACGTGGACGACCGGCCCGGACGAGGTTCGAAGTCATCCAGGAAACGAGCCGTTGGACTCTCGTGCTTTGCCAAATCTTCACCGGAAGAACGCACCAAATCCGGGTCCATCTTCATTCGATTGGTCATCCCATCGTCGGTGATAAGGTGTACGGCAAAGCATCCGGCGGCCATGATCGGCAGATGCTCCACGCCTGGCGTTTGGGATTTTTTCATCCGATCACAGAGAATTGGTTGGAATTCGAAGCCGGATTGCCAGACGATTTTCTGCAGAGTGGCGTCGACAGAAACACGATTGTTCGAGCAAGGTCTTAATCTAGCCGTCGAGATGCTGCGCGGGTTGGAACAGAGCCCTGATCACCACGCGGACACACGCATTCTCAAGAGGATCGAGCAGCTAGGAAAAACGGTGAGAGAGTCGGGCGCCGTCGACAATTCGCCCAGTCTGGAACACCATCAATTTGATGCGCCTGTCATCGTTGAAGCCGCCGGGAAGACCGCCATTGAGCCGCCCAAGGAGGAAAAGCGCTCACAGGGGGAATCGCTGGAGCAGTTGCGGACGCAGGTGCTCGGCTGCACCAAATGTCCTCATCTGGTTGCGTTTCGACATTCCGTTGTGTTCGGGGTCGGCGACCCGGAAGCAGAGCTGATGTTTGTGGGTGAAGCGCCCGGCGCCGACGAAGACATGAGAGGGGAGCCATTTGTCGGACGCGCCGGGGAACTGCTGAACAGGATCATCGAGACGATGGGGTTCCAGCGTTCCGGCGTGTATATTGCCAATGTGCTGAAATGCCGTCCTGATATTCCCCCGGGGACACAGGGAAATCGTCAGCCGAGGCCGGAGGAAATGCAGACTTGTCTGCCCTATCTCCGGCAACAGATCGAGCTGATTCGGCCAAGGGTGATGGTTGCCTTGGGTGCTACCGCGATGCGTGGTCTGTTCGGAAATGTCGCGCCGATGAAAGAGATGCGTGGCCGTTGGCATTCCTTCGGCTCGATCCCCGTAATGGCGACATTTCATCCTTCCTACTTGTTGCGGGTTCAGGCTTTGTCTGAGAAGCGGAAAGTATGGGAAGATATGCTGCAGGTTCTCGAGTTGCTCGGGCGTCCCATCAACGAGCGGCAGAAAAACTATTTTTTGACTAGATGACAGATTCTTCCTTAATTCCTCTGCCATGCACCCTCTAAAAACTGCACTCCTGGCGCTCTTTCTGGCTGCGGCAACCGCTTCCGCCGCACTCTGGAAATCCGAAGACTTCGATTGTGAGATTAACCTGCCCGACGGTCAGTCCGCAAACAGCCCGACCAATTGGGCGACGCTGGGCTCCACGGACGACGGGACACTGGTTGGCGCACGACGGATCGACAAATCCGCGTACATTTTTCTTGGCTATGTGAGTCTGTCGAAACGACGAAATTTTCATCTCAACGACAAATCCATTGACGAGTTGCAAAAGCGTTTTTTTGGTTCGGGGCAAGGCTTCCTCCGCGGCGTCGAGCGGATCTCCCTGCACGGGCTGCCGGGCTATCGCCTGACCGGAGACGGGGTATATAACGGCGCGCACTACAGTCTTGCCGTGGAGATGTACGAAGCCAATAGCAGGATCTACCAAATCGCCGGGATGAAGGCCGACAAACCGCCGCTCAAAGATCCGGATATCAAGGGCTGCATGACGAGCTTCAGACTCCTGTCGAGGTAGCCTGCCGCACGCCCTCGACAAACCGATCGACGTCGTCCTCCGTTGTATCCCAGGAACACATGAGACGGGTTCCCTCACCCGGACCGACATCGGTGTAAAAACGCCAACCATGCTCACGAAGCCTGGCTACGGCAAGGTCCGGGATTTTGGCAAAAACTGCGTTGCCTTCGCACGGAAACAATAGCCTGATCCCCGGTAGAGGGCCTAGTTGCGAGTACAACCTTCTGGCCATCGCATTCGAACGCCGGGCGTAATCCAGCCATTTTCCGTCAGATAGCAATCCAATCCATTGAGCGGCGAGGAGGCGCATCTTGGAGGCAAGTTGCCCGCTTTGTTTCATTCGATACAGGAAATCCGCCGTGCTCGTTTTTCTGAAGAAAACGACAGCTTCACCAAAAGCCAAACCATTCTTCGTCCCGCCGAAAACCAGGACGTCGACACCCGCTTTCCAGGTAAGTTCGGCAGGCGTACAACCGGCGGAAACCACGGCATTTGCAAACCGCGCTCCGTCCATATGGACAACCAGACCTTTGCTTTTTGCAAAATCCGCCAATCCGGCGATTTCGTCCGGTCGATAGAGCGTCCCAAGCTCGGTTGTATTCGTCAGGCTGACCACTCGCGGTTGGGAGGCATGCACATCGCGCCGGCGGCGTAAGGCTTCCCGAAGGTTCGACAGATCAAGTTTGCCCTCCGCGCCTTCAACCGGAAGGATCCGCAGCCCCTGATTCAGGAACCCGGGAGCGTTGCATTCGTCGGTTTCAATGTGTGAAAACCGGTGACAGAAAACACTATGGTGTTGCGAACAGAAATATCCGATCGCCAGACTGTTCGCGGCGGTGCCATTGAAAACGAAATAGGTGTCACATTCCGTCTCGAACAATTCGCGAAAAAGCTGTTTCGCCTTTTCGGTTACATCGTCCGCGCCGTAGGCGACCACGTGCCCCGAGCTCAAATTCTGAAGTGCTTCCAGGACTTCCGGGCAAACGCCGGCGTTATTATCGCTCGCGAATTGGCGCCGATTGTCAAAGCTCCACATGGGCACCACAGTGAAACGAGATAAAGTGGCTCGCCAACGAAATCTCGAGTTGAGGAGCAGAGAGCCATTTCCTAGAGTCAGCCTGGATTTATGGAAGAAGAAATGGTTTTGGTGGTCCGGCGTTCGCTGCTGGAATCGCTCGGCATGTTCCAAGGCTTGCAGTTCGACGTGGAACGTTATTTGGCGGCTATGCTCTCGCGCGAGCATAATTTTTTCGCGCCAAGATCTTCCGCAGAGACCGACCCGAGCCTAAAGCAGATCATTCCTTATGCGATCCTGGTCAGCGACGGCAAAGTGCTCCGGTATAAACGGGGCAAGAAATCCGGCGAACAGCGGCTGGTGGCGAAGGGTTCAATCGGTATCGGCGGCCACATGAACGACCGTGACGAGGGTCTTTTTGCCCTCGACGAGCAAGCGTATCTTGGTGGAGTACAGAGAGAAATCGATGAAGAATTGATCGTTGAGCGTCCGTTGCGGAATCGCATTGCCGCGCTTATCAACGATGATTCCAACGAAGTGGGTAAGGTCCACCTTGGTGTTATCCACGTTTGGGAACTGCCGCATCCGGTGGCCGAGAAACGGGAAAGTATGATCCTCAACATCGAGTTTCTTACCCCGGAACAACTTCGAGCCGAACGGGATACTCTCGAGACATGGTCGCAAATCTGTGTCGACTATCTCGAAAAGTTGCTCGCGAGGTGAGCGGAGGGAATGACCTGGCGGGGTCGGTGCCGGCCGCGACACTCGATCAAACGACTTCATGGCGGTAGGGCATACTGTCCTGAGCTCCCGCGCGAGTCACCGCGATCGATGCGGCCTTGCATGCACGTGTGATGGCGGCCGAAAGCGGAAGCCCATCAGCGATACCTACGCCAAGCCACCCGACAAAGCAGTCTCCTGCTCCCGTTGTATCAACGGCATGCACTTTCGGCGCTTTGACAAACTCGAGTGTTTTGCCCTCGGAAAACATGGCGCCGCGCGGACCCAGGGTCACAACCACATTTTTGCAGCCCAGTTCGTGCAACGAGCGAACGGCCGTCTGAAGATCCGGTTGCCTGCTGATATCCCGCGCCTCGTGCTCGTTGACAACGATCACGCGAAGGCTTTCGTAGACGCGTTTTGGGAGCGTACGGGAAGGTGCCGGATTTAAAAGGAAAGGCTTTCCCAGTTCATGACAGATTCGGGCCGCGGCCTCAATCGCACCGTCCCGGACTTCCAACTGGGAGATCACTACCGCAGCCTCTTCAAACGCGCGTCGCGCCTCGGAAACCATTGCCGAGTCTACCGCTTCATTCGCGGATTTCGCGACCGCAATCAGGTTCTCGCGAGTCACGCCATCCACGAGAATGAGAGCGACACCGCTGGAGGCGCCTTGAACGCACTGAAAGCAATCGACGTTGATTCCTTCCTTAAGAAGACGCTCTCGCGCCGCAGTCCCAAACGCATCCGGGCCGTACGCTCCAAGAAAGGTGACGTGCGCCCCCGCCCGCGCGGCAGCGACCGCCTGGTTCGCTCCCTTGCCGCCTCCAAACATCTGAAATTGCCCGCCGAGCACCGTTTCTCCGGGATTCGGCAATCGATCACAAAAGATAACCAGGTCGGTATTCGAACTGCCGACCACTAGAATGTTCGGTTTAGCTGCCATGGAGCGCTATAGCTTGCCGCATGAAACGATGAATGGTGCCAAAGATCAAGGCGGAAGAACCGGGTACCCTCCGGCCGAGCCTCGTTAAAATTGGGAGCTTGGCGTGACGCCATCGCGAGCGGTAGGGTTCACGCTCCGATCACGCCGATACGCCGACGCGTTCTTCGGACGTCGACTCGCTTCGCTTAGCGCGTGCACGAATGCCGCGCCAGTATCGCACCGGGATGAAGCCGAGGCCGATGATGGCCAGCTGGCTGACGATGAACGCTGAGAGCGGTCCAAACGCCTTGTCCATGAAGCCGTAGGAATGCAGGCCGACACCGAGCATGTTGACGCCGAACCACGACAGGCTCGTAATAATGTTCCCAAACACTGTCATCAGCGCCAAGCCGCGTTCCCGGGCATATCCACCCCATCGCGCGTGCAAAACAATGGCGTTCCATAACACGATCAGAAGCGCCCCGTTCTCTTTAGGATCCCAGCCCCAAAACCGGCCCCACGATTGATCCGCCCAAATTCCGCCAAGGATCGTAGCAACCAGGCTGAATAAGGTCGCGAAACAAACTACGCCGTACATCATTCGACCGAGCGATTTAGAGGTTATTTCGTCAAACGATGTCGTAAACAGGCCTCGAAATATGTAGATGATGCCGATCAGCCCGGCGAGAAACATCGCCGAATACCCGAGGGCTTCGCCTACGACATGCGTGGCCAGCCAACCGTTGGTGTCCAGCACCGCTCGCAACATCTCCAGGGTGTCGCCATCGAGTTGCAGATTGTGCGCGATGAGCAACGTGACAAAACCAATCACCGCGCCGCAAACACTGCCGATCCCGTTCTTGTAAATCCACTCGAGAATGACGCAGAGCAGCACAGATGCCCAACCCACAAAAATCGCGGAACTATAAAGATTGGTAACGGGCGGTCGACCCTGCAAATACATGCGGGTGATCAACCCTAAGGTGTGAAGAACAAATGCGCCCACCAGAAGAATGATCGCCGTCTTGGACAACGTCTTCGGCCATATCAGCCACGAAAAGAGCGCAAATACCAAAACGATGACGTACAACGTCATGGCCTGCAAAAATGGTTGAGCCTGGTTGAAGAGGAACTCCAATTTTGGCCGATCCACTTTCCCCGGGATGGTCTTGGAAAGAAAGCTTTCGTAATCCCGAAGCGCCGCGTTGAAACCGGTCACGTCACCGCCCCGATAGGCCGAGATAAGCCGCCCGTAGGCGGCGGCTGCATAAGGCACGTGTCCATTGGAAATTCCACTCAACAAGGACTCGGAAATGTGCTGCCAGCCATCGTTTTCTTTGACCCCCTGCGGGTTAGGGATTGCATAGGCGTACTTAGCCAAAGCCAGATTCTGATACCGCTGGGTAAATAACAGGATGCGCTCGAAATCTTGCTGGTTGAACGGCTTGTTAGCGTCACGGTCGCGAACCGCCTGCATTCCCGGTTGAATGGCTGCCTCGAAAACCCGGATTTCTTCCCCAAAGTCCGGGGAATCCTCCGGCTGAAGCGTGTTCTTCAGCTCAAGGTAAACCCGCAAGCTGTCCCGGAGTTTAATGATTCCACGCGCGAAAGGATTCCGGGCATCGGCATCCGTTTGTGAGGCCAAGCCTGCCTGTTTTTCGATCTCGCGGAAAAATGGCCTTAGCTCGTCGAACGAATACAACACAAATTGGCCCTTTGTGTCCTGCGAACCGAAAAGGGCCGCAATCTCCTGGTTGCTCACCTCGAACAGTTTTGCCGTATCCGAGTGCTCCGGCTTCATCAGGATTTCCATCAAACCGAGGCTCGGCCGCTCTGTATTGCCGCTCGCCGTTTTATAGGTTCCATGGTGATTTATTTCTGAAAGAGTAACCCTGGCCAGCGTATCCATGGGCATCACTCGTCCCCCCACCAACACCGGGAGCCTGCCAAACCCCAGCACATCGAAGCCTGGCGCTTCCTTGGGTGACATCATCTTTGAGAACGCCCAAAGGAGGAGAACAGAACTGATGATCCAAGGCGCAAGCTTTCTCATGCGATCACCCTCCGTCTGACAAAACTGACCAGATGCATCCCAAATTGGAACAACATTCCGACGACAATCAGGGCACAAGAAATATACGGCACAAGCCAGCTGGGATTTTGCGCCACCTGCAGGACGGTGGTTTTGTCGTTGTTATCAAATCCGGCCTGGTAAAACGTGTATCCCCGATAGCGCAATGGGTTATTCATGAACACCAATGACTCCCGGTCTTGGTGCTTTGAAGGGTCCAGCAATCTGACCCGGCTGGAGAAGTTTTTCGCGATATCAGTGCCGGCATAGCGATCATGACGAAATTGCAGGAGTTGAATGGCAAACGGTTTATAAAAGCGTTTGGGTCGGAGAACAATTTGATAGCTCTTCCCGCCTGCCTGAAAGCTTACCGGGCGCTGGAATCCCGCCGACAGGCTCCAGGTGCCGATCAGTTGACCGCCCTGGGAAATCGAGACGGCTGCACTCGGCAGGTTGCGTTCGTTCTCTTTGTACGTTTTTTCCATTTGTACCGCGACCGCCATCGGGCCGACGCGCAGATGGGGATAATCTGGCGACGGCAATTGGGTCGGGCTAACCAGCGCGGAATTGGGATAGTAATCATCGACGACCAGTTGCAGTGCTTCGACCGGCAAATCAATCCTGCTCCTCTTGTGGAGCCGGGAAGCAGGAATGGAAACGACGCGGTCCGAGTCAGGGTCGCTGGTATCGATGACCGCCAGTTCATCGTGATAAAGACTCTCTGAATAGTCTTTTGTTTGGCCCTGGTCCAGGCGCATCTGACTCTCGAGATCCACAAATAGGTCCGCAAACAACTGCCCGACAAGTAGCAGAATGAGACCGGAATGCAGCAGGAGGATGCCGGCCTTTTTCCAACTCAATTTAAATCTCGCGATATGAGCCGCAATGAGATTGACCAGGAGCAGTCCGCCGACGATGTAGCCGCCCGGAAACCATGGAATCCGCAGATCGGTATGAGGCGGCGTGAAAAAAAGGAAGAAGCTCTTGAAGTAACGGTTTTGCGCTTCGTAAATGCCAATATGTACCTGGTCCAGTGTGCCAACGAAGACCAACACCATCGCACAGGCCAGACAGAAGATTGTCAGCTTGAGCGATGTGATAGGCTTCAGCCAGGGAGCTAATTCACTTGTCATTGGTTGATTTCGGCTTGTTGGAGCTATCGGCTTCCGGTACCTGACCCTCCCTCGCCGAGTTAAAGCGGAAAGATTTCACAAAGTCTAAAAATTTCTGCCGCTGGCCTTCAAGGAGTTCGGGGCTCCCGGTCATTTTGACAAACCAGGTGCGCTCCGGAGTTTCCAGTACCGCACCAAGGATTCGTGACTGCTTCGGCGCGTTTGCCGGAGTCCGGATGTCGACCAGGTCCGTTTGAACACCTTCAACTTCGGTTCGCTGGATCGTCTGCTGCAATTGGTCTTCCTCCATGGGCGGCAACTGGAGCTGCGTCCGCCATCGATTGACATTGGGGGCCAGTCCTCCGGCATCCCCGGGGAAGGCAGTTACCGAAACATCGGCGGATGTCGCATCCGGGCCATCGAGCTTGAAACTTCCAAGCCGCATTTCGGAGAGTGGTTGCTCACTCCAGCCTTCCGGTTTTACCCACTTGGCCGGATTGCCCTCCGGAACCGGAGGCAATGCGGCTGATCCGTCCTTCATCGCCACGCTGATCCCCTCCTTGGGAATACGGTAAACCTCTATTTTGTCATTGTTGCAGGCGACGAGGGCGAAAGCCGCGGCAAAGAGGAAAAAAATGTACGAGAGCGAATTCGGTTTGATCGAGGGTTTGCCGCGGATCGAGTTGAGCATTCCGACGAAGTCACAGGACCGACGTCCCGGAGAAAAACCTCTGCCTATGCCTATGTTGAAGCCCATCTACGATACCCTCACCTTCAACTCATAGCGCTTTTTGAGTTCCTCAAAGTGGGTCGAGGGGTACCATTGGTACAACATGAAATAAACGATTACCCCGGTGATCGAAACATACAACCAGATCGGCATGGTGAACCGCCCAAGCTTCCGGTGACGGTCGAATCGAGCGCGTAGCGCCGGAATCACAGTAACGATCACCAGAGGCAAGATCGCAAACGCGAGCAGCAGGTGCGTTGCCAGGATGATGTAATAAACTGGCCGAACCCAACCGCCCGCGGTAAATCTCACTGACCCTTCTCCGACCGAGCTCATCAAACCAAAGTGATATGTCAGGTAACAGGTCAGGAAAACGGTCGAACAAACAAGGGCAGTGACCATGCAGGCGATGTGAACCCGCTTGCGATCGCGACGAATCGCACTCCATCCCACCGCGATGAGACAAGTGCTCAGGCCATTCAAGGTCGCATTAACCGGCGGAAGATCGAAGATGTTCATCTCGGATACGGCAGAGAGAAGTAAAAACAGCGATACAGTAGTTTTGGGTGCGAAACGGATCAAGGCTCCAAAAAGAAGAGACTCCTCGCATCGAGAAGCCTAAACCGCAAATGCTTAACTTGGAGAACCCGCCGAGTCAAAACTGCCTCCGGGATTGACTACCACGGGAGGGTTCAGCCAATGTTCAGATGTGCAGATCCCACCATCGATACTCGTCATCAACAGCGGGAGCTCGTCACTGAAGTTCTCGCTCTTGGATACGCAGGATGAATCGGTGTTGTCATCCGGGATCGCCGAGCGCCTGGGTACGGATACGGCCGGCTTGAAGCTGGTGGATCTGGAGGGAGTGAAACACCAGGAGGAGATGCCGGGAGCGGATCATCGCGCCTCACTTTTACGGGCGATCGCGGTCTTGGGGAAAAGCGAAGGATTCGATGTCAAAGCGATCGGACATCGGGTGGTTCATGGCGGGGAAGATTTTCGCCGATCTATGCTCGTGACCGAAAGCGTCGTGCGAAGGATCGAAGAACTGGCAGACCTCGCACCCCTTCACAATCCGGCGAGCGTTCAAGGCATTCGTGTCGCAACCGAATTGTTCCCCGGTAAGCCGCAGGTCGTGGTGTTCGATACTTCGTTTCATCAGACTCTCCCGGCTTACGCTTTCCACTACCCAATTCCTTATGAATACTACGAAAAGTACCAGATCCGCCGGTACGGATTCCATGGTACGAGCCATCATTTTGTTACCTTGCAGGCGGCAAACCTGATTGGCAAGCCGTTCGAGAAGGCTCAGTTTATTTCGGCGCATCTTGGGAATGGGTGCAGTGCGGCGGCGATCCGGGATGGCCGGAGTGTTGATACGACCATGGGACTCACGCCGCTGGAAGGCTTAATGATGGGTACCCGCAGCGGTGACGTCGACCCGAGCCTGCATCTGTATTTGCAAGAGAAGGAGCAACGCTCGCTCCGAGAGATTACGGACGAAATCCTGACCCGAAGAAGCGGCCTCCTTGGGATATCCGGAGTGAGTCACGATATGCGTTCGGTAATCGCCGCAGCAGACAATGGGAATCAAAGGGCCCGCCTGGCGATTGAGATGTTCTGTTACCGATTGGCCCGTTCGATTCTGGGCTTGACGGCTTCGCTCTCTTCAATCGATGCGCTTATTTTCACGGGCGGCATCGGGGAAAACAGCGCTCCGGTCAGGGCGCGAGTATTGACCCATCTCGCTATCCTGCATCCGGAACTCGATCAAAACCTTAACGAAAAACATGGAAAAGGCGCGGATGGACGCATTACCTCTGGATCGAGCCTCTTGTGCCTGGTCATCGCAACGAATGAAGAACTCATGATTGCACGCGAAACCGCTCTTCTCATCGCATGAGACACGCATTTTTTCTTGCCCCGGCAGGCTCCGGAGTTGGACTGACGACCGTCGCTCTCGGTCTCGTTCACGCATTGGATCGCAAAGGTGTACGAGTGGCCTTTTTCAAACCGATCGCCCAAGAGACCGAAGGTGATTCCGGTCCGGAACGGTCCACGCATTTCATCCGGGCAACGACAACCCTGCAGCCGGCAGATTCCATCCCGTTGGGAACCGCGACCAAAACAATCTCGGAACGGGGCCTGGATGAACTCATGAGCCAGGTGATAGGAGCCTATGGTGCATCGACCGAATCGGCCAGCATGGTCGTCGTCGAAGGCCTGTTGCCCGTGTTAAGTGATTCGTATCTGGGAATCTTGAACCATGAGCTGGTTGCAACGCTAAACGCCGAGGTCATTCTCGTCGCTTCACAGGCGCATAAATCGATCGAGCAACTCGATGATCAGATCGAGTACGTTGCAAAGACATTCGGCGGCCTGGAAAAGGTCCTTGGGGTCATCATTAACAACTATCCGGTCGACAAACTGCCAACCGTCGAAAATCTGGTCGACAGGGTCAGGTCCCAGAGCAACCTTTTCCAAAAGCGGCAACTCGAGTTGATCAGCGTCATTCCGCAAAACCGGGACTTAACCTATTGCCGGACGGTTGACATCCAGCGCCACCTGAACGCTGAAGTCCTGCATGCCGGTGAGATGGCGCATCGCCGGGTAAAAAAGACGCATATTCTGGCTCGGACCGTTCCCAATTTGCTTCACACCTTCGCTCCGGGAGCGATCCTTTTGACGCCTGCAGATCGCAGCGACGTTGTCATCGCGGTCGGAATGGCGGCGCTCAGTCATATTCCTCTCGCCGGATTGATCATGACCGGAGACACCGAACCGGACGAGCGCATCATCCGATTTTGCCGGCCCGCGATGGAAACAGGGCTTCCCGTATTACGCGTCCAAAGCAGCAGTTATGATACTGCCACGCGCTTGTACCAGCTGAGCTCGGCGGTCGCAGCGGATGATCTTGAGCGAATCAAAGAGGCAATTGATCATGTGGCGCAAACCCTGAACACTGACTGGCTGATTTCTCACTCGGAAAAGGAACTGGAGTTCAGGCTCTCGCCGGCAGCCTTTCTCTACCAGCTCACTGAAAAGGCGCGCGCGGCGAAGAAAAAAATTGTATTGCCCGAGGGAGATGAGCCGCGCACGGTGAAAGCGGCGGCGATCTGTGCCCGCCGCGGGATTGCCCGGTGCGTGCTGCTTGGGAATCCAGCAAAGGTCCACGAAGTCGCACGCAGCCAGGATGTTGAACTGCCCGAGAATCTTGAGATCCTGGATCCGGCAATTGTCCGGCCAGATTATGTCAAGCCGCTCTTCGAAGCCCGAAAACATAAAGGTCTCTTGATGGAGATGGCAGCGAGCCAACTGGAGGACAACGTCGTACTCGGGACCATGATGCTCTTTCTTGGCGAGGTCGACGGCCTGGTCTCAGGAGCGATTCATCCCACTGCAAATACGATCCGGCCCGCTTTGCAGATCATCAAAACCAAGCCACACGCGAAAGCGGTGTCGTCAATCTTCTTTATGTGCTTGCCGGAAAAGGTCCTGGTCTACGGCGATTGCGCGGTTATTCCAGACCCGGACGCCGAGACACTGGCCGATATCGCTATCCAGAGCGCGGACTCGGCGGCCGCTTTTGGCATCCCTCCGAGGGTCGCGATGATCAGCTACTCAACGGGTGAATCAGGATCAGGAGCCGACGTCGAGAAGGTTCGCGAGGCAACAAAACTGGCACAAGCAAAACGACCGAACCTTGCGATCGACGGACCGCTTCAATACGACGCGGCCTTCATGCCCGACGTCGCAAAGACAAAGGCGCCGAACAGTCCGGTGGCGGGGCGGGCAACTGTCTTCATCTTCCCCGATCTCAATACGGGAAACACGACCTACAAAGCGGTCCAGCGCAGCGCAAACGTGATCAGCATCGGCCCGATACTTCAGGGCCTGAAGCGCCCGGTCAACGACCTGTCGCGCGGCGCGCTGGTCAATGACATCGTGTACACGATCGCCTTGACGGCGGTTCAAGCGATAGAAGATTGAAAATGAAAATCCTCGCAAAAAAACGAGATTCGCAAGGTTAGTAGGGTAAAGTTATTTTTGCGTGGGACGTGCGCCCTGAGGGCAAACCTTCCACCCCCCGAGAACTCGTTCTTAAATAACCAAAAGGAAACGAAAGGAATACCAGAATATGACGGCAGGCATCCGATCAGTCACCGCATCGCCGGCATGGAAGGCCCTCCAAGCCCACTATCAAAAGGTCCGGGAATCGCATCTCCGGAAACTCTTCGCGGACGATCCGAAACGCGGCGAACGTATGACGGTCGAGGCGATGGGTATCTACCTCGATTACTCGAAGAATCGCATTACCGACGAAACCCTTAGTCTTCTCCTCCAACTGGCGGAAGAATGCGAACTGGGAGCCCGGATCGAAGCCATGTTCCGAGGAGAGAAGATCAATATCACGGAAAACCGGGCCGTCTTGCACGTCGCACTGCGCGCACCAAGAGATGCATCGATCATCGTAGACGGCGAGAACGTGGTGCCCCAGGTCCACGCCGTGCTCGACAAGATGGCTGACTTCTCCAATCGGGTCCGGAGCGGCCAGTGGAAGGGCCATACCGGTAAGCGGATACGCAACATCGTTAACATCGGCATCGGGGGATCGGACCTCGGACCGGTGATGGCTTACGAGGCGCTCAGGTATTACAGCGAGCGCGCCTTAACGTTCCGGTTCGTTTCGAACGTCGATGGCACCGATTTCGTGGAAGCCGTCCATGGTCTCGACCCATCAGAGACCCTTTTCATCATCTCCTCAAAAACCTTTACGACCTTGGAAACAATGACCAATGCCCAAAGCGCGCGCGACTGGTCGCTCAAGGGGCTCGGCGGCGATCTCAAGGCCGTGGCCAAGCATTTCGTCGCCGTCTCCACCAATTCGGCGAAGGTGTCGGAATTCGGCATCGACACGGCCAACATGTTCGGCTTCTGGGACTGGGTCGGCGGACGCTACTCGATGGATTCGGCGATCGGCCTCTCGACGATGCTGGCCATCGGCCCGGAAAACTTCCGTGACCTGCTGGCCGGATTCCACGAAATGGATGAGCACTTCCGCAGCGCACCCGCCGAGCGTAACCTGCCTGTGCTGATGGGTCTTCTCGCGGTCTGGTACGATGACTTCTTCGGCGCGGAGACCGTTGCGGTTTTGCCGTACGAGCAGTATCTCAAGCGGTTCCCTGCGTACCTGCAGCAGTTGACGATGGAGAGTAACGGCAAATACGTGACGCTTGAGGGAACCGAGGTCGACTACGCAACCGGGCCCATCTACTGGGGAGAGCCGGGAACCAACGGTCAGCACTCATTCTATCAATTGATTCATCAAGGGACCAGGCTTATCCCGTGTGACTTCATTGCGTTTGCCCAGGCGCTCAACCCTCTTGGTCGCCACCGTGACATGCTGCTCGCTAACGTTTTTGCCCAGACCGAGGCGTTGGCTTTCGGTAAGACGCCTGAGGAAGTGAAGGCCGAAGGAACACCGGATTGGCTCGTGCCACACCGGGTCTTCAAAGGCAATCGCCCATCGAATACGATTATGGCCGACAAGCTTACACCCGCAATCCTCGGCAAGCTTATTGCGCTCTACGAGCACTCCGTCTTTACCCAAGGCGTTATCTGGAACATTGACTCGTTCGACCAGTGGGGTGTGGAACTGGGCAAAGTGCTGGCCCAGCGTATTATACCGGAACTCGAATCGAAAGCAGAACCCAAGCTCGAACACGACAGTTCAACGAATTGCCTGATCAATCGCTACCGCAAACTCAAAGGAAATTAGTTATGAATCTCGGATATGATAGGGACCTGTACATCCAGCCATTCGACCACCGCGGGTCGTTCCAGATAAAGCTGTTCGGTTGGAAGGGTACGCTGACCGACGCCCAAACGGCGGAGATCGCCGCCACCAAGCAGGTGATCTACGACGGTTTTAAGGTCGCCGTTGCTGGCGGCGTGCCCAAGGAAAAGGCCGGCATCCTGGTCGACGAACAGTTCGGTGCCGCCATCCTTCGCGATGCCGCGGCAAACGGATATTCCACCGCATGCCCAGCCGAAAAAAGTGGACAGGATGAATTCGATTTCGAGTATGGTGAGAACTTTGCTAAACATATCGAGGCCTTCCACCCGACATTTTGCAAAGTCCTCGTGCGCTATAATCCTGAGGGCGAAAAGGATCTCAACCGGCGACAGTCGGATCGACTGAGACGTTTGTCCGAATACCTGCACGGCGGCGGAGTCAGCCATTTCATGTTCGAACTGCTGGTGCCGGCGGAAAAGGCGCAACTCGACCGAGTCAAGGGAGATAAGAAAGCCTACGATTTGGAGATTCGACCCGGTTTGATGGCCCAGACAATCGAGCAACTCCAGGGAGAGGGAGTTGAACCGGACCTCTGGAAAATCGAGGGGCTCGACCGTCGCGAGGACTGCGAGAAGGTTGTAGCCGTTGCGCGCCGGGGAGGCCGCGACAAAGTCGGCTGCATCATCCTGGGGCGTGGCGAAAATGACGAGAAAGTCCGCGAATGGCTTTCGACAGCAGCCAAAGTCCCGGGCTTCATCGGCTTCGCCGTCGGCCGCACGGTCTTCTGGGAGCCGCTCGTTGAGTGGCGGGCAAAAAAAACCTCGCGCGAAGAAGCCGTCGCCGAGATAGCCCGCCGCTATTCGGAATTCGTGTACCTGTTCCAGAAAGCCCGTGCGTCGTGATGGAAAACTAGAGGCCATAGAAAGGAAAATACAATGCAACTCGGAATGATCGGGCTGGGAAGAATGGGTTCCAACATGGTGCGACGTCTTTTGAGGGCGGGGCACCAGGGTGCGGTATTCGATATGTCGCCGAAAGCGGTCGAGGAATTGGTGCTGGAAAAAGCGGAGGGCGCTAACTCTCTGTCGGAACTCGTCGAGAAGCTGACCAAACCGCGGGCGGTCTGGTTGATGGTTCCGGCGGCGGTTGTGGACAAGACGATCGCCGACCTGGTCCCCTTTCTTGAGCCGGGTGACATCCTCATCGACGGAGGCAATTCATATTACGTGGACGACATCCGGCGAGCTCGCGAACTGGCGGCGAAGAAAATCCACTACGTGGATGTCGGAACGAGCGGCGGAGTCTGGGGCCTCGAGCGCGGCTACTGCATGATGATCGGCGGCGAGCCGGCGGTCGTGAAGCATCTCGATCCGATTTTCGCTACCCTGGCCCCGGGCATCGGCGACATTCCCCGGACGCCCGGGCGCGAGAAGATGAGCGGCAGTTCCGAGCAGGGCTATCTGCATTGCGGGCTGAACGGCGCCGGACATTTCGTCAAGATGGTCCATAACGGTATCGAATATGGGATCATGGCCGCGTACGCCGAAGGACTCAGCGTCTTGCGCGCGGCCAATATCGGTAAGCAACAAGATGTGATCGACGCCGAAACAACACCCTTGCGCGATCCCGAGCACTACCAGTACGATCTCAATCTGGGCGAAATCGCGGAGGTATGGCGCCGGGGAAGTGTGATTGCCTCGTGGCTGCTGGATCTGACGGCGGGCGCCTTGCTGAAGGATACCGCTCTTTCGGGATTCGCAGGCCGAGTCTCGGACTCTGGTGAGGGACGATGGACGATCAAGGCTGCCATCGACGAAGGCGTACCGGTACCGGTGCTCACGACGGCACTCTACGAGCGATTCAGTTCGCGAGGCGACGCGGACTACCAGGACAAACTGCTCTCGGCCATGCGTTACGGGTTCGGCGGGCACCTGGAAAAATCTGCGAAATGACGAGGAAAACCGTTTGCGACGAGTCGGTCCCGGATGAAGAAGGGTCGCGATCGTTAAACCAAATTCTTTCATGAAAATCGAAGTGCTTGGAGATGCCGAGGCGGTTGCCCGAGAAGCGGCTGCCATCATTGCCGGAGAGGCCCGGACGAGTGTCGCGAGGCGCGGCCGCTTCCTTTTGGCGGTCAGTGGCGGCCACACCCCATGGATCATGCTACGCGCGCTGGCAGGCGAAACGGTCCCCTGGGCCGGGGTGCATGTGGCGCAGGTGGATGAACGTGTGGCGCCGCCGGGAGACCCGGACCGGAACCTAACTCACTTCCATGAAAGCCTGCTCGAGCATGCCCCGCTGTGCCCGGAGCAAATTTATGCCATGCCGGTGGAATCCCCTGACCTGGAGGCTGCCGCCGCAAAATATGCGGCGACTCTCGCGGAGATTGCCGGCTCGCCACCGGTATTCGACCTGATCCATCTGGGACTCGGACCCGACGGACACACGGCTTCTCTAGTGCCTGGAGATCCCGTACTTGACGTTACGCAAGCAGACGTGGCACTAACCGGCGTCTATCAGGGGAGACGTCGCATGACTTTGACCTACCCGATTCTCAATCGGTCCCGGCGCATCCTTTGGCTTGTAACCGGGAGCGAGAAAGCTGAGATGCTGGTTCGCCTCCGCGGCGGCGATCCGTCGATTCCCGCCGGACGAGTGCGTCAGGACAGCGCTTTGGTGCTCGCTGACAGCGCGGCGGCACCGACGGGAACGATCTAAGGCCCACGCCAAAGGGACCGTTAGAAGGCAAGACCATCATCAATCAGGAAGAAGTTCAATTGTGAAATGAAGGCACTATTCGCCTTGTCCTTGCAGATGTGGACGGAACCCTGGCGACACAGGAGAAGGTACTCACCCAGAAAGCACGTCAGGCGGTCGCTCGATTGGGCCAGGCGGGAATCCTGTTTGCCATTACCAGTGGGCGACCGCCGCGCGGTATGAAGACCCTGGTCACCGATCTGAGCATCTCAACGGTGGTCGCAGGTTTCAACGGAGGGGTCTTCACGACTCCTCGGCTGTACTCATGTTCAAAAATAGCGGCATGAATATCGCCATGGGCAACGCCAGCAAAGAAGTACAAGCCGAAGCGAACTTCGTCATCGACTCAAATGAAGAAGAAGGATTCGCCCACGCGATCGAGCGATTTATTTTGAGCCGGGCCGGCAGTTAGTGTCCTGTCCCCGAAATAGCAGGCATATTGCCGGAGCTAGCCCGCTTAGCCTTCGCTTAGTTCGATTCGACCGCGATCCGCTGGCGTTGGGCTGCCAATTGCCTGCACGAGCGGACCATCATGAAAACCATCCCGCTCATCAGAAAGGCCAACATTCCAATCATGAAGAGAACGCTCCATGAGAAGCTCGCGCCGATCCCGCCCACACCCGAATCGCCCGTAACGCTGGCTGGTTCCTTGCACCCATCACAAGCGACCAGTGACGGCAGATAACTCATCAACAGCGCACTGAGCAACGAAAACAATCGGAGCATGTTTCAGTCTTAGTTAGGTTCTGAGGCGACGCAAGAGGCGTTCCAACATTTTTTCCTTAAATCGTCCCTTGGCGATCGGCAGCAAGTAATGCGTCCCGCTTTACCTCCTCGTCCGCTTCCCACCTCAAACACTCAAAACCGGAATCTCACCGGTTTACAGGATATATAGGATCGTGAACAGGAAGACCCATACGATATCGACGAAGTGCCAATACAGACCGGTGCACTCTAAAAATCCATGGCGATGGGGTGTAATCTTTCCACTGAGCGCCTGTAGCAAAGAGGTAATCAAGAGCAGGACACCGATGAAAACGTGGCAGCCATGGAATCCCGTTAGAACAAAAAAGGAGGAGCCCATGATCCCGGCGGTATTGAACCAAAATCCTTCCCGGTGGAGAGTGGTCCACTCGATCGCCTGATTCGCGAGAAATGCCGATCCCAAGAGAATCGTTAGCACGAGAAGAAGCTTGCCGCCCTTGGTTTGCCTGATCAGGCGACCCTCGGCAAAATGAAGAGTGAAACTGCTCGCAATAAGGCACAGCGTCGCGATGATCGTTTTGACCATCGTCTCAACGTTTTTTAGCGCCTCCGGCATTTGCCAACCGGTTCCGGCACCGCCGCGCAGAACCATGTAACCGCAGATAAGCCCCGCAAACAGCATTGCTTCCGAGGCCAGGAAAGTGAGCATTCCGAATCGGACAATGTTCGGCCCATCCTGCGGTACTTCTTCAATCGTGGTGGCTGAAACGTGCATGGTTAAGTCTTTTGATAAATCGATAATTTCCAGAGAATGACGAGCAAAGCGAGACCAATGGCGAAGACGATGATGGCGATCAGCAGACGGCGATTGTTCCTTCTAACTTTCTCATCCATCACAGTCGGGCAAAGGCGAGGGCGGCGAGTGTTACGGGCAAGTAGATAATGGACGCGACGAACAGACGCTTGGCGGCTTGATCAGTCCCGAAGATCGCAAATCGAAAGGACATCCAGAGAAAGTAACCACCCATGGCAGCCGCGATCGGGAGATACCAGAGGCTTGTAAGTCCCAGCATGGCCGGGATGAAACTCACCGAGATCAGCCCCATCGTGTAAAGCAAACTCTGGCGCCCAGTGACCCGGCATTCCGGATCAAAGCTGGCCAGCATAACGAATCCCGCTTGCTTATAGTCTTCGCGGTAAAGCCATGAGATGGACAGGAAATGAGGCATCTGCCACAAGAAGAGGATTGCGAACAGAATCCAGCTTTCGAAGGTCGGCTGTCCCCGGGCCGCCGTCCATCCGATCACCGGAGGCAGAGCACCGGGAATTGCACCTACGATGGTGTTTAACGTCGTTACTCGTTTCAATGGAGTATAAACGAAGACATACACACCGATCGTTAAGGCGCTGAGTGCACTGGCGTAAAGGTTGGTCGCAAAGTTTAACCAGAGAATACCTGCCACAGAGCAACCAATTCCGATGACTAACCCCTCATCCAATGACATTCGGCGCCCGGGCAGCGGCCGGTTCCGCGTTCTGCGCATTCGTGCATCAAGCTCGACCTCGAAGACCTGGTTCAGCGCTGCCGCTCCCGATGCGGCCAACGCAGTGCCGGCAAGCGTTTGGAAGAGATAGAGGAGATCCAGAGGGCCATGCCAACCAAACATGAAGCCGACTAGCGTTGTAACCAATACCATGAGCGTGATTCTGGCCTTGCACAATTCGGAGACGTCCGAGATCCACCGGCGTGCATGCGCCCCTGGTCCGCCAGGAAACCGCGTGACTTGGGGTTTGTCCGTTAGTGTGCTCACGCCCGGGCAACCTCCCTCTTGGTACTTCCGACATAGTCAGCGCCCCTACGCGGCGCAAGCATGGCTGACAAGATGACGCTGAGCAGCACACCGATCATCAAGGTCAACGCACCTACAAACACATGGAAAGTCGCGATATCAGCCGCTTTGTTACTCCAGACGGTCCATGCTCCCAAGGCGAACTGGGCGAAAACGAGTATGAGCCAGCACCCAGCGGCAGAACGAACCGGGGCAGCGAATTGCCGACGGCGAAGAATCCTTGCCGCGATCAAGGCAAGGCCGATCACGATCAGCACAGCCCAAACCCGGTGAACGTACTGCAATAGAATGAGCGCCGACGAAATTGGCGGCCCGGCTTGAGTGGCGACACGAGTTTCGTTAATTCCAGCGACCGATCCGGCATCCAGCGGCGGAAAGAGATGGCCGTAGGCAGTTGGAAAATCAGGAATTGAGAGACCCGTGTGCGAGTGGCGCATTGAGGCTCCGAACGCCAGTTGTATAAACAGCATCACCGTAACGATCACTGTCCAATACCGAACGTTTCGGACGTCGCCTTCATTCGAGGCACATTCGATGCCGCGCCAGAATCGAGAGGTCACCAGAGCAACAGTCGCCACCAAGCAGAAGAAACCTTGTGCCAGACAACCGTGAAACAGTCCTAAGACCGCGCTGTGCTCAGTAACGCGCAACCCGCCGAGGACGCCCTGGAGGATCACGGCGATGACGGCGATTCCAGTCAGCCATTTTACCCAGAGCCGGTCCTCGATAATGACAGTCAAAATGGAAAGCAAAATGGTCAACAGACCGACGCCGCTGGCAATGAGCCGATGGGTGTGTTCGAAGAATACGCCACCCACCCAACGAGAAACGGGAAACAGGAACATGTTGTAGCCGAAGCTATTGGGCCAATCTGGAACGGCCATCCCAGCGCCGTGACTCGTTACCAACCCGCCGCTGCAAATCAAAACGAGAACGCTGATCGCAACGAAAATAGCGTACCAGTGCAGCAATCGCTTTTGGACATCAAATTGGGCCATCGATTTTACTGAAAGGATTAATGTGCGACCATCCTGGCCGTCTCGGGCGCAGGCTGATTCTGCGGCAAATAGTCCTCTTCCATTCCCGGAACACTATATTCGTAAGGTCCGTGGTATACGGTCGGGGTGGTCTCGAAATTTCCGTGTCCAGGAGGTGAAGGCACCGTCCACTCGAGCGTCGTCGACCGCCAAGGATTATAGGGAGCCTTTGGTCCCTTAAAGATGCTATAGAAGAAGTTGATCAGGAAGGGAATGGTTGAAAGCCCAAGACCGAATGCGCTCACACTGACAAAGACGTTGACCGGTTGCGAGCTCAGCAGATGATCGTAAAGCATCGGATCTGCGATTCGGCGCATCATCCCGTTCAGCCCCAGGTTGTGCATTGGAAAGAAGGTGCAATTGAAGAAGATGAAGGCGAGGGCGAAATGGATCTTGCCCCAAGTCTCATTCATCATGCGGCCAAACATCTTTGGGAACCAGAAGTAAATCGCGCCGAAAACGCCGAACAGGCTCCCGCCAAACAATACATAATGGATGTGCGCGACAATGAAATAGGTGTGGTGGATAAAGAGGTCAACCGGAGTCGCCGCCATGTAGATGCCGCTTAGACCCCCGATGACGAACATCGATACAAAGGCCAAGGCAAAACACATCGCCGTCGTGTAACGAATGGAACCGCCCCAGACCGTCCCCATCCAGTTAAACGTCTTAATGGCAGACGGCACGGCAATCACCATCGTTGAAAACGAGAAAGTGGCTGAGAGAAGGATATTCATCCCGCTGACAAACATGTGGTGACCCCAGACGATAAAACCCAATACGGCGATCGAAACCATCGCAAAGACCATCGCCTTGTAGCCGAAGATTGGTTTGCGGGCATTGACCGCCAGAATCTCCGAAACCAGTCCCATGGCCGGCAAGATCATTATGTAAACTTCGGGGTGCCCAAAGAACCAGAAAAGGTGCTGCCAGAGCAAAGGTTGCCCGTAGTTGCTGGCGGAGAAAAAGCTGGTGCCGAGATTCAAGTCGCAAAAAAGCATCGCCGCAGCGGCTGAAAGAACTGGAACCGCGAGCAGCAGGAGAATGGCGGTAATGAAAAGGGCCCAGACGGGGAGCGGCAACCGGAACATCTTCATCCCGGGGGCGCGCATATTGATGACGGTGGTAATGTAGTTCATGGCTCCGGCGATCGAGGCCAGGCCATTGATAAAGAGACCAACACACCATAGGCTCTGCCCGGCTTGTGTCCCATTGTACTGAGCGTGCGAGGACAACGGAGCGTAAGACGTCCACCCGCCGGCAGGGAAACCGGCAGGAACGAAGAAGCTCGACAAAATCACGATCCCCGAAAGAAGAAAGAGCCAATAAGATAGAGCGTTAAAGAACGGAAACGCCATATCAGGCGCCCCGATCTTCAGAGGAATCAAGTAGTTTCCGAACACGCCGATCAACAAGGGCATGATCACCAGGAAGACCATGACGGTTGCGTGCATGGTTACCAGCCCGTTGTACCCGCCGGGTTGAAACGCGCCCGCAGAGGTCACCAACCAGCTCGGCAGCAAAGTCCCGATCAAAGGAACCGGAGCACCCGGAAAACCCAACTGAAAGCGGACGCCCATCGCAAGTGAACCTCCGACCAGCAGGAAAAACAAGCTGGTAAAGAGGTATTGCAATGCAATTGTTTTGTGGTCTTCCGACCAGATATATTTCCGGAAGAAACTCAACTCAGGATGATGTGCATGGACTGCATGCGTTTCCTCAGGAACGGCGTGAGCGAATGTTTCTGCCATAACGATTTCCTACAACGACTTACTCGCCGGCGGATTGTTTGAAGAGGCGTTGGCGGCGGCCGCAACTTTCTCCTTGTACCATTTGTCGAACTCCGCCTGAGACACAACCTCGATCTGTGCTTTCATGTTATAATGCCCCGAGCCGCAGAGTTGGCTACATGCCAATTGGTAGCTTCCGATTTTTGATCGGTATGAACCAGACCCAGTCGATGGTCCGACCCGGAACCATATCCTGGTAAATCCGAAACTGCGGAATATAGAAGCCATGTATAACGTCTCTCGAATTGAGACGCATCCGAACTGGTTTATCGACGGCCAATTCGAGCACCCCTGACTGAAAGTTCTCTTTCGTCAGCGGATCAGTCGGATCATTTCCGAACATGTTCTCGGCGCTGAGCAACTTTACGTCCGACTGCCCAAGTTTGCCGGACGCCCCGGGATACTGAAAACTGAATCCAAACTGGTACGCGGTCACGGCAATCTCCATGGTATCCTTCGGTGATTCCGTGTGGATGACGTCCCACCACATGTGATTGCTGTAACCCCAAAGGCCGATAAAGATCGCCGTCGGTATCGCCGTCCAAACCAATTCAAGGCGATTGTCGCCGTGGAGATAAGTGGCGCGGACGCCTCTTCGCGCCCGATATCTGATCAGAAAGTAGATGTAGACAATCTGCGTCAGGACGAATACACCGCCGGTCAAATAGTAAATAAAATAGGTCAGCTGATCGATCTGCTCCCCGCTTTTGCTTGCGACATCTGGCATCCACCAAAGACCCGAATTGCGCGGCGCCGCGTAAACTGAGACGCCGAGCGCGAAAAACAAGGCAGAGAGCACTGCAATGAAACCCCTTTTTCTGGAGAAGAACTGGCTCATAGACGGCTTGCTTTGACAATACTTGGGAGAAACGCTCTTGTCATGGGACTTTACTGTGGAGCATTGGCGGGAGTCTGAACGGGTGCCGGGCTTTGAGCCGGTGCCGGATTCTGAGTTTGAGGTTGAGTTTGAGCCGGCGGTTGGCCGGGAGCCTGTCCTTGCGGCGAGGGTTGCTGGCCAGCCGGCGCGGGAGCGCCGGGCTTAGGTTGGCCAGCAGGCGGGGCTGCCGCCGCAGCAGTCAAATTCTTAGGAGGAATCTTCTGGATCTCCGGCCAGGTCCACTGCTCTTTACGATCCTTGAACTCGTCCCGTATCTGTTTGACCATATCAGCCGTGATAGCCGGAGCGTTATTTCCCCAATCGGATCGAACATAAGTCAGAATCGCGGCAAGTTGCTGATCTGTGTACTGACCTTCCCAAGCTTGCATGGCGTTATTGTACGGCTTCCCCTTGATCTCCACCGGCCCTTGAAGACCCTTGAGCACAATCGCAATGAGTTGATTGGTTGCGTCCCCTGTTTCCACCTCGGATCCGGCGAGGGGTGGATATTGGCCGGGCAGACCCTCACCGTTAGCCTGATGGCAGGTAATGCAGTTGGCTGAAAAGAGCGCTTTTCCAACGACTTTCGGATCTGCAGGCAATCGGGCGCCGCCGCCTTGCACACCGAACTTTGGCTCATATTCAAACACATCGGGCTTAAATCCGCCGCTGAACGAGAATAAATAGGCGCCCCCCCAAAACAGCCCGAGTCCAATCAGCCAAATCAACCACAATGGGATCGGCGCCCTCTCCAGCTGCGGCAATTCTTCCTCCGCTCCGGCATCTTCCTCCACTGGGGACTGACCGGCCTGAAAGCTTCTGACCCGCTCTTCCGAATGCGGTCCGGCCTCTTCAATCTGATGTTGGCGCTCTGAGCTCATTCTGTTGGTTCAGGAGCTTCCGGCAAGGGGTAGTTCTTTTTTCGCGAGAGCAAATAATCCACCAGCACCTTTCCCTCCTGTGTGGGTACCACTTCATAACCGGGTGGCGGCGCGTCCGCCCCCTCCAGTTTGAGCGCGTCTGCGGATCGCTGGCCCTGAATCTCCCGGGTATTAAAGAGCCACCGGTAAGACGGCATGACCGACTCGGGAGCCAACGCTCGAGGATTGTACAAGAGCCCGTAAAACCATTGCGGATCCGTTTGTCGATCGCCCACGTTGGTCAGGTCCGAGCCGAGTCGGGATGTCCCTAGGAAAACCGTACGCTCGAACATGTAATCCCGCGCCACGGTGCGCCGTTTACCCCATTTGCGCGCAATATCACTCCCCTCGTTCTTGTCACGCACGTACTGGCTATGACAATAGAAGCAGCCGTTTGCCCCATACACGTGGGCTCCCTGGTCGGCTGTACCGGGATTGCCAAGCGGAGTCAAGGCGCCAGTCGCCTCGTCCTTGCTTTGCTGCAGGCCGGCAAACGTAATGTACGGATACGCTGCCAAGCCGAGCCAGGAGAGGCCGAAGAGGAGAAAAACGCCGAAAAAAAGTCCAGTCAGCTTGTTCATGCGACGCTTACTTCGGAAGCAATTTTATTTGAGGCGTCGGTTGACGGTTCCAGAACAGCAGATCGCCGCTTCACCCGCCCCGAGACGAGGAACATCAGGCCGAATGCAACCGCGAAACCGAGATTCGTCAGCACCAGCAAAAGCACGGCAAAGTTTTGAATTAGCAGAAACGGCCACATCAGATCACTCACTGCTCGCATCGAGATCAGCGGATCCTGCAAGCCGAATCCTTGAATCAGACCGCCCATCGTCAGATCGAATACTAATAGTCCGATCCCGACGACGCTGAGCCAAAAGTGCGTTATGATAAAACCGGGAAAAAGCCACTGCCTCTCTAAGAGTCTGGGTACGATGTAATAGTAGGCTCCGAACAGGATCATGCCATAGAAGCCAAAGAGACCAAGCTGAGCGTTGCCAAGGGTAACGAAAGTGAACTGCGTTATCTGGGCGATTGTTCGATTCGAAATCAGGCTACCCTCAATCCCGTAGGCCGTGTAAGCCATCGTGCCGATGACGACAAAGCGGAGCACAGGATTCCAAGCCAGGTCTGCGAACTTGCCCTTGATCGTAAGGTGAAAATTCGCAGCTACAGCCAGCACGGGAAGGATCATCAGCACCCTGGCCACGATGCTGACGGTAATCATCCACGCCGGAAACGGCCCGCCGATCAGATGGGTCATCCCCGTCCATCCGCCAAGGAGTGCTAGAGACCAGAAGCCGAACAGCGCCAGTTTGTAGCTGTAGACCGGGCGCCCAGCAAGTTTCGGAATCAAATAATAGGCAGTCCCTAACGCGATGGGAGTCAACCATAGATCGATCAGACTGCCGATGTACCACCAGTTAACCGCCGGTTGGGCCGGGCCGGGGGCGGAGACAAAGTTCAACAGGATATTCGCCGTGGCATACATCCACGAGAACCACAAAAATGCGCCCAGGATATACCATTGAGAGACGTAAGACTGCCCGGGCTTCCTGGCCCAGAAGATCGACAGGGCCCACAACCCGACCATCACAAGCGCCAGAAACAAAATGAACGATGCGTAGGTCGGAAATTCCAACATTTGCTTGCCGGTCGTTCCACCGGCCATGATCGATAGAATTCCAACGGCGATCCCGAGATTCCAGGTGGCAGCGGCAAGGATCGGAAACAGCGGATTGCGCAACGGCACCTTGCTAGAGCGGGCCAGCAGCCAAAGGCCGACACCGATACCGGCGCAAGTAGCCCACCCGTAGACGAAACAATTTAGGAAGGCGGGATAGGAACGGCCGAAGCTTAACCAGGCAACACCCGGAAACGTCCACCATGCCGTCGGGGTATGGATTTGGGAAGAGGACAGTAGCCAAAAAACCGAGGCGACGATCAACCAGAAGACCCCTGACCCCAAAAAGATCAGAACCGGGATTCGAATGGATCGATCGACGGCTGAAAGGCCGTTGATTGCCATTGCTGGCCCGGGTCGGCTTTCTGGCTCTGAAATGGAGGATTGTTTCATCACTTTTAACGCCCTTTTAGTCTGAGAATCCCCCGAAACGCGATTCTGTATCGCGGCGCCGCTTCCGTCGGTAAATCGCAGCCCGTTGACAACAGACCCTCGCCGGCAAACTCCGCACAGCCGAGAATCATCGCTGCCCCCCAGGCAATTCGCCGTTTGGAGACGCCGCTGGTGAGGGCGCAGGAGACGCAGCCGGAGCGGCTGCGGGAAGACTAATCGGGCCCGCCGCGTGCGGTTTGATCGTTTGCAGTTGAGCCACTATCAAGTCCATCGCGCGATTTATCGGAATGCCCACGACGCCCTTGTTCTTATCTACCCAGCGATATTGGGTGAGGATCTTCTGATTTGCCGCATCGAGATCGGCGAGGTTTTTCAAACGTACTTCAGCTGACCGTTCATCCACGGTCGGAATGTTCCCGCGCTGCCCGACGAGAAAGATAGCCAGACCAACGAACAACAGGATCATCACCAGGCCGGCGATGATCACCGAAAATGAGACTCTGTTCTTTTGTGTATTCTCTGCCATTGCCTTAGTTGCTCAATTTCAATGATTCAAGCAGCCGTGGATCCCGGGCCGGAAAAAGCGAGGCACCGCTGAGACGCTGGATAAAAATAATGGCCAAGGGACAGCCTATCGCGAGCAGGCTCAGTAAATCCAGAATGCTCAATTCGAATCCCAGCGGGTGAACGAACGGCATGATGGTGACGTAGGTATCCAAAATGTGCATCCCCAACACCCAAAAGCACATTGGAGCCAGGAATTTCGGGTTCCTCTTCGTGTATTGAAACAATAGATAAAAAAATGGAATGAAGAACCGGCCGATGACCAGGAAGGTGTTCAGGACGTTCCAGGACTCGATGTTCCGTTTCAGGAACCATTCTGTTTCCTCCGGAATGTTCGCATACCAGATCAGCATATACTGGGAAAAACCGATGTATCCCCAGAAAATCGAGAAGGTAAACAGCAGTTTACCCATAATGTGATAATGCTCTTCATTCACAAACTGCAGGTAGCCTGCCTTTTTCAGTGCCATCACCACCAGGATGATCAGCGCTATCCCGGCGCCCCCGGCACCGGCGAAGATATACACACCCCACATCGTCGAGGCCCAGCGAAAGTCTGGCGATGAGAACCAATCAAAGGCGACAAATGTCGTGCAAGCCGCAAAAACGAGGAGCCCGGGAAAGGAAACTCCCCGCATCTGGATCGACCACTTCGGATCACCGTCGCTATCCTGGCGGACCGAAGTACGCCGGAAATATCGCGACGCAAAGCCGAAGAACGCAAAGTAAATAACCGCCCGGATCCAGAAAAAAGGAACCACGATCGATCCGAATCTCAGCTCGAAATAGCTCAGCTTGTCTCTCAAATGCGGGTCGATCACCGGGCTATCTTTCGCCGTGATCCAGTCCCAGATATCGCGGCGGACGAAGAACAGCGGCAGGAAGAAAAGAACCATCCATGGCAAAAGACTTGACAGATTCTCCATTTGACGCCGGACAACAACTCCCCAGCCGGAATCGGTCGCATGGTGCAAAATCAGCCAGAAAAAGCAACCAATCAGCGTGGTAAAGAAATAGAGAAAAGCAAACAGCCAGGAGAACGCGAATTGCTTCCGCAACTCGCTGCCCGCCGGCGCGACGAAACCGATGATCAGCGTAATCAGGAGAGAACACACGCCAACTCCAAGGAGTCCCAACAAGACCCGTTTGAGGTTCCGACTTTCAAAAATTTCCGGTTTCGGAACGGTTAAGTTATCGTGGCTCATAGCTCCTATCGCGTTTGCGTTGGCTGCGCTTGCGTTGGCTTGGCCTCAGGCGCTTGCACGGGCGGAGGCGGACTATCCGGTTTGCCCTCTTTTTCCAGTGCTGTCCGCTGATCTTCGGGAACATCCGGTAAGCGGGCATCCTGGCTCTTCTGCAATGCGCGGATATACGCAATGATCGCCCAGCGATCCTTGACAGTCACTTTGTCACCGTAAGCCATCATCGTGTTATATCCGTGAGTGATCGTATTGAAGATCTGGCCGTCGGCCATCTGCCGGTACTTGTCCTGGTGATAGTTTGCGATGCCAAGCAATCCATATTTCGACGTGATCCCATTGCCCTGCCCGGTCGCACCATGGCAAACCGCGCAATTAATCGTGAATTCTTTCTGACCCCGCTGCAGCAAGTCCGCTGTCGCTGCTAGCGGAAGGCCGGTGCCCCATTGATCCCCCATTTTTCCGGTATTCAGATAGTCAGTTCCCGCAGAAAACTCTCCCAGGGGTGAACTGATATCATTTGTCGGAACCTCGGCATTCTGCATCGGATGGCCTGGAATATCGTATCCCATCGGGATCGTTCCATCGACAGGTAGTCGCGCAGCCCGGCCATCCGCAAAAAACGAACTCGGCTTTTGAAATTTCACCTTATCCTGGCGCTTCATGTCGCCGAAGAATTCGATGGCGGTCACCTGACGACGTTGTCCCTGGAAGCCCAGCAACGCGATCGTTATGATCGTCAGTAAAATGAATCCAATCAGGAAATTCTTAATCATTCGCGAAAAGCAAAGTGACTTCTTTCCCGCCAATTTCTTCTAGAAATTCTCGAGTCGCGGTTTCGGAGAACCTCGGATCCACCGACTCGATCGCCAGGAAGAATGCGTCATTTGTCACGCGGCTAAATGGTTCATGATCAAAGAGCGGATGGTGCATTCGAGGTAGCCTGTTCAAAATGAATACTCCGAAAAATGCAGTGAAAGCCGAGATCAACACCGTCAGCTCGAACATGATCGGGAAAAAGGGCGGCACCGTGAAAAAATTTACCGGTTTGCCGTGTACGATCAGAGGGAAGAGAAACGATGAAGGAATGAACTCGAGCAACGCAGCCGTAGTAAACCCGAGGAAGCCTCCGCAAAAGATAATGTATCCGAGCGGTGATTTCCCAAGTCCCATCGCCTTGTTCATGCCATGGATCGGAAAGGGCGAGTGAACGTCCCAGAACTTAAATCCTGCGTCCCGTACTTTTTCCGCCGCCTCATAGAGCGTCGTCGCACTCGAGAATTCTGCTATCACTCCAAAGACAGGCTTTTTGATTGCAGCAGCGCTCATGCGTGAGCCTCCTTAACAGGTTCCTCGCCTCCCCCGGTCGGCGGGTGATAGTGAGGATCGGACTCTGGAAGCACACTCTTGACCTCCGACATCGCGACCATCGGAAGGAAGCGGATAAACAACAGAAAGAGAGTCAGGAAGATTCCGTGTGTTCCAATGAAAGTGAAAACATCTACCCAGGTAGGATAGTACATGCGCCACGCGGACGGTAAGAAATCCCGGTGCAGTGAGATAACGAATATTACGAAACGCTCGAACCACATGCCTGCATTCGCGCACATCGACACGAAGAAGACCATGGCCCAGTTTCTGCGAAAAGCGCGAACCCACATCAGCTGCGGCATGATCACGTTGCAGGTGAACATCGTCCACGAGGCCCACCAATAGGGGCCGAAATAGCGATTTAAAAAAGCGAAGCGCTCGAACGGATTCGCTCCATAAAAGGCCACAAAAAATTCCATGCAATACGCGTATCCCACGATCGAGCCTGTCACCAAAAGCAGCTTGCACATCACGTCGATGTGATCCCAGGTGAAGATATCTTGGAGCTTGTACAGAGAACGGGCCGGAAGCATTAGCGTCAGCACCATCGCGAATCCGCCAAAAATGGCTCCAGCGACAAAGTAGGGAGGGAAAATCGTGGTATGCCAGCCCGGCAGCACCGAAGTCGCGAAGTCGAATGACACGGTCGAGTGCACAGACAAGACAAGCGGAGTCGAAAGACCGGCCAAAACCAGATATGCCATCTCGTAATGGCGCCATTGTCGATTGCCGCCGCGCCATCCGAAGGAGAGTACCCAATAAATGGTTCGCGAAACTTGTCCCTTCGCCCTGTCCCGCATGGTCGCCAGGTCGGGCACCAGACCGAGATACCAGAACAAAACTGAGACCGTAAAATAGGTGGAAACGGCGAAGACGTCCCACATTAATGGACTCCGGAAATTGGGCCAAATCCAATTCGGGTTTGGAACCGGAGCCATAAACCAGACCATCCAGATTCTGCCGACGTGAATCGCCGGAAAGATCCCCGCGCAAATCACCGCAAACAGCGTCATTGCTTCCGCCGCGCGGTTGATCGAGGTACGCCATTTCTGACGACAAAGATGCAGAATGGCCGAGATCAACGTTCCGGCGTGGCCGATACCGATCCAGAACACGAAGTTGGTGATATCCCAGGCCCAACCTACCGGGATATTATTCCCCCAGACACCGACTCCGGTGAACAGCAGATAGATAATGCACAACACGCCGAAAGCGGCGAAGGAGCTGGTGATGGCGATCGTAATCCACCACCACCGGGGCGCCTTGTTCTCCACGATTCCGGCAATCCGGTCGGAGATCCACGCCATCGAGTGGTTGTTCCAAACGAGCGGGTGCCTCGGCATCCGTTCCTCGAAAGGAATCGTTGCTGCCTCGGTCTCTGCCATTAGCCATTTCCTCCAATGGTTTGCGTCTCAGCCTCGGGCGAAACGTGTCTCTGATCGCCGTTTTCGTCTACATTGATTCGGCCGATTCTGCCGGCGCCGGGCATCTTCGGATTCGGGTTGCGAAGACGGGCCAGATAACTCGTGCGCGTCTGAAGGTTGAGATATTCGAGCAGATTGTATTTCTGCGGAAGCCGTTGTTGCTGCGCAACGCGGCTTTTCGGGTCTTTCATGTCGCCAAAGACAATCGCTTCAGCGGGACAAACCTGCTGGCAAGCCGATTTCACAGAATCTGTCGGGAGCGCCAGATCTCCTCGTACACCGGCCTTTATCCGCTGTGAAATTCTGGCCGTTTCGATTCGCTGAACACAGTAAGTGCACTTCTCCATCACGCCACGGGATCTGACCGTCACATTCGGATTTTTCTGCATCTTCGAAATTTCTTCCATGCCCCATGGAGCCAATGGCCCAAGGTACAGCTCCGATTTGCCCTGGAATCCAGGCAAACCTTTCTCAATCCGATCTAACACCGGCCGATCGTTGTAGTTGAAGAAGTTGAAACGCCGAACCTTGAATGGGCAGTTATTTGAGCAGTAGCGCGTGCCGATACAACGGTTGTAGACCATCACGTTGAGCCCGTCTTCGCTGTGGACGGTAGCATTCACCGGACAGACCGTCTCGCACGGTGCGTTCTCACAGTGCTGGCACATCATCGGTTGCATCACCATCTCCGGATCGTCCTCGAGATGCGGATTGTTCTTATCGCCTTCAGCGCTGGCAAAATAACGGTCAATCCGCATCCAGTGCATCTCCCGGCTGTTGTTCACCTGCTCCTTGCCAACCACCGGGATGTTATTTTCCGCCTGGCATGCCAACACGCACGCGGAGCACCCAATGCATGTGTTGAGATCGACCGTCATCGCCCACTGGTTCGGGGCGTTCAGCGGTGGATGACTGTAAAGCGAGACGTTTGGCGGGATGTCCGCATCCATCCATACCGCCTTGGCGAATGCCGGGTTCTTGCTGAAATCCTCGACTGTCCCTTCGCGCACAAGAGCGCGACCTTCCATGCTGTAGTGATTCTGCGTCTGGACAAGTTTATGCCCGTTTTTCTGGATCAACTTCACCTCGGCCCTCGTGGCATAATAGGGCGCTTCGGTCGTTCGCAACTTGTACGCGTTGAACCCGGTTCCGCGCCCCACCTTGCCAACCACCCCCCGCCCGTAGCCTAGCGAGAGGCTGAGCGAATAATCGGCATGCCCTGGCGCAACCATCACCGCCGCCTGCAGCTTTCTGTCCCCCACACTGACTTCCACCAGGTCTTCACTCTCGACCTGCAACGCTTTCGCTGTTGATTTGCTCAAAAGAACGGCATTGTCCCAAGTCAGTTTTGTGATCGGGTCCGGCAATTCCTGGAGCCACGCGTTGTTCGCGTAGCGCCCGTCGTAGACCTTGTAATCCGCTGGAAAGACAATTTCCATGGCACTCGGCGTCACCGGACCCTGTAACGGACCCACCGTCTTCAACAACTCAGGAAACGCGTTCGGATTCAACTCCACTTTAGCCGCGTCATAGGCGGTTTTCTCTGCGTAGCCCTGCCGCAGGAATTTTGTCCAGGCCGACTCAAAGTCCTCCTCCTTGGCAAAGGCCTTGAATGTTTCACGAACCGCCTGCACGCCATTCGGGAGCGCGGCCAGCCTGGCCAGGATGTCTATTTGGGATAGCCCGCCAAACAACGGAAGAATCATGGGCTGAATCGGCAGATACGTACCATCTACCGACCGCTGGTCTCCCCAGTATTCAAGAAAATGTGCTTCAGGCACGTGCCACCTGGCCTCGCTGGAGGTCTCGTCGAGGTAGTAGCCGAGGCGTATGACTTCCGGGATCGACTTCTGAACCTCCGACCAGTCAAGATCTGCAGGCGCATTGTACACCGGATTGCCGCTGAGAACGAAAAGCGTCTTGATCGCGCCCGATTTTGCATCGGCAGCCAGGTCTCCGAGACTTGCCGCCTTTACCCGCGGAACGCTAATTACTTCCAAGGTCGAACCGAAGGCACCGAGCGCGTTGTTCATCGCGAAAACCAGGCCGTGCACCCAAGCCGGATACCGGTTGCCCACCAAGACGAGACTCCTCCCTTTCCTCGCCACCAGATCGTTGGCACACTCCGTCAGCCAGGCGTCCTCGAATTCTCCCCCGGTTTCCTTAATCTCGGCAACCACACCGTTTAAAACTCGATCGGTCGTCGAGGAAGCCACCTTTCTTGCCAACTGGATCGCGAAGGCAGGAATCTGAGACGCGGCACAACGCAAACGGTGATCCGCCATTCCGCCTGTTATCGTAAAGCGGTTCTCAACCGCATAAAGCCGGTTCATCGCATCCGCCGACCCGTCCACACGACGGCGCCGACTAAAATCCCGGATCCCTTGCAGAGTTTGCTCGGTTCCCAGAAAATCAAAGTCCATTGAAACGATGATGTCCGCGTTCGCAAAAGCGGGCCTGATGCCGACATCCGGCGCGAAGAGGGATGCGACCGCAGCGTCGCGTTCTTCCAGACCAAGAGGTTCGTAGGCGTACAAGCGGATCTGCGGGAATTGTTCCTTCAAAGACCTCAACAATCGATCACGAGTCGGCGAGATTTGTTCATCGATCAGAATACCGACGCCCGTGCCTTTGCTCATTTCGAGCTCTTTTTGGATTTTCTCGAGTTCCTGGTCAAATTGCTGGGCGGTGGCCGGTTTGCCGTCCAAAACAAACGCCCGCGCTCGCTCCGGATCGTAGAGGTCGAGCACAGTGGCTTGCGCGAAAACGTCAGTTCCACCGTTGCTGGAAGGCGCGAGCGGGTTTCCTTCGAGCTTAGTCGGGCGACCTTCGTAGGATGTCGCCACGAGCGGCAAGCCGCCCGACGGTCCAGGCATCGAAGTTGTATAAAGAACGGATTTGCCTGGTATCAGCCATTCGGCGCTTTTCGTGTACGGAACAACATACGCTTCGGGTCGTCGGCAACCGCTCAATCCAATCCCAGCCAACGCCATCGATGCACCCATGAGCCGCAAAAAATTGCGCCGTGAAACCCCGTCCAGTTCCGCCGCGCCAGCCGGAAATTCGCGTTCCAACCACGATTTGAACTCCGGAGTATCGGCTAACTCTTCCAGGCTGCGCCAGTAACGCTTGCCGGTGAGATCCTCGGGTGGATGTCGAAAAACTGTCTTCATTATCGGTGGCAACCCGCGCAATTCTGCGGCGGATTTATGTCCCATTTTTCCTTTAGTTCCTGACCGATCTGCTGCTGCGACTGCCCGTTGCCTGGTTTCCAGTCCAAGTTAAACACCTGGCTGACGGGACGCAGATTATTCTCAGGATGCCGGTGGCAGCTCAAGCACCATCCCATTGAGAGCGATTCTTGCTGGTAAACGACGTCCATGTGATTCACCTGGCCGTGGCAGCTCACACAGCTGATCCCGCGATTGACGTGAACGGCATGATTGAAATAGGCGAAATCCGGCACCTGGTGAATTTTTACCCAATCGACCGGATTTCCGCTCTCCCAACTCCTTTTCACCGCGGCCAATTTCGGGTCGTTGGCTTTAACCTGCGTATGGCAATTCATGCACGTTTGCGTGGTGGGCACATTGGAGTGGGACGAAACCTCCACGTAAGAATGGCAATACCGGCAATCCATACCCAATTGCGAGACGTGGATGTTATGCGAGAACGGTACCGGCTGAACAGGCTGGTACCCTGCCCTCATGTACTCGGGCGTGAGGTAATACCAATAGATGGCTGAAACCGCGCCCCCCAGCACGAGAAGGCAAAAGATGATCTTCAACGGCAGGTAATTCGCTGAGCGGGAAAAGATATTAGCCATGCAACATCACAAAACAGTTTAAAAGCGTGTGACCGCAGAGCGCGACACGACTACCGCAACCTTGGCTACAATGTTCTGGGGTTAACTGGATCTTTTTCAAGCGACATCCCAAGCTTTTTGAAGAGGCCGAGAATATTGGCTTCGCTGACTTAGGCAATCAAAATCTGCACACATCTCCAACCGCTCCCCAACAAACGTGGAAGGCTAGTATTACTTTTTCTAATGGCAACGCAATTTTGGCGACGGACCGAGAATTTTTTCTCGGTTTTCATATAATTTTAATACCGCGAAATAATTTAAGTCGCAGTGCGGCAGCACGTGTCGGCGTGTCGGCGTGATCGGAGGTTATCCTCCGATGGGTACGGTCTGAAGAGGCGGTATTAAGCACACAACCGCTTAATGATAGCACCTTTTAGACGCGCCACGCCGGTCGCGCAGGAACGCGGACCCTACCGTCGGAGGATAACCTCCGACCACGCCGACACGCCGAAACGCCCACCCGCCGACACGTTTCCCCCGTTACCGCTCTTCGAGTGCGGTCTCGGCTTCCACGTTGCGTTCTCTCATAGCAGCCTTGCGACTGAGTTTGACCCGGCCTTTCTCATCGATTCCAATGCATTTGACCCAAACTAGATCGCCGACTTTCACGACATCCTCAACACTCTTGACCCGAAAATCCGCGAGCTCGGAGATATGCACAAGGCCGTCTTTGCCGGGCAGAACTTCCACAAATGCACCGAACTCTTTGATGGATACAACCCGTCCGTGGTAGAGCTCCCCAACCTCGATCTCTTTGGTCATCCCCATGATAATTTCTTTGGCCCGGTTGAGACTTGCGCGGTTGGCTGAATAGATATGGACGGACCCATCATCGTCGATATTGATCTCAGCGCCGGTCTCCGCAACGATCCCCTTGATCGTTTTACCCCCGGGACCAATCAGGAGGCCGATCTTGTCCGGTTGGATCTTGACAGTCTCGATTCGCGGTGCGTATTGGCTCAATTCTTTTCGCGGCACGGTAATTGCCTCGGCCATGACATCGAGAATGCGCATGCGAGCATCCCGAGCCTCGCGAATCGCTTCAGCCATGATCTTGTGGGGAATCCCAGCCAGTTTGAGATCCAGCTGGAACCCGGTAATCCCGTCCCTGGTACCGCAAAGCTTAAAGTCCATGTCGCCGAAATGATCCTCGGAACCGATAATGTCCAACAAGGTCGTATAACGCTTCAACTGTTCTCCCTCGAACTCGGTGACAAGGCCCACGGAGATGCCGGCGACCGGCTTGCGGATAGGAACTCCCGCGTCCATTAACGCAAGGACGCCCGCGCACACACTTGCCATCGAGGTGGAACCATTCGATTCCATGACCTCGCTGCTGATGCGAATAGCGTACGGAAATTCGCCTTCGGGCGGAATAACCGGTTCAATCGACCGTTCGGCCAACGCCCCATGCCCAATTTCGCGCCGGCTCGTACTGCCGAACCGTCCGGTTTCCCCAACGCTAAATGGCGGAAAGTTGTAATGAAGGATAAAGCGTTTGGTCTGTTCCCCGCCGGTATAACCATCGATCATTTGAGCTTCCTCGACGGAGGCCAGCGTTGCCAGCGCGACGGCCTGCGTTTCGCCGCGCGAGAAAAGCGCGGAACCATGTGAGCGAGGCAAGAGCCCGACTTCTGCGTTCAGCGAACGAATATCGTGGAATCCTCGCCCGTCACAACGCTTATCCCGATCGAAAATGCTGACCCGGAACGCTTTTTTCTGCAGGTAATCGAAGGCCTGAGAGATTTCGAACGGCGTTGCATCCGGGTACTTTGCGAGCACAGCCGTCTCCACTTCCTTGCGAAGGGCATCCACTGCTTTGCTGCGAGCAACTTTCCCAGAGGTATAAAGAGCCCCTTCGATGCGATCACCCGCAACCTGATAAGCAATCTCAAGAAGGTCGTCGCGAACATTGAGGAGGTCAACTTCACGCTTTGGCTTACCGGCAACGGAAACGAGCTCACGCTGCATTTCAATAATCTCCTGGACGAACGGATGCGCGAACTCCAGCGCTCCGATGAATTCCTCTTCGGGCAGCTGGTCTGCCGCACCCTCAACCATCAGAACGCCTTCGAAAGTTCCGACGTAGACCAGGTCGAGGTTGCTGAGCTGACGTTGCGAGTGAGTCGGGTTAACCACAAATTCGCCGTCGACACGTCCAACGCGGACCGCCCCGATCGGTCCCGCAAACGGAATATCGGAAACGCAAAGCGCGGCAGAAGCGCCGTTGATGCTCAGGATATCCGGGTCATTTTCTCCGTCCGCACTCAAAAGAACGCTGATCACCTGTGTGTCGTAAAAGTATCCTTTCGGAAAAAGGGGACGCAGCGGACGGTCCGTCATACGGGAAGTAAGCGTCTCCTTCTCCGACGGACGACCCTCCCTCTTGAAATAGCCGCCCGGAAATTTCCCGGCGGCGGCTGCCTTTTCGCGATAATCGACAGTAAGGGGAAAGAAATCCTGGCCCTCTTTTACGGATGTAGCGGAGACCGCGGCTACCAGGATGATTGTTTCGCCCGACCGGACCGTGACGGAACCGTCGGCTAATTTTGCGATTTTACCCGTTTCGATCGTTAGATCGGAGGCACCAATGATTTTTGAGACTCGTTTTTCCATGGAAATGAGCCTCCGAGAAGACCAACGCTATGGGCCCTTGCTCGTAGGTCCGAACTCCGATGGATCCTCGGGGCTCGAACCTAAGACCAAGGCCGCCTGGTGGATCTCAGAGGCAAGGGTTAGGGTTTTGATCGGTTGATCGGCTCGTCGGAAGACTCGCCCTGACGACGCTTCACCAATACGCGGCAGGCGGGTAAGGCGAAGCTCCGGCGAAGCCGGATTGGTGGACCATAGCCGCATGTGTTGCCAGGTCCAAGCTGAAAGCCGCTCGTCAAGACGGCTCCGGTTACTTACGTAAATTGAGTTTCTCGATGACTGACTTATATCTATCTTGCGATGTCCGCTTGAGGTAGTCGAGCAGGCTTCTTCGGGTAGCCACGAGTTTCAGAAGACCTCGCCGAGAGGAATGATCCTTGCGAAACACCTTGAGGTGATCAGTCAATTGATTGATCCGACGGGTCAGCAGCGCGACCTGAACGTCTGCACTTCCAGTGTCCTTCTCGTGCAGCCGAAACGCGCTCAGATCTATGTTGTCACTCGATGCCATAATTCTGAAGAGTTGTGAACATAGGGGATAACTTTGCGCGCGCAAGCGTTTTTACGCCTCTTTCCCGATCGTCACCAGATCGTCTGCCAATTCGCCAAATGTTTTGGTGATCAGCTTCTCGCCAAGCGTGTTGATATTGATTTCAAGGCCAAGCTTTTCCTCAAGATGCAAGACGAATTCGACAAGATCGAGACTCTGTTGAATCACATCGCTGGCCTTCATACCTTCGATATTATCCCTGGGAACGTTCGGGAAATTTTCCGCGAAGAATTCCGCCATCGCTTCTAAGACTGCCTTCCTCTCGATCATAGGATTAGCTCAAACTCGAACGCCGCCTCCGCACGCCACATGAAATCCGGCACCCATGGAAAGCCATCGGATCTGCTGGCCCGACTTGGTGGAATCGAGGATATGCTTTAAGATATGCAAGATGCTCACACTACTCATATTCGAGCACGTTCTGAAATGATTAATCGACGGCTCAAGCGCGGCCCGAGCGAGCCCAAGCTTTTTCGCGAGGCTGAGGAGCAGCATGATTCCAGCAGGATGAATCGCCCAGGCTGCTCCGGGATCCCTTTCGACCCCGAGTTCCGTCATCGCCTCAAGCACTTCACTGCGAACCTGGACCTCGAATTGAGCCAGGTCCGCGATGCCGAATCGATAGTAGTCCGTTCCCACGTCCCATCGGATCAGCTCGGTCGCGTCACCCCTCCAGGATGATAACTCCCCCAGGGCGAGGGCACCTTCTCCCGGCTCGTCCGAAATCCAAACGCCGGCCGCCCCGTCGCCGAATGTGCATATACCTTGCCAGTTCGAGCGAGAGGTGCATTTCGAATCGACGAGTGTCGACAATGGTTCGATCGCGAGGATCAGGACATTGCGGATTTCGGGATCAAGATTTTTGACCAGCTGCATTGCGCGCACGCTTGCTGTACATCCACCATTCCCTATATCCATTAGAGTTGCAGTTCTCGGGACTAAACCTCCAAGGCGTCGAGCAGCGCGTTCCGCTATGCCTGGCAAGAGCAGACCTTCGCTGCAGACGCCAAACACGGCATCAAACGGCTGGCTAGGCGGTGAGGCTTCAATCCGATCGGCGATCGCAGAGATAGATTCTTCGAGCGCACGAGTAAACGCCGCGATATGATCGGAGAATGTATCCATCCAGAGGAAACCTTCTCCGTATTGGTTGTAGCGGGTTCGATGCCCGATCAGAAGCAGGCGAATAAAATCGAAAAGCGCCCTCTTTTCGGCGTCATCGACCTCGAGCGCTTCAAATCTCGGCGCAATTGCCTCGAGTATCTCCTGGTTGCTGAATGGAGTTCCCACCAGCGGGGCATAGATGGCACGAATGTAACGACTCACAGAATTGGTGCGCGCATCTTAGCACAGGTAGGAAAGGTTTGTCGCCATGATTTTCAACGCCCGTCCGTCACAATCCCACCCGCCATTCCTCGATGAGATCATAGGGAATCTCCTTCAAAAAGCGAGATGCACGTTGAAGCCGGTTGTCCGCCGATGCGCCGGGCCAATAAGCCGGATAGGCCAGATACAGCTCGTCTTTGGCCCGAGTGACAGCCACATAGAACAACCTCCGCTCCTCTTCGATAGCGTCGACTGACTCAAGCGAACGAGAGCTTGGGAACATCCCGTCGGTGAGCCAGATCACGAATACCGCCCGCCATTCGAGACCTTTCGCCTGGTGAATCGTGGAGAGAGTTATTTTTTCAGATTCCTGGTCCGGCGTGCGTGTGCTCTCCGCGTCAGCAGTTGCCATGAGAGACAACTGACTCAAAAAATCAATTGGAGATTCAAAAGTACGGCATACGATTCGAGCGACGTCAAATCGTCGCGTCGTTGCTCGTAATTTGCATATTTCGCCTGAAGGTAATCGTCGTAAATGGCCTCGAGAATGATTCGAATCATCTTCGACGCCGAAACTGGTTCCCGACCGGGGGCGATTTCATCAAGAGTGTAACCGAGCTGTTGCCAGGCCTTTGCAGGCTTCTGACCAACGCGGCAATGACCCAGCCAAGTCCGGAAATCGCCGCGTTCATTCTCCGGCACTGATGAGAGCTGATCCCAAAGTTTCTCGGACGTCTTGACTGCGACGCCGGGAAGGAGTCGCGCCATGCGCTTGAAAGCCACTTCGTCAGCAGGGTTGATGGCAAACTTCATGAAAGCGGCGATGTCTTTGATGTGCGCTTGTTCGAAAAACCGAAGCCCGCTCGTGATCGAGAAAGGAATTCCGGATCGGGTCAAAGCGAGCTGCACCTCCAGGGAATGAAGTGAGCACGGTACAGAACAGCCATGTTGTCCAAATCAATCCCTTCGTCTCTCAATTCGAGGACTCGCTGTGCAACGAAGGCGGCTTGTTGATTGGTGTCGTAAAGGGAGACCAGCGCCGGTCTGATCTCCGAACCATCGCGGCTAGCTCGCAACGTTTTAGAAAACTGCTTGGTATTTGCCTGGATCGCGGCGTTGGCCAGTGCCAGTATCTCGGGCACACTTCGATAGTTAGTTTCAATTCGATAAATTTTCGCGTTCGGATAGCGCCGGGGAAAATCGAGAATATTTTGGTAGTTGGCGCCTCGCCAGGAATAGATCGACTGGGCATCGTCCCCGACGACCATCACGCTTTGGTGATGAATCGCCAACAGATCGATGAAGTCCGACTGCAGCCTGTTCGTGTCCTGGTACTCATCTACCAGGATGAATTGAAAATGCCGCTGGTAGAATTCTGCGATCGGGCGGTTTTGTTGCAGCACTTCAACTGTCTTAACCAGCAAATCATCGAAATCCATCACATTCGCGAACCGCTTTCTCTCCTCGTATTTCTTTTGGATAAAACCGATCTGATTCGTCAGCGGGTGGAACCTCCTGTATTTTTCGGCAATCACTTGCGGTAAGGGGCGACCCGTATTGAGGGCGAAAGAAAAGATGTCACCCATGACTTCCGCAGTCGGAAATCGGACCTCGGTCGTGTCGACCCCCGAGGAAGCAATGACGGCCGAAATCAAATCTTCCTGGTCCTCGCGATCCATAATGGTGAATCCAGGTTGAAACCCAATTTCTCGCGCGTGCCTGCGTAACAGGCGGTTACCAATCGAATGGAAAGTCCCTCCCCAGATGGCGCGGGTCTCCAAGGGCAAGAGAGCAGCAACTCTCCCGAGCATCTCCCGGGCAGCCTTATTTGTAAAGGTCAACAACAAGATCGACTCGGGTTCGACACCGTTATCCAGCAACCAGGCAACACGGTAAGTGAGCGTCCGTGTTTTGCCGCTACCCGCCCCGGCCAAAACCAGGGCCGGCCCGGGACTGGAAGTCACCGCTTCGTACTGTTGATCGTTCAGTTCGGCCCGATAGTCGGTCGAACTTGCAATCACCGAGGCAGTTTTCTTGAGTTGATATTCGCGGGCCATGACGAAGACCGTTTTGCGTTTTGGGTTCTATGTTTGATCAGGAAACGAATCCCGAAAACTCAAAACCCAGAATCTTTAACCTTAACCGCCCAGGTAGGCTTCCCTCACCAAGCTGTTCGTCCGCAGCTTGGCCGACTCATCCTCGAGAATGATTCGTCCGGTTTCCAGGACGTAGCCATAGTCTGAGATTTCCAGGGCCATGTTCGCGTTTTGTTCAACCAAAAGGATCGAGATGCCGAGCTGCTGGTTGATCTCCGATATCTTTGTAAAAATGGTCTTCACAAGGATCGGGGCAATCCCCAGCGAGGGCTCGTCCAGCATGAGAAAGCGGGGTTTGGACATTAGTGCCCTGGCAATCGCCAGCATCTGTTGCTCACCTCCGCTCAAGGTGCCGGCGACCTGCTTTTCACGCTCTTTCAACCTGGGAAAAACGGCAAACACGTAGTCATGATCTTTCTTGATTTCCGCGTGCTCCCTGCGCCGATAAGCTCCCATCCGAAGATTTTCCATTACGGTCAGATTTGAAAATATCATGCGACCTTCCGGCACCTGGGTAATACCCATCGCCACAATCCGGTGCGGCGCTCGATTGGTTATTTCTTCCCCTTCAAAAAGAACTTTACCGTGCCTGGCACGGATCAAACCCGAGATCGCGCGAAGAGTCGTCGATTTCCCGGCGCCGTTGCTGCCAACCAACGTAATGATCTTGCCGGTCGCGACAGACAAGGAAATCCGGTGCAGGGCCGTTATCGAACCATAGGCAACTTCAAGATCTTGGATTTCCAGCATCGAGACGTTTAACGTTTGGCGTTTGGCGTTTGGGGCGCTGAACGTTGAACGCCAAACGTGAATCCTCATCCCCCCTCGGCCGGTCCCTCGCCCAGATAGGCCTCAATGACTTTGGGGTCTCGCCGAATCTCTTCCGGGGGACCTTCCGCGATCCTCACGCCGTGATCCAGGACATAAATTCTTTTGCAGATGCCCATAACCACCCGCATATCGTGTTCGACCAGAAGCACAGAGATATCAAAGGTTTCCTGCACGAATTCAATAAGCCGCATCAAATTGCTCTTTTCCGTCGGAGTCATGCCGGCGGCAGGTTCGTCAAGCAGAAGCAGCTTGGGCTGAGTTGCGAGCGCTCGGACAATTTCGAGCCGCCGCTGATCGCCGTAAGGCAAGCTCTTGCACATCACCTCCCTGAGCCGATCCAGATTGAATATTTTCAACAGCTCCATGGTCCGGCTTTCTATGTCGTTCTCTTCCTTCAAGAACGCCTTTCCTCGGATCAACGCATGGCTCGGCCCATGCCTCAGGTGCAGGTTGAAGGCAGCTCTGACGTTATCGAAGACCGTCAGCGAACTGAATAACCGAATATTCTGGAACGTTCTCGCAATCCCCTTCCCTGTGATCGCGTACGGCTTAAGCCCATTCAACCGTTCGCCAGCAAGCAGAACATCGCCTTCGGTTGGTTGATAAACGCCAGTGACCATATTGAATACAGTCGTCTTTCCCGCGCCGTTCGGTCCGATTAATCCCACAAGTTCGCGTTTGCTAATCTCCATGCTGAAGCCAGCGACAGCGGTAAGTCCGCCAAACCGTATTGTGCAATTGTCCAGTTTCAGCAGACTGTCCATCAAATTCCACTCGAACGGCCGAACCGTTTCTTTGACGCGTTTTGGTCACCAAACAGCCCCTGAGGACGTGTCAGCATTAGGATGATCAACAGCAGCGAATAGAGAATAAGCCGGTTTTCCAGAAGACCTTGGTAAGCGGGCGGAACAAACTGAGTATGCGCTAGCGCACGAAGGGCCTCAGGCAGAATGGTCAGCAGGACGGCGGCAACCGTGACTCCGACGGTGCTTCCCATTCCTCCTAAAATCACAAAAACGACGACGTCCACCGAGCGGAAAAAGTTGAATCCCTCCGGCGTGATGAACGCCTTGAAATGAGCGTAAAGGGCCCCGGCGATACCGGCGAAAAACGAGGCGACGACGAACGCCAATACTTTGTACTTGGTCGTGTTGATTCCCATCGCTTCCGCCGCAATCTCGTCATCGCGCACCGTGAGAAAGCCGCGCCCGTAAGTCGAGTGCACGAGAGCAAGCACAACGTAGATGCAGAGCACGACTGAACCATAGGTCCAAAAAAGATTGGTATAACTCCCAATCACGCTCAAGCCGCGGGAAGCACCAAGAAAGTCCGTGTTCAGAATGGCGACGCGAATAATTTCGCCAAACCCGAGTGTCACAATCGCCAGGTAATCTCCCTTTAGCCGGAGCGAGGGCACACCAACGGCGAACCCGGCGATGGCCGCCAGCCCGCCAGCGAAAAGCATCGAAATAAACATGCCGACGTTCGTCGCTAGCGGATTCGCCGGACCGCCAAGCATGTTAAAGATGATGGGGTCGAGGTGATTTGACCAACTGCCCGAGGCGTACGCCCCGATCGCCATGAACCCGGCGTGGCCGAGAGAAAATTGCCCAGTATAGCCATTCACGAGATTAAGGCTCGTCGCCAGAGTAACGTTGATTCCGATCGTGATCAGGATGTCGTAGTAATACGCAAAGTTGGATGCGATAAAATTTTCTCCAAAGAACGAGGCTCCCAGGCAAACGACCAACGCAACCAGCAGGCTCAACGGGCCGCGGCTCATACTTTTTCCCGCTCGACTCTTCCAAGGATGCCCGTGGGCTTAAATAAAAGAATCACGATCAAGACTGCAAAGGCGATACCATCTCGCCATTGCGGAAACCCGATGGCGATAACCAACGTTTCCAGGATTCCGATGATTAACCCGCCCAGCGCCGCTCCGGGGATATTGCCGATGCCACCCAGGACCGCCGCGACGAAGGCCTTGATTCCGGGCAGATTTCCCATCAATGGGTTGATCGAGGGTGAATCCATCGAGACGAGGATCCCTGCAGCCGCCGCCAGCGCCGAACCGAGTGCGAAGGTGAAAGAGATCACAACGTCGTTGTTCACTCCCATGAGCGAACAGGCGGTCGGATTAAGCGAGAGGGCTCGCATGGCCAGACCCATCCTCGTCTTCATGACGACAAATCGCAAAATGATTAAAAGAATGACCGTGGCAAGAATGATCGCCAACTGCGAGGTCAGAACCGTCAGGGTCCCGAGTCCTTCAATGACATGAACCGGAATCAATTGTGGAAATGCTTTTGGACCCGCGCCCAAGCCGTATTGAGTAATATTCTGTAAAAATAGAGAGACGCCGATCGCCGTGATCAATACGTTTAGCCTCGGCCGCTCCCGTAACGGCCGGTAAGCGATTCGCTCAATTGAGACCCCGATCACCGCGCATATCCCCATCGATAGAATCATGATCAGGCCCGCCCCCGAAAGAATGAAGAGCGTGTTTCCCGAAGTAAACGTATCGAAGTCGCCAAACTTGAAAATGTGGGCGAAGAGCGGAGCTAACAGGTAACCGGCGTAGGCGCCCAGCATATAGACGTCGCCGTGCGCAAAGTTAATAAAGCGGAGCACGCCATAGACCATCGTGTAGCCTAAGGCAATCAACGCGTAAATTGATCCTAGCGAAATCCCATTGATAAGCTGTTGAAGAGCCTCGAGTAATTTATCCATTTAAGGCTTTCAGGGAGTCGACTTGTTGCACCATTTTTGGTTCCCCGTTTTCGATTTCCAGGATAACTCCGGGCTTTGAGGCGTTGCGATTTTCATCGATTGAAATGCTGCCGGTCACTCCGTCAAAACCCCGCGTGGAAGCCAGAGCGTCCCTGATCTTCGCGGGATCGGTTGAACCCGCTCGCTGCACGGCCTGAAAAAGAAGCCTGGCCCCGTCGTACCAAAGAGCAGCTAAGGCATCCGGTGTGGCATTGTACTTCGCACGGTAAGTTTGGACGAATTTCTGAACCCGGGGAGAGGGATCAGCGGCCGAAAAATGGTTGGCGTAATAGTTGCCATCCGCGCTCTTACCGGCGACCTCCACAAGCACCGGACTATCCCAGCCCTCGCCGCCAACGAATGGGCAGACGATTCCGAGTTGTCTTGACTGCCGAAGGACCAGTGCTGCCTCCGTGTAATATCCCGGTAGAAAAACGACATCGGGATGAGCGATCCGGATTTGCGTCAACTGGGGCCGGAAATTGGTATCGCCACTGCTATAAGAAATTGCCTTCGTGATCTTACCGCCGTTTTGGGTGAAGTACTCGCGGATCGCATCGGACAGACCAACGCTGTAATCCTGCTTCACATCGGTCAGAATAATCGCTCGTTTCGCCTTGAGCCCGTCCAAGGCAAATCTCGCCATGATTTTCCCGGTGAAAGAGTCAATGAAACAGCTTCGAAAAATGTAATCCCCAATCTTGGTAATCGGTACATTGGTGGCCGAAGGCGTAAGAAGCGGGATCTTTGCGGCTTGCGCGAGCGGCGCTCCCTCCATCGTGGCGGAAGAGGTCAGATCGCCCAATATCGCGACCACTTTGTCTTGGGAGATGAACTTTCGTGTAATCGTAGTTGTTTCCCCCGCTTTCGATCCATTGTCCTCGATGATCAACTCGATTGGTTGCCCGAGCACGCCCCCGGCCACGTTGATGTCTTCCTCTGCCAGTTTAGCCCCTTGAATACTCGAGATGCCGAACGTCGAAAGCGCACCGGTCAGACAGGTAACCGCACCGATCTTAATCTGAGCCGATGTCGAGTGCATCGGGAGAACGAGCAGTGCTAAGGTCGCGATCAAAAAACGCATGGAAAATCAATTCGGACTAATTTTCTCAAAGAAATGAATTTCCCCGTCCTTGATTGCTAAAATTACGACCGGTTTCGAAGCATTCCGTTCGACATCGATCGTGATATTACCAGAGACACCAGGGAAGCCTTTGGTTTGAGCAACCGCATCGCGAATGGCAGTCGAATCGGTTGACCCAGCTCGCTTGATGGCGTCCAGAACGACCCGTGCCGCGTCATATCCCAGCGCCGCAAAATTGTCGGGGCGGCCGCCAAACTTTTCCTGATACACCTTGCCGAAATCCTGAACCACCCCGCTTGGATCGTCAGCCGAAAACTGGTTCGAAAAGAAACAGCCGTCCGCCGCTTTCCCTGCGACCTGGAGCAGCGTCGGGCTATCCCACGCCTCACATCCAATAAACGGAACGGAGACGCCCAGTTGCCTCGCTTGTTTCAGGATGAGTCCGACTTCCGGATAGTAGCCTGGCACAAACACAACTTCCGGTCCGGCAGCCTTAATCGACGTTAGTTGCGCCCTGAAATCGGTGTCACCACTCGAGTAACTCTGCTCGCGAACCACGCTTCCCGCTCCACCCACGAATGTCTCCTTGAAGAAGCCGCTCAATCCTACGCTATAGTCCTGTTTTGTGTCCGTCAGAATGGCAGCCTTCTTCAATTTCAGGTTTTCGAGCGCAAACCGCGCCATGATCCGTCCTTGAAATTCGTCGATGAAGCAGACTCGAAAAATGAAATCCCCGATTTGAGTCACTTTCGGATTCGTCGCCAAAGGAGTAACCATCGGAATCTTCGCCGCCTGCGCGATCGGCCCGCCTTCCAGCGTCGCGGAAGAGGTCAGATCGCCAATAATTGCGACAACCTTATCCTGGGTCACGAACTTGCGAACGATAGTCGAGGTCTCGCCCGCCTTGGATTGATTGTCTTCTGTCAGTAGAGTGACCTGTTTCCCGAGCACACCCCCACTCGCGTTCGCCTGGTCAATCGCGAGCTTGATGCCGTTATGGCACGTCGTGCCATAGCCGCCAATGGCACCGGAGATCGGGTTCACCTCGCCGATTTTAACGGTGTCCTGTGCATTGGCCTCGGCGCCGCTCAGAAACATTGCGAAGCAAAGGAACGCTTTCCAGCCCATAGATTGCGACACGGTACCAAGCCGGGGCTGAGGAGGGCAAGAGCGGCGTTGAACGTTCGGCGTTCGGCGGCGAATGGCGCGGTTTGCTTTCGCCGAACGCTGAACGTTAAACGCCGAACGCTGACGTTGGGGGCCTACGGCGCTATCTTTTCCGCAATCTCGAATTTGCCGTCTTTCACCATGACAATCAGTCCGGGCTTCGAGGCGTTTCGATTTGCGTCGAGCGAGATTCGACCGGTCACGCCTTCGAATCCAGACGTTTTGGCCAATGCGTCGCGCAAGGCTTTAGAGTCGGATGAACCTGCCCGCTTGATCGCGTCCGCTAGCAGACGTGCCGCGTCATAACCAAGAGCAGAAAAGGTATCCGGAGGAGTTCCGTATTTTTCCTTATACTTGTCAACGAATTCTTTGACGATCGGCGTCGGGTCATCCGGAGAGAAGTGATTCGTAAAATAGCAGCCGTCAATTGCTTTACCGCCGATCGCCAATAAAGCCTGGTTCGCCCAACCGTCGCACCCGACGAAAGGCATGTTCAGTCCTAATTGCCGAGCCTGTTTCACAATCAAGGCCACTTCCTGGTAGTAACCCGGCACGTAGACCACATCGGGCCGAGCGGCCTTGATGGAAGTCAACTGGGCCCGGAAATCCGTGTCCCCGGTTGAGTAGCTCTGTTCGCCGACGATTTTCCCACCTCGTTTCGTCAGCTCGTCCTTGAAAAATTTGGACAGATCGATGCTGTAATCCTGCTTCACGTCAGTGAGAGTGAACACCTTTCCGGCATTCAGCTTTTCTATTGTGAATTTGGCAAGCACCCTGCCCTGAAACTCGTCCAAAAAGCAAACACGGAATATGTAATCACCCACCTCGGTAATACGGGGATTGGTCGCGGTGGGCGTCATCATTGGAATATTAGCGCTCTGTGCGATCGGAGCGGCTTCCAGCGTTGCCGACGAAGTCGCGTCGCCCAGGATGGCAACGACCTTGTCTTGTGTGATCAGTTTCCGCACCACCGTCGAACTCTGTCCGGGCTTGGACTGATCGTCTTCGGTCACCAGCTCCAGTTTTTGGCCGAGGATGCCACCCCCCCGATTGATCTCGTCGATGGCGAGAACAAATCCCTGGTGACACCCGATGCCGAACTGAGAAATACCGCCGGTCAGCGGATCCACCTCGCCGACCTTGACCGCCGCCCAGCCGGAGAAAATCGGCAACGCCAGCGCCAGCGCCAACTGAAGAGGAAAGCAAGACGATCTAAGAAGCTTTTTAAGCACGAACGAAACGCCTCTTTGATTGGAGGTCTAGCCGAAACCGTCTATCGACAACCGCAGTCCCACTGACACCTGGCCGCTGCCCCGGTTAACTTCCTTAGCTCTTAGGCTCTATCGTTTCCGCATACTTGTAAGCGCCGTCCTTGATTGTGATAATCACAGCGGACTTCTGCGCGTTCCGATCCTTGCCGATCGTGATCTTGCCAGAGACTCCTGGAAAATTCTCCGTCTCCTGAATTGCCGCCCGAAGTTTTTCCGGGTCCGTCGTCCCCGCCCGAGTGATTGCGTCTGCCAAGAGCTTCATCGCATCATAGCCAAGCGCGGCGAAAGCGTCCGGAACGGCATTATATTTCTGCTTGTACTTTTGGACAAACGTTTGCACCAGCGGCGATGTGTCCTCCACCGAGAAATGGTTCGAAAAGTAGCTTCCCTCGATCGCCTTTCCGCCCACCGTTATCAAGGAGGAACCGTCCCATCCGTCGCCGCCTACCAATGTCGCTTTCATGCCAAACTGCCTTGCCTGCTTCGCGATCAGCGCTGCTTCAGGATAGTAGCCGGTAATGATTATAACATCGGGGGCTGCTCCTTTAAGATCGGTCAGTTGAGCGCGAAAATCCTTGTCGCCTGAGCTATAGCTCTGCTCCTTGACGATGGTCGCACCGTTCTTGGTGAGATAATCCTTGGCAATATTGGTCAAACCGACGCTGTAGTCCTGTTTGACGTCTGTCATGAACGCGACCTTGTTCTGCTTCAATTTCTCGAGCACGAACCGGGCAATCACGACAGCCTGGAAATCGTCTGTGAAACAGACGCGGAAGATATAATCGCCAGTCTGGGTCACTCTTGGATTCGTTGCCGCTGTGGCAATCTGCGGGATCTTGGAGGCCTGGCAAATGGGCGCCGCCTCCAGACTTTTTGAAGAAGCCACCTCGCCAATAATCGCGACGACGTGATCTTGGGAAATCAATTTGCGGGCGATAGTCGTCGTCTCGCCCTGCTTTGTCTGATTGTCCTCAACGATCAGCTCAATCTTCTTGCCTAGCACGCCGCCCGCAGCGTTTATTTCTTCCGCAGCCATCTGCACACCGTTATTCTGGGAGATACCGAAACTGGCGTTGTCTCCGGTCAAGGAACCAAACTCGCCAATCTTGATTGTGTCTTGCGAAAACGTTGACCCGGTAATCGCCAAAATGACGCCAAATATCAGGAGAAACAGACGTTTCATCATAGATTGGCGATATTAGCGGCTGGCTTGGAAAAGGGAAGAGAGAATAGCGATGTCGGCGAAGCTCAAGTGAGACGAGGATGCGCCCGAGCCGCGGCTGGCGAGGGGTCCGGTTGAGCCTGCTATTGACAGCTATTAGATTTTCTAACAGTCTCCCCTCATGCCGGAAGCGACTCTACCCTCCGCGCGTGTCCGGAAGTTCTCCCATCATCCGGTTATTGCGTTTTACCAATCGTCAATTGGGAAAAAAATCGTCGTGGGCATCACAGCTCTCGTTCTGATCCTGTACGTCGTCGGTCATCTCGTCGGTAATTTGCAGATTTATTTGGGTCCCCACCAGATAAATACCTACGCGAAATTCCTGCACGACCTCGGCCCGATCCTCTGGGCGATACGCCTTTTCCTGCTTGCCGCGTTCGTCACGCACATCGTCGCCACGATTCAACTGGCTCACGAAAACCGGATCGCGAAACCGAAAAAATATGCTTTACCCGCTTACCAGCGATCGACGATCGCGTCGCGAACCATGATCATCAGCGGACTGATTGTCCTCTGTTTCGTGATTTACCACCTGCTCCAGTTCACCGTTCACGCGACCAATCCGGAATTTAGCAAGCTGGACGACTCGCTCGGCCGGCCCGACGTTTACCGGATGCTTATCCTCGGATTCAGGCAACCTTTCGTTTCTCTATTCTATGTCCTTGGCCTCTTCCTGCTCGCTTGCCATCTTAGCCATGGGTTCGCAAGTGTCACCCAGACGTTAGGAATTAATAATCGCAAAATCTCACGCTTCATTTCCACCGGCGGACAAACGTTGACCTGGTTGATTTTCGCAGGCTACGTTTCGATCCCCGCTACGATCCTTCTCGGCATCATCAATTAGAGCTATGTCACCCACTCTCGATTCGAAGGTCCCTTCCGGCCCCCTTGATAAAAAGTGGGATAAACATCGTGGCGAATCGAAGTTAGTTGCCCCGAATAATCGATCCAAATTTGACATTATCGTTGTCGGAAGCGGTCTCGCGGGTGCTTCCGCCGCGGCCACCTTGGGTGAGCTCGGATATAACGTTAAGTGCTTTTGCTTCCAGGACTCTCCGCGGCGAGCGCACAGTATCGCGGCGCAAGGTGGCATCAACGCCGCCAAGAATTACCACAACGACGGCGACAGCGTTTTCCGTTTATTTTACGATACCATTAAGGGTGGCGATTTTCGGTCACGGGAAGCGAACGTTCATCGGTTAGCTGCGATCAGTCTCAATATTATCGACCAGTGTGTGGCTCAAGGAGTTCCGTTCGCGCGTGAATACGGCGGCTTGTTGGCGAATCGTTCCTTCGGCGGGGTTCAGGTATCGAGGACCTTTTACGCGCGCGGCCAAACCGGCCAGCAGCTTCTGCTCGGGGCTTACCAGGCACTCGAACATCAAATTGCGGCTGGCACGGTGAAAATGTATTCCCGGACTGAAATGCTCGACCTCGTCTTGATCGACGGACATGCCAAAGGCATCGTGGTTCGCGATCTGGCCACGGGCGAGATCAGCGCGCACGCAGCCGATGCAGTGGTTCTTGCGACGGGCGGTTACGGCAATGTGTTTTACCTTTCAACCAACGCGAAGGGCTGCAATGTCACGGCAACCTGGCGCGCGCATAAGAGGGGCGCGCTCTTCGCGAACCCTTGTCTCGTTCAGATTCATCCGACCTGCATCCCGGTCAGTGGCCCCTATCAAGCCAAACTCACTTTGATGTCGGAATCTCTCCGGAACGATGGCCGCGTTTGGGTTCCGAAAAGCAAGGGAGACAAACGGTCGCCGGATCAAATCCCGGGCGAGGAGCGAGACTACTACCTGGAGCGAAAATATCCTAGTTTTGGAAATCTTGTGCCGCGCGACATAGCTTCGCGCAACGCGAAAGAAGTTTGTGATGATGGTCGCGGAGTTGGCCCGAGCGGTCTGGGCGTTTACCTGGATTTCTCCGATGCGATTCAGCGACTCGGCGAGCACGCCATTCGGGAGCGGTACGGCAATTTGTTCGACATGTACCTGAACATCACGAACGAAAACGCCTATAAAGCCCCCATGCGGATCTATCCCGCGGTCCATTACACGATGGGTGGACTTTGGGTGGATTACAATTTGATGAGCAATATCCCGGGCCTGTACGTCCTAGGAGAAGCAAACTTCTCGGATCACGGTGCCAACCGGCTCGGAGCCAGCGCCCTCATGCAGGGGCTGTCTGACGGCTACTTTGTGATTCCCTCCACCATCGCAAACTATCTGGCGACTCAGTTGGGCAAGAAGGTTTCGGCGGGGCGCCCTGAATTCAGAGCAGTTGAAAACGACGTCTCCGGCCGAATCGATCGGCTTCTTTCGGTCAAAGGAAAGAAGACCGTGACCACGTTCCACCGTGAGCTGGGGCTCTTGGTGTGGGATAAGTGCGGCATGGCTCGAGATGCCCAGGGATTGCAAGAGGCGCTGCAAAAAATCCCGGCCCTGCGCGCGGAGTTCTGGGAGAATGTAAACGTCCTCGGAGAGGGCAGAGAGTTTAATCAGGCGCTCGAGTATGCGGGCCGAGTTGCTGATTTTTTGGAGTTTGCCGAATTGATGTGCCTGGACGCGTTGGAACGGAACGAGTCCTGCGGCTGTCACTTCCGGCTCGAGCACCAGACCAAAGACGGAGAGGCTCTTCGGAATGACAACGACTATTGCTACGTTTCTGCCTGGGAGTATGCGGGTCAAGATGCACGGTCGAAACTGATCAAAGAGCCACTGATTTTTGAAAATGTTAAACTCTCGCAACGAAGCTACAAATGAACTTCAGGCTTAAGGTTTGGCGGCAAAAGGATGGCAGTTCGCCGGGATCCTTCAAGGATTACGACGCGAACGATATCCCTTCCGAAGCGTCGTTTCTCGAGATGCTCGACATTGTGAATGAAGTTCTCAACGCCGGTGGTCAAGATCCCGTCGCGTTCGATTCCGACTGCCGCGAAGGCATTTGCGGAACGTGTTCCCTTGTGATCAATGGGATTCCTCACGGGCCGGGCAAGGCAAAGACGACCTGCCAACTCTATATGCGGCGATTCAAGGACGGAGAGACGATCTGGATTGAGCCATTCCGCGCCACCGCTTTCCCGGTCGTCAAGGATCTGGTGGTCGATCGAGGCGCCTTTGACCGCATCATCCAGGCCGGCGGCTACATCGTGGTTCGAACCGGATCCGCCCCCGAAGCCAATGGATTGCCGGTGCCCAAACATGATGCTGACCTCGCAATGGAAGCCGCGGCATGTATTGGGTGCGGAGCCTGTGTGGCAGCGTGCCCCAATTCCTCGGCCATGCTTTTCGTTTCGGCAAAAGTCGCGCATCTGGGACTGTTGCCGCAAGGTCAGGCGGAGCGGGACAGCCGGGCCATTCATATGGTTCGAAAGATGGATGAAATCGGTTTCGGGAATTGCCGCAACCACTACGAATGTGAGGCGGTTTGCCCCGCTGAAATTAGTGCCACGTTCATCTCGCGTTTAAACATGGACTACGCAATAGCCGCGGCGAAAGAGGCTCTCGCAGTTTAGTAGAGCATTCTCTAACTCGGTCTTTTCTCGTTGCCGGCCAAAACGCTGTGATCCGAATGAACGACTCGACATGGAATCGCCACTCTTCATCTTTGCCCATGGCGCCGGTGCCCCTTCTTCGCATCCGTGGATGCAGCGCTGGATCGGTAGGCTGGCCACCATCGGAACCGTTTACGCTTTCGACTACCCGTATTTCATAAACTTGGGAAAACGTCCTGACCCCCTGCCGAAGCTCATTGCAGCTCATCGTCAGGCTCTGCATGAAGCTCGGCAAAGATACGACGGGCCGGCAGTTCTGATCGGAAAGAGCCTTGGAGCACGGGTCGGATGTCACCTGGCATTGGAAGAAAATGAGGTCTCCGCGGTCGTCTGTCTCGGCTATCCATTGTGCGGCGGAGGTGACCCGGCAAAGTTGCGCGCAGAGGTACTCCGCGCGTTATCCACGCCGACCCTGTTCGTTCAGGGTACTCGTGACCGGCTCTGTCCGTTGCCTCTTCTGGAGAGCGTTCGACGAGAGATGAAGGCGGTTAACGAGCTCCACATCGTGGAAGGAGGAGACCATTCCCTGCTGGTCACCCAAGCTCAACTAAAGGCACGCCACGAAAGCCAGAATGACGTCGAAGAAAGCATTCTGGAAACGATTCGACAGTTCTCGAAGAGAAAAGAGGAATAATCGAGCGGATCGGGTCGGGTTACGGCGATTGCGCACCGTAACCCTCCCACATCACCGGACATGCCGTTTTCAGCATCCGGCGGTTGAACCTTGTAGCTCGCTTTCTTCAGTCGGAACGCGGCGCTTAGCCTTGGCATGCCCTCGGTCAGGTTGAGGTGGTTGCACCACCGGGCCCTTCTTCGTCGGGTGGATAGTGATCGCAGTTATCGCGTCCTCCCGTATCGCATGTCTGTTCGGCTTTCCTTCGCCAGTTTCGTCTTTCTCTGCTCTTTGGTTCTTCGGCCCTTCGCTCCTCGCCCCTTTCAGAGCGTCTCTTCACTACTATGGCCTCTGCTGACTCCTCCAGGGCTCTCACCCCGGAGGTCTCCCCGAGTAAGGTGTCTGCTCTTTCCGAACGCGCCGTCTGGCTCTACCTGATGCGTCTTGGTGGATTTTGGACTTCGCCTGTTCCTAGCCAGCTCGTCGCCCGCATCCGGCCTCTCTGCCAGTTCGTGTTCCTACGGTCGCTCGTTTGCCTCGCGCTTCTTTCGTCTCCAGACCTCGCGATCTGTTGCTTGCACTTCGGCTACGGTTACCTCCACCAGTTCCGATGATCTCCTTTCATATCATTAGTTCAGACCCATGTCGGGCACACTAGGGATGCGCTCCTGCGCGTCCGGCGCGGCAGGGGAAACGTGTCAGCGGTTCGATGTATCGGCGTGTCGGCGTAATTGGAGGTTATCCTCCAATTGGGCTATTCACGGAATCCGAAGCAGCGCTTTCGGCAATTTGCATACCATCGTGTAGGCGGGGTCAAAGACGTTGGCCAGATCGTATTCGACGCATTGCCCCAGCAATAAACTCGCGCTGGTGGCATCCAACGCGTAGTCCTCGTTGAGCCAGCGCAGCATCTCAGTCGTCGCGTGCTGCACAGCCTGGTCAAGCGGCCGAGCATTGCCGACGGCGAAAATATACCCGGCGTTCTCGCCGCGCGGCCAGCGGATGCGTTTTCCCTTGAGTACGTGCACAGTGAACTGAACCTCCATCGAGATTTCGATCCCATTGCCGACAATCTCGCCATCGCCCTGGGTCGCGTGGCCATCGCCCACGTGGAACAGCGCGCCCGCCTCAAAGACCGGAAAGTAAACGGTGACACCGGTCACGAACCCGCGGTAGTCCATGTTGCCCCCGTGCTCGGCGGACGTCGCAGTCGAGATCGCCTGGCCAAGAGACGGGGCGACGCCAAAGCAACCGAGCATCGGCGCGAGCGGTATCGCCAGCTTGCCGAGCTTTGTCTCGGGCTTAATCAGTGTTGCCATGCCGTTCTTGTTATCGATCCGCCACTCGGCCATTTCGCCCCCAGGCAACTCCTTTACGTACGATGGCTCGACCACGTTCGGCGCAACCACCGAGCGAGTGTAGCCGATCGCACGGTTCGGCAAGATCCTTTCGAGTTGCACAACCAGCGTGTCGCCCGGTTCCGCGCCCACGACATAAAAAGGACCAGTCTGAGGATTACCTTCTGGCGTTACTTGTATGTCCCTCGAGTCTTTGCCAAAGGCATCAACGGTGGAGGTGACCACAGTGTCGCCGTCGTCGATTCGCAAGACCGGCTCGAAGGGCCCTATCGCGGTGTGGTAATGGGTCGGATGGAAATGATGTATTGCCATTAGGACGTTTTTCCTTGGGAAGACGCGCCAGTTTAGCACGAAGCGAATGCCCCGCGCCAGAGAGGTAGATGCTATGGGTGTTGTCAGGCTGCTGGGAAAGCAGCAACCTGACAAATGAAAAAATACGAATTGGCGCCCATAACGGAAACAGCCGCACGGGCAAGAGAAACAAACGGCCAAAAGGGGAAAATTGCAAAGCAGATCGTGCTGGGGATCGACGCGCATTTGTGCGGTTACCAGGTTTGCCGCAAGATCGATGCCGGGGGCCTGCAACCGGCACAGAGCTTCAATCAGGCGGCGCTTTTGCTCTTTGCCTGCAAGCAGTTGCGATTAGCGGAAAAGGTTTACGCCGTCTACGAAGCTGGACCCCTGGGTTATGTGCTTTACCGCAAGCTCATCGAATTGGGGATCGAGGCGGTGGTTTGCGCCCCGGAGTCACTGGAAGCAGGCAGCAAGCGCAAGAATAACAAAATTGATGCCCGTAAACTGGCTGGGCGGCTTTACACCTATCTGGGTGGGGATCAATACGCCTTGCGGATTGTCCGGGTACCCAGTCCTGAACAGGAGCGACTGCGGGCTCGCAGTCGCCAACACGATCAACTGGTGCGTTCGCGCAGCGCCCTTGGAGCGCAGGGTCGCAGCCTGATGTTGACCCAAGGATACGGTACCAAGGGAAGTTGGTGGAGACCGCGGAGCTTTGACAAACTGCGGGTCTTGCTTCCGGAGTGGATTAGCCAGGAACTGGCCCTGTGGCAAACCAATCTGCTGTTGCTCGATCAACAGATTGAGCTGCTTAAAACCGAATTAGCCCAAAGTCTCCAGGGTCCACGGCCCAAGGGTTTTGGAGCGCTGAGTCTGACTCAAGTCGATCGGGAAGTCTTTGACTGGCATCGCTTTGCCAATCCGCGTAGCGTCGGTTGTTTCGGGGGACTGTGTCCGAGCGAACGTTCCACCGGGGATCCCTCCAAGCAGCGTCTGGGTTCAATTACGAAAGTCGGGGCGCCTCGAATCCGGGTGCTGCTGGTCGAAATGGCTTGGCGGCTGGTCAGATTCCAGCCTCAGTATCAACCGATCCAGAAATGGTACGCGGCGCTGACTGGAACCAACAGGGCACTCAAGAAGAAAGCGATCGTTGCGGTGGCCCGCCGGCTCTTTATCGATATTTGGCGAATCCGGACTGGACGGACTACGGCCCGGGAAGTCGGCTTAATACTCAGCGACGACTAAAGTCCTTTCTTGCGGAATTTTAAACCATGTCCCTTTCCGGCAAACTGTTATGAAGAACTAAACAAAAAGACAAACTTCAATCGGTTTTGAAGTGGTGCGCGCCCGTTGCGTCCCTTGGGAAATATAAACTCGTTGGTAGATTGGTCGCGCTCCGCTTCACTCTAACAGATGCGTATAGAGCATCATGCACGTTTGGTGGGAGAGACCCTTCCCCCAGACTGCGGATAGGAGGTTGCCTGTCGATGAGTTGCACTCCGACAGTGCTCTGGAGTGAAGACACTTCAATATTTAACCCGGCACAAAACTTCCTCATAGGCGGGGGAGGGCGAACTTTAACAAAAGAGCCTCCCTTTGGCCTTACACTTTGAAAAGCTGACAATCCAAAAAACCGGCAACAGTGACAGAGCTTCAACTTTGCCCCCCAACTTTCCTTTTGAAGGAGGGGTGTACTTAAGCAGCATTTCCGCGTTGCCCCATTCCCCCCGGGGGGCCGACTGTGAGTAGAAAGTTCAAACCCGAAAAAGTCGCGACTTCGTCGCATAAACCAATGAAATAAACGCTGCAACCGCCGTTCACGCTTGACAACCCCCATAGGAGGGATGCGCTCCTGAAATCGTCTACGCGTTCTGGCGCGCCCGGCGTGGCAGAGGAAACGTGTCGGCGGTTCGGTGTATCGGCGTGTCGGCGTGATTGGAGGTTATCCTCCGACGGTAGACAAATGTCCGTTTATTTTTATTTCGGGGCTGTTCCTCAGACGTGCCATGCCGGGCGCGCCTGAACGCGTATACGATCGTAAGTGCCGCACTGTCGGTCACCATCGGATGCCCGCCGCGGCGCGTGTGGGAGCCATCACTCCATTACTCCACCGCTCCATCACTCCATTACTCCGCTCCGCCCCTCCACCCCTCCACTGCGCCGTCACTTCACTTTCGTTCTCTTGCTACGGCTTCGCTCGTGTTCGCGCTTTTAGCAGGAGGACCGGCACTTCCACGGCATGCCTCACCTTCTCGACGGTCTGCCCAAGGATTACATCCTTGAGAAAGCGGTGACCGTGAGTTGACATGGCAATCAAGTCTACCTGACGTTCTCGTGAGAGTTTGATGATCTGCTCGGAGGGTTCACCCATGGCCAACACAGCGTCAACCGTGAATCCATCTTGCACCAGTTCCTCGCAACGAGTCTTCAAGTAGGCGCGATCAGTTTTTATTTCTTCGCTTTCGGCAAGGTTAAGCTGGTCGAAATTCCTTGCCGCCCACCCGTGCGCGACGTGCACCAAAAGAAGTTTGGCGCCCGTCAGCCGCGCGAGAGGTTTGATGTGGTCGATAATTGTCTGGTCGGCCGCGCTGTTTTCCAGGGAGATGAGAATGTGTCCGTACATAGCCGAATGTGGGTTCAGGACAAAGGTAAGTGGAGGAAGCCATACAACACCTTCAGAATGGTATTCGGCACGAAGGTTTCGAGGAGCAGCTTGACATTGAGTGAGATAATGACGATTGCCGTTGTCCAGCCGAGGATTCGGATCCAGCGCGGATTGACAAACTCGCCCATCTTGACTTTCTCATCGGTAAATCGCATCAGGGGCCAGACCGCAAACCCAAGCTGCATGCTCAAGACGACCTGGCTGGCGACGAGTAGTTCGGTCGTTTTATCTTCACCGAAAAAGCCGATGATGCACACGGCCGGAACGATGGCGATCCCCCGAGTGATCAACCGCCGCAACCACGGAGTGATACGGAAGTTCAGAAAACCCTCCATTACGATCTGTCCGGCCAGAGTTCCGGTAAGAGTCGAGTTCTGACCGGAAGCGAGCAACGCCACGGCAAACAGGACGCTCGCAGCTCCGACGCCAAGCAGCGGGCTGAGCAACTTGTAGGCGTCTTCGATTGCGGCCACCCCCTGGTGTCCAGACCAGTGAAACGCCGAGGCGGAGAGGATGAGGATGGAGGCGTTGATGAAAAGCGCGAACATGAGTGCGACAGTTGAGTCGATGGTTGCGAACTTGATGGCCTCTCTTTTTCCCTCTGGCGTCCGCGCAAAGTCGCGCGTCTGCACGATCGATGAATGCAGGTAGAGATTGTGCGGCATAACGGTAGCCCCAAGGATGCCGATACTGAGGTAGAGCATTTCCTTATCCTTGAGGATGCCCAGATTGGGGACAAAACCCATAGCCACGCCGGTCAGACTCGGCCGTGCGAAAAAAAGCTCCGCCGCGAAACAAATGCCGATGGTGGCTATCAGCGTGACCACCAGCGCCTCGACGAGGCGGAAGCCCCTGTTCTGCAGGAAGAGGATCAGCAGCACGTCGGCGCTGGTGATAACGCAGCCCCAGACCAGCGGTATGCCGAAAAGCAACTGCAACCCGATGGCCGAACCGATAACCTCGGCCAGGTCGCAGGCGGCAATCGCTATCTCGCACAGGACCCAGAGAAACCAGACAGTCGGTTTTGAATAATGGTCGCGGCAAGCCTGCGCCAGATCGCGTCCGGTGACGACGCCGAGCTTGATGCATAAGTGCTGGAGCAAGATGGCCATCAAGTTGGAGGTCATGACGACGCACAACAGCGCGTAACCGAACCGAGCGCCACCCGCCAGGTCGGTCGCCCAGTTACCCGGGTCCATGTAGCCGACAGCCACCAGAAAGCCCGGGCCTGCGAAGGCAGCCATTTTCTTCCAGAAGGAGACTCCTTGAGGGACCGCGATGCTGCGATGGACTTCCGGCAGGGACGGCAATTCGGTCGTTCGTCGCCATGCGGCGGACGATTTTTTTCTTGGAGTCAAGTTCGAGCCTTTCACCAGAGCCGCAAGTTTCTGCCGGTTGAAAGATTCAGCGCGAGTTTTCGAAAGGCATCCATTCGGTTCAATCAAGCGAACATCAATATACGGTAATCCCTGCTGACGCGGAGACCAGAGAAAAGCTCGAAGAGATCGAAAGGGAGCTGGCTAAGCTGCGTTTTCGAGCCGGCGAACTTTCGCCACTGGCCGGGAGAAATGCCTTCCCATTGATGAAAGGCGCGAAAGAAGGAGTTCGCATCCTCGTATCCGAGCAGGTAGCTGCGGGCCCAGCATCGCGAGGAGTTCGGCGTTATGAGTTACAAACGGCCGTTCCAGGTCGGTGGCACGAAAAACCAGTGCATTGCGGCCCGCCTTAAACTTCACGCGGCACCGATAATGTGTTTCCGATATTTCGCGATACCCCGCTGGACGCGAGAGGTCCAACCGCAGTGGTGTGATGGGATGGCCGGTTCCGCTTCGGCCGATGGTCAGAATCCACGATAGGCAGAGGTCGACGAGCACGGCAGGCTCGGCGTCCCTGCAAGCAGAAAGACGAATTTCCACGACGCGTTCGCCCTTCCCGGAGCTGATATGGATTTGTTCCGGACAGGTGAGCTGTTTGTAGCGCGCCATCCGTTGCAGTGCGTCGAGGAATGACCGGCTGTGAAGTGCCGCAATGGCCGCAGGAACCTAGCGCTCGACACGGGATTCGGTGCCGAGCTTGAGCCTAATGGCCGGGTCAGCGCTGAGTTCAGCGATCGCCCGCCACAAGGCAAATAGCGCTTCGGTCGTAACGAAAATCTTTTCCTGATGAAAAAAACTGCCGGCAATCCCGCACGACGGAGGACCGCGGAGAGCAACAGATTCTGCTCTTCGAGCAGTCGTGCCAAGAGACCGCAAACTCGAAACCTGTCGCTCACCTGGAATGAATTCAGTTCTTAAGTGTGTTCGTACCCCGCCTGACAGTTGGCACAAGTGCGGCAGGAGTTCACCATACAGCCGACTGCGGTGAGGTCGCCTTCCTTGAATTTCGAAACCCGGTCGCACTCTTTCCAGGCCGTCTCGACGTCGACTGGCTGAACATAGGATATTTTCTGTTTGGCCCGAGTGCTGAGTGCCACTCGCAAACAGTCCAGGTTTCCCCATTTAAATGCTCCTCATTCCACGCCTGCCGCCTTTACTGCAAAGATTAGTTATTAGCAATGAAATCGCTTCCTCGCAACAGTTCAGGAGAGTTAAGAGATAAGATATTGGAAGAGTCAGCTTTGGCATTTACGCTAGCGGCTGGACCTATGGTACTGGCGGCCGAAGAGGTGGACCACGACAAGGACCAGAGGCATGTTCTTCCTGCGACCGCGCGCCCACACGGCTACTCACCGGAACGGATGGCCAGGTTGATGGCCTTTTTGATACCGGCGGCAATAATCTTATTTACTACCTACATACGCCATTTTCAGATCCTATATTCAGGAGGTAATCAAGATAACACGTTTGTGGTCTACGCAAGAACGATGTTCTTTATTCCGCTCTTCTATGTTGATGAAATCCCGCCATTAATAGGCGACTTTCCTACAGAGCCTAGCATGGCAACGGAGTATTTCAGAGACCCTAAGCAATTAGGGGCCAAAATTGCGCGATCATTGTGGACGGACATAGCACTGCAGTGGGACCCGAGTTCTTCGCGGGACCAGTTTTGCAAAAACATTCGCCACTGCTATAATAGATGGAGGCGGCACGCATCTCCTCCAACTTGGGGCATTTGTGACGCCGTTGATTTTGGGCATACACTGAGTCACCATTAAAGGAGCGTTGGACGGAACTGCCCTAAGGGAGATTTATGGATCGGCGATTACGAAGTAATCACGTACAAAGTAACAGTGGTACCATAGAAGGATCGTGACCAGCGAGAACGAGTCGGACGAAAATCTCACACAGGGCATGTCGGCGACATCATCGTCGGCGTCGCGCAAGGTCACGGGCCCTGGGTCAAAACCGTGGGTAAGGAACTGGATCTCCGGGACTTTTTGTGATCGCTGGTTACCCTTCTCACCCATTCGGGTAGTTGCCCTTTATTCCATAAAGGACTATCTAGGGATAATCCATTCCAATTCCTTAATTCCTTCTCTCCCGCGCCTTGATTTGGCGTTTTAGCCTAGTGCACCGTCTCGCAAATAATGGTGATGTCGCCACAGGTCAGTTGGCTGTTTTACAAGGCTCGAACGAAGCGCCGATATCCGACGGTCAGAGTATTTGATAGAATGACGTTCACATGAAGCCCGTTGCTGGGAATGAGAAGACAGATTGGCGCGAATCAACTATTCCATGTAAGGATATTTCAGATGGCCCTCCCTCAGAACGGAGGCAACAGTTAGAAGTGATCCGAACAACGAGCGAGGTGGTCGACAAGCCAAAGACGGAGGCCGGAATGAAGAAGTTGTTGCGTGTTCCCATTTTGTGTATGGCGCTACTTTTGGCGCTCGGCCCAGCCTGCCCGGCTACTGCGGCTGGGAACGGGCGACTGGAAGTGTGCTCCTGGTGGACCTCGGGGGGAGAGGCGGCGGCCCTTGAGGCGCTCTTTAAAGCTTACAGGCAAAAGAATCCCGGCGTCGAAATCCTCAACGCCGCTGTCACCGGAGGCGGCGGCTCAGCGGCGCGGCCGGTGCTGCAGACTCGTTTGGCGGCAGGTAACCCTCCCGATACCTGGCAGGTCCATCCGGGTCACGAACTCTTCGGCCAGTACGTCGAGCCGGGCTACTGCGTTCCCGTCACCGTCCTCTACCAGAGTGAAGGGTGGGACAAGGTCGTGCCCCAAGTCCTGCTCGACCTAGTCAGCGAGGGCGGTGAGATCTACGCCGTGCTGGTCGGGGTACACCGGGCCAATGTCTTCTGGTACAACAAAAAGGTCCTTGAGAAACACGGCATCAAGGTCGGTGAGACGCTCAGCTTCGAGAATTTCTTCTCCGCAGCCGAAAATTTGAAAGCCTCGGGCGTGGCCCCCTTAGCGATGGGCGATTCGGGTCTATGGGCCACCGCCGAGTTGTTTGAAAACACGCTCCTTGGCGTGCTCGGACCGCAGGGCTGGCAAGAGTTGTTTGCCGGCGAAATAGGGTTCGATGATCCACGTGTGAAACAGGCGGCTCGTATTTACAGTCGGATGCTGGATTACCAGAATGCGGACCACTCGGCCTTAAGCTGGGACCAGGCAGTCCTGGCCGTTATCCAGGGCAAGGCCGCCTTCACCGCCATGGGCGATTGGACCTATGGCGAACTGGTCAACGCCGGTTTAAAGGAAAACCGGGACTTTGGCTGGGTCAGCTCACCCGGCACCGAGGGTTCTTTCCTGGTGGTGGCCGACGGCTTTACCTTGGCAAAGGACGCGCCGCACCTGGCTGAGGCGGTAACATGGCTGGAAATGGTGGGCAGCAAAGAGGCGCAGGAAAGCTTCAATGCGTTGAAAGGTTCCATCCCGGTGCGAACCGACGTGGATAAGAGTAAATTGGGCGCCTATCAGCGTTGGTCGATGGCCTCCTTTAACCACGACGTATTGCTGGAAAGCTGCGTACAAGGAGAAGCGGTTCCGGCGACATTTCGGCAAGAAATGAACGACGCGATCGGATTGTTTGTGGCCGACAGGAACGTGGAGCGCTTTACGGAGATGCTTGTGCAGGCCGCCAAAGCGTCCGGTCTGGCAAAGTAGTACAATCTGGTTATGACGTGGTCCAAGTCATCGCGCCGACCCGGGTGGGACCTGCGGGTCATGTCGACATCGTCAGATGGAGCCGCGTCCCAATCTTGGATCCACCGCGAAAAGGATCGGTCCGGCGCAAGCGGCTCTGAGTTTGCGGCATAAACTGCGGGTGTACCGATGATATGCCAACGTCCCTCGCAGCGGACTGTTCGGCGGCGCAGTCCATCTACAACGGTCTGCCTGGCTAGCTTAGCTTGTGCTTTCGGGCTAGGAAGATTGAGGGCCAACGCCGGATTCAGGATTGAAGACCGCGGGTTTGGAAAGGATTCAAAGAAGCTTTCAGAATCGCACGTATCGGCGTAGTCTTGCTCTTGATATGGCCGCAACCTTTCGCGAAGTCGCCGCGTATTCGGGAGTCGATGAGAACCTGCCTTCGGGTGGGCAGGGGATCGTCGTCCCTAGCGGCGGCTCGACCCTGGTGATCCTGGAAGGCGCCAAGGGCCTCGACGTGCGGTCCACTCTGCCCTCAAAGGTTCATGTCTACGAGTTCAAGACAAAGCAGGAACGCGCTGGGGCGGCACGGAACGCCTCGAATCCTTCAGAGGCAATTCGACGATTCGATGAGGATTCTTGGCGTATCTTCAGGATCAAGGCTGACGCTCCAGTTGGGTTCGACAAGGTGAAAGTGGAAGCGAAGAATACGAGCACGCGCAAGGCCGAAGCGACGCTCAAAGTCATCGTGCTCGATAAGAAGACGGTGAAAGTTGCCATTCGTCCGGTTCAGATCCACGATGGCAAGCAAACTGTGAGCCTCGGCAAAGCCGCTGATCCCAACAAGCTGCTGGACGAGATAAACGCCATCTGGAATCCGCAGGCCAACGTTTACTTCGAACTTGGCCGCACGGACGCGGCAACGATCGACGGTGTTTCGCCGCAGGCAGAGGCCATCGAGATGCAGAAGTTGCCTCAAGGATTTCTGGACGAACGTGATTCAGGATCCGCGTTAACGTTTTTTCTCGTTCGGAAAGTGACGAACGGAAAGCTTGTCGATAACGGCGCCACCAACGCCAAAGAGCGCGTCGCCCTGATCGCCGACAGCCGATCCGACAGCACGATGGCTCACGAAGCGGGGCACTTCCTCGGAGCTCTCACTGCCGAAGGCAAATACGATTCGGAATACGGCCATCCGGAGAAGAGCCAGGAGATGTTGATGCACGTCGACCACACCGGAAAGAAAATTCCGTACTCCGCCGTAACCAAGTTCAATTACGGTTATCATAGCTGATTTTCATCGGCGATCCGAAATAGTAAGCGGAAACTCCGGACAAAGCTCGGAGGATCGGCGAATCTCGGTGGTGGAGGAGAAGTAAAACTGGAGAGTTCCGTGATCGCAGATCCAAACCTCTCGTGCACCAGTAAGGCAAGTTCGCTGCCATGCGGCCCTTGATTGGTCTTGAAAATTGGCCTTGAAACGCTTCGCCGGAAAACGAAAGGATATGCTTGTGTCGCTCGAGGAATACGCTCGGAAGCGCGATTTTCGAAACACGGCCGAACCTGAGGCGAAACGGCCTAAGGTCTCGAAGAACCGTTTCGTCATCCAGAAGCATGACGCCAGCCGCCTGCATTACGATTTCCGCCTGGAGATGGGGGGCACGCTAAAATCGTGGGCAGTTCCAAAAGGGCTGCCCTATACCCGTGGTGAGAAGCGCCTCGCGGTTCACGTCGAAGACCATCCCGTAGCTTACGCCGATTTCGAGGGCACAATACCGGAGGGCCAATATGGAGGCGGGACAGTCATGGTATGGGACAGGGGAACATTTGAGCCGTTGAGCAAGGCGCCGGCAAAGGAGCTCGAAAAAGGCAAGCTGCACTTCATTCTGCACGGAGAAAAGCTTCAAGGGGAATGGTATTTCGTACGCCTTCGCGACGGCGACAATCAATGGCTCATTATCAAAGGGGGTGAGGATATGAAGCCGCCCTCAAAAAAGCTGGACGACACGTCGGTGCTGTCCCACAAGAGCATGAAAGAGCTGTCGCGCGGCGACCGCGTGTGGCAATCCAAGGAATCAGCCAAAGGAACACCCGCAGACCACAAGCCGAAAAGAGTCACGAAAGCTGCCCCTTTGCCGGTGTTTGTCGAACCGATGAAGGCAAAGCTCGCCGCGAAGCCGCCGCGCGGCAATTGGATCTATGAAATCAAGTTCGACGGATGGCGGGCCCTTGCGTTGAAGGGAGGAAGTCAAGCAAGGCTGCTATCACGAAATCAAAAAGACTTCGGCGGAAAATTTCCGGAAATCATGGAGTCTGTCGCGGCTTTAGGCGCCCAGGACGTGATCCTTGACGGAGAGATTGTTGCCCTTGACGAGAAAGGCCGCTCCTCGTTCCAACTCCTTCAAGCCTATGACATCGGCCAGGAGCGACCACCCCTATTCTTTTACGCCTTCGATATTCTGCAATTGAACGGCCACGACTTAAAGAGCCTTCCTCTGGCGGAGAGGAAGGCCAAGCTTCAGCATCTGCTCAAAAATCCGCCGGGAGTCATCCGCCATTCGGCATCCCTGGGCAGTGATTACGAACGGCTTTTGGAGCAGGTTCGGCAGCTTGGCCTGGAAGGACTTATCGGAAAGCTTGAGGGTTCCGTTTATGAACCGGGACGCCGAAGCGGCTCCTGGATAAAGCTTAAGCTGCTTTCAGAACAGGAGTTCGTTATCGGTGGCTACACCGATCCCGAAGGCAGTCGCCTGAAATTCGGTTCGGTCATCGTCGGATTCTATGCGGAGCAGAAGTTACTTTTCGCCGGAAAGGTGGGGACTGGCTTTAGTGACGCCCTGCTACGCAAACTTCATTCACAGTTTAAGAAAATCGCCCGCGCGTCTTGCCCTTTTGCAAATCTGCCGGTTCCTCGTGGAAATAAGTGGGGACAGGGCATTACCGCTTCAGAAATGAGATTTTGCCACTGGTTGGAGCCGGAATTGGTTTGCCAAGTGAAATTTTCCGAGTGGACTCGGGATGATCGCTTGCGGCAGCCTGTTTTCTTAGGTCTGCGTGAGGACAAGAACGCCGAAGAGGTATTCCGCGAAAAAGCCTCGGGAAAAGCGCATTGACCCGAAAAAACGTGATCAGGTGAATCCCTGATCGACGCATCATCCATCCCCAAGGGCTCGATTTCCGCAGCAACCGCGATAGGATCATTCGTTTAGGATTGTTCGCCATTCTTCCCTCTTCCCGTTTGCCATGAAGACTCAAGAAAACTCGGCTCCCCGCACGCCTCAACAAATTTCGGCCACGGGGAAGCCGCGGCGCAAACGCCGGCACGCGTCCGGCTCCGCAAATAACTCCGGAACGGACGAACGTTCTCCCCGGAGGGCTCTGCTGAATGCTCTTGACGCGCTTAAGAACGGTGATTTCTCCGTTCGGCTGCCGTTGGATTGGGTGGGAATCGCCGGCAAAACCGCCGACACCTTTAACGAAGTCGTTACATTGAATCAGCGAATGGCCCGGGAATTGGTTCGACTTCGCCAATCGGTTGGGCGCGAGGGCCGGATCAACCAACGTGCTTCGCTCGGGGAGGTGGGAGGCACATGGGCGGAATCGGTAGAATTGATCAACGATCTGATTGCAGACCTTGTTCAGCCAACGAGCGAGATGGCAAGAGTCATCGGCGCAGTCGCCCAGGGCGATCTTTCCCAAACAATGGCGATCGAAATTGAGGGGCGCTCTCTGCAGGGCGAGTTTCTTCGCACCGCTCGTACGGTGAACACGATGGTCAATCAATTGAGCTCGTTTGCCTCCGAAGTCACCAGGGTCGCCCGGGAGGTCGGTACGGAAGGTAAACTAGGCGGCCAAGCCGATGTACGCGGTGTGGCCGGGACCTGGAAGGATCTCACCGACAACGTCAACCTGATGGCGAGCAATCTGACCAGCCAGGTCCGGAACATAGCCGGCGTCACCACGGCCGTGGCCAACGGCGATCTGGCCAAGAAAATCACCGTCGACGTCAAAGGTGAATTTCTGGAGCTTAAGGACACGATCAACACGATGGTCGATCAGCTGCGTTCGTTCGCGTCCGAGGTGACCCGGGTCGCGCGAGAGGTGGGCACAGAAGGAAAACTGGGTGGTCAGGCCAGGGTCGAAGGCGTTTCCGGCACCTGGAAAGACCTCACCGACGGCGTCAATTCGATGGCTAGCAATCTCACCAGCCAGATGCGCAACATCGCCGCCGTCACGACGGCTGTAGCCAATGGCGACTTATCCAAAAAGATCACCGTCGATGTGCGCGGCGAGATCCTGGAACTCAAAAATACCATTAACACGATGGTTGACCAGCTGAACTCGTTCGCATCGGAAGTGACGCGAGTAGCGCGCGAGGTCGGCACGGAAGGAAAGCTGGGCGGCCAGGCAAACGTGCAAGGTGTCGCCGGCACTTGGAAAGACCTCACCGATAGCGTCAATTTCATGGCCGGTAATCTGACGGCACAGGTGCGTAACATAGCGGAAGTGACGACCGCGGTAGCCAATGGAGACCTGGCGAAAAAAATAACCGTCGATGTGCGCGGCGAGATCCTGGAACTGAAGGACACCATCAACACGATGGTCGACCAACTCGGTTCCTTCGCGTCAGAAGTGACGCGTGTGGCTCGTGAGGTAGGAACGGAAGGGAAACTTGGCGGACAGGCCAAGGTCGAGGGTGTCTCCGGCACATGGAAAGACCTCACCGATAACGTGAATATGATGGCCGGCAACCTCACCGCTCAGGTTCGCAATATCGCAGCGGTAACCACGGCGGTGGCAAAGGGTGACCTGTCGAAGAAAATCACGGTCGCTGTCAGAGGAGAAATTCTGGAGCTAAAAGACACGATCAATACCATGGTCGACCAGCTTAGCTCTTTCGCCTCGGAGGTGACTCGAGTCGCTCGGGAGGTTGGCACTGAAGGGAAATTAGGCGGCCAGGCGGACGTGCGCGGGGTTGCGGGCACCTGGAAAGATCTGACCGATAGCGTGAACTCGATGGCCGGGAATTTGACCGCGCAAGTCCGTAACATCGCCGAGGTCACTACAGCGGTCGCCAAGGGAGATCTTTCGAAGAAAATTGCTGTCGACGTCAAAGGTGAAATTCTGGAGCTGAAAAATACGATCAATACCATGGTCGATCAGCTTAGCTCTTTCGCCTCGGAGGTGACACGCGTGGCGCGCGAGGTGGGTACCGAAGGAAAGCTGGGGGGCCAGGCGCAGGTGCGAGGCGTTGCTGGTACCTGGAAAGACCTGACCGACAACGTGAACTTTATGGCCAGCAACTTGACAGGCCAAGTGCGCAATATCGCAGAAGTCACTACGGCGGTGGCCAAAGGCGATCTCTCGCGCAAGATCACCGTCGACGTCCGCGGAGAAATCCTCGAACTGAAGAACACGATCAACACCATGGTGGATCAACTCGGCTCGTTCGCTTCGGAAGTGACCAGGGTCGCCCGCGAGGTCGGCAGCGAGGGGAGGCTTGGTGGCCAGGCCAACGTCCGCGGCGTCTCCGGCACCTGGAAGGATCTTACGGACAGCGTCAATTTCATGGCCGGCAATCTCACCAATCAAGTGCGCAACATCGCCGCCGTGACGACCGCGGTCGCAACCGGCGATCTTTCAAAGAAGATCACGGTCGACGTCAAAGGGGAGATCCTGGAGCTCAAGAATACCATCAACACCATGGTGGACCAGTTGAACTCGTTTGCCTCTGAGGTTACACGGGTCGCGCGCGAGGTCGGGACCGAAGGGAAGCTGGGGGGGCAGGCCAAGGTGGAAGGCGTCTCGGGTACCTGGAGAGATTTGACTGATAGCGTGAACTTCATGGCGAGCAACTTGACGAACCAGGTACGTGGCATCGCCAAGGTGGTGACGGCGGTGGCCCAGGGCGATCTCAAGCGCAAGCTTCTTGTTGAAGCGAAAGGCGAAATTGCGGAATTAGCCGATACGATCAACAACATGATCGACACCTTGGCGACATTTGCGGAACAGGTTACAACGGTTGCGCGCGAGGTCGGCACGGAAGGCAAGCTCGGGGGCCAGTCTCACGTGCCGGGGGCGGCCGGGACCTGGCGCGATCTCAACAGCAACGTCAACCAACTCGCGGCCACACTAACGACTCAACTTCGCGCGATCTCAGATGTAGCAACCGCCGTGACTAAAGGAGATCTTACCCGTTCGATCACAGTCGAAGCCCAAGGCGAAGTCGCACAGCTCAAAGACACCATCAACGAGATGATCCGCAACCTGCGTGACACTACGTTGAAGAACAGCGAGCAAGATTGGCTGAAGACCAATCTCGCGAATTTCACGCGGATGCTCCAGGGACAACGCGACCTCATGGCCGTCGGACGGATGATTCTCTCGGAACTCGCTTCTGTCGTAGACGCTCAGCAAGGCGTGTTTTACCTCGTCCAGCACAGTGCGACCAGTGGAACCTCCGAGGGTGATGTGAAGATAAAATTGCTCGCCGGCTATGCCCATCGAGAGCGAACAAACGGAGAGGCCAAACTGCGGCTGGGCGAAGATCTAATAGGACAAGCGGTCCTGGAAAAACGGAGAATTCTTTTAGCCGATATTCCCGACAGGTACGTCACTATTTCATCCGGACTCGTTGAAGCAACTCCGGTAAACATCATCATCCTCCCGGTGGTTTTTGAAGACCAGGTCAAAGCCGTCATCGAGCTCGCCAGCTTTCAGCGCTTCAACTCGACCCACCAGACCTTTTTGAACCAGCTCACCGAAAGCATCGGCATCGTATTAAACACGATCGAAGCAAACTCGCTCACCGAGGATCTGCTCAAGCAATCGCAATCCCTGACCAACGAACTGCAGAGCCGTCAACTCGAGCTGCAGAAGACCAATCTTGAGCTCGAGGAAAAGGCGACGCAACTCGTCGAACAAAACGCCGAGGTCGAACGCAAGAACAGCGAGGTCGAACAAGCGCGGCAAGCTCTTGAAGAGAAGGCGGAGCAGCTAGCGGCGACCAGCAGGTTCAAGAGCGAGTTTTTGGCCAATATGAGTCACGAATTGCGAACTCCGCTTAATAGTTTGCTGATTTTGGCCGACCAACTGGCTGTCAATCCAGACGGCAACCTCACGCCTCGTCAGGTCGAGTTTGCAAAAACAATCCATGGTTCAGGAAAGGAACTCCTCCGCCTGATTAACGACATTCTGGATCTTTCCAAAATCGAATCGGGCACCGTTACATTGGACCTGAGCCCAGTCGTCCTGCGCGAAGTCTGCAGTTCGGTCGAGCGAACTTTCCGGCCGGTCGCCCAGAGCAAAAATCTCTCCTTTACCATCGACCTGCACGCGGGCTTACCTGTCGCCCTGCAAACCGATGCCCAGCGGCTCGAGCAGGTGCTCAAGAATCTGCTTTCCAACGCCTGCAAGTTCACGGATCGAGGGTCAGTCGCTTTGAAGATCGCGCCAGCTACAACCGGCTGGAGTCTCAACCATCCGACGCTCAGTCACGCGTCAAACGTAGTGGCCTTTAGCGTGAGCGATACCGGCATAGGGATACCGCCTGAAAAGCATGCCATTGTGTTCGAAGCTTTTCAGCAAGCGGACGGTTCGACAAGCCGCCGATACGGGGGCACGGGCCTTGGTCTCGCTATTAGTCGTGAAATCGCCCGGCTGCTGGGAGGTGAAATTACTCTTGAAAGCGCTTTGGGTCGGGGCAGTTCTTTCACCCTTTACCTGCCGGTTGATCCGCGCGGATCCGGTGCGACACAGGCCATGGCCCCGCAGACTGCGGGAGTCTACTCGCCCGTGAATTTTGCGCCGATCTACGCTCCAAGCATCCTGGCAAACGAACAACTCCCGACCCGCGAAGCCATTGTCGCACCGGCAGCCGACGATCGCTTCAATATCCAGCCAAACGACCGCGCTCTGCTCATTGCCGAGGATGATCTGGATTTTGGCGCCTTCGTCTGTGAAGTCGCGCGCGCGCACGGCTTTAAATGTTTGTTGGCACCGGATGGCCACAGCGCGCTGGCGCTGGTGGGCGAGTATCAACCGGACGCCATCATCCTGGATATCGGCTTGCCGCACCTTGACGGCTGGCGGCTGCTGGACCGCTTGAAATCCGACCTGGGTACCCGGCATATCCCGGTGGCTATTATTTCCGGTAGCGACGAGTCGCAACGCGGCTTGAGGATGGGCTCTCTCCGCTTTTGCACGAAACCGGTCTCGCGTGAACAGGTAGACGAAGCCGTCGCCGGCTTGCGTGGTTTTGTCGAGCGTTCAGTCAGGCAGGTCCTTGTCCTCGAAGACGATCCGGCACAGCGGATGAGTATCGCGGAGCTTATCAGGAACCCTAAAGTTCACGTCACGCCCGCAGGAGACGCAGAAGCTGCTCTGGCGTTGATGACTCAGCAGCAGTTCGATTGTCTTGTTCTTGATCTTCGATTGCCGGGACGCATCTCTGGCAATCAACTGTTGGAAGAGATCCAGCGCCAACCTCGGTACCGGGATCTTGCCACCATCGTTTATACCGGAAAGGTGTTGTCGGCAGAAGAAGAAAGTCGACTGACCCAGTTGGCACGCTCCATTGTATTAAAGGACGTCCGATCGCCAGAACGCCTGCTGGATCAAGCGACATTACGTTTGCATACGCATGTCGCTGACCTGTCTGAGCATCAACTCGAGCTACTGAAAACCTTGCACAGCGACCAGGTGCTGCTCGCAGGCCGAAACGTATTGCTGGTAGACGACGATATGCGGAACGTCTTTGCAATGACCAGTGTCCTGGAACGCTTCGGGATGAAGGTCCTGCCTGCCGAGAGCGGACCCGAAGCGTTGGCAAAGCTTGAAGCCCATCAGGAAGTTGAAGTCGTGTTGATGGATATCATGCTGCCCGAGATGGATGGCTACAAGGTAACTCACGCGATTCGTCAACAGGAACGATTCAAGAGTTTGCCGATTATCGCGTTGACTGCCAAAGCCATGAAAGGTGACCGCGAAAAGTGTCTGGAAGCAGGCTGCTCCGACTATCTCTCAAAGCCGGTCGACATTGAACAATTGCTATCCGTACTGCGCTTATGGCTGCACCGTTGAATCGCGTACCTTTATGCGAACACACGTCAACACCTGACCGTTCGGAGGGCGTAAAGCCGCAGATGACAAAAGGCGAAAACAACGAGGCACCCTATGAAAGGATCGAAAGCACCCGCGACTCGAACTCTGACCGCGCCAACATCCTGCTGGTTGATGATCGTCCGGATAAGCTGATGGCCTTCGAAAGCATCCTGGCCAGTCTCGGACAGAATCTGATCCTGGCACGCTCCGGAACGGAAGCCCTGCGTCATCTTCTCCAACAGGAATTTGCGTTGATCATGCTCGACGTCAGCATGCCCGGCATGGACGGCTTCGAGACTGCGTCGCTCATTCGCCAGAGAAAGAACTCGGAACTGACCCCGATCATTTTTATCAGCGCCGTGAACTACTCTGATACGCATTTATCCCGCGGCTATTCGCTGGGTGCGGTTGACTACATTCTCGCGCCGATCGTTCCCGAGATTCTGCGGGCGAAAGTTTCTTTCTTTATTGAGCTCCACAGGAAAACTGTGCAACTCAAGCGCCAGGCCGAAACGCAGGCCCAGTTGATTCGAGAGCAAGCCGCTCGAGCGGAGGCGGAATCGGCCAACAAAGCCAAGGATCGCTTTCTCGCGATGCTCAGTCACGAGTTGCGCACGCCGTTGACCCCGATCCTGTTTGCCTCAACGATCTTAAGCCAGGATCCGGCCGTTCCGGCGCACATCCGCGAAGAGCTCAAGATTATTGCACGTAATGTCGAACTGGAGGCACGTTTGATCGACGACCTGCTGGATCTTACCCAAATCACGCAAGGAAAGTTAAACCTGACATTCAAAACTGCCGATGCTCACGAGCTTCTTCAATCCGCTCTCGAAATCTGTTCGAACGATATCCTGGCTAAAAAACTGACGGTGAACCTTGACCTGGATGCCGCCGCGCACCACATCCAGGCGGATGCAATTCGGTTGCAGCAAGTCTTCTGGAATTTAATCAAGAATGCCGTCAAGTTCACGCCGCGGGGTGGCCGGATTGCACTGCATACAAGCAATCCTCAGAGCAGCTGGTTCCGGCTGGAAGTCATTGACAGCGGAATTGGAATCGCTCTGGACGTTCTTCCAAGAATCTATGACCCATTCGAGCAAGCCGGCGGCGCCGGTTGCGGTGGCCTGGGGTTGGGACTAACGATTTCCAAAGCAATCGTCGAACTGCACGAAGGACGGATCCTGGCGTCCAGCGCCGGGGTGGGTCACGGCGCGATGTTTGTCATCGAGCTTCCGAACGTGAATCCATTTTCCGCCGATCCGTCCTCTGTTCAAACGGATGCTGCAATATCCACCAGCTGTCGGGCAGAAAACCTTGCCTCCAATTTGCGAATTCTCGTGGTCGACGATCACCTCGATAGCGTGCTCCCGATGCAACTATTCCTTGAAACAATCGGCTACCGAGTGAAGACAGCGGAAAGCGTGGAGACCGCCCTGCGGAGCGCCACCCAGGAGAAGTTTGACCTGCTCGTGAGCGATATTGGATTGCCTGATGGCAGCGGCGAAGACCTTCTTCGCCTGCTGCGAGAAAAAGGTCTCACTTTGCCAGGAATCGCTCTCAGTGGATACGGGATGGAGCAGGATATGGCACGAAGTCTTGCCGCGGGCTTCCAGGTTCATCTTGTTAAGCCGGTCTTGCCGCAGCAGCTTCAGATGACTATCGACCGGCTTATTAGCCAACAGGGCGCCGTACCCCAATCTGAGGACGGGGAGCCCGCCGATCCGCCGACGCCGGGCCCGGACGCAGACCAGTCTTGATTGCATATTCTTGCTCTTCGGACTCCGCTTTTATGATGGAGAGAGATTCTTGATCAATGCAGGCTCAGGCAGCAGAATAGTGCCGCGTTGCCGAGCGATCTGCACCCTCGCCCGCAAAAATCACGCAAAGGTCGAAGCGATGAGCTCATTGCGGGCTAGGAAGCTCTTAAACAGACGCTGCACGTCTGTTTAAGAGCCTGTTATAAGATAAATGAATTGAGACAAACTGTTGCATAACTATTCTCTCTAAAAAGCAGTCGAATTTTCCGGCGTAGCCGGGGAATTCTGCTGCCTGAGCCTGCATCGCTCACAAATCTCTAAGGATTTGTGAGCGATGCAGGCTAAGATCAAAACACTTCGGGACCTCTATGTTCTCCGCATCCACTTACTTCAAATATGTGCATCGACTCAAGATCCGCCGTGCCTGGGAAACGATTCTATGGAGTTTACGACGATACGGCACTCTCGCAGATTAAAGCTTTGCTTTTTGACACTTTCGGCACCGTGGTTGACTGGCGAACAAGTCTCGTTTGCGAGCTCAGTAAATTCGGCCAGAACAAGGGCGTTGTCACCGATTGGGCCCTTTTAACTGATGAGTGGCGCGCAGCCTACTATCCGTCGATGGATCGGGTGCGAAAGGGTGAGCTACCTTGGACAACTTTGGACGCCTTGCACCGGCAAAGCCTCGAACTCTTAGTGAAGAAGCTTGGAATATCTGGTCTGACGGCGGAGGACCTCGACGAACTGACTAACGCTTGGCGCCGCCTCCGCCCTTGGCCTGACGTGTTGGAAGGTATGCAGCGATTAAGTACGCGCTACCTTCTCGGTCCCTTGTCGAACGCCAACATTGCGCTGATGGTTCGGCTGCGGAAGTTCGCCGCCTTACCTTGGGACTTCGTTTTTGGCGCTGACTTATGGAGGCACTATAAGCCCTCGCCAGAAGCTTATCGGGGCGCGTATAAACTCCTGGGTCTACCTCCCAACGAAGTCATGCTTGTCGCAGCGCACAATGATGATCTCCGCGCCGCACGCAGTGAGGGCCTCTGTACTGCCTTTATTCCTAGACCAGACGAGTATGGCCCGCGCCAGCAAAAGGACTTTGCAGCCGAAGAGGAATGGACCGTGATTGCCTCGGATTTACGTGATTTGGCCTCCCTGCTTTCCAGTTGAAAGAAGAGCTCAGAACACCTTGTCTAACCCACTTACCCTTGACCCGGATGTAGGTTTCGCAACTGTCATTGGTGGGCTTAAGGTGGCGACGTAAGCACCGCTCCAATTCGGGCGGATACTGCTGAACCCAGCGCCACACCGGTAACGTGATCGAGGTGAAGGCTTCGCTCGGCGGGCAACTCCTCGACGTCCCATTACGACAAGGAAAAACGCAGATACCGAATATTCATCCGGTCCCGGATGAAACAAGACGAATCCTTAACTAAACGGCTTCGCAGGACGGTCAAGGGCCAGATGCTCTTCTAAGGCTTCCTTGTGCTCAACCATCCGGTCCGCCGCGCGATAAAGCCGATCCTTTTCGGCCGCTCGTTCGTCACTATCCAGCTGGTAAGGAGCGCTAGCCGAATGAGGGTACGAGAGCAAAAAATTGGTAACCCGCAGCGCTAGACTCAGTATTAGATCAAAACAGACTGTAGTCCTACGAAATCGAGTCGTGCCAACCGAAAGCTCGTCGCAAAATTGATTGCTACGATTTGGTAGATGGACATTGTCGAGCTTCGGCGGTATATCGATTTTTGAGAACTGAAGCGCCCTACAAAAATTAACGCCTGAGGGCTATCGCGTGAAAGAAGAAAAAACGACCGCCGGCTCCACGGGGATGCGATTCCATACCACCTCGTGGGATCTAGTCCTAAACTCCGGAGATATCGATGCTCCGCAACATTCCCGGGCTCTGGCGGAACTTTGCTCCCTCTACTGGTATCCCTTATACACTTTTGCGCGGTACAAAGGATTTTCCGAAGATGACGCGAAAGATCTAACGCAGAGCTTCTTTCTTCACTTGCTGGAGAAAACAGGGCTGAAACAAGCCCATCCTCATCGGGGCCGATTCCGCTCTTTTTTGCTGGCTTGCTTCCAAAACCATATGTCGACGCACCGGCAATACGCCTCGGCGGGAAAGCGCGGGGGCGGCCATGTCTTGATTTCCCTCGACGGCCAAGAAGCAAAGGAGCTTCACGGTTTGGACCCGGTCGACGACCTAACGGCCCAAACCGTCTTTGATGCGCGTTGGGCGACTATTTTATTGGATAGGGTCATGGTGCGTATCTCCGAAGAATATCGGCGCCAAAGCAAAGAGAGCGCTTTTGAACTGCTCCGCATGCACTTGAACCTAAAGGGCGACGAAACCTCTGTTTCTTACGAGCGGTCTGCGAAGCAATTAGGACTGAGCCTCGCCGCGGTGAAGACCCAGGTTTGTCGGATGCGGAAACGTTTTGCCGCTTTCTTGCGTGACGAAGTGGCTAAAACCGTGTTCGATCCCGCCGACATCGACGCCGAGATTCATGCATTGTACGACGCGCTAGTCGCCACGGAAGGACGCCTTGAGGAATGAACTCCGGCCCTTGCCCGAACTCAGGAAATCCGGGGCTGGAACGCACGGTGGCACAACACGAGAGTGGTCCCAGCTCGTTTTGTACATCGTGCGGAGCGCGGTTGGAGGAGGCTAGTCTATCGCCGGTTTGTCCAATCTGTTTAGTGCGCTTTACGCTGCCGGTTGTAAGCGGTCACTCTCAAGGGCGGGCGGACAAAGAGGCAGGTGACAGCGCACCAGAGCCCAAGGCCTTGGCAGCCCCGGCTGGACCCGGCAACCATCTTTTTGCCCACTACGAAGTGGAGATAGGTCCCGACGGGACCCCGGTTAAGCTAGGCCATGGGGCCATGGGCGTGACTTACAAGGCGAGAGACACGCTGCTGCTTCGCCCAGTGGCTTTGAAAGTAATCGCCTCCCGGTTGCTTGAGAATGAGTCGCTCAAAACGCGATTTGTCAGGGAAGCCCGGGCCGCAGCCTCTCTTCGGCATCCGAACATTGCCTCGGTGTTTTATCTCGGATCGACCGAGTCCTCCTATTTTTATGTGATGGAGCTGGTGGAAGGAAGGACACTCGAAGACATTATCGCTGCCCGGCCTCCCCCCGATGTGAATTTAGCCTTGGAAATCGCCGTCCAGGTTGCCTCCGCCCTGGCTGCGGCGCATCAGGCTGGTCTTGTGCACCGCGATATCAAACCGGCGAACCTTATAGTCTCTTTTGACGAGAGAAATCGCCCCAGCGTTAAGTTGATCGATTTTGGCCTTGTCAAAGTAACCGCGGAGGTTTCCGACGACTCCTCCGTGTCGGAGCCGGGCATGTTTATGGGCACTCCACGTTACGCGAGCCCAGAACAATTCAGTGACGGGAGAGTGGACATTCGTTCCGATATCTATGCTCTCGGGATTGTTCTCTGGGAGATGCTCGCGAAAACTGCGCCATTTACTGGTTCCACGGCCCAGATTGCCGGGCAGCATCTCCAGGCTTCTTTACCCATGAGGCAAGTGAAGCACCTGCCGCTACCGGTTGTTTCGCTTTTAACACATCTCTTAAAAAAGGATCCTGGCGATCGACCTCAAACGCCCGAAGAATTACTGACGATTTTGACGGCAACGATGACAGCGCTTGGCGATCCCAAAGCGACTTTGCGGACCGAAAAAGCCCGAATTTCAGGGCCCGTGCCGCGGACACGGAGATCACGCCGAAGGACTTATCTTGGTGGAGCAGCCGATCGGAAGCTGACACTCGAGCCTTGGGATTTTAGCCCACTTCTGGCAGAGAAGATCAAAGGTTTCACAGGCCGAGAGTGGCTTTTCCAAGAGATTGATGAGTGGCGCGTGCGGGGCCCTTCGGCTGTGCTCTTGATCGCCGGGGAGCCAGGTGTGGGCAAGTCGGCCATTGTCGCGGCGCTGGTTCAAAGAAATCACGGCGGCCAAGTCCTCGGGTACCACTGCTGTCGGGCCGACACGCCCGCCACGCTGGAGCCGGCGGGCTTCGTGCGCAGTCTGGCCGCGATGTTCTCGGCGCGGCTGGACGATTACGCAGGGATGCTGGAAGGGTCCTTCATCGCCGACACCCTTCGAAGCGCTGACACTGACCCGATCAGCGCATTTGAGGCGGCAATCCTTGGGCCTCTTCACAAAATTAAGATGCCCGAGGGAGGCCGGTTTTACCTGCTTATAGACTCCCTCGATGAAGCCCTGGCGCGCATCCACTCACCAACGATCGTTGACGCGCTTTCCACTCGGCTCGACCGTTTTCCACCCTGGCTAGGTATCGTTGCCACCACACGGAACGATCCCGGGGTGCTCAGCCAATTAGGAGGATTGCGCGCCAATATCCTCAGCGCCCAAGATCCAAGAAACCAAGACGATGTGCGCCGCTTCATCCGTTATCGCCTCGCCCAACCTATCCTACGCGACCAGATCAGGGGCAGCACTAAGGTGCTTGCGGGACTTGAAAACGACCTGCTCAAATCTAGTGCGGGCAACTTCCTGTTTGTCACGACTGCGCTCAACGCAGTCGAGAGCGGGCAACTCAGCTTCGATCAGATAGAAAATCTGCCACCCGGCTTGAGCAGCCTTTACAAAATTTTTTTTCACCGGTTGTTTCGCGATGCGGGTGTGGATTTCGGCGTTTCGCGCCGGATCCTGGAAACGATGGCGGCCGCTTGCGAATCGCTCAATCGGGAGCAGATCGCGGCCGCCTCCGGCCTGGATGCCGAGGAAGATCTCCCGTTAGTCCTGTCTCACTTAGCCTCGTTTGTGCCTGCTTCTGAAGGTCGCTATGCTTTCTTCCACAAGTCGGTGTCTGACTGGCTGACGGGCTGGGATCATCGGCAGGACCAACCCTTTGCCGGACCATACCACTTGAACCTGGAGAAGGGCTCGGTCCGGCTGGCGAACTGGTGTTGGGCTGAATACCAGCGTGGATCCCTGAACATTTCTTCGTATTGTCTGCGGCATCTTCCGGCCCATCTGCATCAAGTGGGTCGTGACGAGGCTTTGCGCAATGTGCTGAGCGATTTTAGTTTCCTCCAACGTAAATTGGAAGCCACCGATGCGAGAGCTCTTATCGCAGACTACGAATATTTGCCTGAGGGGGCCGATTTGCGGCTGGTCCATTCGGCTGTCCGGCTTTCCGCGCATGTTCTGGCCCGCGACAAGCGTCAACTAGCGGGACAGTTGACGGGCCGTCTGCTCGGCAATCCGGCACCCATCATCCAAGCCTTGCTAAGGGGCGCTGCTGCCGAAAGCAGATTTGGGACTTGGCTCCAGCCTTTGACCCCCAGCCTGGCTCCGCCCGGGGGACCTATGATCCGCACCTTCGAAGGCCATACGGCATGGGTCTATGCGGTGGTACTTACTCTCGATGGGGACTGCGCCATCTCGGCCTCTTGGGACGGGACATTGCGGGTGTGGGATTTGCAGAGCGGCCAGTCAGTGCGCAAGCTCGAGGGTCATACGGGCTGGGTCAATTCCGTGGCGGTAACACCCGATGGCAAGCGCGCCATCTCGGCCTCCTCTGACCGAACGCTGCGGGTGTGGAACTTGGAGAGTGGCCAACCCTTGTACACGCTTGAAGGCCATAAGGACCGGGTTAATTCGGTGGCGGTAACGCCCGATGGCGAGCGTGCCATCTCAGCCTCCTCTGACTGGACGTTGCGGGTGTGGGATTTGGAGAAGGGCCGATTCGTGCGCACGCTTGAAGGCCATCTGGACGCGGTTAATTCGGTGGCGGTAACGCCCGATGGCGAGCGTGCCATCTCAGCCTCCTCGGACCGGACGCTGCGGGTGTGGAACTTGGAGAAGGGCCAATTAGTGCGCACGCTCGAAGGCCATCTGGACGCAGTTAATGTTGTCGTGCCAATGCCCGACGGACGCCGCGCGATCTCGGGGTCGGCCGATCACTCGATGAGCGTGTGGGATTTGGAGAGCGGCCAATTGATGCGCACGCTTGAAGGCCATACCCATAGCGTTACGGCTGTGTTTCTAATGCCCGACGGACGCCGGGCCATCTCGGGGTCGGCTGACCATACGCTGCGGATGTGGGATTTGGAGAAAGGCCAATTAGTGTGCACGCTCGAAGGCCATACCGACTGGGTCACTGCCGTCGTGGGAACGCCCGACGGACGCCGGGCCATCTCAGGGTCGGCGGACCGCACGCTGCGGATGTGGGACTTGGAGGGGGGCCAATCGGCGCACGCGCTCGCGGGCCACGCGGATAGCGTCACTGCCGTGGCGCTGATGCCCGACGGTCGCTCCGTCGCCTTAGTCTCCGACTACCAAGTGCTGCATTTGTGGGACTTGGAGAGCGGCCGATTGCTGTGGACGCTCGAAGGCCATACCGACTGGGTCACCGCCGTAGCCGTAACGCCCGACGGGCGCCGCGCCGTATCAGCATCGGCTGACCATACACTGCGGGCGTGGGACTTGGAGTGCGGCTGCTCAGTGCATACTCTGGCAGGCCATGGGAATCTGGTTAGTGCCGTAGCTGTAACGCCTGACGGGCGCCGTGCCATCTCAGCCTCCTCTGACCGTACGCTGCGTTTGTGGGACCTGGAAAGCGGCCAATCATTGCGCACTCTGGCAAGCCATTCCAATCTGGTCAGTTCCCTAGCCGTAACGCCCGATGGACGGTGCGCCATGTGGGGCTCCAATACCGGGGCGCTGTTCGTATGGAACTCCGATAGTGGTGAGCTGGTGCGCATTTTGGAAGGCCATCAGGACTGGGTCACTGCCGTGGGTGTAACGCCCGATGGCCGCCGCGCGATCTCGGCGGGGGCCGACCATACGCTGCGGATGTGGGACTTGGAAAGTGGCCAATCGGTGCACACTCTCGCCGGGCATACGGGCTTGGTCAATGCGGTGGCCTTAACACCCGATGGGCGCTGCGCCATCTCAGTCTCGGCTGACTGTACGCTGCGGGTCTGGGACATCGAAAGCGGAGTCTACATCGCCGCCTTCACCGGTGAGAGCCCTATGTTGCGCTGCGCCATTGCACCCGACGGGCGAACGATTATCGCCAGAGAAAAATCGGGCCAGGGGCATTTTTTACGTCTGAAAGGCTTGGATTAAGGATTAAAGCTGCCCGCGAACTTTTTTCTCAAGGTCGTAGTGCGACTCAGGTACTATGAAAATCTCTTCGTTGATAGCGAGAACCTCGATTCTGATCGGCTCCCCTAGCTGGGACGCATACTATGGCTACTGCGCGCTTACCCCGTCTGATCGCTTCGCCGGTTGGTGAGGTCGATTATCAGGAGACTTCTTTCAGCGTCGACGCCGTCGCGCGAAACGTTTGCAACACCTGGGAGGAAGCGACCACCAATCCTGATTTTGACGTTGTGGTGATCGGCAGCGGGATGTTTGGTGCGTACTGCGCCGACAAGCTCTTCCGGAATACCAAATTGAAGCGCACACTCCTCCTGGATGCCGGCGTTTTCCTGCTAGCAGAACACTTTCAGAATTTGCCGAATATCGGGTTGAACGTGCCCGATCCGATGGATCCTGGCGGCGACAACGGCCTTCCGAGGGAAATTGTCTGGAGGATGCCGTGGCGAGGAAATAACAGCTTTGTGGGAACCCCGTACTGCGTCGGTGGGAAATCCGTTTACTGGGGTGGCTGGTGCCCCAGGCTGACCGACGACGGCCTATCTGCTTGGCCGCCGAGCGTCGCGCAATATTTGAAGAATAATTATCCGCGGGTCGAAGAGCAGCTTGGAGTGTCAAATCCTACCGATTTCATTCAAGGGTCGCTCTATGAGGCTATGCTGGCCAAAGCTAAGGCGGTGCGGCTCGGGGTTCCGCTACTGACCAGCGTTGAACCTCCACCGCTCGCGGTGTTGGGGCGCGGTCCCGCTTCCGGGTTGTTCACTTTCAACAAATACAGCAGTTTGCCGTTATTAATCAGCGCAATCCGCGACGCGATAGCAGAAGTGGGTGGCGATAATGCCCGCCGCCGGCTGTTGCTTGTGCCCAGGGCGCAGGTGGTGAAACTCCACACATCTGGAGGGGTGGTTCGGCGCATCGAAGCCTTCGTCAACAAACAACAGCGCTTTCTCGACATCACTCCGCGGTGCTCCGTCGTACTCGCCCTCGGGGCAATCGAATCAACCCGGATGGCCCTCGAATCGTTTCCCACTGCGCCGAACCCGGCAGATGAAAAAATGGGCCGCAATCTAACCGTGCATATGCGCTCGACCACGACGGTTCAGATCTGGCGCTCAGCGTTAGAGATCCCGGGCAAGCCCCTTAAGGAAAAATTGCATACTGCGGCGGTGCTGGTACGCGGCGCGACGAGCGACGGCCATTTCCACTTGCAGATCACGGCCGCCGACGACCCCGAGGGAGACTCCGATAGCTTGCTTTTCCGGATGATTCCAGATACCGACCTGCTGGAAAAAATCCTCGATGCGCAGGAAGCCGAGTTCGTGGCGGTGACCTTTCGCGGTTGCGCCGAGACCAAGGGGGTCAAAGATCAGCCGATCGGCAATCCAGCGCTTCGATGGATTGATCTGAGTCCATTCGAGCGGGATGAGTTCGGGTTCAGGCGTGCCTTCGTGAATTTGGCAATCAACGCTGCGGAGGCACGGTTGTGGAATGCGATGGATGCTGCAACGGTCGAACTCGCCCGCAAGCTTGCCAACGATCACCATGCGGCCATCCGAATCGTTTCGTCCTCACGGGACGGCTTAGGCACTACCTACCACGAATCGGGCACGCTTTGGATGGGCGATGACCCGGCAAAATCCGTCACCAATGCCAATGGTCGTTTCCACCATGTTGCGAATGCCTACTGCACCGATCAGGCGCTCTTCCCATCTGCGGGCTCTGCCAACCCGGTCCTGACCGGGCTAACTCTAACGCGTAAAATAGCCGAGCACATTGCAACCTTAGAATGACCGCGGCTCTTCAGGCACCCAAACTTTAATTTCCATCGGAGCCAGCCCGACCGGAAGAGCTGAAACCTCGCCCGAGCCGCTAAATTGCTCTCCACGGAAGAAGCGCGCGTCGGAAATCTGCCTTACGGTAGCTGAACTGTTTTCCCCCAAGTTGCTAAAAGCAACCAGCATTCGACGTGGAGGCCGGTTTAGATCAGGATCTTGCAAAACCAGTCCATCGAAAGCTGTCTGCAGATTGGTGTTTGCGACCACGAGCACTTCGACGTCACTGACGACGCGGGAGAACGCCACCAGGCCGCCCTTCCCCGAAGAATACCCAAAATCCCGGCCATTGGCGGAAACTTGGCGGAAATAAAGGCGGCCGAAGCGCAACGCAGGTTGCTCCTCCCGAAGCCGACTGAGGGTTTTGATGTGGTTATAGAAAAAGCTTTGGTTGTCAAAGGCGCCCGGCTTGCCCCATAACGCTTCGCGCACCGATTGTTCAGGATGTAAGTCGTTCTTGTCGAGCGTACCCTGTAACCCTTGTTCGGTTCCGTAGTAAATCGCCGGGATCCCTTGCAGGCAGAATAAGACCGCCAATCCCATCGTCACCTGCTCCGGTCTGGTTGAGGGCTGATTAAAGCGTTGAGCCTGATCGTGATTGTCGAGGAATGTCACAAAATATTGCCCGGCTTCTCCGTGCGAACTGATAAGCGTATCCTCGACTTGTTTGCGGCGTTCGAAAATTCCAGGGAGTTCCGCAACGTCCCGCAAAGCCTTGACGATGTCCGTCACGGCAAAGAAAAGAGGGTAGTCCAGAGCGGCATCAATCCCAAAGCCGGTCTTGTCCGGACTGTGCCGGCCCACGAATCGGTTAATTGTTTCCTCACTGTCGTAGATTTCACCAAAAGTGAGAAAATTCCGCTTCCCCAGTGTCTGGGCGAATTCTCGAATTGCGTTGCCGAAAGCTTCGATCGCCGGGGGCGAGATGTGTTTTGCCGTGTCGATGCGGAAACCATCAAAATCGAATTTTGCGATGAGATACTGGTAGGCATGGACCAGAATATTTAATACCGGTCTTGGGCCGTACCTGGAGCGGAGAGCCGCCTGGTTGCCTATCGTCGCGTCATATTCAACGACGAGTTGCCGCTGTTGAACGAAATCACCTTTCACGAAGCCTTCCGGTGAGAGCGCATAACTTATGGTATTGCCGCGACGCCGAAAGAATGTCTTTTCCTGCAAATCACGCGGATAGACGGCATCGTCTGGCGAGAGTCGCGTCTCTGGAGGAAATTGATCTTGCCAATCAGCCCGGGGGAGGCCATACCCGTTCAGCCATTGAATGGGCGGTTCTTGCCCCGGGGGGGCATTCATCACCTCGCGATCGTCGAATCTATCCACGATCTGGCCATGGTAAACATAGTCGAAGACCCGGGCGGCGTGGTTAAGCACCATGTCGAGAATAACAAAAATGCCCCGCCCATGAGCCTGGGCGATGAGTTCTGCCAGTTCTCTCTCCGCACTGGCCAGTGTCCCGTCTGACCCAAACCGTTCATCGACGTGCAAAAAGTCCTGAGTATCGTATCCGTGGTAGTTGTATTGCCAGTTTGGACGCGGATTCTTCAGCACTGGAGAAAGCCAGAGCGCTTTTACTCCCAAATCTTGTAAGTAATTGAGCTGAGCAGTCACCCCTTTAAAGGTGCCCCCTTGACGATAATCATATTGCTTGTTCCACGGCCAATTTGGTGGCGCCTGGGGATTAGCGAATCGATCAATCACCAGAAAATACATCCAGCAATCGCGCCAATCAATTGGCGATAAGAATGGGTATCGCACAGGCACAACCCTCCCGTTCACCATCACGTCTCGCGTCTTGCCTTTGTTTGCGGCGTCGCGGGCCTGAGCAAAGGAGCGGCTAATTTCGCGGTCGAAAATGTCCGTCGGGGCACTTCGAATCACCGCGGTCCGGGCCGCGTCGAGCGGGCCAGGGCTTTGTGGCTGCTCGGGAAGGGATTGCGGTGGACCTTCGAGCGTCGCGTTGGTTTGCTCGTCAACGATTGCGGTGGCAGGCAGTCCATGGCTTTGCTGCCATTCTAAGATAGCGTACCGTGTGGCAGGGCCGAAGAAGGCTCGGTCTACCTCGTTTGATGGAATCGCCAGTCCGTGTTCGATCAGTTCCCGGTGGAGCTTCCTGACCTCTTCACCGAACATTCCGACGGCCAACTCTAACTTTGCCATGTCTGGGCTTCCGTCATCAGCTTTCGAACATTTTTCATATCCTGAATGCTTCCGGAGCCCTTCAACTTTCTCTGACTATTTAGGGCGCCGCGGGCTAACCGACTGCGCATTTTGAGGCTCGAACTGGAGGGTCTGGAACGCCCTTCCGTCTCGCACCACCATCTGAATGCGCTCGAAGACTCGAAAATGATAATCGCCTTGCACGTCGGTACATGTGAAGGCTATCGCTAGATCGGTCCCGAGAATGATTTCGGCAGGCACGCCGCCAAGCGATACCAAGATTCCAACATCAGGAGGAGGCGGCGCCGGCGCAGGAGGCACCGCCAAACAGCTGACCATATAGAAGCCGCCCCTTACCACGTGATTGATCTGGTCCCCTGGAGTTTCGAGCTGGTCCGCGGAGCTCGGGGCGAAGGTCTGAGCATAGCGCTCGGGCGAAAGGAACAGAGCGTACGGACCAGGTTGAGACCTAGTGTTCAGATTGGCCATACCTTGTGCCACCGCCCCTATGATATCACCCACGGAAGTAGGGGGAGGCGCTCCGAGAGGAGTTGCTCCTCGGACATGCACGGCCGGCACCCGGGGTGGCTCGTAAGCAGCCGCCTCGGCCAGAAATCCCGGTGGTATGGCGGCCGGCTGATTCGTTACGTAGACTCCAGCGGCAACGAGACGGGGAATCGACCCGGGTCCCAAAAACAAGATTGCGTCCTCCCCGCCCGCGATTACGCTTGCCGCTTGCCTAGCAAAGTATTGCGCTAGGCGCGCATTGTCTTCTGCGTCGACTTGGGCTTGAGTCAGCACAAACTCCGTTGAAATCTCAAAAAAGGGCTGAAATTGGTCAGGCACTGGAAATACGGGCGCCAGAGCTCCAAAAGGCACAGATCTACTTGTGGAAACCGGTAGCACATTGTTTACTACTGTGGCCGGGAACACTTTCTGCGCAACGCGAATGAGTCCGACCTCCTCCCGAACTGCCCTGTCTATCTCACTCCAGATATGCTCATTCCAGAGCCTGTCTCGGCCGAGATTTCCGTTCATATTATTGGATGGATTTCATGTTAGATTTTGATCAGCGAGGGTTTGCGGCGTTCTGCAGGAAGAGCTCGATGAGACATAAAATGCCCTTCATTGCTGCTGGCCCCTCTTTCCCGAGCGAGCTTTGGCCCGCCGACAGGGCTAAATTTGGACTTCTCATTGCGCTCAACCTAGATCTTACAGCTAGCGACCCACCGGCAAAGACCGTTACCAAAAAAAATCGTCTCAAGTAAGGTGCAGAGTGTCGAACCATTTCCTAAAAAAAGAAGGCTACGGATTGTTTTGGCAGAACCGATCTCCAAACCGAGCTTCCAACGCCGGCGCCCAGGTTCAAGGACCTGAGCGACAGAGTGCCATCTCGGGTTCTCGAGAGAACGACTTAACAGGGGGCGAGCAAGCCGCAGATACTGCGATCGTGACCATAGTCGAGAAAGTATAAGCTATTGAGATCCCCCCACGTGGACACCTTGCCCCGGGGCTTGCCTCGTAAGAGTACGAATGGAATTTGCGGCCGACATTTCAGATTTTCTTTTAGTTTCTTTCGCCTCCGGCTAACTCGCCCCATCACAAAAGACGACTAACGCCTATAGCGGCACTGAGTATTGAGCTTCGATTTCCGAGCGGCGTCCAAGGTAAGGCTTCGTTGAACCGACAGAATTGTCCGGTATAAAGCCCTGCTAATTTGAGGCCACCCGCGCTGCTGGTAGATCACGGTCCTAAACTTTGAAGCAGCGGCATCATTTGCATAACAAAGTTTCGCTGGTTGTCCAGTTAACACGACACGGACTTTCACCACTTGGTCGCCTGACTTCCAAAAATATGGGAGTTCCTGGAGCGAGCGGACTTGTCGACAGGTTCAATGGATGAAGCCTCCTCACAGCGCTTATGTGCACACATCTCCCTCTTTATTGACAGGTAAGTCCGTGCTTCTGGCGGGCTGGTGCCGATATGGAGACTCCACGCCTTTTCGAGGATCTCTTGTTCGGCTTTGGTGATTCGGGCAAGCTGCAGTAGATAGTCATTCCAGGACAAAATCATCATCTCCAGGCGAAAAGTATTGGAGCGGTTAAGATCCTCGTGCAATCCCCACCCATGGGCCCCATTGCGCAAATGCATTAGGCGAATTTCCTGCATCAGGCTCAAGAATTCACGCCGGCGAGCGCAATCGACCTTAAACTCTACGGCAACTGAAACTGGACCATGATCGGGTTGCAGCGCGTAGAGAACCGGTTGCGATAAGTTCGTGGCCGGCGCAGGATCGAAATTTAAGGCTTTGGTAAAATTAATCGATAGCCGAGCAGCCAGAGCCAGACTGATCAGCAACGGGACCGTTGCCGCAAGTAAAGCATAGTTCACTCCGGCGGCGGCGAAGAGGAAACCCCAAATCACTCCACCAAAAGCCATGGCCCCTTGCGAAATCATGATAACGGTGGCGTTCATCCTGCCTCGGGCCCAATTCGGCATCGCGCGCTGCGCGGCCACCCAGAGTTCACAAGCAGATACTGTCCATCCAACCCCTGCCAGCGCCGCCATAAAAAAGAATAGTTCTCTCTGGCGAACGAGTGCCATCGACAGATAAACCAGTAAAACCAGCAGATTCGCCAATATAGTGACTGTATTGGGCGTGTAGCGAGCCCTTAGCCCTGGAATGATGGCCACGGCTGCAACCACTGAACCTACCCCCATGCTGGTAAATAAAAGACCGAGGCTGGACGGACTGAGGCATAACACTTTAAGGCCTACGACCGGCATCAGCGCCGGAATCACCGAGATGCACAAAGCAAACAGGGCATTGCGGGCTAATACGATCTGCAGCCCGGTTGCATAACGGACGTAGCGGATACCGGTGACGAAAGATTCGAAAAACCTTTCCAGCGGGAGCCTTGACCGCTCCGTTGCTCTTTTCCAGCTCAGGACAGCCCGGATCACAAAGAGGAAGCAGGCGGCATTCACAACAAATATGAAGTCGGCCCCGATCAACAGGATTAACGCACCGCCTAAAATTGGGCCGATAATTCCCGAGATGTTGAGCTGCAAACCGCCCAAAGCCACCGCGGAGGGAAGCTCTGCGTCTGAGACGATCTCGGGCACGATCGAGGCCCAGGTCGGGGCGTTAAAAGCGAAACCTACGCCGGTGAGAAATATGCACGCCAAAATTGCGTAGGGATTAAGCAGATGAAGCTGGTCAAGGATCGCCAAGCCAGCGGCCCCGGCCGCCAACCAAAGATTCATCAGGCATAGTACCTTCTTGCGGTCCATCACATCGGCAAGGGCGCCTGCGGGCAGCGTGAAGAAAAAGAATGGCAACGAAGCCATGGTTGACATCAACGATAGAAAAAAGGGCGACGGCGTGAGCACATGCATCATCCACGTCGCCGCGGTATCGTTTGCCGCCACCCACGTCCCCGAAATTACGCTGGCAATCCAGAGCCTCTTAAAAGCAGGATTTTGTAACGCAACCCAAGCCGAGGTCTTAGTCATAGCGTGTAACGGCGCCCGAGGGACCGAAATAGAGTTTTATTCTTTCTGGCCGAGATTCTCGTCTCCCGTGAATTACAAAGGAATTTTCAATCCGGAATTTCAGTTTTTCGGCAAATATTGAAAATTTCTTATGGGCTATGCAGGCGCGAGAGGTCATCACGCGGGGCCGCCACAAGCTGCTGACCAGCGTGAAACTGGCACGCGCCAGCGAGGCGTGGCTGGACCGGCCGCTGAGCGAAGCGCTCATTGCCGAGTTTGAGGCGACGGTCATCGACGCCTGCGGCAAGCGCGGCGAATATCATGCCTCCGTCTCTCAATTGCTGGACACTCCGCCACTCCGCCACTCCATTCCATCACTCCATCACTCCATCACTCCATCACTCCATCACTCCACCACTCCGCCACTCCATCCATGCGTCCAGAGTAGATCCGGCACCCGAACTCCTGGACGCAATGTCATCACGTCTAGAAGACCTGAAACCTGGGGATGAATAGTGTCGACAATAAACTAACCCCGGTACCGGATACCAATGACCTCGGCAAACTACGGAGGGCCGCGGCCGACTGTCAGGCCTGCCCCCTGTACCGCGATGCAACTCAGACGGTGTTTGGCGAAGGCGGGCCGCACGTGGAGGTGGTTTTTATTGGCGAGCAACCCGGCGACCAGGAGGACAGGGTAGGCAAGCCCTTTGTCGGTCCGGCCGGAAACATCCTGGATCAGGCCCTGCATCTAGTGGGGATAGACCGCTCGAAATGTTATGTCACGAACGCAGTCAAACACTTCAAGTGGAAACCTCGCGGCAAGCGCCGCATTCACGAAAAACCGGGTTTGCGCGAAATTGAAGCGTGTCGCCCCTGGTTAATCGCTGAACTTCGCTCCCTCCACCCGCAGATCATTGTGTGCCTTGGCGCTACAGCAGTCCGCTCCGCTTTTGGCAAAGATCTCCCAATTCTGAAGAATCGAGGAAGATGGATGAAATCTCTTTTCTCTCCAAGAACCTTGATCACGGTTCACCCCTCTTCCGTTCTTCGTGCATCGGATCCAACGGCCAAGGAAAAGGCTAGCCAAACATATTTGAAATTTGCTGTTCAACCCAATTGAGCAATTTTAGCAGCAGGATAGCCAAGAATTGTAATGATCCGGCCGGAATCTCGGTCCGCGTACACGAATGCGCACCCTTCAATACGGTAGGTACCTTTCCAGCTGATGGCGAAGTTAGTGTCGGTTTCCTCGAACTCGATTGGTTCTGGGTCCCCATCCCGGGCGAGTCGGGCAGCAAGTTGATCTGTGGGGTCCAGCATCCAGGCATCCCCGGTTGCGGTCGAAAAGAGTGCCAGCGGGCCTATGGTGACAAGGCGTCCGTCGTGTTCAGCCGCCCGGTCCTGAATGTATTTTATCTCCTTGGCGAGGAGAAAGTGCTTGCCCTTGATCCCTTGTTTCCCTGGTCCGCGCTTGATCTTTTTGCGGTTCACGTCGTTGTCCAGCCCCGTTAGAATCAAGTTTCCATGGAACTGTTCATGAAGCTTTTTGGTGAGCTGCTGCTCTTTGTATACCACTGCTTCGACCGAATCGTCATCAACGGTTACTTGAGCGGATTGTCTCGGCCGGAGCAAGTGGTTCATTTCTTTCGCCAGGTGTGCGGAGTTCCAATCGTGAGCAAGGAGGTGCTTGTCCAGCGTACCAATGACTATCAGAGCTGGGTGGAAGCTTTTGCCAGAAATCACAACATCCCCATCGAGTGGGCCCAAAAAGGTGTCCGCAAAGAGGATCACGTCCTGCCTTGGTTGCGCCGGATGCGGAAGAGAAGCGCCTACGGAGTCTATTTCATTTTCAAGAGCATGGAACAAGGGCCCACCTTCCGGATCAGCGTGCCGAAGTATCCGACTAGGGACTCTAACCACCGGATCCTGGCGCACCAGCGCAGCCGCTTCACCCACTACTACTTCTACATTTACGATGAAGTGCTTGGACCGATGGTGATGCGCGTGGCCTCATTCTTGCCATTCCAGGCCACCTACTATCTCAATGGCCACTCCTTTATCGAGCAGGAGCTCAAGAAAGCCCAGATCGCCTTCCGCAGGAACGATAACGCATTTCTAGCCGTCGACGATGTCGCGGCGCTCCAAGCTGCTGCCGATCGGCTTAGTCCGCAGATCGTTCAAAAGCAACTCGACTACTGGGCGCTGATCCTGGGCCCAAAGTTCTCCCAAAAGGAGCGCAAGCAAATGAACCTGTCGCGCTTCTACGCCATCGGGCAGATCGAGTACTGCCGCAACTTCATCTTCAAGCGCAACTTCCCGATCCATAAAATCTTCGAGCGCAGCTGCGAGATCGGCCTTTGGCGACTCACTGCCAACCGGATCTCGGAACTATTCGGCGTACGACTCACTAAGCAACTGCGGGGCAAGCTGAGTACCGTCATCGATCAGACCGAACACGGTCATCACGTCTTCCGTGCCTACTGGAAGAATGCGTTCCTGAAGCAATACGAGAAATTCTGCACCTTCCTGCGCAATGAACTTTGCTCAAATAACCTTTGCGACTTTGGCCTCAGGAAAGGCCTAGACCACATGAACGCCGTGCGCACCAAGTTCCTGGCGATCACGGATCGTTTCGCTGGACTCCAGGCCGAGTGGTTGAACGTCCATGTGGACTTCCCTCTGCTGCAGCGCATGGCCTTGCCGATCGTTACGGGCTCTGTCTACTATGCGGGTATAAAGATTCATGAGACCCGCATCATCCGACTTCTGGAGATTCTTCTACATGCCGGCAACAATCTCGGGGGCTGGAGCGCCAAGCACATTCATCAAGTCATTCTCCAGAGCTTCCACCTTTCGGAAAAGGCCTACGCTCTGAACCAACTTCGATACGACCTGCGCAAACTCAAAGGCCACGGCCTGCTCGAACGTGACGGAACACGATACGCCTATCGCCTGACCAGCAAAGGCTTCCAAGTCGCTCTTCTGTTTCTGTTCTTCCACAAGCGCCTGTGCGGTCCACTTGCTAACAGCCGCTTTCACCACCGACCAGACCCCGCCCATCGACCCCATAGCAAGCTGGAAATCGCCTATCATAACGCTGATAGAGCCATCCAAGACATTGTCAATCTCCTTGATGCTGCGTGATACTGCTGCTTCAAATCCTCAACTAATTATGTTTAAGATTTTGGAGGTAAGAATCTAATGCTGATTTTGTCTCCGATCTGAACGTGTTGGCGGAAGCTTTGCGCCCGAAATGACCATTTTTAGCCGATGTAACCGATTCGATTGACCAGACCAATGTTGAAAATCGACCCTTTTGCAATTCGCCTTTGAACAGGTTTAGCGCCAGTAAGATAGTTCAGGTGGCGGTGATGAAAAAAAAGACGGAAAGAAGTAGCTCCAAAAAAGGAGGAGGGCGCTCAAAATCGGACGAGAGAAAAAGTATTTTGGTCGTGGGCATCGGCGCCTCCGCCGGCGGCTTGGAAGCGTTCTCTGAATTGTTGAAAAATTTGCCGATTCAAACCGGCATGGCGTTTGTTTTCGTGCAGCATTTGGATCCCCACCATGCTGGTTCCCTAGGGGAGTTTGTCCTCATCCATAGGGAAGAGTCGCCTAGACGCACTAGGCGCTTGTATGAGACTTGTCTGACTTTTTGTCCAAGTCAACTCGTTCCTATTTTGACTCGTGAAACAACCTTGTCTGATTCTTTGTCGAATCCGTTTGCATTTACAAGGCATTTGGTCGATACTCATGCAACTAAATGAACCTGTTAGAGATACACAGAGACAGATATTCACTCAATCTTTAACAGGTACAACACAATATGAGTTTTATTTTCAAGGATTCCAAAAATAGGTCGCCAAATTTTTATATCGGTCTAGAAAGCGGCCGGAAAATGGCAGAAGTTTCGTCATAAACGTCCGAAACGCCGACGAGGTTGACGCTGGAAGGGCGGGCTCGCTTGTGGCCGCGCTAAAATCTCGCGCAACCGCTCGAACAGCTTCGCAAGCTTACGGATGAAGCTATCGAACGGCTGACAGGAAAGAAGGGATTTGATCCAACGGTAGGTGAATGGCTGGATCAATGGCTTGTCGAGATGAAAGGTACAGTGTCGGATCGAACCCTCATCGTATACACAAAGGATATATGCGTTTTTAAAGAGTTTTTAGGCGTCGAAGGGATCAATACAAAATTACGCTTACTGCCAATCGATCGCTTTCGTTCTTTTGGAGATAAGCATGTTGCTGACGGGTGTAGCCCTACCACCGTCAATAACAGATTGGGAATACTCTCTATATCGCTTCGGGCGGCAAACGGAGAGGGGCTAATCTCATCTAATCCAGCAGATATAAAAGCGCTTACTAAAGTTCAGCCCGGGCGCAAACCTTTTACTAGAGATGAAGTACAAAGAATGTTGTCCTGCGCTACGGGAGACATGTTCAGGTTGCCGTCGGTGTCGTTTTATCCGGCACTGCTTCGGATGGAACGCGTGGTCTAAACGAACCTACAGCACGGGATTATTCAGTTCTGGCAGGCCAAAACCAAGAAGTACGTAGTAGTTCCGATGCATCCACAGGTTTCCGAATATCTTATGAGTCACGTCGGAGACGATCCAGACGCCCCGGTATTACCTAAATTCTACGCTCAACACGCTGAAAAAGGTGTTATCAACGTAGGAGGGCATATGGAATTCAATTAAAGGAGAAAGGTGGGATAATCCATCGCCCAGGAGAGAACTGGCTCGCGTGGTAGAACGACCCGAGAGAGAGCTTCCATTGCTTGCGACACTTCTTCAATTCGGAGTTGGCAAACAGCAGCATTCCGCAGGAAATACGAATGCAACTTACCGGCCATAAATCCACGGAAATGAACGACATCTACACTCACCTGGACATGGAATCTAGGAGAGTCGCAGTCAATTCACTGCCGTCAATACCCGGTCTTAAGTATGGTGGCTAAATTCCCAGAAGATCTCTCAAGCGTCCTCATATCTGTTGCCAAAGCAACAGCGGCTAAAAAGGCGAAAATAACATCACAAGAGGATGACCTCGCCATCGGCCAAAGAGTTGGACAATTTACGGTCTGGCAGACATGAACGGGCGAGCTTTTATTGACGCTATCTTTGACGCGCTATGCGACGAGTCATTGAAGAACCTGCTCGCATATACCGACGATCCGACGCAGCCTTGAAAAGCAAAAGGGGCTAAAAAGCCATGATGCGGTGACAGAACACCGCTATTCCATAGGCATGCCGAGCAGCGCCATTTCATCAGGGAAACGTGGATCTGATATTCGGACCCCGTCGGTGATCAATCGCCCAACTCCGACGGAATAAGTCTCAGAGTCTTATGCGCGGCTGGCGTGAAACGTCGGATTCGCAATCGCGCCCACGATGACGACCGGGATATTGACGCTTCGCAAGAGGTTAAGCAGATCGTTATTAACTTCGCCCAGTTCAAGGTTGGTGTGTCGCAGCTCCTCATTCAGGGTAGTCAATTCTTCGTTGGTCGACTGGAGTTCTTCTTTCGCAGTCTCAAGTTCTTCGTTTGTACTCTGAAGTTCTTCGTTACTTGATTGAATTTCCTCGTTAGCCGACCGCAACTCTTCGTTAGCTACTTCCCGCTCATCGATCACCGACTGAATATGTTCTCTGGTCGCTACCAGCTCGCTCTTCCATTTGGAGCAATGCGCAATTTCTCAGCGTCATCAGCATCCTCTGCGTGCATTGCCTCGCGGGATGCCGCGTGTCGCTACAAGGCAATGATGAAACAGGGGTTTCGACTTTCGCTCCTCACCGTCAGGAATGACTTCCAGGTTGAGCCTCTGTGAAACGCCACCGATTTCAACTTGCAATCCTTCCCGGCGCACATCACTCCTGCTGCTCTTCGCCCGATCTATCAACGAGCGAAGCTCAAACTCCAAAACCGGGAGTGTCATATTAAAAAGATTTAAGCTTGCCTGGCCGGATGCCGGTTGAAGATAAGGGATGACCGCGCCCCGGAACTGTAATATTTCCAGGTTTTGATCTACCACAATGGCCGGTGGACAGAACCGATCCATCAATGTCTTTTCCGCTTTCCATTGATGGCATCTCGCGCGCTATCCTGCGCTTCCGCTTTGGGGAGCTTTCCGGAGAGGTACGAATTGGGGCCTTGCATTGGCAAACCGCCAATTGGTGGGACGTATTGCTGCCTGGGCCGCTTGCGAAATAGCTTCGATTTTTGCGCTACAGTGTCAAAGAGATCTGGAGAACCGTCCAATGTTTTCCGCACTGCCAATAAGAAGAAACCCGGCCGTTTTAAGAGCGTAATGAAAGAGTGGGATCAACTCTGTCTTGAAGCTCCGGCTCAAAATAAATCATGACGTTTCGGCAGCTAATTAAATCCATTCTTGGAAAACGGAGGATCCCTTGTGACGTCCTGACGAGCGAACACGCACATGTCTCGGATCGGCTTGTTGATTTGATAACCGCGATCCATCCCTAGTGAAAGAAACTGCGCAATCTGTCAGTTGAAACTTTAACCCAATAGTCGCCAGAGATCGCGTCTTCGAGCTTTCAGATCGACCCGATGGCTTATATCTGTGCCGTAATCTGAATGGAGGATGTCGCACTGGCAAATCCTCCAGGAACTCGAAGCAGACTGATCGCGACAGAATAAACTTCTTCCCCGGTCGAGCTTCCAGGGAGCCAAATTCGAATTGGATCGTCCTCGGTCCCGATCCTTAACCAGTTCCGGATAAACGCTTTCTTCCGCAAGGCTCTCGAAGACTTCAGGTTCCCGGAAAAAACTTGTTACGTGGATCAGGGCGTCCTGATAGAGCGCTTCCAGCTTACGGCCGGATTATTTTGCAACAGAATCCGGCTGAGTGTCGACATTCTTCATCCGATTCAGGATCATACGCCGCTGAATGCGTCGCAGAAGCGTCGTCTGACGATATTGGGCGAAGTCCACTCCGGTTTTGGCGAGCAGAAGCGCTAAAATCCTCTGCCTTACCATCCTTCGACGGCTTCGGCTCCGCCTGTTGCTTTGACATACGGATGCCCGGATAAGCCGGGCAAGTTCTTCCGCGATTCGCCCGAGGCGTCAACATCAGGTCCACATTTCCAGACGAAATGGCGCTGCTCGGCATGCTGAAATAGCGGGCTGTTCTTTCATCTTGGGCTATGGTTATCCCTCCCTTCTCTTTAATGGCGTTCAGACCACGCGTTCCATCCGAAGCCGTGCCTGATAATACGATACCGATTGCACCTGAACCATGCTCTTCTGCGATAGAAGCGAAGAAGCGATCGATCGGCATATGCCTGCCGCGATTTTCCGTGCGCGCCCACAAGCGGAGCCCGCCGTCTTCCAGCGTCATCTCGCGATTCGGAGGCATGATGTAAACGCGGTTCGGTCCCAAAAGTTCTCCTTGGACGCGCTCTTTTATCGG